>NZ_CP015193.1:0-1200000 GCF_002214605.1 Thermococcus chitonophagus | reverse complement strand
CTAAGGTTCTCCAGCTTAAATAATTCGACAAGTTCTCCCTGGGTTAGGGCTTTATCCTCGGGAACTTTGAGCATGAAGCCGTTATCCGTTATCGCAACTCCGACATTACACTTTTTCTTCCGGCTTATGATGTAGGCAAAGGCCCTGCTTAGGGCATCATTTGCCCTCCTACCGATGAGGGTGTGGAAGAAGTACTTGACCACTCTTTCATCCCTAACTACCTCTACCAAAACTGTTTCATCGTCCGGGATTATTGAGTACTTGGCCTGCTCCCTGAAGTAGGAGAGTATTGCCTTTGCCGTGATCTTGTCGATACCATATTTCTTCATGAGGAATGATCTTGCTCTCTTATTGCCCAGTAAGGACTTTACCTCCCTCCTAAACTGCTGTATATCCAAGGCTAGATCAAAACTTAGAGGTAGCATTTCCGAGAACCATGAGGGTATCGTTGGTTTCGCACCTTCCCTAGATATGACGTATATCCTGTTACCCCTGCTCTTAACGAACTCGTATGTTCTTCCTGCTAAGACGAAGATGTCTCCTGGCATCAGGTGCTCCGCAAACTCTTCCTCGACGGTTCCTATGTACCTCTTATCTACCGTGAAGACGTCTATTTTCGCTTCGTCAGGAATTGTCCCTGTGTTCATGTAGTAAATTGCCCTCGTCATCTTTCCTCTCTTTCCGAACTTCCTATCCTCAAGCCATATCTTTGCGTAGACCTTCTTCTCCTCTAAGCCGGCGTACTCTCCAGCTAAATACTTAAGAACGTTCATGAAGTCCTCAAAAGGTAAATCTTTGAAAGGATATGCCCTTCTCACCACGTTATAAGCCTCGTTAACATCCCAAACTCTCTCTAGGGCCATCCCCAGGACATGCTGAACTAAAACATCTAAGGGGTTCTTTGGTATCCTAATTCTGTCAAGTTTCCTGTTCCTTGCGTTATGAGCCAAAACAGTGACCTCAACTAAGTCGTCCCTGTCGAGCGCTAAGATAACCCCCTCACTTACCTCGTGAAGTCTATGCCCAGCCCTTCCTATCCTCTGGAGGGCTCTGTTAACGCTCTTGGGAGACCCAATTAGGATTACGAGGTCAATGCTCCCTATGTCAATCCCGAGCTCGAGGCTCGTTGAGCTTACGATAATTTTAAGTTCTCCCCGCTTTAACCTTTCCTCGACCTCTAGTCTAACCTCTCTAGATAGGGAGGAATGATGAGCCTCTATTTTATCTGCCCATTCGGGAAACATCTTCTTTAAATGGTAAACAACCCTCTCGGTTCCGCTCCTCGTGTTCGTAAAAATTAAGGTAGTTTTCCTGTTCTTGACGAGCTCCCCTATCCTTCTGTAGAGGGCCTGGCTAAGTACATCTGCTGGAGTGTATACGAGATCCTCAACCACGCTCTCCACAGTTATCTTTGTTCTCTTTGCGAAGCTGACGTCTACAATCAATCCCGGCCTCGGCTTCCCATTTTCAAAGCCGAACACAAACTTCCCGACTTCCTCTAAGGGATGTATGGTGGCGCTCAGGCCTATCCTCACGAAATCCTCTCCTGTTAGCTCCCTAAGCCTTTCTAGTGTTAGGGCTAAGTGGGAACCCCTCTTGTTCTCCGCCAAAGCATGAACTTCGTCAACTATAACCCACCTCGTATCTTTGAGCCTTTCTCTGAACTTCGGAGCATTCAACGCTATAGCCAAGCTTTCGGGGGTAGTAATGAGTATGTGTGGGGGCTTTTTGACCATCTTGCTCTTCTCGTAGCTTGTAGTGTCGCTAGTTCTCACAGCCACCTTAATCTCCGGTATCTCTTCTCCAAGCTCTTGGGCCATTTTCTTGATCTCAGCTAGAGGCTCCTCAAGATTCCTCCTTATGTCGTTGTTTAGAGCTCTTAGGGGAGAAACATACACGCAGTATATCTTGTCCTCGAGCTCTCCCTTTCTTCCCAAGGATATAAGCTCGCTTATTATAGCCAGAAATGCAGAGAGTGTTTTACCTGAACCGGTGGGCGATGAAATTAGAACGTTCTCTCCTTTATGTATCTCAACTATAGCATACCTCTGGGGTGGGGTGAACGATTTAAACTTCCTCCTAAACCACTCTCTAACCACGGGATCGAGGATTGAATATATCTCTTCATCAGTGTACTCCTTGGTAGCCCACCTTATCTCTCCCATCGCTCCTCAATCTCAGCTCGGACTTTTAAATGATTTGGTTCTTTCTTAAAACCTAGGAGGTTTGGAAAATTGTACATAATGGCATTTTTGTTCGATTATTTAATTATGTTACCATTTAATTACATCGCCAACTTCAACTCTAAGGGTTTGGAGCATACCCTTTGGCCCTTCAATGATGTATTTCGCGGGCCTTTTAGGGGTGTACAAGCGCCAAGGCCTTAATATAGTAAAATCAACTACTTTCCTCTTTGAATCCAGGAAGATAACATCTATAGCTTCTCTCATGAAAAAGCCATGAATTGAGGCGTTAATTCTGGTTTCCGTGGGTAGTACGAATATGAGAGCGTATCTTGGCTTTCGAAACATTAGCCCCAGGAACCTTTTAATGAAAGTGTCCGCAAATTTAACCTCGCCTCCCCATACGAGTTCTTTGGTTTCATTAATTAGCATCCCTATCACCGTTCGAAAGAGACTATCCGACAAGTGCATTTTTCAGTCCTACTTCTCTTACTATCCTCTCGGCCTCTTCCATCTCTTCAAGTGTCAGCATCCTTGCAATCTCCCTATATTCTTGGGCTCTGTACTCTGGCCTATACTGGAACATAACGTTTACCCTGACATCTCTGCCAAGGTTCTCCGCAATCCACGTTAGTATGGGCTTGGTGCAACACTCTAAATGATTTGGCATTACAAGGTGCCTTATTAGGAACTCCGCCCTAAAGTGATCCTTAGCTAGAAGGAAGTTCCTTGTAACTACTTCCCAGTACCTTGGAACCTTTGAGTATTTTCTTGCACATTCATCGTTCCCGTACTTGAAGTCTCCTAGATATACATCAACAACCCCGTCAAGGAGCTTCATCGCCTCAACGCTCATGTACATGTTTGAGTTCCAAATAACGGGAATTGGAACCCTGACGTGCCTTAACGTCTCAAGGATGAAGGGAAGGTTAGGGGTGGGCTCTCCACCCACGAAGTTCACGTTCTTTGCACCAAACCTATAAGCCCTCTCGATCTTTAAGGCCATGTACTCTGGGATTATTTCGAGGCCAACCCTAAACTGGCTTATATCCCAGTTCTGACAGAAGACGCAACGGAAGTTGCATCCTGAGAAGAAAACAGTGTATGATGGAACTAACTCGGGCTCCTCTCCATAGTGTAGGAAATCACTCGCAACCAAGCTCTCCTTAACCCTGCAGTAACCAGTGCTCTCTTTTCTGTTTATCCCACACCTTATCTCACAGAGGTGACAGCTCTCAAGTATTCTATCGGCTATTTTAGCCTTTAAATCGAGTAAATTTTTCCTGGGGTTCTCGCTTAAATCGTTCTCCCTCAGCCTGTCCATGCCCTCATCATGAACCTCCCAAAGCTCTTGAAGATCAGCATTGTCGTCAAAGCTAACCTTAACTTTTCTCGCCAAGAGGAAGTTAGGGATGTCTTCACCTTCAAGGATAGCGAAGTACTTTGGTAGTGCCTCCCTCGCTCCCATCGGTTAAGTTTATGAAATCAATGGCTAAAAAGGTCACCGACGATGATGAGCTACTCCCGGCTGAAGTGTGATGAGCCACCTACCGGCTGAGGTGGAAGCATGAAGCTTGCCCTGATAAGCCTTGACGGGAACGGAGTGTACAACCTTAAGTACATGCCGTTCTTGAGTGAGCTCGCCGAGGAAGGCTACTTTTTTGAAGTTGAATCTATATTTCCCACCCTTACGGATTTAGTCCACACTACCGTAATGACGGGCGTTGAGCCCAGGATTCACTGGGTAGTTGAGAACGGCTATTATGACAGGCTGAGTGGTGTTAGGGTTAAATTTTATGATTATGAGGTTGCCTTTAATCCCCATAAGGTCATAAAAGCCCCTCTAATTCAAGACCTGTTAAGGCAGAGGGGAATAAGAGTGGCAAGTGTTTCTGGCTATACAATGCCTCCCTTTAGCAATGTCGACGTTAGAATTTTTCCACCTTTCTTTGCCGGGGACGAGCTTTATAGGAAACATGGAAGGGACTGGAAGAAGGACGTGTGGGTTCTGAACTCTGCTCTCTACCTGTATGAGGAATGCAAGCCGGATCTATTGTTAGTTCACTTTGCCTCAATAGATGGGATGCAACACGAGTATGGGCCAGAGAGTAAGGGGGCTCTTAAAGCAGTTGAAATTGCCGATTCAGCTGTTAGAACCCTCTGGGAGAGACTTAAGGATGAGTATGCCTTCATAATATTTGCGGATCATGGGCAGGAGGAAGTTCACACTTGGGTTAATCTAAAGGAGTACTTGAGGAATAATGGAATTGAAGTTCTTAGAGTTTCGTCCGGTGGGGGAGTTCACGTTTACCTCAAGAATCCAGAGGAAAGGGAGGAAGCTTACCAACTCCTAAGAAGGGCCCCAGGGGTCAAGGCTGTTTTCTTTAGGGAGGATCTCCCCTACCTTGATGTGCCCGTTAGCGGGGACTTGATAGTTTCTGCCAAGAGCGGCTACTGGTTCTGTCACCACAGGGAATGCAGGGGAGTTAAGGGGATAAGCTACTGGGTCAAAGGCATGCACGGCTCTCTGAACGAGAGGGTAAAGAAAGTCCCCCTTATAATATGGGGTTTGGATGTAAAGAGAGAGGAAACAAGCCTCTACGATATAGCCCCTACGATCTTGGAGTTCTTTGGAGTTCAAAAGAGGGGAGAAATGAAGGGAGAACCCCTAATTTAACCCTTTTTAAACCCGAGGTAGAACCCTGCAATGAAGGCAGTGCTACCTGGAAGTATGCCTAAGGCCTTATCTGCGAGGCTTAATGTCGCTTCCGTTGCTTGCTTTGTTAAGTTGAATAATGCGTCTGTGTTTATCGTTATAACCCCCTTCTGTTGTAGCCAGAAAAGGCTTAAGACATATGCTCCAATTAAAGCCATCACGATCTTCATGAACTTCTTGAGTGCATACCCTATTATGAATCCGACCAAAGCCCCTACCCCAACGTCGCCTGTTATTCCCATTAAGTTCAGATCCATACTTCTCCACCACCTTCTCTTTAATCACTTCTTTGGTAATAAGGTTTTGGTTATCCTTCTACACCTTTCCTAACTTTCACTGCTCTTCCCATTTGGAAAACTATCATCTCTCTTCCTGAAAGAAAGGCTTGTCCCGTTGCCAATAATTCGTCCCTCTCATTCACGATCAGAACTTCATCATAGGGCCTTATCCCAGGATCAGCAAAGACGACAAACTTCGCAAAGACATCCTTGCCTTTTCTTGCAAATGGTTCAGCGTCCGTGTTGACTACTACCCTCATCCTGGGGTATGGGAGTACTGAGTGCAACCTCTTTGCTCCTTCTATTCCTAGCGTTAACAATCCATCATCCGCCCTAACCGTTGCTAGCCTCTTTCCATTGAGCTTTACCTGTCTCGGCATTCCCGTCCTTGCCAGCTCAACTTGTGCTCCTTCAAACGCCTTAGAGGCGTTCTCTCCGAACTGGTACTCTGCTATCGCCTTTATGTAGTTCAGAACATTTTCCTTTGTCGGTTTCACAATTTCAAAATCTTCCTCTCCCTCACTCTGAGCGAAGGGGTATGTGAGACTAAGGTACTTTGGAATTTCACCGAATATTGGATGTTTTATCGTTTCCTTAAATTTTTCCTTCACTCTCTCTGCCCTCTCCCTTGCCCTCCTAACTATTGGCCAGTTTAGGCTTTCTTGACTGACCTTGAAGAACGCTGATTTCTTCGTTATAGGCTCAAACTCCTCTAAGTAGGAATAATGCTCGAGCAGTCTCCTGTACGCGGCGTACAGCTTTGGATGGGCTCTAGCCCTTTCATCAACAAGCCTCCATAGTTCTCCCTCTTTTATTGCTTGCTTTACTCTCTCAATTTCCTCCCTTATGACCCACAGGTTATGTATCGCGAGCAGTCTTGTTCTCTCCTCTTTGGGCATCTCTCTTAGTTCCTGGGGGCTGTATCTAGAGCAGACCGGGCAGGAGCATGGGAAATATTCAAGCTCATCAAGCCTTTTCGTCCCTTGGGGGGTTAGATATCTGTCGTCCTTTGCGTAGAGGGCGTAGCTTGCTGAATCAAATAAGTCAATTCCCATAGCAACTGCTAGGGCAAAGATTATTGGGTGGCCCGCACCAAACAGGTGTACTGGCCTATCGGGCCTAAGGCCTATCTTTGATGATATTACAACATCAACAAGCTCTCTAAACCTATAGGACTCGAGAAGGGGGACTACAGCCCCTATGGGGTGTATCTCAAAATTCATCCCACTCAAAACTCTAGCAGCGTACCTCCTCAAGTCTGTGTATGTTGAGCCTTGAATGGTAGCGTTCATTGGTATCCCTTTTATCTCCTCTGCTTCCCTCGCCCTTTCCAGTGTTATCTTTAGATCCTCCTCTGCCTGCTTCCTCGGCGCGTCTGGCGGTGTTGGGATGTCAAGGAAGGTTCCTATATCGACCCCTATCTTGTGCTGAAACTCTATGATCTCCCTGTTCGTTACCTCAACTTTTCCATATCTCATGAGCTGGAATGATCCAGAGTCAACTTCAACGATGCCGTCGTAGTTTAATAGCCTATGTATTCCCTTCTCTAGGGCCTCCTCCCTCAGCTTTGGATCTTTGTATATGATGTAGGAGTTCGTGATTATTATCTTGAAGCCCATTTTCTCAAGCTCTTTAGGCTCAACGATCATTTGCTTCGGATTCACAACGGGCATTATCGCTGGGGTTTCTATCTTCTTTCCGTTAACTTCGAGCTTTCCTATTCTTCCAGCTGCGTCTCTAGCCTTAATTTCGAACCTGAACATCATCTCACCTCGGCTCATTCGGGCTGGACTTCATCATCGCTCAGATTTTCCGGAGTCAAATCATCGCCGTTTTTCTTGGTTATAAATGTAATCGAGCAGAGGTCTTATCCTCTCCCAAACTTCATTTATACTTCCGTGTCCGTCAATTTTTACGTAAATCCCCTGCTTTTGATAGAACTTTATAATTGGCTTCATGTTCTTCGAGTATATATCGTACCTTTTACCGACAATTTCTGGGCGATCGTCTTTCCTTTGAATTATCTCTCCTCCACAAATGTCGCACTTCCCAGGAACCTTTGGAGGATTGAACTCTACGTGATACACTGCTCCACAGTTCTTACAGATTCTCCTCCCCGAAATCCTCCTAATACTTTCTTCTTTTGTTATGTATATGTCTATTGCCACGTCTATCTTTATTCCATGGTCGTAGAGATAATTCTCGAGGGCTATGACCTGCTCTGGTGTCCTTGGATAACCATCCATGATAAAGTTCTCTCTTACCCTTCTCAGCTTCGATATTATGAGTGTGTTGACTATCGTATCTGGAATCAAGTCTCCTCTAGAAAGATACATTTCCATCTCTCTTCCAAGGGGCGTTCCGGCCTGTATTTCTGCCCTTATTATGTCGCCCGAAGCGATATAAGTTAAGTCATACCTTTCAGTTATTTTTCTGGCTTGTGTGGACTTACCACTTCCGGGAGGGCCAAAGATAAGGATGTTCATTGCGAAAGCACCAACAAGAATTTATATCTCTAAATCCTAAAAATAATACGGTGGGGTTTATGCCCAAGTTGCTAACAGGATTCGTGAGAGCTAGCGGTTATGCTAATAAGGTCAGGAAGGTTTTATTTGCCGCGACTAGGGGTAAGGTTCCTCCTGAAGAAGTTGTACGGGTTAGTGCTGAGATTAATAAGTATATATTTGACAAGCTCCAAGAGCTAGGCGTGAGAAAGGAGGATGTTGTCAGAATATCGCTTGATTTTAGTATCGATGGTGATAAGATAGTGTGGGATCCAAGGACCCTTAAGATAGAAGTTTACAGGAAGGAAGAAGAAGAGAAATTAGCTTTGGCTATGGAGGAAGTTGAGCAGATGGAAAGAACATTTGAAGAGGTAGTAAAGGAGCTTGAAAACCTTGCAAACAAGTTAAAAGGTGTTACCGAAGAGATAGTGAATCTTGTGGAAAGAATTAAGCAGGAGCATACTGGACTCAAGTTGAGGGTGGAGGAGGATGAGACGTAGTGTTACAATCCTAATACTATTGTTGGTCTCAGTTCCGCTTGTTAACTTTGGGTACTTCATATTCAGGTACATAGCCCTAGGTCCCATCAATGACTGTGAGGTTAGGCTTGTTGACGTTTATGTCTCGCACATTGAAACTGATAATGCTCAGATAGTTGCCATACTTGAAATTTCAAATCCAACGAAGAAGAAAGTTTCAATGGATGGAGTCAAAATTGATTTGTACGCTGAGAAAATATACATCGGCGAATATACGTTTAACAGAACGATAGTCTTGGATCCAGGGGAGAAGTTCACTATCCCTGTAAATTTCACAATCTATTACTCAAATGTTCCAACAGATTTCGTTAGGATTCTAGTGGAGAATAAAACCAAGGAAATAAAATGGTGGGCAAGTGGGGGAATTTACGCGGACTCACTTTTTGGAACTTTGGAGGTTCCTTTTAATGCTACCTTGGGATAATCTTTTGATTACAAAGAGACATCTGCTATGTCCTTGGCTTTCACATTCTATTTCATCTCCCTCCCATATCTCCCCGGTGAGTTTTTCTATGAGCTTTGTTAGGGCCCCAACATAGTTGAGATGAGCAGGATAAGGAAAGTTTCTCAGCCCTGGGAATAAGTTCTTTCCTTCAATGACTATTCTATCTTCCGATATGTCTATGAGCTTCATTAGTCCTCCTCCGGTTGCTTTTGTGAATTCAAAACTGTCGTCTAAAACCTTCTTTATTGCTTCCTCTTTAGAATAACTCATTAATTCTGAATCTATAGGAACATTCATCATCTCATATTTCCCCCACCTGTACAGAAACTCCTTCCCTTCTTCTGGTCCCAGGAATTGGTATATAAATTCTATTAGGGCAGATTCTGAGTATTCTTCAATTATTTGAACTCTTACTCCGCCCATCATTAATGCTCCCGTATTGTCGAGGACTAGGGATTCTCGAACTTTGTCAATGCTCTTAAAGGCATCTTGAGATGGTATTATCCCCTTGTTTGTTCTTATATAAGGTATTACAGTTTGATTGACCTTTAGGGGTAGAAATGACCTCCTAATAATAATGTTCTCGTTCTTAGTCTCCAGAACGTATTCAAACGGAATAAGTAGCATCGATAAATCTTGAGGAGAAAGTACATCTGAATTAAGGGAGGCTAGTGTTGAAGCTCCGAATCTTTTAATGGAATTAGCCAGTCTCACCACGATTCTTATATATGCCTTTTGATCAGTCTGGAGGGTATATAAGGATGTGAGATCATCTATAACAACAAAATCATATTCTTCTTTGACAACACTATCTCTTATTATCGCTGTAGTTATACTAAGATCCATGGGATTTGGAAGCACATTTGCTCCTGTCACATGGGTGGGAGAATATAAGTTAGAGAAACCATCTAATATTTTTAGCATTCCCGACTCTACATACTTATCGTAGTCTATTCTATAGGATTTCAGCCACTTTAATAGCGAGTTTACATCCTGTCTGAACTCTATCAAGAGGACCTTATGCCCTTGTGATAAGAATGACATAACCAATTGATGAAGAAGTAACACATGGTCATTATCAATACCACCCACTATTGCAATATTGTGTGTTTTTTCAAATCCATCACCCAATATTTGATCTAGAGTTTTAAGACCACTCCTAACCTTCATACTAACTCGGGGGTTTGGGTTTAAGTTAAAAAACTTTACTAAACATTCTAGGTGAAAAGTCCTATAACAAAATTAAAGAATAATAAAGGATTATGCTATTTTCTAAACTTGCCAACAACCTTTGTTAGGATAGCATTGTGTTGCTCTTCATTGTGAAGAACTGCCTTTGATAACTCCTTAATAATTGGATGCTTTGCCCTGTTCTCTAGTTCTTTGTATCCCTCTTGCATTTCTTTTTCTCTTTCAATAACATCGTTAAATTTCTCCATTATCTTATCAAGCTTATCCTGAGGAATTATTGAGACTTCGGGGAATGATTTCACAAGCTCTTCAAGAACTTCTTCAGGAGGTATCCTATATCCAACCTTTCCAAAGTCTAAGGGTAGCAAGAGGGATGGTACACCTGGGAGTAGCGCGAGTCCCTCATCTAACTCCATAACTGATTCTCTTATTGGTTCAAGCTCTGGATAGAAAGGCTCCAAATGCTCCTTTAGAAGTGCAGAGGCCTCTTTGTATGCCCTCTCAATAGCTTCCATCAACTCCTTGTGAAATATTTTGTCTACAGCTAATCTTAGCACTACTCTCTTAAGCTCAGCATCTTCTGGCTTTTTGAGCTCCTTTAAGAGATCTTTGTAGTCCTTTAGAGCCTTCTCTTCTGCCTCCTTAATCCTCCTAACAGTCTCCACCAGCGTCATCTTTACCACCTCCAAGTTTTTAATAACCTTTAGTATTTAAAAGTTTTCCGAGGAAACCCTAATAAAGTGAGCATATCACCTTTGGCTGAGGTGAGAGATGTGAGAGTGATAGTCCCGGACACGAGCGTGATCGTAGATGGTAGGCTCACTCAGTATCTAAAGCGAGTAAAAGAGAAAGTAAAGGTCGTAGTACCCGAGGCTGTCATTGCTGAAATAGAGCACCAGGCTAATGAAGGGAAAGCAATAGGACATACTGGACTCGAGGAGCTCAAGAAGCTTAGAGAAATGGCCAATAAGGGCAGAATATTATTGGAGTTCTACGGTGAGAGACCTGAGTTGTGGCAAATAAGGAGGGCAAAGGCGGGAGAAATAGATCACATGGTGAGAGAGGTTGCAAGGGAGCTTAATGCTGTCCTAATAACTGGAGATCAAGTTCAGAGGGACATAGCGATAGCTAAGGGCATTGAGGTAATATACCTCGAGAGCAAAAAGGAGCCAAAGACAAGACTGGAGGACTTCTTTGACAAAGAAACAATGAGCGTTCACCTAAAGGCTGGAGTTAAGCCTCTGGCAAAGAAAGGAAGACCTGGAGAGTGGAGGCTAGTTCCAATAAGGGATGAACCGCTGACCGAGGAGGAGCTTGAGGAAATAGCCGATGATATAGTGGAGAGAGCGAGGAGAGATCCAGAGAGCTTCATAGAACTTGACGAGCCGGGGGCAACTGTTGTTCAGCTTAGGAGTTACAGAATCGTCATAGCTAGGCCTCCATTCTCGGATAGAATTGAGATCACCGCTGTAAGGCCAGTTAAGAAGCTCAGTATAGATGATTATAACCTAAGTGAGAGGCTTCTTGAGAGATTAAAGGAGAAAGCTGAGGGAATCTTGGTCGCAGGACCTCCAGGAGCAGGTAAAACGACTTTCGTTCAGGCGTTAGCTGAGTGGTATGCTTCAATGGGTAAGATAGTAAAAACAATGGAGAAGCCTAGGGATCTCCAAGTTAGTGAGGAGATAACTCAGTACACAGCCCTTAACGGTAGCATGGAGAAGACTGGAGATGTACTCTTACTAGTCAGACCAGACTACACGATATTCGATGAGATGAGAAAGACTAGTGACTTCCTAATCTATACAGATCTAAGGCTCGCAGGCGTTGGAATGGTCGGAGTTGTTCACGCGACCAAGCCCATAGATGCTATTCAGAGGTTCATAGGCAGGGTGGAGTTAGGTATGATTCCCCAGATAGTTGACACTGTAATATTCATCAAAGCTGGTAGGGTCGCCAAGGTTCTAACGCTCGAGTACAAAGTGAAAGTGCCCACGGGAATGAAAGAGGAAGATCTCGCGAGGCCCGTGATAGAGGTCAGGGACTTTGAAACTGGTCAGCTAGAATACGAGATTTACACGTTCGGTGAAGAGGTTAGCGTTGTTCCAATAAAGAAAGAAGAGAAGGCACCGGCTCTAAAGCTTGCGGAAAAGAGGCTTAAGCAGGAGATACAGAGGTTCCTGCCAGATGTCTATACGGAAGTAGAGGTTGTCAGCCCACACAAGGCCGTTATATATGCTGACGAGTTCGACATTCCAGCGATAATAGGGAAGAAGGGGAAGAGGATACAAGAATTAGAAAAAAGACTTGGAATAAGCATTGATGTAAAGAGCTTTGCAGAGAAGCAGCCAGAGGTCAGAGAGAAAATCCCGGTAGAAATAGAGGAAAAGAAGAAGAGCATAGTCCTTAGAGTCTCTCCTGACTATTCAAGAAAGCCTTTGAGGTTCTACGCGGGCAATGACTACGTTTTCACAGCGACACCTAGTAAGAAGGGGGTAGTGAAAGTTTCAAAGAGCTCGCCTGTTGGTAAGTTGCTTAAAAGATATCTCGACGAAGGCCTGACCATTTGGGCCTCACTTTGAAGTTTCTCTCACTTTCAATTTCTCCTTATTGTTGTCAGCATTCATAAACTAGCAAAATTTCTATAAGGACAAAGTATTTCAATATCCTTGGACTTCTTACGGCATCATCCTCCTAATGAGGGGAGGACGCGATAGACTTGGAGTGTCCTCTTCGAGGCCATATTACGCTGTCAAGATATAAAAATAGTTTTGAGTTAAAGGAGTTAAACCTCCAATCACTGCATCCCGCCCTAAAGGACAAAGCTCCCAAAAAGAAAAAAAGTCAGTTTTCTGATTATCAAACAATGTATCAGGCCCAGGGAAAAGGACGCTCCTTGGAATTGTTTACCTAATGGTTTCGTGAATGTTATAACACCAATTTCCAACGCCATGGTTCTTCTAGGTGGGTCCATCAAGATTTCAATTCCAGTATCTGTGGTATTTGCATTTACTCTTCTGAAGCCCGAAATTCTATGTAAGTTAATCCCAAGCTCTGGAGAAGCTTCTCAACCAAATACCTAGGATCGTGGTTGAAATAGAAGAGATTCCCTGGGACGTTTAAATCTGAGGCTCCAAATCCCCTGACTACTTCCCCTATTTTTGCGATCTCTTTTGATAGGATCTCTTCAAGCCTCACGCTTGAAGGTATTAAATACGCTGTTAGGGGTTCAGTTTTGAGAGTTAGGTAGTCTATGTGCCAGTGAAGCCTCTTCTCTTTCTTAAAGTGCCTCTCAACCCTCTTCTCGAGCGAATTCATGGCTGAACCAACGTAGGCATAGTAACCCCTTTTCAAGGCGAATATCTTTGCCCTAGTTTTTATCTCGCTGTCCTGGGGAAGATACAATAGTAAAATATAGGAGCCTTTCAAGCTTTAATCCCCTCTCTGAGATGCTTTAGCCTGACTTTGGCCTCTTCAATAGACTTTGCACTTTCGATTGCCGTCCCAGTCACGATAATGTCTGCTCCCGCCTTCACTAACTCTCTAGCCTGATTACCATTTCTTATTCCTCCTCCAACAATTAAAGGAACGTCAATGGCTGACTTTACTACCCTAACCATTTCCGGGGGGACTGGTTCAGGAGCTCCGCTTCCGGCCTCGAGGTAAATCAGTCTCATCCCTAAGTACTGACCAGCGAGTGCATACGCTGCAGCTATCTTTGGCTTGTGTCTTGGGATGGGTTTGGCGTCTCCTACCCATCCAACAGTTTCTCCCGGCTCTATTATTATGTACGCCATCGGTATTGGCTCTAGTCCAAACTTCTTCACTGTAAACGCTCCGAGGGCTTGGGCTCCTGTAATGAAGAATGGGTTCCTCGAGTTCAGGAGGCTCATAAAGAATATTGCATCTGCGTACTTGCTTATCCCCCCATGTGACCCTGGGAATAGGATAACTGGAAGAGAAGAGCTCTCTTTTATAGCTCTAACAACCTCATCGAGAATATTCCCCTCAGCGCCGGTTGATCCTCCAACCATTATTGCGTCAACTCCAACCTCCTCACAAAGTTTAGCTATTTTTGATGCCTCGTCGGGAGAAGTATCGTCAGGGTCTATTAAAACGAAGTGCAACTTATTCTCTTCAAGCTTTTCGTGAATGTATCTCTCTACTCTTCCTATTTTCACGAACACCACCGAACTTCATTCATTAGCAACGTTTTTAAATAATCCTCCCTCTCCTCCAGTGGGTGATGCCCTTTATGAAATTCCGAGGGAGCACTTTTGGCAGAACTGTTAAGCTTGAATTTGAAATATTACGTCTTGGCGAGCTTAGAATAGAGGATCTTTCTGAATTTAACACTAGCGAGATTAAGCTTGAAATAAGATCTACAAGCTCCGGGATTAAGCTTGTCGGTATATGGGAGGGAGACATAGAAGAAGTTGGTGAGGCTATTAAGAAGGCTATTGGGGAAAGTACAAAGCTGAGGGAGAGAATCTTAAGGAGAATGAGAAGCAAGATGGAGAGAATCAGGAGAGCTCTCAGTGAGATGGGATTTAACGAGGAATCCCTTGGATATGGAGAGGCGATAAAGTTCACCAAGAGGATAGGAGATTATGAAGTTGCTGTCATAGTCTCATCGAGAGATGATCTCGTTAGGGTTGAAGTCTATGGGAGTAACAGGAAGATACTAACTCCAGAGTTAGAGGCATTCTTTGAGAGTGTTGATATAGAGGAGCCAGAAATATATGAGATAGAAGAAGAAGGGAACGAGGAAAAAGTTGTAATAAACCTCGAGTTACCAAGGAGCGACGAGAAACCAGAAAAGAGAATCGCAGAGGCAGTTAAGATAATTGAAAACTTATTAATGGCTTAGGAACTCTACCTTTCCCACCTTTGAGATTTCCATTATGACCTTTCTTGGATTCTTTGTCTCCAGGTTTATTATTATCTCATTATATCCAAATTTGTCTGGAGGGAGGAGCTTTGCCTTTCTAATCCTACCTTCAACGAGATTTGCAAGCTTCCTTAGAATGAGGCCTTTTTTGTCAAACGGAACTTTAAGGCCAATTGTCATGATTTCCATCAATCTCACCCATTCATAAGTAAAAACAAGGGAGTATAAAACGCTTTTCATTCACAGGAAGAATAAAGATTGGGGGAAGAAAAGAACCCGGAGGAATTATCCCCTGTATTTGTCAAGTATCTCAATGATTTTCTTCATCTCATCCTGAGTTGGCTGGTACTCTTCCTTAGCGAAGATAACCCTTAAATCGAAGGTGTCTTCTGGCATTATATCGACTATCTTGGCTGCAAGCCAGTCATTCATCCACTCAAAGGTGTTCATTAGCTCTTCCACAGCATCTCTCGCCTTTTCTGCTGGCAACTTTGCAAATTTTTCTGCATGCTCGAGGGCAAGTCTAGCTTCATAGTACAGGGGCTCTTCTATTCCAGCCTTTAATCCTTCTTCATGTCTCTTGAGGAGTATCTCTTTAGCCTCTGCGATTGTTATGTACCTTTGTCCGAGCTTTTTTCTCCCTATCATGGCCCGTCACTTCTGGGGCCTAAGGTGGACTGGGTGGATGAAGAGTGTCTTTACCTTATTACCGTCCGGAACTTCAACTATGTAGGCGTCTCCCCTCTTGCCAACGACGGTACCAGTTCTGCCGTGGAACCTTGGGTCTGGCATGCCTTTGTGGTAGCTGGGCTCGATTACTATGTGAACCCTCTGCCCCACTTCAAACTCTTGAAGGAACCTAGTGAGTGGAGGAAGCCCCCTTCTCCTGGGATGCTTCCTCAACTTTTTCCTAGTTTTTCTCCTAAAGCTGTGAGCCTTCTGAACCATACCAACTCCCTCCTCATATTATAGGTGTGTACAAGCTCGAATATGTCTCCTTTTTACTCCCAAAACCTCGGGGTCTTTACCCCTAGCTTCAAGCTTGGTTGAAATGGAGCATTTATAAAATTTTTCTGAGGAATAGAATGCGGTGATCGGTATGAAGGACGAGCTTATAAAGATGATAATTGAGGAAGAATGCATTAAGTTTGGCCACTTCGTTCTGACGTCCGGCAAGGAGAGCAACTATTACATAGATGTAAAGAAGCTGATAACAAATCCAAGGGCCCTAAAGTTGATAGCTAGGCTTATATCTGAGAGGGCCCAGGAACTTGGGCTTAGCTATGACAAGGTCGCTGGCCCTGAGCTTGGAGCAGTTCCAATAGCCACAGCATTAGCCCTAGAAACGGGGAGGCCTCTCTTGATAGTGAGGAAGAAAAAGAAGGAGCACGGAACTGGAAAGCAGATTGAGGGAGAAATCAAGCCTGGGGATAAAGTCCTGCTCGTTGAAGATGTCACAACAACGGGAGGAAGCGTTCTTAGGGCTGCAAGAATTTTAAAGGAGAACGGAGCTGAGGTAGTTGGCATCTTTGTAGTTGTTGACAGGGAAGAGGGAGCGAAAGAGGCAATAGAGAGGGAAGGGTACAGACTCTATCCTCTCGTTCTAGTCAGTGAGCTCTTCGAGGCTGCGGGTGTTCCTAAGGGTTAACTTTTCGTCGATTGTCTAATCAATTTTTAACAAATGGCTATGGAAACTCTTTTATACTATAAAGTAGTAGATATTAATGGGGGTGAGAAGATGGTTGTTATAAAGAAGAACCCTGAAAGGTTTTTGAAGGAGCTTAGAAGGCACTACGATGTCGTTATGAGGATTCCCTCAAGCGAGTATCTAAAGAAGCCCGACTTCGTTGTTGTTGATCCAAAGACGGGCAAGAAGGTTAAAGTTAGCTTTGTAACACTAGACGACGGTCAATTTGCTGGAGTTGTTTATGACGAGACCAGTTGAATTTATCATTTTTCCAAGTCTCTTTGGGAAATTCTTATATACATTTTCAAGGAGAATAATCCTTTGGTGATTAGTATGGCAAGGAGGGGTGGAGAAACCGAACGTTGAAATTTTGGAGGCGGTTCTAAGGGAAGGCCTGTATTGGGCATATCTTGGAAGGCCAAAAGAAGTTATGCCTTTTCTGAGAGGGAAATTGAAGGTGATTGCAAACGGCTCTTTTGAAGTTGTCGACGAGGTTCTCAGGGAGCTCGAGCAGTTCTACGAGGAAGTTAGCAGAATGGACAGAATCACGCAGAAGGAGTTCAGGAGACTAAGAATCTACAGGGACATGCTCTTCAACGCCCTGGGAGTGTAGCGGTTTAAAATTCTCTCTATCCCCCTTTTATGTCCTAGGCCAACAACTGCAATTACCTTTGCTTTTTTCTTCTTAGTTAGAATGGAATCAACTATCATCATTAAGTTTCTGGCCATGTAAATGTTCCTCTCTTCTACCAAGACCTTATAAAAGTACGGATACTTGATTCTGAATTCATGCTCAAGTAACCTATAATCCCTTATATCGACTTCCCTTCCCGAGAAGGGGAGAAGTACAACTTCTGCAAGCCCCCTCAGTATCTCAATCCTTGGGCCAGAGAGAAGCTTCTGTAAGGTTATTTGGACTGGCTGATCGATTAAATATATAGGAATTCCCAGGGAAGTAGCGAGTTCATAAGCCTCAATCATTTCCTCCCCAGGAAGAGCTCCAAAATCCTTTCCCAGGAACTTTTCAATTTCCTGAAGTATGTATCCAAGAATCCCAACCCTTCCTAGCTTCAGGGCCTGTGCTAGTGTCAGCTCCTCCCTCCCGAGAAGCGCCATTAACCTGCCATAGTCCAGCTCTATTGCGACGGCATCCGGGGACTCCTGAAGTATGCTCCTCCTTACCTCCTCCACGCTTTCAGGAAGAACATGTACAGTTCCGATAACTTTAACGTACCTTAAGTACGACATTTCCATTACCCACCAATATCCTGTCGAAATCCCTGGGGACATAGGCTGAAGGGCATATCTTTAAGGCTTCTCTCTTGTATTCTACATACCTGTACCTCGGAGCCCTGTGAAAGAGAACTAAAAGCTCCACTCCACATTCTCTCCCAACTTCACATGCTTCCCTTACTGTTGAGTGATAGCTATCTCTCTTCTCGTGCTCCGTTAAATAAGTTGCATCATGGATTAGTAAGTCTGCATCTTCCGCTATACCCCCTAAGGGCATCGGTTCCGTGTCTCCGGTGTATACGATTTTTGCACCTTTTTTCTTTGGTCCTGTAACATCTTCAAGCTTTATCTCGATCTCATTAACCTTTACCTTCCCCTTTCTCTCCAGCTCCTTCATCCATGGACCGGGCTTTAAACCCATTGCCCTTATCTTTTCTAAGTTGAAATTACCCCTCCTATCCTTCTCCTTGAATACATAGCCAAAAGCTGGGATTCCATGAAGAACTTGGAACGGTTTTATCCTGTATTCCCTTCCTTTAACCTCTTCTCCCTCAACTAACTCCGTAACAATGACCTTAAAGCTCGGCCTAAAGTATCCACTATTTAAAAGATTTCTTATGAAGTCAACAGTTCCTGGAGGCCCATATATATAGAGGGGAGCCTCCCTGTGCCATAGGTTCATGGTCTGGATAAGGGAGGGAATACCAAGGTAGTGATCTCCGTGAAAGTGAGTGATAAATATTCTGCTTATCCTCATGGGGCTAAGTCCTGCAATTTCCATTTGCTTTAATGTTCCCTCCCCAGCGTCAAATAAAATAATCTCCTTTCCTATTTTGATAGCTATCCCAGGCACATTTCTTTCAGGTGTGGGCTTTATTCCTCCCGTTCCCAGGAATATTACCTCTATCATTTTAGTATTCCCTTAGTAGCTTGCCTAGGGGCAATTTATCTCTCACGTCTAATGCTCTCAAGGCCATCCACAATGTTGCTTGGTTGCTCGTGACTACTGGGACTCTAAGATCTGTCTCAATTTTCTCTATTATTTCGAATGTCCTCCAGTTTGTGCAGCTTATGAATATTCCATCTGCTTCATCCGTAAACGTTGCCTTCGCAAGTCTGTACGCTGTGTAGGGCTCAAGTCGACCTATCTCAAGGTTTTCCTCAATTCCAAGCCCCCGTATGTCAAGAACTTCAAAGCCATTAGCCTCTAAGAATTCCTTCTCCTTCTGGTTTATTTCATCTATGTAGGGGGTTATCACGAGCAGGGACTGCACATCGAGGGTGTTAAGGGCCTCCAGAACTGCGGTACTCGTTGTGAAAGTTTCAATGTTAACCTCCTCTTCGATCTTTATCTCGAGCTCTTTCTCAAAGTCCTTACCCCCAATAAAAGACCCACTTGTGCAACCAAAGGCTATTAATTCAACTCCAGCATCCGCTAGAAGCTTTGCCGCATCAACTGCGAATGTGGTCATTTTAGTTAGCTCTTCCTCGTTTACATTTCGAAGTGGCATTCTGGCAGTGTGGAGTGATACTCCCTCTGGAAGATATCTGTGAAACTCCATCTCCATTGTTGTGTTTGAAGACGGCACTATAAGCCCAAACCTTCCTCTCCAGCCAAACATTGCAACACCTGTATGAATCTTCTGTGCGTGGTATTAAAGCTTTGGGAACAAAAAACATTTTTATAGCTATTATATATGCCAAACGGGGGACATAAAATGAAAGAAAGAATTGAGAAACTTATTAACTCTCTAGAAAAAAACAATATTGATGCGATATTCCTCGCAAAAGCTCCAAATGTTTATTATTTCTCTGGAGCATCGCCTCTCGCGGGTGGATACCTCATTGTAATGGATTCTGGAGCAACACTATACGTTCCTGAGCTAGAGTATGAAATGGCCAAAGAGGAGAGCAGTGTGAATGTTGAAAAGTTCAAGAAAATAGACGAATTGTACGAGAAGCTCAAAGGAGTAGATTCACTGGGAATTGAGGGAAGCTTATCATATTCCTTTGTAAGCGAGCTCAAAGAAAAGGCAGGTATAAAAGATTTCAAGAAAATTGACGACACGATAAAAGAGCTCAGAATAGTGAAAACCCATGAGGAGCTGGAAATAATAGAAAAGGCTTGTGAGATAGCTGACAAAGCTGTTATGGCTGCCATAGAGGAGATCACTGAAGGAAAGAGGGAGAGAGAAGTAGCTGCAAAAGTTGAATACTTGATGAAGATGAATGGTGCTGAAAAACCAGCTTTCGACACTATAATTGCGAGCGGGTACAGGTCTGCGTTGCCCCACGGTGTTGCGAGCGATAAAAGAATAGAAAAGGGCGACCTAGTGGTGATAGACCTTGGAGCCCTCTACAACCACTACAACTCCGACATCACGAGAACTATAGTGGTTGGTTCACCTAATGAGAAGCAGAGGGAGATATACGAGATAGTTCTCGAAGCTCAGAAAAAGGCTGTTGAAGCTGCAAAGCCGGGAATGACTGCGAAGGAGCTAGATAGTATTGCCAGGGACGTTATAAAAGAGTACGGTTATGGGGATTACTTCATACACTCCCTGGGACATGGAGTTGGTCTTGAGATCCATGAATGGCCAAGAATAAGTCAGTATGACGAAACGGTACTCAAAGAAGGAATGGTTATAACGATAGAACCGGGAATATACATTCCAAAATTTGGTGGTGTCAGGATAGAAGATACTGTAGTTATAACAAAGAGCGGGGCAAAAAGGCTAACAAAGACTGAGAGAGAGCTCATTTAACAAGTTCAAGAAGTGCCAGCGCGGCTCGCATATCCGTCTTTAGGAGTTCCGTATAGACTGGGTCAAGTTTTCCATTTAGATATACTGCCTTCCCTTTTATCTCTACTTTTGCAGTTCCATAACCAATAACCTCTATATTTTCTGAAATCACGTTCTCGAGTATGCTTAAGGCGAGAAGTGCTTCCCTATTGTCCTTTGCGAGTCTTTCTTCTTCCGATATGTGCCTAGAATGACCCGTTGGAATGCCTAGAAACCTGAAGATGTTCCACCTCCTCATCTTGCCGAGTCTTTTGTTCATTAGCCTACCTGCCCTGCTTCTTGTTATTCTCATTAGTCTCTCTAGGAACTCCTCAAATTCTCTCTCAAAATCTTTTGCAATTTGGGGAGGTGTAGATATTTTTTCAACACTTTCTGCCTTACGAATTAGAGTAGCAACTCTCTCTAGCTTCTCTATTCTCGTTACTAAGTATGCATCGATTGCGAATTTGCCCCTCTTAGTCTGAAAAATTATGTAGGGTATTTCCGCTTCCATCGTTCTGTGGTTGCCTTAAATCTTTATGAGGATATTGGTTGAATGTATGACAGGAACTATTGGAATATTTTCGGGGATAGCCTATTGTTTTCACGAAATTTCGGACACAAAAATTATATTACGTAAATGAAATAGCTTAAGATGGTGATCGAAATGGCCAAGAGAGTTCATCTCTTCGACTGGCATAAGGAACATGCCAAAAAGATAGAGGAATTCGCCGGTTGGGAAATGCCCATATGGTATTCTAGCATAAAGGAGGAACACCTCGCCGTTAGGAATGCAGTTGGAGTATTCGACGTATCCCATATGGGAGAGATAGTATTTAGGGGTAAGGACGCCCTCAAGTTCTTACAATATGTAACTACCAACGATGTAAGCAAGCCTCCAGCGATAAGCGGAACTTACACTCTCGTTCTCAACGAGAGGGGCGCAATAAAAGATGAGACACTCGTCTTTAACATGGGCAACGATGAGTACTTTATGGTGTGTGACGCTGACGCATTTGAGAAGCTGTATGCTTGGTTCACATACCTAAAGAGGACAATTGAGCAGTTTACGAAGCTTGATCTTGAGATTGAACTTAAGACCTACGATATTGCAATGTTCGCCGTCCAAGGACCGAAGGCGAGGGATCTAGCTCAGGACTTGTTTGGAATCGACATAAACGAAATGTGGTGGTTCCAGGCTAGGTGGGTTGAGCTTGACGGAGTAAAAATGCTCCTCTCAAGAAGCGGTTACACCGGTGAGAACGGTTTCGAGGTTTACATAGAGGATGCGAATCCCTACCACCCAGACGAAAGCAAAAGGGGAGAGCCTGAAAAGGCCCTCCACGTGTGGGAGAGGATCCTCGAAGAGGGTAAGAAGTACGGCATAAAGCCCGCTGGTCTAGGAGCAAGGGACACACTCAGGCTTGAGGCGGGTTACACGTTATATGGAAACGAAACCAAAGAGCTTCAGCTACTAAGCACCGATATCGATGAGGTAACGCCTCTTCAAGCAAACCTTGAGTTCGCGATTTACTGGGACAAGGACTTCATAGGAAAAGACGCACTCCTCAAGCAGAAGGAGCGCGGACTTGGGAGGAAGCTGGTTCACTTTAAGATGGTAGACAAGGGAATTCCGAGAGAAGGCTACAAGGTTTACGCCAATGGGGAGCTCATAGGTGAAGTCACAAGCGGAACGCTTTCGCCGCTCCTAGGCATAGGAATCGGAATAGCATTCGTCAAAGAGGAGTATGCGAAGCCTGGAATTGAAATTGAGGTTGACATAAGGGGACAGAGGAAGAAGGCAGTGACTGTAACTCCGCCTTTCTATGACCCGAAGAAGTACGGACTCTTCAGGGAGACATAAAGGATAAATACTCCCTTTTATTTTTACCTTTGGTGGTTACATGAAGTCGTGCAGAACGTGCAGGTGGTTTGGGTATATAGATTCCTGTGTTCTGAGCTATGGCCTCTGCAGGAAGCATATGAAAACAGTTAGAGCTTCTGATCATTGTGTCGATTGGGAATCTCTATATGAAGTATCGGAGAATACGGAAAAGGCGGTGCAATAAATTTATACCCCTAGTCATTAATATACATTTGGTGGGGTCTATTGGATATATTAGAGGGGCTTTTGGACGGAGTAAAATATGGGGAAGTAGTCCTAATAAAGTACCCGCCCTCATACGTTCCCGAGTTTACAATTCTTCAAATAGTCGAGTATGCGAAATCAAAAGGGGTCCCAGTGATTATAGACGACAACTTTGACGCATTTCCCATCATAGTTTCCCACCTTGAAGCTCTTGGGGTAAGTTTTGACACCAATACCGTTTATGTCGTAAAAACCGGAGGAAGTATCAACGTTGGAAACGTTATTGCGAAGATAAGATACCATCCAGATCCTAGGGTTTATCTCAAGGAGTACAGGGAAACTATGGACAAGGTTTTTTCAAAATTTAAAGAATGTATAACAATATCTGTGGGAGTGGAATCAGTCCTCAGCAGGCTAACAACACCACAAGAGCTCTATTTGGCAATATTCGAGATTCAAAAAGCCCTTGGAAATAAAAATAGGAAATCAGTTTACCTAATTAATGAGAGGATATTCAACGCACTCCCGAGCATAGCAAGGGTGGAGCTGAGTAGAATAGCAAGTACAATAGTGAATACGAAACCCTACACCACAGGGGCTCATCTGTATATAGTCAAGAGTCCAAATCCCGAACTAGTTGGAAAAGAGATAACGGTTGATGTTGGTGGTAAGCAATGAAGTTTGGACTACTGTGGGAGGTTATAAAAGATAAGAAGTTCGGGGAAACTGTCATAGTCGAGAACCAAACTTCCTTAGGGATTGAAGCCCTTTTACTTTCCCTTATTGAGTACTCTAGGGCCAACGATATCCCCCTATTAATTGAGGACATATTAGATACATTCCCTATATACGCTAGGCATCTTGAACTGATCCTAGGTAACCTTAACCTTGAGAATTCCAAGATACTAAAGATAGGTGGTTCGGATGACGTTGGAAGAATAGCCGAGAAGCTCAGGTTTGAGACTGACTTAAGGGTATACTTAAGTAGATACAGGGAGGCATTTTATTCTGTTTCTCCCAAGGAGAACTTCATAGATCTTGTGTTCGGCTTGGATAGACTCTTTGCTTTAAACGACACTCCAATGGGAACCTCTGAGCTTATAAATTCTATAAAGACATACATAACTAATAAAAACAGGCTTGCGTTCTACTTCTTTGAGCTTGATCTCATGGAGAACCTTTCAACGAGGCCCATCCCTGTAATAGAGGAATTGGCAACATCGGTTGTCAGGGTAACACAGGACAGGGACACGATAGTTTTCACAATGATAAAGGATTCCTGGGCCCTTAAAGCCAAGATAAAGGAAGTCAGAATTTCTGTGAGGGATATTTTAGGTGATGAAATATGAAGAGAGTAATTCCCCTAATTTTAATGACTGTTGTACTCCTATCTGGCTGTTTGGGAGAAAAGAGCGAGTCAAAGTTTTCAATTTCATCAGTTTTTCAGGAGAATGAGCCAATTCCAAAAAAGTATACATGTGACGGTATTAACATTAACCCTCCCCTCTACATTTCGAACATTCCTGAAAATGCAAAATCTCTCGTCATAATAGTTGACGACCCTGATGCTCCCAGGGGAACTTTCACGCATTGGATAGCTTGGGACATCCCTCCAGTTAAGGAGATCCCCGAAGGCATTCCCAAAAAAGGTGAAGTAGAGAGTCCGGTGAAAATGATTCAAGGCATTAACGACTTCGGGAGGATAGGCTATGACGGCCCCTGCCCTCCTCCAGGACATGGGGTTCACCACTACCACTTTAAGGTCTATGCCCTCGACATAACCCTAAATTTGGCCCCAGGATCTACTAGAAAGGAACTGGAAGAGGCCATGAAAGGGCACGTTATCGCCGAGGCCGAGCTAGTTGGGACGTATGAGCGCTGATCGTTATTTTTTGCTCCAGTATATAACTAGGTTTTAAAATTCAACAAAAAGGTTATAAAATTCTGGAGTTAGGAATTTCTGGTGAGCCTAATGGTGACTGAGAGGCTCAGGAAGGAGGCCGATGCCATATGGAGGAGAATTTTTGAGCATCCCTTCGTCGTTCACCTTTACGGGGGAGATTTACCAATCGAGAAGTTCAAGTTCTACGTTCTTCAGGACTTCAACTACCTCGTAGGTCTAACTAGGGCACTCTCGGTTATAGCATCTAAAGCTGAGTATCCAATAATGGCCGAGATACTTGAGCTGGCGAGGGAGGAGATAACCACGGAGATGAAGAACTATGAGGAGTTGCTTAATAAGCTAGGGTTTACACTTGAGGATGCAGTAAAAACCGAGCCAACTCTAGTAAACTCCGCCTACATGGACTTCATGCTCTCCACGGCGTATAAGGGGAGCTGGGTTGAAGGGTTGACTGCGTTGTTGCCGTGCTTCTGGAGCTATGCTGAGATAGCTGAATATCACATAGACGCCCTCAAGAACAATGAAAACGAGATTTATAGGGAGTGGGCCCAGGTTTACCTGAGCGACGAGTACTTAGGGCTTGTTAAAAGGCTGAGGGAACTCATAGATGGACATCCTGGGGACTACGAGAGAATGAAAAGGATATTCATCACGGGAAGCAAATTTGAGTTAGCATTCTGGGAGATGGCTTGGAGGGGTGGAGATGTTTTCTGAGGAGCTTTTAAGGGAAGCAAGACCCATCTGGAGCGAGTTCTTACCTCATAATTTCCTCATTAGGATAGCAGAGAACAGGCTTCCCCAGGAAAACTTTGCTAAATGGCTTGTAAACGACTACTACTTCGTGAAGAACGCGTTGAGGTTCATGGCAATCTTAATGGCTAAAGCTCCCGACAATCTCCTTCAATTCTTCGCAGAGTCTATCTACTACATATCGAAGGAGCTCGAGATGTTCGAGTCTAAAGCTAGAGCTCTCGGCATCTCACTAGAGGGAGAGATTGACTGGAGGGCAAAGGCCTACGTAAACTACCTCCTGAACGTTGCAAGCCTGGGAAGCTTCTTGGAGGGATTTACGGCGTTTTACTGTGAGGAGAAAGCGTACTATGAGGCTTGGTCCTGGGTCAAAAGCCACCAAAAGGAGAAGAGCCCATATCAGGAGTTTATAGACCACTGGAGCTCTGAAGAATTTGGAGAGTATGTGAGAAAACTTGGGTCAATTCTCAACGAGCTCGCTGAGCAGCATGGAGAGTTTGAGAGAAGAAAGGCAAAGGAGGTATTCCTTGAGGTCTCAAAGTTTGAGTTGATATTCTGGGATATTGGGGGTGAGTGAGGATGTACGAGATAAAGCCAGTTAGGGATAAAATATTCGACTTTTGGAGTAACTTTTCAATATGGTTCGGAGCGGACTTTGGAATAGCAGTGATATGGGCCGGGGCACTGTTAACGCCTTACCTCTCCCTCAAGCAGGCCCTTCTGGTGATAATCATTGGACACCTCTTAGGTAACGCCGTTATGAGCTTGATAGCTGTGGAGGGTCAGGAAACTGGATTGCCTACGATGGTTTTATCTAGGGGGCCCCTTGGGGGAAGAGGTTCTGTGCTACCATCGATTCTTAATTACCTCCAGCTCATAGGATGGACGGCGATAATGCTACTTGTAGGTGCCAAGGCCCTAGATGCCATTTTCCCAGGAACATACTCCGCTTGGGTGATCATCCTAGGTATTCTAGTTACGGTCTGGACACTTGTAGGACCCGAGAAGTGGAGGTGGCTAGAGAAAGTTTCAGTCGCTCTCTTAGGAGTGCTCAGCATCTGGCTGCTGTACGTGATATTCTCCAAGTACTCGTTCTTAGAGCTCTGGAACAAGCCCGGAGAGGGAGGCCTGCCACTCCTTATAGCTTTAGACCTAGTAATTGCCATGCCCTTGAGCTGGGCACCAACGATAGCCGACTACGCGAGGTTCGCGAAGACAAAGGAAGATGCTGCCTGGGGGACTTACTTAGGCCACTTGGCAGGTTCAGCGTTCTGTTACTTCCTGGGGGCTTTGAGCAATGTTGCAATTAAACAGCCAGATCCCATAAGCATAATAGCTGCATACGGCCTCGGAATACCGGCGATGCTTATTGTGCTAGTTTCAACGCTCAATACAACATTCATGGACATCTACTCGGCCTCAATAACGTGGAAGAACGTCAATCCAAGGGCGAATGCCAAGCTACACGTCATACTGGTAGGCATCGTGGGAACAGTTTTAGCCTTGATATTCCCGGTAGATAAGTACGAGGCATTCCTACTACTAATCGGTGGAGCCTTCGTGCCTCTGGCCGCGATAATGATAACGGACTACTTCTTAGTCAAGAAGAAGTACGATGCAGATAAGCTTCTCTCCGATGAATCAGTAAAGGTCTCAGGTATTATTGCGTGGGTTATGGGATTCTTATTGTACCTGGGTCTAACAATGGAGAGCTTAGTGGGAGTCCACATTCCTGGGCTCAGCTCGATTGGAAACCAAATTGGAGCAAGTATTCCCGTATTCGTGACCTCGGCAGTTCTATACTACATTCTTGAGAGGTGGTTGAGGTGATAAGGGAAGCATTAAAGCTCGTAAGGAAGAAAAGGCCCTTAGTTCATAACATAACCAACTTCGTTGTCATGAACTCAACTGCGAATGCACTTTTGGCCATAGGAGCTTCCCCTGTAATGGCTCATGCCCAGGAAGAACTCGAGGAGATGATTGGAATTGCAGATTCCGTAGTTATAAACATAGGAACTCTTGACAAGTTCTGGATAGACTCGATGATTAAGGCTACCAAAGTAGCCAATGACCTTAATAAGCCCATAGTTCTAGATCCCGTGGGGGCTGGTGCAACAAGGCTGAGAACGGAAACCGCTCTAAAGATACTCGAGCTGGGTGTTACCGTTCTAAGGGGGAATTTTGGTGAGATATCGGCCCTCCTCGGAGAGCACGGCAAAACTAGAGGGGTTGATTCTGCCGAATATAACGAGGAGAAAGCTAAGGAACTGGCACTTAAAGCTGCAGAGGAGTTCTCAACGGTAGTTGCTGTAACCGGAAAAGTTGACTACGTAAGTGATGGAAAAAGGGTATACGCTGTTTACAACGGTCACGAAATGCTTGGTAGAGTCACTGGAACGGGTTGCATGGTGTCGGCAATTACAGGGGCATTCATAGCAGTCGTTGAACCTCTCATTGGGGCTGTAAGTGCCATAGCAACTTTCGGAATTGCCGCCGAGAAAGCTTATGAGGAAGCTAAGACCCCAGGAAGCTTCCACGTAAGGCTTTACGACTGGCTCTACCTTCTGAAGCCTGAAGATGTGGAAAAGCTCGCAAGGGTGAGGGAGATTGAGCTTTAAGAAGTACCTCAAGCTTTACGTTATAACGGACAGGAGGCTTAAACCCGAAGTTGAATCAGTTAGGCAGGCACTCGAAGGCGGGGCTACCGCTATCCAGATGAGGATAAAAGATGCTCCAACGAGAGAGATGTACAAGATGGGGAGAGAGCTCAGGAAGTTGACGAGGGAATACGATGCCCTATTCTTCGTTGATGACAGGATTGATGTCGCCTTAGCTGTAGATGCCGATGGAGTTCAGCTTGGCCCTGAGGATATGCCAATTGAGGTTGCCAAGGAAATTGCCCCTAGTCTTCTAATTGGAGCCTCCGTGTATTCCCTAGAGGAGGCCCTAGATGCCGAGGCTAAAGGGGCGGACTATCTGGGAGCTGGCTCAGTTTTTCCAACTAAAACTAAAAGTGATGTGAGAGTTATTGGACTTGAGGGCCTGAGAAGAATTGTTGAGAGTGTTTCCATTCCAGTAGTGGCCATCGGTGGGATAAACAGAGAGAACGCACGTGAAGTCTTGAAGACGGGGGTAGATGGAATAGCGGTGATATCGGCCGTTATGGGGGCCGATGATGTTAAGAGAGCAACTGAGGAGTTAAGAAAAATCGTGGAGGAGGTGTTAGGATGAGGCTCGTTAAGACTGCATTAACAATTGCCGGTAGCGACAGCGGAGGAGGAGCGGGGATTGAGGCCGATCTGAAGACATTCACGGCATTCGGCGTTCACGGGCTGGTTGCAATAACCTCGGTCACCGCCCAGAATACAACCTCAGTAACGGCCATCCACGATATACCTCCTGAGGTGGTTGCTGAGCAGATAAGGGCGGTTGTTGAGGATATAGGGGTTGATGCAGCAAAGACAGGGATGTTGAGCAATGCCGAGATAATAAAGGCCGTCGCAAAGACCGTGGAGAAGTACGACTTTCCATTGGTCGTTGATCCGGTAATGATAGCCAAGAGCGGGGCTCCTCTTCTGAGGGAAGATGCCGTTGATGCCCTGGTCAAGTACATCCTCCCGCTGGCTACATTGGTAACTCCAAACAGGTTTGAAGCTGAGAAG
This sequence comes from Thermococcus chitonophagus, assembly GCF_002214605.1. NCBI lineage: Archaea > Methanobacteriati > Methanobacteriota > Thermococci > Thermococcales > Thermococcaceae > Thermococcus > Thermococcus chitonophagus. The sequence goes on along the minus strand of NZ_CP015193.1, from coordinate 1,171,149 downwards.
CTCAGCGGGATGGAGATAAAAACCGTGGAAGATGCGAGAAGAGCAGCGAAGAAAATCGCTGAAGAGACTGGAGCGAAAGCGGTAATTGTAAAGGGAGGCCACCTGTCCGGAGAGTATGCGATAGACGTTCTGTACCACAACGGCACCTTTAAGGAGTACAGGGCTCCCAAGGTGGAGGGCTGTACGCACGGAACAGGCTGTTCCTTCTCAGCTGCAATAACTGCCAACCTCGCCAAGGGGCTTGGTCTGGAGGATGCGATAGGAGTGGCAAAGAAATTCATAACCCTGGGAATTGCCACCGGTCATAGAATAGGCCACGGTCACTGTCCCGTGAACCAGTCCGCATGGATAGAAATTCCAGCTGAAAAGTGGAGAATTTACAAGGAATTGAGCGAGGCAGTCAGGAAGTTTGAGGAAATGAGCCCTGTTCATCTTATCCCAGAGGTTGGCACGAACTTTGTATACTCCTTACCGCTTCCCTACGCCAGAACTATCGAAGATGTTGCTGGAGTTAAGGGAAGGATAGTGAAGTATGGAAACTCAGTGAAGGCCGTAGGCCCAGTAGAGTTCGGAGTGAGTGATCACTTAGCTAGGGCCGTCCTCGCGTATATGAGGTTCTACCCAGAATACAGGAGCGCGATAAACGTAAGGTACAGCGAGGAGATAGTTGAGCTGGCCAAGGAACAGGGGCTTAAGGTTTCCTTCTATGACAGAAGGGAGGAGCCAATAGAGGTTAAAGAGAAGGAAGGAGCCACGATACCCTGGGGCATTGAAACTGCGGTAAAAAGAGCAAAGAACAGGCCAGATATAATATACCACCTAGGTGACATAGGGAAGGAGCCAATGATTATAATCTTTGGGAAGAACCCCAGGGAAGTTCTCGAAAAAGTTAGACTTATCTTATAACCTTAAACGATGAGCTGGTCAGAAACACGCTCCTTTCTCTTGACTTATTTTCCTCTCGAGAATATCGGTGTATTTGTTACAATGCCCTTAAATGGAGTTAGAAGTTCTCCTTGGCATTAATTGATATCTCTACGTTAAAAATTTAGAAAGAGGTTAGCATTATCATGAATTGCTTGGTAGTTTTTTTAGTTTTATAATTCCCATTTAGAGCTACTTCGATCCATATATTTCGTTTATTGCCATGAGAAATTCACTAGCCTTGACGACGTCCCTTACATCAATTCTCTCGAACTTGGTGTGTGAGATATCAAGGTTTCCTGGGCCAAATACTATCGTCTTAGTCCCGTTGTATGTGAAGTTTATTGCGTCAGTCCAGCTCCTCATTGCCCCAAACTCATCGAGGCCAACGACATCCATCGCCTGCTTTGCTATCTGAACTATCTCTTCATCTTCACTCAGCTCATAACCATCCCATATCTCCGTGTACTCGTACTTCAGCGTGTACTCATCAAGTATTGGGTCAATTAAGTCTAGAACGTCCTCGACTTCTTGTTCTGGCAGAAGTCTGGCCTCAAGCCTTCCCCTACACAGCGCGGGAATTAGGTAGTAGGGGTTCTCACATATTAGCTCCTGTATACCTATGTGTGGATCGAAGTACTTCCCCTTCACCTTGAAGGGTTCGAGCTCCTTAAGCTTTTGCAACATCTCAAAGACCTGCTCAATAGCGTTCACACCACTCTCGGGGCATGCTCCATGTGCCTCTTTCCCATCAACTTCAAAGTACGCCTCTATGTTTCCTGCATGCGCTATGTGGACCTCCAAATCCGTAGGCTCAAGAACCACCGCCATCTTCGGCTTGTAGCGCTCCATGAATAAAGCGGAGCCCCTTCCTCCTTTCTCCTCGTCGCTAACGAAAACTATTCCAACGTTCAGATTCTTGCCCTCTTTTTTCAGTTGCTCAAGCATTAGAAGGATTGATGCAATCCCTCCCTTTATGTCGCTGGCTCCCGTTCCATAGACTATGTTTCCCCTCACAAATGGCTCTGCTCTAGGCTCTATCGTGTCCATGTGAACTTCGAAAAATAACTCCGCTTCTGGATTAACAACAAGATCAATTATCTCGCCGTCGCTCTCTATGTGAACATCATAGTCAAGCCTGTGGAGGAATTCCATTATGTAAAGGGCTATCCTGTCCTCTCTCCCGGAAGGAGAGGGTATCTTGAGAAGTTGGAGGAGTATCTCCTTTGCTCTCTCCGTCTTCATTAGGCTCACCTAACCCTCCTTCGCCCAACCGTTTAATAATCTTTGGGAGGGCCTCTGGCTCCTCCCCCCACGACCTCATCAAATCGGCGAGTGCCCACCTTCGTCATCGGCCCGAAAAGTGATATTAAAGGAAAGTTCAAAATCCTTTTGGGATGGTTATGATCCTCGTTGGAACATGTGGCTTTTGCGAGAAGCAAGAAAAGTACTTCCAAGACTTCAAGACCGTAGAGATACAGCAGACCTTCTATAGGATACTCCAAGACAAAACGCTAGAGAGATGGAGGAAGAAGGCTCCGAAGGATTTTGTGTTCTCGATTAAGGCATTTCAGGGAATCACGCATCCTCCTAATAGCCCGACTTGGAGAAGGAGTAACGTTAGGCCTAGTAAGAACGTTGGCCTGCTTAAGCCCACTTCCGAAGTCCTGCACTACTGGAGGATAACGCTACATGAAGCAAAGCTACTTAATGCTAGATTCATCTTAATTCAACTCCCCAAGAGCTTCAAGGAGAGCGATGAGAGTTTTACTAACGCCGAAAAGTTCTTCTCAAAGATAGAAAGGGATATTGAGATAGCAGTTGAGCTGAGGGGATGGAGTGAAAAGGGAAGAAAGAAGTTCGTGAAGGAGTTTGATGTTATTGATGTTGTGGATCCACTCGTTGCGATTCCCCTCCACCGCGGAGATGTAAACTATTACAGGCTCCATGGTAGGTACGAGAACGATAGGATAATCTATTCTCATAGGTACAGCGATGAAGAGCTTAGGAAAATACGAGATAAGGTCCTCGCCTTTCACGTTGAGGAGAGCTTCGTATACTTCAACAATTCAAATATGTGTGAGGATGCCATGAGGTTTAAGAGGGAGCTCGGCGATGGGCCAGCCTCATCACCACCTCAGCGGGGCTAATCCCTTCATCACTGCTCCAGTATGCCCACATCGAATTCAACTCCATTGATGAACAATTTAAACTTTTTAGCCTCCCTGGGGATAGCATTTCCATTAATTCCCTTTCTCCTTGCCTTGAAGAACTCGATGGCAACCTGGGGAAAGAGGCAGTAAGTTAGCACATCCTCCTCGCACTCGCTCTCCCTTATGAAGCCCATCTCGATTAGCTCCTTCCTGCACTCTTCTATTCCCTTGTTCTCCTCCCTAACTCCCTCATCTTTAACCCTTCCCACTAGATCTTCTTTGATCCTGGCCGGAGGCTTGCCGTACTTACCCAGGAGGTATGCCTTAACTTCTTTGGTTAGCATTCTGTACCTCCCAAAGAGAACGTTTAACACCGCCTGGGTTCCAACTATCTGGCTCGCGGGAGTAACCAGTGGAGGCCATCCTAAGTCTTCTCTAACCCTTGGTATCTCTTCTAGCACTTCATTTAACCTATCTAGAGCATTCATTTCCCTGAGTTGAGCAATCAAATTTGACATCATGCCCCCGGGAACTTGATAGGTTAGAACTTCGGGATTTACCTGTAAAACTTTCTTGCTCAGCAGGCACGAATACTTCTCCTCTAGGATTTTCTCTAGGTACTTTGAAACGCTCCTAATGGCATCAAGATTTAAGTTTGGCCTGTCTTTTTCTGGAAGGGCGTGATAGATAGTTTGAATCCCGGGTTGGGCGGTTCCAAACGCTAGGGGACTTATTGAAGTATCGATAAAATCAGCCCCTGCCTCCACCGCCTTAAGGTACGTTGCCACTGCCATGCCGGTCGTTGAGTGAGTGTGAACGTTTACAGGAACTCCATAACTCAGCTTTATTTCCCTAACGAGATCGTAGGCCATCTGGGGAGTTAAAAGGCCAGCCATGTCCTTTATAGTTATCACGTCAACATCTAGCCCTATAAGCTCCTCAACCTTCTGCAGATAATACTCGAGAGTGAATACGGGCCCAGTAGTATAGGCTATAACTCCCTGGACTTCTGCACCGACGCTTTTGACGGTTTTTATTGCAAGCTCCATGTTTCTTACGTCGTTAAGTGCATCAAAAATCCTGAAGATATCTATCCCATTCTCGTACGCCTTCTCGATGAACTTCACGATAACTTCATCTGGATAGTGTTTGTAGCCGACGAGGTTCTTTCCCCTAAGTAGCATCTGTAGCTTTGTCTTCCTTATTCTCTCCCTTAAATCCTTGAGCCTCTCCCAGGGATCCTCCTTTAAATAGCGGATGCAAACATCAAAAGTTGCCCCTCCCCAAACCTCCATTGAGTAGAAGCCTATCTTATCCATATCTTCAGCGATTGGAAGCATGTCCTCAGTTTTCAATCTAGTTGCAAGAAGAGATTGGTGGGCATCTCTAAACGTCGTGTCAATTATTTGAACCATCGACGATCACCGTTAGTAGCTTCGTCGAATGCTTAAAAAAATTATGGGTTAACGAAATAGGACAGCGATCAAATGTATACTCTTATCCAGACAGGATAATTGTCAGTACTTCGATATCCTTTTAAGAAGTAACTTTAATTAACTTCAGGTGGTTGTATGGTAAAATTCCTCAGGTTGTTAAATGAGGGGTGGAAATATACAGTGAGAAATCCTGGGATAATAGTGATTCCAGTCATTGCCAGCATTATTTCCCTTGATAGTGTTGCTAGGGTTGTGAATTTCCATGAAAATATGTAGGAATTAGGATAACGCTACCAGAGGCCCTTCCAACGCTCTGGTCATTCGTTTCTCCTCCAAGAGGTGGTCTTCCTATTCCCTTTTCGCTCCTTTTTGGACTGCTCGTTGCGGTAATCTCAGCTTACCTCTCGGCCGGATTTTTGGGAGCGATAAACAGGGATGAGTTTTCATGGGATAGCTTCCTTAGCACGGCTAACAGATATTTCTTGGAGTTCTTGAAGTTCGATCTCCTCCTCTTTCTGGTCTCGCTTGTAGTCGGAACCTTGGTATTCCTCGGTCCCCTAGGGCTTATATTTGCATTCGTCGTTGTCATTGGCATTGGCTACTTCCTCTATGCCACGCCGTACCTTATCATTCTGTACGGTGTAAAGGTCGAGGAGGCCATTGGAAAAAGCCTGAAGTTATCCCTGAGTGGGGGAGAGTACCTAGAGTACGCGGTAAAATATGGAGGCTTAACTTTATTCCTCTCAATTCCGAATGACACTAATAACGGTCAACCTAGGGGCCGTGGGACTGTTCCTTGGACTACTAATCGCTACACCGCTGGCCGTCATGTTTTCTCGTGCGACCTTAGTTTTCCTTAAAAATTTAAGTCCCCAGGGTTAGTGATACCCGGTGGTGGGATGATAGAGAGAATAAAGTTAAGGGAGGAACTCTCAGAGGAAGATCTTAATAAGGTAGTAAGAGTAATTGAAAAGCTAAAAAGAAAGTTCCCTGGGGCCCTAACTCGAAAAACTAAAACTGGGGAGAAAGTGAGTTTTATTGACGTGAGCATATGCGATGGGATAAACTTTGATGTTGTATACGGAAGAAGAAACGGAGTTCCCTTCATTGTCGTTGAAATGGAGGGCAGAAAAGCTGTCATGGCTTTTGGGATTATGAAGTTCATTTTAGAAGAGGCAGGGCTTTCCTATGCTCCAGAGTGCGATGGAAGTGAAGCGTACAACGAGCTTAAAAAGAAAATGAAAGCAAAAACACTGCTTGATTTCTTGGGATAGATATATTAAGGGGCATTGCCATTCGGTGTGGGGGTTTAAAATGAAGTTCGTCAGGGTTATCCTACTCGTACTTTTGCTCGCGTCCTTTTCCCTCGGATGCATATCCTCAAATCAAACTCAATCTCAAACTCAAATTTCAAGTAGCACTGGAACCCAGGGAACAATGGCTCAAACTCCAAGTAGCACGACAACTCAAGACTGGCTTCAGGGATTAGACAAATCAAAGTTTCACTTCTATATCTATGGTCTTGATACCTGCCCTCACTGCCAGAAGATGAAAAAGCTACTGCCCGAATACTTTGGTAACGGTAGCTTAACTTTCTACGAAGTTCGTAGCAACGAAAAGAACTTCCAAATATACTATAACTTTTCTCGCCTGATCGGTGTTCAAGGAGTTCCTCTAATTGGGGTATTCTACGATGGGAAACTGTACGCAATAATTGAGGGTGAGATAGATCCGAAGTTAATTCCGAAGATTGTAAAAGAGGCCATGAAGAACAAGGGTGTAATCTTGATTATAAGTGCCGGCCAGTACATTCTACCCTTCAACAATACAAAGGCTGTTAGTGCTATTAACAATATGACCAGATGGTTCAGGGAAGGAGTCCCCGAATCGTGATGGACATAATTGTCCAAAAATATTAATTAACCTCCTTTTTCAAATTATTATTTGGTGTTCTGCATGCATTCAAAGGAGTTTGTGTATAAAGTTTTGGCCACAAAGAAGAAGGCCGTAAGCTTAAAGAAGCTAAGCTCTGAGCTTGAAACTTCTATGCCAAGACTCCTTCAAACTCTTAAACAGCTTGAAAATGATGGCCTTGTTGAAATCTCATACAAAAGCGAGATCACAGTTAAAGCCAAAACTCTTGAGGATTACACGAGTTAATTTTTCTGATCCTTAAAATTTATTAACCTATTCTCACCCTTTTTAACATGGGATCTATAAACTATATAGAGTATATAGGCTCCCTTATCGAACACAATTGGCTTTAGGGCTTTTTAAACAGTAGAGGTGGAGCTAATGAGCCTGATCATTCCCCTACTGGCAGTAACCTTCTATCTCGCGTGGAACATAGGCGCGAACGGCTCGGCGAACGTCATGGGGACTTCGGTTGGCTCGGGAGTCCTGAGCTTTAGGCAGGCAACCCTAATAGTTGTGATATTTACGACCCTAGGGGCATACCTGAAGGGTAGTAAGGTTATGGAAACGGTTGGCAAGGGAATTGTTCAGATAACCCCTGAGGTTGCAATAGTAGTTTTGCTGACAGCGGGATTAATGATGACGCTTGCGACGATAAGAGGGTTGCCAGTATCCACAGCTCAGGCTATAATTGGTAGTTCTATCGGGGTTGCCTTGGCTCTAGGTCTGAGGATCAATTGGATTACTCTCCTAAAAATCATTATCGCCTGGGTGGCCTCTCCAATATTGGCTGGAGTTTTTAGTTTTCTGCTTTTTAGGATGTACTCCAGAGTTTTTAGGAGAATAAAAAGCATTAAGGTGCTTGAAATAGTTTACAAGTGGGTGGCCATAACGGGAGGGGCTTATATGGCATTCAACCTTGGAGCAAATGAAGTTGCTAACGCCGTTGGACCCCTCTTGGCAGTTAACTTGTTTAGCCCCAAGATTGCTGGAGTTTTTGGAGCACTCAGCCTCTCCCTGGGCACGGTTACTTTTAGCTATGGGGTCATGAATACAGTGGGCAAAAAGATAGCGAGCCTAGATCCAGTTACTGCATTCTCAGCCCAGTTTGGTTCCGCAATATCCGTAAGCTTAGCTAATTTCTTTGGACTGCCAGTTAGCTCCGGCCAGGCTATAGTTGGCGGGATAATAGGGGTTAGCTTGGGAGCTGGTGAAAAAGTTAGAAAAGGCACGGTAGTTGACATTGTTACCGGCTGGATTCTAGCCCCAATCCTGGGAGTAGTCCTTTCATATGCTTTAGCGCTCCTGTTCCTTCACTTTAGGCTACTCTCTTGACCTCAACTCCTAACTTGGTGAGGTGCCTTATCATTCCGGTCTGGATGTATGCCCTTATCCTTGCCCCCTCACCGTAGTCTATGTCGAGCAATTCCCCAACGGAGTGTATCATCGCTATTACCTTTCCAACTTTCTCTGGATCTCTAACGGTAATCTCAAACTCCTGGAACTTTGGAGAAATCGCTATAGCTTTTTCTATTGCACTGTAAAGTTCTTCAAGCCTTTTCTGCTTTGCCGATATTTTGACGACATCTATGAGATTAGCCCTCCCGTTTACGAGCTCCCTAAGCAGGAGGGCTTTTTCTTTAGCATCTTCCTCTGAAATTAAATCTATCTTGTTCAACGCCACTATCATTGGCCTATCTAAGGCCTTAAGTTCCCTGAGAACGTCAAGGGAAGCGAAGAACTTCCTCCTAATTTCGGGCCACGGCTCACTTGCGTCGAGAACTAAGACTATTATGTCAGCTTTCACTATCTCCTCAAGCGTTGAGTGGAACGCCTCAACGATGAAGGGCGGGAGGTTGTCAATGAAACCAACGGTGTCGGTTATGAGTAGCATCTTCCCGTTGACCTTGAACCTCCTCGTTGTAGTGTCTAGGGTGGTGAACATCTGGTTCCTCGCCTCTATGCTCTCCCCCGTTAAGGCGTTTAAGAGGGTGGACTTCCCGGCGTTTGTATAGCCAGCTAAGGCAACTAGAACGAATCCTTCCTCTTCCCTCTTCTTCCTTCTAATTTCTCTCTCTGCCCTTATCTTCTCTAGCTCCTCCCTTATTTTGCCCATCCTGTACCTTATGTGCTTGAAGTACTGGTGAACCTGATACTCACCCATACCTTTAAATCCTGCTCTATCTCCCATTTTTATCCTTCTAATTGCCTCCTTAACAAGGGGAAGTTCGTACTGAAGGTTCGCAAGCTCGACTTGGAGCTTTGCCTCTTTAGAGTGAGCTCTCTTCTCGAATATCTCAAGAACGAGTTGCCACTTATCAATTATATCAATCCTCAACTCCTTCCATAGATTATAAGCTTGAGATGGTGTTAATCGGTTAGCGAATACCACCTTATCTGGTTTTAATTCCTCAATGAGCTTCTTTATCTCCTCGAGCTTTCCCGGCCCAATATTATAGCGTGGGTGCTCCTCTCTTACCTGTTCAACTATTGCAAGAACCTCATAGCCAGCACTCCTCAAAAGCTCCTCAAACTCCTCCCTACTAACCCTCTCTCGCCTTGACTTCCTTATCACACCGATGACTCTCATCAAAATTTAGAAAGATTTAGAGGTTTAAAGAGGTTTCTACTCAGAAATGGGGGGCCTTGCCTTCCTTAGGAACAGCTCCTCCTTTTCTCGGGCCTCTTTAACTTTTATAAGCAACTCCTCAATTTTCCTATCTTCATGCTTAATCTTCAACGTCGTGAGAATTCCTTCAAGGAACCCGTAAATGCCTGCCTTAGCGAAGTGTTCCCCTCTAGTCTTTTCCAATCCTTGGTTCAATAGCGTGAACCTGTCTATTGCCTCTACTAGGTTATTCTCTCCTAACCTCTCGCACAGGGACTTTACCTCTTCAACTAGTTCCATTTTGACTCACCTTCCTTGCCCTTATTACAACGAAGCTACCCTCTCCATACCCATCCTTTACCGACTCTACCTCTTTTATCTCATTTAGTCTGTGGAATAATGTCTGGACAATCCTGTCGATAACAAATCTCTGCTTCTTTAATAATCTAATTAGTTCCTGGGTTGAGAAGAACCTTGCCTCTCTGTAGAAGAGGCTTTTGTCTTTCTTCTCCTCATATTCCCTCCCTATTGGACTTTCCTTGTCCACGAATCCTATGATCAGATAGCCCCCAGGTTTAAGAACCCTATAAGCCTCCCTTATCGTCTTTTCGGGATCATCAACGAAGCATATCGTCGTGACCATAAGTATGCAGTCGAGGGAAGAATCTTCAAACGGCAGATCTTCAGCGACCCCAGGAATTACCTTTATCCCCCTCTTCTCCGCTACCTCTGCCATTTTCTTAGATGGCTCAACTCCAACCTTTATCCCTAAAGGGGCCGCAAACCTTCCCGTTCCAACCCCAACTTCGACGCATTCCCCTTCAGGGAGAACTTCCTTTACGGCATTGAGCTCGCTCAAGTAAGCCAGCTTATTTCTCTCAAACCAGCTTTCGTATCTATCCCTATGCTCCTCAAACGGCTTTATCTTTGCCATGATTCAACCCTCCAGCTCGTCTTTAAACCTGCTCATATCAACTCCTTTTTCTAAGCCATAGAGGTAGGCCAGTATCTTCTTGTCAAGATTTCCATATCTCTCCCTTAACTTTTCTACCTCCTCAAGAACCTCAAGCTCGGTAACCCCTAACTGTTTGGCTATGTATTCTACCATCTCTCCAAAAACATCCCTCTTCTCCTCTTCCTCCTCAATTAAGTCTGTGTGAACGATAAGTCCTTCCGGGGTCTCTTCTACAATACCTCCTTCTATGGCCTCACTTATGAGTTGCTTAGCTTCGCTAACCGCCATGATTCCGAGTTTAAACGTCAATATACCAATAAGCTCGCTCTTGCTTTGGAATACCTCATCCCCCTTAAGCTTCACGGCCTCTAAGAGTGGCCTATACTTACCCAATCTCATCCCCAAGGATAAATCTCTTTTAAGGCAAAAAAGCTTTCTCTATCGGTGAGGCCTATGGAGCAAAGGACTCATAAACTCACGTCGGAAAGGCTAGTTGGTAAGCCTATCAAGCTTGAGAAAGGCTACGCGGAGGTTGAGCTTGTAACTATAGACGAGATGAAAGTTGACGAGAAGGGTCTCGTGCACGGAGGCTTTACCTTTGGCCTAGCTGACTACGCTGCGATGTTGGCTGTAAATGAGCCTACAGTAGTCCTGGGGAAGGCCGAGGTTAGATTCACGAAGCCGGTTAAAGTTGGCGATAGACTTCTCGCAAAGGCGAAGGTCGTTGAGGACCATGGAAGGAAGAAGATAGTTGAGGTGAAGGTTTACAGGGGAGAGGATGTAGTATTGGAAGGTAAGTTCCACTGCTACGTCTTGGAGAAGCACGTGTTAGACCTTTGAGAGCTTTGAAATGATCTCTATGTGGGGCGTGTGCGGAAACATGTCGAGTCCAATTATTTCCTCAATCCTGTAATTCTTTAATTGTTTGACGTTCTGATGGAATGTTTTCGGGTTGCATGAGACGTAAATGAGAGTTTCAGGGCCTTCCCTCTCCAGCCTTTTTATTAGCTTTGGGTGCAGTCCGGCCCTAGGGGGATCTACTATCACCGTGTCAAAGCCCTTGACCTCAACTTCCCTGTCGGTTGCGACGAAGAATTCGGCCTCAACACCGTTGATGTTTGCATTCTCTCTGGCCATTTCTATGGCGAATTCGTTAGAATCAAACCCCTTGACCTTAAAGCCCTTCTTTGCCAAGTATATTCCAAACGTTCCAACCCCCGAGTACATGTCCAATACTTTTTCACCATTAACGAGCTTAGCCACAATTTTAACCAGATTAACAGCCTGATAACTGTTAGTCTGGAAGAAGGAGTTTGGATGGATCAGATATTTAACGCCGTCAAGCTCTTCCGTAATGAACTTCTTTCCCCAGAACCTCTCAACGTCCCCGTAAGATACGTCGCTCTTCGTTCTGTTTATGCTCCAGTATATCGAGGTTGCAAAGTCGAAGTAAGGAGAAGGATCTGGGAGTTCACCTTCCTTGGTAACGAAGTTAACCATTACCTCTCCCGTAAACTTTCCCTCCCTAAGAACCATGTATCTTAAGAATCCTTTATCTTCCCTGATCCTCCAAGTCTCTATTTTCTCTTCTTCAATGAACTCTCTCAGCCTCTTGATTGCTTTTTTTGATGTGGGGCCAAACACGGGGCACTCTTCAATGTTCACTATGCTCCACCACTTTCCCCTCTCCCTGAACCCTATTCCCTCAACGGTTACTGCAAGATCTATTCTATTCCTGTGCCCGAATATCCTTGGAGAGGGAATTATCTCAACCTCAAGACCCAGGATTTTCTTCAACTTTTCTTTCTTGAATTCGAGCTGATAGCTATACTCAATGTGCTGGATTATGCAACCTCCGCATCTCCCGAAGGCCTTGCACCTAGCTCCCACTCGAAGGGGGGATGATCTTAATAGCTTCCATTTTGTAGCAACCCTGTTTTTCTTAATCCTCTTAACTTCCTCTATTTCTATCTCATCTCCTGGGGCAGAATAGGGAACTAAAACTCCTTTAGCTATCCCAAAACCCTCTTCATTAAGCTTCCTCACTATTGGCATTTTCCTCCCTCAAAAAAGTGTGGTGCGGTGGCCGGGATTTGAACCCGGGTCGCCGGCTTGGGAGGCAGTAGATTTTAGGGGTTTAAATACTTTATGGGTCAGATATGAAGGGTTATTTTTGGAATGGCTCTCCGCTCAAGTGAAAGCAGGAGCATTATCGGAAGAAACAGCTTCCGAATACGCTAGGGCATTGAGGAAGTTCTTTGATAAATACAGCCCACACTCAGTTGGTGAACTTGAGAAGGCCCTCGCCAAGGAGAACTATAAGCGCCATCTGTGTAAGGCACTCAGGAAATTTGTGCAGTTCCTGAGAAGCAAGAAGATTATCAGTCCAGTACTTGCTGAAGAGCTCAAAGATGCAATACCAATCAAGGCAACAAAGGAAAGCAAAATAAGGATTTCAACTGAGGAACTGCTCGAAGCTTGGGAGTATCACAAGAAGCATTCTGACGAGGTGACTCAGCTTTTCTTTAAGATTCTAGTGTTCAGTGGGGCAAGGCTTAGGGCAGTCCATAAGATGCTCACTAACTTTGATCCTAGCAAGGTCATATTTCCTCCAAAATATCCAAACATAGCTAAATATGCAATAATAGAAAGGAGGGGGACTAAGGCAACCCTCTTCATTTACATGCCTGCAGACATTATCAAGGAACTTAGGTCAGTTGAGATAAAAGAGGACACGATAGGGAAGAGGCTTCGCTATGGAAGAGTGAACGCCTCAACGATAAGGAAATGGCATGCAACATTTCTCTCAATGCATGGTGTGAAGGATCACATAATAGACTACATACAGAGCAGGGTTCCAAGAACAGTTTTAGAGAAACACTATCTCGACTTAGAATTGGAGGCGGATGAGGCCTATTCAAAAGTTGTTGATGATTTGAAGAAGGTTCTGGAGGGTTTGGAATGATCTTTATTGTTAGGATGCTTTTTGTCTTCATTGTTTTCGTCATGCTGTTTACTCTCATAGTCCTGTTTGCCTCTGGAGTTGAGTACTGGAAAATTAGAGGGAGGTGGTAGGGAGTTGGGTAGGGGTAAGGCTTCCACTGGAATGTATGCTTGGACTTTCACTATCGATAGCGAGACGCATAGGATGATCAAGGAGATCTCCAAGGCGTTGGGTATAAACAACAATTCGGCAGTTGTTAGGATGGCCATCAGGAGGTTATATGAGGAGGTTAAAAAGCAATCTTAAAATCGGCTTTTAATTCAATTTTAAGCCAATTTGTATCCAATTTTAAATATTCTTTTCTTTTAATGGCGAATTCTCATTATTTGGGTGGCCTAGTGTGGATTCTATTGAAAGACTTGAGAAAAAGTTGAGGAAGTTGAAGAAGAGGAAGGCAAGGCTTGAGCAGGAGTATCATCGCATTCTCGAAGAGAAAATCAGAGTAGAACGCGAATTACAGCAAACAATTGCCGAATTATCAAAAGCAAGAAAGGTGATGTCAGTATGAACGCCAAGAGCCTTCTCCAGCTCTTGATATTCTTAGTGATCTTGGGGTTGTGGTACAAAATCGCTTGGCCCTTACAAGATAAGGTCTCTATCGCGGTAGGTGCCTTGGGCGGGATACTGCTTCATTGGGCTCTTACGAACAAGGGTAACAGGAATATCATCAACATAAGACCCTTTAGCGCGGGCTGGCGTGTTTTACTCTATGACATGCTCTTGTTGAGTTTTCTGTTCGCTCTGTTGAAGCAAAGCAACTTCGCTCTTCTTGAAGCGTTCAAGAACAACGTTCAGAATGTTGTTCTAACATTAAGTCTTGTTGGAGCAATAGGGCTGGATTATGGAGTGGAGGGGGGAGGGATGAGGAAAGTTAGCATTATTATAGCTCTATTGGTTGTTTTAGCGGCGGTTAGCGTTCAGATAGGAGAGGTAAGTGCTCTTGAGGTTGTTGATTTGTCAGAGGCGGTGTTGTATAATGGTGCTGAGTACGTAAATGGTGGGTTGAGTTTGCCTCCGAATAATGCTTATGCAGTGATAAACTTTACTATTCCAGCAACGTATTTTGAAATCCATTACTCGTTTGGTGATCCGAATGGTTATGGTAGGATGTCATTTGGTTTCAAGTTCATTGATGAGAGTGGGGCGGGAATTGGAATTAGTTTTCACGGTGATAATGACGGAAGATCCCCATGGAGGTACCACCTCTATCTGATTAATATTGATGGCTCCAAGTCATTGTTAGAGTCGAAGGACTGGAATACGACAAATAAAGAAGTCATGCTAACAGTAGAATTCAGCGGAAATCACGTTATTGTGAAAGATATTCTTAACAACGTAACTTACTCAAATTATACCCTCCCAACTGTTGTTACTGGTAAAATAAAATCACTGACGATAGGACAGCATTTATTGGCTGGCGATTGGGCGTGGGCAGTAACAAGCCTCTACATCTACTCAATAAAAGTAAGATACAACACAGCACCAATAACAATCAACATAAAAGATGCCCTCACTAACCAGCCCTTAGATAATGTAGTAGTCAAAGAAGGAGATCAAGTTCTCGGCACGATAAATTCAGGAGACAGCATTGAACTCCCCAAGGGCACTCACACGCTCACTTTCGAGAAAAGCGGCTACTGGAGCGTCACTAAAACGATAGACGTCCAATCAGACATGACAGTAGAAGTAGAAATGTACCCATCAAGTGCTGCAGTAATGATAGAAGCTCCATCGAACATAACAACATTTGAGAACACTCTAACAGAAGTCAAACTTCAGATTGAGCCCATAGCTCAGGAAGCAACAAAGAATGCCTACTTATCAGTTTCTGGAATTACCCCTCTCGAGGTTCGCAAAGGTGCTTCCATTATTTCAAGTGAAAATGGCAAATATTATCTCGGTGACATTTCCTCTCTAACAGAGATCACGATAAAATTCAAGGCAGGCACTCCTGGAACCAAGACTTTCTCAGTAACAATAACAAGCCAAGATGCCCTGGGGACTAAAACATACGAGGCAACAAAGCAGATTGTATATACAGTTAAACAACTTCCGTTCCAGGTGCAGTTGCCAAGTACTTGGAGTGTTGGTGAAAATGAAGTAAGAATCAACGAAGCAAGCGGCCAACAAGTCCTGATTACTCTAAGTCTACTTGATCCGAATGGAACCGAGATATGGAGCGACAGCTACACCTTTGGTCCTTATGAGGGACATGCATTCACAGTAAATATACCAGCCGAGGGAGATTATACTCTTAAGGTTTCTTGGAACGGTTATACTGCAGTTTGGAGCATTAAAGTGAATCCTGCAGTTTCTATCTTAACCGATACTGTAAACGTTGGCAAAGGAGACATTGGAACAATTAAAGTCAAGATAAGGAACCCAACAAGCAGAACCCAATACTACACAGTTGTTCTTGAGGGAGGCTTCATAGAGGGAAATGTAACCAAGCAGATAGCAGTTGCTCCACTTAGTGAGAAGACTATTGATATCGCCTTTTCAGTTCCAAAGGATGTCCAGTTCGATGCATATGATCTTACGCTAAGGGTTCTGCAAGGAAATGCTACCACATACCAAGGCCTTGTTCACGTGATAATAGAGGATACAGGGTTCTCACTACCACTTGGAGGAGAAGGACCTCTCGGGCTGCCGTTGTGGATGTGGGGTGTTCTAGGAGTAGTAGCCCTTCTGCTTATCGTTAGGGAGGTGAGGAGATGAGAACAGCTTTTGCCTTCTTCCTTGCTTTTACATTAATCTTAGCGACTGTAAATGACGCCCAAGTAGCTGCATTTAGCTTCTCAGGATTGAAGGAGAAGGTATCAAAGTTCTGGGACACTGTAAAGACTGCAGGTGCAGGTGCTGTTGTTGGGGCAATTGCAGGTGCAGTAGTCTGTGGTATATTTTCAGGGGGAACCCTGTCAGCGGTATGTGCTGCAGGTGGTGCTAAGGTTGGAGCAATTGCAGGAGCTGTAATTGGCGGTATATATGGAGCAATCAAGAACTACGTCCTTGGAGGAGATGAGGACAAGAAGAGCATTCCCATGAACTCGGAGAGGTACGCAAATACTACTACCGTAAGCACGGATTCAGATCTTAGTGATTTGAAACACATAACTGAGAACGCAAACAAGGAAGCGTATAAAGCCATAGCGGAAGTTTCAGCTAAGCTGAGAAGCGATTTGGTGAAATACGATACTGCAGAGAGTGGAGCAACTGGTGATATCATTGCAACAGTTTGGGGACCCGAGAAGATTTACGGCTTTAGTGCATTCCCAATTCAAATAAAACTAGAGTTTAGGAAAAGCCCTATCCCATTTAACTATATACACCTGAGAAAAGTCACTGTTTATCTCAAGGACGAGGATGGGAGAGTATACTGGGCAAGAACTTGGGACTATGGGCAAGGAAGTGAAGGCCTGAACGGAGGTCAGGCTGTCTACACAACTATAATGAAAGTTCCAGACGATTACGTTAGCATTGTTGAGAGAATAATAGAGACTGGAGTTTTAAGCAGAGAGGATGTTGAAAAGCTGTTTAACGCTACAACAAAGAGTTTTGAGATTTATGTGAACATAGACGCCTATAGGGAAGTCTGGCAAAGTACCAATGATACTCAAGAAACTTGTACTGGAAATAAGAAATGGGATCCTTCTACAAACACATGCTATGAGTTTGTAAAGATCGTTGATATTGACTACAGCGTTCATACAATTTCAGCTTGGCGCCATGTAACCAGAGCATCCGATATTGTCCTCATAGATAAGGGGATGTACGCCAGTATTCCAACTAAGTTCCTCTCAACTGAGTATGCAAGTAAATGGTCAATATACAAGGAGAAGTTTGGTGGTGCAGTTAGCAACGTCTTCGTTATTACCGCAGCAACTCCAGTCCATGTGATTGGGAGCACTGCAGACTTCATGTTTACCTTTGCAAGAAACCCAGGATACTTTGATCCTCTAAATCCAGAGATAACGGATGATTTCAGGCTTGTAGTTGTTAAAGTCACGAAGAGTGGAGATTATGAAGTTGCAGATAGCATAAGGGGGAACCTAGGAGCCTTAACCTCTTCAATAGAAAAGCAACTCTCGGCAAGGTATACGGATGATCCCGCTGCAGTAACGTATAAGGTCTACGGATTTGCCCTGTTCAAGATAAAACGTGATGACAACACAACCATCAAGACATGGCTTGCTGTAGAACCTCTAATTTCAGTGCTCCAAAATGAGAGATTAAAACTCGACGATACACAGGTAGAGCAGCTTACAAAGTTGGTTGAAGACAATGAGATCTCTGAGGCAGATAGAGAGCACATAGTAGCTCAGGCTAATGAGTGGATCACTGGACTGCAGGATAAGATAACTGAGGTAGAGGAGCTAAAAGAGAAGGCACAAGCTCAGAACAACCAAAAAGCCATTGATTATGCAGAAAAAGCAATCAAGGAGTACAAGGCAGCAATAAAAGACCTTGAAAAGGTAAAGTCAACTAAGAGTGTCCAAACTCTCCTGAATTATCTGAATGCGGCCAAAAAGCATGAGATATCAGGTGATTATTATAAGAATGCAGCATATAAGGCATTACACAATGAGCACGAACAGGCCGAGCTCGACGCGAAGAAAGCAGAAGAGACAAGCAAGCTAGCAAAGCAGTATGAGCCCAGCATAGCCTTAACCTTAGCAGGCCTGAATATACCGCTTGATACAGATGACATAATAGTTCTTGCAGTTGGGCTTCTCTTAGCCCTAGTTCTGAGTAGGGTACTTGGCAATTCCTGGGGATTACTCGGACTGCTCATAATCCTGGGTTGGTTCCTGGGCAAGTATGCCGGAGTTCTTGACTTCCTTCTGGAGGTGATTAGGTAATGGATAGGAAATTGAAGATAGGCCAATGGCTATTGAAAACTGCCCTTGCCTCTGGTCTTTTGGGATTTTTACTTGCCTATGCAGCAGACCACAGCGTAACGATAGCAGAGACTAACGTTGCCTTAGCAAGCATTCCATTAGCCTTCGTTGCCCTCATTGAGTTATTTGATAGATTTGCAGACAAGAATGACTTCTACAATAAGCTTTACGCCTACGCAACGAACTCACCAGCTGGAAAGAGCAGAATCTCTGCAGTGATTGTCAGCTTATTGTTTGCAGGATTAGGGTTCTTTGTAGTGGTGTGGGCCCTAACAGGGACGATAACAATGAACATAGGAACAATAAGCCCTGCAAACATCTTCGTTGCCGGTTTAATAGCACTGTACATCTTTGCACCAGAAACAGGGGATGACGAGTTATTGTTGTGGCTATGGCTCGGAGCAACTATTGCAACGAAGTTCCAGTACCTAACAATTCTCCCACCAGGATTAGGACTAAACTTCCTGGGGTGATGCCATGCTGAGATTCTTAGCTTCCTTCCTTTCATTTATTCTCCTAATCACGTACTTCAAGGAATACACAGTAGAATTCGGGAAGCTTATCGGGCTTAGTGGATTTTGGGCACTCTACATTCCCTCCACAATTTCAGCCCTCTCAATACTTAGATTACTCGACAGAGAAAATTGGGGAGTTCTCGATGCATTAGCACTTGGATGGCTTGGCATTTTCGCCCTAACAAGCATGACAGGCAACATAGAGCAAGTTGCATATGAGGTAGTCAAGAGTGCAGTTGGCTTTGCAATTGGAACAATTCTCGGGGCAATAGCTGCAACTTCAGCTGCAAGGAGGGGATGAAGATGGAGGTAACAACCGCAATAACCACAATGCAAAACCTTGCAAAAGATTACCCTTACCTTGCCTTGGGTATAGTGCTGCTTTTTGTTGCACTCTTCATCAGAGGAAAAATGAGAGCCGTTATCGCCTTACTTGGGCTTACAAGCTTTCTTTACCAATTTGGGCTTGTTGATCCATTTGTTGACCTTGTGAAGACCATACTTCACTCTCTCCCGAGCATTCTTGAAAAGATAGGAGGTGTTTTAGGATGAGAAAAAGAGAAAGACAGTTAGTTACTATAGGATTAGTCTTCCTATTTGGAATAATAGCATATGCAGCCTACGCGGGCTGGTTCGACGGAGCACCAATACCAGTTTTGGATAAGATAAACAAAGACAATGAGACCTATCAGCTCGATATCAAAGACATAAAAGCAGAAGTCTTAGAAAACGGGCATGTTAAGCTGATTTTCAACATAACGAACTATGAGCACTTCAACCTTAGTAGCGTGCAGGTCCTATATGCACTAAACGTTGCAGATCCTGAAAATGCAACCTACGTCTCCATAAATGCCTCGACCCTTGGAAACGGAACTTATGCAACGGAAATTCCTTCAACATTCGGAGATACAGTCTATTACAAGGTGAAAGTCGAATATAATCAGAATAAGACCTTTGAAACCAAGGTATACACCATCCAAGTCAAGGACACCGTTCCTCCCAAAGTTAATGGAGTAACGATCACCTATAACGCTACTACAGGAAACGCGACGATAACCGTCAATGCAACCGACAATGACGCCATAAAGAACGTGATTATCTACTATGCCATTACCCAGGATGGCAACTTGACTAATGCCACTTGGGCCAATGCGACCCTAACGGCTGCACCTTGGGTGGCCACTATTAAAGTTGATGCTAACATTACAGATACCACTTACTATTACCTCGACCTCTACGTCATAGCCCAAGACCTCAGTGGCAATGAGGTAAGATACCCGGCCAATGGAACTATCCACTTCTATGCCAACGAAACTACAACGATTAGCGGGTGAGGGGCAATGGAACGCTTTAGCCCCTCACCCACTCCCTCTCCATTTGTAGTAACCCTTAAGGTTTTCCTCATAACCTTTGCCTTTGCCTCAGCTTACCTCACCTACTCAACATTTCATACAAAGGATCCACTAACGGAAAGGTTGTTTAAGCTAGGCTACCCAACAGAAGGCTACATCATAGAAAACGGCACAATAAAATTCGCAAATGGCATTGTGGTGAAAATTCAAGGCACATACATTGAGTCTTACAAAATTACCGCAGAAGACGCCTTGAAGTTAGCGAACCAATATCTCGCTGATTATAACTCAAAGCTAAGAGAGTATAACTATGAATTAGTAGTTGACGAAAAGACATTAAGAGAAGAGGAAAAAGACGGCACCTTATACTGGGTATTTGATATGAAGCTGAAAAAGGGCCATTCTAGTTGGTATGTTGGCTCAATTTGGATTGACAGGAAAACTGGGCTTGTAGCCGTAAAAGGCATCCTGGGGTGATTTCTATGAAATACATATTAGGAATAATAATTCCCCTCATGGTTCTAGTTGCAGGATGCATAGAGGATGGCATCCCTCTCCCCCTAAACCTCAATATCACAACTAATCAAACAAATGCAACTACAACATCTCCAGGATACACATGGGAGAACACCATAGCAGCCGGAAAGTCCCTGATAATAAAAGTGGGCAACGAGACATGGACAATTAAAGTTGAGTACGAGGTAAGGAAGCAGAAATTTGCCTTCTTTATCACATCTCCAAACAATGAAACCGAACTATATTACGAGCCCCTAGAAATAACCCCTGGCCCTCTGGAGGTCAAAGGCAAAGGCTACTTCGCAGGCACAACAGCGTACCTTGCCAAGATCGAGATTAGATCCCAGGAAAAATTCGAGGTGACAGTGAAATGAAAAGGATCCTTTTTCCTATTACCCTCCTTATTATAATGGTAATAATCACCCCCGTCCTAGCCCAGGATAACACCACAAAGCTAATCGAGGAGAATAGAGAGCTCAAAGCAAAGCTCGCAAACCAAACAAAGCTAATTAACGAGCTGAAAGCTGAAAATGAATTCTTAAGAGAGCAGATCAACGAATATAGGCAACTATTAGCAAAGATAATGGAGGAAGAAAGTAGGAGAGCAAAGGAAAGCTACATACAGGCCGCGGCCAAAAAAGAAAAGATTGGCAAGATAATCTTTGGAGCCCTCATAGTCTCAGGCATATTCTCCCTAGCCATACTCGGCTTTCTCAAATCTACAGAGAGGAAATACAAGCACTACGTGTAACGGAGGTGGAGAACCTCGAGACAGGTGAAATAAGCAACGAAAACGATTACGACGTTGATAAGTAATAATTCCGTTAGAAGGGCACATTTATTTTTATTAGGAAAATGGAGGGGTTAGCAGGTGGTAGAAGCAGTAATAAACGCAGCAACAACATTTCCGAGACAAAGAAATATAATCCTTGTTGGAAAGGCAAATCAAGTTGATGAAACTGGAAGCACCTACAGGTACCTAGAACTTACCGAGGAAGATGCCAACCATATGGTATTCCTGGGACCATCAGGATTTAGGAAAACCACCGCAATGAAAGCCCTAATACAGGAGATATGGACAAAAACTTCCTGGGGTAGAGACAGAGAGAAGCCACTAATCGTAGTCTTTGAAGCAAAATATGACAGGGCAAAAGCACAAGCAGTCAAAAACACATTCATAACACTCCTAAAAGAAAAAGGAGAAAAGTGGTTGAAGGACAGATTTGGAGAAGAACACTACAAGGAGATGAAATTTTACATAACCCTCCTCATGAACCCAGGAATGGCAGGCTCAATAGGACTCATGGGAGACTTTGCACTAGCCTGGGGCAACATCTTAGGGCTACAAAAAATAGACTCAAGAAACACAGAACTCTCAAACTTTGGCCTAAGACCAGAGCCATTCCCAATGCGGAGAATAGTCTTCAACCCAACAAGAGAATTGCATCACATAGCCTATGATTCAGGACCAGAGGCCGAGATAATAGCAACGAAAATCAAGTACTCAAGGCTAAACTTTGAGGACCTCGCAAAGTTGCTCAACCTCAACAACTATACCATATACTCAGGAGTAATAAAGGAAGCATGGGACCACCTAAAGATCAGGGATCCAGATGAGGTCCTGCATAGAGCAAAGGAAATCTACCAAGAAATGCTCGAATTCCTTGAAATAGAATCAGCAAAGCCTAACATGAGCTTGTGGGGAGTAAAAGCCACAATGGAAAGGCTAAAAAGCAATCCACTTTTTGAAAAAGACGGAAAAGACCTCATTGATATTATAGACAATGATAAGATAAACGTCATTGACTTCTCACAGAATTCACGCTTAACCCTTGAAGAAAAGAAGCTCATTTTCAGGAAAATAATCGAGTACCTGATGAACGAGTACGCCCAAATAAAAGAAACAGCAATCTTCATAGTTGGCGATGAAATACAAAAATACCTAGATGACCATACAGGAAGAAAAATCATAAGCAGTCTGTTTAGGGAAGGAAGAAGCAACCAAATAAACCTCTTCGCTGCAACCCAATATTTACACAGCCTACCGAGTGAGCTAATCTATGGAGCATCACATATAGCAATTCTAGGGTTTCTTACAAGCGCAGATGACACCAGATTATTAAGGAAACTAATCCCAGACTTCGAGCTTAAATACCACCAACCTCTTGCTAGAACCCCAGGAGAAGTTGAAAAGCTGAGAAGAGAGCACAAAGGGAGAGGATACATTATCATAAACAAACTGTTTACTGAAAGAATCCTTTTTAGGCCCTCACAAACCTTGTGAGGTGATAATATGCTTTTTAGGAGAAAAAAGAAGCGTGAAGGAGGATTACCAAAAAGAGAAGATGATGGAGTATTTGAGAAGTTGGGGAGTAAGGCCGAAGAAAGAATTACCGAACTAGTGCAAATACAGGACGTAAAGCCAATAAGACCGCCAAAGCTCAGGTTCGTTAAGACCCATCACACGGTCCTCAAGGCCCTATATAAAATCCCGGTAGGGAATGGAGTATTCAAAGAGGTAGTCACCCTAGGGTACGTTCAAGGAATAGCAATAAGCCCCGATGGCCTATTGGTGATCTCATACACACCCAGGGCCCCAGGGTGGATAGACGAAGCACTAATGTCAATAGCAAGAATATTTGGCAAGCAACCACCCGCCCACCTATTGTGGGTCCTACCGCAGTTTGCCCCACTACCAGCCTTGGATTATGCGATAATAGTTGAAACATCCAAGATTGTAAAGACGGCATGGGGAGAGTTCGCCCTACCACCAATGCTCACTGAAGAGGAAGTTGCCGCCTTCAGGGCAATCTACCAGAAGGCAAGAACCCTAGAAGAGCTCGTTGACAAGATATTCTCCCAAGTGAGCAGGATAGTTGACACAAGCCTAAACATAAACCCATTCGTTAAGACGTACACATTGATCGAGAGAAATAAGGATGAGAGAAAGGGGATAGAGAAAACCAAGAGAGCCTCAGGAGCTGAGATAATGATCAAAGATCCCTGGGAGGGCCTCAACCTATGAGCGAAGCCGTGAATGCAAAAGACCTGTTCAAGGCAATAATGGAAAACTATCCCCAGGATAGTGCTCCAAGTGAGGTAACCCAGGAAGAGCCGGTAGAGAAAGTGGAGGACGTGAAGGTTCCAAGCGACATAAAGGTCGAGCTAATGAGGTTGGCAATGCTGAAACTAAAATATATTGCTCAGAATACATTCCAGCCAGAAATAAGGGAAGCCGCAATAGATGCCGCGAAATACCTCAGAATAATAATAGAAACAGACCCAGAATTCTCAAAACTGAAAATGAAGAAGGATTAACGCTCTATTTCTTATTTTGGAGTATTAATTCCAATAATTTCTCTTCAATTTCTAGTTCTTCCTGTGAAGTCAGCATATTTAACAGGTTGTTTACTTTTTCAAGCATTTGGTTAGCTTTGGATTCTATTTCAGAACCAAGTTCCTTAGCCCGATTCATATCCCCTTTCTGAACTGCCTGGTTGTACTTGCCTATAATTTTAATCAACTCACTAAACTCATCACTTTTTATGCCTCCATAATTCTCAAGGACATTCTTCAAATACTGGTATCGAAGGAATATTTCACCCAATTCATAAAGCGAAATTTCACGAGCACCTTTTTCTTTTTGATAATCAAATAGCACATTGTAGTATATCTGGAAGGGATTGCCGGATCCCAGGGCAGGAATTTGCTGCATAGACTTTACTTTATCAATTACACTTGAGTTAAGAAAAGAACTCAAATTAAGAAGATATCCAACAACTAATCTCCTCAACTTATCAATCCGCGATCTCTGTTTAAGAGTTTCTTCTAGGAGTCTCTCTTGGAAATAGGCCTGAATTCCAATAAAAATTAACACTCCCATATTTATTACAATCCCAATCTTTGAGAGAGTTCTCTCATCTGAAAAATTAACTGCTACCGTCGCGAATACTAAGTAAGCAAAGGTTATGAAAAGGAAAAACTTCCTACTAGGTCTATACATCCTTGATATCAACCCCCGATCTCAATTTTTCTGTATTTAATATACACGATTGCTTTTTGAAAGTAATTAACAATTACAAAATAAAACTTTATCTGGCAACTTGAAAGCATAAAATGGGAGGTGCACGAATGAAATCACTTCCTCTCTTACTGGCAATAATATTATTTACTGCAACAATTAGTGGATGTATAACCCAGACTCAAACAAAAACAATTACAGTAACGAGGACAATAACAAAGACGGAGGCCACAACCCCAGAAGTCATTTCTACAAGCAGAGAGATAACATCAGTCTCCCCAACAACTTCCCCTAAAAAGGATCCCTGTCTCAACGACTCTTGGAGAGATGATTTTGAAAAAGCCTTGGCCTGTGTTTTTGATCTTCAGCGAAATAGGAATTTTGATCCCGTATTTTCTCTAAGCTTAACAGGGAACAAGACAAAAGATGCCTTAACAATTACAGACTTTCTTGTAAATTACGTCTACCTGGACACATATCTAGAAAATCAAAGCATGGCCAAGGGATATTATTACAACATCAAGACCCCGTATGAGGTATTCCAAACGAGAAGAGGAACCTACGCGGATATGGCATTATTTGCAGCATATGCTCTAGCAAGGGACGGATTTGAAACCTATCTATTTTACATAAGAACTGAGAAGGGCTTTGGAGTACTTCCAGGATTTAAGATAATCGTGGATCACCCTTGGGTTCCCAGGGAGCCATTAGTAATCTTCTGGCCATTCAGAATCCCGATGAGGTTATCAGCCGCATTAAAACTCTTGGAAATTGTAGGGGATCCTCCAAAGAACATTACCGTGTGGGATGTGAAATATGAGGATGGCCGCTACGAGGTTGAAAAGCTGGGGACAATACCAGCTAGTGAATTTCAGTTCCAAGCAACAGAATGGATGCTGTTTGGGACCCCAGAAGTGGAAGTCATGAACGAGCTCTTAGAGAGGGACTTCCCAGGATGCAAGTTCACATTAAACCTGGGGGCACTAACAGAAAATGCAAAGGCGATAAAAGTTGAAGTTCCATACGGCCTACTCCTCTTCAGCTATCCCTTCAGGGAAAGATATACTGAGATCCTATACACAGTAATGCTATCAAACAAGACACTGGTAAAAGAGCTTACGGAGTGTAAAGTCCTGCTATTAGCCCAGGACGCCAGCATAGACCTCAACAACCCACCAGCAAACTACACAGCAATATATAGTGGATGGGTTGGGAAATAAAGGATGTTGGACTTGAGTTTTATTAATTTCTTCTTTCTCTTTCTTCTAGACACATCAAAGGATCAAGGCCAGAATGAACACTGGATGATCGGATAGCCACTGTCGAATAGTTATCTTTAATCAAAGTATTCAATATTTAATCCAATTTTATTGTCGTACTATAGAACATATGACAAGTAATAAAAGGGCAAGGTAAAAATTTATTCCCTTTAAGCTTAAACCTGTTAAGGGGAGAAGAGACAAACCCATAAGCCTACAGGGGGGCAGATAGTGAATAATGTTCCTAGGAAATGCCTTTACTGCGGCAATCAGAATATAACAGTAATGAAGGCGTCAAAGATAATTTTCTCTCTCCAGACATTAGCCCAGATTGTAAGTAGTGGCCAAATCACTGAGTATGAAATCGTTACTAGCCCCTTTAAGATTGTGTGTGAGTATTGTGGCAAAAGATACATAATAATTGCTGATCATGATAATAACCCTGAGTTTCTTAATTTCGTACTAGATAAACTCCAATTTGAAAATGAGGAAGCAATTGCACAAGAAATTATAAGTTGGGGGATAGATCCCAGGGATATATTCTACAACGCTTATGCGATTGTTATTCCGGAGGGTATAGCTAATAACACTCGTAGATGGCTTTCTTCAAAGACAAAAAAGGTAGCTTATGAGTTACACATACTTTTCAAATCCAATGGACAAAACTTTTATCTGAGTGCTTACCGCAATAATAAAACAGGCGAGATCATTGGGAAGCATATAGAAATAATAAGATAACATAGAGGGGTAACAGTCATGGAAGCTATAAATGGAAACACAAACTTCAACGAAAAAATAGCCCGTATTTCTAAGATAGTAGACAAAATTAAAAGAGAGAACAAGCAAATCATAACCTTACGAGATATGGTGCTTATCCTCCTTTATGCTCAAAAGGATAAGCCAATTCACAGCCGTATAATGCTTTTTAAAGAGATATTCCTCCTGTATAAAGAAATACTTAGCAAGTATACTAACGTCTTCATCCTTCAAGATCCCAAGTTCTTTGGATACAAATACGGTCCCTATAGTTTTGAACTTGCAGAAATTATAAAACAACTTTACTGGAATGGCCTTATAGATATTTATGGGAGAAGGAATACTAGAAAAGAAACGTTCAAATTAACTCCAAAAGGAGAAGAAGAAGCCCATAAGATATTTAGTTCACTTCCCAAAGAACTCCAGGAGGACATTAAAAAGATGAGAATTGGATGGGATCAGCTAGGAATTGATGGAATACTAAGATATGTATATAGGAATTACCCTGATTACACTAAACAGTCTGAAATAAAGGACAAATATAAGGAAGTGTTATGGGGAGGACGTGGATAATGGCTTTAGAAGTTAAACTTGAGAACATTGATGAATCTGACAAGTACCTCTATCGGGCGAGAACACTAAAGATTCGAATAAGTACTTCTAAAACAATAAGAGCTCCCATCAGAGCCATTACAAATACTGAAATGAATGCAAAAGCTACAATACCAGCAGAGATCCCAATTGAAGCAGACATAGGATTTGTAAATATTAAGCTTAGTTCCGGCCAAAGGAGGAATATAAAGGCATTCCTTAAGAAAAATTCAGTATATAACAGAATTCGGGATTCCATATATTATCATTTATTAAGAATGCAATATTTTCCCCTGAACGTTGTTCTAGTCCAGCCAACTCAGCCAGCCATTTCCCTTCTTAAAACAAAACATCTAAAAGAAAAATTCCTTCGGATGGTTGTTGATCTCCAGATAAGAGATCTTGGCCTTAATGTGGTAACTATCCCATGGATAGAGCTAACGCCTAAAGAACTTGCAAACATTTACAGGATTTATCGGAACAACCTTCCAGATGACATTGAAGTAATTCCTATCCTCGACATTTCTGAAGCTGAAAGTTTAGAAAGGTATCTCGAGGCCTTAAATCCATATCTCGACCAGATCCAATTTATTGGAGTCATCTATAAGAAAATAGCAACCCATAAAGCAAGTTATGATGTCCTGTGGGAGCGTCTATATGATAAAGACATTGCCGTGTTGTTAATAGATGTTCAGAGAGAAGGAGCATCAGATATTGTTCCAAAGGTGGCGTCTCCTCACTATGCTGAGTTTATTATGGGTGATATTACAGCAGAGTGGGTACCCTTTGGTGGAGGAGCTCAAAAATTACCTAAAAGACCCGTCGATACTGTAATAAAATTCTTTGATAGGAGTAAACTAACAATAGAAAACCTAAGGGACTTCAAATGGAATTATGACGATTGGATTGATACTATTGCATCTTCCTTAAACTACGAAAAAACCGTAATTGATGCCCTTCAAAATTACCCCGAAGCTCAGAGAAATCCAGAAAAGCTAAGCATAATAAAAGCAATTTCAAAAGTTCACGAGTTTAGAGAAAGTAGAGACGAATTTAAGAGATCCCAAAAGTATATTAACCAAACAGACTCAATTGATTACATCAAAGAAAAGGAAGCCCTTAAAAAGATATTCTTGGGGCAGAAACGTCTTTAATTCTAGATATCATTTATCCTTGGCCTGGTAAAGGATACACAGAATCTTTCTAAGAACATCGAGAACCAATTTTGCATCCTCTTTAGTCACTTGCGCAAGCATGTCATCCTGAGGATGGGCTCCATAATTCCCAAAATACCTGACACTATCAGCCAAGCTCTTTGTAGCCTTATCCAGAAGGCCCCTTTCAAAGAGCTCTTCTATTTGCTGATGCAATGTCTTCTTTTTAGAAGCACCCTTATCAATCAAGGCCTGCTGAAGTGCCCTTCTCGCCATTGCAACACTAGCCCTATATGCTCCCACATTATATGCCTTTATAGCCTCAACATAGTCATGAAAAACTTCCTCTGGTGTCGTTTTTGGCAATTCAACATAGTATGCATAGATACCTGTCCAATAAGCTACCCACTCTTCAATACTTTCCCTAGGTATCTCAAATGGAAGATTGATCTCATAATTCATTGTTCTTTGACCTATCTTTCCCTGATCGTATAAAGCTGAGAACTGTAAAGCAACAATTAAAGATAACACACCTCTTTTATCAGCAATTTCTTTCATTTTTTCTGCATGCTCTAGTGGAACCTTTACAAAGAATTCAATCTCTATAGGAGGATCACCGGGGCGTAAAAGTCCTTGGAAAACCCGCCCAACAGAATGCAGACTAATATCTCTTGAAAAATGATAAAGATGACCTATAGTAAATAAGTTGCTTCTATCCCTATACCCAACGTATCCTACTATGGGATACCATATTTCAATGTTTGGAGTAGGGCCAGGTTTCAGAGGATGATTATAGAACCCGACACTAATATTTAGACCACCACCCTGGGGACGAATACTTACAACAATTTCAAAGTGATCATAAGGCTTAGCTTTAACCATATATTCCTTAGCAGCAATACTTCCCATAGTATCACCTCCTTCCATCATGAAGTTCGCTGTAGGAGTTTACCTATCACAGTTAAGAAAAGACCTATCACAGTAATAGCCCCAAATATCAGAAGGTTTCTCCGTTTAAATGAGTCATCATAAACCGAAATCGTTGCCACAACAGTTGCCTCACCTGGCCATTTGTCAAGGTCTTTAGGCAAATATTCAAGAGTGATTTCAAACTCTCCCGTGAAAGGAGCTCTAAAACTATACCCAAATGGAGACATCAAGGGAGTCCTATCAACGCTATAGAAGAAGTCAGAAGTCCCAGGATTCCTGCTAATTTTTATATTTGAAACACCATCAATCATGATATTAACCGGCACTAATTCGCCATTTGGGCCTCTACCCTCACCTTTAACAACAATGATATTCCCCCGCTCTGCAATAAACTTAATAGGATATCCAGCCCCAACATAAAGATTTTTATTTAAGTTATACTCCTGTATTAACCTTGGAGAAGCCGCATAGTAAAAACCAAGACCAAACATTCCTATTACAATCAAAATAATCCCCACTACCATTATCGCCTTTCCCAAGCTCACCCCCTTCACCCCCTCTCTTTTAGCTTTAAAATCTCTGGAAATGCATAATAAAAACTCTTACTCTCCAAATTATCAAGCCCATGACAATCCTAAATTTTGACTATTGTTGTAAGTAATAAAAATGCATAAGAGTGCAAACATGGTAAATAGGATAAAAAACATTATAGGTTCAAAAACGTCTAAACATATAAGCATAATAAGAAAGCTCAAGGAGGCACAAAGAATGCAAGAAACACCAGAGCCACTAGCTAAGTATCCAACAAAGGTAATGGTTCAGGGGAGAATAACCTTACTAACTCCCATTAGGGAGTATTATAACATAGAACTTGGGGATTTCATAGAGGTGATAATAAGGAAAAAAGACAACGAAAAAGTACATAGAGGACATTTTCTAGCCCGAGTATATGACAAAGGCTATATGACAATTCCAAAAGGCCTAAGAGACGAAATCGGGATAAAGCCAGGAGACTTCGTTGAAGTATTAATTGTAGATATAATTAAGCCAGAAGAGCTATTGGGAGATAAGGCCAAATTTCTTCGCAATATCCTCAGAGGCAAATATGAAATAATAACTAGAGATCAGGAGATAAGAATACTAAGCAGAGCCTAATGTTTGTTTATATGTACATAAAAATTTGGTGAATTACTACGAGGATGTAAAAATTAGGGCCATTTAATTGTACACTATATTCAACTTTCATGAAATCTCTCCACAGGGAGGAGAAAATCATACTTTTCTTCTCTATTCTTCCTTCTTTATGTTATGTTAAATTGTATGTATAAACAATTCAGCGTACAAAAAATAGTATAGTAGCTGGCACTGAAATAGACTATTTTCTCTCAGACCTGTGTCAAATTTTTGGAACATTATGTATGGTTTATAGAACATAACTCTTAAATACGTCAATCACGTATACGTTACTGACGTATATAGAGCTAATAACGTATGGAGGGATAAGACATGCCCCTGAAGAAAAGATGGATTGCTGATGTACCAATAGAACTTTGGCATAAGCTTGAATCAATGAAAAATGGCAGAACAAGGGCAGAACTGCTAGAAGATCTAATTAAAACACTTGATTCTGAGAAATGGAAACTAATCGAGGAAAATCGGAAACTACAAGAGGAACTTGCTATTCTAAAAGAGGAACTAAGCGCTCTTAAAGCTGAACTTGAAAGATACAGGGCTAAGCGGTGATATTATGGCAAGAAGAGGAGCTCCAAAGAGATTGAAAGAACCTGTTGAAAATATTCATTTACAACTTCAGATCTCATACGTTAGGAAACTAGATGAACGTAGAGGTTCCCTTTCGAGACGTGAATTTATAGAAATGTTGCTCGATGCATCGGATGCAAATGTTGCAGAAGTTATGCGTGAGCTTGAGGAGTATAAAAGGCTTACTTCAAAGCTCGAGAAGGACTATGCTGAGCTTGAGGCTAAGTTTCTGAAGCTTCAGGATGATTATGAGAGGGTTTTGAAAGAGCGTGATGCTCTTCGTGAGGAAGTGAAGGCTCTGAAGGCTGAGCTGGCCGAACTCAAGAGACAGCTAAAGATGAGTGCAAGAGAGCGCCAGGCTGAGGATCTCAAGCTCGAAATCTACGAAATCCTCGACAAGTATGGTAGAGATGGCAGTATAAAGATGTTAGATCTTCTCAAGAGGCTTGGATATTCTGGTGATTACTTGAGGCACGCGAAAGAATTCCTGGAGCGCTGGTTTGTTGATGAGGGCAAGATTCTGGTTTCTGAGGAGCTTGGGTTGGTTGTTGAGAAGGATTTGAGGTTTAGGGAGCTCGGTTGGATTGTTAGGATTGCAAAACGGGATGATGGGAAATTTCGCTCATCAGGAATAGTTGAGGGGGTGATTGCATGACTGAGGTTCTGGCGGTTGTATTAACTGATATTGGGAGCTGGAGAAAAGGAGACTATATTTCGGTTGATATAGGTACGTTTAGAGAACTGTTCAAGAAGGGTATTGTGGATCTTGCTGGTCTTCATGATTTTGTGAAGGAGGTTGCGGCATTAAGGTATTTGGAGGCTAAGAATACGGAATTGCAGAAGCTCGATGAAGACTTCTATGAGAAAGTGAAGCTTGTGGAAGAAGTTTTGTTGACAAGGGCTAGGAGGGCTGATGCTTATGCTTTGGACACTCTCAGGCGCTTCCAAGATCACGTGAGGAAGCTCAAGATGACTAGGCTTGAGAAGATCTTCTATGCTGCTTTAATTCGCCCCAACTCTCTCGAAATCGAGAATAAGCTAACAAAAGAGGAGAGGGAGTTTTACAGGCGTTGGAGTGAGGAGTTACGCGGATTTCTCGATGGGGGTGTTGTGGATGAGTGAGGCTGAGTTTTGGGAGTGGGTTGCCTCTGAAGTAAGGAAGGCTAGGGAGGCGGAGCAGTCTAGGGTTAGTATTGTGGAGTTAATTGAGAGGGAACTTGAGGAAGCCAGGAAGAGGAAGGAGTACTTCCTCCGCAAGGGGGACATGGAGGAGTTCTATTATTGGGAGGGGTACGTTGGGGCTTTACTAACCGTAAAAGGGCTTCTAAAGAAATTCGGGGTGGTGTGAATGGCTTGGCTTGCTGTGTTCTTCAATTTTTCTGAAGAGGTTTTGATGAGGCTTGTTGACCTCAGTGAGGTTCAAGCAGTTGATGTTAGTGCCTCAACATACAAGGGAGGCCTGCACTTTGATATCAAGCTTTTACTCAGGGGTGGGGAAGTTGTGGCATTTGAGATTCCAGCAACTTACGACATTGAGAAGATTATCAGGGACTTAAATGTCCTAATCACACTCTCAAAATCTCAGAAAAACCTTCTCGATATTTTTGAAATTCAAGAAAGCGGATTGGTTAGGAGAAAGCTTTCCGAGATCAAAACAAATCTCATGGAAGTAAAAAGCCTGAGGGAGGTTGAGGCATGAGTGAGGTTAATGTTTCTCTATATGTTCTTGATTTTCTTAGGGTACCAATTGCATATCTCCTAGGGTTTGTAAATTATCGTAGCTTTTACAAGTCTAGAAGGATAAGAACTAGGAAGTCTCATGTTTGTGAGAAGTGCAAGAAGGAGATTCCAGTAGGCTCAGAGGCATATGCTCTTGGCGTGCTTGATGTTATAGTTAGGTATCATACTGCTGGCACTAATTTGGAGCTTAAGGAGGTTCATCCTCATGTGTGGCTTAATGGAAATAATGAAAAGCTTGAGTTTGATCTCCTAATTATTTTGAGAAATAGGAAGGGGCATGTTAGGAGGATTGGGGTTGAGTTTAAGGAGGGTGATGTTAAGAAGGTCCTTGCCCAAGCCATTGCAAGGCAGCCTTATGTTGATTACATGTACATCGCCACTAGATCCTGGGTTACGCTTGACTTTGAAGATCTTTTTGTCATGGGTTACTATGGGATTGGATGGGTGGTTTGGGAGGAAGGCTTTGCTAAGATGATTGTCTCAGCCAAGTATCACTCTCCAGCAAGTTCTCTGGAGTACATGATCGAGAGGGCGGTTAGGATCAAGGTTGAGGAGGAGTTTTCAAAGCTCTTCCCCAGGAAGAAGGATCTCAATTTAGAGGTGTGGCTAGGGGGTGTTAGGGCATGACATTAAGTGGGTATGCTAACATGCTAGGGTCACAGTTGTGCCTTAA
Organism: Thermococcus chitonophagus; assembly: GCF_002214605.1. Lineage (NCBI taxonomy): Archaea > Methanobacteriati > Methanobacteriota > Thermococci > Thermococcales > Thermococcaceae > Thermococcus > Thermococcus chitonophagus. The sequence continues at coordinate 1,137,989 of NZ_CP015193.1, read as the reverse complement.
TTTTTCTAGATATTTCTTTGGCTTGCAAGCCCCCCTATATGAGAGGGAGTATTTAAAAGCACAAAAACATTTGTGCTATACTGTCCACGGTCCACGGGAGAAAAACATCCTCAGAAACCTTCTTTTCCCGAAAGGCTTAACTCTCGCACAAAAGGATTTGTGCGGGCACAAAGGTGGTGAGTATGGACTGGCTTGACAAGGTCATAAGGTATGGTATGCTAAGGAGTGAAAAGCTCGTAGTTGAGAACATTCTCGACAAACTGAAGTATGAACATGACGGCAAGCTCTTTAGAGGCAACCTCAAATCCTTCGTCCAAGAAGTAGCTAAAGCCTCAGGCGTTCACACAAATACAGTTTACTATGTGATTAGGCGCCTTAAAGAACTTGGCATTCTTGAAGAAGTCATAATTAACGGTAAGGATTACATAATACTCTCAAAGCGCTTCTCAAGCAGGATGATCAAACTCGGAAGAGAGTATTCGGAATGGCTAAAGGCATAGATCTAGAGGTGGCTCTCATGGACATTAATATAACCCCCAACCTCTGTTCAATATTTGGTGGGTCATTTTGGGACAAAAGGCCCACGGAAAAAGCGGGGCTCTCAACCGAGATTCAACCCATTATTGGCAGAAGAAACGGGTTCATCTTTACCTATGTGAGGGTTTGGTCGAGGAAGTTCGTAAAAGGGGCTACAACTTGTCGCGGGTGGTGAATATGATTCTTGCAGCTATTGTTTCGCAAGGGGATGCCATTACAAGGCTTCAAGAAATAATTATGGTGCGGTGGCCGGGATTTGAACCCGGGTCGCCGGCTTGGGAGGCCGGCGTCCTAGACCAGGCTAGACTACCACCGCACGTCCAGAACCACCTATTTTCTAGAGGGTATATAAGCTTTGCGGAGAGTGCGAACCCCTCTGCATCCTTAAAATAACACTTCCTTAATTATGGCACTGGAAAATGTTAGTTGTAGCAGTTACCGGGCTTAAATCCAGTCGAATGTTCACCAGCAGGCTACTCAAGCGGGGCCCTTCCGTACTTCACGAATATTTTCAAATTGGGATTCTTGGCCCTCAGCATGTTTATCAGTATTGCAAGGTTTGCTTTAGCCTCCTTGTACGAGATCTTAACGCCGTGATGGGCAAGTTGAAGGGGCCTTAAGTAGCCTCCAGCCTTGTGATAGAGCATCTCTGGCAGAATCTCCTCGATTTTTCTGTTTGACTGAACCATGTATATAACATCCCCCCTCTCGAACCTCACATAGGCTATGTTTATTCCATTGGAGAGTATCTTCTCGATGTTCTTGAAGTGCTTAAGGAGGTAGTCTGGAATTTCATGCTTTGGCCTTATTGGGTCGAGGTCTAAGTAACCTTCTCTCTCGCTCCCCAAGATGCTCCTCATGATTATGTCGAGAAGTGCAGTATCAACGACCTCAAGCCCAAGCCTCTCAGCTAAGTTCCTCGTGTAAAAACTCTTGGCAACGTAAGCCACTTTAGGGAGGCCGAGTAGCTTGTCAAGTGAGTACAGGTACTCAAGATAGGTAAGTAGGACGTGTAGGGCATCAAGCAGATCTTCCTTGCTTACGTATATTTCAATTTCCCCTTTCCTTATCTCATCAACGAGCTTCTCTAGGGATTTTCCGTTTTCTACAGCCTTCTCTAAAACCGTCACGGGAACGCTCTTCCTCCTAAAATCTTCTATCCTAACCTTTACCCTAACCTTCCCCCTTAGATAGCCAAATATCGTTTTCTGGAGGTACTCCTTCTCAAACCTCTTCACAGATTCATCGGCCTTAAGGGGTGAATCGCTGTGACCGCTGGATTCCAGCTCTTCCTCAACCTTGGAGTAGTGGTTAGTTAGTTCTCTAATGAACTGGGTCACGAGTTCATCAAATCTGTCCTCCTCGAGGATTGATCTCAATATGCTCATACTCTCTATATCCTTTGGATACACAGGAGGCCTTATTATGGAGCCCGTAAGCGTCCCGTCCATGAGAACTAACCCTTCCCTACCGAGCTTTTTACCAGCCAGATAGCCGAGCATGTTTTCGAGGGTTTCCATCTGCATCCTTATTATTTGCTCAGAAACCCCGTAGTTGTACCTCATGGCGTTGGCATAAACAAGCCGGTACTGCTTTCCAGTTCCAACTGCGAAAGATGAGAGGAAATATATAACGGTTCCACTTAGCCTTGAAATGCTCCTGCTCCCGTCTATAGCGTACACCTTAGACCTAATAGGAGAAGGCAACTCTTTCCAAGACTTGAGTAGCTCATCCTTATTTATCGACTTCAAAGTACTTTCTAGTTGCTCAAGGAGCGTATCGGCGATCCTATCAATCCTGCCGTTTGTGAGGAGCATTAGCATCACCCCATGATGGTGAGGACGGAAACACCGTTCTCTAAGCTGAGCTTTATGACGTAGTCGGCCGCATCCCTGAGTTCTTCGTCGTGCGATACTATTATGACCTGGGATATCTTCCTGAGGTGCCTCTCCATTATCTCTACGAGCCTCCTTCTCCTCTCCTCATCAAGATAGGGGGTTGGCTCGTCGAGGATTAAGAGGTTCATCTTTCCAATTAGGTACATAGACATGGCGAGCCTGAAGGCTAGGCCCAGGGCTATCCTCTCCCCACCGCTGAGAAACGTTAGGGGCATCTCCTTTCCATCGTAGACAATGAAGAGCTTAACCTTATTTTCCTCGGCCTTAACAACTACCTGTGAGTATTTTCCTTCTGTGAATTCGGCGAATATCTCGCTCGCAATCTCCCCTATCCTCCTTAGGGCCTCCTCTCTAACGACTGTCTTATACATCTTTATCTTGTCCCTTAAGGACTCTGCACGCTTTAAGGCGCTCCTTAACATCTTAACTTCCTCTTCAGCTTTCTCCCTCTCTTCCCTCTGCTTCTTCAGCTCCTCAAGGGATCTCTTTATTTCCTCCTCTCTCTTCCTCAGCTGTTCAAGCTCTGCCTTCATTGCGCTAATAGCTTCTCTCTTTCTCTGGAGCTCTTCCTTAACTTTTCTGTGTCCCTCTTGGTCGTATTTGTCTTTGAGGGCTTTTATCTTCTCCTCGAGCTCCTCCATCTCCTCTTCAACTTCCGCAAGCTCTTCGAATGCAATATCGAGTTCTTCCTTATCCCTCCCTAGTAGGCCCAATTCTCTCCTAAGGTCCTCTTCAGCTTTCCTTGCCCTGATGTACTCTGCATGGAACTTCTCGAGCTCCTTAATCTCTCTTTCAAGGTCTTCCAAGGTTGAGAACCCTAGGGATTTTAGGTTCTCCTCTAGAGCCTCCAATCTTGAAGTTATTTCGTCTTTGATACTATTCAACCTCTCTAGCTTTCTCTCAAAAGCCTCCTTAAGTCTGAGCTCTCTCTCGAGCTCTGAGAGTTTGCCTCTTATGCTACTTATCCTCTGCTTTATCTCCTCGTACTCCTTTCTCTTCTCCTCAAGTTCCTCTAAATTTACTTCCTTGAGGCTCTCTTCGAGGGCTATCAGATCTTCGGCAATACTCTTCAATCCTCTGAGCTCCTTTAGCTCTTTTTCAATACGCTCAAGTTCCCTGCTCAGCTCTTCCTCCTTCTTGGAAATGTTCAAGAAATCCTCCCTAATCTCCTTTATTTCAAGAGAGTACTGCTGGAGTAACTCCCTTCTGTGCTCTTCCGTAAGCTCTCTCCCGCAGACTGGACACTTTCCTTTTGCCTTTTTTAGTTCTTCAATGGCTTTTTCCCTGTCCTTTCTCCTCTGGAGGAGCTCTCCTTTTTTCGACTTAAGCTCGCTGATCTCTTCAGTTATTCTTTCCCTCTTCTTTTCGAGCTCCTCTATTTTGGCTGGTATCCCCCTTGGGTCTATGCCCTTCAGCTTAACTTTAAGCCGCTTCAGCTGAAGTAGCTTTGATCTTGCCTCTTCGTACTCCTTAACGGCCTTTTCAAGCCCATCTTTAGCCTGTTCAAGCCTCTTTAGTTCTTCCCTTAACTTTTTGGTTTCCTTTTCTTTCTCACTGATCTCCTTTAGCCTTCCCTCAATGTTCTCTACCTGTCCCCTAATTCTCTCGAGCTCCTTCTCTCCCTGAGACTTCTCCCTTATGTACCTCTCCCTAAACTCCTTGAGCTCTTGAAACCTCCTCTCCTTCTCTTCAAGCTCTTTCAGTGCTTTCGTTGCCTCTTCAAGCTCCTTAATTCTCTTGTTCCTTTCTTCAATTTTCTTCTCTAGTGCTTTTATCTTCTCCTCAAGCCCCCTTCTCTTTGAGTTGAGCTTTTCTAGCTTCAGCTCACTCCTTACGATCTCCTCTTTTAGTGCGTCAAGCTCTTTCTCCCTCTCTCCAAGCCCGCGGGCTTCCTTCTCCAGCTCCGGCAGTTTAGATTCTATCTCCTTTATATCTTTCAAGACTTCAATGAGGCTCTTTTCGAGTGAATCAATGGAAGAATCTATCGTTTTAGTCCTCTCTATGAATGCCTCTCTATCCTGTATTTTTCTTTTGATGTACTTTATCAGCCCTCTGATGTTTTCATACGCCATTTCTATCTTGTCTAAATTTAGGATCCTCTTGACGACCTTGTCCCTAGTTTCGTCGCTCTCGAGAATAGCCTCTATCTCACCCTGCCTAACGTAAATAGCGTTCCTGAATATCTCGAGGGGAATTAGCCTCTCCATGAAGTTGGCAACACTTTCCATGCTGGGCTCTGTAACATGCCTCCACTCTCCGTTTTCAAGCCTCTTGAGGTAGGCAACGTTTCTTGCCATGTCCCTTAGTAGCCAGTACTTTACTCCATCGTGCTCGAAGAATATCTCTATCTTCGCCCCCCTTGTCCCTACCCTCGTGAAGTCCTTCTTCTGGAGGCCTTTCTTGCTGGCCTTTGGCCAGTACAACCCAACGAGAATTGCATCGAGGAGGGAGCTTTTTCCAGAACCGTTTTGGCCTATTATCAGGTTTATTCCATCTTTGAAGACAACCTCAGTTTCTCTGTGTGAGCGGAAGTTTTGAACTTTAACCCTCTCTATCTTCATAACTCTCACCCTTTAATCCAAGAGAGCAGGTCCCCAGGATTCTTTGGTTTGCTAATTTTCTTAACTTCCTTCTTTTCTTTTTCTTCTCGTTTCCCTTTTTCCGTTGAGATACCCGAGAGAAGTTTAATGATCTCATCTTCGTCAAAGTCCTTCTCGCTGAGAGCCTCTATTATCCTCCATTCCTCCTCGCTAAAGAACTCGCTTATGCTCTTCCCTTTTACCTGATCGATAACTTCCCTTCCTTCTAGGATGGTGTGTATCTTTACATACTCAGCTCTCACGATGTCTTTTATCCACTCAACGTCAAAGGGCCTCCTCCACCTTATGTGAAACCTAACGTACGCGTTCCTGGGTATGAGGGGGACTGCGAGTTTTATGGCCTTCTTAATTTCACTGTCGCTCCCCTTAATTTGAACGTCTATGAACGGCCTCGCCTCTATTCTAACGAATCTTGGCCTAAAGTTCTCAACTATGTAAAAACCTTTCTCCCATCCCACAATTTCCTTGAACTTGATCCCGTCCCATGTGTATCTCTTTTCGAAGTCTCCAAAGTCCCACCTCTCAAGGGATCCGGGGTAAACAACGGGGGAGCCCTCGTAGGTAGTTTCATACCTCCTGTGGATGTGACCTAGGGCATAGTAAGAGTATCCTTTAGGTAAATCTGAGAGGATTATCTCCCCGCCCTGTCCGTAGAATGTGCTCTCTGCTATCTCCTTTATCCCCTGATGGAGCATTAGTATCGCGTTCTTCGATCCCTGGAAGATCCTCTTAAACGTGCTTAGATTTGCTTCAAACCATGCTGGACTCATGTACTTCATCCCATGGATTTCAACGCCACAGCACTCTCCCTTAACGAGCCACTGCTCTCCAAGCCTCTCGCTCTTCAAATAACCATTGTTTGCTTTCTCCCCTCTTATCCCAACTACATTTAGCAGGCCGAGATCCTCGAGGAGGTGGAGAATTGAGGGGCCTCTCTGGGTTCTGTCGTGGTTCCCCTCTATTGCGAATACTGGGATATCATTCTGCCTTAGAATCTGCAGGATTTCTATGGCCTTTCTTATCGTTCCTGGGGAGGGTCTGCTGGAGTGAAAGAGATCTCCGGCGATGAGTATGAAGTCAACATCCTCTTCAATACAGATCTCTAGGGCCTTCCTAAATGCATTCGCGAATTCTTCCGCTCTCTGGGGCCTGTTGAACTGCTCATATCCGAGGTGAACATCGGCGATGTGGGCGAACTTCATGCTTTCACCCTCAAAAGTCAACTGTGTAGTCTATTCCTTCGCTCTTCATTTCAGCCCATCTGTCAACAACTCCAATGTCCTCCCCACCGTACTCTCCCCTTCCGGCTTTCCCTTTAAGTTCCTTAAAGTTGTATATCCTAACGAGCGCGGGAACCTTAATTGCCTGTCCAACAATAACAGCCTCTCCTTTCCCTAGTCCCGCTATATCATCCATTAAGTCCTTGCTTAGTTGCTCACTGGCCCTTAGTACGTACTCCTGATCCCTCGGATTAACGATTCTGAGGATTATCTTTGTATTCATCTGGCTGAGTATATCTTCATTCAGCTTGCTTGGTCTCTGGGAAACAACCCCAAGGCCGACTCCAAATTTCCTTCCTTCCCTCGCTATCCTTCCCATGATTCTTGCGGCATCATTTTCTTCTCCCTGAGGCGCGAATATGTGAGCCTCCTCAACTATTATCAGTATTGGGTAAGCCAAGGCCGGATACTTCTGCCTTATCTCATCCATTATCTTCTCGTACTCCCTCTCTCCTGTCCTCATGTAGTTCTTCCTTGCTTTTTCATATTCAACTCTAGCTTCGAAAACTTCCTGAAGGAATTTTCCGACTATAACCTTCATCTGTAGCTCGTCCAAGGGCCCAAGGTCAATTACATTTACCATCCCGGGCCTTATTGCTGCAACTAAATTCTCGCTCGTCACGAAAGCTCCATAGTTCCTCAGGAACCTTCTAATCCTGAAGATTATTCCTCTTATCGTCTCTATCCTGTCGCTCTTTAGTTCCTCCGTAACGTATCTCTGCTTCTTCTCATCCCAGTATTTGATCATCCTTTTAGTTATCCACTCTCTCAGAGTTTTCTCGAGCTCTTCAAGAAGAACTGCTCCACCAAGCTCCTTGTTCTCGTGCTGGATTGTCTCCCAGGCTCTCGCCAAGAATTCCCTCTGAATTGAGGCCGTTGATCTTACCTCTAGTAAGTCCGCTAGCTCCTCCGAGTCAAGCTCGTCAACCTTTATCTTTCCCTCTATGATGTTTACTAGGGAACTTCCGGTCTCGGGCAGCTTCAAGTTCACGTAATCGCCGTGAGGATCGAGAACAACCACTGTCCCTCCTATGTCCTCTACTAGTCCTTTTACCATAACTGCTACAGCGTTACTTTTACCTGCACCCGTTACTGCAAGAACTGCAAAGTGCCTTGAAACGAGCTCGTTAACATCAAGCTTTATAGGGACGTTTTCCCTTAAGAGAAGTGTACCCACTTCAATGCTAGCTCCATTGGGCTCGTAAAGTTGTTTGAGTATATCATCTGAGGCCTTGTAAACGCTCTCGCCGTTTTTAACTGGAACCCTGTTTGGGGCGAGCTCCCCTCCGTTGACCTTACCTAAGATCCTCACCGTGGCAACAACTTCTTCATTTTCATGGATGCTCTCCCCATAATCCTCTACATCCAACAAGAGGGAGTTGAAATTGCTTTTCGCACTTGAAAGAAGCCAATTAACGTTTTTTATGTTCCTGACCGTGCCAAGAACCAACTCTCCAGCCCTGTTCTTTGTAACCACGAACTCACCAAATGATATATCAGCCTTAGGATCGACGGAAAACTCGTACGTTGTAAAGCTCGCTTCTCCCTTAACGATCCCTATTCTGTCTCCCTCGCTTATCATATTGGAACCCCTCTATCCCTTACCATCTGAGATCTTAAGAAAGTTTCCTCACGGCATGCCTGAAGAAGATTGGAGTGGTAAGGGCAGTAAGCATTGAGACTATGACTATCATGGCGAACAGTCCCTCATCGATTAGACCGCTTTCAAGGCCAAACTTGAGTATGGCAAGCTCCAGGCTACCCCTTCCACCCATTCCAATTCCGACCAGTATCGAATCTCTCCATGATGCTCCAAATACCTTCATACCCAAGCCACAACCTATCAACTTTCCGAGAACTGCGGAGATATATAGCAGGATAATCATGGGAATGCTGATCTCTGATATGTTCGGGTTAAACATCAGTCCAACGAATATGAAGAACAGGGGAATAAAGAACTCCGTAAGAACAATTTCAAGGTCGTTTATCAGCTCATTAAGCTTTATCCTGCTTATTATCAAGGGATCCTTCCTTTCTCTGAGCCTGCTTATTGTCAGTCCTGCCAAATATGCCCCAATTATCTGGTTTAGCCCTATGTTTTCGGCTATGACGGCCAGTGCAAAGGTCAGCACTATTGTAAACGTGAAGAACACATGAAGATCCTTTATCAGTTGGTAGAACCTCTTGGATCTCTTGAATACTAACTCGGAAAGCAACAGGACGGAGAGGATAAATATGACGATTTTAACCGTGAGCACGGTGAATGGAACTAAGGAGAACTCTCCCCTAGTTAATCCCGTCAGGAGGCCTATTAGGTAAACAGCTATTATGTCATCGGCAAACGCAGCGCCCATCAACACTGAGGATATTTCCCTCTTCACCCTCTCCCTAACCAAGACACCGCTCGTAACCTCTATTGCCGTATTTCCAAGGGTTATTCCTACGAACAAAGCTGCAGTAATGCCTTTTCCAAACAGGTAAACTGTCGAAAACCCCAGGATAAAGGAGAAAGCAACTCCAAGGGATGCAACTATCGTCGCCTTAAGCTTGTTTTGAGCTATCGCCGAGAAGTTGCTTGTTAACCCCATGTAGAGCATCATCATTATAAGTCCGAACTCTGCAAGGACCCTGAGGTCTTCCGTGGGCTCTACTATCCCGAGGACGAAGGGGCCGAGGAGTATTCCCGTGAGTATATGGGCTATTATTGGATGTATATCCTTCTTTTCGAATACCCATTCGAGTAGCTTGGCCACTACAAGGAGAATCGAAAGGTGGAGAACATAGCTCATCTCATGCCCTCCTCAATAGTGCGAGGATTATCCACAGGGCCATTAAAACAACGGCGAGTATCATTGCTATTGTAGCTCCTTTCTTTGTTCCAAACACTATTGGAATTGGCCCAATCATTATTACTCCTCCAGCCTCTACATTTCCCTCCTGGGGCTGAGAAAATGCCGAGATTATTGTGCCTAGGAACACGAGCATGAAACCGATCATTATGAGGAAGATTCCGGCAACGATGAGAAGCTCTCCCTTCATGGTAGGAAGTTGGGGGAGGCTTTATAATACTTTACCTCCTCCAACTATCGATGCTGGTAATCCTCGATCTCGACGATACCTTATGCAACACCTGGGATGCGGCAAGGATAGCGATAGTTAGGCTTATCCCTACCATGCTTAGGTTAAGAAAGTTTAGAATGTTCGCTTACATTATCACGCAGAGATATAGGGAGCTTGAAGAGTTAAAGGAGTTGCACGTGCTTGATTTTGAAGAAATATTCGATAGAATAATGGATAAAATCTATGAGAAGGTGGATAAGGAGGAAGTTAAGGAGATGATGGAACTGTTTGACAGAACTTTTTTCGCAAATTTGAGGCTGTATGATGACGTCATCCCTTTCTTAAACGAGCTAAAAAAGATGAACGCGAAGATAGTTTTGGTCACCGACTCCTCATCAACTTGGCAGAGGAGGAAGCTTGAGGTTCTTGGGATAATGGACTACTTTGACAAGGTTATTATAAGCGGTGAGACTGGCCACAGCAAGCACGAGCCCTATAACTTCGTGCTCGCGAGGAAGGCTTTCCTAAAGGAGGAACCAGTTTTCGTTATAGGGGATAGGGACGATACAGACATGAAGGGAGGAAAGGCAATTCACGCAACGACGATTCTAGTGAGGAGAGGATACTTCAAGGGAAGGAGAGCTAAGCACGCCGATTACATCGTGAACAACCTGTATGAGGCACTAGAGGTGATAAAGAATGAGCTTAAAGGCTGAGATAAAGAGAAAGGCCCTCCACATGACTGGTCTTTCGGTTCCTCTAATCTACTATCTTTTCGGGCGTGAGGTTGCCTTGGGTTTTGTCGCACTATTCCTCGTAATATTCCTAGCGTTAGAGCCATTCAGGGTGATTGAGGATCTCAGAGAGAGAATAAAGAGAAAGCTTGGTTTGCCAAATGGTGTCGTTGAAATAATAGAAAGAGAGATTGATAGCATAGCGAGGGAGCATGAAAAGAGAGGGATTGGGGCGCATATATACTTCACGGTAGCCGCGCTGATAATAGTGTACTTCTTCCCGAGGGAGGTCGCGATAGGGAGCATAGCTGTCGCGACCCTTGGGGATGCGATGGCGGCTATAATTGGAAAGCCCTTTGGGAGGCACAGGTTTAAGAATGGGAAGAGCATTGAGGGGAGCTTAGCTTACTTCCTCACGGGTTTGCTGATTTTAACCCCGTTGGTAGGTTTTGAGATGGCTTTTTTAGGAGCCCTCGTTGGAACCCTAGCTGAGCTTTACGAGTTGCCTCCCGATGACAACTTCTCAAACCAGCTTGCAATAGCCCTTGCCCTCTATATAGCGGGGGTGAGAGTTTGAAGTTTCCTAAGAAAGGTTTGCCTCAGGAAACGATCCTTAAAGAATTGGAAAAAGTGACTTCCCAGGATCTCTCATTCTCCTCGGGAAGAATACTTGGCTCGATGTGCACGATGCCCCATGAACTTGCAATTGAGGTTTTCTGTAGATACATTGATAGAAACCTGGGAGATCCTGGGCTACACCCTGGGACTAGGAAGATAGAGGAAGAAGTAATAGGGATGCTTTCAGATTTACTGCATCTAGAAAGGGGTTATGGGCACATAGTTTCCGGAGGAACTGAGGCCAATATACTCGCCGTAAGGGCATTCCGCAATCTCTCGGACAGTGAAAGGCCCGAGTTAATACTTCCAAAGTCAGCTCACTTTTCCTTTATAAAAGCGGGGGAGATGCTCGGGGTTAAGCTGGTTTGGGCTGAGCTGAAACCGGATTACACGGTGGACGTTAAGGATGTGGAGGCGAAGATAAATGATAACACAATTGGCATAGTCGGCATCGCGGGGACAACGGGACTTGGAGTCGTGGATGACATACCTAGCCTGAGTGATTTAGCCCAGGATTACGGAATACCACTTCACGTTGATGCTGCATTTGGGGGCTTTGTAATACCCTTCGCTAAGGCTTTAGGTTACGAAATACCCGACTTCGACTTCAAGCTTAGGGGGGTAAAGAGCATCACCATAGACCCCCACAAGATGGGAATGGCCCCGATTCCCGCCGGAGGTATAATATTCAGGAGAAAGAAGTACCTTAAAGCGATAAGCGTTTTAGCCCCTTACTTAGCTGGGGGAAAAGTTTGGCAAGCAACAATTACGGGAACAAGGCCTGGAGCAAGCGTTCTTGCCGTGTGGGCGCTAATAAAACACCTCGGGTTTGAGGGGTATATGGAGATAGTTGACAGAGCGATGAAGCTTTCAAGATGGTTCGCTGAGGAGATAAAGAAAACGCCGAATGCATGGCTCGTAAGGGAGCCCGTTCTCAACATAGTCTCCTTCAAAACGAAGAACCTCCATGGCGTTGAGAGAAAGCTTAAAGAGAAGGGCTGGGGAATAAGCGCTCACAGAGGATACATACGGATAGTTTTCATGCCCCACGTAACTAAGGAGATGATTGAGGAGTTTATCAAGGACCTGAGGGAAGTCCTATGAGGAAGCTGAAGGTCTACATCCCAGGGGTAAGGTTTCCCTCTATCTCGGTAACCGGCAACTACTGCTACCTCAACTGTGCCCATTGTGGAAGGCACTACCTTGAGGGAATGATGAAGGTTACGAGGAAGAGCTTGGTCGAGAGATGCCTCGAAATGGAAAGGGAAGGATATGTAGGCTGTCTCCTCAGCGGAGGGATGGATGAAAGGCTAAAGGTTCCCCTAGACAAGTTTAAAGATGAAATAAGGAAGATAAAGGAAAAAACAAAGCTTAAAATAAACGCTCATGTTGGCTTTGTTGATGAGTCCGACTTAGAGTGGCTTAAGTACGTTGACGTTGTCTCACTAGACTTTGTCGGGGATGATGCTGTAATTAGGAGGGTTTACAAAATCAACAAAACTGTCAAAGACTACCTTGGGGTTCTCGACCTTTTAACATCTAATGGGATAGAAGTTGCCCCTCACATCACCATAGGGCTGGACTTTGGAAAAGTTCATTGGGAATTTAAGGCCATAGATACGCTTATAAACTACCCAATCAAGGTTCTCGTCCTCGATGTCCTGATTCCAACCCCGGGGACTGAGATGGCCAACGTGAAGAAGGTTCCCGTTGATGTTGCAGTGGAAGTGGTTAAGTACGCGAGGGAGAAGTTTGAAGGTGAGCTGAGTATTGGGTGCATGAGACCCTTTGGAAGGTGGAGAGAGGAATTCGACAAAAAGGCAATCCTTGCTGGCGTTGATAGGATAACGAACCCCCCAAGGAAGATAATAGAGTGGGCCAGAACAATTAGGGATGTAGAGGTGCACTACGAATGTTGCGTGATGTGAGCAAGTACGAGATCAAGGAGATAATCAAGGAAGTTACCTTAGTTTCACTTCCTGGGTTAGTCTTTGCCATGTTCATAGACTTCTTTGCGGGCATTTTCATGGGGAGATACTTTCACGACCTCATGAGGTATGGGGTTCTATTGGTTATACTTCCTGGGCTGATGGGGCTTAGGGGAAACATATTCGGTGCTTTAGCCTCAAGGTTCACGACGATGCTTCACCTTGGTGAAATGGAACCAAGCATAAAAGATAGGAACGTTAGGAAGAACGTCGTCATCTCGATAATCTTATCCATGATACCGCTGTTCGTGCTGTGGCTGATAGGGGCACTAAAGGTTAGGGTGAACGTTTTCTCGTCCCTGGGAATAGTTGTTGCCTCAACGATATTTGCCACACTCATCCTAGCCTACACTACAGCTCTAGCAACGATAATTCCCTTCAAAAAGGGGATTGATCCAGATGCCATAGCTGTCCCCATAGTCACGGCCACTGCGGATCTAATAACGATACCTCTCCTAGTAACGTTTCTCTACGTGTACGAGCATGACATGCCGATATTCTTTGCCCTCTTTGCTGTGGGGCTTTTAATATCACTCCTCGTTGGTAGAGGGATTAGATACGAGCGTGAAGACGTTGCCTTAATCAGAGAGATCTTAGGAGTTATAGGGGCGTTGGCTGTAGTTTCAAGCGTTACGGGTTCAATACTGCAAACATACAGTGAGGAGATAGGAAAGACCGTGTTTAGCATAATGTATCCAGTAGTCCTTGCGAGCCTTGGAAACATAGGGTCGATAATAGGCTCAAAAACTTCAACCAGGGTTCACCTCGGTGAAATTGAGGGCTTAATTGATGTTAAGACATTCCTAGAAATGCTCCTGTATGTTGCAATAGCCTACCCCTTCTCGGCCTTCATGATGGCTGTGGGGGTTTTTCTGTACTCTATGGTTAAGGGAGTGAAAGTTGGAATCTATTGGAAGTTCATAGCCCTGTACCCGCTCGTTGCGCTGGGAGTAATGATACTCGCTTATTTCCTAACGAGGGCATTCGAGAGAATAGGCCTTGATCCCGACAACGTTACCGTTCCCACGATAACTACCCTTTCAGATGTTATCTCAACATTATTTATAGTCGCGATAATCTAATTAGCATGGCCAAAGCAATATTATATGGTGCTCCCCATGAAGGTTGAGTGGTACCTCGATTTTGTTGACCTAGACTACACCCCAGGAAGGGACGAGCTCATAGTTGAGTACTACTTCGAGCCGAATGGCGTTTCTCCTGAAGAAGCCGCTGGAAGGATAGCGAGCGAAAGCTCTATTGGAACGTGGACGACCCTCTGGAAGCTTCCGGAGATGGCGAAGAGGAGTATGGCAAAGGTGTTCTATTTGGAGAAGAGTGGCGAAGGTTATATTGCCAAGATAGCCTACCCCTTGACCCTGTTTGAGGAGGGGAGCTTAGTCCAGCTCTTCAGCGCTATAGCTGGCAACGTGTTCGGGATGAAAGCCCTGAAGAACCTGAGATTGCTCGACTTCCATCCTCCATACGAGTACCTAAGGCACTTCAGAGGGCCTCAGTACGGAGTTAAGGGGATTAGGGAATTCATGGGGATCAAGGACAGGCCCCTAACCGCAACGGTTCCAAAGCCAAAGATGGGGTGGAGCGTTGAGGAGTATGCTGAGATTGCTTACGAGCTCTGGAGTGGTGGAATTGACCTGCTTAAGGATGACGAGAACTTCACGAGTTTCCCCTTCAACAGGTTCGAAGAGAGGGTGAGGAAGCTCTACAGGGTAAGGGACAGGGTTGAGGCAGAGACCGGAGAGACAAAGGAGTACCTGATCAACATCACGGGTCCAGTGGATGTTATGGAGAGGAGGGCCGAATTAGTTGCTAATGAAGGCGGGCAGTATGTGATGATTGATATAGTCGTTGCAGGATGGAGCGCGCTTCAGTACATGAGGGAAGTCACTGAAGACTTGGGATTGGCAATCCACGCCCACAGGGCAATGCATGCAGCATTCACTAGGAATCCAAAGCACGGTATAACTATGTTTGCTTTAGCCAAGGCAGCAAGGATGATAGGGGTTGATCAAATCCACACCGGAACAGCTGTAGGAAAGATGGCAGGAGATTATGAAGAGATCAAGAGAATCAACGACTTTCTCCTGAGTAAGTGGGAGCACATAAGGCCAGTGTTCCCAGTGGCAAGCGGTGGCCTTCACCCCGGCTTGATGCCTGAACTGATAAGGCTCTTCGGAAAAGATCTAGTTATTCAGGCTGGAGGAGGTGTCATGGGTCATCCAGATGGGCCAAAGTCTGGAGCTAAAGCATTAAGGGACGCTATTGAGGCTGCAGTTGATGGAATAGACCTTGAAGAGAAGGCAAAATCGAGCCCTGAACTGAAGAAGGCCTTGGAGAAGTGGGGCTATCTTAAGCCAAAGTAGTCGAAATTCCTTTAAATTTTTCTTTCAATAGGGAATGGGAGTTGCTCATGGACAGGAAGATTGATGATTTCATAAATCCTGGGGTCAAAGTAGGTAAGCCTAAGAAGGATGGAAAGAAAAAGAAGAGGCTTAAGGCAACTAAGCTCGATAGCTTCCTTCCCGAAGAGCATATAAACTTCTTCAAAAACCTCCGAATAGGCTCAAAGAAGATAGCAAGGAAAAAGATAGAAGAGCTGTGATAATGGAAATTAAGACTACTCCTTCGCTTATTCCCACATTAATCAGAAAGTCCCTTCTCGGTATCTTGGTTCTTAACGTGAAGAATAGGATTATCCCTAGGATTATCATAGAGTCGTAAATACTGACTTTTCCTCCCAAAATTATTCCGGCCAAAAAGACAATAACTGCTGGAATCGCTCCTGGCATTACGGCTTTTATGCTGGGCTCAACTCCATGGCCCTTCCACAGGTAGTAGTTGACCTTCGTAAAGGACATCGCCGTGCCGACTGAGGCCAGATAAACGAACAGCTTTGCGTCGGTAAGTGCGGACTTGGCAACCCCGCCGATCGTCAAGCCGAAGCCGGCTATGGCGAGGCTTAAGTTTAGAACTATCGCTAGCAGAATGGGCATGTCACGAGCTCCCAAGAACTCCAGCTCCTTTCTCCTTCTAACATCAACGAGAGAGCCTAAAGAGAGAAAGAGGCCCGACTTAAACGTGGCGTGGGCAAAGGAGTAGAGGGCCGCAGCCATCGGACTTATCGTGACCCCCAAGAGGACGTAGCCCATCTGACTGACCGTGTGGTAAGCTAATAATCTCTTTACGTTTTTTTGCATTAATGCTAAGACCACTCCAAAGATCATTGAAGCCAAAGCGAAGGGCTTCAGGAAGTCAAGGTCGGAAATGTTCGAGAGGAGGATTAAACCATATACCGGTGCTTTAACGGCTATCCCCGAGAGTATTGCGCTGACGTGAGTTTTTGCCTTTGAGTGGGCATCCGGGAGCCAGATATGGAGGGGAAATATTCCTGCCTTAAGCATTAATGCCACTGAGGCCATTTTAACGGGCAGATCATCCTTTAGGTTTCTGGCAAGATTAACGTTAAGGTAGCCAGTCTGGAAGTAGATCATGCCAAGCGCTAAAATAAGCAAGTAGGAAGCTGCCATGGATAGCATTAAGTACTTAAATGCGGCTTCCTTGCTTCCCTCTTCCTTAGAACTCGCTACCAGGGCGAATGACGAAATTGCAGAGAGCTCCATGAAAACGTAGTAGTTAAAGAAGTCCTTCGAGATGAAAGCCCCAATAAGCCCCGAGTGAACAAGCAAAAGTAGGGACAGCTCTTTCCAGTTAGTGACCTTGGAGAGCACGTACAGTGAGGCAGATCCGAAAGCCACAAACTCTCCTAAGAGGAATAGCAACGAAACTCTGTCAATTCCGATCTCTATTCCCATCACCCTGGGGTATCCTCCTACGACTCCCGAGGAAACGAAGGGGAGTAGGAGCATCGGAGTGAAGGCACCGAGGATATAGAGGGCCTTGACCTCGAGGCTCAGAGGTAGTCTAAACTTTGCCCTTATCGTACCCTCTATCCTGAGAGCTCCCACGAGGTATATTAAGATCGCTGAGATTAGGGGAACGATTACCATTACAACGGCGTTCACTTTCTCTTCCCTCCCATTATTAGAGCCAAGGCCAAGCCAGTCACGGCAACGTCGACTACAAGCGTTGTGAGCATTAAAACTGCAGGAATTGGATCTACAGGATTGCCCCCTTTCAGCGGTGGAGCACTTCCCACCTTTGCCCCTCCCTCGATGAGGAACAGAACAACTCCAAGGGCCATGATGTTTAGGGATAACAACTGCTTAAGCTTCGATTGATTTACTATTATCCCAAAGAGCCCTATTACCGTGATTATCAATCCTATCATCTTAATCCCTCTCCATGAAGGCTGTTATCGTGTAGAATATCAGAGTAAAGGCAGCTCCGACTTTAATCCCGACGAAAACGTTGAAGGGTATTACAGTCCCCTCCCTCGGGGGCAGGTATAGTAGGGCAGTCAACAGCAAGAGGAGCACGAGAATTATACCTGATACGCCCTCCATCGAGCTTACAAGTTTTTTCTTGAACTTTTTCCTTACCCTCTTGTATCCATGAGAAGTTATGAGAAGTATTATTGCCACCCCCAGGATTACTCCCGCCTGAAACCCTCCCCCTGGGGACTGAGAGGAGTACAGCATGAGGTAAGCGGCATAGGTGACAAGAAAGGGACTTACAAGCTTTGTTGTGGTTCTCGCGACTATGCTCATCTTCACTTCCTGTCCCTCCTGAGGATTAAGCTGAATCCCAACGCCGCCGAGAAGAGTATCATCGCTTCCCCTATACTGTCATAAAGCCTCCATCCCGCCAAGATCTCCGTAACGAGGTTTTTCATTGACCAGTGCGAGATATAAGCATTGTAGGTAAAAGTTCTCGGCTCAACCTTATATCGTAGGAACAAGGCTAAGAGGGGAAGAAGGAAAATGCCCTTCCAGAGTTCAACTTTCCCGCTCTCTCCTGTGCTCTCATAAGCGAAGATGAATAATCCTGTAACCAAGGCTCCAACAACTATAGCTGATAAAGCAACATCTGGGGCCTTAAGAAGGAGAAGGAGGAGGATAAAGGCTAAGCTCACAAGTCCGTACGTTATTAGGGAGGCTAGGAAGTCCCTGTGTAGGACAACAACGAGGGCGAGCCCTATAATGACTAAGCTAAGGATTGTCCCAAGCATACATATCCACCTTTACCTCTGGCTTTACACCCATCTTGTACGCTCCCCTGGCGATCGCGTGGCTTACCATAGGGTTTATCAGGGCTATAAGGATCAAGAGGAAGAGGAGCTTAACCTTAACTACGAACGGGCCGTCCATGATCATCATTAACCCGAAAACTATCCCCATTATACCACCGGTATCGCACTTCGTCGCGGCATGCAACCTAGTGTATACGTCGGGAAACCTTATCACGCCAAGCGAGCCAAAGAACATAATTGAATAACCAAATAATAATGGAATTATTTCAAGCATTCTTCCCCCTCCTCTCCATGTACTTGGCCAGTATAAGGCCGCTAACGGAGTTGACCATCAGCAGGACTATCGCAGCATCTATCAGGTACCACTCCCTCCAGAGCACGGCGAGTATGGCTATAATTCCAACTACCTTAGTGGTTACCGTGTTGAGTCCGACTATTCGATCGGCTAACGTGGGGCCCGCTATGACCCTGTACATGGCCATTAGTGCCGTGAATAACAGCACCCCGATGCCCGCTACCAGAATACTTTCTTTAGCCATTCCTCAATGTCCCCCTTGATGATCTCTCCTGCCTTCTCAACGTTCAGGGTTTCAACATCTATCCAGTGAACGTAGAGGTACGTTCCATCGAGCTTCTTCACAACGTCCAGTGTTAGGGTTCCTGGGGTCAGCGTAATGGAATTGGCAAGTATCGTTACCCCCGTGTTGGAGTGCAGATCTGTTTTAATCCTTACTATTCCTGGGTTTATGTCCATCAATATAGCGTGCTTCGCAACCTTTATGTTGCTCTCGAGGAGCCTAAAGGCCATAATTATTAGGTACTGGGGCAGGTAGAGGAAAGCGAAGTACAGGATCTTCCATATCAAATGCCTCGAGTGCCTTATATCATCAGTGAGGAGGTCTCGCATGTAGAATGCTATTATCCCGGTAGTGGGAAGGCCCAGGGAAAACCCTCGAAGCGTAATGTCGCCGGTAATGCCAAGCCAGAAAGCGAAGAGGACTATCCAAGTAAGCAGGAACTTCTCCCAGGGAGGGAGTTTTTGTCTCTCGTAGATTTCATAGATGTACCTGTTCCTAATCTCTTCGAGCCTCTTCCTGAGGTACAAATGAACTCTACTCATTGAAGGAGCCTCCTGACCTCTTCCACGATCTTTGGAAGTATTTCCCCGGCCTTGCCCCTACAAAAGAAGTCCGCTATCGGGGTTATAGCTGACTCCTGAACGTTCACCTCTATAACTGTTCCGCCGTTCTCCTTAACGATGAAGGGTATGTAAGCCGCTGGATAGACAATACCGCTAGTTCCGACAACTATCACTGCATCGGCAGTCTCTGCAAGCCTGAGGGCCTTCCTCAGAGCTTCCTCAGGCAACGGTTCACCGAACCACACTACATCGGGCCTTAACAGCGAGTTGCATTTGGGGCACCTAGGGAGCTCCTGACTGAGGATTTCATTTACCCTGCCGGTTTCCTTGAGGTACTCTCTGTAGTCGCAGGAGGTGCACTTAACCCTGAAGATGTTGCCGTGGAGTTCTATCAAGTTCTTGGTTCCGGCCTCCCTGTGGAGGTCATCCACGTTCTGAGTTATCACGGCTTTTAATATGCCTATCCTCTCGAGTTCAACGAGGGCGTAATGGGCTGGATTTGGCTTTGCTTGGAGGATCTTCTGAATTCTCCATTTGTAAAACTCCCACACGAGCTTTGGATCCCTTGCAAAGGCCTCAGGCGTTGCAAGCTCCTCTGGCCTGTACTTCTTCCACAGTCCATCCTTACCTCTAAAAGTTGGAACCCCGCTCTCGGCGCTGATCCCGGCACCCGTGAAGGCTATTACATTCTTGGAGGAAGCCAAAACTCCTGCAACCTCGACTATCATCGAAGGAATTTTAGGCGATAGTCCTTAAAAACTGTTCCTTTGTTTTTTGGTAAAGTTTTAAAAGCAAATACACAAAATTACGTTATGGGTGGGTAAAGCTTCCCCTAAAGATAACCTTTGTAAGGAGAAAACAGAGATGCCATAGAAGAGCTGAAACCCTACTGTAGCAGAATAGTCAAGGGAAAGAATAAAGTTTCCATGAAGATAAAGGGCGACAGGCACTGGATCGTTCTCCAATTCAAAGAATAATTCCCTCTTTTAGGGCCTCCCTGACTATTCCTATCATTCTCTTCTTCCTTTCAAACTCTTTGGGGGTATAGCAGAGGATTTCAAAATCTCCAACTATGCCCTCCCCAAACAGCAACTTCAGGACTTCGGTGGATCTGTCCGTGAACTGCTTTCCTTCAAATGCTTTGGAAATCACTATCAAGTCGTAGTTACTGTCCTTTAGATAATCTCCCCTAGCCCTAGAGCCGAAGAGAATAACAGTGGCATCTGGGTAAGCCTTCTTTATGATTTTAACTAAACTTTCAATCTTCTCCTGCAAAACTTCACCACCTTCTTAGCTTTTTCAAAGTGCTCTACTGTGGATCTCCTGTTGTACATGAACCCAAGTAACCTTGCAGAGTCCCTGGGCAGATAACATTTTTAATCCTTCTCACTATCGAAGACCATGCAACACGTAATTGCTCTCCATCAAGTCTACAGTGAGTTAATATTTAGAGGGTTAAAGTGGCACGAAATAAGGAGAAGCAGGGTCTTTGAGGAGGGGGATATAGTCTTTCTATACATAGCGAGAGGAGACTTGTATACGCTGAAGAAGACCCTTCGAAGGTTAGGCTTAACTGAAGAGCAAACCCTCACGAAGAGGGGGACTATAGCTGGAGGATTTGAGGTTGGTGAAGTCATAAAAGCTGATTTTGAGACCCTTTGGGAGCTCACGAAGGATACAAGCGGGTTGACATTCGTTCACGGCGAGAGCGAGGGGAAAAGATGGCTTAAGGGTTATATAAACGAGTTCGGCTACGCCTTCACGATAGAGAGGCCATTCCTCTTTAAGGAGCCCGTGACCAAGGAAGAGCTCAAGGAGAAGTACGGGGTTCACGTCGAGGGCATAATCCACTTATCCCTCAGAACGAGGAGGCCTTGGGTTAAGGAGTTGCTCGAGGATCTAATGACGAGGGATTTCGAGTACATCTAGAGTCTGCTGTTTAATAGTTACCCCTTGCTGGGAGGTAACAATTCTCCCACTATGCTCCTTAAGTGGCTCTCTCCTTACTATTAGCACATGCTTTCTCAAGTTCTTCCCTTGGACGTGGAATATTCCGGCTCATGGCTAATAGGGAGGAAAAATTAAGTTTCACTGAACAACCTCAATTACACATTTTTGACCCAAAAGCTACATAAAAGGGCAAAGGTTTTTAACCCAACCTAACAACTCATGACGGGTGGAATGGAATGACGATAAAGGCTCCAACCCTAAACTTGCCCGGACTTGGCGTTGACCCCCTAACGCAGAGGATAAAGGAGAAAGAGAAGAAGTGGAAGTATAAAATAGCGGTTTTAAGCGGAAAGGGAGGAGTTGGAAAGAGCACCGTCGCCGTTAACTTGACTGCGGCATTGGCTAAGATGGGCTACTTCGTCGGAATTCTCGATGCAGACATACACGGCCCAAACGTTGCGAAGATGCTCGGCGTTGACAAGGCCGAAGTTTTGGCAGAGAAGTTTGACGACGGCCACTTCGAGATGATACCCCCAATGGCGGACTTCATGGGTCAGGTTACTCCAATAAAGGTAATGAGTATGGGAATGATGGTTCCAGAGGATCAGCCAATAATCTGGAGGGGTGCCCTCGTAACGAAGGCAATAAAGCAACTTTTAGGGGACGTAAAGTGGGGTGAATTGGACTTCATGATAATAGACTTCCCCCCGGGGACAGGAGATGAAATTCTAACCGTAGTCCAGTCGATACAGCTTGATGCTGCCATAATTGTCACGACACCCCAGGAAGTCGCCCTGCTCGATACTGGAAAAGCAGTGAACATGATGAAGAAGATGGAGGTTCCATATATAGCGGTAGTGGAGAACATGAGCTATTTGATCTGCCCGCACTGTGGAAACAAGATAGACATCTTCGGAGAGGGAGGGGGAGAAAAGCTCGCGGAGAAGGAAGGCGTTGACTTCCTGGGCAAAATACCAATAGACCTCAAGGCAAGGGAAGCCAGTGACCTCGGCATTCCGATAGTCCTGTATGGGGATACTCCAGCGGCAAAGGCCTTCATGGAGATAGCGGAAAAGCTTGTAAACAAGCTGAAGGAAATAAAGGGAGATGAGAAGGAAGAGTGAAGGAGTTCTGCTCGCACTCACCGGAATGCTACTTTATGGCCTCGAGCCAGTGGTTATAAAGGCAAACCCCACCAATCCCATAAGCTTTGCCTTTTTCTCTGCTTTTGCTGCTTCCTTAATCCTTATCCCAACCGTTAACCTACAAGAGGTAAAGGCTACGTGGAAGAGAGGGGCGTTAATAGGATTCTTTGGGACTTTTCTTGCCTACCTCTCGTACTCAATAGGAGCGAGGCTTTCCACGGTAGTGAATGCTGCATTGATAACTAGAGCTGAAGTTCTCTTCTCCTTTATCCTTGCCTCAATATTTTTAGAGGAAAAGATTACGAGAAGGAGAGCGTTCTATTCCCTGTTAGTGCTTTCAGGAGTTGCAATGGTTATAACCCAGGGTAAGGGCTTAGAAGTGCGCGTTGGAGATCTCCTTCTCCTGCTCGTTCCATTATTCTGGCAGATCGGACACGTCATCGCTAAGAAAACTAATGCAAATCCCCAGACAATAGCCTTCCTTAGGAACTCTTTTGGCTCACTCTATCTGCTTCCCCTCGCCTTAGTTACCGGCTTAGAATTTACTCCCTATTCGGTGGCGGAGGGCTTCATAATAGCGGTTGGCCAGCTGATATGGTACGCTTCAATAAGAAGGATTGATTTGTCTCTCGCAACGGCAATAATAACTCCGGCTCCAGCCGTGGCCATTGCCATTGCACTCCTTATGGGCGAGCCCGTAACTGTGTGGCATCTCTTGGGATTTGCACTTACAATCCTGGGCACTTTAGGGCTTAGCAGAGAATAGTTCTTTTGATGGCTCTCGAAGAATAGCCTTTTATACTCATTGCAAACTTCAAATTAGGGTGGTCTAATGGACGTTGAAAAGCTCATTGAAGCTGGCAAGATAGCCAAGAAGGTGAGGGAAGAGGCAATAAAAATGGCAAAGCCCGGAGTTTCCCTTCTTGAGCTTGCCGAGAAGATTGAAGGCATGATAGTTGAGCTCGGCGGGAAACCGGCTTTTCCCGTTAACCTCTCCCTTAACGAGGTTGCCGCCCACTACACCCCCTATAAAGGTGACGATACAATACTAAAAGAGGGGGACTACCTAAAGATAGACATTGGAGTCCACATTGATGGCTACATAGCGGACACAGCTGTAACAGTCAAGGTTGGAGGAGAGTTTGACGAGCTCATGGAGGCAGCAAAGGAGGCCTTGGAGAGCGCTATATCAGTGGCAAGGGCCGGTGTTGAGATAAAGGAGCTTGGAAGGGCAATAGAGAATGAAATAAGAAAGAGGGGCTTCAACCCAATAGTCAACCTTACGGGCCACAAGATAGAGAGGTACAAGCTTCACGCTGGAATAAGCATTCCGAACATATACAGGCCACACGACAACTACGTCCTCAAGGAGGGGGACGTTTTTGCGATAGAGCCCTTCGCGACAACAGGTGCCGGTCAGGTGATTGAAGTCCCTCCTACCTTGATCTACATGTACGTGAGGGACGCTCCCGTCAGGATGGCTCAAGCTAGATTCCTCCTTGCGAAGATAAAGAGGGAGTACAAAACCTTGCCCTTTGCGTACAGGTGGCTCCAGGGGGAGATGCCAGAGGGCCAGTTAAAGCTCGCCCTCAGAAACCTTGAGAAGGCTGGGGCCCTCTACGGCTATCCAATACTTAAAGAGATAAGGAACGGGATTGTGACTCAGTTCGAGCACACAATCATAGTGGAGAAGGATTCCGCAGTCGTCACGACGGATTAGTACTCGAACTCCTCAACTTTCTCTCTGTCAATGAACACCTCTACCTTCCTTTCTTCCGTGTCTATTAGTGCATAAGCCTTATGCCTCTGGCTGGAGTCGACCCTTAAGTACTTGAACTCTCCCAAGTGGATTGTGTAGGGAGTTTCGTGGATGTAGCCTCCCAGGATTAAATCTGCCTTCACCCTCTTGAGGCACTCTAAAACGGTCTTCGTGTGTGGGTTTAGCCTTATACTAGCCTGTTTTCAAGTAGGGGATTTCTTAACTGCCTTAAAACTTCCACGTTCTCATGGTTGCCGTATATGGATAGCACGGGGACTTCTTTTAGAAGTTCTTCAAACTCTTCCCTTGATATCCCCCTGTCCCAATCTCCTGCAGAGAGAATTAAGTCTGGCTTTGTGCGGTATACAATATCGAGAAGCTATGACCATGCCAGCCCTTGATAAATTCCATGAAACGTATTGTGGGTGTAATGCAAGTCTGAAATGAATAGTATCTTCATAACCCAAACCCCCTATAAAAAAGCACAATAAAAGGGGAATGACTAGCTATCGAGGCCTTTTGTTAGTAATCCATTAGAGCTCGGCAGGTGGCGCCGGGGCGGGGATTTGAACCCCGGTGGGCGAACGCCCACGGGATCTCGAGTCCCGCGCCTTCCCTGGCTAGGCTACCCCGGCGTACCCAATAGAAAGACCTAATAATGGTTTTTATAAACCTTTAGCTCGGGGTGCAAGAATGGCGTTCTTGAAGGTAATCCCACTTGAAGAAGCCCTCAAGGTAGTTCTCTCATTCAAACTCCCGGTTGAGGTCGAGGAAGTTGATCTCGCGAATGCCCTCGGAAGGATAGTTGCTGAAGACGTCTACTCCCCGATAGACGTCCCTCCCTTCGACAGGGCCACCGTGGATGGATATGCCGTTAGGGCTGAAGATACATTCATGGCGAGCGAGGCGAATCCAGTTAGGCTTAAAGTCATTGGGGAAGTTCATGCCGGAGAAGTCCCTTCGATAGAGCTCGGAAAAGGAGAGACAGTGTACATTTCCACGGGAGCAATGTTGCCTAAGAACGCAGATGCAGTAATCCAGTTTGAGGACGTTGAAAGGATTAACGATGAGATAATAATTCAAAAACCCGCTTACCCTGGGCTAGGCATCATGAAGAAGGGGACAGATATAGAGAAAGGGAAGTTGCTGATTAAGAAGGGAACGAAGCTTACGTTCAAGGAGACGGCCCTTCTCTCTGCGGTTGGCATTTACAAGGTTAGGGTCTTCAAGAGGCCTAGAGTGGCCGTGATAAGCACTGGCAATGAAGTTGTTCTCCCCGGGCAAGAGCTTAAGCCGGGCCAGATATACGACATAAACGGGAGGGCAATAACCGATGCAGTAAATGAATTGGGTGGAGAGGGAATTTTCATTGGGATCGCCCAGGACAACAGGGATAGCCTGAAAGAGCTCATAGAAAGGGCTATTGAAGTTGCCGACTTGATAATTCTCAGCGGAGGGGCAAGTGGGGGAATGAGGGATCTAACGGCTTCAGTCATAGAGGAGCTTGGGGAAGTGAAGGTTCACGGAATAGCAATTCAGCCTGGAAAGCCGACCATAATAGGCATAGTTAAGGGTAAGCCAATATTCGGCCTTCCTGGGTATCCGACGAGTTGCTTGACTAACTTCACGTTACTGGTTGCTCCTCTCCTCTTGAAGTCCTTGGGAAGGGAAGGCAAAGTAAAGAAGGTTAAAGCCAGGTTAAAGCACAAGGTATTTTCGGTAAAGGGGAGGAGACAGTTCCTGCCGGTGAAGCTTGAGGGTAACATCGCTGTCCCCATACTGAAGGGTAGCGGGGCCGTAACGAGCTTCATAGATGCTGATGGCTTCATAGAGATACCGGAGAACGTTGAGAGTCTTGATGAGGGAGAAGAAGTTGAGGTTACGCTCTTTTCCTTTTAGCTAAACCTTATATTTCCTTGGGAGTAGTCCCATGGGTGTGGTATGAAGGTTAAGGTCAAATATTTAGCTAGGTTCAGGACACTCGCCGGGATCGATGAAGAGGTTTTAGAGCTTCCAGAGGGGGCAACTGTGAAAGATCTAATAGAGGAAATCAAAAAGAGGCACCCAAAGTTCAGGG
Source organism: Thermococcus chitonophagus (assembly GCF_002214605.1). NCBI lineage: Archaea > Methanobacteriati > Methanobacteriota > Thermococci > Thermococcales > Thermococcaceae > Thermococcus > Thermococcus chitonophagus. The sequence goes on along the minus strand of NZ_CP015193.1, from coordinate 1,112,035 downwards.
AGGAAGTCTTCGGGGAAGGTTTTGATGAGGATGCAGATGCCAATATAGCTGTTAATGGCAGGTACGTTTCCTGGGATGAGAAGCTTAATGATGGAGATGTTGTTGGTATATTCCCGCCCGTGAGCGGGGGCTAGCACTTGCAGACCTTTACATATATTTCTCTCGTCCTCGGTCCATCAAGCTCAATGAAAAGTATGCTCTGCCATGTTCCTAGGGCAAGCCTACCGTTCTCAACTGGGATAGCAACGCTTGAGCCCAAGATTATTGCCCTTAGATGGGAGTGAGCATTGTTATCTATTCTGTCATGAGTGTAACCGGCACCTTTGGGGATGAGCTTTTCTATTGTCTTTTCGAGGTCGCTAATTAAACCGCTTTCATTCTCGTTAATGATTATTCCAGTTGTGGTGTGCCTGGTAAATACAACTACTATTCCATTCTCAATTCCTGATTTCCTCACGATCTCCCTAACCTTACCAGTTATATCTACGACCTCAAATTCTTTTGATGTGGTAATTTTTATTACATCCATAATCATCCCTCCAAATACTTGGCAAGCATTTCCTTCGCTACCATTAGATGCTTTTCAGGGTTCTTTTCCATGCTAAGTTTAGCCCTAAGTGTGACCACTTCCTCAAATGCCTCAAGGATTTCAGCATCATATTTTCCTTTTAGGAGTTTTTTTAGTGTCCAATACACTTCTTCAATAACATCCTCTCTTAGAACCCCATTCTTTGCCATTTTGTCTAGTACTTCATAAAGAAATTGGATGTTCTCCAGCTCTTTCTTTCTCCCGAAGGTTCTCGGGAACTTCACTTAGGCTCCCCTCCACAACTTTTACGAGTATCTCAGAGGCAAGTCTTGAGGCTAATCTTTTATCCTTAATACTGAGGACTATATCAACAGCATCTCCGATGTTTCCAACTTTAATTAAATAGTGGGCTAGGAATCCCAAGGCTATAGATCTTGCCTTCTCACTTTTTAAGTTTGACATAACTTTCATTGCATTCTGAAGATCATCAATCGAGAGATAGTATTTAACGGCGCCGATAAGAATGTCTTCACTGATGTTTTTCCCTGCAATAACATCCACTATCTCTTTTAAATTTTCATCACCCTCATTTAGCATTTTTATTATGTCTTGTTTAAGGTAGTATAACAGGCCTGGAGACAGCCTTTCAAGAAAATCCCGAAGTTTCTTGGGATTTCTTGTTAAAAGAACTTCAAATATTTCTTTCAGGACAAATTCAGGGTTTGAAATTTCTTCGATAATGTCAACTGAATGATCAATAAATCCATGAATTGCAAATATATAAGCTAAGTCTTCTCTAATGTCCTCTTTAACCTTTATGGCAAGTTCTTTGGAGAATTTTACGAGTTCTTGTACATGCTCTTCCTTCTCTTGCTTGAGATACAATAATATTTCAGCAAGAGCCTGTCTCAACCAAGGCCTGCTACTAATTTCTTGAACAAGTTCTATTACTCGCCTATAATCACCTACGGAAAGGAGGGGCCTAATAGTTTTCACTATCGCCTCGGATCTATAGGGTTCATCGGTTATTGCTTCTAGTATAAGATTTACCTTTCTCTTTTTGTATATGATGTTAATTTTCTCTCCTCCAAGTTCGTCAAGGGCCTTTTCTAATATCTTTAGGAGCTTTTCATTTCTAATCTTCTTGTCCTTTATCTCCAAAGCATAAAACAGTGCTTCTTCGAGTTCTCTAAGAGAAACTAGGTAGTCAACGGCTTCAGCTCTTATTGAGTCTCTCAACTCAGGTGGTAGCATTTCAGAGTTTATCATTACTTCCCTGAATGCCTTTTTTGATGACTTAAATCCCGCAAGACTTGTTGAATATCCTATGACGAGTAAGCTCCTAAGTAAAATATAGGGATCCTCTATCTTTGACAGCTCCTCAAAGGCTAGTTTGAATACTTTTTCATACCTTGGATCATTTGCTTTTGCAAGTGATACTCCTATCCTTCCATAGGTTACAATTCTCATATAAGGATCTGGAATCGAAGATACCGATTCTATGGCCTCCTCTATTACCATCCTACATCACCACAATTTAAACTACTCCCACAGTTTAGCCCTAGATTGTGAAATTCTACGCTGATGCTCTTAATTAGTTTTTCGGTTTTTCTCTGGTTTCTCTGATAACTTTTCTAAGCGATTCTATTCCTTCTTTCATATTATCTTTGTCGATTTCAATCCAATATGTATTACTAAGATTCCCAAATCTCTTCAGAAGTTCCTCAAACAGAAGACCGCTCCCGGGGCTAGGTTTAAGCCCAAACTTTTCAATAATCTCCCTATATCCCTTAATTCTCTCCTCTTTCCCTAGATAAAAGAACCTCCGGATTGAGGGATAGTCGTAAATTTCGGGATCACTTGAAGTTGTGACAAAAACTCCACATGTTGGAGATCCTTTAACCCCAACAAAAACAACTTCTTCAGGATTTTCCTCGGCTATCACCCTTCCTATAAAGTCGGCTATATCCTTTACAATCTTTTCCATTCCCAAGTGAGCCATTACCTCTCTGCTCATTGGGGGTCTTGGCCATTTAAGGAGGATGAATTCTGGACATGGATACGCTAGAACCTGCCAATCCTCATCCAATTCGGAAATTATCTTTCTTATCTCTTTGGAAACTCTGTACTCCTTTTCCTTGGGCCCCCTGTAGACGTAGAAGGGTGTTATCAAGCAGGGTGCGATTACAAGGAGCTTCATGAAGTAAAATTAGAAAGAAGGTAGATAAAGGTTTGGTATCACTCCTTCTTCTTGAGCTTCTCGCACTTCTTGACCCACTCTTCAAGGATGTCCTTGAGCTTGGGCGTTCCGATTTCCTCGAGCTCATACTTAACCCTAACTGCGGGCTTGTTGAGGTTCATGAACCTTCTGAGGTCAACTGGAGTTCCCATAATGACTACATCGGCATCAGCCCTGTTTATTGTTTCTTCAAGCTCCTTGATCTGCTTCTTGCCGTAACCCATTGCTGGCAGGATGTTGCTGAGGTGTGGGTACTTCTTGTAGGTCTCGATGATCGAACCTACAGCGTATGGCCTTGGGTCAACGATCTCCTTTGCTCCGTACTTCTTGGCAGCAATGTAACCTGCGCCGAAGCTCATTCCACCGTGGGTTAGTGTTGGTCCATCCTCAACCACTAGAACCCTCTTGCCCTTGATGAGTTCTGGCTTATCGACGAAGATCGGCGATGCTGCCTCAATAACGATGGCGTTCGGGTTAACCTTTTCTATGTTCTCCCTGATCGTCTGGATGTTCTCTGGTGGGGCTGAGTCGATCTTGTTGATTATAATTACATCGGCGCTCCTGAAGTTAGTCTCACCGGGGTGATGGGTTAGCTCGTGGCCTGGCCTGTGTGGGTCGGTAACTACGATCCAGAGGTCTGGCTCGAAGAACGGGAAGTCGTTGTTTCCGCCATCCCAGAGGATTATATCAGCTTCTTTCTCTGCCTCTCTGAGTATCTTCTCATAGTCAACTCCAGCGTACACTACCATGCCCCTCTCGAGGTAGGGCTCATACTCTTCCCTTTCCTCAATTGTACACTCGTGCTTGTCGAGGTCTTCGAATGTGGCAAATCTCTGGATAACCTGCTTCCTGAGATCACCGTAGGGCATTGGATGTCTAACTGCAACAACCTTGAAGCCCATCTCTTGGAGTAATCTTGCAACCTTTCTTGATGTCTGGCTCTTTCCACAACCGGTTCTAACTGCTGTAACAGCTACAACTGGCTTGCTGGACTTGAGCATGGTTGACTTCGGTCCGAGAAGCCAGAAGTCGGCTCCAGCTGAGTGGGCTCTGCTAGCTAAGTGCATAACGTGCTCGTGAGAGACGTCAGAGTAAGCGAAGACCACAATGTCAACATCCTTCTCTTTGATTATCTTCTCAAGGTCATCCTCAGGGAGTATTGGAATCCCATTCGGGTATAGCTCACCAGCGAGCTCAGGTGGGTAAACTCTTCCCTCGATGTCAGGGATCTGGGTAGCTGTAAAGGCAACAACTTCATACTCAGGATTGTCCCTAAAGAAGACGTTAAAATTGTGGAAATCTCTTCCAGCTGCACCCAGAATGACAACCCTTTTCCTCTTCTTTTGTTCAGCCATCTTAATCACCTCAAAATATTTTATGTCGAAACATTTTCGAATTTGGCATTTATAACAGTTTTTGTTTAAAAGAGAAAGCTCTTGGCTAATATTATTCAAAAAATCCACGAGAGGCCTGAAGAACATTCAAGAAATGCTGTGCAATTTCCGATGTTTGATTTTGTTCAAATGATAATTTTAGAGGGAAAGATGTTAAATTTATTTGGCGAGTGGTAGTGGACATGAGTAATGAAGTTAAGACACACACAGCTCTTCACGTACTCAAGGGAGCAATTGTTAAGGTTCTAGGGAAGGAAGCAAAATGGACAGCATCAACATATGTTAAGGGTGCCCATGGTGTCCTCGTCGTTAAGTTTAACAGAAAGCCTACCAAAGAGGAGATCAAAAAGATTGAAGAACTTGCAAATGCAAAAATCAGGGAGAACGCTCCAATTAAAGTCTATGAACTTCCCAGGGAGGAAGCTGAAGAAAAATTTGGAGAAGATATGTACGACCTATTCCCCGTTCCTGACAACGTGAAAGTTCTGAAGGTAGTTGTAATCGAGAATTGGAATGTAAATGCGTGTAATAAGGAGCATACGAAGACAACCGGGGAAATCGGAGTAATCAAGGTAAGGAAAGTTAGGTTTAGGAAAAACAAAGAATTGCTCGAGATAAGCTTTGACGTCATTGGAGATTAATTCCATGATAAACTTTTTATTATAACGTTTAGATGGGCATTTGATGACTACGCTCCAGCAAGCAAGGGAAGAGATACTTCACGGGAACATAGAGAAAACCCTACTTAAGCTCGCGTTTCCTCTAATAATAAACAACCTAGTCCAAGTTATGTACAACTTAGCGGACACGTTTTGGTTAGCAAAGCTCGGAAAGGCTGAGCTTTCTGCCCCAGGAACTGTTTGGCCTTTGCTCTGGTTTATGACCAGTTTGGGTGCTGGATTTGTTACAGCAGGCTTTGCCATGGTTAGCCAGTATGTTGGAGCGGGCGAATTCAAGAAGGCAAGTAAAGTTGCCGGTTCTCTCTATGCTCTCCTTCTCTTTCTATCCTCCATTTTAGCTGGCTTTGGGATATTCATTGCTCCCTATGCATTGGAGTTTGTTAGAGTAACTCCTGAAGTCTATCCCTTTGCCCTAAAGTACATGGTGATAGTGTTCGCTGGTATCCCTATCGCTCTAACCCTCTATGCGTTTAACTTCATACTAAGGGCTGTTGGTGATACAAGGACTCCAGTAATAGTGAACGTGTTCACGATAATCCTGAACATAATCCTCGATCCAATATTCATATTTCCTCTTGGAATGGGAGTTTTAGGTGCCGCCTTGGCTACTGTAGTTAGTGAGGGAGTTGGCTCAGTAATAGGAGGTTATCTCCTTTTTACGGGGAAGGTTAGCATAAGGATAACCTTGGAGGACATGAAGCCTGACCTAAGCTTATATTGGAAGACCTTTAGGATAGGCCTACCTGCAACAATTGGTGATTCGACGAATTCTTTTGGTTTTGTTCTTCTGACTAGGATAATTTACGGCTATGGAACAGTTGCATTTGCAACTTACACCATAACTAACAGACTGACAAACTTCATGTTCGCCTTTGCCAATGGGATAAGTCAAGCAATGGGAACCATGGTTGGGCAAAACGTTGGGGCGGAGAAGTATGAGAGGGCAAAGATAATAGCTGAGAAGGCAATGCTTATTAATTTCCTTATACTTTCACTCGGCACTATTATATTCATAGCCTTTAGGGAACAGATATTTAGTTTCTTCATAAAGGATCCTGGGATACTAAGGGAGAGCGAGAAAGTTGTAAAGTACTTCGCTGCATCTTTTCCATTCTTCGGAATATTTGCCGCGGTGACAAATGTTTTTGCTTCAGCAGGCCATACCAAGAAAAACCTCGTCCTGGGTACAATAAGGCTCTGGGGATTAAGGATACCCCTTAGCTATTATCTCGGGAAGATGCTCCATGACAGTGCTGGGGTTTGGATAGGGATGGGCCTTAGTAATGTCATTTCAGCTTTAATCGGTCTAGCATGGTTCATGACGGGGAGCTGGATGAGGAGGATAATAGAATGAGCATGGAGAAAGTCAAGGCAATGCGAAAAGAGATACTAGAGGGGCCAATTGAAAGGACGCTGTTTAAGTTAGCTTGGCCCATAATAGTGAACAACTTAGTCCAAGTTCTGTATAACATAACCGACACCTTCTGGCTCGGCAAGCTTGGAAGGGCTGCTCTTTCGGCACCAGGAGTAAGCTGGCCGATAATCGGTACACTCATGGCTCTCGGCATGGGCTTTACAATGGCAGGATTTTCAATAGTGGGTCAGTACATTGGGGCTGGAGATTACAGGAAGGCCAATCGCTCAGCTGGCGCCCTATTATCGCTCATTTTATTCTTCTCCACGCTGTCCGCTGTGATAAGTATAGCAATCTTGCCTCTGGCTTTGAGGTTTATGCACGTGACAGAAACTATCTATCCCTATGCGTTCACTTATTCGCTGATAGTCTTTGCCGGTGTTCCAGCCTCGTTCACGTTCATGGCATCTACCGCTTTGATGAGGGCCTCTGGAGATACCAAAACTCCCGTAAAGATAAGCATGCTCACGGTTTTCCTTAACATAATCCTTGATCCGGTGTTTATCTTTATCTTAGGTCTGGGGGTTTCAGGAGCGGCAATAGCCACTGTTCTTTCCAATGCTGTTGGAACCGTTATAGGGTTTAAACTCCTTTTGAGTGGAAAAGCCGGACTAAAAATCACGTGGAGTGATATGAAGCCAGACTGGAAGTTTTATTCGAAGATAATAAGGGTTGGCCTTCCTTCCAGTATAGGCCAATCCGCCAACTCTTTTGGCTTCGTCGTTCTCACAAGGATAATCATGGGCTTTGGAGATGTAACGTACGCGGCTTATACGATAACAACCAGGCTTGTGAACTTCATAACAAGCATATCAAGAGGCTTCAGCATGGCCATGGGTACTATGGTTGCCCAAAACGTAGGTGCGGAGAAGTATCAGAGGGCTAAAACGATAGCAGAAAGAACCATGGTCGTGAACTTTATAATAGCGAGCATTGCCGTTTTAACGATTGGCATTTTTAGGGTTCCTATCTTTAAGATATTCTTGAATGATCCGAAAGTTATAGCCGAGAGCGCGATAGTACTGAAGTACTTCCTAATATCAGTCCCCTTCTTCAACGGCATCTTTGTCGTGGTTACGAGGGTTTTCACTTCAGCGGGCCACACCAAGAAGAGCATGATAATGAGCATGCTAAGGCTTTGGGGCTTTAGGATTCCTCTGAGCTATGCTTTTGGCTACGTTCCAGCTTTGGTGGTTGTCTTTACAGTCCTGGGCCACTCCATAAACTTTAAGATACCATTGGCGAAACTTTTCGGCTTTACTAGTAAAGGAGTCTTCTTTGGCATGGGAATGAGCAACTTCTTGGCTGCGATAATAGGGTTGATATGGTTCCTTAGGGGGAGCTGGATGAAAAGAATAATAGATTAGGATTAGAACTTGAGAACCCTCGCAAGAACAACCAGAGGATCCCAGACCGGGGCGAAGGGAGGTGCATAGGCTAAGTCCGTGAAGAATGCATCCTTCGTGGTGAAGCCCGCCATCAGCATCGCTGCAGCTGTGTCTATCCTGGGGAGTATCTCTGCTCCCACAGCTTGCACTCCAAGCAATCTGTTCGTTTCATTGTCAACTACTCCTTTCAACCATATTGGCCTTGCCCCAGGATAGTAGTGGGGCCTTGTTGATGCTTTTATGAATGCCGTTCTAACATCGTACCCTTCCTTTATTGCCTCTTGCTCTGTCAATCCAGTCTTTCCTATCTCAACGTCCATGAACTTAGTAATGCTAGTCCCCAGAACCCCAGGGAAGTGTATTTCTTTCCCTGCTATGTTGCTACCCGCAACGTATCCCATCTTGTTTCCAGCGGGTGCAAGGGGAATCCATACCTTCCTTCCCGTAATCACGTGCTTTGTCTCGGCAACATCTCCTGCAGCGTAAACATTCTCAACGCTTGTCTGCATTTTCTCGTTCGTCCATATTGCCCCCGTCTCACCTATCCTAACGCCCAATTGCTTTGCGAGCTCTATGTTTGGCTTTATTCCCGTGGCGAGTATAACTATGTCTGCCTTGTACTCCCCAGCATCTGTAATGACTTTTTCAACCCTGTCTCTCCCTTCTATTCTCATGATTATCTCCTGCAACCTTAAGTTGACGTGCTGTTTCATCTTCTCCTCCAAAACATCTGTAACCTCCTTGTCAAAAGACCTCTTCAGTATTCTGTTGCCCCTCTCGATAACCGTTACGTTTTTGCCCTGAGCAACGAAAGCTTCCGCCATCTCAACTCCTATGTACCCTCCACCCACTATGACAACGTCCTTTACCTCGTGCTTTTCCATGTATTCCTTTATCGCAACGGCATCTGGGGGTAGGTCGGCTGTAAACACTCCAGGGAGATCAATGCCCTCAACTGGTGGAACCTTAGGAGAGGCACCGTTGGCAAAGACTAGATAATCCCACTCGTAGCTTTTTTCTCCGTCCTTTTCCCTGACCCTGACGTACCCTTGGTCTACCTCTATAACTTCAGCGTTGAGGTGGAGGTCAATCCCCCTCTTTTTAATGAAGACCTCTGGAGGATAGTGCATCAGCTTTTCAGTTGGTGAGATCCCCTCGACAACGTAAGGGATACCACAAGGAGCGTGACTTACCCATTCTGTTGCCTCGAAAACCTTGACGTCCCATTCAGGCCTTAAACGCTTTACACGTGATGCCGCGCTCATTCCAGCGGCTCCGCCACCTATTATAACGACCCTCTTCATATTCTCACCCACCAAAGGTTCTAAACATTACGTTAAAAAGCTTGGCAAGGCTTTTAAAAAGGTTGTCTGAAAGTTTAGCTCGATGTTTAAAAGGAATAGCCTCGCGGTAATATTGCTTATCGTTTCGGCATTTACTGGGAGTTTAGCGTTCAGGTTAGCCGTGCCCGCGATAGCTTACTACAGTAGGGATGTTTTGAAGGCTTCAATGGTTTCAATTTCAATAATATCGACCTCCTTCATATTAGCTAGAGCCTTTGCCGCAGTTTTTGGGGGTTATTTAGTTGATAAAAGACCAAAGTTAATAATTTTAGGAGCACTAGCCATGGCACTAAATGCGCCCCTTGTCTACTTATATTCTCTAACATCTTCGTGGATTCACATAGTTGGGATAAAGTTAGTGAATGGGCTTTTAAATGGGATCAGCTGGCCTTTAGCGCAATTGGCAGTTGCTTATGCTTCTCCTAAAAATACTAGAGCAAGAATCTCTGCCCTTTACTTCTTTTTTGGGAGTTTGGCCTCACTTGCTGGCAACTACCTATACGCGTTTACGATTGGCTTGGGAATGAGAGGACAGATGATAATCTCCGGCCTTTTCTATATCTTAACGGGCATTCTCATGGCAGTTGCATATCTCCTCATAGGCAGTATAAAGAGGGAGAAAAAGGTAGAAAAGAGGGAGGACATTGAGGTAAATCCGAGAACCGTAATGACATTTGGAGCGATCATTTCATTTATATCTGCCTTTGCCTTTGGCGAGATAACCTATGTATACATATCTGAGACCCTCGGCTTGGAAAAGGGTAGGGTTGCAATGATACTCGGAACGATAAGCTTCATTTCATCATTGACTTCATACTTCATATCTTGGATAGCTGATTCCCTGGGAAGCGCTAAGGCCCTCAAGATCATAGCCGTATTTGGGTTCCTTGCTCCAATTCTCGCCGGCATTAAAACGGAGTTCACGATATTCTTGGGCATATTTCTGGCATTGTTGGCGGTGAACTCTTTCAGGCCTATATCAAGAAAGATTTTGGTTGCCCATTCAAGATCTTCGCTTGCAATTGGTGGAATTAATGGAATTCAGAACATATCTGCCTTTTTAGGAGGGATAATTTTTGGGTTAGCATACACCTTTGGCTCTCTAGGGATTTATTACCTCGCATTTCTTCCCTATCTCCCACCCTCCCTGGGACTGATAATAGTAAGTCGTAAATTGGGGAAATGAGTATCATCTATGGTGGTGCTAGGTGAAGTTGCCAGGACACAAGACGAAGATTGTGGCAACAATAGGTCCAGCTACGAACTCAAAGAAGATGATAGAGAAACTCATAAAGGCTGGAATGAACGTTGCGAGACTAAACTTTTCTCATGGGACTTTTGAGGAGCATGCAAAGGTAATCGAGAGGATTCGAGAAGTAGCGTGGAAGCTTGACAAAAGAGTTGCAATACTTGCCGATCTACCCGGGTTAAAGATTAGAGTTGGAGAGATAAAGGGAGGATATGTCGAGCTCAAGAGAGGAGATAAGGTTGTTCTAACTACAAGGGATATTGAAGGGGATGAAACAACGATCCCAGTTGAGTACAAAGACTTTCCAAAACTCGTGTCCAAAGGTGATACGATATACCTGAGCGATGGATACATAGTGCTGAGGGTGGAAGAGGTTAGAGAAGATGAAGTAGAGGCTGTCGTTGTTTCGGGTGGGAAGCTGTTCTCCAGGAAGGGAATCAATATTCCAAAGGCCCACCTTCCGGTTGAAGCAGTCACCCCCAGGGACATGGAGATAATAGAGTTTGCCGTTGAACATGGAGTTGATGCCATAGGCTTGAGTTTCGTCGGTAGCGTTTACGATGTTCTCAAAGTTAAGGGATTTCTGGAGAAGAAGAATGCCGGAGATATATTCGTTATAGCAAAGATAGAAAGGCCAGATGCGGTTAGGAATTTTGATGAGATTCTGAATGCTGCAGATGGCATAATGATAGCTAGAGGTGATCTGGGCGTAGAAATGCCAATTGAAAAGCTACCAATACTGCAGAAGAAGCTCATTAGGAAGGCGAATCAGGAAGGAAAGCCCGTAATTACTGCAACGCAGATGCTCGTTTCTATGACAACTGAGAAGGTTCCCACAAGGGCTGAGGTCACCGATGTGGCAAACGCAATACTTGATGGGACGGATGCCGTAATGCTCTCGGAGGAAACAGCAGTTGGAAAGTTTCCAGTTGAGGCCGTGGAAATGATGGCGAAAATAGCGAAGGTTACTGAAGAATACCGGGAGAGCTTTGGGCTTAACAGAATAAGGGAATGGCTTGAGAGCAATACACATAGGGGCACGATAAAAGAGGCAATCACGAGGAGCATAATAGATGCCCTCTGTACAGTTGACATAAAGTACATTTTAACCCCCACGAGGACTGGAAAGACGGCTAGACTTATCTCGAGGTTCAAGCCAAAGCAGTGGATACTAGCATTTTCAACGAACGAGAGGGTCTGTAACAACCTGATGTTCAGCTACGGGGTGTACTCCTTCTGCTTAGAAGAGGGGTTTGATGAAAAGGACATAGTCAGGCTAATCAAGGGGTTGGGATTAGTGGAAAGCGATGACATGGTTCTCATGACGGAGGGCAGACCAATAGAGAAAACAGTTGGAACGAACTCGATAAAGATATTCCAAATAGCTTAGTGCAATGCCAGAGCAACTACGAAAATCGTCCCCAGGACATCAGCTATTGTGGTTATTAGGGGAACTCCGAGGTTGTCAGGGTCGAGATGTATCTTTGGGGCAACGAGAACTAATGCAACCCCAATTATCATTACGATCAAGGTTATCAGGGGATATCCTAAGATCAGAGGGGCAACAAGATGAGAGTGCACGTGCATTGTGACTTCAACTATTAGCATTCCTATAATGTTTGCAATAATTATTAATGGAACGCTCATCAAGAGCATAGCCATGATTTCAAGCCAAGTATCTTTTGATTTTATCCCTTCTTCTCCTTCAAGGTGATATTTAGTGGAGAGCCTGGCAACTATAACGCTTCCCATGTTCCCCAGGCTGTCAAGTATTGAGGGGTAAAGCACCGCCAAGAGTATCATCTTCCCAATCGCTGAGGAATACTGCTCAAGCAGGGAGCCTGCAAATGATTCTATCAATGCTAGGAACGTTAGTATGCCAGCGATCTCGGTAAAACTGCGCTCTACTATGTTCCCACTCCTAACTCCCAGCCAAATAAGAATGCCTAACGTTAGGAAAAGCAGGAGGTAAAACATTTGCCTATTGACGAGATAGAGGTTCAAGAAGAATATGAGAGTTGGTATCGTCACTATATCCGATATCGATGTTATCAGGGGTGCGGCTATTCTATCTGGATCAAATCCTCTTGAATACGGGACTATTGTTATTAGTGCTGCAGAGTAACCTAAGACTATTCCTATTGCGAGAGCCGAAAGGATAACGACAAGTAATGCAGCAACCGCCATCCTAAGGTTATCGGTGTGTAGCACTCCAATAACCCAGAGGACTATCAGGGGTATTTTAGATGAGAAAATTGCCCTTAAAACTTCCCTCTTTACTTCCCTATCTTTGAGCCTTTTTATAATCCCAAGGTTTAGTTTTGTCGTGAGTCTGGAAGCTAAAGTTCCAAAAACATTTCCCCTGAGATCCATGAGGCCCGGGAGAATGACGAGAATTATGGGATAGTTCTTCACTATTTCAGAATAGTTAACACCTAAGAAAGTCCCTCCCACGAAATCAAGAACTAGACACAGCAATAGCGCTGAAAACGTAAATCTTATAGATTCCTTTAGCTTTTGGAGGAGTACTGTTGTCATTCCCATCCCTCCCCATCTTCTCACCCCAGATTGGGCTGCAAAAAAGTAAATTTAAACTTTTTGCATAATCAAAAGAACGTTAATAAGGCTTTAAGAAGAGGGGAACAACATGAAGGTTTATTATCCCAATAGAGAGTGGCCCGAACAATATAGGGAAGTCTTAGAAGAAATGAGAGAGATAACAGATCCAGTAACTGGCGAGAGCATACTTGAATCTGGAGTCTTGGCTGGCCTCGAAGTTACGGAGGACACTTTAAAGGTTTGGCTTAAGTTCGAGAGTCAAGCAGAGTACAACATTTTGGGCGGTGCGGCGATGGCTTACTCAAGGATAGTGGGTAACATAATGGAGAAGTTTGCCTTAGTAAAGTTCGACAACGTTTACGTTTATGACCTCAGGGGGAACATTATAGGGAAGTTTGAAGCCAAAAAGAAGAAAGCTTTATAAGTTTTCCCTGGGCGCATACATTGGAATCACTCTAATCAGGGGGGTGAGAATATGGCTCTAAGGCCCGCTAAGATCGATAGGTACGTTGACAAGCCTGCTTACACAAGAAGGGAATACATTAGAGGAGCTCCAGGTCCAAAGATAACCATCTTCGACATGGGGAACCCTGCTGGAGATTTTGAGTTCGAAGTTGCCCTCCACACCGCTGAGCCTGTTCAGATAAGGCAGAACGCACTTGAGGCTGCGAGACAGCAGGTCAACAGGTACCTCCAGAAGAACGTCGGTAGGAGCAACTACCATTTCAAGATAAGGGTTTACCCATTCCAAGTTCTTAGAGAGAACCCGATGGCTACCGGAAGGAAGGCAGATCGTTACGGTAACGGAATGAGAAGGCCCTTCGGGAAGCCCATAGGACTAGCTGCAAGGCTCAAGAGGGATCAGAAGATACTCAGCATTAGGGTCAACAGGCAGCACCTTAAGTTCGCTATTGAAGGTGCAAGGAGGGCAGCAATGAAGTTCCCATGCAAGTGCTATTACAGGATTTACGATAAGGAAGGAAATGATGTAACAACAAAGATACTTTCCCAGGGTCTCTGATTCTTAATCCTTTTATTTGGAGTCTACCTAATTCTTCTTGGTGATTTCATGAAGGCAAGGTTGATTGTTAGAACAAGCTTTGACGCTGCTCACGCAGTTAAAATCGAAAACGATTGGGAAGAATTACATGGACACACATTTTTCTTGGAGGTTATTGTTGAAGGACCAATAAAGCATGGATATATAATGGATTTTGTAAAGCTCAGAAAGACAATTGAGAGTGTAACTAAAGAAATTGACCATAGAAATCTGAATAAGATATTTGATAACCCAACAACTGAGAACATAGCTTTATGGCTTGCGGATAAAATAAAGGGCAAATTGCCCGATAAAGTTATTTTAAAGAGGCTAGTTCTCTGGGAAGGAAGTGACTATGGGGTGGAGCTAGAGTGGTAAAGCTTGTTCTAGCGGAGATCTTTAACAGTTGGCAGGGGGAGGGAGGAAGTCTCCCAGGCAGTACTTTCGGCAGAAGGCAGATATTTGTTAGATTCGCAGGTTGTGATTTAAGATGTAAATGGTGTGATTCTAGGGAATATATAGATGCTTCGGGTGTTTCCCATTGGAGATACGAGGTGGAACCCTTCACTGGGAAATTCGAATATAGACAGAACCCCGCGAATTTAGAAGATGTCATAAAAGTGATTCTTCACTTAGATACTGGGGATATACACTCGATAAGCTACACAGGCGGTGAGCCAACCCTTCAGATACAAGCTCTGAAAACTCTAATGACAAAGATGAAAGAACTCGGCTTTGATAACTTTTTAGAGACCCATGGGGGTCTTCCAGAGGCAATACGAAAAGTTGCCAACATTACAGACTACGCAAGTGTTGATATAAAAGATGAGAGCGCAAAGGCAGCAAAAAACTGGAGGGATCTGGTGCTTAGGGAAATTGAAAGCATAAGGATACTTAAGAAGGCAGGGGTCGAAGTCTACGCTAAGCTTGTTGTAACAAATGAAACAAAACTAGAAAACGTCCGCTGGTACGCTGAACTGCTGAAAGGTCTTGCTCCTCTAGCCATACAACCTAAAGAGCCTATCGACATCTCTATAGCTAGGTTGATGGATATCTACAGGGTTGCGGCAGAGATTCTTGGGAAGAAGAACGTTGGCTTGAGCTTTCAGGTTCATAAGTACCTGAATGTCCTCTAACTCTAACTTTAAAAACCCTTTTATAAATGTAAAATTGTGGTATTATGGAGGAAGTTAGGCGGTACTTTGAGCTGTTAAGAGCCAGGATGGAATTCACGGAGAAATTTTACGGATTTAGAATGAACTATCTCCCTCTGTACTTTGAAGGGGATGAAGTTGTTGTTCTGGATAAAAACGATGGAAAAGTAAAGTGGCTTAGGGACAAGAGACCACTTAGTGATGAAGAATTAGAAAGAATAATGCCAAAAATTAAGGAGAACATAGAGAGTGGTTTAATTGACACCTTGATAACCCTGAACTTTCAGTGCATTCACGGACCCGAGGACTAGACTTTTATCCTCTTCCAGATGGTTTCTTCCCCCTTGTCTTCAAGCTGTATTCCAAGCCTCTTGAGCTCATCTCTTATCTTGTCCGCTAGATCGTACCTCTTTTCCTTCCTGAGCTGGGCTCTAACTTCTATTAGTAACCTGATGAGCTCTTCCTCTTCCCCTTTCTTTTCTTCCTTGAAGTAGTCCTCGAATATTCCGAAAATTTCACTGACGATCTTGAAGAACTCCCAAGCTTTCCTTAATATTGATTCCTTAGGCCTTTCCGTTTCGGTTAGGTACTTGTTTATTGCATTGGCTACTTCAAATACAGCTCTTAGCGCCTCTGCTGTATTAAAATCGTCATCCATGGCCTCGTAGAACTTCCTTCTTCCGTCCCTAACTGCTTCGTAGGCCTCAAACTCTTTTTCTCCCCAAGTGTAACTTATCTCAGCTTTTTCCATAGCTACTCTGATATTTTCAAGGGTGTTGTAAAGCCTCTCTAAGTTGTTCTTCGCGTGTTGCAACCCCTCTTCGGTATAGTCGAGGGGAGAGCGGTAGTGCTTCTGAAGAACGAAGAACCTTATGACCTCTGGACTGTACCTTTGCAACAGTTCCCTCACCGTGACAAAGTTGCCCAAGCTCTTGCTCATCTTCTCCCCTTTAACCATGACAAAGCCAGTATGAAGCCAGTAACGAACCCACTCGTGACCGAAGCAGGCTTCACTTTGAGCTATCTCGTTTTCGTGGTGCGGGAAAATTAAGTCGTTTCCGCCTCCGTGTATGTCAAAACTCTCACCCAAGTACTTACTGCTCATTACCGAGCATTCTATATGCCATCCGGGTCTTCCCTCGCCCCAGGGACTCTCCCATTTAGGCTCTCCTGGCTTAGCCTTTTTCCATAAGGCAAAATCTTCCGGATTTTTCTTACCCTCGCCAGGCTCGACTCTGGCTCCTTTCCTTAGCTCCTCCACCTTAATACCGCTTAGCTTTCCATAATCTTTGAACTTCTGGACTTCAAAATAAACGCCATCGCTTCCCTCATAAGCATAACCTTTCTCCCTGAGCTTTTCAATGAACTTTATTATCTCGTTAATGTGTTCCGTAACCCTGGGATATATATCGGCTGGCTTGACCTTTAGGGCCTGCATATCCTCTAGGAATATCTTTATGAACTTCTCAGCAAGTTCTCTTGGGTCTTCTCCGGTTTCTTTAGCTCTTCTGATTATCTTGTCATCTATATCTGTGAAGTTCATGACCATCAAAACCGTGTATCCCTTGTGCTCTAGGTACCTTCTTATCACGTCAAAAGCTATGTAAGTCCTTGCATGGCCTAAATGAGGATAATCGTAAACTGTTGGGCCGCAAACGTACATTCGTACTTCTCCGTCTCTGAGAGGCTTAAACTCCTCCTTTTGTCGTGTTAGGGTATTGTAAATTCTCAAAACCATAACACCCACCGTCCAAAACCTTGGGTTATTATCTTATTAGAGTGTCGGTAAAGGTAAGACAATCTTTAAATACCTGACGGAAAATAATTCAATTTGGTGATGGAAAATGGTGACGGCTTTTATCTTGATGGTGACGGCAGCTGGTAAGGAAAGGGAAGTTATGGAAAAACTTCTAGCGATGCCTGAGGTTAAGGAGGCTTACGTAGTGTACGGTGAATATGATCTAATTGTCAAGGTTGAAACCGATACACTGAAAGATCTTGATCAGTTCATAACTGAAAAGATAAGAAAGATGCCAGAGATACAGATGACTTCTACCATGATCGCCATCTGATCACTTATTCATCATTATTCTTATTCTTTCTGCAGCATCTTTTGCCTTATCTGAAATGTTGCTAAGTGTTCTTGCTATGTTAAGGATATAAAGGCCATCTGCCCAGCTTAAATTGTTGTTTAACACGAGCTCCATGAGCTTAGTATCTAGACCATCGATTTTACTCTCGACGTCTTCTATCTGCTTTATTATCTCATATTCTTTTTCTATTTCCGCATCGGAAAATCCGCTCTCAACTACTGTGTCCATTTGTCTGATTGCTTCGTAGACAAGCTTTGCAGCTTTAATGCTCTCTCTCCCCATCTTTAGGATAAGGTCTTTTACCTCCTGGGGCACATTTATCTCCTTTTTCACTAGTAACCATTTAGCCGTATCCTCTGCAGCATCAGCAACTTTATCTTGCATGTGGAGGTATTCTAGAATGTCGGTTCTCTGGACGGGCATTAACAGTTTTGATGTAACGCTGTTCCTGAGCTCCATCTTTATTCTATCGGCGACGTCTTCAAGCCTGTCTACTTCAATTGCATATTTCTTCATCTCCTCATAGTTTCCCTGGGCCCATAAGTCTAGGGCCTTTTCTAAAGTTTCTACTGTCTGCACCACAACCTCCGCATGCTTTATTAGGGGCTTAAATGGGCTTTTTGCAAATAATTTAGTCCAAACCTGCATTATATCACCCCACAATCAGCATCAATACCTTGAAAATTACTGCCGAAATTATTCCAGCGGTAGGGACAGTAACGAACCATGATATCACTATATCCTTCACGATGTCCTTATTTATTGCTTTTATTCCCCTAGCAAGCCCAACTCCAATGACGGCACCCACTACAGTATGTGTCGTTGAGATTGGCATGCCAAGCCAGCTCGCTATTAGAACAACTGTAGCTGCAGAGAAATCTATCGTGAATCCTCTCGTGTTGGTTAGCTCTGTAATCTTCTTTCCAACTGTCTCCATCACTCTGTAGCCGTAAGTCGCTACACCTATTGCTATCCCAAGACCACCTAAGGCTAGTATCCACCTGGGAACTGGGACTTTTGCCCCTGCCATTCCCATTGTTGCTATGGTATACACGGCAGCAACAGGGCCTATGGCATTAGCGACGTCATTTGCTCCATGAGCTAGTGCAACATAGCCGGAAGTCATTACCTGGACTCTCTTGAATATTGCCTCTGCTCCAAGATAAGGATCGACATTTGGGAATCTAACCCTTAGGATTAGGGATGTTATAACAAATGTCACAACTCCAGTAGGGATCCCAAATTTCAAAAATCCGATAACGAGAGATTTTCCGTGTAGGACCTTTATGTAAAACATCGTTCCTATAACGACAAAGGCAAGCCCTATCCAAAATGGGGACCATCTTTTTGCACTTTTTATTGGATTTTTGCTCTGAAGAACTGTTTTACTGAGAGCTTTGAATACGAGAAATGCGAAAATTGCTCCGACTATTGGAGAAAGTATCCAGCTCATGACTACCTTGGCCATCTTACTCCAGTTGACTATTGATGTTCCTGCGTATACTATTCCATAACCCACTATCCCTCCTATGATTGAATGTGTTGTTGACACAGGAAGTCCATACTTCGTTGCGATTATCAGCCATATTGTCGCTCCAAGGAGGGCTGCAATCGATCCGTAAATTAAGACGTTGGGATCATTGATCCTTGATGGATCAATTATTCCTTTTCTTATTGTCTCAGTAACGCTCTTGCCGAAGAAGTAAGCTCCAGTAAACTCTAACACGCCTGCGATTAAAACTGCCTGCTTTGGAGTTATTGCACCTGCACCAACAGCAGTACTCATAGAATTCGCAGCATCATTTGCACCTATTGCCCATGCCATAGCTAAACCCAAGATGATCGTGAAAAATACCCAAGGATCCGCAATCATTGGATCCACCGGTTGTGGAGTATGTGGGATAATATAAATGCCTTGTCGAAATAAAATATAGTCCAACAAATACTCTATATAGGGTACCCCTCTATATGAATAGATGGTGGGATTAGCAAGTCTACCGTTTTTAGGTTCTTGAGGAATGGTATAAGCCTGATACCTTCCCTTATGTCCATTCCTTCGAAGAAGGGGTTTATTGTAGGAAGAATTACAAAGTTTTTGGCTTTAACGAAGCACTTTGCCCTCCTCTTAACTCCGCTTAGGGAGATAATTGCAGTTGGATGGATATGGCCCAGAAAAGCTCTCTTAAAGTCGACCTCGGGCAAGGATTTGTGGCCATGCATGAAAAGTATTTCATCCAGTATATAGTAGTCTACAACAGAAATATTATCAAAATTCTCTGTTACTTCCTCAATCCTGCCATCGTGGTTTCCCTTTGTTATAATGACTTCATAATCTTTCAGAATGCTGAAAAACTCCATCAGTACTCTCTGTGTGTACCTCTTGAGACCTAGGTCTTCTTTGATATCCCCAAGGATAATAACAAGATCGGGGTTTTCGGAAATAACGAATTCTGCAAGTTTCCTTTCAAACCTGCTCCTGACATTTATTCCTCTAAATGGCTCAAATCCAATATGAGGATCTGCAAAAATAAGAGTTTTGCCTTGAGAACTCTCAAATTCAAAAGAATATAAGGAAAGCTCCATGTCAGATTAGCCCTCTCTCTTTCTTCCTCTGTCTCTTCAGTCTCCTAATCCTCTTCTTGATCCACTTCCACCTCATCCTGCCTTTCTTTTTCCACTTCCTTGGTCTCCTCTTCATGAGCGTCACCTCCTAAATTCTCTCATTTTTAGCCCAAGAAGCTTGATTTTTAAGTTTTATTAATGCGAATATTACGTCTAATTATATAGCCTCTTTTTGTGGAATAATAGTTTAGATCGTTTTAATAACGCAATGCGATATATAGCATTTATATCATGGCCAGTACGTTGTTCTAATAGCATTATTCTCTTGGAAAACCAAGTATTCTTGAAAACATGGATCCACAAACCTTAATTAGAACATTTGTTGTAAGCTCTTTCGGTGAGAACATGGTTAAGGTTGGATTTGTCCAAATGAACCCAGAGCTTTTATCCCTTGATAAGAACTATTCAAAGGCTGAGAAGCTAATAAAGAAGGCGAAGAAATTAGGTACTCTACTAGTCGTGTTACCTGAATTGTTTGACACGGGATACAATTTTGAGACTAGGGAAGATGTTTTTGAAGTTGCTCAACCGATCCCCGATGGGGAAACCACCAGCTTCCTTATGGATATTGCTAGGGATTTGGAATTGTACATTGTAGCTGGAACGGCCGAAAAGGATGGAGAGAACCTATACAATTCTGCAGTCGTAGTTGGCCCAAGTGGATACCTTGGAAAGTACAGAAAAATCCACCTGTTCTATCGTGAAAAGTACTTTTTTGAGCCGGGAGATTTGGGGTTTAAGGTATTTGACCTTGGCTTTTTGAGGGTGGGTGTTATGATATGTTTTGACTGGTTTTTCCCCGAATCTGCTCGAACGCTTGCATTAAAGGGGGCGGATGTTATAGCACATCCCGCTAACTTAGTAATGCCATATGCCCCGAGGGCTATGCCTATTAGGGCTCTGGAGAATAGGGTATACACAATAACCGCGGACAGAGTCGGTGAGGAGAGAGGTCTTAAATTCATTGGCAAGAGCTTAATAGCATCCCCCAGGGCAGAGGTACTAGTCATGGCCTCCGAGACGGAAGAAGAAGTTGGGGTTGTTGACATAGATCCAAGTATTGCGAGGAACAAAAGACTCAATGAGCTTAACGATATATTTAAGGACAGGAAGCCGGACTATTATTTCACGTAAAAATAATAGATTTTAAATCTCCTTAAACAGCATTTCACGGGGTTTAAAATGTCCTGGGTTAGGTTACCTTTCAAGGATGGATACTATGAGGTCAGACCGACGAAGATAGTTGCCCTAGCAAAGAACTATGCTGAGCATGCAAAAGAGATGAACGATGAACCTCCTGAGAGGCCTATATTCTTCTTAAAACCACCCTCCGCCCTAATAGGACCAGATTCAACGATAGTTCTTCCCAGGATGAGCAAAAGAGTTGATCACGAAGTTGAACTTGCGGTCATAATTGGAAAGAGAGCAAAGAAAGTTCCTGCAGAGAAAGCTTTTGACTATATCCTGGGGTACACAATACTCCTCGACATTACCGCGAGGGATCTCCAAGACGAAGCCAGAAGACTTGGTCATCCTTGGACACTTTGTAAAGGCTTTGATACCTTCGCTCCCATAGGCCCCAGGATCGTTGATAAGAAAGAGCTTGATCCCTCGGATCTCGAGATAGGCCTTAAAGTTAACGGAAAACTAAGGCAATTGGGAAGAACAAGCCAGATGATATTCAAGATCCCGGAGCTAATAGAATACATAAGCTCAGTCATGACTCTGGAGCCTGGTGATATAATTGCAACTGGCACCCCTCCTGGTGTTGGGCCATTGAGACATGGGGATAAAATAGAGGCGTGGATTGAGGGAATAGGAGTACTCAGGGAGGACGTCATAGCTGAGGACTCTATACTTTGTTGAAAATTTTTCGATAAAATTATTTTTCACGTGAACTTGCCCCTACACTTTTTTGTATAATTGTGCTCAGGTATGCATTTGGTCGTTTTCTTGTAATCAGTGAAGCTTGACTTTTACATATAGCAACCTATATTATCTCTGAAAAACTATCAATATTTGGTGGTGAGCATGAAGAAGAGTGAGGCTCTTGCCATACTAATAGGAACGCAAATTGGGGCGGGAGTTTTAGGATTACCATACGCAGCGAGTGAAGTTGGCCTAATTCCAGCCCTAGCGGTTCTAATTGGTGTAATGCTCCTCATGCTGTTCACTGCTTATATCGTCCTCGATCTCTCCGCAAAGATGAACGGTGCTCAGATGAGTACAATAGCTCAGAGAGTGCTTGGCAAGCCCGGCGGATGGATAATGCTAATAAGCATTGCAATAATGAGCTTCGGGGCACTGCTTGCCTACATCTCTGGAATGGGAGAAGTTTTGAACGGGCTCTTTGGAATAAACGACAGACTCGGTGCAGTACTGTTTTGGTTGTTTGCAAGCCTGATAGTGTACGCTGGAATAGAGATGAGCGGAAAGAGTGAGCTTGCAATGAGCTTAGCTATGTTAGTGCTCTTCCTTCTCGTGGCGATACTACTGCTGCCGAAGGGGGATATTCATAGGGCAATGTACTTCAACCGCGAAGGCCTTTGGAAGATCATTGGAGTTTCCATTTTTGCTTTGGGATGTCACAGTATAATCCCTGACGTTTACAAGTCCCTGGGCAACTACAAAGATATGAAGAGAGTAGTTCTACTCGCGTTCCTTATACCAACAGCTGTATACGCCTTATTCATGGTCTCATTCCTGATAGTGTTTGGAAGGGAGACACCACAGATAGCAACTCAAGCATTGGCCTCTCTGTACGGGGACTTTGGAAATGTAATTGGCAACCTAATACCCTTCTTCGCAATTACAACGAGCTACATAGGAATAGCCCTTGCCCAACTCAGCAACCTTCAGGAATTCCTTAAGCTCCCCAGGAATGTTGCATTTGTCCTCACAGTTGTTCCCCCTCTGATAGTGTATCTCTTGGGAATAGGAGACTTTGTCAGCGTACTTGGAGTTGCGGGAGACACTGGGGATCTAATGGCATTCATAGTACTACCAATAGTTATCTACATAACGACCAGATTGCTACCAGTGGGAAGCGGAGAGGCTGAAGCTACTTGACCACATAGCAGTGGACACTTAGCCCCCCATGCCCTATAACCCTGTGGTGCACAATTTCAAAGCCATTCTCCTCTATGGCCCTCTCAATTTCCTTCTTTTCAGTCGTTATGAACACTCCCCTTCCGTTGAGAACCTTTGCCAGCTCGGAGAAGAACCTCATGTACAGTTCTGGGATCATGCCCTTTCTCCCGATCTTCAAACCGTAAGGCAGGTTGCTCACAACGGTGTTAACGGCATCAACGTAAGTGCTTAACCTAGTTGCGTCCCCCAGGATGAAGTCAATCTTATCATAAACGCCAGCTGAGAGGGCGTTCATTTTTGCTCCTCTCAGGTGTTTTTTAAACTTTTCAAGGCATATTATCCTATCTTTATATCCCCTGAGGGCCAGCTCGATTGGTATCGTACCAGAGCCGCAGAAGGGATCTATAAACACTCCATGAGGCTCGGCTAACTCTATTAGCGCATTTGCAATGCTTGCCTTTAGGTGTGCAGGATGATCGTAGACGCGCCATGGCTTTCTGTGAAGGGAGTGATCCCCTGTGACGTCTACTCCCAAAATGAAAGTTTTCCCAATGAGTTCTGCCCTGAATATTACGGAGGGGTGATCCAAGTTCACAGTGGCATTTGTTTTCTCTTGAATTATCCTCCCAACGACCCTTGCAATATCCATGCTCGTAAACTCGTGTTCACCAAACCTCTCCGCCCTTACGGCGAAACTCTCAGTGCTCTTCAAATATTCACTGACTTTTGCACCCTTAACGATGTCTTCTATTTCACTTAAATCTTTGGCCTGCCCCTGTGTTAGGAGGACTATGACCCTATGCACCGTTCGGGAGTTCTGAATTATCATATCGGGAATGCTGGCAGGTCTTTTTTTACCCTTTTCGTCAATAAAGTAGGTTTCTTTGGCTTTAACTAAAAGCCTGCCTTTAATTCCCCAGGGCCTCTCCGATATTTCCTGGGCAATGTCTTTAAGTATTCCGTCTATTTCCTTTCGAGTAATATCCTCAATTCCTTGGGCCGTTGTAAGCAAAATTTCAGCCATTTCCCTCCCTCACTCTATTTGGGTTTAGCTTAAAATAGCTATTATCCCCTTCCATTTCTTCCCGAAGCACTCGCTCATTACGACGCTCTTACCAGTAAGGTTCTCCAAGAATTTTACCGCAGAATCACATTTCTTAAATCCCGTTGCTATTCCAACGATAAACTCTCCAACCTCGAGTATGCCAACCCTCTTGTTATTATCAAGCTTCTCCAATAACTTATCTTCGAACTTCCAGAGGATTCTCCTAGGATCAAATATTTCCTCTTCCTTTACTTTACCCAGTATCTCCTCAAAATCCCAGTTTATCTCCTGCTTCTTTTCTTGATCTTTGGAAAATAATGTAAATCTGCCAGTCTGCCACTCTCTCAAAAACCACCTAGCGGTTTCCTCTAAATCAACTTCCCCGCCTTCCCTGAATAGGCCTCTTTTCTCTCCAATTTTTTTCAGAATATCCTCCTCGCCCTCAAAGTCTTTTATACCGAACTTATCCGTTAATGCCTCCTTCCTCGTCTCTAATATCCTCCTTATGAGCTTTAGCGCTGGAGAGACTGGATCCCTAATTTTATCGGCTGGAAATCCTCCTTTTATAACTAGTTCATCAAAGTCATCTATCGGAACAACCCCCGGCGTGTCTAGAAGCCACAATCTCTTTGTTAGTCTGATTAGCTGTTTGCCTTTTGTATACCCTGGGATAGGAGCAGTTCCCACGGCATGTTTTCCTTTAAGCACATTTATTATTGTACTCTTACCAACGTTTGGATAGCCTATCAGGGCAACTTTAACTTTCTCCTTATCTATCTCCCTTGCAATCTTCTTTAGCTCTTTCCTTAAAATACCAGTTCCCTTTCTTTCCCTCGCTGAGATGAATATTACTGGGATCTCACTTCTCCTTTTATATTCTTCGGCCCACTCCTTTGGAACGAGATCTGCTTTGTTCATCACTATGAGTAGTTTCTTTCCACTTTCCAAAACCATTCTCTCGAGTTTTCTGTTTCTTGTTCCTATTGGATCCCTAGCATCAACTACCTCCACTACTATATCTGCCTCGTTTATTACCTCTTTGACTACCCTCCACGCTTTCTTCTGTTTCATTTCTGATCACCGTTATCTCAAATATTACCGTCCCCCCATTCGTGTAGGGAGGCCCGGGATCCAAGCACTGAACGTAAGCTTTATCATCCTTCCCCAACCCTAGTTCGCTCGGCTTTACTCCCTTCCTTAATGCCACTATATATGGAAGTAGTGATGCAAATGCATGAGTGCAGATGGCATCTGTTTTCTCTAATACTATCCTGGGGCCCTCTATTACTATTTTATCCCCTAATTTGAAGACAGGGCACTTTCCTCTTATCTCTATGACCTTTACTATTAGCTTCTCCATAACTCGCACCTTAGAACATGTTTAAAAACTTTGGAATAAAAAGTATAGGGCCGAAATATAAATAAGCATTTGAGCTGTCATGAATATGTAGTGATGTCATTAATACCTATTATGATAACCCCAGGTGGTGTCAACAGTGGCCGAGGATATTGAGGCAAAGATAAGAAGGCTTAGGGAATTGGGTAGAGCCGTAAGTGAGAGCGAGGAACAACCTGCCCCCACTCCGCCAAAACCTCCTCGAAGAAGGGTTTCAAGAATAGGAATGCTAAGAGAGAAAGAAAGGAAAAAGAGAATTATTGTTGGGGCACTTGTTTTATCGATAATAATCATTGGAGCTGTTATAAGTATTTATATGTACTTGGAAAACAAAGCTGCTAGGGAGCTAGAAAATGCTAAAAAAGCTAAAATCGCCGAGGTTAATGCGTGTTTCAAGGGCGAGTTAGCAAATGATACGGCTAAAATCCAGCTCATAAATGCAATAATGGCTGCCAAAAGCATAGAAGATCTCCAGAAAATAAATGTGAAAGCGATTTGTGAAGAGAGATGGAAAGCTCTCCAGGAAGCGAAGAAAAGAGCAGAACAGGAAAAACTAGCCAAAGAACTAGCACAGCTGAAGAATCAGACAAAAGAGAATATAAAAATGGCATTTGAACCCTTACTTAGCGTTCAGGTTCCAGATGAGCTTAAGAAGGAGATCGTAGATACCATGAACAGTTTATTAGCTCAAGTTGATAGTGCGAAGACTAAGGAGGAAGTACTCTCTATAGACCCAACCCCCTATCTACTGGACTTATGGAAGAAGGTCTACTTCTATAGGATAGACTCCATGCCTGGAACGAAAGTCATCCTGATGAAAGGTAACACAACAAACATCTACACAAAGTCCGAAGCAAAAGAAGTGATAAGTAAGGTGGAGAACCTCTCGGATCTCTTGCAATACCAGGTGAAAGAAGTTCAGCTCGTCCAAGTTGCTCTTGTTCTAAGTAGGAAAGATGTCAATGGAGGATTTCTTGAGCCTGGAGACAAAATACAAATATATGACAAGAAGACCGGCAAGAGGTTAGTTCCAGAGGGATATGTAGTGCTAGTCCTATTCGATGCCGGTCAAATTCAAGTATCGGAAACCCAGTCGAAGACTACCTCATGGTCATCAACTTCCTCAACGACAACTCAGCAGTCCTCCAGCACGAACTACTCTCCAGGAGAAACACCTTACCAGGTATCTCAAACATCCCAGAGCCAGAGTTCAGTTCAGCAGACTAGTAGCGAGACCCTTTCAGCGAGCTACTCGTATTCCGTAAACCTTGGAGAAGTGTTAAAAGCCATAGCGGCAGGAAAGATTAAGGATCCTGAGGAAATCAAGGAAAAGCTAGAAAAGTATGGGTGGAAAGTTTTAACCTTGGAGGAATCTTCAAACTTATTGGCGCTGAATGAGAATACTAGAGTTTTGGTAATTGTCGAGATACCTACTGAATTCGTATCTCAAGTATTGAAGTCAGAAAATTCACTAGTAATAGCAAAGCTCTCTAAGCCCTGAGGTGATGAAAAAATGAGAAGTCTCAAGGCTTTCCTCCTTTTATTATTAGTTGTGAGCATAGTAACTAAACCATCTATGGGAGGGTTTGAACCAATTAAAAGAAATAACATATACCTGACAGGTCTCGTTGAAGTCGAACTGAATGTCACTCTCGTTAATACAGGCGATGTTCCAAGATATATTATTGTAAACCCCAGGTATCAGTTTGAGGTGTTAAGAAAAAACGAGAGTGAATTCCTGTATCATACATCTTCAGGAGATTCTATAGTAGGAACCCCGGGTCAAACCCTCCTAAACTACGTGCCAGGTTTTTGGATATATCCGCATGAAGTTTTGAGAGTTAGGTTTTTCATAAATGAAACAGACGCATTTCCCATAGACCTTAAAAATTACTATCAGCCTCAATGCACAGGATATGGATATATTGAGGGAGATGTTCTAAAGATAAAGATACCCCCCACAATATATACTGGGCCAATCTGTAACGTTATGTACCCCCAACTGTTAAACTTTCCACACTATTTAGATCCTAAAGCCCTTTTTGATATCAAAGCATTCGATGTTGTTGTGTATAACTACCAGGGGATTGTTAAATTCAAGGTTACCCATAACACAACCTTAAATATTCCAACTCGCGTTGTTTTCGCTATTGCACCTCCATTGCTGTTTCCAGGAGCCAAGGTATATGGATATTCACCAGCTCCAACAATGAATTATACTGGTTATATTGAGTACCTTCAGGAAACATTTTGGAGCACCGGAGAGATTAACCAGCCAAGTTCCATAGATATCCAAAATGAGCTGGTAATTTATGATATCTCTCAGGATCTATTAACCTCAAAAGTTAAAATCAACACCGCAAAAACTGTTAATACAAAGATTGATTATCCTGTATGGGTAGTGTGGCTGGGTGATGGATCTTCAATTGAGATTTCTTACAAGTTTAAATGGGGGGTTAACTAAGGGGTGAGATAGTTGGAGGAGAAAAAGAAAAAGTCGTGGATAGATGAGATCCTAAGTAGCGATAATTTAACGTTGGAGGCTATTTTAAAGAAGGGGAGTAAACCCCAAGAAGGGTCTTTAAAAAAGGAAGAAAGCGAGAAAACAGAGAGGCCCTTATCCCTCGGTGATATCCTAGCAGGTAAGAGTAGTGAGACTCTTAAGCCAAAAGAGAAAGAAGAGGAGAAGCCGCCCCTTCCGCTTGCCTTTTTGAAAGAAGAGAGTGCTCCCAAACTAGCAGAGATACTAAAGAAGCCAGAAGTCCCTGTTAAAAAACCTGAGGAAAAATCAACAATCAGCCTCCAAGATATACTCTCTGCAGGAGCTAAGCAGACAAAGTATGTTGGTGAAGTTAAAGTTCTAGACGTTTATGGAAACATAAGGATATTGAGGGTTAAGGGAGAAGCAGTTCCAATATATGAGATAAACTTGCCCAAACTAAGTAAGGAAGAGGAAAAGCTCCTGAAAATGGTTAGAGATAGAGCGATAGTTGAAATCCAGATTGACCCTGAGTCTATACCTAATTTTGAAGAGAGAAGAAGAGTGTTCATGAGAGAAGTCAGAAGAATGGTAAAGGAAATGGCTCCAACGCTTTCCGAAGGTAGGGTTGAACTTCTTGCAGAGCTAGTTGTTCAGAACATGATAGGATACGGAAAGCTGGATCCCCTAGTAAGAGACGACAACCTTGAAGAGATTATGGTAATTGGAACCAACAAGCCGGTGTATGTATGGCACAGGCGTTTTGGTATGTGTAAGACGAACATAGTATTTGAAAATGAGAGGGACATCCTAAACATAATAGAGAGGATAGCGAGAGAAGTTGGAAGGAGAATTGATCAGCAAAATCCGCTTCTCGATGCTAGGCTTCCTGATGGTAGTAGAGTTAATGCCACCTTACCCCCGATAAGCCTAGATGGCCCAACACTAACAATAAGAAAGTTCAAGAAAGACCCCCTAACTATTATAGACCTGATCAAGTATGGAACCCTGAACTCCGAGGTTGCAGCTTTCCTCTGGCTACTGGTTGATGGCCTCGGAGTTAAGCCAGCAAACATCTTGGTTGCGGGTGGAACGGGTTCAGGTAAGACAACAACCCTCAACTCACTGGCAATGTTTATCCCACCGAGCGAGAGAGTAATAAGCATAGAGGATACTGCCGAGCTACAGCTCCCGATAGAGCACTGGGTAAGGCTTGAAACGAGACCACCAAACGTCGAGGGTAAGGGAGAAATCACAATGGATGATCTAGTAAAGAACACCCTGAGAATGCGTCCCGACAGAATTATAGTCGGTGAAGTCCGTGGTCCAGAGGCCAGAACTATGTTCACGGCAATGAATACAGGACATGATGGTGCTCTCTACGACTTTTCAGTTATTCAGCTTTCAAACGGTCGCTTTGTCCTAATTGGTGACTTGCTCGAGGAGCTCTTCAAGAAGTACTCGGACAGAATAAAAACCCACAAGGATTTAGAGTATGTAGTCCTTGACGAGAAGGACAGGTTCGAAGTTGTAAGTATTGGTCCAGACCTCAAAGCTGGGAAGCACGTGGTTTCGAGGATTTGGAGGAGGAAGGTTAGGGAAGGAGAGAAGTTAATTCGCGTAATAACGAGGACGGGCAATGAGGTTATACTCACTAAGACTCACCCGTTCTTCGTATTCTCAGACGGGGACGTGGTTAGGAAGGAAGCGGAAAAGCTCAAACCCGGAGACAGGGTTGCGGTAATGAGAAAACCTCCAAAGCCTCCACAGAGGAAAGCTATCATTAATCCTGAGATTTATGCGGGAATAAGTGACTATTATCTCGTTCTCAACGGAAAGAACCTTGTGAAGATCCAAAATGATGGTATACCTCCAGAGATGGTCCAGTATCTCCTTTCAATAAACTCAAAGCCTGTAAAGATTGTTTGCGAGGTTGATGAGAGCCTTTCCTACGTAGTCGGAGTCCTCCTTGGAGACGGCTACATATCCTCAAATGGTTACTATATCTCAGCTACATTTGACGACGAATCCTACATGAAAGCGTTTACCTCTGCCATTCAGGAGTTCCTTCCAGAGAGTGAGCCCCAGGTTAAGCGTGAATCCACATATACCGTTGTAACCCATGTCTTAAAGCCCTTCGTAGAGTTCCTCCACTCGAACGATGACCTGCTGAGGCACTTCATAGCAGGACTTTTCGATGCCGACGCTTACGTAGATGAAAAGGGCCCAGCGATTGTCCTAACGACTAAGAGTGAAAACCTCGCGAGGAAGGTCTGGTATGCCCTCCAGAGGCTTGGAATAATAAGTACGGTCTCCCGTGTGAAAGATGGAGAGAACGTAATCTTCAGGGTCACCGTGAGGGGTGTTGACAATCTAATTAGATTCTACACTTACATCCCGCTCAGGCACTCAAGGAAGAGAGCAGAGCTTGAGGAGATAATAAAGAAGCATAAGGCCCGCCGCGGAAAGAGAACTGATCGCGTGCCGATTTCGCCTATAATGATCGAGCCTCTCAGGAGGAAACTTAATCTTACAGTTTCAGAGCTCTCGAAGCTTGCCTCCTATTACGCTGGTGAGAAAGTATCGGAGAGCCTAATTAGGCATATAGAAAAGGGCAGAATAAAGGAAGTTAGAAGATCAGCTCTTAGAGGAATTGCACTGGCCCTTCAGCAGATTGCCAGAGACATTGACGATGAAGATTCCTGGGTTCAGGCAAAAAGGCTTGAGCTCATAGCGGATGGGGATGTGTACTGGGATGAAGTTGTGAGTGTCGAGGAAGTAGATCCGAGGGAGCTAGGGATAGAGTACGTCTATGATCTGACCGTGGAGGATGATCACAACTACGTTGCCAACGGAATCGTTGTATCAAACTGCATGGGAACGATACACTCAAACTCTGCTAGGGAGACTATAATCAGGCTTGAAAGTCCTCCAATGAACGTTCCCAGGATAATGATACCCGCTCTTGATATAATCATAATGCAGGTGAGATATCATACAAGGAAGAAGGGTACTATCAGGAGGATTACTGAAATAGCAGAAGTCTCTGGCATTGAAGGGGAGAGCGTTCAGCTGAACTTCCTTTATAAATATGACCCGGCAAAGGATGAGTTAGTGAGAACAGAAGTACCGAGCAGATTCCTGCAGACTCTATCATATCATACTGGGATGCATCCAGATGAGATAATGTACGAAATAGAAAAGAGAAAGCTGGTGCTCGATTGGATGATTGAAAAAGGTATCAGAAGAATCGATGAAGTTGGCGCCCAAATCAGAGAGTTCTACATAGATGAGGAAGAGTTCTTCAAGAAGATTGAAAGAGAGGCAACTACTATAGAAATGAGCAAAAGAATCAAGGAGTTTATATGAGGTGGTGAATCTTGGGCTTAGTTTCATCATTTCTTGAGTTCCTTGAGAAGCTCGGTGGAAAAACCATTGAAGTTACCGAAGCTCCAATTAGGCGTCTCCCCAAAAGAGAAATGTCAATCAGAGATAGACTTGAGTTGCTTAAGCAGATGAGAGAGCAAATTGAAAAAGAGAGGGAGGCAGAGGAAGAGAGAATTATCGAAGAAGCTATTGAGTGGAGGGAGAAGGTTATACAAAAACCACTTTCTGAAAGAATAGCAGAAGGAGTTCTTAAATACTTCAGAGGACCTGTTGAGTCTCTTAGTAAGTCCATAAAGGGATTAGAGCTTGATTTATATAGAGCGAACATATCAATGTCAAAAGAAAAGTATGTAGCTCTAATGCTTGGAGTTGGAATAATATCGGGCATAGTAGGATTTGCATTTTCAGTAGCTATAATGCTACCTTGGGATCTCTCAATCTTGCTTGGTGTTGCCGGCTTTATCCTGGGATTCTTCTATATGAGAGTATATCCAAAAATGGTGTGGAGGAGAAGGGTTGAAGACGTAGAAAGGGCACTTCCCTATGTTTTGAGACACATGGCCTCCCTCTTAAGTGCGGGTGTGGGTATAGCTGAAGCAATGGTCTCTGTTGCAAAGTCGGATTACGGTGTAATATCAGAGGAGTTCAACTTAATAATACAAGATATGCACAAGGGAGCAAGCTTTGAGGATGCTCTCTCAAGATTCGAAGAGAGAATGGCTTCGGATAACGTAACTAAAGTCGTCAAGCAGATATTAAGGGCAATAAAGTTCGGTGGTAATCTGGCTGATATTTTATATAAGATGGCCGATGAATTCGCATTTGAGTATCGTATAAAGCTCATGGATTACGTTCAGAAGATAAATGGTATATCCTTCGTATATATGTTCATGTCAGTAGTTATGCCAACGCTATTGATCGTCGCAATTTTGGCTGGATCTCTAATGTCAAGGAGATTAATAATTTCAATCTCTGGCTTGGCAGTCTTAATGCTTTTTGCATTCCCAGCATTGTCAACAATAATTGTGATTATGATCAAGAGAGCAGAGCCGAGGTGAGCTTATGGCTAAGAAAGAAAGTCCACTAACCAGCTTGCTTGTAAGGTTTATAGAGAGGGTGATCCCTAAAAAGACTCTAAAGAGATATGATCTACTGCTTTACTCAGCCGGCATAGATTTCAAAGCCTCTGAGTACTTGGGGATTTCATTGATGTTGGGTCTTGTAATTGGGGCAGTTCTTTTGATTATTTCAGGCTCAGGCCTTCACTTCTTCCTGGGTTTCTTTGGGGGATTTATAGGCTTTGCATACATATACCCAAATTTGAGGATCTCTAGAAGGATAGAGGACATGGAGAAAGCTCTTCCTGATGCCCTGTTTTATCTAGCAGGATCCTTAAGAGCTGGTGTTTCATTTTCTGAAGCTCTGGGAGAGCTAACAACGGCAAAGTTTGGTGCACTCACAGATGAGTTCAAAAGAACGGTCGCGGAAATAAAGAGGGGTAGACCTACAGTAGATGCACTTAGAGCTTTTGCCCTAAGGAATAAGAAATCCCCAGTTATCTACAGAGCAATGATGATAATAATAGAGGCCTTAGAGAGAGGTGCCCCAATGGCAGATGTTCTCGTTGCAGTGGGAAACGATGTGAGAGAGATACTAAGAATAAAAAAGGAAAGGAAAGCTTCTACAGGAATGCAGATGATGTTCTTTATAACCTCTGGTGGATTCGTTGGCCCATTTATTGTAGCCGTAATATCTAACATTGCAACGATGATAACTACAACAGGAGGAATGAATGTTCAAATTCCAGTTGCTGAGCTAAAAACAATATTGTGGCTATTCTCGATTATCCAAGGATTTATAACTGGCCTAGGAATTGGAGTGATACGAGAAGGGAAATTCTCCTCCGGAGCAAAGTACGGAACTCTGATAGGCCTAATGGCCGGGGCAGTATACTGGGCTGGGTTGCAAGTTAGAATTGGATTTTAGTTTTATCTCCATAAACCGTTTAAATGTTCATTTAATATGATGATATGTCAACTAGATTAGGAGGGAATCTCATGTCTGAGAAGATGGTCGCTATCATGAAGACAAAACCAGAGTACGGTGCTGAGCTCGTAGAGGTTGATGTTCCAAAGCCTGGCCCAGGGGAAGTTCTCATTAAGGTTTTAGCAACGAGTATTTGTGGTACCGACCTGCACATCTATGAGTGGAATGAATGGGCCCAGTCCAGAATAAAGCCCCCTCAGATAATGGGTCATGAGGTCGCTGGAGAGGTAGTGGAGGTAGGCCCCGGTGTGGAGGGCATTGAAGTCGGTGACTATGTATCAGCAGAAACCCACATAGTTTGTGGAAAGTGCTATGCCTGCAAGAGGGGTCAGTATCACGTTTGCCAGAACACGAAGATATTTGGTGTTGACACGGATGGAGTCTTTGCAGAATATGCAATAATCCCTGCCCAAAACGTCTGGAAGAATCCAAAGAGCATACCTCCCGAATACGCAACCCTTCAGGAACCACTAGGAAACGCTGTCGACACTGTCTTAGCGGGCCCAATAGCTGGAAAGAGCGTTCTCATAACTGGAGCGGGTCCCCTTGGGTTGCTGGGAATTGCCGTCGCCAAGGCCTCTGGAGCTTACCCGATTATAGTTTCTGAGCCAAGTGAGTTCAGGAGGAACTTGGCTAAGAAAGTGGGAGCAGATTACGTCATTAACCCATTTGAGGAAGATGTTGTCAAGGAGGTTATGGACATAACGGATGGAAATGGTGTCGACGTGTTCCTTGAATTTAGTGGTGCCCCCAAAGCTTTGGAGCAGGGTCTTCAAGCGGTGACCCCTGCCGGCAGGGTCTCTCTCTTGGGCCTGTTCCCTGGTAAAGTCAGCATAGACTTCAACAACCTGATAATATTCAAGGCCCTCACCGTTTATGGAATAACTGGCAGGCACTTATGGGAGACTTGGTACACCGTTTCAAGGCTCCTTCAGAGCGGAAAGCTCAACCTAGACCCGATTATCACTCACAAGTACAAGGGGTTCGATAAGTTTGAAGAAGCCTTCGAGTTAATGAGGGCTGGCAAAACTGGAAAAGTTGTTTTCATGCTAAAATAATCCCTTTACATACGTAATGTTTTTTGACCTTTTTTCAACATTGTTTGCCAAATGTTTATAGGGTATTACTTCTGCAACATATATGGGAGGTAGCCATGGACATAGAGTTGATAATAAACCTAGAGAACTTTGAAATAATGAGCACAATAATGGAAAAATACGTCAAGAGCGATACAGGGGTCTCAGAAACAGCTCGAAGGCAACTACAGGCACTTCAATATTCCAGTTCTCAAGAACTTGTGGATGAATCTCTCCTATAATTCCTATTTCCTTTCCGTTGATCAAGATTTTGCCGACTCTTCCTGGGATAAAGCTTCCGTGCTCTGTTTCCTCTATCTCGTATTCAATCCCCAAGTGCCTCATAAGTGAATCAAGTATTTCTTTTGCATTCGTAAAGGTATAGCCTGTCCCCGCGAGGGCTACAGCTAGCTTTGGCTCGCTGATGGTTTTAGTTTCCCTAGATTTGTCGATTAGCGTTGCAAGGCCTACTTCAAATATCTTCTGTGGATATTCTTCATGGGTGTTATTGCTCAGAAACTCCATTAAGCTAGGCAACAACCACTTCCTCAACGCACTCCATTTCTGACTTATTGGGTTCGCTATCTCAACTATATCTTCCTCTGGAATGTTCATCTTTGCAAATTGCACTTCCTTGTTGGTCAAGTTGAACGTCATGACTTCTTGCAGACCGAAACCGACCATTAGATCTCTTATTGCATCTTCAAAGTCCTTGAAGGGATCTCCCCTTCCTTGCACTGCCAACCTTGGTTCTTCTGGCTCTATATTGTTGTACCCATAGGCTATAAGGACGTCCTCAAGAACGTCCCTAGCGTGCATTATGTCATCTCTAAATGCTGGATACTTGAGCTTGGCCTTTCCGCTCTCTATCTCTACAGAATACATCATCCTCTCAAGGAGCTCCTTTATCTCCTCGTCTTTCAGGCTAAGACCTGAGAGCTTCCTTATATAGTCGAGATTAACCTCGAACTCTCTTGGGGTTAAGTCTGGAGTTTCTATCTCGAAGTCCTTATATACTAC
The DNA here is from genome assembly GCF_002214605.1 of Thermococcus chitonophagus. NCBI lineage: Archaea > Methanobacteriati > Methanobacteriota > Thermococci > Thermococcales > Thermococcaceae > Thermococcus > Thermococcus chitonophagus. The sequence continues at coordinate 1,076,793 of NZ_CP015193.1, read as the reverse complement.
TTTGACGCTCTTGATCTTTCCTCCCCTCTCCGCTAGTGCCGTGACCATGACGTTTAGAGCTAGCATTATCTTCTTCAGGTCCCATCCAGTAACGTCTATGAAAACGTTCTTGGTCTCTTCAGTTACCCTTCCGGTGTACTCCGAGTTTATTATGGGGGGCATTGAGAGAACGTTGCCCTCGGAATCTACAAGCAATGGGTAGTACGGCTTATCCCTGATTAAGTGTCCGTACTCCCTACCCTTCTCGTGCTTCTCCAAGATCTCTTCAAGGGTCAGCTCTTCAGTGAATCCTAAAGGAACGAACTTCTCGCTTTTCTCTGCGGCTCTGTAATAAATTGGAGGCTTTACTTTGTCAAAGTCAAAAACTCCTATAGCTACTTCCCTTCTCCTCCTTCCAAGGGTTAAGGCCACTTTTTCCTGGAGCTGGATTAGCTGACTCAATGAATCCTCATCAAACTCTAGGCCTTCAACTATAGCGTAAACACCGTATGGTCTTACATCTTTGAGCTTTTCATCCACGTAAACTACAACGTCGCTTTTCTCAACTTCATAGTTGGGAAGTCCCTTCTGCATCCCCAGGGCGAATCTTATCTGCCTTGCAACGCCTTCCGCACTCCACAGGTCGGGCCTGTTTGTGTCCTTTGAGTCAAGCTTGAAGTAAATCTTGCCGTTCTCCTCCCATACATCATCAAGCTCACACTTTGCGTATAGAACTAAGTCCTCCCATTCCTCAACGTTGAACTCCTTCCCTATGAGTCTTTCCAAGTCTGATTTTGAAACGTCAAACTTTGGCATACTATCACCTCACCAGATCAGCTTAGCTTCCCTGAGCCATCTCAAGTCATAACTAAACAGGTATCTTATATCGTCGATTCCAAGCTTAAACATCGCCAATCTATCGATTCCAATTCCCCAAGCTATTACGGGCTCCTTTATTCCCAAAGCCTCTGTCATCTCCTCCCTGAACACTCCCGCCCCTCCAAACTCTACCCAGCCGAGCTCTGGATGGTAGGCGCTTAGCTGAACGCTTGGTTCAGTGAATGGGTAATAGTCTGGGAAGAACTTGACTTTCTTGGCTCCAGCTATCTCTATTGCAAATCTCTTGAGTATTCCGAGGAGGTGCCTGAAGGTTAGGTCTTCACCAACTACGAAACCATCAATCTGGTTGAACTCTATTAAGTGCGTCCTGTCGAGAACGTCCGGCCTAAAGACCCTCTGTATCGTGAAGTACTTCCCAGGAATTTGGACGCCCTTGGCAAGTTGCCTCGCGCTTAAGGCTGTGGCATGGGCCCTCGGCATTAGCAACATTGCCCTTTCTGGGCTCCAAACGTAGCCCCACCCTCTCGATCCCGCTAATCCCTTCTCGTGAGCAGTCTTGACTTTTTCAACGAGCTCCTTTTCTGGAAGCTGTCCCTTTTCGGGGTGCTTAAGCTGATATGTATCCGTCCACTCCCTCGCGGGGTGATTCTGAGGCTGGAAGAGGGCATCGAAGTTCCAGAACTGCGTCTCGATTAAACTATCAACCGTCATCTCGATGAAGCCCATCTCGATTAACCTTCTCCTAATCTTATCAAGAAAAACCCTGTAGGGTTGCTTCTTCCCAGGGTAGATCTTTTTAACTGGGGCTTTTATGTTAAAGGGCTTGAACTCGACCTCCCTCCACTTGCCCGTAGTTATGAGTTCTGGGGTTAGAACTGTTACCTCTTTCTTGAGCTCTATTCCTCCCTTCACGAGCTCTAGACCTTTCTCAGTTATCTCAACTGTTCTCTCAACTATTTCATCTTCCTGGGCAATTTTTCTTCTCTTGAGCTCTTTAACGGGAATAACTTTCTCAACTTCCTCGAGCGAGAGGTGGCCTTTTTCAGCGAGCCTTTCGAGGATTTCATCGATGGCCCTTTTTCCAGCTTTCTCCCCCTTCTCAGTGATTTCGAGAACTAACCCTTCAGAAGTCTTCTCAACTTTAACCCATCCCTCTCTCCTTAGCACTCCAATTATGGGCTTTATTTCGTCCTCGGTTAGAACTTCTCTCAGGTCATCAAGCCTTATTTTCTTCCTCTCCTTCAGTAGCTTAAGGGCTCTAACTTCTGGTAATCCTATTTCAGCATACTTCTTTCCAATGTCTGTAAGCTTGACGACCTTTTCCCTTCTCTCTTTAAGCTTTACAAGTCCCTGGGATTGGAGCGTTAGTATTGCTCTCATAACGGCGACCTGTTCAAGTCCAGTTGCCTTTACCAACTTCTCGACATCTGTCCTTTTCAGCTCTCCTAGCTTGAGCAAAACAAGCTTTTCGTTGTAGCCAAGGGTCATGCTCACACCCCGAGAAGTGAGGGTCGAAGGTTTAAAAATCCTTTTTGGTTAAATTAGAATGTCCGACCCCGCCCGGAGGCCCGACCGAGGGAGCGTGCCGATAACGGCGCGCCGTGAACGAGGCGACGTCGCCGGGCGGACAGGGCCCGGTCTCCGGGGCCGCCTGAGGGAGCCGATAACGGCGAACAATGATGGCGGGTGGATAAACCGGGCCTATAATGCCTCAATTCTTATCCTGTCCCCGTCTTTTAGATTTAGTGTTTTCCTTAGATTAACTGGAGCTATAATCTCCGCTATCTTTGGAGGATGAATGGTTCTCGAAGGAATGACTATTGCCCCCTCAATTCCATCTATCCTTACACGGTAAGCTCTGACATCTCCAAAAGTTCTCCCATCCTTTACGAAGCCTGGGATTATGATCGGTCGAGCGTTGCAAAGTGCATCAAATATTGTCTTTGGGAAGATTACCTTCACATTTAGTGTCCCTGGGTATGGATCGAAGCCCAGATACTCCCTTATTAATGGAGCGTACTGCTGAACATAATATGCTCCCTCTCCAATTCCTGAAACTACTTCACCGATAATTATGCCCCTGTAAAGTGCCGAAGACAGTTCCTCATACAAGGTTTCTAGCAACTTCATTCCTTCATCCTTTATCTGAACTGATGTTCCCCTCTTGGAGTATTTTCTTGAGACGTATCCTAGCTCCTCGAGCTCATCAAGCCATCTGAGAACTGTCTGAGGAGAAACGTTAAGTTCTTTAGCAAGCTCTCTCAATGTGACCATGATTTCTCTTCCTATTGCACCCCTCTTTGCGAGGTTTATCAGGAGGAATAAAGTCTTAAGTTTCATTTTATCTTCCCCTTTGACAATCTATCTGCTAATTTTAAGGGTTTTGGATAGCCTGTTTCGTCAAGAACTTGGCTAACAACTGCAATTGCATCTTCAAGGGTTACTAAATTCCCAACGCTTACGTATACCTTTCCGACCTTCGCATAACTTCCTGGGGGCGCTCCCTTTAAGAGTTTCTTTGCGACCCCTATCGTTGGCTTCTGGAGGACAACCCCTATGTGGGAAGCAAGCCCATATCTGCGGGGGTGAGCTTTCCCATGTCCCTCTACAAGTAGCACGTCAAAATTCTCTCCTTTGGATGCCATTAGAATTGGCCTTGTTTCCCGGAGAAAGAAAAATGTGGGGATGTATGGGAATGTGACTTCGACCTCAAGAGTTTTCATCTTTATAACATCACACTCGGGATAAGTGCACACAACAAAACCAACCCTAGCTAGGTTTTCCCTGTACGAAGCATCAACTGCCCCAATTCTTTCAATTTTTTCAAGGGGAACTTCCCTAACCTTACTACTCAGCTTCTCTTGAGCTTTTGCCACTCTCTCCAACATTAATGGCCTCCTCCAGCTTCCTCTCCAGCTTCATGTTTAGCTTTGCCCTAGTCAGGTCTTCAAGCGTTCTCTCAAGTATATACCTCGCTTGATCCTGCTTCTGCCTGACGTTAACAAGCCCCTTTGGATACTCAAGTGTCATTAACTCCTCATATACTTCCTCCATAAACCTATACGTTTCTTCAGCCCTCTCTATATCTCCTTCCATTAGACTTATCAGGAAGTACCTCCTCAGCTCACCGATAAAGTCTCCGACTCCCAGGATGTAATCCTGGGGTGGCACGCCCAGATCTTCGTAACCAGGGAAATTCTTATCCGTCAAGTAGTGGTACAGCAGTGTTGCCTCAGTGAACTCTTGATTTGCTGTTTGCACATGACCTGTGTAGTAGAGGTCAGGATGGTTGCCTAACTTCTCTCTCAGCAGAGAAACGAGCTCTCCTGCCCTCCTAAGCCTTTCTTCGGCCGTCTTGAGTTCTCCTCTGTGCATGGCCTTTATTGAATCTCCGCTCAGTCTCACTATCTCCCTAGTGATTTGGAGGGCTTCTTCCCTCAGTGAATCTTTTTCGTCAAGTACTTCCTTGACTTTCCTAATCACTTCCTCGATTCTCATGATCTACCACCACCTCACCTTGGGATAACAAACTTTTTATCTTGAACGGCCTAACCTTGCCCTCGGCTAATATGGGGGTGAGAAAATGGTGAAGTTCTGCCCCAAGTGCGGGAGTATCATGATTCCTGATAAGAAAAGAGGAGTTTTCGTTTGTAGGAAGTGTGGTTATGAAGAACCAATAAATCCTGAGGATGCCAAAGCTTACAGAAGAACTGAGGAGGTAAAGCACAAGCCTGATGAGGGAGTTATTGTCGTTGAGCAGGACTTCTCCACCCTTCCAACCGCCAAGGTCACGTGCCCCAAGTGTGGCTATCATGAAGCTTGGTGGTGGGAGCTACAGACTAGGGCAGGCGATGAGCCAAGCACGATCTTCTATAAGTGCAAAAGGTGTGGCTACGTATGGAGGAGCTACGAGTAGAAGTCCTTAGGAGGTTGGCTGAGAGGGCCTTAAAAGATTTGGAGGAGGCATATAAAAGGATACCTGATATGGACAACGGAAAGACTTATCTATGGAGAGGTAAAGAAAGGGTTAGACTCATGCTTAATATTCTGAAGGAGGTGCAGGATGATGCCATTTGAAATAGTCTTTGAGGGGGCTAAAGAGTTCGCCCAGCTCATAGAGACGGCAAGCAGGCTCATAGATGAAGCTGCGTTTAAGGTTACGGAAGAAGGAATAAGCATGAGGGCAATGGATCCAAGTAGGGTAGTTCTAATTGACCTTAACCTCCCCGCAAGCATTTTCAGCAAGTATGAGGTCGATGGAGAAGAGACAATTGGTGTAAACATGGATCACCTTAAGAAGGTTCTCAAGAGAGGAAAAGCCAAGGACACCCTAATTCTTAAGAAGGGAGAGGAGAACTTCCTCGAGATAAGCCTACAGGGAACCGCAACTAGGACCTTTAGGCTCCCGCTCATCGATGTTGAGGAGATAGAGGTCGACTTACCAGATCTCCCATTCACGGCAAAGGTCGTAGTTTTGGGAGAAGTCCTCAAGGAAGCCGTCAAGGATGCATCCCTTGTAAGCGACAGCCTCAAGTTCATAGCTAAGGAGAATGAGTTCATAATGAGAGCAGAGGGGGAAACCCAAGAAGTTGAGATAAAGCTTACGCTCGAAGATGAGGGGTTGCTTGACTTAGAAGTTCAAGAGGAAACCAAGAGCGCCTATGGTGTTAGTTACCTAGCAGACATGGTCAAGGGAATCGGAAAGGCCGATGAAGTAACAATAAAGTTCGGCAACGAGATGCCAATGCAGATGGAGTATTACATTAGGGATGAGGGTAGGCTGATATTCCTGCTGGCACCAAGGGTTGAGGAGTGATCTCTTCTCTCTTTCATTTCTAGGTGTTGCTTATGGATATCGAAGTTCTCAGAAAGCTCCTCGAAAGAGAACTTTCCTCCGATGAGCTTACCGAGATAGATGAGGAGTTTTATAGGGATTTGGCGAGCTTTAGGAAGGCCCTTGAGATAAACGCTGAGAGACACGAGGAGAGAGGGGAGGACATAGAAAAGAGGCTTTACTTAGCACAGCTTTATCTGCTCCAGCAGATAGTTAGGGAGATACTAAAGATAAGGCTACATAAGATAGTTGATATGGCATTTGAGGGGGTTCCCAGGAACCTGGTTGGCGATGAGAAAAAGATATTTGCGATAATATCTGCTTTTATAAACGGGGAACCTCTTCCCCTTGAGGGAGAAGTTGAGATAAAGGAAACTGAGGAAGTCATTGAAGAAAAGCAGGTAAGACCGACTTTTGTTGATCTCTACCTGATAAAGGTCGACATACCCAGGATCATAGACGAGGAGCTTAAGGAGTACGGGCCTTTTAAAGCAGGAGATCTAGTTAGCCTTCCTAGGTCCCTTGGAAACGTTCTAGTAAAAAGAGAAGTTGCTGAGAGGATAACTCTAAGCCTTTAAGACTAGTATCAAAGCTAAGATTAGCGGAACTGCCGTTGAGTACAACATTAGCTCGAAGCTTATATCTGCCAGGTATCCACCCAGTAAGGGCCCAACTACCCAGCCAAGGCTCATCATGGTGTTGAGCAGACCCATTCCCTGGCCCCTCTCAGTTGAGGGAACTCTTTTGGCCACGTAAGTCGAGGAGGAGCTTATTATCATCGCCCACTTTATTCCAGAAATTACGCATACAAGGGTCATTAATTCAACAGAATTCGCCCAAGCATACCCCAGGAACGTGAAAATATAACCAACTATTGAGATCTTGTAAAACAACCCTTCTCCGTACTTGTCTATTAATCTCCCAATTGCGAGGGAGCTTAAAGCTGCAGCTAGGGAGTCAATCCCAAAGAATAGGCCAACGAACTCCTCCCCAAACTTCTCCTGAAAGTACACGGAGACCGTTGAGTATACCTCGCCAGAAGCTATCATCGCTAAAAATACTGAGAGATAGAACAGTCCAAGCTTTCCTCTCATCAGCCTTTTGAACGCTAATTTCGTCAGCTCAGCCCTTTCAGATTCTCTTCCCTCCTGCACTATTATTAATTTACCAGTTCTCCTTCTCGGCCTCTCCCTCTCCTTTATTGGTATAAGAAACAGTATTGAGAGCAGGGAAAATGCGGAAGCTATAAAGAAGGCGCTCCTAACGTCCATGCTCTTCACTATATAACTCCCCAAGAAGTTGCCGGCCATGTACCCCATGTTTTCGACAAAGCTGAAGAAACCAAAAGCAGAGCCTACCTTTGTTGAGAGTTCCGAGATCAATGCTGAGTGAGCCGGAGCCATGGAAGCACTTAGAGCCCCCTGCATGGCTCTAAATCCAAGTAAGAGGAGTGGAGTCGTTATAAAAGCTATTATAGCATAAGTTGTTGCGGATGAGAGTATTCCTAAGGCTATAAAGGGCTTCCTCTTTCCTACCCTGTCTGAGAGGTAGCCGAAGGGATACTGGAAAACTGTTGATGTTACATTGAAGACAACGCTGAGCATTCCAACAAGGAACACCGTACCTCCGATCATCTTCATGTACACTGTGAGGTAGGGGAACGCTATTCCCCAAGACAAATTGGCAAAGAACATTGCTATGGCGAAGAAAAGTATGTTTCTCCTTGTTATGCTTTTCTTTCGAACTTTTCTTGCTTTTTCGTTTATTCCCTGGAGTGTCGCTGCTTTCCTGGGCTTCATTATAACCACCTTCTAAACGTTTAACCGAGAACCATATAGGGGTAAAGCTTATAAGCTCATCGGGTGCTAAAGCTTAATCGAGTGGGGGCGTGGTGTAGCCTGGTCCATCATCGCGGGCTCCAGAGGCCATGAGGACAGGCGGGTTTGCTGACCTCGGGGCGTGATGAACCTTTGGAGCCCCGAGGGCCGGAGAAACCCGCGGACCGGGGTTCAAATCCCCGCGCCCCCACCATTTACTTCCTTAATCATGGAGTGCTAATTTAACGGCTACTTCTGCGATAACGTCCATAGGATCAATTAACTTGGCTTTTAGGTCGTCCTGCCTCAAAACAACACTAACCTCTGTGCATCCCGCTATTATGCAGTCTGCGCCTTTTCTCTCCAGCTCCTTAGCTACGTTAAGCAGTATCTCCCTCCCAAGCTTTAAATTTCCGGCCTTGACGCCTTCGTATATTCCTCTCATAACTTCCTCTTGGTTTTCGGGTAGAATAACTTCAATTCCATACCTCTCTAGGGCTTTGTGGTAAACCCTACTCACTATCGTTCCCGTTGTTGCAATAAGTCCAGCTTTTCTGCATCTAATCTCACTAAGCCTCCTTGCGGTCTCCTCCACCATGCTAATAATTGGTATCCCTATCTCTCTTTGTATGTCCTCGATGAATGCGTGTGCGGTATTGCACGGCATTATTATAAAATCTGCTCCACACTCCTCGAGCCTTTTTGCAGTCCAAATAAGTTGCGGTCTTGGATCTTCTCCTTTCCCCAGGATAAAAGCAGTCCTGTCAGGTATTTGGGGATTATTATAGATTATTATCCTGGGATGGTCCTGATCCCTCTTTGCAGGGGTTTTTTCAACTATCCTCCTGAAGAGCTCAACCGTTGCAAGGGGGCCCATTCCGCCCAGTATTCCTATAACTTTCATTTTGCCTCCCTCAGCTTTCCTTCTTTCCTCTCAATATCCCTAGCCAGAAGGAACAGGAGGTCGCTTAACCTGTTCAAGTAAATCAAGGCCCATCTCCCAATTCCATATTCCCTGAGAACGGTCGCAACCCTTCTCTCTGCCCTTCTCGCTATGGTTCTACACACATCAAGCTTGGCACTCGCCAGCGTTCCTCCCGGAAGAACAAAGCTTCTCAGTTCTATTCTTCCTTCATAATCCCTTATAAGGCTTTCAAGCCACTCGATCTCCTCCCTTCCAACGCCTTTAAATTGACCTTTGCTACCTAGCTCCCCCATTATCCTGTATAGATGGGCCTGAACTTTATCCAGTATCTCCCTAACTTGTTCGTTGACATAATGCCTCGCTTCCCCCAAGAAGCTCGTTAGCTCATCTATACTCCCGTTGGCTTCAGTTATTGGAGAGTCTTTCCAAACTTCATCTCCTCCAAAAAGCCTCGTGGTTCCCTTATCCCCGACCTTCGTCGTAACTTTCATATCATCACCGAATAAATGGTTCACTTAGCCAAGAAAAGCTTAACTACGAGGTCATCCCCCTCCCAGTACGCGTACGTCCAGAACGCCTTGTAGGTTTGGAGGTCTTTACTCACTTCACTATCCTCCATAATAGTCTCGGCGAGCATTGTGGCGTACTGCTGGAGGAATAGGGGATTGTAAGATATCTTGAGCATTTTAAACCTGAACACCCACACCTTTCTTTCTAGGAATCCTTGGGGTATCGTAACTCTTAACTCCTCTCTGGGGAAGAGACCTGTTTTCCTTCTGAATATTTTTGCTATTTCCCTACTCAGCTTGAAGGCATCGTAGTAGGTGGGGGTATAATCGTTCTCTCTAAACTTGTCAACTCCCCAGATGCCCACATAAGATACGTTCCCTGGGGTGTTAAGCAAGTAAACTTCTGCAAACGTTATAGTCTTACCATTATAGGCAAAGCCTTCTAAGTAGCTCCCCAAATCGCGCGGGGGAAGCTTTTGATCGAGTATGAAAGTGTAGTTACCGACCTCTACTGCAACAGCAGAGTGTAGCGTTGGTGTCTCTGAAAAATGGATTATCAAAACGTAAACCGGAGTCACATTTAGTGCCAGAAGAATTCCTGCCGTAAGGACGGTGTAGTCAGTACAGACTCCTTTTCTAATCTTTAAAAATTCCGAGGGCCTTAGTATGATGCTCGAATTCTTGAAATCATCGTATCTAAAATTTTCCTCCTCCCATTTGAGAATGTTCCAAATTGTCCATTCAAGGCTTTCGTTCTTGAATTTTACTGAAAGATTTGTTAAAAGACTCCAATCTTGAGAGATGTAACAGGCTAAAGCGAGGGTTAGATTTGATGTTAGACATTCCTGGGGCCCATTAGTGGTCTCTGTGACCTCAGCTTTCCTGTTGAGGCATCCTGGGGAAATAAAGAGGATCAACAATACAATTACTGCTACTTTCCTCATTTTATCCACCAGCCGCAATTGAGGCGAGGAACGGGACAATAACGGGGACTAAGAGAGACAGTATAAAACCATGGATGAAAGCAATCATAGTTATCTCCTTCCCACCGAACTTAACGATTATGGGAAGAGTTGAATCCATCGTTGTTGCTCCGCCAATAGAGATTGAAGGCTCCTTGCCAAACGTATTAGCGAAGAATGGATACAAGATCACGGTAAATACTTCCCTGAGGAAATTGGCGAGAAATCCTATGATGCCATAGAAGGCTGAGTACTGGGCCAAGATGGGACCAGTAAGGGAGTACCACCCAACTCCAGCAACAACTGGAATAGCCCATTTTAGAGGGATATTTAAAATGATTCCTCCAATGACACCCCCAATTAGAGAACCAATTAAAGTGGCTAGGGGGAGAAGCAGGCTCTTCACGCTCAGGCTTTTCTTCATCTCGGCCCATCTACCGTGCAGCCCGATGTCAAGGCCTATGATGAAAATTAGGAGGTAGAGGGCGAGCTCGTACAGTTCCCCCGCCTTCACCCCAATTTTTCCCAGTGTGTATCCTGCTATTAGGGAAGCTATAACGGCCACTGTAAATCTCACTTTATTTCCCTCCACAAAACCTTTGCTACACCAATGCTCCCGACAACAGCAAATAGCATTAAGGTAAGAGAGTAAAGAACGGCCTTTGTCGCGCTAACTTCGACTTCTCCAGCTTTTATCCCCATAAGGAACACTAATGCTACAACGGATGCAGACATTAAAACTTCGGTGTTTACCTTTATCTTGTTTCTCAGCAGGTATCCCAGGATGATCCCCAGGATTAGTGGAATCAGGAAGTTCATCCCGCTATCTCCTCCACGAGTTTTACCGCCCTTGGAATAGCCCTCTTTACGCTTTCACTGAGTTCAAGGCCAAGCTTTATCTCCTTAATCGTTATCCCAACGAAGTGTATCTCAGCCTTCCTCAGCCTTTCATCAAGGGCCATTAAAAGCTTAAGCCCTTCTATGGCACCCATAAAGTGGGCGCTCCTGATTTCCGCCTTCAATCTTGAGAACACCTCCTCCCCTCTGAGATGGATGACCTCTCCGGGATTTTCTGAGAGAACTGCATCGATAATTATGATCTTTTCTTCTCCCTGGTAAACCCTCTGAAGTGAGAAAATGTCGGTTCCCAGCTCTTCTACCCTGTAGCCCTTTCCCCTTAGTACCCTGCCTATCTTTATCCCTACTCCATCGTCACCCATGACCTCATTTCCAAGTGCAACTATTAGCGTTCTCATCAAATTGAAAGAAGGAATAGGGTATTTAAAGCTGAAGTTAGAAACGCGGTTCACTTCAGCATGGGCCTAAACTTGTAGCCGTACAGTATTATTCCGTCCTCATCGAATTCCCTGATCTTTCTGGTTACCATCTCTACTTCCATGCCTTCCTTAATTTCATCCGGATCAACGTCAGTTAGCTGGGCCAATATAACTGGCCCCTCCTCAAGCTGTATTAGTGCTATTGGATATGGCTTGTAGTATTCAAAACCGCTCGGCGGATTCCTAACTAATGTCCATGATATGACTTTACCTCTGCCACTGAACTGAAAGTCCTCAACGTTCCTGCTACCACAAACTGGACAGACGGGTCTCTTCGGGAAGAACACATGGCCGTTCTCGCACTTTCCTCCAATTAGCCTGTACTTCTCCTTAAAGTGCCTCCAGTAACGGGAAACCTGCATGGGCTTCCCCATTTCAAACCCTCCTCAGAACTGTAACGGTTATGTTTGAGCCCGTTCCACCAATATTCTGCGTAACCCCAACTTCGGCATCAGGAACCTGAATTCCTTCCGGTGCCTCTCCTCTCAACTGAAGGACTGCCTCCACGGTCTGGTAAACTCCAGTTGCACCGACTGGGTGGCCTCTCGCCTTAAGCCCACCCATCGTCTGGATTGGGTAGTCTCCATCAATCGCTATCTGCCCCTCCTTAGCAAGCTTTGCTCCCTCTCCCTTCTTTGCCGCACCTAATGCCTCCAAGCTTAGAGCGGCCATGACAGTAAAGGCATCATGAACCTCGAAGAAGTCTATGTCATCAACCGTAACCCCGGCCATCTTGTAGGCTCTCTCAGCGGCTATCTTTGCGGCTTTAAGCGTGAGTAGATCTTCCCTGTTTGCGAGGTTTATCGTGTCAACGGCCCTTCCCATTCCCGCGATCTCAACCCACTTCTCCTTCGGAATTCCCAATTCTTTAGCCTTCTCCGGAGTAGTTATTATCACGGCGGCAGCTCCGTCACATACCGGGGAAGCATCGAACAGCTTCAACGGATCTGCAATATAGGGGCTCTTCATAACGGTATCAACGGTGATCGCCCTCTTGAACATAGCATATGGGTTCTTTGCGGCGTTGGCGTGAGCATTGACTGCGAATAATGCTAGGTCTTCCTCAGTGTATCCATAGGTGTTCATGTAGTGCCTCATTATCAGCGCGTTAAGGGCTACAAAGCTCGCCCCATGGAACAACTCCCATTCAGCATCGCTTGCATAGGCTAAGTATCTTGTGGCATCGCTTGGCCATGCATCGGTCATCTTCTCAACACCGACGACAAGAACAACATCCTCAAGACCGCTTAGCACGGCCTTCGCTCCCTCTTGAACGGCGGCTCCTCCAGAGGCGCAAGCAGCTTCGATCTTTACTGCAGGTATATTTCCGAGGCCAGCCCAATCAGCTATTAAAGCTCCAAGGTTTTCCTGCTCAACGAAAGGCCCAGAAGCCATGTTACCTACATAGAGGGAATCGACCTTGTCTACACCGGCATCGTCCATAGCGTTGAGAATGGCTTCGACCGCGAGGTCTCTAAGTGAGAGCTTCCAGTGCTCCCCAACGGGGGTCATCCCAACTCCAACGATAATTGCTTTCCTCATTTAAACCACCTCACAGTATGTATTTCCTTCTCGCCTTGGCGTACAGCGCATAGTCGATGACCCTCCTCCTCTTTATGTAGTCCTCAACCTTCGGAGCGAGATCTCTCTTCTCCTCAATTGCATCCTGAACGACTATGCTGAACGCATCGCTTCCGGCTCCTGAACCGAATGAAACCCACAGTATCCTGTCCCCAGGCTTTGCGATGTCGAGAACTGCAGAAATCCCAACCATCGTTGCTCCGCTGTACGTGTTTCCAATCCTTCCGGTTAAAAGCCCAGGGAGGACCTTTTCCTTTGGTATCCCCAGGATCTTTGCAGCGGTAAGCGGGAATTTAACGTTTGGCTGATGGAACACTGCATAGTCGAAGTCGCTTGGCTTTAAACCGAGTTCATCCATCAACGTCTTTGCCGCAGTTATTACGTGGTGGAAGTATGCTGGTTCTCCGGTAAACCTGTTCCCGTGCCTGGGGTAGTGCTCATGTTGCCTCCTCCAGAAGTCTGGGGTGTCGGTGACGTAGGAGTAGCTTCCCTCAAAATATGCTAGGGTTTCACTGCTCTTTTCCCCGATTATGAATGCAGCACCTCCTGCTCCAGCGGTGAATTCGAGGTGATCAGCAGGTCTTCCCTGCGCGGTATCTGCCCCTATTGCCATTGCGTATTCAGCCATTCCTGAGGCCACGAAACCTATTGCCGCCTGCAATGCTTCGGTTCCTGCCTTACATGCGAATTCAAAATCTGCAGCCTCTAAATCAGGAGTTGCTCCAATGGCTTCAGCTATTATCGTTGACGAGGGCTTGACCGCGTAAGGCTTGCTCTCGCTTCCAAACCATATCGCCCTTATCTTCCTGGGGTCGATTTTAGCCCTCTTAAGGGCGTTTCTTGCAGCTTCAATTCCTATGGTCACGGCATCCTCATCAAGACCAGGAACGGCCTTTTCCTCGATTGGGAAGCTTGAAACTCCCCAAACCCTACCTATCTCTTCATTCCTGATTCTGTACATTGGTACGTAGGCACCATAACCAACAATACCTATGTCCTTCGCTGGCTTTAGCAGTTTCATTCACATCACCTTAGTGAATTTTCATTAGAACGGGCTTTCGTATTTGGAGGATGTGAATTATATAAAAGGCTTTCGGTGAAAGCCAAAACATCATTCGTTGATTATCGAATAACATGGAATAAACATTTTCCAACCAAAAGTTTGACAATTGACGTGAGGGTTTTCACTCTACACCGAAAACTAAATAAATAGGACTCCATCAAACCAAAAATGACCCGGATCAATTTGAAAAAATTTTAAGGAGGCTTGAAGATGATAGAGATTCGTTTTCACGGTAGAGGTGGACAAGGTGCCGTTACTGCCGCAAACATTCTCGCTGAGGCAGCATTTCTAGAAGGCAAGTACGTTCAAGCTTTCCCATTCTTTGGTGTTGAAAGAAGAGGTGCCCCAGTTACTGCATTTACCAGGATAGATGACAAACCCATTAGGATCAAGACCCAGATCTATGAGCCTGACATAGTAGTAGTTTTAGACCCAAGCCTTCTCGAAACTGTTGACGTCACAGCAGGTCTCAAGGATGATGGAATCGTGATAATAAACACCGAGAAGAGCAAGGAAGAAGTTCTAGAGAAGCTCAAGAAGAAGCCAAAGAAGCTGGCCCTAGTCGATGCTACTACAATAGCCCTCGAGGTTCTTGGTCTTCCAATTACGAACACCGCAATTCTCGGTGCAGTCGCAAAGGCTACTGGGCTTGTTAAGATTGACAGTATCAAGGAAGCCATTAAGGACACGTTCTCTGGTGAGCTTGGCGAAAAGAACGCTAGAGCTGCTCAGGAAGCTTTTGAAAAGACCCAGGTCTTTGAGCTTTAACTTCCTTACTTTTTGGTTTAACCCTCTTCCCGTGAATGGGGTGGTCGACGTGAATACCCTATTTGGAAAAACTAAGGATGAGGCGAAGCCAATTTCTCCTAAGTCCGTGGATGAGTACCCCGAAGCCCCAGTTAGTTTGGGAACCACACTAGTTAACTTCACCGGAGATTGGAGAACTTTCATGCCTGTCATTGACGAGTCGAAATGTGTTAAATGCTATATTTGCTGGAAGTTCTGTCCTGAGCCGGCAATTTACATTAAGCCAGATGGCATGGTTGCAATAGACTATGATTATTGTAAGGGCTGTGGGATTTGCGCTAATGAGTGCCCAACTAAGGCAATTACAATGGTGAGAGAGGAAAAGTGAGGTGTTCGTTATGGAGTACAGGCCAATTAGGAAGGTTGTAAGCGGTAATTATGCCGCTGCGTATGCAGCTCTTCACGCGAGAGTTCAGGTTGTCGCTGCTTATCCTATAACCCCCCAGACCAGCATCATTGAGAAGATTGCTGAGTTCATTGCTAATGGTCTTGCTGACATTCAGTACATCCCCGTAGAGAGTGAACACTCCGCAATGGCCGCATGTATAGGAGCTTCTGCGACTGGAGCTAGAGTCTTTACCGCAACTTCAGCTCAAGGTCTTGCCTTAATGCATGAGATGCTCCATTGGGCCTCTGGAGCGAGATTGCCAATAGTAATGGTTGACGTGAATAGAGCAATGGCACCCCCATGGAGCGTCTGGGATGATCAGACTGACTCGCTTGCCCAAAGAGATACGGGCTGGATGCAGTTCTATGCTGAGAACAACCAAGAGGTTTACGATGGGGTTTTGATGGCCTACAAGATTGCAGAAACAGTAAACCTACCAGCTATGATCATAGAGAGCGCGTTCATTTTAAGTCACACCTATGATATAGTTGAGATGATTCCCCAGGAACTTGTGGATGAGTTCCTCCCACCTAGAAAGCCCCTCTACAGCTTGGCTAACTTTGACGAGCCTTTCGCAGTCGGTGGGCTTGCAACCCCAAATGACTACTACGAGTTCAGGTACAAGATTGCGAAGGCCATGGAGGAGGCAAAGAGGGTTATCAAGGAAGTTGGCAGAGAGTTTGGTGAGAGGTTTGGAAGGGATTACAGTGAGATGATAGAGAAGGCTTACATTGATGATGCAGACTTCGTGTTCATGGGAATGGGCTCCCTAATGGGAACCGTTAAAGAGGCAGTAGATCTCCTAAGAAAAGAAGGCTACAAGGTTGGCTATGCAAAGGTTCGCTGGTTCAGGCCGTTCCCGAAGGAGGAGCTTATGGAAATTGCGGAGAGTGTTAAGGGTATAGCCGTTTTAGACAGAAACTTCTCATTTGGGCAGGAGGGAATTTTATTCAACGAGGCTAAGGGATCCCTGTACAATACCGACGCCAGGCCAATAATGAAGAACTACATCGTAGGACTCGGAGGGAGGGACTTCACGGTTAAAGACGTCAAGGCTATTGCCGAGGACATGAAGAAGATTATTGCGAGCGGTAAGTTGGATAGAGAAGTTGAGTGGTATCACCTTAAGAGGTGAGAATGATGGAAGTTCCTGAGAACATTAAGAAGAGGCTCACCCTTCCGTTTGATGAACACTTTTATGCTGGTCACACTGCCTGCCAAGGCTGTGGTGCATCCCTCGGCCTTAGGTACGTGCTTAAGGCATATGGAAGAAAGACAATAGTTGCAATTCCTGCATGCTGTTCAACAATCATAGCTGGTCCCTGGCCTTATTCAGCTCTAGACGCCAACCTCTTCCACACGGCCTTCGAAACTACAGGTGCCGTGATTAGCGGTATTGAAGCTGCATTGAAGGCTATGGGATACAAAGTTAAGGGAGAAGACGGTATAATGGTGGTTGGCTGGGCAGGTGACGGAGGAACCGCAGATATAGGCCTTCAAGCATTGAGTGGATTCCTTGAAAGAGGCCATGACGCAGTTTACATAATGTATGATAATGAGGCTTACATGAATACTGGAATTCAGAGGTCAAGTTCAACCCCCTACGGAGCATGGACAACAAACACACCAGGAGGAAAGAGACACTTTCTTGAGAAGAGGCACAAGAAGAAAGTTATTGACATCGTAATTGCCCACAGAATTCCTTATGCTGCTACTGCGAGCATAGCCTATCCTGAGGACTTCATAAGAAAGCTCAAGAAGGCTCAAAAAACACCAGGACCAAGCTTCATCCAGCTCTTTGCTCCCTGTCCAACAGGATGGAGGAGCCCAACAGACAAGACCATAGAAATCGCTAGACTTGCTGTGCAGACTGCATACTTCCCGCTCTTTGAATACGAGAACGGCAAGTACAAAATCAACATGCCAAATCCAAAGAAAGAGCCAAGGCCAATTGAGGAGTTCCTCAAGCTACAGGGAAGATTCAAGTACATGACTAAGGATGACATTGAAACACTTCAGAAGTGGGTGCTTGAGGAGTGGGAGAGGCTTAAGAAGCTTGCTGAAGTGTTTGGTTGAACTTTCCTTAATTTATTTAAATAAGGCGGATAATTCACTTGGGGTGGTATGTATGGCTGAGAGCCCGTTTAAGGCGGATATAGAAAGAGCTCAAAAGGAGTTAACGGAGAAAATGACTCCAGGGGCAATAGTCTACCTACCAGGAAGCAGCGTAATTAACAAGACAGGTTCTTGGAGAGTCTTTAAGCCCGAGTTCAACAAGGATAAGTGCGTTAGGTGCTTCCTGTGCTACATCTATTGTCCAGAGCCAGCAATTTACTTAGACGAAGAGGGCTATCCAGTTTTCGACTATGATTATTGTAAGGGTTGTGGAATTTGTGCAAATGAGTGCCCAACCAAGGCAATTGAGATGGTTAGGGAAGTTAAGTGAATGGGGTGGTGAAGATGCCAATTAGAACCGTTATGAAGGCAAATGAAGCGGCAGCTTGGGCTGCAAAGCTGGCTAAACCCAAGGTAATTGCAGCGTTCCCAATTACACCTTCAACCCTTGTTCCCGAGAAGATCAGCGAATTCGTTGCAAATGGTGAACTTGACGCTGAGTTCATAAAGGTGGAGAGCGAGCACTCAGCTATTTCAGCGTTGGTTGGAGCTGCAGCAGCTGGAGTTAGAACGTTCACGGCAACTGCATCCCAGGGTCTTGCCCTGATGCACGAGATACTCTTCATAGCGGCTGGAATGAGGCTACCAATTGTAATGGCCATTGGTAACAGAGCACTTTCAGCTCCAATCAACATCTGGAACGACTGGCAGGACACGATCAGCCAGAGAGACACTGGTTGGATTCAGTTCTACGCTGAGAACAACCAAGAGGCCCTTGACTTGATAATCGCAGCATACAAGGTTGCAGAGGATGAGAGGGTTCTCCTACCAGCGATGGTCGGTTTCGATGCATTCATCCTAACTCACACGGTTGAGCCCGTGGAAATACCAGATCAGGAAGTCGTTGATGAGTTCCTCGGTGAGTACGAACCAAAGCACGCCTACCTCGACCCGCAGAGGCCCATAACCCAGGGTGCCCTAGCATTCCCAGCCCACTATATGGAAACTAGGTACTTAGTGTGGGAGGCTATGGAGAGAGCCAAGAAGGTCATTGATGAAGTCTTTGAAGAGTTCGAGAAGAAGTTCGGAAGGAAGTACCAGAAGATCGAGGAGTACAGAACGGAGGATGCAGATATAATCTTCGTAACTATGGGCTCACTAGCCGGAACCCTCAAGGAGTGGGTCGACAAGAAGAGGGAAGAGGGATACAAGGTTGGAGCAGCAAAGATGACTGTCTACAGGCCATTCCCAGTTGAGGAGATAAGGGAGCTCGCTAAGAAGACCAAGGTTCTCGCATTCATCGAGAAGAACATAACAATTGGTCTCTACGGTGCCGTGTTTACGGATGCCTCAGCTGCCCTAATCAATGAAAGCGAGAAGCCATTGCTACTTGACTTCATAGCCGGTCTCGGTGGTAGAGACGTAACATTCCAGCAACTTGACGAGGCATTGGCGATAGCGAAGAAGGCCCTTGAGGAGGGTAAGGTTGAGAGGCCAATAAGTTGGATTGGTTTAAGGAAAGAGCTCTTGTGAGGTGGTTGAAATGGCAGTTAGAAAGCCTCCTGTTACCACTCGCGAGTACTGGGCACCGGGCCACGCTGCCTGTGCTGGATGTGGTTGTGCTACAGCTTTGAGGCTCGCCACTAAGGCTTTCAGCGAGGCTATGGAAGAGAAGTATGGAGATCCAAATGCTTTTGCAATTGCCCAGGCAACTGGATGTATGGAGGTAGTCTCGGCTGTATTCCCATACACCGCTTGGAAGGCTCCATGGGTTCATGTTGCATTCGAGAACGCTGCAGCTGTTGCAAGCGGAATTGAGGCTGCATGGAAGAAGAAGGGAATTAAGGGCAAGATCCTTGCAATTGGTGGTGACGGTGGTACAGCAGATATAGGTATGCAGGCCCTCTCGGGAATGCTTGAGAGATGGCACAATGTAGTCTATCTGATGTATGATAATGAGGCCTACATGAATACTGGAATTCAGAGGTCAAGTTCAACCCCCTACGGAGCATGGACAACGACTTCACCACCAGGAAAGTACTCAATTGGTGAAGACAAGCCGAAGAAGTGGGTCGCTCTCATTGCAGCTGCTCATCAGATACCCTATGTTGCAACAGCAAGCATTGGAAACCCATTCGACTTCATAAAGAAGGTAAAGAAGGCCGCTAAGGTCGATGGTCCCGCATTTATCCAAGTTCACTGTACCTGCCCGACAGGATGGAGAACACCACTTGAGAAAGGCGTTGAGATAGCGAGGCTAGCAATTGAAACAGGAATGTGGCCATTATTCGAGATCGAGTATGGTGACATCTGGAACATCAAGATCCAACCACCAGGAGGAGGTGCGAAGGTACACAAGGAGGGCGGAAGAGTAGTAAGGATTGAGTTCAAGAAGCCCATTGAAGAGTACCTCAAGCTCCAGGGAAGATTCAAGCATCTCTTCAAGAGGCCTGAGGCTATTGAAGAGCTAAGGAACCAGATAAAGGCCATGTGGAAAGTCCTTGGTGTTGAGGCCATTCTCCCCAAGCCTGAGGAGTGAGCTTTTTATTCTTCTCCTCTACTTTATTAACGATGCGAGTAGCAGTAATAACAACAGACGCAAGGGTGTATTATATAGCCACGAAAGTGTTAAAAGAGCATAAAATTCCGTTCTATAGTTTGAAGATCACCGATGAGATTCCTTTTGATGTAGAGATAGTTTTGACGTCAGAACGAGATTCTAATAAGATAAATTTCCCCACTAAGATAATAGTGAGAGACGAGACATTTATAGATGAATTGCTTTTGAGGCTAGAAGGGAAAAGGAGATTTGAACATATTTACATAGCAATCGATCCTGGGGAGAGACCTGGGGTAAGTGTTGTTGCAGATAACAGAGTCCTCGAGGTCTACCATCTAAAAAGCCCCCGAGATGTTGATATAATAATACAACTGCTTGAAAAATATCCTAAAGCCAAAATTAAGATTGGTCATGGTGCTAAGAGGCACAGAATACTAATGCTTAAGACCCTTGCAAAGATACTCGGAGAAGATTATCCAATAATCCTAGTCAATGAGAAAGGGACGACTCCTCGAGTTGGCGGAGTGGAGGCTTGGGCGATACAGGATATAGTTGCTTCTATTAATATAGGTCTTAGAGACGGAAGGGAGATAACGATAAGAGAGTTAATTAAGGGGGATAAAGTAACTAAAGGAGAAATAGAAAATATTAAAGCCCAAAGCAGAAGATTAAGCGGGGGCAAAATAACGATATCATCCGAATTAGCGAGAGAAGTCGCTTTAGGAAATATCACGATAGAAGAAGCAATAAACATTCAAAAAAGAAGGAAAGAGGTGAGAAAATGATACTTGGGAGAGGGGATGAGAAGAAAGAGGAGATAAAGCTTAGAGTTGCCGAAGCTCTGAAATGGGATGTAGGGAGAGGGATAGTTAGGTTTGATAGAAAATACCAGAGAATGCTTGGTGTTCAGGCTGGGGATATAGTGGAGATTGAAGGAGAAAGAGTAACTGCCGCTATAGTCGCAAATGCTCATCCAGATGATAGAGGGCTCGACATCATCAGAATGGATGGATATATTAGGAGAAACGCTGGGGTCAGCATAGGAGATTTTGTAACCGTTAGGAAGGCCCAAGTTAAGGAAGCAAAAAAAGTCGTTTTAGCACCGGCTCAGAGGGGTGTTATTATTCAAATCCCTGGGGACGTAATAAAAAACAACCTCCTAGGGAGGCCTGTAGTTAAGGGAGATATAATTGTTGCAAGTGGAAGGGGAGAGTTCTACTCTGGGACACCTTTTGACGAGCTATTTAGAGGTTTCTTCGAGGCAATGTCAGTTGGTTTTGGCGAGCTAAAGTTCGTCGTTGTGAACACTATACCCAAGGGAATTGTCCAGATAACTTACAACACCGAGGTCGAGGTTCTTCCCCAGGCAGTCGAAGTTCGTGAGGAAAAGGTTCCAGAAGTTACCTATGAAGATATTGGTGGTCTCAATGACGCAATCGAAAAGATCAGGGAAATGGTTGAGTTGCCCCTCAAGCATCCTGAATTATTTGAAAGACTGGGAATAGAACCACCGAAGGGTGTTCTCTTGTATGGGCCCCCAGGAACTGGTAAGACTTTACTAGCTAAGGCCGTGGCCAACGAGGCTAATGCATACTTCATCGCAATCAACGGTCCGGAAATAATGAGCAAATACTACGGAGAAAGCGAAGAAAGATTAAGGGAAATATTCAAGGAGGCTGAGGAGAACGCTCCAGCAATAATATTCATCGACGAAATTGACGCAATAGCACCAAAGAGAGAGGAAGTTGTTGGAGAAGTAGAAAAGAGAGTCGTGTCTCAGTTACTGACTTTAATGGATGGCCTCAAGTCAAGAGGCAAAGTGATAGTCATTGCAGCGACGAACAGGCCTGATGCTATTGATCCGGCTTTGAGGAGGCCTGGAAGGTTTGATAGGGAGATTGAGGTTGGTGTTCCAGACAAGCAGGGTAGGAAGGAAATCCTACAAATCCACACAAGAGGAATGCCAATAGAACCAGACTTTGAGAAGGATGCAGTATTGAAAGTCCTTAAGGAATTGGAAAGGGAAGAGAGATTTGATGGAGCCATTGTTTCTGAACTTATAGAGAAGGTAAAGAAAGCAAGTAACGAAGAAGAGATAAAGGATATTCTAAAAAAGGATGGCAAGATATACGTTGAAGTTAAGGCAAGGCTCATTGATAAGCTACTTGATGAACTTGCAGAGATAACCCATGGATTCGTTGGTGCTGATCTGGCAGCATTAGCTAGGGAGGCTGCAATGGTAGTTCTAAGAAGGCTAATCAAAGAAGGAAAGATAAACCCTGAAGCAGAGACAATTCCAAGAGAAGTCCTGGAGGAACTTAAGGTAACAAAGGAGGACTTCCTCGAGGCGCTCAAGATGGTTGAGCCTTCAGCATTGAGGGAAGTGCTCATTGAGGTACCAAACGTCCACTGGGATGACATTGGAGGACTCGAAGACGTAAAGCAAGAACTCAGAGAAGCAGTAGAATGGCCACTTAAATACCCAAAAGCCTTCAAAAAACTAGGCATAACACCTCCAAAGGGAATCCTCCTCTATGGGCCCCCAGGAACTGGTAAAACATTGTTAGCTAAGGCAATAGCAACTGAAAGTCAAGCTAATTTCATAGCTATCAGAGGTCCAGAGGTTCTGAGCAAGTGGGTCGGTGAGAGCGAGAAGAGAATAAGAGAGATATTCAGGAAAGCGAGACAGGCAGCACCTTCTATAATTTTCATCGACGAAATTGACGCAATAGCGCCGGCAAGGGGAACCTCAGAAGGTGAAAAGGTTACAGACAGGTTAATCAATCAGTTACTCACCGAGATGGATGGGATACAAGAGAACAGTGGTGTTGTAATTATTGCTGCAACCAACAGGCCGGATATACTTGATCCAGCCCTGCTTAGGCCGGGTAGGTTTGACAGGCTGATCCTAGTTCCAGCGCCCGACGAGAAGGCGAGGCTAGAAATATTCAAAGTACACACCAGAAACATGCCACTAGCAAAAGACGTTGACCTTAGGGAATTAGCCAGAAAAACTGAGGGGTACACTGGAGCAGACATAGCTGCTCTAGTCAGAGAAGCAGCACTAAACGCACTAAAAAGGGCAGTTTCTTCATTATCTCCAGAAGCCGTTGAGGAAGAGAGTGAGGAATTTTTAAACAAGCTTGTAGTTACGAGGAAGGATTTCGAGGAAGCATTCAAGAAAGTTAAGCCAAGTGTTACCAAATACATGATTGAGTACTACAAACAGTTCGAAGAGAGCAGAAAGAAAATGGGCGGTGAAACAGTTAGAGAGCCCGACTACTTCACCGGCTGATCATATCATCCGTTATTGGGGAATAGTCCGATGATAAGGAAATGGGCAAAGGTAATATTTGCATCCATAATTGCAGGTATTGGAGGGGGGCTTGGAGCCCTACTTTTTAGATTTTTAGTTAACATAACAACGAGGCTTTTCTTTGGTGTTTTATCCGCCAAGTTTAAGTTATTTCTGATGCCAATAATAGGAGCTCTCTTTATATACCCAATAGTTAAGAACAATCCAAAAGTAAGAGGAACAGGGGTTCCTGAGGTTATAGAAAGCGTGATCTTCAGAAAAGGGGACATAAGTGGGAAGTTCGCAATCCTAAAAATCATTGCAACATCAATAACAATAGGCTCAGGGGGAAGTGCAGGTAGAGAAGGACCAATTGGATTTATAGGGGCATCAATAGCATCTTGGATAGGTAGGAGGCTTTCCCTTTCGTCCCAGATGAGAAGATTAATAACCACATGCGGACTGGCTGCCGGCATCTCTGGGACTTTTAACACGCCCCTTGCTGGAGCTATGTTTGCTCTTGAGGTAATTTATATGGGCGCATTTTCTCTGAATTTAGTGCCGATATTCATATCATCAATAATAGGGAATGCAATAACATTGACATTCCTCGGGAAAGCTTTTGGAGTTGAAATACCTACAGGTCTCTCTCATTCTATATCGGAAAGTACCTATTACGTTCTCATGGGGTTAGTCATGGGTGTTCTAGCTCCTCTTTTTGCGAAATCCCTATATAAGACTGGAGATGCACTAGAGAAAATCCCCCTTTTCCCGAGATTAATTCTCGGAGCATTAATTGTTGGGGTCATTGGATCACAGTTTAGGAATTATGGGATTTTTGGAGTTGGTTATGAGGGCCTTCAACTAGCTCTACTCGGTAAATTAGGACTGAAAATCATGATAACCTTAGCCATT
Organism: Thermococcus chitonophagus; assembly: GCF_002214605.1. NCBI lineage: Archaea > Methanobacteriati > Methanobacteriota > Thermococci > Thermococcales > Thermococcaceae > Thermococcus > Thermococcus chitonophagus. The sequence continues at coordinate 1,052,866 of NZ_CP015193.1, read as the reverse complement.
GCAAAGGCTATTGCAACGGTTTTTACAATTGCATCGGGCTTTAGCGGTGGTATTTTTGCCCCTAGTCTTTATATAGGCGCAATGCTCGGGGGAGCATTTGCCCTGTTATTTGGGCTGGATCCTAAAACCTACTCACTCATTGGAATGGCTGCGTTCTTTAGTGCATTAACCCAAGCCCCTATAGCTCAAATCCTTATGATAGTGGAGCTCACTGGAGGGTACTCTCTTCTACCTGCGGTAATGATAGCCTCAACTCTCAGCTTCTTGATTGCGAGGTTTATATTTAAGGGATCATCAGTATACACCCTCAAGCTCGAGAAGAGAGGCCTGAAAATAAGAACCGGCAAACCAATGATACTTGAGATGGTTAAAGTCGAAGAGATAATGTCTAAAGATGTTGTTTATTTAAGGGTTGGATTCAGCCAAGAGGAAGTCATTTCAAAAGCTACACAAACTGGTCATGACTGTTTTCCAGTTTTGGATAATGATGAGAACGTTGTTGGAATTATATGCATTCAAGAAGTCTTAAAGGGAGCAAAGAAACCCATAAAGGGCTATACAATTGGAAAAGATAAGACTGCCAGAGATGCCCTTGAGCTGTTAATGAAACAGAGAATTCTGCCAGTTGTTGATGAAACTGGAAAATTAGTGGGAGTTGTAACTAAGAGCGATGTATATAGGGGATATTACATGGCCCTCGAAGAGACGTTCATAGATGATTTGTCATAATGGGCATGTCGACGATTAACTTACATTGGATAGGGTTTGGGTGGAGGAAGCTAGAAAGGAGGGCTATAATCTCTCGGCTCTTGTTTATAGGCTCTTAAAAGAGTATCTTGAGAAGGTGAGGATAGTGGAGAATGTAATTTCAGAAATGGTGGGCCCGCGGGGATTTGAACCCCGGACCTCCACCTTGTCAGGGTGGCGTCATAACCAGTCTAGACCACGGGCCCGCCCAAAATTTATGGTGGACCGGCCGGGATTTGAACCCGGGGCCTCCGCCTTGCCAAGGCGGCGCTCATACCAGGCTGAGCTACCGGCCCACCGTCCGTCATTCACTTCCTTGGTCTTGATTTATAAACTTTACGATATCCACTTTCCCAAGATAACGTTCCTTCTAAGGATTTCAGCCTCGAACTCTTCAGCTAAATCCTGGGGTAATGTTGTTATAACTTCCTTGAAATATTTTCTAGCTCTTCCGAGGATTTCCGGGATATCTTTTTCCCGTCCCCAGATGTAAACTCCTCCTAATCCACTGGGTAGCTTCCTTATAACGTAGTACGACTTCCCCAACTTCCCCGACTCCAAGATGTTATCGATCCCCGCAATTAGATCTACAAAGCTTGAAAACCAATGATGATATGAAGTTTGAAATCTTCCAGCAACGAGCTCAAGCCCTTTCACTTCTTCCCACGAAAAGCCATGGAGCTTCGCATCTTCTGGATCAAACTTTTCGGTGTTTATCTTTACAACATGGTTCTCGAGCAACTTTTTATATCCAAGCCTCTCATAGAAGCTATAGGATCTGTCTTCAGGAGTTACCACAATAACATCGCATTCTCTTGCCCTGGCAATCTCCTCTGCTTTCTGCATTAATGCTCTCCCGATTCCCCTCCCTCTAAATTCCCTATGAACCATGAGAACATCTGCGTTGCATATCCTCCTGAGCCTGTCCAGAAGCATCTCCTCTTCAATCAGTAGCTCTATTTCTCCAACTATCTTGCCTTCAAGTTCCGCAACTAGAACGGGCTGATTATGAAGGAATAAGTAGTTCAGATGGATTGAACAGGTCTCAACACTCATCCAGGGGCCTCCATATTTGTACCTCTCAAAGACGCTCAATCTGTGATATCTGAGAATGTCAACGTCAGAAAGGTGACACTTCACTATTCCCGCAACGTCGTCGAACGTGGCTTCCCTTATCATTTTTGCACCCTAAAGAGGCATACACCGTTGATGCATTTAATTACCTTTACCCTTACTTTATTTATCCTCCCGAACCTTTTAAGCCAGATCCTCCCCCTATACGTTGTCATATCAAGTAGTATGTACTCTACCTTTGCTCCCCTCGGGTAAACGTATACGTCGATCTTAGTTGACAGTGGGGCATAAAACCTCGGTTGAGTATATACGGAGCCATTAACGAGCTTTATCAACTCCCAGAATGCGTTCTTCCTGGGGTATTGGTGGAGTCTTGCATAGTGGACTACGCTCAAATCCTCCTTGTTTGGGGAGAAAGTTATGGGCAGGGTAGCTAAGGATACTAAGATTCCAGCCACTACTAGCCCTCCCAGGGCTCTTTTATTAAGCTTTTTCGCTCCATAAACTGAGGCTATAAACGATAACGGAACTATCATATAGGAATAGTGAAAGCCTATCATCGTCTGCGTTGGTCTTGAGGATAGCAGGGATTCAAGCCAAGGTAAGAATAACAGAATGACTGACTCATAATCCAGGAAGGGAAGGAAACTAAAAGTTGCGTTGACAGTGATAAAGTACAGGAGTTTTCTCTGGTCGATATTGATGCTTTTATAGAGGGACTCGTATATGTATCTCCCTCCGAAGAGGGGGATCACGACCTTAATGACCAGTATGCCGTAGAAAAGCACGCAGAGCACTTCAATTATTTTCCTCCTTGATACCCCATTCTTCAGCGTATCCCATGCGAGAATTCCTAGAATCCCGAGAAATGCATCCTCTTTAACGCTCAGGGTAAGAGCGCTAGTAACGTAGAACAATTTGCTTTCTCTCTTAAGCAGTGCTAAAAAGGAGAGGAGCAATAATGGAACGGCAAGCGAAACTGGGTGGAACTCGAACAGCCCTATGCCAATTAACGAGGAGTTGCAGGCGTAGAGTATGGTCACTGGAAGGGCTATCTCTTCATTAACCTCCATAGCTATGAGGTACGCTATTAGAACCGAGATGGCAAGTGCAAAACTTTGAAGAATCAGTAGCGTTATTGGGCTTTTAAAAACAGCAAAAAGGGGGAAGATTAGAAGGAGTATCGGCTGGAAGTGAACGGCAAAATGCGTTGAGGCCCCGTACATCTGAAACTCCACGGTATTGTAAAGGAACATGCCGTGGAGGATTGAAGAGAGTGACTGTGTGAATATTCCCAGGTCTAGGCTACAATACTGCAGGTTTTCATACTTGATTAGAGAGAGCGTTGTAAGGATTATAAAATGAAGAGTCGCTATGATTACACCCTTTTTCATTATTTCAGCGCTCCTTTCGGCATTATTTGACTACAACTTGGGTGTTGCCCAGGATATCTGTATAGTCCGGGATAATCTCAAATCTGTACTCTTCAAGGGGCATTTCGAGTGTTTCATTACCGATGCTGTACAGGAGAAGGGGCCTTATAAGTACGATGTCGGTTTTTATTGGCCTATCGTCTTTTAGGATAAATGTTAAGATCCTTGAAGTTTTCGGAGGAATCTGGATTGGAGAAAAGTTCACGATCCTTATCCCAGGTAGCTCTATCTTTACATCCCTAATGTACACACTTGAGTTCGTTGGGTTGTAGATCTCATACTCTAGTATACTCCCATTTAGATCCCCCTCACTTCCAATTTCTGCCACCTTGGAGGTATATACTCTTAGTTTGCTACCCTTCTTTACGCCATAGGCCACAATTCTTATGGGCATGCTTACTTCAACATTGCCCGACCTAAGTACGAACTTTGCATCGGCTGTGCACTTGCCCTCCCCTTTAAGTTGTAGCAATATGATGAACTTCTCCTTCTCAACTTCTCCACTCACTGCCTCGTGGGAAGGCACTATTGCCAACAGGTTCAGGCACTTAGGTAAATCCCTTATGCTGTAAACAGCAGACATGTTGCCCCTCTTTTTGATCCAGTAAACGTGAAGCTCTATAACGTCCCCAGGATAACCCGCATAGTACACATCCTGTCTCCCCACGAACATCTGACCTATGGTTTTTGGAGTCCTAGTAAGGGTCTTTGGTACTAAGAACACTCCACTTCCAACTATCACGCCTAGGATAAATGCCAGAATTATCTTCCTCATTTTGATCACTAAAAATTGGAAGTAGTAAAAATATATAAGAATTGCGTTTAGAATTTATAAACTGCCCCAGTATTTGAGGATGTAACTAACTCCGAGTACCTCTTCAGATACCCTTTGAGGGGTTTAACCTTTGGCTTCCATCTCTTTCTCCTTTCCTCAAGTTCACCTTCGTCAACTAGTAAGTCAACTCTCTTTGCCTTTAGGTCTATCCTTATCCTATCCCCATTCTCGACTAGGGCTATTGGTCCTCCTTCTGCAGCTTCCGGCGAAACGTGGCCGATTGAAATTCCTCTCGTTGCTCCGGAGAACCTTCCATCTGTAATTAAGGCAACATCTTTATCTAACCCCATCCCTGCTATAGCGGAAGTGGGAGTTAGCATCTCCCTCATTCCTGGGCCGCCCCTTGGGCCTTCGTACCTTATCACAACAACATCGCCCTTCTCAACTTCTCCGCTCAGGATTGCTTTCGTGGCTTCCTCTTCGCTGTCATAAACTTTGGCGGTTCCTTCAAATACGGTAACTCCGTTAACGGCTGATACCTTGATTACAGCCCCATCTGGGGCAAGTGTTCCTCTAAGTATCATTATGCCCCCTCTAGGGGAGTAAGGATTATCGAGTGGTCTTATCACGTCATCCCTGGCCACGAATGCTCTCTCAAGCAATTCCTTTACAGTCTTCAAGGCAACTGTCATCCTGTCCTCGTGAATAATCCCCTTCTTAGCAAGCCTCTTCATTACTCCAAGAATTCCTCCCGCCTCGTAGAGGTCAACGACGAAGTGTTTTCCTGCGGGGCTCAGCTTTGCGAGGGTTGGCGTTATCTCACTTATCCTGTCGAAGTCATCTAAAGTTAGGTCAACTCCTGCCTCATGTGCTATTGCCATAAGGTGGAGGACAGTATTTGTCGAGCCACCTAGAGCCATATCAACGGCTATGGCATCTTCAAATGCTTCCTTAGTCATTATGTCGCTTGGCTTGACGTCCTCTTCAACGAGCTTAACTATCTGCATTCCCGTTTTCTTGGCTATCCTTATCCTGTGAGCGTAAACTGCCGGAGCAGTTCCGTTCCACGGCATTGAAACTCCCAAGGCTTCCGTTAGTGCATTCATGGTGTTTGCGGTAAACATTCCAGCACAAGAGCCGCAACCAGGACAGGCTACGGATTCAAGAAGCTTAAGCTCCTCAAGACTCATCTTTCCAGCCTTTACGGCACCCACTGCTTCAAAAACGGTCTTTACATCAACGTACTCTCCCCTAAACCTGCCTGGCAGCATGGGGCCGCCTGAAACGAAAATAGCTGGAACGTCGAGCCTAGCCATAGCCATTAGCATTCCCGGGATTATCTTGTCACACGAAGCAATCATCACTATTCCATCGAAGTGATAAGCCTGAGCGACTAATTCAACGCTGTCAGCTATAAGCTCCCTTGAGGGGAGCGAATATTTCATTCCGGAGTGGTTCATTGCTATTCCATCGCAGATCCCTATTGTATTGAACTCAAGCGGAGTCCCTCCGGCCATCCTGATTCCTGCCTTTACCGCCTCGGCAATCTTCCTGAGGTGTATATGACCAGGGATCAGCTCGTTGAATGAGTTAGCTATTCCTATGAGTGGTCTGTCAAGCTCCTCATCCGTTAGCCCCATAGCTTTAAAAAGGGAACGGTGGGGAGCCCTTTCAATTCCCCTCTTTACCACATCGCTTCTCATTTTTACCACACTCCTTCATCAGCCAGTACTCCATACTGTCGATTATGGCGTTTAAGCTTGCCTCTATTATGTTCGTCGATGCTCCAACGGTGCCCCAGCTCTTCTTTCCATCGCTCGTCTGGATAAGAACCCTGACCTTGGCAGCAGTTCCCTTTTCGCTCCCAAGAACCCTGACCTTGTAGTCAACGAGCTTTATCTCCTTGAGCTCTGGGTAGAATTCAGTTAAGGCCTTCCTCAGTGCCAGATCTAGGGCATTGACTGGGCCATTACCTTCTGCAGCTGTGTGGACTCTCTTGCTGTCAACCTTAACAACTACTGTAGCTTCCGATATTGGGGGTTGGCCGGGGAGTATTTCGCTTATAACTCTTGCCCTTTCAAGCTCAAAGAAGGGCTTGTACCTTCCTTTTATCTTCTCGATTAACAGTTCAAGCGAGGCCTCAGCAGCCTCAAAGTGATAGCCCAGGAATTCAAGCTCCTTAATCTTGTTCACTATCTCCTGAAGGTGGGGATCCTTCTCATCCAAGTCTATACCCAGTTCTTTGGCCTTGTATATGAGGTTGCTCTTTCCTGAGAGCTCTGAAACTACGACCTTTCTCCTGTTTCCAACGAGCTCTGGATCTATGTGCTCGTATGTCCTTGGATTCTTTAGGACAGCTGACACGTGAACTCCACCCTTGTGGGCGAAAGCGCTGTCTCCAACGTAGGGCTGGTTCCTGGGTATCTCCATATTGGCGAGTTCGGCAACGAAGTGCGCTAATTCTTTAAGCTTCCTCAACTTTTCCTTTCCAACAACTTCAACCCCGTACTTGAGCTCTAAGGCGGGGATTATTGAAATCAAGTTAGCGTTGCCACACCTCTCTCCGTAACCGTTTATCGTCCCCTGTATCTGAACAACTCCAGCTTCAAAGGCCATGAGAGAGTTGGCAACTGCCAGCTCGGAATCGTTGTGAGCATGGATGCCCAAGGGGACCTTTATCTCTTCCCTAACCCTCTCGACTACCTGCTTAATGAAGGAAGGTAGTGACCCTCCATTGGTATCAGCTAAGACTATCCTCTCAGCTCCCGCCTCCTCAGCCGTCTTTATGGTCTCCATTGCGTAATCTGAATTTGCCCTGTATCCATCGAAGAAGTGCTCGGCATCGTAAAATACTTTCATGCCGTGTTCTCTGAGGTACTCTATTGAATCCGCTATCATCTGGAGATTGTTCTCAAGGGTCGTCTTTAATGCATCCGTAACGTGGAGATCCCAGCTCTTACCGAATATCGTCGCTATTGGAGCCTCGGAATCAACGAGGGCATTAAGGTTTGGATCTTCTTCGGGCCTCAGCCTCGGCCTTCTCGTGCTTCCGAACGCTGCAATCTGAGCGTTTTCCAAGCTTAGGTCTTTAACAGCCTTGAAGTACTCTATATCCTTAGGATTTGAACCTGGCCATCCTCCCTCTATATAATGTATGCCGAATTCATCAAGTTTTTCAGTTATCTTCAGCTTATCTTCAAGTGAGAAGCTTATCCCCTCCATCTGGGCGCCGTCCCTAAGGGTGGTATCGTACAGCTCAACCCGCCTCTCCTTCATCCCACAACACCTCTAGGACTTTAACAACGGCATCTCCAACTTCATGAGTCTTCAAACTACCTCCCAAATCTGGAGTTACCTTATTCTCTTCTATCACCTTTGCAACAGCCTTTTCCACCGTCTTAGACTCTTTGTCCAACCCTAAATGCTCAAGCATGAGCGAAGCCGTTAATATCGCCGCTAAGGGATTTGCTATACCCTTTCCAGCTATATCTGGGGCAGAACCGTGAACAGGCTCGAACATAGAGACCTTCCTAGGGTGTATGTTCCCTGATGCAGCTAAACCTAGCCCACCGACTATCTCCGCCCCCAGGTCCGTTAGAATATCACCGAACATGTTGGGTGTAACAACTACTTCGAAGATCTCGGGAGAGCGAACCATTTTCATTGCCATTGCATCGACGTAATAGTGGTCAGTTTCAATCTCCGGGTACTCCTCTGAGACCTCGGCAAAGACCCTCTGCCAGAGATCGTGGGCATAGGTTAGAACATTGGCCTTGTCCACGAGGGTTACCTTCTTCCTTCCCGTTTTCTTGGCGTACTCAAATGCAAATCTTACTGTCCTCTCCACACCGTAGCGGGTGTTTATCATCTCCTGAATTGCTACTTCCTGGGGAGTTCCCTTCCTGAGGAATCCTCCCGCACCAGCGTACAGCCCCTCGGTGTTCTCTCTGACGAAGACCATGTCAATTTTCTCCTTCTCCTTCAGCGGTGTGAGCTTCGGGTGGTACAGCTTGACTGGCCTCAGGTTAACGTAGAGGTCAAGGGAGAACCTCAGCTTGAGCAGTATTCCATGCTCGAGAACTCCAGGCTTTACCCTGGGGTCACCTATTGCCCCAAAGTATATGGCATCGAACTTCCTGAATTCTTCAATTGCCCAGTCCGGCAGGGTTTCCCCAGTTTTGAGGTAGTGCTCAGCGCCAAAGGGATATTCTTGAAAGTCGAACTTCACGTTGCTGAGCTGTTCTAACTTTCTGAGAACCTTTAGTCCCTCCGCAACTACTTCCTTACCTATTCCGTCCCCAGGAATTACCGCTATCTTGATCATTTGGCTAACCTCCTCTTAGTCCATTCTATTAGGCCTCCGGCCTTGATGATCTCCATTATGAAGTCAGGGAAAGGATTCGCGTGGTATACTTCCCCTTTAGTCAGGTTCCTAATCTCTCCCGTGGAGAAATCTACCTCGAGCTCATCTCCCGTCTCTATCCTCTCAACTGCCTCAGGAGCCTCGAGAATTGGAAGTCCAATGTTTATTGCGTTCCTGTAGAATATCCTCGCAAAGCTCTTGGCTATTACGCAGGAAACCCCGGCTGCTTTTATCGCCAATGGGGCGTGCTCTCTTGAACTGCCACACCCGAAGTTCTCGCCGGCCACTATTATGTCCCCAGGCTTCATCTTGAACCTGAACTCTGGGTCTAGATCCTCGAGCACGTGTTGAGCCAACTCCTTTGGATCAGAGGTGTTGAGGTATCTCGCGGGGATTATGACGTCGGTATCTATGTGATCCCCATACTTCCAAGCCCTTCCTTTAACCTTCATTTTACCACCTCCTCAGGAGAAGCTATCCTTCCGAGAACTGCAGATGCAGCGGCAACGTAGGGGCTTGCGAGGTAAACCTCACTCTTTGGATGACCCATTCTTCCAACAAAGTTCCTGTTGGTTGTTGAAACCGCCCTCTCCCCAGAAGCGAGAACTCCCATGTGTCCTCCTAAGCATGGACCGCATGTTGGAGGCCCTATAACGGCTCCAGCCTCGAGGAATATCTCAAGCAGGCCGTCCTTTAGGGCTCTCCAGTATACGCTGGGTGAGCATGGAATTACGATTAGTCTAACCCAGGGAGCAACCTTCTGACCCTCGAGAATCTCCGCGGCCATCTTCAAATCTTCATATCGTCCATTTGTACAAGAACCAATGAACACTTGGTCGATCTTTATGTTCATCTTGGCGGCCTTGCTTATTGGCACGGTATTCTCTGGAAGGTGTGGAAATGCCACTTGAGGCTCTATCTTGCTCACGTCGTACTCTATTACTTTGTGGTACTTCGCATCCTCATCGCTCTTGTAGACCTTGTAATCTCTCTGAGCCCTCTCCTTCACGTACTCCAGGGTTTTCTTATCTGGCTCAATTATTCCCGTCTTTGCCCCCGCCTCAATTGCCATGTTTGTCATTGTCATTCTCTGCTCCACGGAAAGCTTCTCAATTACTTCCCCGCTGAACTCCATTACCTTGTATAAAGCCCCGTTAACGCCAATGTCTCCTATGGTGTAAAGGATAAGATCCTTCGAGGTAACCCATGGCTGGAGCTCTCCCTCGTAAACGAACTTTATAGTCTCAGGAACCCTGAACCAAGCTTCCCCAGTTGCCATCGCCACTGCTAAATCCGTGCTTCCGACTCCGGTTGCAAAAGCTCCTAGGGCTCCGTGGGTGCATGTGTGTGAATCAGCCCCTATCACGAGGTCTCCCGGGAGTATTAGTCCGAGCTCGGGAAGGAGACAGTGCTCAACTCCAACGTTTCCTCCCTCAAAGAACCACTTTATGCCCATTTCTCTCGCGAATTCTCTTGAGAACTTACACTGCTCCGCTGATTTTATGTCCTTGTTTGGAGTGAAGTGATCAAGAACTATTCCTACCCTCTCCGGATCAAAGACCCTGTCAACTCCGAGCTCCTTAAACTTCTTGATTGCTAAGGGAGTTGTTACATCATTTCCGAACACGAAGTCAAGCTTTGCCATAACTATTTCTCCGGGCTTAACTTCCTCTTTACCTGCGTGTTCAGCCAATATCTTTTCAGCAATGGTCATCCCCATTCTATCACCTCCTTATTCTATTCACGGCGTTTAGATAAGCCTGAGCGCTGGCTTCAATAATGTCAGTGCTTAACCCTCTTCCAACGTAAATCTCACCGTTGTGCTCAATCCTAACGAGAACCTCCCCCAGAGCATCCCTTCCAGAAGTGACGGAGGTTACCCTGTACTCTTTGAGCCTGCAGTCGAGGTTTAGGGCCTTATTTATGGCTGAGAAGAGAGCATCAATTGGCCCGTTCTTGGACCATGAAGCTTCGATCTTCTCGGTACCGTTCCAGTAAACCCTAACCGTTGCCGTTGAGATTTTTCCCGAGGTTACGTGAAGAACTTCAACGTGGTACTTCTCCCTTCCTTTGCCAAGTTCCTCCTGAATTATTGCCTCTATGTCCAAATCAGTAATGCCTTTCTTCCTATCTGCAACTTCTTTGAACTTAGCAAATGCCCTTTCAAATTCCTCCTCATTTAGCTTATAGCCGAGCTCTTCGAGCTTTTTCCTGAAAGCGTGTCTTCCCGAATGCTTCCCTAAGACAATTTTGCTACCAGAAAATCCAAGCTTCTTTGGATCTATGATCTCGTAGGTGGTTCTCTCCTTTAGAACTCCATCTTGATGAATCCCCGATTCGTGAGCAAAAGCATTCGCTCCAACAACGGCTTTGTTCGGTGGAACTTCAATTCCCGTTAGATGTGCAACTAACCTACTAGTTCTCGCTATTTCACTCAGATTTATGCCAGTTTCAACTTTATAGAAGTCCTTCCTAGTATCTAAAGCAACGACAACTTCCTCTAAGGCGGCGTTTCCAGCTCTCTCCCCTATTCCGTTCACAGTAACTTCAACTTGGTTAGCACCGGCTCTTATTGCTGAGAGGGAGTTAGCAACCGCTAGGCCAAGGTCATCATGACAGTGAACGCTTATCGTTACTCCATTGAGGTTCGTTATATTCTTCTTCAGATATCTTATCAGCTCGTAGAACTCCTCCGGCGTTGTATAGCCAACGGTGTCTGGAATGTTTATTGTCGTTGCTCCAGCATCTATAACAGCCTCATAAATCTCAACTAGAAAGTCCCAGTCGCTTCTTGTTGCGTCTTCGGCAGAGAACTCTATATCATCAGTGTATTTGGTGGCGTATTCTACTGCCTCCACGGCAAGCTTTCTAACTTCCTCGGGGCTCTTTCTAAGCTTGTACTTCATGTGGATTTGTGAAGTCGCTATGAAAGTGTGGATTCTTTTCTTCTCAGCGTCCTTAAGGGCTTCTCCCGCCCTGTCTATGTCTTTTTTAACGGCCCTCGCTAGGGCCGCTATGGTAGGCCCTTCAACCTCCCTGGCTATCCTACTTACGGCCTCAAACTCACCGGGAGATGAGATTGGAAAGCCCGCCTCGATGATATCCACGTTAAGTCTCGCGAGCTGCTTGGCTATCTCAACTTTCTCTTCAACGGTTAAACTAACACCAGGAGTCTGCTCGCCATCTCTCAGCGTAGTGTCAAATATTTTTATCCTTCTCACGATTTAACCCTCCAAAGAATTAGGAAGAGGGGGAGATTACTTCTCCAATCCACTCATCTTCCTAATGAACCTTCCAACTTTCTCTATCTCATGCTCTTCGATGGGTTTCATTAGCTCCTCAAGAACTTCCTTTGCTCTGTCGGCCTTTGATATCCACTCTTTGGCGAACTCCCCGCTTCTAACTCTCTCGGCGTACTTCCTCATGTTTTCCTTGACATGGTCGTCAATTACCTTTGGCCCAACCGTAAGACCACCGTACTTTGCCGTATCTGATACAGCCTTCAGCATTCCAGTGAATCCTCTCTCATAGATTAGATCCATTATTAGCTTTGCTTCATTGCAGGCCTCGAAGTAAGCGAGTTCTGGTGGATAGCCAAGCTCTACGAGAACTTCAAATCCCTTCTTTATGAGTTCAATTAGACCTCCAACGAGGACTAACTGCTCTCCAATGAGGTCGCTCTCGGTTTCATCCTTGAAAGTTGTCTCTATTACTCCAGCCCTCGTTGCTCCTATCGCCTTGGCCATTGCGAGTGCTAACTCCTTTGCATGGCCTGTGTAGTCCTGATGGACAGCAATTAAGGCAGGAACACCAAAGCCTTCTAAGTAGGTCTCTCTAACCCTCCTTCCTGGGCTCTTGGGAGCAACCATGATGACGTCAACATATTCAGGAGGGACTATCTGTTTGTAATGAATGTTAAAACCGTGGGAGAAGCCTAATGCCTGCCCCTCCCTTAGGTGTGGCTCAATTTTCTCCTTGTATACCTTTGGCTGGACTAAATCCGGAATTAGAATGTGAACTATATCGGCCTTTTGAACGGCCTCTTCGATTGTGTAAACTTCAAAGCCGTCCTGCTTTGCCCTCTTCCATGAATTTCCTTCAGGTCTAAGACCGAGTATTACGTGAACTCCGGAATCCCTCATGTTCTTTGCCTGAGCTTCTCCTTGGCTTCCGTACCCTATAACGGCCACGGTCTTGTCCTTCAGTATGTCCATACTAACCTCATTGTCGTAGTATACCTTCACCATTTCAACCACCTCAATACCTCGTTACGACCTTCGAGATGTGCTCCCCCGGAGGAACCATTGGCAGAACATCATCCTCCGGGTGGATTGGGACATCTATGACGGTAGGAACGTCAGCCTTCATTCCCTCCTTAACGGCCTTGATCAGCTCATCCATAGTTTCGGCCCTAAAGCCCTGAGCACCATAAACCTCAGCTAGTTTGGCAAAATCGGGGTTCTTCTTGAAGTACGTTGCAACGTAGCGCCTGTTGTAGAACATTCTCTGCCATTGAGCCACCATTCCCAGGGAGGAGTTGTTGAGGATTATCACTATAACCGGGATGTTCTCGTTAACCGCCGTAGCCAACTCCCTTTCGGACATCATGAAGCTTCCGTCACCGGCAATATCAACAACGACTTTGTCTGGCTTGGCAACTTTAGCCCCAATCGCTGCCGGGAATCCAAAGCCCATCGTTCCAAGTCCACCTGAGGTTATGAAAGTTCTTGGCTTCAGTATCGGGAAGAACAAGGCTACCCACATCTGGTTTTGACCAACTTCCGTTGCCACTATTGCATCTTCAGGCAATAGCTTTCTCAATTCCTTAAGGATCTCGGGGGGCCTTAGATAGTTCCCATCTATTGGAACTAATTCTTCCCTGTACTTTTCCTTGAACTCCTGAACCTTTCTAAACCACGGCCAATCTTCCCTCTTCTTGGCCCTCCTCACGATCTCATTGTAGATAGCTCTTAGAACTCTCTTCGCATCGCCTATTATTCCAAGGTGCGCCTTGACGTTCTTACCAACTTCCTTTGGATCTATGTCTATGTGGATTATCTTTGCATTTGGAGCAAAGTTCTCGAATTCACTAACAGTTCTGTCGCTCCATCTCATTCCTACTGCTATTATTAGATCCGTCTCAGGGAGTAGTTTGTTTGCTGCTATCTTTCCGTGCATTCCCAAGTTACCCACGTACAATGGGTGATTCTCCGGAACGGCACCCTTGCCCATGAAGGTTGCCATTATTGGTATCATTAAGTACTCGGCTATCGCTAGAACCTCGTCGGTTGCCCCTGACCAAACAACTCCTCCTCCAACAATGAATACCGGCTTCTCCGCGGAAAGTATCATGTCAACGGCTTTCTTCACTTCTTCTGGACAGGCATCAAGCTTTGGTGGTCTCCATGGCGTAACTAGCTGAGAGATGTCTACATCAAAGTTCATTTCCCCTTCTCCAGTTTGAGCGTCTTTCGGGAAGTCTAGAAGAGTCGGCCCAGGTCTTCCAAGGGTCGCTATAGTAAATGCCATCTTTACTGCCTTGGGAACTTCCTCAGGTTTCTGTATCTGATAGTTCCACTTCGTTATCGGCTTCGTTATGTTGATTATGTCGGTCTCCTGAAAAGCCATCTTCCCAACCATGTAAGTCGGCACTTGACCAGTTATTGCCACAATAGGTGAGGAGTCCATATAGGCGGTAGCTATTCCCGTAACTAGGTTAGTTGCTCCTGGACCCGAGGTCGTTATTGCAACTCCTGGCCTTCCTGAGACCCTTGCATATCCATCTGCTGCATGGGCTGCCCCCTGCTCATGCCTTGTGGTTATATGCCTTATTTCACTGTCCAATAGCTCGTCAAATACTGGCATTATGCTTCCACCTATTATACCAAACGTATGCTTCACGCCCTGCTTTTCCAGGGCCTTTACCAGAGCCTTCGCGCCGGACATTTTCATAGAGACCACCCCCATAGAGTTTAGTTCACGAAAAAGACACAGGGAAAGGAAAGGAGAGGAATGTACCTTTGATTACTTCAGAGGAGGATAATGAGTCCAATAATAATGAGAATCAGAAGAAGAAGGACGATTATTGTGCCATTGCCAACATAATCATCATAACTGCTACCCCTCTCACCAAGCCATGTTCTTAATGGATTGAATACCCAACTTATTTCACCGGCCCTCATAGTCATTCCCTAAACCCCCACCCTGCACACCTTGTATAATAAATTTTCGCAATTCTTGTTGTATACTTGACATATTAGATATAATTCCAAAATCCGGAAATTATATACAAAACGAAATTTGGTAGAGGAAGAGGCCAAGGTTTACATCAAATTGACAAATCCATTAGTACCTATCCATCATGTTTCTCAAGATTGTGTCATACAGGAAGTCATCACTGACCATATCGACTATTGTGTAGAACTCTTTTCTTGCATCTTTCTCCATCTTGCCTTCAACTCTCAGTACTTTGTCTTCCTTGCTTGAAACTGCCCACTTGACCATCAGCACTTTGCTCTTTCCGCCTTTTTGAGCCTCCAACACTGCTACCCCATACCTTGCTGGGCTCCACCAGTTTGCTCTAAAGTTCACATTCCACCCCTGCTTTTTTAGGAACTCCTCAAACTCCTCCATTACCTTAGTTGGTGCATCTCTAGTCTTTACTGTCACGGCCACCCACTGGGCGCCGTTCTCCATAGCCTCAACCACCACCTTCTTCATGGTCTCAAACTCCATACGGACCACCTCCAAGCTTTTTGTCATGGAGACAAACCGAACCCCAAAAGGTGAGGGGTTCGCGGGATGGTAATTCGTCACTTCATAGGATAAGAAGGATGAGAATTATGACAAGTAACCTAATGATTTCAACATATTTTATCGTGATTAAATTTATCCTTCTCATCGTTCTCACCATCTGCATCATCGAGAGAATAAACAGACTATTCACATATAAAAACCTTTCGTTTATGTTCATTTGCGACCATATGTCCGCATCTGTGCTCTTGTTTATACATTGGCATATGTAGTCTATATAGTCTCGGTAGATTTTTGAAGAGTTCCGCTTAGAGAAAGGCGATAGCGATGCTAGAGCACTTCCCATACCAGAGCCTTCGACCGCATCAGGAAGAGTTCATAACCCTAGTCAGGGAAGCCGTTAAAAGTGGGAAAAATCTAATAGTGGAGGCTCCCACGGGATTCGGGAAAACGATAAGTGTTCTTGCTGGAGTATTGCCCTATGCAATCTCCCTGGGGTACAAGGTGATTTATCTGGCAAGAACTCACAAGCAGATGGACAGGGTAATAGAGGAGCTTAAGGCAATAAGAAAGGTTGGAAAAGTTAGCGGGATTGAGTTCAGGAGTAGAAAGGATCTATGCCTACACAAGTACATTCAGACGTTCGCTCCGGACGCTTACACGAGTATGGTCGTATGTAAGAGCCTTAGAAAGCTTGGAAAGTGCAAGTTCTACGAAAATCTAAAGGAGAAGAAAGATAGGGTTAAGGAGATAGTTGAATTCTTCCTTGAGAGACCATCTTTTCCCTGGGAAGTTCTTGAATACTCAGAACTGCTGGAGCTATGTCCTTATGAGGTAACTAGGAAGGTTGGGGAGAAGGCCAACGTAATAGTTGCAAGCTATCTCTATATGCTGAACCCATGGATCAGGCAGGCCTTTATGGACAGTCTTGGTATTGATTATTCTGATCTGATAGTGATATTTGATGAGGCCCATAACGTTCCAGATCAAGCAATCTCAACGTTAAGCGACAGGCTAAGCGTGAGGACGATTGAGAGAGCAATTAAAGAGGCCCATGAATACGGGGAGGATGACGTTGAAAACTTCCTTTCGATATTCCTAAAGGGGCTGGAGATACTGTACAAGAAGAGATTAGAGAATTATGAATCCTCCGAGATTCCTATAAGGCCCCAGGAAGTCTTTGAACATCCAATCCTCATACTCTCTTACTCTCCTAGGGATTTGGCTGAGATCATAAACTACATGGTTGAAATTGGGGATGCGATAAGAGAGGACAAAATAGAGAGGAACCTCCCACCAAGGAGCTACGTTGGAAGAGTGGGGGAATTTCTATGGAACTGGCTCTCCGTTGGAGAGAGGGAGGATTACATCCATTTATTCAGCAAGGAAAGGGGACTCGCTCTAGAGCTCGTAGCCCTTGATCCTTCAGTGGCCCTAGACTTTGTTAACGAGGTTCACTCGGCAATCTTCATGTCAGGAACGCTCAGCCCCTTGGAGGCATTTAGGGATATCATAGGTGTAAAAGCCGAGCTAAAGAAGTTCCCCAGGATGGTAAAAAGGGAGAATGCAATAGTTTTAGTTGCGAGGGATGTTTCCACGAGGGGAGAAGAGAGGAGCCCTAGCCTGTACAGGAAGATCGCCGAGTACATTTTTGAGGCCGTAAAGATAATTCCCAAAAACGTGGGCGTTTTTACAGCTTCATACGAAGTGCTGGAGGGGATAATAAGCACCAATGTTCACATAAAGATCGAGGAGGAAGTTGGAAAGAAGGTGTTCATAGAAAAGAAGGATGCAAGCTCAAGTGAAAATGATGCTATGGTTACAGAGTTCAAGGCACATGCAAAGAAAAACGGGGCAGTTCTCTTTGGTGTTATGGGCGGAAGGAACAGCGAGGGTCAGGACTACTCAGGAGATGAAATGAATGGTGTAGTTCTGGTGGGCATCCCTTATGCCCGGCCAACTCCGAGGGTTCAAGCCCAGATAAGGTACTTTGAAAAGAAGTTCCCTGGGAAGGGAAGGTACTATGGCTACGTTCTACCCGCCCACAGGAAGCTCGCTCAAGCTGCTGGAAGAGTTCATCGCTCTGCTGAGGAAAAGGGAAGCATAGTTATCCTTGACTATAGGGTTCTGTGGAGTAACGTTAAAAAGGATCTTCCCGACTGGATGGTTGAGACTATGAAGCCGGTGACTCTGCCTCTTATGAGAATCAGACTTAGGAAGTTCTGGAGGTCTGGTGAGATTGGAAGTTGATATATTAAAGAAAAGGTGGAAGGATGTTTTAATAACGGCAATTGAAAGCTTAATCTTGATGTGGTTCATCTATGCCTTTCTCTACCAGAATTACCTACTTTATAAGTGGCACAGGGGATTGCCACTTCCCTCAAAACTACCATTCATATTAGTAGGGGTTGCGAGTGGCTTGGCGTTCTTCTTTTTCGAGATAGATAAGTTAATTAAATCCTCCCAGGAAGGTATTAGTGGTGTCGCTGATGGAAGAAGTGGAGAGGACCCTAGTAATAATAAAGCCTGATGCTGTTGTCAGAGGATTAATTGGAGAAATAATAAGCAGGTTTGAAAAAAGAGGACTAAAAATCGTTGGCATGAAGATGATTTGGATAGACCGGGAGTTGGCAGAGAAGCACTACGAAGAGCACAAAGGTAAGCCCTTCTTTAATGCCCTTATAGAGTATATCACAAAGGCTCCCGTAGTTGTAATGGTCGTTGAGGGGAGATATGCAATTGAGGTTGTCAGAAGGATGGCTGGAGCAACGGATCCCAAGGATGCGGCCCCAGGAACCATTAGGGGAGACTATGGCCTTGACATTGGAGATGCAATCTACAATGTAATTCACGCAAGCGATTCGAAGGAGAGTGCCGAAAGGGAGATTAACTTGTACTTCAAACCAGAAGAACTGTTTGAGTACTGTAAGGCTGCTGACTGGTTCTACAGGGAAAAGAAAAAAGCAGAATGCTAGCCTTTCATTCCTTTTGGAAAGTTTCTTATGAACCTCAGGATATTCCTCACATCTTTTTCTATTGTGTCAGGCTCTGGTTTCATGAAAACGTAGATCACGTTTGTCTTCGGAACTATCGCGACGTGCTTGATGTTCTTCACGTTTGAGAATCCTTCAATGAACTCCTTCACTGGCTTAACGTCCTCGTAGTTATCAAAGAGGGTTTCAAATTTCACACCCCCAATTTCTTCCTCACCCTTAAGTAGCTCGATCTCCCTCTCAATTCCTGGCCTCATTCTGAAGTACCCCTTCTGGAGGAAGTGAACCTCCCTCTTTATCTCAAACGTTGGCCTGACAACAATGTAAAGCTTGTCGTGCCTATTTATAAGGAGGGACACGGGAAAGTACAGGATGCTGTGCCTCGGAAGGAGAGTTAGGGTGTACTCGAATTTTAGTATATCTGGATCGTCAAGCTTGTAGTAGGCTCTGAAACCTACGTATCCTCCAAGCCACACGTAGTCCTTGTCCTTGGGCTTCAATATGCCCTCTATGCTCCTAAGATAGTGCTGCATAAGCATCAGGTTGAGCTTTCTCCCTTTGTAGAACTGCAAGGAGGAAACAGCTGCGAGAACCATTATTATGAAGATCAGCATTGAGGTCTCCATTATACCTCCTCCACTGGGTAGTACCTTTGCAGTGTCAGATCGTCTAAAATTTCAATATCGTAATCTTTTAGGACGTTAACTATCTCCCTCACTATCTTAGCCTGAATTGGCCACACCATTGCCATTGCTGCGGGCTTTCTTGGTGTATTCCTTGCAAAGGCCACGTAAATTATGACCTTATTATCTTCCTTAATAACCTTAGTTACTAGTCCTTCGCTGACTATATCTTGACCCGTGAACGGATTCTTGACCCTCCTTAGTTTTTCAAGGATTTCCAACTATCATACCCCCGACCTTCCTCAGCCACTCAATTCCTCTCGGTTCCTCTTGGAACATAGGAATTTCGACTATATCAACACCTCTGAATTCCCTCTTAACTTCCTCCATAACTCTCTTTTGAGCCTCAATTTTGACCTTTATCTCAGGAACTTCGCGCTCAAGCTGGATCACCTTGTTCATGACTATTAAGTTGAAGGGAACCTTGAATTTCTTCAGGCTTTCATAAGCTCTCTTAGTTTCGTAAAGGGGAAGCAGCTCTGGATTCATAACAGCGATAACTGAAGTCTTTTTGGGGTCAGTTATAGTCTTGTACACGAATTCAACCTCACTCCTGTATGCCTTCAGCTCCCTCATAACGCCATCCTCTTCTTCCTCAGTTGGAAGCTTTATCTCTTCTCCATCAACTACGAACTTCTGCTCCCCCTGAATCTTGGCTATAGCCCTCCTCCTCTCGAGTATCTTTTTCCTAATCTCTATTAGCTTGTCTGCCCATATTAAAGAGATCCTCGGCAAAGCGAGAACCCTTAGCGTGAGACCTGTTGGAGGAGTGTCAAACACTATGACGTTCCAATTATCCCCCTCACTAAGTATTTCCCTTATAGCCTCAAGGGTTGCGTACTCCTCTATTCCAGGGGAGTACCGTAGGACTTCGAAGTACTTCTCGAGGTTTATTACTGTCAAATACCTATACATGTTCTTCAGGTTCTTCTCAAGGTGCTCCAGATACTCCCTAATCATTCCCTCCATGTCAAGCTCGCTCGCATAGAGGTTCTCCATTATCTCCCTGGGCTTATCTGAAAGCTTCTCCATTAAAACGTCACCAAGATTGTGGGCTGGATCAAGGGAGACTATGAGGGTTTTATGGCCTGCCTCCGCTAGGGCAACTGCTAATGAGGCTGAGGTGGTTGTCTTCCCAACTCCTCCCTTCCCAATGACAAATATCACTCTGAATCCATCCTGAGGTAGGAGATATTTTCTCATGCTCTCACCTCAGTCTATGTCAAACATCCCAGCGACTTCCGCGAATACATCATCGAGATCAATGGCTCTCTGTTGCATTACCTTTATCTCCTTCACCATGTGTGGCATGAGTCTCAAGACGAGGGTAGTCGGTGGAGAAGGTATACCTATGAAAGAGGCCATCAAAATTAGTGCAAACACATTTTCGAGCTCTCTCAGCTCAAATTCGATGTATTCAGTTGAGCTCTGCTTAAAGTACTCAAAGAAACCCTTCAGAAAGTTCTTTATGGGCTCCATTTTAATGCCTCCTAAACGTAAAAGAAAAGAAGGAGGTCAGGCGGTAGCGGCCTGGTACTCTTCTGCGGGCTTCTTCCATGCGTGGTACCAGTCAATGACGAGCAGGAAGTTCAGTGCAAGACCAACAATTGTTATTATGCTGACCCAGATGCTTCCCTTTCCTACGTAGATCAGGAACCATATCAATGCTGCGGTTACTGTAACCCATAGGAACAGCGCCGGAATTAGAACAGCCCACTTCCATATTCCTGCGGGCCTCTGAACCTTTGCCACCCACAGAGAAGCTGTCATCATAGCTATGCTCGCAAGCATCTGGTTCATTCCACTGAAGGCTGGCCATATAACGAGCCACTTTCCAATCCATGCCAGGTAGATCCCCAGGAACACGAGGATGAAGGATGCAACCCACTTGTTCTTAAGGATCTCTGGACCCTTCACCATCTCAATTATTTCCTGCCATGCAAACCTTCCAAGTCTTGTTGCCGTATCTAATGTAGTTAATGCAAACGCTGAAACCCACAGGCTCGCGAAGAGTGCACCGGCCTTTACATCAATACCAAAAGCGTCATGCAGTCCATAGGCATAGCTCTTTGCGAATATTGTGACCTTTCCTATTTTACTTGCTACCATTGGGGCGTAGATTTGGGCCCAGTTCTGGAAGTTTATTGCAACATTGGCATCCTGGAAGACCTTTATTCCATATACTGCTATTGAAGAGATAACGATAGTCGATAGGAATCCCTCAGTGAACATTCCACCATAGCCAACAAGTAGGCCATGAAGTTCGTTGTCAAGTTGCTTTGATGACGTTCCTGAACCAACCAAGGAGTGGAAACCGCTCAGTGCACCACATGCTATGACCAGTGGGATTGTTGGCCAGAATGGTGAGGGTTTTCCACCGACAACGTGGGCGCTCCAAGTAGTGTATGCAGGAGCTGTGAAAGTCCCCATACCCTTAAGGCCAACCACGAGGAACGCTATGCCTCCAAGTGCAAGACCAAACCACAGAATGTACGCGTTGAGGTAATCTCTAGGCTGCAACAGAATCCAAACTGGCAGTGAAGATGCAACTATTATGTACAGGCCCAGGAATATGTACCAAACCTGTTTGCTGGCCTCTATTGGGAACTTGAATCCGATGTAAATTGCAAGTGCTAGCAAGACTATCCCTATAATCGTTCCCACCTTGAAGTCTATCTGCACCTTGTACAGCAACCATCCCAATATGACTGCAATCAGCAGGAACAGTATTGAAGCTGTTGCAGCACCAGGGGTCTTGACAAATATTCCTGCTATAACGTTAGCGAATGCTGCTATAACTAAGATCAGCGCAAACCAGACGTAGAGCTCAAAGGCCATGCTGGTCCTCTTGCTCATGAGCTTTCCGGCTATCCACTGAATTGACTTACCATCGTAACGCACGGATGACATCAATGCTAGATAGTCGTGGACTGCTCCAATGAAGACGTTTCCGAACCAGACCCACAGCAATCCTGGGAGCCAGCCCCAGGCCATTGCCACGGCTGGACCTACAATTGGCCCTGCACCAGCTATTGAAGCGAAGTGGTGGCCGTAGAGAACTAGTGGGTGTGCTGGAACGTAGTCAACGCCATCGTAGAGCTTGTGAGCAGGCGTTGGCCTGTTGGGGTCTGCCTTTACTACCTTGTTCTGAAGGGCCTTACCATAGGTGTGATACAAGACAACATAGATGAGACCCGCCAGAAAGATGGTAATGGCGGAATTCATCAGATCACCTCGGCATTTAAAAGTGTCATCTAATATAAATCATTTTTGGACAGAAATTTGAACTATTTATCAGTAAAGAAAGGTTATTTTTGCCTTACCATTGTCTTTAAGCCACTGCAAAAGTTCCTCTGCGAAACCCAGCTTCTTCCTTTTTTCTTCCCATGCAGTTGTATGTTGCTTCAACCAAGGCTTGCTCCACCTTCCAACTAGGCCTGAGAAGTCGAAACCTACAAGGATTATCTCCTTAGCCCCAAGTTCTTCTGCCAGAAATGCGGCCCTATCTCCATCCGTAAAGCCTCCAAAGTTGTATATTATATCTAAGGGCTCAGTTTGACAAGTCCCCAGGACTATGGGGAAGTTCGTCACGAGAGGGAGCTTATCCATATTATCACCGTGAGCGTGGACTACCATAATTGCCCTCCCAGATGCTCTAATTAAATCCTGAATTCTCCCGTCAAGATCTGTGACCACTATGTCCGGGATCATTTGGTGCTCTAAAAGGGCGGTAGTAGCTCCATCCGCTGCAATCTTTGTGCCATCTGAGAAATCGTATTTCTTTAGGGCATCTTCGAGACTAGGGCCGGCACCGAACACGTAAACTTTTTCCATAATTACAGCTTTAAGCTCTTCTTTAATTATGTAATTATCGTTTTCAATAAGGATTGCCCTTAGTAGCTCGGCTGACTTCCTATCATCCTCTACCGAGTACCCCATCTCTCTGACTATTCGCTCGTAAAACGGCTTCCACTCTTCCCACTTCATGTCGATGTAGTTTGGGAAACCGGATATATAAGTTAATCCAACGAAGATTAGGTGGTGTCGGTGTATGACGTTGAAGAGTTCTGGAAGTTTGATATGAGGGTTGGTCTAGTGAAAGAAGCCGAGAAAATTCCAAGGACGAAAAAGCTGATAAAGCTCGTTGTTGACTTTGGGAAGGAAGAGAGAACGATAGTCACCGGAATAGCTGACCAGTACTCTCCAGAAGACCTAAAGGGGAAGAAATTTATATTCGTATTGAACCTAAAACCAAAGAAATTTTCGGGAGTCGAGAGCCAAGGGATGCTTATAGTTGCTGAAACCGAAGAAGGGAAAGTCTTCTTAATCCCAGTTCCCGATGAGGTTCCCGTTGGGACAAAAGTTTGGTAGGGGCCCGATGAGGAGCGAGCCCGGCACTGAAGAGTGATGAGAGCTACCACTTCTGAGGGCTATCCAAAGAAGGCCCCCATCCCTTCCATCTCTTCCTCACTGTAGCCCTTAACCTTGAATTCAGGCATCTTGTCCTTGAGTTCCTCGTACTCCTCTTTGCTTATTTCTCTAGCCTCCCCACCTTTCACGTGGAAGTAAACTCCAGTGTTCTCAGCCTTATAGGCGAGCACGAATTCTTCCGCCTCGATGTTATCGTAGTCTACAAAGATCAAGTTACCTCCAGTGAACGGCTTCTTGCACTTGAACGGAACGCTTGAAGCATTTAGCATAGCATCTCCCAGTGCCATGTTCGCCTTTAGGCCGTTGATTTCGGTATAAAACTGCTTCCCTTCAAAGTCCCCCTCGATTATAACAAGCTTCTTCATGCCCTCGAGGTCCATAACTGGAGCACCCTTCTTTTTAAGGATGGAGAAAAGCTCTTCAACTGTTTCCGCGTTCCTAAGGCTCGAAACCAAACCCTCAACCTTCATGCTTTCACCCACCGGGCTTGAGTTGAGGCCCTTTAAACTTTTATCATATCTAGGGTTAAGTAAGAAAGCATCATCCTAGCCTTCGCCCTCTCCTCGACTTCCCTTCTAAACTTTTTCAGGGATCTCTCGTCGAGTGGGAAAGTAATTCCGTTGTACTCCACATCCACGAGCAGTAAGCCCTCTGGAGGAGCTGGGGGCACCTTCCTGCTCCTCTCGTACGCTCCCTGAAGCATCCTCTCTATATCCTGGGATACAAGTTTACCCGACCCGCAGAGCTCAAGGGCCTTGACTATTCTCCTAACCATCTCCCAAAGAAAGCTCTTCGCCTCAACCTCAACAACTAAAATTGGCCCGCTCTTCCAAACTTCAATCCTATCTATACTCCTAATCGTGTCCCTTCCATCAACTCTCGCGAATGCCGAGAAGTCGTGTGTTCCTAGGAAAAGCCTAGAGCACTCCTTAACCTTCTCAATGTCCAGATCCCAAGATGGAAGGTAGTACCTATACACCTTCGATTTGGCCCAGAATCTAGGATGGAAATCCTGGGGAACCTTCACAGCTGAGAGAACCCAAATATCTTCAAGCCTGCCGTTTAGAACCATTGGATTGAGAATCCTCTCATCGTCTGTTGTCAGGGCAACAACGTTCCCTAATGCACTTACGCCCCTATCAGTCCTTGATGCGCTCTTGAAATCCGTGAACTCTATGCCTGCATCATTTAATGCTTTAATAATCTCGCCCTCGACGGTTCTAACGTTGGGTTGCCTTTGAAAGCCGTGGAATCTTGTTCCATCGTAGGCTATTTTAAGGGCGACCCTCATATTTAAAAATCAGGGTGTCTGCTTTAATAATCCCACGGGAGGTTGCGAGATGAGGGGTAGCGTGAGCAAGGTCGTGAGCTTTGAAGATGAGGAAGAGTTTATAGAGGAGATGCAAGCTGTATTTGACGTGTTCAGCGAGCTCTCTCAGAGGTACGGTGGTGGAAACGTAATAGAGGGAGTGATACTCTGGGATACTGTTGGAATCAGGGATAACGATGACGTTAAGATATTCAGGGTAGGTGAGTTTCAGTTCATCAAGGGAACCCTCAACCTGCCGGTCGAGAAGATATTCACCTTGGAGAGGTTCTTTGATGAGCTCGAGAGCAAGTGGGATGAGATCAGCGTCGAGGACATAAAGTACTTCGTTGACCTGATTAATGAAGCCTTAGGAGAAGAAAGGGTTTACTACGACGCCTACGACCTTGGCCTCAAGAGGGGAGAAGCTTACCTCGTGATAAATCTTAGGGCCCTCCAGTACTTGGATCACGTCATAGATGTTGATGATAGGGATGCCTTTGAGTGGGCTCTGAACACGCTTATGAAATATATTTAGGGGGAACAAAAATGGACATCAAGAAAATGCTCGAAGAGCAGTATGGCTACGCTCCAGATGATTTAGTTCTTGAAGTTAGGGGAAGGAGAATATACGCTTACAGGAAGTGCGAGTTTCCAGAGAAGGGTCACGAAGGAGTGTACTTTGGAAAGATAGAGGCTGATGGCATAAGGCTAACCATTGAGGGAGCATTCATAATAGGACCCAAAGCCACGAAAAATGTCATAGAGGTCGACGATGAGAAGGCGAGGACATGGCTTAGGGGAGAGGACATAAAGGTTGACGAAGAGGGGAACAGATGGGTTATCCTAAAGTGGAGGAACTACTGGCTCGGCGGCGGAAAGCTTATCAATGGCGTTGTTAAGAACTACGTTCCCAAGGAAAGGAGGCTTGTGCTCTAGTACTTTCCTCACTTACCCCTGTCATTTAGCAATTTTCTGGAAACGAAGTCATGCGCAAATCTTGCAATTTCTACAGCTCTTTTTGCTTCCTCCAAGTGGGCTCAAAGAGTGTCGGATACCTCGATTCGACTGCATATCTTGTAAGCTCATCAACTCTCTCTTGGATAAGTACGCCAAAAGTTCTGTCAGGTTTGGGTGATTCCAAGATAACAATCGCAGTTTCTAAGTCATCCTCAGCTCATTTTAACCATGCCTTAACGTCTTCCCTCATATCTTAACACCATCTCGTACTGCATAGTAATAGATGAATCCTGGGAGGTCCTTGTACTTCTCCAATCAAGTGGAATATCAACCCTCCTATAAACACTGTACCCGAGCTCATTATACGTTTCCCTATCGATATTATCTTCTATAACGACCATTATATCCCAGTCCGAACTCTCTTTAGAGTTTCCCTTGGCCCTAGATCCAAATAGGATAATTTCACGAACTTTAATCCCTCTCCTTTCAAACTCTTCAACTATTATCGCTTTCAGATTCCTGAGAATTTTTTCCATGATCCTCGTCCTCTTATAGTTCTATTGTTTGTAGTTCTTTCTAAGTATTCTCGAATTTGAATTAACACAACTCAACCTTGTTTTGAGGGGAGTGTAGTTAACTGATTAACAACGAAGACATGACAGCGGATGTAAGTTAACATGTTAACGGAAAACCTTTGGTTTAGAAAGCCCTTTTAAATTCCCAAATCTACCCGGAACCATGGCAATTGAGCTGAAAGGAGTTTGGAAGAGCTTCAATGGTACTCATGTTCTCAAGGATGTAAATCTCAAAATAAGGGAGGGCGAGTTCGTAGTAATTGCCGGGGAAAATGGTTCTGGTAAGAGCACTCTCCTTAAGATCATTTCTGGTCTCTTAGTCCCGGATAAGGGCGAAGTTAGGGTCTTCGGCTACGACATGATGAGGGAGTGGAAGAAGGCTTCAAAAATCCTAGGTGTGGTGCTTGCAAACGAGAGAAGCCTATACTGGAAGCTCACGGGGATGGAGAACCTTGAGGTGTTTGCGGGCCTCTATGGGGTTAAAAACTGGAGGGAAAAAGCCGAGTACCTCCTCAAAAGGCTTGGTCTTGAGAATGCTAAGGACAAACTTGTCGAAGAGTATTCAACGGGAATGAGGAAGAAGCTACTCTTAGCAAAGGCCTTAATTCACGACCCAAAGGTTCTCCTTCTCGATGAGGTTTTAAATGGCCTCGATCCAAGGGCCGTAACCGAGGTTATCTCCTTCCTTCAAGAGCTCAACTCCCAGGGAGTTACGATTGTGTTGGTGAGTCACATCCTTCACGGCCTTCCCGAGAACGGGAGGCTAATCGTCATGAGGGAGGGAAGGATAATAGCCGATGACAGGCTTTCAAGGTTCTCGTTCGATACCTTAAGAATCACCGCAACAATCAATGGAGAGGAAGTTGAGGTAATAGCCAGAGAGGAGGAGCTCGACGAGAAGCTTAGGGAGCTCATAAGGAGGAACGCCCAGGATATAAGGGTCGAAAGGGATGATCTATACTCCGTTTTGAGGAGGCTCCTCAATGAGCCTTAGGGAAGTATTAACGATAGCGAAGAAGGAGTTGAGGGTCCAGAGGAGGTATAGGTTAGTCTGGCTCAACTTTGCCCTAACCCCGTTCTTCATCTTAGCTCCCTGGGTTCTCACGGCGAAGTTCCTCTCCCCAAGCTTTGGAGAATCCGTGTTAGTGGGTTCTATAATGTGGTACTGGCTGAACCAGTACTTCTTTGGCCTTCAGGAGGCATTTGAGGATGAGAGGGAGGAGGGGACTCTAGTGAGTGTTGCCCTATCTCCTGTAAGTCTTCTGAGCTTTCTCCTCGGTAAGGGTCTCTGGATGGTTGTCGAGTGCTCCTACATCACGGTTGTTACTATGGTCATCTTCAAGTTAGCTGGAGTTTCAGCCGGATTTGGGCTCCTCCCTCTCTACATAGCTTCCGGCTTTTACATGTTCGCCTTCTCACTTCTATGGGCCGGTCTAGTCCTTAGGTTCAGGAGGATAGGAGGAGTGAACTTCTTAACCCAGGAAGCACTCGCAGTTGCCTCGGGTGTTACCGCCGACATTAGGGCTTACCCCAGGATCGTTAGAGGAGTGGCATATCTGATACCGCTAACGTACACGATAATAGTGGGCAGAAAGATCCTCCATGGAGACTTCTCCGGCTTATCCTACTACCTCCTGGGCTTAAACTTAGTTACACTTGTATACCTTATCGTTGGAATATGGATGATAAAGAAGGGAGAAGAGTTCCTCAGAATTAGCGGGGAGTGGGAGGCTTGGTGAGGTTTTTGGCACTTGCCAAAGCGTCCCTGCTGACGGCGAGGAGGTACAGAATTGACTGGTACGGGAACGTTCTAGTTCCAGTGCTCACGGTAGTTCCAGTTATAATTGCACTCTGGTACGGGAAAAAGATTGGCTTAGGGGATATTTTGGGAACAGAGAACTACTTTGAGTACTACATCCTCGGAATAGCGTACTGGAACTACGTGGAGGTCGTGTGGTCCTCCATCTTTGTCCTAAGGTACTACATGAGAACAGACCAGCTTGAGGACATGTTGCTAACTCCTCTCACTCCACTTGAGTACATCCTGGGCTGGTCTCTCCTTGGGATTGCTGTAACAACTGTTACTTCCCTGCCCTTGGTTGCCTTGGCAGTTATTATGGGACTTATTGGGGCAACGGTTTCTGAAGTTGCCGTTTCAGTTGTGGTGTTCCTCCTGTCCATAACTGCCTCTTTCGGCCTCGCCTATCTCATATTTGGACTAACCCTAGTGATCAGGGAGGGAGATGAGGTTGTATCCTTAATTGGAAACATGGCACCCCTCATAGGAGGTCTTTACTTTCCCATAACTCTCCTCCCGGGGCCCTTAAGGCACCTCTCGTATGCGTTTCCCTTCACGTGGGGAGTTGACGTTCTAAGGGCCCTTCTCACCGGATCAAGACCTATATTTGGGGTAAGGGAGGAATTGTTGATACTCTTCGCGTTAACCCTACTATACCTAACGCTGGGCGTTCTCTCATACAAGTTCCTTGAGAGAACCATGAGGAGAAAGGGAATTCAGGGGTTCTAAGGCTAAAGGCTATTCAACTGCAACGTACTTCCTGTGCGCACCTCTTCCAACAGCCCTCACGAGTCCTAAGGCCTCAAGCCTCTCTAACCTTTTGAGTACTGCTGGCTTTGACAAACCAACGTATTCGCTGATTTCCCCAGTTCTCCTTGGTATCGTCAGAAACTCCAATATTCTCTTGTCAATGTCATCAAGCAACTCTTGGCTCTTTTTTTTGAATATTACCTCAAACTTATTTGCGGAGCTTTTAAACTCGACATCAACGAGACCATGCTTCTTGCATTCTTCCCGTATCAGCTTTAACCCATAACCGTACTTTTCTATGTATCCAGTGTCATACAGGAGCGTGCAGAGGTTTGGATTTCTCGGCACGTGCTCGGGATCTTCTAGATCAACCCCGGGCATTAGACCCCCAGGATTCCGCACTATCAGCTTATCCGAATGAATAAAAATCTTCACGTCGGAGGGAATAGCATAATTCCTGTGAGCGAAAGCGTTCACAATAGCTTCTCTAATCGCCCTTGGCGGATATTCGGGGATCTTAACTCTTTTTGTCCCGACGATGACTTCAATGACCTTGAACTGAGATATTAATTCATTGTACATTTCATCTATGACCTTCCATATCGGCCCTTCGAATTCCCTGCTCCACACCGGCTCTCCTCCAGCCACCTTTATTATCCTACCTCCCGCATAAGGAATGAACTCCTTAACCTCTGTAAAGAACAAGACTCCGGCATTTGTCAACTTATTCCCCTTGATTGCCCTAACACTCCTTAAATACCGATTCCAGTTTTCTCTGCGGATCTCCCTACCTCTCGCGCGCTTCATTGAATTGAAAAACCATTCTACATATTCTTCCTTGATTTCTGAAATATCAGCAACTGGAAATTCATCCCATGTTATAGTTCCAAGCTCCGAGGAAAGCATAACTATCTCTTGGATTGAAAGGGGCCTTATTCCTGTTCCTACTCTTATGTATGCGACTCCTCCAATGGAACATAAAACACTCGATTTGGGAACCTCAACCACTAGGATATGCCTTCCCTCAAGGCTGAGCACGTGCATTTTTACCTTTAGAGGAGGTGTAACATTTTGTAGAGCAGATGTTATGGTCTCTTTTGCTTTTTTAACGTTACATCCCGTGATCTTTCCTTCGTCTGTGACTCCAATTAGGATGTATCCTCCCTCAGCATTTGCCATTGCGCATATTTCCCTCGCTATGTCAGGTGTTGCCGCCCTCTTGAACTCTATCCGCTCATTTTCGCCTTCCTTAATTAGCTCGAGAAGCTTATTTATGTCCATATTTACCGTTAACTACCGTTAACCTAAAAAACTTTACGCTATTGTTAACTTTCTTGGGTTTACGCAACTTAACGATAGTTGAGTTATAGGAACTTAGAGTGAGCCTACTGATAAAATGTAAATTCTATTACTAGGCTTGAGAAATTAACTCTCTAACATCCTCCTCATCTATAACCTCAACATCTCCGGGGACGTTCTTAAATTTCCTACCGACTAAAACGAACTTCTTCTCTCCCTTCCATCCACTCATTTCCGCCTTCCACTTCAATTCCTCAACTAGTTTCTCTGCATCAATAGCCTTTTTACGCCACTTAAACTCAGCGAATATGGCTCTCTTGCCATCTATTCCAACAAAGTCTATCTCATATACCTTCCTCTTACCTCCCTCTCTGTAAAAGCCGAAGTGCCTTCCAAATTTGGAAACTTGATACTTTAAAGTTAGGATTTCTGCACCAATTAAGTCAAACCTATTCCCAACGTAGCCCTCTAACTCCTTCTTAACCTTCCTCCAAAGCTTTTCCCTGTTTATTTCATACTCAGATTGATTAGGATAAATGAACCTAAACCAGAACGCTAGGTATGGGTGAGCAACATAGAGGAGGCACCTCTCATTTATTGGGGAACACGTCTTCCCAACAAGTTCAAAGTACTCCTTGAGCTCATTTAACTGCCTCGTTATACTGGTTTCCTTTCTCCTCAGATGGCTGGCTACTTGAGAAATCGTTGACTTTCCCTCCGCTATTGCTTGGAGTATTGAGTAGTAAGTAGATGATCTGCCTCCGAGCTCAAGCGAGAGTATAACCTCAGCCTCGTTTTCAAGGGGAGGGAATTCGGAGAATATAAGTTCCTTCAGGATTTTTTCCGCGCTTTCACCTATTAATCCTTCATCCTCCATTGCAACCCAGTACTTAGGGTAACCTCCAAATACTGAGTACAGAGTTATGAAATCCTGCATCTTGCCTATTCCAAGCTCTAAGGAAAATCTATATGTATCTCTAATCCCCAGCGGTTTAAGCTTCATAAACTTCTCTACTCTTCCATAAAGGGGTTCTCTTCCATCCTGGAACGTTCTTTTTATTAGCCCCAACGTTGATCCGGTAAGGATTAAGAGGACTTTGGCTTTATTCTCGAACTCGTCAATTTTCCTTTGCAATGTTGAGAACACCGATCTATCCACGAAGTGAAAGTCTTGAAATTCATCGAAGGCCACTACACCTTCAAACCTAGACAACAGAACGTCAAAGAACTGATCCCATGTTTCAATAACCTCATATTTTCCCAGAAGTTGCTTTTCTCTCAGGATCTCGGTAAATTCTTTGAGCAACCTTTCGGAGTTTTTGCCCCTATTCACGAAAAAGTAGAGATCATTTTTACCTAGAAATTCCGCAAGCAATCTTGTTTTGCCCACTCTCCTATGCCCATAAATAACGAGAACGTACAATCTCCCTCTTGCCCTCTCTTTGGCTTTATTTAGCTCGTTGATCTCACGTTTCCTATCTATGAACCTCACTATATTCACCAACTGAATTATTCACCAACTGAATATATAAGTGTTTTTGAGACACTTTTAGTTTCCAACCAAAAATTTTAGAAAGCCCTAAAAACCTTGAAGGCTCTCAATAATTGTGCCCAGGATGAAAACTGAGTTCAAGTACCTCCTCCTCATAATTCTCCTGTCCTTTGGCCTAAGCTCAATAACGCTGAGCTTAATTCATCTTCAAAGCTTCATCCCTCAGTTCTTCACCCTCGCAATAGTTGATTCAGTTAACCCCTGCACCTTTGTGGTCTACACTATATTCCTCATAGCACTCTCAGTCAAAGGCCTTCCCAAGAGGGCTTTATACACCGTGGGCCTTGCCTTCATATTTGCCGTTTATGCTTCATACTACACCCTCGGAATAGGCCTCATGATCCTAACTGGGAAGATACCGACAACGTGGGCCGGCTATTTAGCTATTGGATTTGGAACATATGAGATAATAACGGGGCTTCTCGAGAAGTCTAGAACCGTCGGCAAGGGAAAGTTAAGGAAGCTTGCTTTTTCAACTGAAGCTACAATAGTTGGAGGCCTAATTCTAGGTTTTGCAGTCTCAACAACCCTCTTACCCTGCTCTATGGGACCTTACATAGTTTTCAACACGATTATATCTAAGATGGAGGCCCTAGCTTACCTGCTCTTGGCCCTGTACAACCTGATATTCGTCCTGCCCCTCTTCATAATTCTCTTCGCAATGGGAAGCTTAAGCGAGAGCAAGGAGTTCTCGAGGGCCATGGTTAGACACTCTAGGGAGCTTTCAGTAATTGCTGGAATCCTCCTAATAGGGATTGGAATATGGGTCTTGTTCAAGTTCTAAACCTGGAGTTAATAACACCCACTTTAAAAAACTGTTAAAAATCGTGTTACTCTTTTATCAATTGGTGTGAAAAGTGCTCAAGTTAAATAAGCTCGTTGAAAAGAGAGATGCCGAGGGGATCCTTGAATACGCAAAGGAGTTCCACGGTCACATCTGCCCCTATTTGGCCCTCGGAATTAGGGCCTCACTGATAGCCATGGAGGAATTGGGAGTTGGAAGGCTCGACTATTCGGGGAGTGTTGACGAATCAATTCTCGCCATAGTGGAAACGAATAGTTGCTTTACCGACGGAGTGCAGGTGGCAACTGGTTGTACTCTCGGCAACAACTCCCTGATTTACGTTGACACTGGAAAGACGGCATTAACCCTAGTTAAGAGGGAAACTTGGGAGGGTGTGAGGGTTTATGCAGATTCTGAGAAGCTTAGGGAACTTTACCCTCCCAGGGCAACTAAACTCTTCAACAAAGTAGTGAAGGAAAGGAGGGGAACCCCCGAGGAAAGGAAAGAGTTGTGGAGGTACTGGGAAGAGATAGCGAAGGAGTTTCTACATCTTCCAAAAGATTACTTCAAGATTGAGAGGGTTAAAGTCCCGCCAATAGAACAGGCCCCAATTTTCGAAAGCATTCGGTGTTCTAAGTGCGGTGAGCTTGTAATGGCTCCTAAAGTTGTCTACATAAACGAAAAGCCCTACTGCAGGGCCTGTGCTGGTGAGGAGATTCCTGCAATCATTGGAAGAGGGATAACCAGCTGGAGGTGTAGCAAATGAGGAAGTTAATAGTTTTTGCCTTGGTCTTTCTGGTTCTCGGTTGCCTAGGTTCTTCAACTCCAACGGAGACTTCCAATGTAGTAAAGGTTACGGACATGCTTGGAAGAACGGTTGAGGTTCCCAAAGAAGTTCACAGGATAGTTGCCGCGGGTCCCGGCTGTTTAAGGCTGATAGTCTACCTCAACGCGAGCGATATGGTAGTTGGCGTTGAGGACTTCGAAAAGAGGTTCAACTTCGGAAGGCCTTACATCTTAGCTCACCCTGAGCTTAGAAATCTCCCAACGATAGGCCCGGGAGGCCCGGGCAAGTTGCCAAACTTGGAGGAGATAATGAAGCTCAAGCCCGACGTGATATTCATGACGTACGTTGATAAGAAGACCGCTGATGAAATTCAGGAAAAAACCGGAATTCCGGTTGTTGTTCTAAGCTATGGGGAGCTAGCAACTTTCAGCGATGAGGAGTTATTCAAGTCACTTGAACTTGCCGGCAAAATCTTGGGTAAGGAGGAGAGGGCCAAGGAGGTAATTAACTTCATAAAGTCAATCCAGAAGGATTTGGAGGAAAGGACAAAGGACGTAACCCCTAAGACCGTGTACGTTGGTGGGATAGGCTACAAGGGAGCACATGGAATAGAGAGCACCGAGGCCGATTATCCGCCATTCAAGGCTGTGCATGCGGAGAACGTTGCCAGCGTTCTTGGGAAAGGCCATAAGTTTATAGATAAAGAAAAGTTGCTCGAGTGGCAACCTGAGTACCTCTTCATAGACGAAGGAGGATTAAAGCTTATCCTTGAAGACTACAAGAAGAACCCAGGGTTTTACAAGTCCCTAAAGGCAGTCCAAGAGGGGCACGTTTATGGTCTGCTACCCTACAACTTCTACGCCACTAACATCGGGACTGCAATGGCCGATGCATATTTCATAGGCAAGGTTCTGTATCCCGAGAAGTTCAGAGATGTAGATCCAGCGAAAAAGGCGGATGAGATCTATGAGTTCCTCGTGGGCAAGCCAGTCTATTCGATATTGGCAAAGCAGTTCGGCGGGTTTGGAAAGGTAGATCTTGAGAACGGAAGTGTTACATACTCCCTGCCGGTGAACCCGTGATGTACGAAGGATACGTTAGAAAGAGAACTCTCGCAGCTTTTGGCCTTCTCTTCCTAATTTTCTTGGTTAGCCTATTCTCCCTCATGAAGGGGGCTTATCCTCTCTCCTCGCGGGAAGTTTTCAATGCTCTATTAGGCAAAGGTTCGAGAGCAGCAGTCTACACTGTCTGGAACATAAGGCTCCCCAGGATAGTTGCGGCAGTCCTAGTTGGGGCTTCTCTAGCCTTAAGCGGTGCAGTCCTACAGGGGATCCTCAGGAACCCTTTAGCAACTCCCTTCACCATGGGAGTTTCTCATGGAGCAATGTTTGGTGCTTCTCTGGCGATAATCCTTGGAGCGGGCTACGCTGAGAGCTCCGGAAGAGTTGTGGTAGATAATCCCTATGCAATAGTTTTGTTCGCGTTCATGGGCGCGATGCTCTCAACGATAGTGATAGTGTCCCTGGCGAAGCTTAAGGGGCTGAGCCCTCAAGCGATGATACTTGCCGGAGTTGCCATGAGCTCACTTTTCATGGCCATGACGACCTTAATTCAGTACTTTGCCAACGAGCTTCAGCTTGCCGCAATGGTGTACTGGAGCTTTGGTGATCTTGGAAGGCCCTACTGGAGGGAAGATTTAATCATGCTAGTTTCGTTTATACCTACACTAGGATACTTCTTGGCGAAGAGGTGGGATCTTAATGCTACATCAATTGGGGATGAAGTCGCGCTTTCCATTGGGGTTGAGGTTGACAAGTTCAGGATGATCTCCGCAATATTATCAGCCTACATCACGGCGGTTAGCGTTGCATTCGTGGGGGTTATAGGGTTCATAGGTCTGATTGCTCCACATGCGATAAGGCTGATGTTTGGAGGAGACTACAGGTTCCTAATTCCCCTTTCCACTCTACTCGGCTCCTTAATACTCTTGGTAGCAGATACATTCGCGAGGCTTGCGTTCTCCCCAATGATACTGCCAGTTGGTGTTGTGACTTCATTTTTAGGGGCCCCAACGTTCCTGTACCTTTTGATAAAGATGGAGGGGGCGAGATGAAGGCCCTAAGCTTGAGAGACGTCTCCTTCTCGTACAATGGTCATTCAATACTTAGGGGGATAAGCTTTGACGTTGAGAAAGGGGAATTCTTGGTAATCCTGGGACCGAATGGGGCGGGGAAGAGTACCCTCTTAAGATGTATCATGGGCATGCTGAAGTGCTCGGGGTCAATAGAGATCATGGGCAGGAATTTGGCTGCGTTGAGGAGGGATGAACTAGCTAAGCTGATATCCTACGTCCCTCAGAGGGTTGAACCAAACTTTTTGAGGGTTTTTGACTTCGTTCTCTTGGGTAGAAAGCCGTATATGGGCCTAAGACCAAGTAACGATGACATAAAGTCAGTAATGCATGCACTAAAGACCGTGGGGATAGAAAAACTTGCAGAGAGGCCAACAAGGATGCTTAGCGGAGGAGAACTTCAAAAAGCGGCAATAGCTAGGGCCCTAGCCCAGGAAACTCCCATAATCTTGCTTGATGAACCTACAAACAACCTCGATCCAAAGAGCCAGATAGAGGTCATGAACGTTCTGAAAAGACTATCCAAAGAGGGAAAAACAGTTATCTCCGTAATGCATGATGTAAATCTCGCCCTGAGGTATGGGGACAGGATGGTGTTCATCAAGGAAGGAAAGTTCCTCGGTGAGTGCGAAGCTGGGAATGGCTGTAGGGAGCTTTTAAAAGCGGCCTTTGATAGCAATGTTGAGATCGTTGAGACTAAGCATGGCTTTAAAATATGCTATTTCTTTTAGGCCCAAAAACCTCTACCTTGCCGTCCTTTATCTTGCCCACAGTACCTTTAATTACCACGAAAATCTCCTCTCCCGACATCGCGAATTCAATCTCGCCTCTGTGCTTCTTTATTAGGACGACTCTTCCCTTTCCAACAATGGCTCCTACCCTTACGACTCCCTTCTCAACCTTCCCCAAAATAGCCTCCATGTTCTTGGCCCTTATCCTCTTCTCAACCTTTATAACGCCAATTGAGTTGCTTCTGAATTTCTTCTTTAACCTTCGAAGTACAGCTTTCAACATCAATGTAGGTAAATATTTCTACCTTATAAAAATTTCCTTAGTCCTCAAGTTCGAGACCATAAACCTCCCTGGGGTTCTCCACATGTATCATGTAAACGTCCCCCTCAGTAAACAAGCCCTTTTGCAGGAATTCTTTCGTTCTCCTGGGAACTGTCTTTGGTCCCAAAACTGCTCCAGGTCTTTTCTTGTCATCTATGTAGTCAGTCTCCATAAGAAATCTATTTCCCTGTTTTATTGCCTCCTCTATATTCTTTCTGCTGGCTATTATGCTTGGA
Source organism: Thermococcus chitonophagus (assembly GCF_002214605.1). Lineage (NCBI taxonomy): Archaea > Methanobacteriati > Methanobacteriota > Thermococci > Thermococcales > Thermococcaceae > Thermococcus > Thermococcus chitonophagus. The sequence continues at coordinate 1,016,383 of NZ_CP015193.1, read as the reverse complement.
AACACCCCCACCTCCTTGGCCACCTTCACAAGGGGAGGTGAGAAGTGCTTAACTACTCTGTAGGGCTTAATTCCAACTTCCTTAATGTACCTTCCTAGCTCTCTAAACTTCTCCTCGTCGAAGCTCTCAGTATGAAGCTGAACAGCACAGTCGGCGTCTTTGGCTAGAGCCATTGAGTACTTCATGAGCTCTATGCTCGCCTCCCATATCTCTTGAGGCACTTCATAGTGGGGCCTTCCCACTTCCCCAATCCCGATGGCCTTCCCCTCTAGGCACAGCTTTTGAGCGTATTCTAGGGCTTTCATAACCTCATTCTTCGCGTACTCTAGCCCCTTATTCCTTGCAAGATAGTCGAATTCCGCAGGATGAACTCCAACGACGGCAAAGGCCTTAACTTTCGTCTCACTGTTTATCTTCTCCACTAGCTTAACGTGAAAGTCCATTGCCTTCATGAAGTCCTCCGCTCTGACCCCAGGGAAGCCGTAGTCGTGAGCGCTCTTATAGACCACAACTAGATGAGTCCCCCCTGCCCTGTAGAACTGCTTGACGGCCTCAAGGAATATCCCGTTGTTTGGATCTACATGGAAGTGGTTGTCGAGGATTATCATAATGACCACCATACTTAAATTCTAGAGGCATTTTTAAAATGGGAGGTTCGCCCAATGGGGCTGAGAGATTGGTGGAATGACAGAAAGGAAAGGAAGAGGATACAGAGGGAAATGGAGTTGGCAGTTGAAATATTTGCAAATTGGCTCGTTGAGCACAGGAAAGTTCTGACTAGGGAAATAATTAGGGACTTTGTCGGAAAGCCAATTTACTTCCACTATCCAAGTCCAAAGGCCGTGGTTTTCACTCCAAACAAAAAAGTGGAGATGCTTGGTGAGGGAATTTACAAAGTTTCCGGAACTCTCAACCTCAAGGCATGGCTTGAACAGCCAATAATGTTCCCGAACTTTGACATTAATAAGATCGTAGTTGGAACTGATGTTCACTTTATCTTCGATGTGGCCGCAGTAATAAACGTCTATACTGGAGAGGTTAGGGACTTTGAAAGATCCGAGTACATGAGGTATAAGACATACGGTAAGTCATACGTGAGACTCTATGATCAGGAGGGAAGGAAGGTATGGGAGAAACTGTGGAAACACTGGTACTCGGAAGGATATGAAGCCGGATACAGGGATGGAGAGAGCGATGGGTACTGGACTGCAAGGTCAGAGTGCCCGTGTTAGGTGGAGTAGATCTTAAGAACTTCTCCACTTTCCACTTCTATTGATCCATCTAGTATTAGCGCAACCTTGTCCCCAGGAATCGCGAACTCTATATCCTTCCTTTCCTTCTGGATCTTCATTATTGGAACTTTTTTCCTGCCCTTCTTGAGTTTGTAGCCTATCTTTACTATCCCTTCTTCAACCTCGCATATAACTGCATCCCATGGCCCAACCCTGAGCTTTCCCTCAACCCTCACTTTGCCTACTAGAAACTTTTCCTGAGAATCTAGCTCTTCACTCTCGCCTTTCTTAAATATCTCCAGGATTCTCCTAAACATTCTCAGACCCTCCACAGGACTATTAGTGAGATAGCAACGTACGCAACTCCCAAGCCAAGGTACACGTACGGAGATCCCATAAAGAAAAGTATCAGGCCGGCTATAACTATAGGCATGATCATAAGGAGGAGAAGCAATATGCCATCCATGATTCCAAAGTTCGGCATTTCGACATCCCTAATCTTCATGCTAGTGTATCCAATACCTATAGCAGCTCCTAAAAGTGGTGATAGCGCGTAAGGAGCTAAATAAATCACCTCAGCACCCTTAATGAAGATGGCTATTGTTAGGATCACTGCCTCAATTATACTCGGAATGAAAGCCATCGTGAGGGCTTTTGCCCTAAGGTATCTTGTTCTCGTTAGTGGAAGTGACCTCAGAACTTCAAATGCCTCCATATCAACCTTAAACGACGCATCCAACGACACCATGCTGAGCATGCCTATAGATATCATAAGGAGGGCCCCTTGAAGCATTGGAAAGCCAGATTTGAAGACCATGTAAATGAACCAGAGCGTCATCGTCGCTGGGGCGAGAAAGCTCCCTAAGAGCTGAGTCTTCCTGAATATGATCTTGTAATCCTTCTCAAAGAGAGCTAGTGGTGGCATCTTTGTTGGTAACTTGTATTCCAGCTTTGCCTTTCCATAAACTTTGATCCCCTCGATGCTTTCCCAAAGCCTCCTCATTGAGTATATGTAGAGCAGTCCAAAGGGGATCCCATACAATAGTAATATCAATATGGACCTTGGCGGATCGTAGACCGTTGAAGCTGCCATGGGAAATGCAATGTAGTACTTCTTGAATAGTGGAGCAATAACCTCTATGTTTTCCTCTATAAACTGGGCGAGGAGCTGGATGATTAAGTAAATGCCCACCATAAAGAGGAGGCCAAAGACTTTGGCTAGATTCCTGATTACACTTCCCTTCCCTACGTGAACGCCCCCGAATTTGACCTGAATGAAGAGGCCTATAGCGTGCCCCATTATGAGGGTCACGAGAACCCATGCTATTCCCATCGCCGTAGCAATAGCGTCACCTAGGAAGAGTGCCGAAGGTAGCATTAAGAACAAAGCGGGGAGTACTTCGAGGAATATTGAAAGCGAAACGAGCAAATTCAAGTTCCTTATAGGTAGGGGCTTTAGTGGCTCAAACACCCTTCCGGACTGAAGGTAGGAGGCCGTTAAACCCGTCGAGTATATTGCGTATATGAGGGGCACTGGGAGGAGGGAAGCAAAAGCTATTCCCTTAACATCTTTGGGAGCAAGTGCAACACTTACACCAAAGAGGACTCCCATTACAAGCATCCAGAAGACCTGGAGACCCAAGCCAAGTTTTATGTTGGCCTGCCACTTTAGCGAGTCCTCAAACTTCTTTTTATTAGAGGATATTGTGACGTTCTCCTTAAGCATTTGGTAGTGCACTTCCCTATAGAGGATCTTTATTATCTTCCACAGCATCACAGCGCCTCCTTCAGCGCTGAAACTAGTAGTGAAACCTCTTCCTTCGCTTGAGTGAGCTTTAAGAACACATCCTCCAGACTTTCCTCCTCTGCAAGCTTTTTGAGATCATCTACAGTGCCTTCTGCAATAATTCTTCCTTGGTAGAGGAGGCCTATCCTATCACAGATTATCTCGGCGAGTGCGAGGATGTGGGTGGAGAATACTATTACCTTGCCTTCCTTCTTGAATTCCATTAAGAGCTCCCTAAATATCCTGCCGCTTTTAGGATCAAGGCCATTCATAGCTTCATCGAGTATGAGGACTTTCGGATCATGTAACAATGCGGAAATTAGGGACACTTTCTGCCTCGTTCCAAAGCTTAAAGTTCCTATGAGGTGGTTCATATATTCTTCAATGCCGAAGGCCTTCACGAGCTTGTCAACTCTTTCCTCGAGCACATCCTGGGGAATTCTCCTTATACTCCCTATGAAGCTGAAGAACTCCGAGGGGGTTAGGCTCTCATACAAAGCTGGAGTCTCTGGAACGTATCCTGTGATCTCCTTAACCCTAAGCTGATCTTTACTTACATCTATGCCCTCAACGATGACCTTTCCGCTTGTGGGAGCCGTTATTCCAGCCAAAATTCTCATCGTGGTCGATTTTCCACTACCATTTGGCCCGAGTAAGCCATAGATTTCACCGTTATCAATCCTAAAGCTTATTCCCTTCACTGCTTCAGTTGAACCGAAAACCTTCCTGAGGTTCTCGACTATTATCATGCAACTCCCCAGGAATAATTCCGATTTGGATTAATAAGTTTAATTATTTAATGAGCTTGTAAAGTTTGAGGAGCTTAAAACGGAGGGGCTTAGGAGCCCTGCTAATATCGGCACCACCAAGTATCGGCCAGATTATCGAATCTATATGGAGGGGAGGCACGCCAGTCTGCCTTGCAACTTCCCTCCAGAACTTCCTGGGGTTTTCCTGGGTTAGCTTTCTGGTAACCTTGATTATCCTAACGTCCTCTGGGATTGGGATCTCCATGGGGTAGGGGATAAACTCTGAGAACGCGATCCTCGAGGCATACCCAAACATCTTCACGGCGAAGACTATCGTCTTCTTTTCTTTTTCAGACTCCACCACCTTTGCGAGTGCAAGCCAGAAGCTCCTCATATCCCCATAGTACTCCCTGAGCTCACCCAGGGAGAGAGAATTTAAAAAGCCCTCCACCCTTTTTATCCGCCTCAGCTTCTGCCCTACTAGCCTCCTGTTGTATCTAGAAGTGGGGAGGAAATTTGAATAGGCCTCATAGAGTGAAGTAACTTCAAGGTTCGAGAAGTACTTGGCAAACTCCCACCACCACTGCTCCCCTCTTCCAGTGAGCTGATAACTAATTAGTGCATTGGCCACTACAAGCTTTATAAAAAGTTCACTGTCTTGATGTTCGCTTAAGTACTTCAAAGCCTGAAACTGCTCATCGAGGTTCTCCTCTATGTACCTAGCTCCATCTATTCCTATTTCTTTTATCAGTTCAACTATCATTTTACACCACTTATCAGCCTCTCTAGGAACAAGTTCTCTCCCAGGACTTCGGCTCCCTTGTTCCTTGGAACACCAAGCTCGACCTCAGTCTTTATTCCCTGATCCTCAAGGAAGTCCAAAAGTCTAGCCTTAACTTTACCGAACTCCTCCTTTCTTATGAGGCCATAGACAGTGGGGCCCCAGCTGCTCTGACCTGCTCCATAGGTTATCCTATTCAGCTCATCAACTATCATCCTAATGTCCTCCCTGAACGTTCCTCCTTGAAAGGCGCTGAAGTGTTTCCCCACGAGCATTTGGATTTCGCTGAGGTGCCTCCCAAACTCCTCTATGTTCCTCTCCACGAGGGCTGGGAGAAGGCCAAAGATGATCCTGTACGTTATCTCTCTTCCAGCCTGCGGATCTCCGAACTTCTCAGCCAGTATTTCGCTCTCTTCCTCCTCACTTAAGCCCCTCCTTATCCTGGGGATTACGAGGATGAAGGCCCAATCCTCGGGGAACTCGTGCCTCACAATAAGGGGTGGTATTGAGTCCTTGACTCCCCCATCTATTACTAATCCTCCATATTTGAAGGTATACAACCCAGCTCCGCTTTCTTTGGCCCTTCCCAAAATCTTTGCAACCTCCTCTATTGGAACTTCCATCTTTGCAAGCTTTAAAATCCCAGAGGCAATGCCCAGGGCGAGCTGTGTGGTCGAGCCAAGGCCAACGTGCCTTGGAATGCTCCTCCTTACTTCTATGTGGAAGTCCACACCGGTCTCATAGTGAAGGTTTATCTCCTCAACTACCTTCTCTATAACCTTCCTGTCTTCTTCATTAGCCTCGATGCTTAAACCGCCTGCGGGAGTAATCTTTATTTCATATCCTCCATCCAAAGCCAAGCCTATACTTCCAAATCTCCTTCCTAAATCGCCACTTGGATCTATAATTCCGAGGTGGAGCCTTTTTGGTGTCCTAACTATCATTTTTATCCCCGGTGGATCTAAAATGGAAGCCTCTTAATGGTTTCGTCAAAGTGCGAAAAGTTTATAAGATCTATTTTAAGGAGTATTCGACGGGACGGAGCGGGGGTTGCCGAGCCTGGTCAAAGGCGCGGGATTGAGGGTCCCGTCCCGTAGGGGTTCCGGGGTTCAAATCCCCGCCCCCGCACCAACTCTTCTCGAAAAGTTAAAGGCTTGAGTTGATATAATTGGTTGTCATGAAATATGTGATTAGTAATCACAAAGTTTTTAGTGAGATATGTGATTAGTGATCACATGCTTGACATCGAGTCATTAAAGAGGATCATCATCACTCAGAGGGAAGAAATTGAAGAGTTTATGGAGAGGGAGAATATAATTGAGAGGGAAATCGACAAGGAAGCTTTGTTAAAGTTCTTCTCTTATCCAAATATCCTTGCAATCCTTGGAGTGAGAAGGTCAGGAAAATCAGTTCTCACGTGGCTCCTTATGAGAGACAAGAAGTTCGCCTACATAAACTTCTTTGACGAAAGATTACTTTCATTTTCTCCCAATGACTATGAAAAGCTGATGCAAGCATTCTATGAGCTTTATGGGGATGTCAAGTATTTTGTTTTTGACGAAATCCAGAGTGTAAGAGGTTGGGAAAGATTTCTTTCAAGAATAAGAACCACAAAGAAGGTCATAGTTACTGGAAGTAGCTCCTCGTTACTTTCAGGTGAGCTTTCAACTTCCCTAACTGGGAGGTATATAGGCTTCACGCTGTATCCCTTCAGCTTTAGGGAGTTTTTAAAGTTCAAGGGTGTTAAGTTGGAAAATAACTGGATGTACTCAACAAAAAGCATTGCGAAAATAAAGCGGCTTTTAGAGGAATACATAAAAATTGGAGGCTTTCCTGAAGCACTAAAGTTTGGTAGGGTTTACCTGCAGACTATATACAGGGATATAGTTGAACGGGATGTCGTTATGAGGCATAATATAAGGGAAGTCCATGCTATTAAGGAACTTGCCCTCTATTTGCTCTCTAACTTTTCACGGGAAATCACCTACAGTAGGTTAAAGAACGTGATTGGGCTGAAGGATGTTCACACGGTTAGAAACTTTGTTGGCTATTTAGAGGATGCTTACTTAATCTTCCAGCTAAGAAGGTTCTCTCCCAAACTGAAAAGCCAAATTTTGTCCCCCAGGAAGGTTTATGTAATTGATAGTGGGATTATAAACTCCGTTGCATTTAAATCCACTAAGGACATTGGCAAGATTTTAGAAAACGTAGTTTTTGTTGAGATCTTAAGAAGGATTAGCTATTCCTTCTCAAACAGGGAAGTGTACTACTGGAGGGACAGGAATGGTGAGGTTGATTTTGTCATTAAGGAAGGCAACAAGGTCATTCAACTTATCCAAGTAACATATGAGCTGAATGATGAGAACTACAGGAGGGAAGTTGAAGCCCTTCTCAGGGCCTCGAAAGAACTCAAATGTAACAACCTCTTGATAGTAACTTGGGATCAAGAAGAAACTCTTAAGGAGAACATTAAGGTCGTCCCCCTATGGAAGTGGCTTCTTATTTAATTCTTCAATTATTTAATTATGTAATTTTAACGTTAAGAACTCTTCATCCAAATTTTTCCTTGGGGGATTCCCATGAGGGTAGACCTAAACTCTGACCTTGGTGAAAGCTTCGGGAGGTACAAGCTTGGCTTAGATGAGGAGGTCATGAAGTACATAACATCAGCGAATGTGGCCTGCGGATGGCACGCTGGAGATCCACTCGTCATGAGGAAGACGATAAGGTTGGCAAAGGAAAATGGGGTTGAAGTAGGGGCCCACCCAGGGTACCCTGATCTAATGGGCTTCGGCAGGAGGTACATGAAACTAACCCCCGAAGAGGCCAGAAACTACATCCTCTATCAGATAGGCGCACTGTATGCATTCGTTAGGGCTGAGGGGCTTGAACTTCAGCACGTAAAGCCCCATGGAGCTTTGTACAATGCCATGGTTAAGGAGGAAGACCTAGCGAGAGCCGTCATTGAAGGTATTCTCGACTTTGATAAAAATCTCATTCTGGTCACGCTATCAAATTCAAGGGTTGCGGAGATTGCGGAGGAGATGGGTCTCAAGGTTGCACATGAGGTCTTTGCCGACAGAGCCTACAACCCCGACGGGACCTTGGTTCCTAGGAGTCAGCCCGGAGCAGTAATCCACGATAAGGAGGAAATCGCTGAGAGAGTAATTTCAATGGTCAAAGATGGCGGAGTTAGGGCAATAAATGGGGAGTGGATCGAGCTGAAGGTTGATACTATATGCGTCCACGGAGATAATCCGAAGGCCGTGGAGATAACAGCGCACATAAGGAAGAAACTTGAGGAGGAAGGTGTAAAAATAGTTCCTCTTAGAGATATCATTGGGAGGATTCAGCATGATCACACTCAAAGCAATTTATGAAAAAGGGGTCCTGAAACTTGAAAAAAGCTCAACATCCCAGATAAGAGAACAGTTAAGGTAATAATTATTGACGAATTCGCCAAGGATCTTGAAGATGTCTTTGGACTTTTTAAAGAAGAAATAAACTTTGAGGAACTTCGAAAGGAGTGGGACAGAGATGTATCTAATTGATACGGATGTACTAATCGACGTCCTAAGAGGTATGAAGCTTCTCAGATTTTTGAGGAGGCACTTTCAAATACTCCTCATTGATGAAGAAATAGGAATCCTCAGTGGCGAAATTAGGCGAGATTACAATATAGGGCTCGGTGATGCCATTATTGCAGCAACTGCTATTGTGCATGGCTTATCGGTAGTTACGGGAAATATTAGGCACTTCTCGAAAGTTGAAGGTCTGCACGTGATAAAACCACCCTACAGGTGATATTGTAATGTTAACTATAAGATTACTCGGTGACTCTGGCGTTCTAATTTCCTTCGGTGAGGTGATAGATGAAGAGATCAATAAGAGGGTTCACGCTCTCGCTCAGGCGATAGAAAAGGATAAACCAGAGTGGCTCGTTGAAGTTGTTCCAGCATATTCCTCACTCGCAATATACTATGATCCAACCCTGATAACGCACGAAGAGGTTATCTCATATGTTTCCGATTTAAAGTTCAATGTGGAGGATGTAAAGGGCAGGGAGATTGAGATTCCAGTAGCTTACGGAGGAGAATTCGGGCCCGATATAGAGTTCGTGGCAGAGTATAACGGTCTCACGATTGATGATGTCATTGAGATTCACTCCAAACCTTTATACAGAGTCTACTTCCTGGGCTTCCTCCCTGGGTTCGCATACTTGGGGGGCATGGACGAGAGGATAGCTACCCCAAGGCTCGAGAAACCCAGGACTAAGGTTCCCGCAGGAAGCGTTGGAATTGCCGGAAAGCAGACTGGATGGTATGCAATAGAGAGCCCGGGAGGATGGAGGATAATCGGAAGAACGCCATTGAGGACATTCAACCCCAAAAAGGTTCCGCCAAGCATAGCCCTTCCTGGGGACTACGTCAAGTTTGTTCCCATAGATGAAGAAGAGTTCTGGGAGATCTACAAGGAGGAATGGGAAAATGATTGAGATAGTTGCAACTCCAAGCCCAGCTATGATCCAAGATCTTGGGAGAGTTGGCTACCAGAAGTTTGGGGTTCCGGTGAGCGGTGTCATGGATGAAGTGTCCGCGAGGTTGGCGAACTACCTCGTTGGTAATCCCGATAATTGTCCAGTAATAGAGTTCACGGTCGGTGGGCTTATCCTGAGGTTTCACTCTTCCTCAGTGTTTGCTGTGACGGGAGAAGCTGAGGTTCTGCTCAATGATTACCCTCTCGAGCCGTGGAGGAGCTATTGGGCGAAGAGGGGTGATGTACTAAAGGTTAGGCTCAGGAAGGGGATGTACGGCTACATAGCCCTCGCAGGAGGTATAGACTGCCCCAGGATTCTAGAGAGTTGCTCAACATACGTGAGAGCAAAATTTGGAAGGCCACTGAAGCCTGGGGACAAGCTTTCCTTGGGATACGCAATACTAACGGGTAAGGCTGGCAAGACTATACCAAGAAAATTTATTCCCAACCTATGGGGCGACAAAACCATTAGGGTTATTTTAGGGCCAAACATAGAGCACTTCACAGCCCAGGGTATCAGGACTTTCCTATCATCCGAATACGAGGTTACCCCCGAATCGGACAGAATGGGATACAGGCTCGAAGGGCCTAAGATAGAGCACTCTGAGAGGGGAGCTGGAATAGTTACCGAACCAATTCCTCTTGGTGCGGTTCAGGTACCCGCGAACGGAAAGCCGATAATAATGCTCGCCGATAGGCAGACAACTGGAGGCTATGCCAAGATTGCCACCGTTATAAGGGTTGACATTCCAAAAGTCGCACAAACGAGGCCTGGGGAAAAGCTGAGATTTAAGCCTATCAGCGTTCAAAAGGCCATAAAGGAACTTAGAAAAAGAGAGATAACTATGAAAGCCCTCAGAAAGGCTATCAACGATGAGTGGTTCCTCTATAAGATAAAGGTCAGAGGAAAGGAATTCCTAGCTTTCTCTGGGACTAAGGATTAAAGTTATAACTTGAGCCTAATAGGAGTCAGTGATGCCGGGTAAAATGTACGTTAAAATCTACAGGGTTCAAGGTGAAGTGCTCTTAGCTGCATGCGATGAAGAGTTGTTGGGTAAAACTTTCAGAGAAGGCGAGCTTAAACTTGAGGTAAAAGAGAGATTTTATAAGGGGGAGCTAATGGACGTGGAAGAGCTGGGCAGGTTGCTGGAGGAAGCCACAATAGCCAACCTGACAGGGGAAAGAGTAGTTAGTAAAGCTATTGAGCTTGGGTACATTAATAAAAACAGAGTTTTAAGAATACAAGGCATTCCTCACGCTCAAATGGCTAAAATGTTCTTCTAGATCTAATGTGAAACGCAAAAAATATGAGGGATTTTTCATACTTTTTTACGGTGATTTTCAATGGAAGTCAAGTTGCCCTCTCCAAATTTAAAAGGTAAAATGAGTGTCGAGGAAGCTATATACCTTAGAAAGAGCATTAGGAGGTACAAAAACGCTCCTTTAAAGCTAAAACATCTCTCTCAAGTGCTATGGGCTGCTTACGGAATCAACAAGTGGGGAAAGAGAACATCACCCAGCGCTGGAGCGTGTTATCCTTTTGAGGTGTACGTTGTTGCAAACAACGTTGAAGGGCTTGAAAATGGCTTATACTATTACGATGGTAAATCTCACAGGTTAAAGCTTGTTAGGTAAAAAGGTGGCTAAGGCTTGTTTGGGGCAAAAATGCGTTGAAACTGCTCCGGCAGTTATAATTGTAGTTGCCCACTATGAGAGAACAACGAGGAAGTATGGGGAGAGAGGCTACAGGTATGTCCATATGGATGCAGGCCATCTTGGCCAGAATATTTACTTACAAGCCACTGCCATAGGGCTTGGAACCGTTGCTGTAGGAGCTTTCATAGATGAAGAGCTCAAGGCCGTTTTGGACGTTCCAGGAGATCCGCTCTATGTATTTCCAGTAGGAGTTCCGGCAGAGTAAAAAGATAAAACAAAACTACAGCTCTACCTTGTATCCATACTTTTTTATTGCATCAATGATATCCTCTAGTTTTGACAACTTCATTCATTTAATATTTCCAAACATTAGTTTGGCATTATTGTTCTCATGACAATAAAATTTTGAAGAGAAAACTTTAACTTTTTCGATGTCTTAACCCCCCATGTACGCTTTAAAAACCAAGGCTAATCCCACAGCAAGGTAGCTGGGTTGTATCAACAGCCTTTCCACTCCATGCTTGCAGAGTATCCGAAGAGCATAGCAAACACTGCTCCTATAGAACTCTTGTGATGCCATATACTCTTTTCAGGTACCGTTCTGGTCATCCGCTACTTTTGAAATATGTGAAACTATCGTAGCGGATGACCTTCCACCCTCCCGTCTTCATCGGGTGGCTTTCGGGGGGAACGGAGACTCCCCACATCCTCAAGGCTTTCAAGCGAATATTCCAACTACCAACTACATCCCTATCAGCCCCAAAACCACACTTTTCACATTTCAAGACCCTGTGCCCATTCGGGCTTAATTTATCCCCACATATCGGGCACACGGAGGAAGTATGAGCGGGATTAACGAAAACAACCTTGACATCCCTCAGTTTCGCCTTATACTCGATAATTGATTGAAGCTTCCTAAAACTCCAACGGTGAAGCCTGCCATTTAGCTCGACAGAATACATTATTGAATCCCTAATCCCACTCAAGTCCTCCAAAGCAATTCCACCGTATTTCTCAGCTAACTCCACGATTTTATTAGCCAGTTTATGATACAAGTCATTCAACCGGTTCCTTTCCTCTCACCATACTTCTCCAACAGTTCCTTTCTCTTCCTCCCAGCCCTAATCTTCTTTTGAATTTTCCTCCTCTTCACGAAGTATCCAGTCCTAATCTCTTGCTCGTGGGTAATGAGTTGAACGAATTCCCCGTCCGGAAGGGAAAGTGTTACGTTGTTCTCGTTCAAATCCACTCCTAGGAAGTCCCTTGGTTCTCTAACCTCAACTTCCTTCGAGAATACAACGTTGAGAAAAGTCCCTTTCGGTGTTCTAACGAGCCAAGCTTGGCCAACCTTCCAGTCCTTGAACTTCTCGTGATACTTTGCAGGATAAAATTCCAGTTGAATCCTCCCGCTTGGAGTGGAGAGTTTTACGATTTTGTCCTCCAAGTCGAGTTTGAACAGGTGGTCGTCAAGCATAATAACCTCCTTCTTGAATACTAGCTTCCCATTGGCCTTCCCCTTTCTTTTCCTCTTCCTAAAACTCTTGTAGATTGCCGCGGCCATTTGACAGGCCGTGTAAATGTAATGGCCTGGTAACTCATGATACTTCTTCCGTAAGTCTTTGTAAGTTTCCTTTTTCAGCCGGTAAAAGCTGGTAATGTTATTCTCAAAAGCGTAGGTGATGAGAAAGTTTATGATTTCTTTGTAAGTTTGGAAGAGTTCATCTAATTCTTCCGGTGTTTCTTTCAGCTTGAATTTAGCTGTCAATCTAATCGTCTCTGAGGGCATTCTTTACCGCCTCGACAAGACGTTTTTTCTTGTGAGAACGCATTCCATAAAGCTTTCCAGCAAAGGAAGTCACGATTGCCAGCAAGTCTTCTACAAGCTCCTTTTCAAGCGTCTTCTCCTCGTCATCAAAGATTACTTCGATTTCAACACCGTGAGAGTTGAAGTATTGTTCGAGGTATTTGAAGCCAAAGCGTGTGAGCCTGTCCCTGTAAGTTATAACGACTTTCGTAACTTCACCACTCTCAACGAGGCTGAAGATATCCCTCTTCTTCGAGCCACTCTATTAGTTCATGCAACTATAAACTAGGAAAATTGAACTGCAGTAGAATTGTTGCATCCTTAAGGGCATCCAGATAATTGGACCCCTTAACAAGTATTCCCTCTCTGGCGGCCTTTCCTATGCCTCCGAAATAGCTAAGAGGAATTGAAAGGACTAAGGCGCAGGGGCACGATATTACGAGGAGGACTAATGCCCTATACACTCAAGCAGAAAATGGCTCGTTGTAAACTAACGGCAGGATAGTAGCTATGAGGGCTACAAGCCCAACACGACATTCAGAGATGTTGGAAGGTGGATAACCAATAGAGCCTTTCCAAACAGAATGAATTTTAATGTAAAAGGCAGAGCCTAGGGAAGATCATTGTTGGAGTGATTTTAATTCTGCTTGGAATATTGATGCTCACCGAGCTTACATCGCTAATTCCGAGCCAAGCGGGGTAAAAGAAATACAATATCTCTCACGGAGAAGGTCCAACTATTATAGTGTAGAGTTCTACAGCCCCTAGTTCTTGCCTCAGCCCCTTGGCAATGAAGAGGGAATATCCCATGTCGATGAGCCGGATTAAAACCAAGTACTCCCCATCCTGTTTCTTGTAAATCATTCCCCTCTCTTATTGGCTTTAGCTTTTTAACGGCATCATTCATTGCGGTTATTGCGCTCGAGGTGTTTGGATAAGCAAAAACAGTCACAATTGTATTGTTCGCTTCTAATACTTAAAATGAGCTTCCCAAGTTTGTAAGGTATAGGGCAGTAAGCTACCCCAGGTACAACTGCAACACAAATCAACATACCAACTGCAAAACTACGCATCAAAAGTGAGTAAGGAGGGGACGGTATAAGTTACCACCTAATCCTGAACTCCCTTCTCGTCCTAGCCTCTATCTGGGCCAAGATCCTTTTAAGCTTTGCATCATCTATCTTCTCTGTAATCTGGCCCGCCTGGTAGAGCTGAACCAGAATTAACTCTACCTGCCTAGCGAGCTCTGGCCTCACGAGCTTCACCCTTGCAAGCCTCTCTCTAGCCTCTGGCGTTAGGATCTTCCTAAGGATGGCCTGTATCTGGGCTTCAATTAAGGCTTGTTGCTTCATTTCCTCTTCTTGGGCCTTTTGCTGCTCCAAATATTTCTTCTGCAGCTCCATGAGCTTCCTTCTTCTGATTTCCTCAATGTCCTCTGCCATCTCTCTCACCTATGGCTGGTAGGGGGATATGATTAAAAAACGTTTTTACCGGGATAGTCCTACTTAGACACTAGGACCATCAGGGTTCTAAGGAACTCCTTGGTTTTTGCTACGCCTTCATCAGTTGCCTCTACAATTGTCCTGGGTCTGTCGGCGAAGACCTTGTATATCTTCACGTAGCCCTCCTTTTCAAGGATCTTGAGGTGGAAGTCGAGGTTCCCTGGGGTTACCTCTAAGACCTTGAGGAGATCTTTGAACAGGGCCTTCCTCCTCGGGATTAGGAACACCATAACCCCTAACCTCACGGGGTTTCCTAAGGCGTGGTTCTTGACGAGCTTCTTCAGTTCCTCCATCAGATCACCCTGAATACCCTGTACAGGTTGACGAGCGCTGTCAGCGAGTACGTGATAATTATCAGTGAGTTAACGAGGGGCCATTCAGGTCTCAGGAACGTTATGAGCGTCAGCACGGGGATGAGGAAGGAGTAGTCTCCAAAGGATATGAACATTCCTATGTGCCCCAGAGATATCATGAACGCCAGCCCCTGGGGTCCCGGAAAGAGAAGGCCCCAGGAGACTCCTCCCAGGATCCACGCGATTATCATTATCCAAGCGTATCCAAGCTTGAATTCCCCTGACTGTTCCCTTAAGTACCTGTTGTGAACGTGTATCGTCAAGAGTATTATCCCGAAGATTGCGATGCCCCAGTACGCTCCCAACCACTGGAAGTTTAAATAGTCCAGCAGTAAGTAACCCCCCATCACGAGGAGCCAAGCTGAATATATGAGCGCAGTGTATACGTGGTAGCTCGCTATGAGCTTCTTCTCCACCCTCTCAAGGACGTTCTTAAGCTCCCTAACCTCCTCCATGATCCCACCATAAGAATGTGGGAGAGGAAGTATTTATACTGGGGAGTTATTCTGGTCTACAGAAGAAGCTTAGAGATACACACCAAAGTTGGCATTTTAAAAAGATACTTGGGAGTTTTTATAACTATTATTAATTAACTTTTCGTTTTTCTGTTATAACTTTTTCATATATTCACACTAGAGTTTATGGAAATTATGACATAATATTTGAACAAAATACAAACAACAGACAATAAAATTTATATCCAATTTGATTATTACACTTAAAAGGTGGTTACATGAGGCTAGTAAGAGTGGGAATAAGCATGCTACTTGTATTTGTAATTTTAAGTGTACAACTGATCCCTGTTCCACAAGTTGTGGCAATGAATGCAGATACAAATAATGACGGTATACTCATAAGGAGAGCAGTTATCGCATGGTATAATGAAAAAGGAAAAAGGGCGATGAAACAAACTGGATATGGAACAAGGCAAAAATAGAGCTTAATTATCTTGCCAGGATTGTTGAAAGGAGCTGATGTACTATAATGACAAATTAGTAGGGAAAGGAACTGCAGTAATAATGGATCCAGTGTATATTCCAGTTGTCTGTGCTTCGTCGGTGGGATTAACATGTGTTAATCCTGTTGGTACATGGGAGCTTACAGTGTGTGTCGTTGGTGGCATCGGAACCGTTGCTGGGTGCATAGTATCCTGCGCAGGGGTATTCCCCATAGGTTGCTTAGCTTGCCTTACTATAGTATATGCTATTGATTATTGTAGGAATGCATGCGAACGCTGGGCTGTGTGTCAATATCCACACGGCCAATGCCTTGGGTATCCACTAACTTGCGTCTCTTAAACTTTTGTTTTTGCACATGGTCTGTAAGGGAGTGTAATGGAGGTGACAAATATGGAAATATTAACCCTCACAAAGATACTCATAACTCTAGTAATCGCATTGTATACGATCCTTGCTCTAACTGGTCATTTTGAGCCATTTGGCAGGAGGGGTATGAGAATGACATCTCTGACGTTCAAACTATTTTTGGCAGCCAGCACAGTCTTCGGGTTAAGCCAAGCCATTAAGGACTTTACACACTTTGATTCACTCGCTATAAAATTCTTTGGAGGCTTTTTTGCTGTCTCATCACTACTATTTCCTGCATTCTTCATAATAGAATCTATCATGAAATCTAGTAGGAATGAAGTTAGATGCCGCTAGTTAGTATGAGTTAGGTATGGAACATATTCTAGATCTCCCGGAGGAGCTCCCTGCTTCTTCCTGCCCTTTACCTTTCTTTAGGAAGGCCTTCAAAGATCACAACAAGACTTCGTGGATAGTACAAGATAGAATTGCAATATTTGGGTTATTAAGGGATCTCCTTGCGTATGGGGTGAGACACAAGATTGCACTAAGGGCTTCCATTAGCAATATTCCTACTCATGGCAATTGTTTGGTTGCTCGAGTTCGCTTAAGCTACCTAGAGGAACTAAGAAGGAACTTCCACAGGGGCTTCACCCATATCTCTTTGCCTTCCCTGCTTATTACTCCTTCTTCATCCCAGGTTACTATCACAAGATTTTCGCATTTCGTGGTTCTTGAAGCCTTTAAAAGAGCCCTGATCTCCCTATCTCTGGTGGTGGAATCCTCGATCGAATAGGAAAACTTGTATCAGCTCTGAAACATCCTTCCCATTCTTGATTAGAAAGTCAACTTCATTTCCATTGGCCTTGAAGTAGTAAACTTCCTTTTCCCTGCGCCTCAGCTCTAGAAATACGACATTCTTCATCAACCTGCCAATGTCCTCGGAAAAGCGCAGGGAATAAACGTTTATAAGGCCATTGTCAACAACGTAAATCTTAGGCAAGCTCTTCTCAACTTCCTTTAAGCTGTACGAGAACCTCTTCAGCGGAAATATTACGTATGCATCGCTGAAGTATTCGAGGTAGTTGTAGAGGGTGTTCTTGCTGACTTCTATCCCGAGGCTCCTCATATAGTTTGTACTCCTGTTTATGGAAAACTTCTTGGAAAAGGAGGTTATCAGGAGCTTAAGGAACAATCGAACAGCCTTGAGGTTCTTTATTGAGTGTCTTTCAACAACATCATCACGGTAAAGCATGACATCTACGTACTCCTCCAAGGTCTTTCTTTTGAGGTACTCATCATTCATGAAGACTATTTCTGGAAAGCCCCCAAATTCAAGATACTCCCTTAGAAAAGCTTTTATCCTCGCTTCCTTTTTAGTTGAGATATACTTTTCAACTTTCAAGCCCTTAGCTTTCAGAAATTCTCGAAAACTGAAGGGAAAGAGCTCAAAAGTTAAAGTTCTGCCCCTCAAACTTGAGGCAGTCTCCTTGCTTAAAAGTTTTGAAGAGGAGCCCGTCAAGAAGACAGAGAACCCTTCCCGCTCAACTGCTCTTTTAACGAAAAGCTTCCAGTTCTTGAATTTCATCGAGGAACAGATATTTTTCATCGGCATCAGGATAGAGTTCATAAAACACCTTTATAACTGCTCCCAGGTCTTCCAAGGATGGAGGTAAAGCCTGTCATCGTCCAGAGGCAGAAAAAGAGCAGCTTTTCCTTCATCCCTAAGTTTCGTAAAGAGGGAGAGCAGGTAAAACGTTTTTCCGGTTCTCCTGGGCTCAACTATTGTGATTGCCTTTCTAACAGGTAATCTAATGGGGACTTGAAGCTCCCTCTTAACGCCTTCAATTTGGATTTCAAGGAAGTCCTTAGCGATCTGCCCAATGATATCCTCGCGACTTATGTTAAGTATGTAGGTAAAAATTCTCAAAAAGTTTCCCTTTATGGAGGGAAAGTTTGGTAGATTTAGTTTAACACTGTGAGAAACTCTTATACACTATGTCCGACAAGTGGGAATAACATAGGGATAGAATGGCGACAACAGTTAAGGTTTCAGCGAAGGATACCAAAGGGTCTTGTGGAGAAAATGGACAAGCTGATAGAAGAGGGCCTTTACTCGAGCCGAAGTGAAATAATAAAAGAAGCTCTTAGGGACTTTCTGCTTCGGAGGAGAGTTGTAGAGGATTTTGAGCTTATAGGATACCTCAAAAGCATTGAAAAATCCTCAAAGAAGATTAGGAGAGCGAAGCAGACGAGTACTGGGACGAAATTAGGGGAGTACCATATGAACCAAAGGAATGAGCTCCTTCAGTGGGGGATAGTCCTCCTTGATTTCCCCTTCGTTGATCTCATTGGCAAAAAACTTCGTCCTGCCCTCATTGCTTCAAATAATAATCTCAACAAAATTTCAAACGCTGTTATAGCTCTTCAAATCACGTCCAATATTAGGAGTGGTTTCATGAAGTACAACATTAAAATCACCGATAACGATGTTATACGTTATCCTGGGACGAAACCCTTAAGACCAAGCCTGATAAAGCCGTACGTTATTTTTACGATTGAAAAGTCTTTGATAAGAAGGATAAGAAAACGAATTGGTATCCTCAAGAGAGAAAAGGTTATAGAAGTCAAAGAGAGCCTTGGGCGAATCTTTGATCTCTAGTTTCTAAGGACAATTCCAACAACAGGATCAGTCAGCTTGTACTCCCCGTTTTTCTCCTCAACCCATCCCATCTTTTTCAGGTTCTTGAGCAACTCATAAAGTCTCGGCTCGGGAGTTTTCGTGCCTTTTAAGGTTAGATAGTCCCTTATAAGGCTCCACCTATTGTACCCGAGTGCTATTGCCCTTAAAATTTGAACGTACCTTCTGCTCCTTCTCTCCAGCTCTCTTAACTCCCCTGCGAGGAGGCCCCTAGCAATGTCGAATGTCGCCTTCATTGCCCTGTCAAAGTCTTTAGTTTCCATGTACTTGACCCCAAATAAAACGAGCCATCCAGGAATACCGTCAAGAATTGATACTGCTTTTTCTATCTCCTCCTCCGGAATTTTAACGCCTGCTTCTTCGAACCCGGCTTTTAGGAAGGCTTTTGAGGTTTCTTTATCGAATGGTCCAATGTGGATCTCCCCTCCAACTCTCCCGTAGAGGGGGCTCTCGTAGTTATCTATGCCGAGAAAATCATGGAGTAGGCCAACCTCCGAGCCCGTGAGGATTATCCTTAGGTTTGGCAGACTGTCATAGGCATGAGCAAACAACGCTAAAAGCTCCCTCCCGCCTCGTGATCCGTAGAAGCGCAGGTACTGGGCCTCATCGAATGCTATTATAAACCTACCTGTTTCCTCGCCAAGCCTGTCCAGCTCTCTGAAAACTTCCCTAAGCGATGCTTTTTCTGGTTCTACCTCAAGGAATCTCATGTTTAGTTTTATCCTGAACTTGGCAAGGAGTCTTTGAAGTGGCCCTCGCCTTGATTGAATCTCCTTTATGAGATCTTCTCTCGTTATGTGGCCACTCTCCGCGTAGAGCTCCCTGCAGTCTATCAGAATCCCGGGATTTTCATTGAGATATGCCCTGAGTATGGAGCTCTTGCCCACTCGCCTTATTCCGAGGATAAGGGTTAGAGGATACCTCTCGACACTCTTCTCAAGCTCTTCAAACTCTTTTTCCCTGTCAAATATCTCCTCTCTCCTCTCCTTGGGTCTGAGATTGAACAGCACTTACGCCACCATAAGTAACTTATGGGGGCATGAGTTATAAGGATTTCGAAAAGGCTATTTACCTCGCGAGATATTGGAGGTCACGAGGATCTTCATCAGAAACTATCTCTTCCCCTGGCTCTTAATCATTGTCTTTTGGCTCGCCATCTGGCTCCTTGGTTCTCAACTCAAGGAAAACTTCAACGCTGTGAATGTTTTTCATTGATTCCCTTCTCCAAGAGTTTGATTTCCCAATATCTTCTTAATTTTTCCTACAAACTGTTTTGCTAGTTTTAAAGCCTCTTCCGCTTCTTCTTTTGTGGGCGAGTAGCTAACATCATACTGATCGGCATGTCTGAGTTCTCTCATTCTATCAAGCAGATCAACCCATTCCCGCTCCAATTTCCCTGTTTTTACATAGAATTCCTCTAAGAATCTGGCCACACAGAAATGGCTCTTTTCTCGCCAGCCATCTCTAAAAAGCAAAGCTCTTGCGGAATGGAACATCGCCAAATATGAAGCAATTAGTGAAGTTCTGTATGAGGCGAATTTTAAATTTGCCTCGGCTTCAATAAGCCATTCTTCAGCCCTTTTCAAGCTCAGAAATGCTTTTTCCCTGGATGGGTCAACCCTCACTAAAAGCCTTTTTCCTCACGCAGAGTTCAAAGTCGTTCAAGGCTTTCACCCCATATAATCATCGAGCCGTATACTAGGCTGTAGTAAAAGATGGGGTCATCTTTCTTTAGTCTTTTGACTTTCTCAGGCGTGAGGACTAGTAAATCCACATTCCTCTCTAGAACGTCTCGGAGTTTTCTTTGAAGCTTCGCACTCTTCATTATATCTTCCTTTTCTGCATAAATCCAAATATCAACGTCGCTGTCTCTTCTGTTTTCTCCTCTTGAAAAGCTCCCATATACACCCAAACTTTTAATCCAATCCTCTTTAAGCTGTGAGAGCTTTGGATACAGGATTAAGAAATTCAAAAATCTCTTGAGTTCCCTTGTCTTTGGGGAGTCAAGAATTCTAAACTTCCCACCTTTCTTTTTTGCAATGCCCTCTTTTTCCAGCATGTGGAAAACTTTTGACACAAGTCCTTTACTAATCCCCAATTTTTTAGCAGTCTCCTCTACCCCAACAATCTCCAGTTCAAGTACATAACTTAGAATTTTGATTCGCTCTTTTGTCGAGAGTAGCTCATGCATGCTATTAAATCATGTTCACGATTTATGAACTTTTTGTTCACATTTTGTGAACAGTTTGTTCATGATTTGTGAACATTTTTGACAACCATACTGAGGTTAGCAGAGAGGTTTGAAGTTTTCCCTGCCACCATTACCAAGTTCGAGTCATCTACTCGCTGGAAAACTTATTTTTGACAAGTCTCTTTTCAACGTGTTATGACCTTTTCTCCTGTCTCTATAAGCTTCTTACCGGGAGAGAACTCAATAGGGGCTTTAATTGAGCTAATGAGGCAGAACATCTTTTATACGACAGTTCTTGTCGCGATCAGAATCCTCGGACTTCGCTCTGGCTACCCTGCCGGCGATGACCCCATAGGGGAGCTCATGGCTCTTGGCAGAAGTAGCAATATCGTGAACTTACTCCTTGAACTTTCTGGACTGAACATTCTCTTTGGTCTCGTGGGCCTCTACGGGCCGAGGAAAAGCAGAAAGCTGACAGCGTTGGCTTTAACTCTAATCGTGATTAGTCAGGTGTGGATTGTGCGGGTAATAATTTTTGGATGAGCAAGAGTTAAGTAGGAAAAGACTGATATTCAAAACATGATGAACAAGGAGCGTGCTTCAGGACAGGAAAAAAGGTAATTTTGATGTTCTAATGATTGCATTTGGGAGCATGAGCGAGGAAGAAGCTAAGAGATTCAGGAAAACATTGAAAGAAGTTGAGGAATGGATGAATGAGTGGACTCCCCGAAGCTTGCGGAGGAGTGACTCTTAATCCTTCACATATGTCTCAAAGTACTTCTCCATAGCTCTGTAACAGATGTCCTTAACATTAAGTTTAATTAGCTCAAGCTTCTTTTCTTTCAGCTTACTATTATCTCTAAAATTGTAGTAGTTGAATTGGGGCTCCAATCTTAAGTATACCTCTCCATCGAACACAGAAAAGTGAGCGTTTGCTATGATTGCTTTATTTTTTGGATTGTAGCTGATTGAGACGTATATGTCACCAAAGATTCTCTCATTTTTGCTTACTCTCTGCCTTAGTTCTTTAATTATGTCGCCAATGTCCTCAATCGGGAATACGTTGGTAAACAGTCTAAGAAATCCTTTTCTGTCGAACCTAAAGATAACGTTTTCACAGAAAGTTTTCTGGTTTTCCTTGCAGTATTTGCGGAGCCGTTCAAGTTCCATGAACACCATATCGGAAAGTCCTTCAGGGTCGTAAAAATAAAACAGCCTATCCTCCTTTATCAGCTTATCAAAATCCTTAACGACTTTTCCCTTGTTTAATAGTTTCTCAACTTCTTTCATAGCTTTCTTGATGTTATCATCTCTCAGGAAAGATATGGTGGTAATCATGAACGTCCATTTCTCAAATTCCTCATTCGACAACTCTCCAAATCTCTGCTTAATGGTCTCTTTGAACTTCTCATTCGACTTAAGTGCACTTAGGTAGTACTCTACCAGGTCTTTTGGCTCATCTCCCTGCGTTAGCAACATGTATGATGCCCATTTTGAGTTCAACATCTTGGTAGTTTCCCTAAATATAGTCGAGGAGCTTTTGGGTAGTCAGCTTCTCTTCCAAGTTGAGAAGTATATAGCTAACATCAACACCTTCCCTGTAAAGGTTCCATACGGCTTCGCTTAAGTCCCGATATTCTTCGGTCTTGGGACTCATTGTGATTACAAAAACCTTTGTGTTCATTGGGCTCGAAACTCTAATTAGTCTTCCAAGCCTCTGGTAAAACCTTAGTGGGCTCTTAGGAACGTCAGTCATCACAAGAACCCCTGCCTCGGGAATATCAACACCTTCTTCTCCCACGAGCGTCGAGATTATTATATAAACATCGCCTTTTTTGGCCCTAGAGATTAAATCCTTTCTCTGTTCTTTCGAAAAGTCGCTTGTTAGAACTTCAACCCTGGTGGATGGCACGTTAAGCCCTTTAACTATGGCGTCTTTAAACTCATATGCCGTGGCCTTTCGAGATGTAAAGACAATAATTGGCCTTAACTTGGGGTTCTCTTCAGGATTATACACCGTCAAGACATCAAGCAGTGCACGGGCTTTTTATGGGAAAGTTGAGTGCTTCTGCAGAAGTCTCTGATTTCCTCTACATATTTGGATTCTGGAATTTTTCCTTTCTCTATTGCCCTGAAAAAGCTCTCACAGAATGCCTTTTTTCCGTACCTCGAAAATGTTCTCTCGAGGAAATAAATTATCCTTTCTTCTCCCGGTAACCTCCCAAAGTACAGCAAGTCATACACTCCTCTTTCCCTTTCGTCTAGTTCTGAGTCAAAAATATCAACAAGTGCCCTGGGAGGATTAAATTCAGGGTCAATACTAATAAGCTTTTGAAAATCGTAGTGGAGCAACTTTAACTCTCCAACAACTTTTCCAATCTTGTTAACGCTTGCCCTGTAAGCCTTCTTACTCGGTAACAACGCTGTGAATCCAACGACGATTTTTGGTCTTAGCTCTGCAATAAGCTCATTGTAGTATTTTCCTGTAATCGCATGGTGAACCTCATCGATTATTACGGCATCAAACTCCCCCTAAAGGCTTGAAACACACTTTAGAGCTGTTTGAGGGATTGAAATTTATAATTCTTCAAAAAACTCCAGCAGTTTCCTTCATATTCTTTGCCAGTTTCAACTAATTGTTTCCACCTTGAGTGCATCTGGTCACAGAGAAAGCGAGTTGGTTCCAAGACAAGTATCCTTCTGTATCCTTTGCTGAGCAGATATTCTGCTGTCAGCATTTCAAGAACTGTTTTTCCACTTCCAGTTGGCATTGACACTGTGATGAATCTCTCTCCACGCTCCAACTGATCTATAAGCTCTCTAGCAACCGCTTCTTGGTACTTGTGGAGGGTAAATCCAAATGCGTTTTCGAGCTTTCTATTAAACTCGGAGATAAGATCCATGGCTATCACTCACCACATAACATGACCATTAGAGAAACTTATGCTTTCTGGTGGTATAATGATAAAAACTGTTAAAAGTTAAATGAGAAAGTAAAAGGGTCTCAGCTCTCCACCTTCTCAATCCCTATCTTCGCGTTAACCTCTGGCCACTCCACCACGTATCCCTTCGCCTCTCCAAAGATGACCTCCGTAGCCCTCGTCTCCCTCTTTATGTAGTCGAGCTGTTCCTCGAGCAGCTCCCTGTTCTCCTCGGTTGTCTCTATCGTCACGACTATCCTGTCGTTCACGTCGAGGTCAAGCCTCTTCCTCATCTCCTGTATCCTCCTGACGAATTCCCTCGCGAGACCCTCTGACAGCAGTTCCCTGGTTAGGGTCTTGTCCACGTAGACCCTTCCGCCCTCGAACTCCTCCATCACGAAGAACTCTGGAATTTCCTCCTCCACTATTATGTGATCCCTCGTTAGGTGGAACGTCTTACCTTCAATCTCAACGTCAACCTCGCCCTTCTCGTAGAGCTCGAGGCCGTGCTCGCTTATCCACTTAGCTATAACCTTTGCGTCACCCTTGAACTCCGGCCCGAGCTTTGCGAAGTTGGGCTTCACGATTATCTCCCTCTTTACCGTATCCACCACTACTTCCTTGGCGTTGAGCTGATCCCTCAGTATTCTGTTCAGCCTTTCAACTGCTCTCTTTACGGTCTCATCCTGAGTTTCGACTATTATCCTCCTCACTGGATACCTCAGCTTGATCTTGGCCTTCTGCCTTGCCGCTGAACCCGCCTCGACTATCCTCCTCACGTACTCCATCTCGTTCTCGAGCTCCTCGTCTATTGCCTTCTCATCCGGCTTGGGCCAGTCGAGCATGTGGACGCTCTCCACTCCAGTAAACGGCCTTATAAGGTTCTGGTAGATCTCCTCGGCTATGTACGGCGTGAACGGGGCGATTAACCTCAGGAGGACATCAAAGACCTTCCAGAGCGTGTAGTAGGCGGCCAACTTGTCTGGGTCATCCCCTTCAACCCACATCCTCTTCCTGATTAGCCTAACGTACCACCTGCTAAGATCTTCAACTATGAACTCGTAGAGGGCCCTAGTTGCCTTCGTGAGGTAGAAGCTCTCTATTCCGTTCTCCACCTTCCCTATGAGGTTGTTGACCCTTGAGAGTATCCACCTGTCCTCGTCCCTGAAGGGCAGCTCTTCTGGATTGAGCTTAGTTGGATCGAACTTGTCTAGGCTCATGTACGTTGATGCAAGAACGTAGACGTTCCAGAGTATGTTGAGCATCCTCCTTACCTGCTCGACTCCCTTCCAGCTGAACTTGAGGTTCTCCCACGGGTTGGTGGCCCAGAGCATGTAGAACCTGAAAGTGTCCCTTCCGGCCTTCTCAACTACTTCCTCGGGCCTTATTATGTTTCCAAGGCTCTTGCTCATCTTGTCTCCTTTCTCGTCCAAAACGTAGCCGTGCATTGCGACCCTTAGGTATGGGACTGTGTCGAAGGCTATAACCGAAGCCGCCTGCTGTGAGTAGAACCACTTGGTTACCTGATCCTCTCCTTCAACTATGAAGTCAGCTGGCCAGAGCTTCTCGAACAATTCCTTGTTCCTGGGATAGCCCAGGGAGGCCCAGCTCGCTATTCCGCTGTCAAACCACACATCAACTACGTCCTTGACTCTTCTCATCTCCTTGCCGTTGACCTTTATTATGAAGGCATCTACGTAGGGCCTGTGGAGGTCTTCAGGACCTAACTTCTCCTCTATGACCTTGAGCTTCTCCTCGAAGCTCTCCGGAAGGTCAATCCTCTCGCCGTCGACCTCTATCGCTACTGCCAGCTCAACGAGCTCCTTCCAAGAGCCGACAACGTAGATCTCTCCATCCTCGGCCTGCCATATTGGGAGCGGAATGCCCCAGTATCTCTGCCTGCTTATAACCCAGTCTCCGCTGTCCCTTACTCCGTTGTCGAACCTTATCTTAACCCAGTCCGGATACCAAGTGACCTTCTCGTCGTTCTCCTTGATTATCTTGTCCTTGACCTTGCTGACCTTGAGGAACCACTGGTCTGTAGCCCTGAATATGAGAGGAGTCTTACAGCGCCAGCAGTGCGGGTACTTGTGCTCTATTTCTCCTGCCTTGAGGAGGTAGCCCTTCTCCCTGAGGTGCTCTATTATCTGAGGGTCAGCCTCTTTAACGTAGATCCCCTTCCATTTGCCCTCGGTGTACTTTCCTTGGTCGTCGAGCGGACTGTATACTGGCAGACCATACTTCTGCCCTACCTCAAAGTCCTCCTCACCGTGTCCTGGGGCAGTATGAACCAGTCCAGTACCTTCCTCAAGCGTCACGAAGTCGGCTAAGATGACCCTGTGGGCCCACTCGTAGTTTTCTCTGAATTCTTTCTGCCTCGGATACTCGTCCATTAGGATGTGAACGTACCTCAGTCCCTCCAGGTCTTTGCCCTTGAACTCCTCAACGATCTCTCCCTTAACCCCAATCTCCCCGAGAACCTTATCAACGAGGGCCTTGGCAAGTATCCAGTACTCTTCTCTCCCCTCCCACTCGACCTTGACCTTAACGTAGTCGTACTCGGGATGAGCGGAAACCGCGAGGTTTGCGGGCAAAGTCCACGGGGTTGTGGTCCAGATTAGGAGGTACTCGTTTTCCTTACCCTCAACCGGGAACTTGACGTATATGCTCGGATCCTTCCTGAGCTTGTACTCTCCCCTAACCTCGTGCTCGGCTAAAGCTGTCTCACACCTTGGGCACCAGTGAAGGACCCTCTTGTCCTTCTCGAGAAGGCCTTTCTCCCAGGCCCTCTTGAGCGTGAACCATGCTGATTCAATGTACTCGTTCTTTATCGTCATGTAGGGATTGTCCCAGTCCATCCAAACGCCGAGCATCTTGAACTGCTCGGTCATTATCCTGAGGTTGTTGAGCGCAAACTCCTTGCACTTCTGTATGAAGTTCTCAACCCCTATCTTCTCCTCTATATCCTTCTTCGTCTTGAGGTCGAGGGCCTGCTCAACTTTAACCTCTATTGGGAGGCCGTGCATGTCGTAGCCCGGCTGCCTCCAGACGTTGTATCCCTGCATTGTCCTAAACCTTATTATCATGTCCTTGATTATCTTGTTCCAAGCTGTTCCAAGGTGGATTGCTCCGCTAACGTACGGTGGACCATCAAGGAAGTAGTACTTCGGCCCGTTCTCCCTGAGCTTCTTCACCTTGTTGTATATATCATTCTCTTTCCAGAACTTCTCAATTTTTTCCTCAAGCTGGGCGGGATTGTATTCTCTAACCTCTGGCTCCTTTATCATTTCAGAACCCTCCTGGGGTTTATAGTAAGGACTAAACAAGAAAAGTCAGGGGAGTTTATTTCAGCAGATAAATAAATCCCCCCTCATTAGCATCGGCCAAAGTTGGGTGGAGAGCTTATAAGTTTTTCTCAAGCCTCCTCAACTTATCCTTAAATCTCTTAAGCTGGGCATTCGCTACATTTACCAGCCTTCTTATGTAGTCCTCGCTAACGAGCAGCTCCCCGTTCTCCCCCAGGAGGGCATCGAGCCTTTCCGTTGACCTTATCTCAACTATCAACTTCCTGTCGCTTATGCTCTTTATGTTGGAGTACTTAAAGCCGCATGATACCGCTAGATTGACGAGCTTAACTGCATCTTCAAGCGTTCTAGCCCCGACGTGAAGGATAGGGCTCCTAACCAAAAGCCAGAGCTGTCCCTCTCTGTGCTTCTTTATAGCTTCCATGACTTCCTCAAATTTAACTTCCCTGTGCCACTTCCCGAGCCACTTGGCGTTCACCTTATCCCCGAAGTGTGGCATCTCCATGACCGAGATCCTTCCTGAACATGAGCTCGTTGTGAAGTAGTTTTCCATGGAGTTAATCTTCTCGAGCAGGGGGATTATATCCTCGTCAACCTCTCCCTTTCTCAGGGCTATCTCTAAGCTCATTAGTGCATCCTTCTTGGCCCTTTCAAAGTTCTCGGTAAATTTCATGCTCTCACCCCAGAGTTGAATCTAGGAAGAGCATTATGTAGAACCCGGCGAGAAACCCGAGGGTCACTATGGTTTCGCTGGTCTCCCCCTTATAAATTTCCGGTATGAGCTCCTTAACCGTGACGTAGAGCATTGCTCCTCCCGCGATTCCCATTCCATAACCCAGGAAACCGGAGAAGTATGAGAAGAAGGCGTAGCCTAGGACGACCATTACCATCTCCGCTACTCCGCTAACAACTCCGAGGAGAATGGGCTTAAGCCTCTTTCCCTGGACTGCCGCTAGAGGTAAAGATACCGCCGTTCCCTCCGGAAAATCCTGAATTCCTATAGCTAGAGCAGTTATTAATCCGTCTTTGGAGCTGAAAGCTATGGATGTTCCCACAGCTAATCCCTCGGGAAGGTTGTGGATTATCATCGCTAAGGCCAAAAGCCAGGCCTTTCTGAGTTTCTCCTTTAAGCTTGGGGGACCTTCGTAGCCCTTCGTAAGGTGCTCGTGAGGTAAGTACCTGTCCAGGAGATATATTAATCCAACTCCCAGGATTATCCCGATAGAAACTTTCAAGAAGCCACTCTCCTCTATCCCCGGGAGGATTAGGCTAGTGAAGCTTGCAACAAGCATTATTCCAGCCGCAAACGACAGGCTGAAGTCTATTCCCCAGGATGGAATCCTTCTAACGAATACAGCTAAGAGGGCCCCGAGGGAAGTTGTGAGAGCAACGAAGAGGCCTCCAGCTAAAGCCAAGTTTAGTCCTTCCATACTAAAGCGTAACTCCAAAAGACAATTATAAGCCTTTGGCATACTTGAGAATGGTGGCCGATATGATAGTCGTGCCGAGGGAGAAGCACGTGTACTCTTTTGGCCCAGATATGAAAGAAGTTGCAAGGGTAAAGCCGAGAGAAATAATAGTGTTTGAGACATTAGACGCCCTGGGAGGGCAGATAAAGAGTGAAGATGATACAATAGAGAGGATAGACTTCTCGAGGGTAAACCCGGCAACTGGCCCAGTGTACGTGGAGGGTGCTAAGAGGGGGATGACCCTTAAAGTAAAGATCCTAGACATAGAAGTCGCCGACAGGGGAGTTATAGTTACGGCACCGGGGGCTGGGGTTCTTGGGGATAAAGTTAAGAAGCCGAGAACAAAGATCTGCGAGATAAAGAACGGCTTCGTACACTTCAACGAAATTAGAATTCCCGTTAGGCCAATGGTAGGAGTTATTGGTGTTGCATCTGAGGAGGAAGTTCCAACGGGGACCCCTGGAAGGCACGGTGGTAACATGGACACTAACCTGATAACCACGGGCTCGACGGTGTACTTCCCC
This sequence comes from Thermococcus chitonophagus, assembly GCF_002214605.1. Taxonomy (NCBI): domain Archaea; kingdom Methanobacteriati; phylum Methanobacteriota; class Thermococci; order Thermococcales; family Thermococcaceae; genus Thermococcus; species Thermococcus chitonophagus. The sequence continues at coordinate 987,569 of NZ_CP015193.1, read as the reverse complement.
GTGTTCAAGGATGGGGCCTACCTTGCGTTAGGAGATCTCCATGCGGTTATGGCCGATGGAGAGGTCTGCGTCTCTGCCTGTGAGGTAAGTGGGAGGGTTATCGTTAAGGTTGATGTAGTTGACTGGAGAATAGAATGGCCAGTCGTTGAAACTAACGATTCCTATTATATACTCGTTTCTCATGAGAACCTCGAGGAGGCCGTGAAAGAGGCAGTTGAGCAGGGAGTCAAGTTCATCATGGAGAGAAGGGGATTATCTTGGGACGAAGCTTACATGCTCGCAAGCCTAATCATGGATGTCCAGATAAGCCAACTTGTTGATCCAAAGAAAACTGTAAGAGTTCGGATCCCGAAAGAATTTGTCGAAAAATTTTAGAAACCCGTTAGGTTACTCGATTTTGCTGTTTTCTCTTGTTTTATGTCTTCATTTATTAAAACGGGGTGTCGTAAGCCAATTGGATGATTTTAGTTACTACATGTTATTATATTTCATAATGTGTTGTCATCTTATAATTAATGTTACGAAAATTTTTCTTTAATTTTGGAAATCTGTTCACGCCAAAACAATCATGGTCAAATCCAAATATTGGATGTTTAAATGCATTGTAGGACTGAAATTTATAAGTATTGGTTAAAATAGTGCTTAATAATGTCTTGAACTTCATTGTTGTGGAATATAATGGGCAGACATCATGGCCCTAAGGTTATGTTTGGGTGCTGTAATGCCCTTTCTATGCCTCTATATGTGGCACACCTTAAGCTACCCCTATTCGAAAAACTTATATTATCCAAGCCCACATACAGGAGAATGAACAAAATGAGGCAAAAATTTGGCCTGTTACAATAAGACTAGAAGAGAATTGAAAGTTGGGAGAACAATAAGACCGTTCCCACCGGGCTTCTGTTACAATAAGACTAGAAGAGAATTGAAAGTGGGAGTTTGAACATACCGATTCTGAATACATACTCGTTACAATAAGACTAGAAGAGAATTGAAAGTGTTGCTGACCCAACCACCGACGATAATTAGGTTCTTATCGTTACAATAAGACTAGAAGAGAATTGAAAGCGATGTAAATCGATGGCTCGGCCCAGTAGAGCCTGCGTTACAATAAGACTAGAAGAGAATTGAAAGACACGGAGCTTGAGGGACATTGGATTAGATAGTGGGCGTTACAATAAGACTAGAAGAGAATTGAAAGCCAAGATGTACAGCCCAAACTGTCTCTCTTGACTGTCGGTTACAATAAGACTAGAAGAGAATTGAAAGTTGGCAGTTCCTGAAGAATTTTATTAAGCTCTTTAGGTTACAATAAGACTAAGACTAGAAGATAACTGAAAGAGAGAGCTTGAACAGACAGGCTAGGAAGTTTTTAGAGTTGCTTTCTGCGGATTTAATTATCAATCCGTCGGACAAATGATTCCTCCATTTTTACACCTGTCTACCTCCAGCTGAACGGTTACGTGCTTTACTCCGTACTCTCTCAGGATTTCTTCGATCCTATCTATTATCTCCTGTCCCCTGCTTATTGGCATGTCCTCCACCGACACGTGGCACTCAAAGTGTACCTCATCCTCCCCAATCCTCCACGCGTGGAAGTGATGTGCATTCTTAACCCCAGGGATTTCCTCTATCCTCCTCTTTATCTCCTCAAAGTCTAGTCCTGGGGAAGCCTCCATTAACACTTCAACGCTCTCCTTGAGTATGTAATATGCTTCCCTTAGGATGTAGAGGGCTATTCCAACTGTAATTAGAGGATCTACCCAGGAAACGTTGTACTTCAGCATTAGAAGCCCCCCAATGACGACGGCCATCGAGGATAGGGTGTCGCTGAGCAGGTGGAGGTAGGCAGATCTAACGTTCATGCTCTCATGGCTGTGCTCATGGAGTAACAATACTGAGAATATGTTTGCCAGCAATCCAACAGCGGCAACTGGAAGCATGACCTTAACGTCAATTGCCTTGGGAGCTAAGAACCTCCGGTAGGCTTCGACAATCAGAAAGAGAGAAACTCCAACTAAAACGCTCGAGTTTATAAACGCAACAAGAATTTCGGCCCTTCTGTACCCAAAGGTAAACTTCTCATTCTTCCTCCTCTGTCCTATCTTGAGGGCTATGTAGCTAGCCAATATGCTCATGGCATCGCTGAAATTGTGGAGGGAATCGCTCAGCAGAGCCAAGCTCCCAGATAATATTCCACCAACTATCTCCGCCCCAGTTATAGCGAAGTTCAGGAGTGCAGATGCTATCATTTTCCTTTCGAGCTTCATCGTAATGACGTGGATGCACACCTTTTTAAACTAAACCCGTGAACTAAGATCAGCTCCGCCCCGTGCCCGAAAGGGCTCGGGGCATTAGAACGGAGGAGGAAGGAAATGATCAAGATATACACGCTGGGAGGATACGAGGAAGTAGGAAAGAACATGACTGCAGTAGAATACGATGGAGAGGTAGTTATTGTTGATATGGGGATAAGACTTGACAGAGTTCTAATCCACGAGGACGTTGAATTCCAGAAGATGAGCTCCAAGGAGCTCAGAAAACTAGGAGCGGTTCCAGATGATAGACCAATAAGGAACAAGAAGGTGGTTGCCATAGCCTTATCGCACGGGCACCTTGATCACATAGGAGCAATTGGTAAGTTAGCTCCCCACTACCCTGATGTCCCTATCTACGGAACTCCCTATACGATAAGACTTGCAAAGAGCGAGATAAAGGGTGAAGAGTACTTCGAGGTCACTAATCCGCTGTACGAGACGAACTACGGTGAAATAGTTCAGGTAAGCGAGAACCTCGCAATAGAGTTCGTGCAGATAACTCACTCAATTCCCCAATCCTCAATAGTCGTAATCCACACTCCCGAGGGGGCAGTGGTTTACGCCTGCGATTACAAGTTCGACAACAACCACCCCTACGGTGAGAGGCCGGACTACAAGAGGCTGAAGGAGCTTGGGAGGGAGGGAGTAAAGGTTTTAATTCCTGAATCAACGAGGGTTGCCGAAGAAACTAAGACTCCAAGTGAGGCCGTTGCGAAGATGCTCCTTGAAGACTTCTTCCTCTACGAGGGGTTGGAGGCTGATGGTTTAATTGCCACAACCTTCGCGAGCCATATAGCGAGGCTTCAGGAGCTAATTGAGATAGCGAACAAGATGGGGAGGCAGGCGGTATTCATCGGGAGATCATTAGCGAAGTACACTGGAATAGCGAAGCAGCTCGGATTAATAAAGATGAAGGGCTCAAGGGTTCTCCGGAGTCCAAATGCCGTGAGTAAGGTTCTTAAGGAAGTATCTCAGGCGAGGGAGAACTATCTCCTGATAGTTACCGGACATCAGGGCGAACCTGGGGCGATCCTAACTAGAATGGCCAACGGAGAGCTTTACGACATAGGGAAGAGGGATACCGTGGTGTTCTCGGCTGGAGTAATTCCCAACCCCCTGAATATAGCCCAGAGGTACGCCTTAGAGACAAAATTGAGGATGAAAGGAGTTAGGATGATAAAGAACCTCCACGTTTCCGGCCATGCGAGCAGGGAAGATCACCGCTACTTAATCAGGATGCTCAATCCCGAGTCCATAGTTCCTGCCCACGGAGAGTTCAGGATGCTCACTCACTATGCTGAGCTCGCCGAAGAGGAGGGATATATGATAGGTAAAGATGTATTTATTTCGAGGAATGGCCACGTGGTTGAAATCCCTTAGAGATCTTTACTTTTCCCTTTCCTTGTTAGGAGTTCTATAATGGGAAGAAAAAATTCTCAACCCCAGGAATAGGGATGATAAGATGGGGATGTAGGGAGGAGACAATAAACGAGCTGATAAAACTTGTCGAGATTGATAAGGACAATGCGAGATTTGTGGGTGTGAACGTAGGCGATGCAAGGTTCAGCATAAAGTAGGAAATAAGGTTGAGAGAGCAGATAACGGTTCTCGAAGACGGTAGGATTAGGGCCACCATACATCACTGTGATACCACCAAATGAGAAAAATGAAGATGATACCCAGAAAAACTAAATTGTTTTCCTGATTTTTGGTTAAGTTTGGCATCACTATACTCTACGGCAATAAAGTAAAACTCATAAAGACTTCACCTTTTTCATCCTTGGCTACTTATTGTCCTCGGAGGGAACGGCAATGGGAGAATATGACGAACTCTTCGCAAGGATTAAGGAAAAGGCTAAACTCGTTGACGAAAAGTTATTCGAGCTCATCCCTGAAAAGGAACCAAAAGTCCTCTATGATGCGGCGAGACACTACCCATTGGCAGGTGGCAAAAGGGTCAGGCCTTTCGTTGTTTTAACTGCAACTGAGGCCGTTGGCGGCGACCCCTTAAGTGCTGTTTATCCAGCGGTTGCCATAGAGCTAATCCACAACTACTCCCTCGTTCACGATGACATAATGGATATGGACGAGACGAGAAGGGGCAAGCCTACAGTACATAAGCTCTGGGGAATAAACATGGCAATTCTCGCTGGGGATCTGCTCTTCAGTAAGGCCTTTGAAGCAGTATCAAGGGCTGAAGTTAGTCCGGAGAAGAAGGCCAGAATTCTGGAGACGATAGTTAAGGCCTCAAACGAGCTCTGCGAAGGTCAGGCAATGGATCTAGAGTTCGAGAAGAGGGAAACTGTAACGATAGATGAGTACATGAAGATGGTGAGTGGGAAGACCGGGGCCTTGTTTGACGCTTCAGCTACTATAGGAGGAATCGTTGGCACGGAGAATGAGGAGTACATCAAAGCCCTCTCAACTTGGGGAAGGAACGTGGGTATAGCCTTCCAGATATGGGATGACGTTCTCGATTTAATAGCTGACGAGGAAAAGCTGGGCAAGCCCGTTGGTAGCGACATAAGGAAGGGGAAGAAAACGCTCATAGTTGCCCACTTCTTTGAGAATGCAGATGAAAAAGCCAAGGAGAAGTTCATGAGGGTGTTTGGAAGGTACGCGGGTGATGTGAAGGGTAAGGGTATAATTGAAGAGGATGTTAAGGCTGAGGTTATGGAGGCCATAGAGCTGCTGAAGGAGTATGGAAGCATAGAGTACGCCTCACAGGTCGCAAAAGATCTCGTCGATAAGGCCAATGAAGCCCTAAAGGCTCTCCCTGACAGCACCGCGAGGAGAGATCTGGAGTTATTAGCTAGGTTCATAGTGGAGAGGGAGTACTAAATGGGAGAGCTGAATCTTAGGGAGTACACATGGGACATAATCTCTCTGTATTTTATATTATTCTTCCTATCTGCGAAGCTTGCTCAGGTAGTAGTAGGTGACGTAGGAGTTGAGATGAGCTCGATTTCTGACGTGCTGAGGCATGTCCTCTTACCTCTCGCTGTTTTAGTGATCCTTCATGAGGGTCTCCACGCCGTCGCCTTTAAGCTCCTTGGGGCAAGGGTCAAGTTTGGAGTGGCAATGGTGACCAAGATAGATATTGCCCCTTACGTGTCAACTAACATGAAGATCAAGGCTAGAGATTTCATTAAGGCTACCTTAGCCCCCCTTTTTATTCTCTCACCAATCACGCTGATCCTTGCTAAACTATTCAACTCCTTTTTCTGGGCCTTCATATTCGTGCTTAATACGGCAGGCTCGGTTGGGGACATAATAGTTGCCCTAACTTTAATGAAGATGCCCAAGGACGCTCTAATCTGGGACGAGGGGACGGTTATGGTTTCAACCCACGACTTCCCGAGGCCTTACCCGAGGATAGTTTCCACAGCATTAAAGCTTGGACTAATAGGTCTCGTAGTAATTTTCATCAGCAACGTGGAGTTTGTTGTAGTTTATTCCAATGGATAAGCACTAAAGTTAAAAATGCAAACCTCGGAAAACTTTCGATTTCTATGAAGTTCGGGATAGTCGCTAGGAGGGACAAGGAAGAAGCTTTGAAGCTCGCGTATAGGGTGTATGATTTTCTCAAGGTTAGTGGTTATGAAGTTGTAGTTGATTCTGAAACATATGAAAACTTCCCTCATTTCAAGAAAGAAGATGTCATACCTTTAGAGGATTTCGACGTGGATTTCATAATAGCTATAGGTGGGGATGGGACGATCCTGAGGATAGAACACAAGACCAAGAAGGACATCCCAATTTTAAGCATAAATATGGGTACCCTTGGATTTCTCACGGAAGTTGAGCCTCCAGAAACATTCTTCGCGATAAACAGGCTGCTTGAGGGTGACTACTACATCGACGAGAGGATAAAGCTGAGGACGTATATAAACGGGGAGAACAAGGTTCCAGATGCACTGAACGAAGTTGCAATATTAACGGGAGTTCCTGGGAAGATAATCCACCTTCGCTATTATATAGATGGAGGACTTGCCGATGAAGTGAGGGCCGATGGACTGGTTGTATCAACTCCTACGGGATCTACGGGCTACGCCATGTCAGCAGGCGGACCTTTCGTTGATCCAAGGCTCGATACTATAATTATAGTCCCTCTTCTTCCTCTCCCCAGGACCTCAGTCCCAATGATAGTCCCCGGCAATTCTACCGTTGATGTAAGGCTAGTGACGGATAGAGAGATAGTAATGGCAATAGACGGCCAGTACTACGAGTATCTACCTCCAGACGTTGAGATAAGGATCAAGAAGAGTCCAAGAAAGACAAAGTTCGTGAGGTTCACAAAGGAAATTTATCCAAAGTATACGATGAGGATAAAGGAGAGGCACTAGCGGGGGCTCGGGAACTTTAAGGCCGCTTTAACTATGTCCGTGAACACGCCGCTGGCTGTGACCCTTCCTCCTCCACCCTTCCCCTTGAGGACGAGCTCTCCAAGGTTGTTCGTTCTTATTATTGCGGCGTTGTAAACTCCTGAAACAAGGAGAGGGCTGTTCTCTTCAAGTTTCCTTGGCTTAACGCTTATCTCGCCCTTTGAAACTCTAGCAACTAACCTCACGTTCTTGGCGTCCTCAACTTCCCTTATTCCAACCCTCTCGGTTTTCTCGGGAGGCTCTCCGTAGGCGACCCAGTGGAGAATCTTCGCCTTGTAAAATGCGTCGATTCCATCTATATCCTTTGATGGATCCTCCTCTAGAACTCCTAAGGATTTTGCCTCCTCAAATGCTTCCTCAAAGCTCTTACCACTTTCCATCCTTGTAAGGATGAAGGTAGTGCTGGCATTGAGAACCGCCAGTATCTCCTCTATATTCTCCCCTAAGAGGTTCTCCCTGAGCAGGCCTATTATTGGAGTTCCGGCCATAACCGTAGATTCAAAGTACACTCCAGCTTTTGACTCCTCCGCGAGCTCTCTAAGCTTATCGTAGTGCTCAGCTATTGGCGGCTTGTTGCTTGTAACGACGCTGACCCTCTCCTTAAGGGCCACTTCGTACATGCTGAACGCTCCGTCCCAGCTGCTTACGTCAACCAAGATGTCAGGTTTTACCTCTTCAATCAGCTCCTTGGGCTTGAAGGAGTACACCTCATAGTCCCCAAGAGCGCTTATTCTCCCTGCATTCTCCTTTACTTCTTTAACCTCAAGGGGGTCAAAGTCGCCCCAGACGGTTCCGCTCCTATCGGTTATTGATTCGACCTTTATTTTAACTCCAACAACCTCTGGATTCTCTGACACTATCTCAACTAAAGCCCTGCCAACGGTACCAAACCCGAAAATAGATACCTTAACCTCCTTCATGGGCTAAGGGTACATGGATAAAATTAAAAAGTTGATGCCAATCCAGAGGTCATACTGTCAACCAAAACCTTAACTTTCCTTTCAGCTTATTTATACCATGGTGATCAGCATGCCCGAGGAGGCACTCATAATTGTTGACATGCAGAGGGATTTCATGCCCGGGGGGGCTTTACCAGTTCCTGACGGGGACAAGATAATACCTAAGGTGAACGAGTACATAAAGAAGTTCAGGGAAAAGGGCGCACTTATAGTCGCAACTAGAGACTGGCACCCGGAGAACCATATCAGCTTCAGGGAGAGGGGCGGTCCTTGGCCTAAGCACTGCGTCCAGAACACCCCAGGGGCCGAATTTGTTGTTGACTTGCCCGAGGATGCCGTGATAATATCCAAGGCAACTGACCCCGACAAGGAGGCTTATTCGGGATTTGAAGGGACAAACTTGGCGGGGATACTTAAGGAGAAAGGCGTGAAGAGGGTTTATATCTGTGGAGTTGCTACGGAGTACTGCGTAAGGGCCACGGCCCTTGATGCAGTTAAGCACGGCTTTGAGGTCTACCTGCTCAAGGATGCCGTCAAGGGAATAACTCCGGAAGGTGAGGAGAAGGCGCTTAAGGAAATGGAGGAGAAAGGAGTCAAGATCGTGGAGGGTTTGTGATTTTCTTCCACTCCTTCAGCATTTCTATTGCCACATTGAGGACTATTGGGCCTATTATGAGCCCTTTAAGTCCAAGGCCCCAGGTTCCGCCTATCATTCCTATCAAAACTATAGTCTCATCAAAGTTGGCTTCCCTGGCAACCAGCTTTGGCCTTATCGTGAAGTCTGGTGTTGGAGAGACCAGGAGTGCTCCATAAACTGCCAAGCCTAAGGCCGAGAGCAGGTGCCCCTGCTTGAAGAGGTAGAAGCTGCCCGCCACCCATATCATCCAGCCCTCAAACAACGGAACGAAGGAGAAGAGGATAGTGAGTATCCCAGCGAGTATCGCCGTTGGAAGGTTTGAAACCCTGAACATTATGAAGCCAAGGGTCATGAGAAAGCCCTTCGCTATGTTGAGAAGGAGCCATGCCCTTATGAGTGCCTGGAGCGTTAAGTTTCCTCGCTCTACTATTCTGTTGAGCCTCTCATCTTCAAACACGAGCAACTCGCGAATTGCGTTCCTCTTTATTAAGAAGAAGTACACGAACGCTAGATACACAACCGTCTGGAGGAGATACTTTGGAATGGAGAACGTTAGATTTACAAGGTACTCCTTTCCCTTCTCTATCGCCTGAGTCGTCAGCTCTTCAATTGAGCCTATTGGGAGCTGGACTGTTTTTATGAATTTTTCTGCATCTGAAAGGTACAGGTAGGCTTGATCCACCACGGGAGTGAGGGTGTACACGAGGAGGAGCAGGGTTCCGAGTGCTATCATGAGAATGAGCAGGGTTAGTGCAATGGCAGACTTTCTAACCCCAATTTTCCTGGACAGCCTAACGTGTACTGGTTCGAGGGCATAGGCGGTTACAAACGCGAAGAATAGGGCCGAGAAAAATGGGATAATCGTTAGTATTGCCAGGTACACTATGATTACAGCTACGACACCTAGCACTATTTTATTCAGATCCATTAATAGCCACCCTCAGCCTTTCTATCTCCCACTCGCTGAGCCTATTCCTTACCCACCTCTCCTTGTTTGCCAAGTTTTCGTCCTCAATGTCAAGCACGGCCTTCCTAACCCCTCCCCTTGGGAAGTTGCAGTCACCCCTGTACCTAGGAATCACATGAACGTGTAAGTGTTCGACGGTTTGGCCTGCTACTCCTCCAATGTTCATTCCAACGTTAAAGCCATCCGGCGATAGCACTTCCTTCAAGGCTTCCATAGCCCTCTCCACGCCTTTCATTATCGCAAGCTTCTCCTCCCAAGTTAAATCCTCAACTCTGGTGACGTGCCTCTTTGGGACTACGAGCAGGTGCCCCCTGTTTGCGGGATAGCTGTCAACGAGTATCCTTATCAGCCCGTCCTCGTACAGGAGATTTCTCGGCTCTGGAGTGCAGAAAGGGCACTGCATAAATCTAGTTCTCAGCTGGGTTTATAAGTCGCTCCGCGAAAAGTTTATAAACCCACTTTTGGTGAGATCAATTTGGGGCTTACAGTAGGGTCCCGCGGTAGCCTAGCCTGGTAGTGGCGGCGGACTGTAGATCCGCAGGTCCCCGGTTCAAATCCGGGCCGCGGGACCACCAGAATTCTATTCTTTTGGCCTTATTCTGGCGGGAGGGTAAAGTATGAAGATAATCCCCTTAGCATCGGAGAGCCTTGGAGTTAGGAGCCTTGCCCTTTACCTTAAGGTGGGCAAAACGGGAATTCTGATAGATCCTGGGGTTGCCCTAGGGCCGAAAAGATACTCCCTTCCGCCCGCAGAATCCGAGATGAAGGCCCTGGCGTTAGCTAGGGAGAAGATTCAGGAATACGCGAAAAGGACTGAGATAATAACTATCTCCCACTACCACTACGACCACCACACTCCCTTCTTTGAGGGCCTGTATGAGAGCTCATCCGTTGAAAAAGCTAAGGAAATCTACACGGGGAAGATTCTGCTGATAAAGCATCCGACCGAGAACATAAACCACAGCCAGAGGAAGAGGGCTCACGAGTTCTTGAAGAATGCAAATCCAATCGCAAAGAAAATAGAATTTGCCGACTCAAGGGCCTTTGACTTCGGCGGCTTCACCGTAGAGTTCTCTCCTCCGGTGCCTCACGGAAGGGAAGGGTCGAAGCTAGGTTTCGTGCTGATGACGCTGGTGGATGACGGCAAAAAATCCGTCCTGCACGCGAGCGATACCCAGCTTATAAACGATAGGGCCATTGAATGGATTATCGAGAAGAACCCTGATGTTATATTCGCGGGAGGCCCTCCAACGTACCTAACGCACAGGGTGGGCAACGTCAGGGACATAGGAATTAGGAACATAAACAGGATAATAGCCGAAACCAACGCCGAGCTGATAATAGACCACCACGTGGTTAGGGATAAGGGTTACGAGAAGTTCTTTGAAGAGCTCGACAAGAGGCCGTTAACCTTCGCCGAGTTCCTGGGGAAGGAAAGTGCTCCCCTTGAAGCTTACAGGAGGGAGCTGCACAAGCTTGAAAAGGGAGAGGATGTTGAACTACCTAAGGGCGTTCAAAAATTCCTGAAGGAGCTGAAATGATAGAGGTATTCAAAGGCTTGGAGAGCGAGATAGTCAACGTCCACGAGATACCTCCCCGCTTTGGTGAGTATGGGGAGTTCAAGTTTAGGCATGAGGAAGTCAACGAGCTAGTTGAGAGGCTTGGGTTTAGACTTTATTCCCACCAAGTGAAGGCCCTCGAAAAGCTGTACGCGGGGAAGAACGTTGTAGTTTCAACTCCGACCGCGAGCGGGAAGAGCGAGATATTCAGGCTGTTCATCTTCGACAAGTTCCTTGAGGATCCCTCCTCAACCTTTCTCCTGATCTACCCGACTCGAGCCTTGATAAACAATCAAATGGAGAAGTTCAGGCGCGAAAATGCAATCTTTAAGGAAGTATCCGGCAGGTCAGTAAAGGCCGAAATACTAACCGGGGACGTGGAGTGGAGCGAAAGGAGGAGGATACTCAGGGAGAAGCCCAACGTCATCTTCACGACCCCAGACATGCTCCACCACAACATCTTGCCGAGGTGGATGGAGTACAGGTGGTTGCTCAAGAACCTCAAACTGCTGGTCGTTGATGAACTACACGTGTATAGGGGGGTTTTTGGAACGAACGTGGCCTTTGTCTTCAGAAGGCTGTTCTTTAGGCTCAAGAGATTAAGCTCAAATCCTCAGATTCTGGCTTTATCTGCAACCCTCAGGAACCCAGGAGAGTTCGCCAGGGAATTCTTTGGGGTGGAGTTCGAGGAGGTAACTAGGTCCGGAAGCCCGAGTCCAAAGAGGTACATAGTGATGTTCGAGCCCAGGAGGTTCACTGGTGAACAATTAATAAGGCAGATAGTTGAAAGGCTAGTGAGGGAGGGCATCAAAACCCTAGTCTTCTTTGACTCAAGGAGGGGAACCGAGAGGGTAATGAGAATGTTCCTCTTTTCTGACGTGTTTGACAGCATAACCACTTACAAGGGAACCCTAACCAAGGAAGAGAGGTGGATGATAGAGAGGGACTTTAAGGAAGGCCACCTCAAGGTTCTGCTAACGACAAATGCCCTTGAGCTCGGTATAGATATAGGCGATCTCGACGCTGTGATAAACTACGGAATTCCGTCAGATGGTTTATTCTCTTTAATCCAGAGGTTCGGAAGGGCTGGGAGGGATCCAAACAGGGTTGCAATAAATGCCATAATACTGAGGAGGAACGGTCTCGACTACTACTACAAGGAGCACTTCGACGAGCTCGTGGAGGGGATAGAGAAGGGACTCGTTGAGAGGATTCCGGTAAATCTCAACAATCAGAGGATAGCCAAAAAGCATCTTCACTACCTTCTGGCCGAGCTCGGCGTCATTGAGCTTGAGGAGATTCCTGACTACTGGCTTAAGGCCTTTGAGGAGCTGAGGAGCGAGGGAGCAGTTGAAGTTCAGAAGAACCCGATAACTGGGAAGGATGAGGTCAGGATAAGAAAGCCGGCTAACTACTCCTCGATAAGGACGACGAGCGATGAGAGCTTCTTCTTGGTCTTGGATGAGCCCTGGGTTAGGGCCGGGCTTATGAGGAGGAGCGGGACTGAGCTTCTCAGGTTCATAAACTACCTGAAGAAGAGGAAGATGATAGTTGAGGAGGTTGACGAGCTCGAGTTCCACAGGAGCCTCCTCCCAGGGATGGTCTACCCCTCTAGGGGCAGACTTTACATGGCCGTTGACAAGGTGAAGAGGGAGAAGTTCCACTTCGTATTCGCCCGCGAGATCCCAATGCAGGAGGATCTTGAGACGAACGTTAGCAAGGTTGAGAGCATAGAGATCCTAGAAACCTATAGGGATAAGTCCGTAGGGCCCGTCAAGGTGTTCATGGGAAGGCTTAGGGTTAGGCACGAGTACACCGGCTACGCCGTCAAGGGGAGGGACGTTGAGAGGCACGTGGAGAGGCTTGAGAGGTTAAGGGAAGAGGGAGTACTGAAGGGAGAGGTTGAGTACTCCGTTACCTACTTCGAGGACTGGTGGAAGTTCGCTAGGGTGACATTCGACTCTCCCTACGTTAGGGAGTTCGAAACCGAGGGAATCTGGCTCGTGTTCCCCAGGGAGATAGAATCAGTTCCCGTAGAGGAGTTCAGGGAGTTCTTCGCAAAGGCCTCGGAAGTTGATCCCGAATTAGCCATGTTCCTCTACAACAGGCTATCGAGAAAGATGCTCTTCCCAACGCTCCTGGGGGCAACTACCCACTACATAAGGAGCATTATAGCTAAGCACTCAAAAGACTCTGGAATAGCAGATCCTGAGTTCGTCTTCGCCGTAAAGAAGATGATAGACAGCAAGGACGGCATTGGTTCGGGCCTCCACGCGATAGAGCACAACCTGATAAAGATATCTCCGGTTGTAACGCACGTTGACTCCAGGGAGCTTGGAGGCTACAGCTACGACGACTATCACGGGTTTCCGGTGGTGTTCATTTATGATGGGAACGAAGGGGGTTCCGGAATAATAGGGCCAATATACGAAAACATTGAAAAGCTGATGGTGAGGAGTAAGGAGCACATAGCCAAGTGCCCATGCAAGGACGGGTGTCCCGCCTGCATATATTCACCCAAGTGCGGAACCTTCAACGAATTCTTGGACAAGTGGATGGCGATCAAAATATGGGAGAAGGTTCTCAATCAAAAGGTTTAAATACCTCAAGGATTTTAGTTAATTTGGGTAAAGAAAAGTTCTAGGGGGTGGTAAGATGGTGTACGTGGCTGTTCTCGCTAACATAGCAGGAAACCTTCCGGCCCTAACGGCGGCCCTGGGGAAGATAGAGGAGATGAAGGAGGAAGGGTACGAGATCGAGAAGTACTACATCCTGGGCAACATAGTCGGCCTATTCCCCTATCCTAGGGAGGTTATAGATGCCATTAAGGATCTTGCGAAGAGCGAGAGGGTGAAGATAATTAGGGGTAAGTACGACCAGTTTATCGCCATGAGTGATCCCCACGCGGAGGGGCCGGATTATATAGACAAGCTTGAGATACCAAAGCACCTCAAGGCTTCACTCAAGTACACGTGGGAGAAGCTTGGTCATGAGGGTAGGGAGTTCCTGAGGGATCTCCCGGTTTACCTCGTGGACAAGATAGGAGACAACGAGATATTCGGGGTTTACGGTAGCCCAATAAACCCCTTCGATGGAGAAGTGCTTCCAGACCAGCCAACGAGCTATTACGAGGCAATAATGAGGCCAGTTAAAGAGTACGAGATGCTCATAGTGGCAAGCCCGAGGTATCCTGTAGATGCAATGACGAGGTACGGAAGGGTCGTCTGCCCCGGAAGCGTGGGCTTCCCACCAGCAAGGGAGCACAAGGCAACCTTCGCCCTGATAGATGCCGAAACCCTAAGGGTGAAGTTCGTCGAGGTCGACTACGACAAGAAGATAATCGAGGATAGGATAAAGAACGAGAAGCTCCCAGATGAGATAATTAGGATTTTATACCACGGAGGAAAAGCCTGACCGCTCTTCTCAAATCTTTATATTCTATGAGTAAGTAAGCAATTAAGCCCAGAACTGGGAGCTTTATTGAAATCGCCTGAAAGGGCATCGCCAATACAAAGGGCCTTATTGATGTAATTTTTACCCCGAACCTCCTTCTTGTCTCGGCTAGAACGAGCAGGAATATAATTGAATATCCAGCCAAAAGCCCCAGGAATGTTCCCACCTCATAAATTCTCGGAATTAGGGAGAGCCACAGAAGAAGGGAAACGAGGGCACCAGTAAGGGAGTATATGGCGGATCTCTTTATGTACTCCGTAGCGCTCAGGACGTTTATCAGGGGGTTGAAAACCACGTAGACTTCAACAGCTAGAAGGGAAAGGAGGAAGGACCACCCAAACTCTATTCTAAAGATATTCTCCAAGAGGTTTGAGAGGAGAAGCATCAGGAATACCGCCAAGGCGGTCAGCAGGGAAAGCAGAGTGGTTGCTTCCTCTGCTAAAGCTTTAATTTCCTCCCTTCTACCTCGGCCATAGTCGAAGGCGTAAAGGGGAACGATTGCGGATTGGAGCACCTGAGGCATGTAAGAGAGCAGGAACGAAGTTGAGAGCATTGCCGACACAGCTCCCGCCACCCTAGAGCCTGCAAGCTTTTCCGTGAGAAAGTACGGGGCCTGGATTAGGAATATACCAGCTATACCGCCCAAGAAGGCCCAGCCCGAGTACTTAACGAGCCCTTTAACTTCCCCTACCCTGGGCCTCCCCAGGAATTTCATTGAATAAGCAAGGCCAAACCCTGAAATCATGCCCAAGAGGAGATAGTAGGGCATCAAAACCCCATCAAGAAAGCCCACAAGGAAGCCCAGAAAGCCCAAGAGAACCGCGTAAGCGTAGACCTCTCCTCTGTGAAGTCCGTAGATGAACGAGCGGAACGTGAGCTGTAAGGCCCTCAGTACAGAGAGAACAGCGAGCTGAAGATTAATTGGAGCTAAGAGAAGCCCCAAGAGAGGAAAAGCATAGGAAACGCTAGTTATCGACTTGATTCTCTCCTCTTCTCTCCTCCCCAGGAACTCCGCCGTGAATTTGCCCAAACCCACGGAGAAAAAGGCTAGGAAGCCGGCAAGCAGGAAGGCTTGTGAAATTAGAGAGTTTACCTCTCCAAGGATCTCTACTCCATACCTCCTTGCCACAACAACGTTGTAGAGGAACCTGCTTCCCCCAAAGACAGCCAAAGCTATTATGCTCGCGAGCGAGTGCCTTATTATAACCTTCCTCTTGTCCATGCAGGTAGCTTTTATTTCGTCAATTAAAAGCTTTTCAAAGACAAAACGAAAGATTAAAAATTACTTAACCCGGCTAACTTTAGGTGGTCTTATGGTGGAGAGGAAGAAGTGGAGCGAGAACTTCAGCGAGTGGTTCAACGATGTAATAGAGGAGGCTGGAATTCTAGATAAGAGGTACCCCGTTAAGGGAATGAACGTTTGGTTGCCATACGGGCTTAAAATAATGAGAAACATAGAGAGGTTCATTCACGAGGAGATGGAGAGAACTGGTCATCAAGAAGTGTTGTTCCCGGCTTTAATCCCCGAAACCGAGTTCAAGAAGGAGGCCGAGCATATAGCCGGTTTCGAGGGGGAGGTCTTCTGGATAACCCATGCAGGTCATGACGAGCTCGACGTTAAGCTCATTCTGAGGCCAACAAGCGAGACCGCTATCTACCCCATGTTCTCCAAGGACAGGGGAGGCTGGATCAGGTCTCATGCCGATTTGCCATTCAAGATATATCAGATAGTCAACGTCTACCGCTACGAGACCAAGCACACGAGGCCTTTAATCAGGGTTAGGGAGATAAGCAGGTTCTTCGAAGCCCATACAGCACACGTAGACTTTGAGGATGCGGAAAGGCAGATAAAAGAAGATCTGGAGATATTCGACAACCTCATGAAAAAGCTTGCTATAGCTTACATAATCTCGAAGAGGCCCGAGTGGGACAAGTTCCCTGGAGCATACTACTCCCTGGGAGCAGAGGTTGTGATGCCCGATGGAAGGACGCTTCAGATAGGAACCATGCACCACTACAAGGACAACTTCGCTAGGGCCTACAACATAATTTACGAGAAAGAGGATGGAACTCACGCCTATGTCCACCAGACGACGTTCGGAATGAGCGAGAGACTCCTCGCTGCCGTCATAGCCATACACGGGGACGACAGGGGGATGGTTTTGCCTCCAACGATAGCCCCTATTCAGGTAGTTATAGTCCCGATACCGAAGAAGGGCGAGGAGGAGAAAGTCTACTCCTACGCTAGGGAGATCGAGGAAGAGTTAAGGACGGCTGGAATAAGGGTTCACCTCGACCTGAGGGACAAGAGGCCCGG
This sequence comes from Thermococcus chitonophagus, assembly GCF_002214605.1. Taxonomy (NCBI): domain Archaea; kingdom Methanobacteriati; phylum Methanobacteriota; class Thermococci; order Thermococcales; family Thermococcaceae; genus Thermococcus; species Thermococcus chitonophagus. Next base: position 970,974 of record NZ_CP015193.1, on the reverse strand, counting down.
ATGGAAGTTCTACGACTGGGAGCTTAAGGGAGTTCCAGTAAGAATAGAGGTCGGGCCGAGGGACGCTGAAAACAGAACGGTAGTCATCGCGAGGAGGGATAAGCTCGAGAAGATCACAATAAGCAGGGAGGAGCTCGTTGACAAGGTTAGGGGGCTGTTCGACGATATAATGAACTACCTAGCTGAGAGGTCGAGAAAGTGGCTCGAGAGTCACATAAAGAGGGTCGACACTCTGGAGGAGGCAAAGAAGGCCTTTGAAGACAGGAGGGGGGTAGTCGAGATCCCGTGGTGCGGCAGCGAGGAGTGCGGGCTTAAGATGGAGGAGGAGCTCGAGGCAAAGATGCTCGGAACACCTTATCCTAACCCCGAGGCACCAGAGGGGAAGAAGTGTCCAGTATGCGGCAGGGAGGCTAAGTTTATAGCGAGGTTCGCAAGAACTTACTGAGGGCTCTCCCATGATCATTCTTTTAACTGGGATGCCCGGCTCGGGAAAGGGTGAGGTCGCTAAGGCCTTCCAGAAGAGGGGCATTCCGGTAGTTTCCATGGGAGATGCCATTAGGGAAGAAGCTGACAGAAGGGGGATCCCTAGGACTCCAGAGGGCCTCAAAGAAGTGAGCCTCAAGGTCAGGGAAGAACTAGGGCCTGGAGCAGTTGCCATCCTGACTATTCCCAAGGTGGAAAAGCTGCTTGAGACTGAACCAATAGTGGTCATAGAGGGCGTTAGGAGTCCATACGAAGTTGAAGAGTTCAGGAAAAAGTTCAGCGAGGAGGAAACCATAATCCTAGCAGTCCACTCTCCTCCTAGGATGAGGTTCGAGAGGCTCAGGAGGAGGGGAAGGAGCGACGATCCAAAGACATGGGAGGAGTTCGTCGACAGGGATAAGAAGGAGCTGAGGTTCGGAATTGGAGAGGTTATAGCTTTGGCGGACTACATGATAGTCAACGATTGCAGTTTTGACGAATTTCAAGCCAAAATTCAAGAAATTGTTTCGAAAATAATATCCCAGATTTGAATTTTCTACTTTTGGTGGTTACTTCTTGTATCCCTAGGCCTAGATAAGGTTTAAAAAGAGTGGGCTTTGTATTTATAAAGGGCTTTTTAAAGGGAGGTGTTAACATGGTGGACACGAGCAAGGTCAAGCTCAGGATAGAGAATATTGTCGCTTCCGTAGATCTCTTTGCTCAGCTCGATTTGGAGAAGGTTCTCGATATATGCCCAAATTCTAAGTACAATCCCGAGGAGTTCCCGGGTATTATCTGTCGCTTCGATGACCCGAAGGTCGCCCTTCTGATATTCAGCTCTGGTAAGCTCGTTGTTACCGGGGCTAAGAGCGTTCAGGACATTGAGAGGGCAGTTGCAAAGCTTGTTCAGAAGCTTAAAGGTATTGGAGTCAAGTTCAAGAGGGCCCCCCAAATTGATATTCAGAACATGGTGTTCAGCGGTGACATAGGAAGGGAGTTTAACCTAGATAACGTTGCCCTAACCCTTCCAAACTGTGAATATGAGCCAGAGCAGTTCCCCGGAGTTATTTATAGGGTTAAGGAGCCGAGAGCGGTAATCCTGCTCTTCTCCTCGGGTAAGATCGTATGTTCTGGAGCGAAGAGCGAAGCTGACGCATGGGAGGCAGTTAGGAAGCTCCTCAGGGAGCTTGAGAAGTACGGGCTTATGGAGGAGGAAGAGGAAGAGCTTTAGCTCGCTACTTTTATAAATTATTGCTTTCTGAGAGAGAAGTTCTCCCTTCTTCGTTATCGGCTTGTTACAGGGAAACAACAACCAGCTTAGCTTGAAGTGAGGGACACAAGTGGAATGTTTCTCTCGGGATTATAGTAGAAACTTAAGAAGAGTGTCAAAGATTGTAGACTTCTTTGTCTTGGAGTTCGAGAATTGCTTTTCTCAGTGGTTTTTCGGGGATTTGATAAATTCCTCTCTTTGGTTTTATTAGTAAGCCCCCATCAACGAGGTTCCTCAGCACGCTTTTTGCCCTCCTCTCTGAGATCCCAGTAAGCGAGGTAACCTCCGCAAGTATCTCCTCCGTAGTAACGCCAAAAGAGGGACCTCTTGCCACCTTTTTCAGGGCAACAACGTATGCAGGGGACTTATAAACTCTGATGAAGTTCTTAATATCTAGCTTCCACAACTTCACGGCATACTCTACCGTTGCAAGTAGTGCCCTATTGTGAGACTTCCCATTAATCCTGAGCCTGCCGTAATAGGCCAAAAAGCCGGGGACGTTTGAAAGCTCCGTAGCAGCCTCAATTAGTTCATCCTCGGTGTATCCTATTTTCGCAAGCCCTCTCTTGAGGTACTTTACACTTTCCCCAAGCTTCCACCGTGAAACATGTATCTTCTCAACATACCTTGCAAAGAATGGTTTATCCTCGCTTGGGTTCAGTATCCTTTCAAGTAGTCCGGGCATCGAGCCAGAAAGAACCACCGTTACATTCTCGAATCCATCAGAGATTGTTTGGAGCATGCCGAGCATGTTTAAAGGCGCAAACCGTGGAAGCACTTGGGCTTCGTCGAATATAATGACGACCTCCTCTCCCCTTTTATTTAGGAACCTGAGTAAATTAAGGAATGCATTTTGAAATTCTACAGCTTTCTTGGGCCTTATGTCCATCTTCACTATCCCGAGGCTTAACGTTGCGGAGTAGTCAAGATCTTCTTCAGAGATGTTGCTCATGACTGGTGTGAGTTCTGTATAGCTTATCGCCTCCCGACCCATTCCAAATGCTAGGTCATAATAGAGGTACTTGTATTTTGAACCATACTTATTAAGGAAGACATTTATCACGCTTGTTTTCCCAACCCTCCTCGGACCAAGAATTGCGGCAAAGTCCCCCTCCTCTACAGCTTTGTTAAGCTTTCTTACCGCTTCTCTATGCCCTTTCCCAAACAGGTCTTTCTCATTCCTTATGGGTCTCGTGCTGAACAAAGTGAACACCCCATCACTAGTGACGGGACGACATTTTAAAACTTTCCATTTTTCACTATCACCAAAAAATCCTAACTAAGGATTCTCTAAAATAAAGGAAAGAAGAAAATTAGAGAAGAGCGAGGGTCGCCATCACCTTAGCGTCCTCGACCATATTATCTATCTTCGCGTACTCGTTGGGCTGGTGGGCCATCTCATCTAGGGTGGCCCAAACCACGGCAGGAATCCCGAGCTTCCTGAAGAACGCCGCAAAGGTTCCACCACCTATCCCGCCGACCTTGGCTTCCTTGCCCCTAAGCCTCCTTATTGCCTCCTTGAGTAGTTTAACTATCTCGCTGTTTGGATCTGTGGGCTTAGGAGCGTCCAGCCTCTGCAGGACTTCAACCTCGATCCTGGGGAGGTCGTCCTTCCTGTACCTCTCCCTCACCTCATCTGCAAGCCTCTTAACGTCCTCTAGAACCTCATCGAGGCTGTAATCTGGGAGGATTCTGCAGTCAAACACTACCTCATGCTCCCCTGGGGCTATGTTCGGGGAGCTTGCGGGATTCCTGACCATTGTAGGCTCAAAGGTGCTCTCTGGAGGATCGAACAGCTCGTCCCTCTTATCGTACTTCTCGTGGAGGAACTTATCCAAGCGGTACGCTAAATCTAAGGCAACCCTATGGGCGTTCAGGCCTTTATCGGGCATGCTCGCGTGAACCTGCTTCCCCTTAACTTTAAGCTTGAACCAGAGGATGCTCTTCTCTGCAACCTCGATGAACGTTCCCTCTGAATTTCCTCCATCGGGGACTAAGATTAGGTCGTCCTTCTTGAAAAGCTCTGGATGGTTCTCTATCAGCCACTCAACTCCATACTTGCTTCCGGTCTCCTCATCGCTGACGAAGGCCAAGATTACGGTTCTCTTTGGCCTTATCCCGAGGTTCATCATGGCCTTAACAGCGTAGAGTGAGGCAACGAGGCTTTGCCCGTTGTCCTCGCTTCCCCTCCCGTAGACTTTCCCGTCCTTAACGAGGGGCTTGAAGGGTTCAGTTACCGTCCACCCCTCTCCTGGGGGCACTACGTCTAAGTGAGTAATTATCCACAACCTCTTATCCCTCTCCTGACCGTAGTAGTAGGCTATAATGCTCGGCCTAACCCCGTTCTTTGCTCTGGGGTCTGGGGCCTCGTAAACTTCAACCTTGTCGAAGGGCCAGCCCTTTATTATCTCCAAGAGTTTCTGGGCCTTGTCGTACTCTCCCTCTCCCCCGTAGTCCGGGCTCAATGCGGGAATTTTTATAAGCTCCACTAAAGTCTGAACCATCTCGTCCCTAAGCCTCTCAATCTCCTTGCTAACTTCCTCGATCAATTAGGCTCACCAAATTGAGAAAAGAACTGAAGGCTATAAAATCATTCTATAGGAACTCCGTTCTTAGTCCTAGGAGCGAGCCACTTCATGAGCTTCTTTGGCTCCTTAGTCCTGATTATTATCGTTATTGGGCCTAGGGGTGATTCTTCGTTGAAGTTTACCTTGCCAACGTAAGCTACCTGCTTGTGAACCTTGATTATTATCTCCTCCCCGAAGTAGCCCTCCTCAAGCATCATCCTAGCTGTATCCAATATTTGCTGTCCCCTGAAGAGCTCGTACAGCCTTTGTAGGGCTCTCTTATCTGTGGTCTTGCCGACGAGGAGCATGTAGTCTCCCCTATCGAATGCCTCGAACTTTAGCCCAGGGACTAAGTTGAGCATGGCCTTCTTGACCTTCTCTACATCCTCCGTGGGAAAAACGTAAGCTTCAACCTGAACTTCCTCGAACATTTCCATCATCAGCGAGCTGAGTGGATAGAATTAAAAAGATTTGGTTAAGGATAGTTTTGGGTTAGTAATTTAGTATATACTGAACTTCCAGCTAATTCGTTCTACTTGAAGAGAGAGTATACTATAATCCTATTTGAGGCTTTTAGATCTCCCGAGAGAAGCTCATATTCAAACTCTTCTGAAAGTTGAACAGATTTCTCAGAGTCTTCAAATATTGCTATTATCATGATATGTGGGTTTAAACCATATTCTGGGACTCCTGCAGTTATTTTCAGCTTTTTGACTTCCTTGAGCCCAAGCCAATTAGCAAAAACATCTCTAATATGTCTCACCACATACTCCTTGTAGGGAATTTTTGTTTGAAGTAGAGAATCAACGTCTATATCTAACTTGTCTCCAAAGTCTCTTTAAGCTGAAGTAGTTGAGATAGCCAAGGAACTGCTTCATACTTAAATCCTCATAACTTCCCCTTAAATGCCCTGTCAAGTATTGAAGGGAACAGTTGCTCGAGTTCCTTCTCTCTTTCCTTGTAGAGTTTAATTAGTCTCTGTACGCGCTCATGGATTGAATTTAGGTATGTGACGATGCGTTTTTGTTCTTCGAGGGGCGGAAGGGGGATTTTAAATTTTTGTAGTGATTTCCACGAGATTCGTGGGTGATTTGTCCCACGCATGTATTGAGTGACCAGTTCACGGAATTGGGGAGTGTGCATAAAAGTCACGAGATACTCGGGCATTAATCCCTCCTTGGGAGTCAACACAAGTAAATCCGTAGAGCACATTCCTTTTATTGTTGCCACTACCGCCTTATCTAAGTATGGCCTTAATTTTCCATAAAGAACGTCTCCAGGATAAAATACATATTTCTGGCTTCTCAAATCTACTCTGGATGAATACTTACTCAATTTTACTTCACCGGGGGTGATATGTTCAAGACCCACAAATGGCAAGTCTGGATTTTGAGCAGGATCAATTGTTTCATTTCTGCGTGTTACAACATCTCCAAGCCTTACCCACCCCCATCCCTTCTCCTCCGCCTTCGAGAAGACCTCGTGGAGTGCAGAGGCCATCAGCTTCTCTGCTTCTTCTCTGGCTTCTCTTGCGAGGCGCTTTGCCTCTTCTATGCGTTTGTTAAGCTCGTCGAGCTTCGTAACTATACGCTTTTGTTCAGGGAGCGGGGGGAGAGGAATTTTTAGGTTAAGTATATCATCTTTGCCAATTCTCTTCCTGCTGCCTGTCGTCCCAATGACTTTGCGAACTAGTTCTTCTCTAACCTGTGGGGACAGCAAATACCAGTAGACATATTTTGTTATGGCTTTTTTGTTGTTTACAATGATTGGAAATAGTTCTGTACTGGCTATTTGCCGGTATCCCTTGTTTGGTTCTACAATCCAGACTTTTGGCAAATGTGGATTTAGTTTTCCAAATAAAATATCTCCGGGCTTCACGATAAATTTGTTGCTCTTTATCTGTTTTCCAAGCTTTAACTCTGGTTTGCCTGTGGAGTGGTAGGCAGGAATACTATATAGTTCAAAAAGCTCACTTGGATATTGTTGGGGATTAATGGTTTCTTTCCGAATATCCCCAATTGTTCTGAGCTTTATCCATCTCCAGCCTTCGGGTAGTTTCCACGGACCTTTAACTCCGACCTTCGGCGTCGCGGATTCCTTCTTTTCGCCCTTCTTCGAGATGAACTCGGTAAGCGGTCTCTCTCTCATGGCTTCTCACCGAGGATGGATTTAATCTCGCCCAACAGCTCCACTATCTTCCTTTCCTTCTCCTCAAGGCTCGCGATAATCTCTTCGGGAGCGGGATACTCCACCGTTAGCTTCTTGTTCGGGTTTCTCGCGCTCAGGTCGTAGTCGTTCTCCTTAATCTCCTCGATGCTCACGACCCACGAGTTCTCTGAGATGGCCTTCTTCCTCCACTTCTTGTCGCCAGTTTCGAGGTATTTTCTCCACGCCTCGAACTTTTCAAGGGCATCTTTAAGGTCTTCATACTTAATCGGGTTCGCCCTAGTGTAGTTCTTCCCGTTCGGCGGAACGAGCTCGTAATACCATATTTCCTTCGTTGGCTTCCCGCGCTCAAAGAACAGAAGACTTGCTTTTGGTCCACTCCCACCCTTCGGCGATATATTTGCAAATACGCCCTGGGGAAGGCTTACTATTGCGAAAACATTATTCTTCTCTACGAGCTCTTTTCTAACTTTCACATAGGATTTTGTTATATTTGATAGAACCCCATCTGGAAGAACTATTCCAACTCTTCCCCCTGGTTCCACTTTCCTCATGACATACTGTAATGCGGCAAGCTCACTTGCCGTAACGGGTATTGGTAGGTTTTCTTTCTGGTTTTTTGAGAGCTTCCCACCAAAGGGAGGGTTCGTTAGGATTACCTTGTATCGCTCTTTTGGGCCTGAAATTATATTTTCACTGAAAGTGTCCTTAAGTACTATATTGGCCTGAAGACCATGTAACATTGTGTTCATTGTAGCTATTAGGAATGCGAGGGGCTTTAGTTCTTGGCCGTAAAAATTCTTTGACAGACTTTTATACTCTTCGAGGCTCAGCTTATCTCCATACTTTTCAACTATATACCTATAACTCTCCACCAAGAAACCGCCAGAACCACAGAAAGGATCAAATATTGTTTCATTTGGCTTCGGGTCAATAACCTTGACCATAAATCTAACTACTGGTCTTGGAGTATAGTACTCTCCGGCTGCACCTCCTTCACGGCCCATCATCATAAGCGTTTCCTCGTAAAGCTGGGACATTATATGCGTGTCTTCTGGATTGTTGAAGTCTATATCCTTTATCTTTAGAAGGATCTCCTTGAAGTTGTGGGGATCCCTAATCTTCAAGGTTATATTCCTGAAAATCTCTGCAATCTTTTCCCTCTCGGGACTACCACTTAAATTCCTGAGGTAGGGGAGTACTTCCTCTTCCACAAACTTTTTCAATTTCTCTGCATCGGCCATTTCAAAATTCTTTGCCCCCACGGCACTCGGCCAGTTTGAAAATCTATACTTTTTCTCGATTAAAGGAGTATAACTTGATTCACTTTCATAGTGGAGTAACTCTTTCTTCTTCTCTTCATCATCCAGGAGTTTAAGAAAGAGTATCCAAGACAGTTGCTCGACGTAATCAATTAACGTTAAACCATCCCTCCTCATAATTTCATATATCTGCTCAATTAAGCTTGCAAATTGGGTTCTGTCCATGTGTCACACCTCCTCATATAGATCGGCATAAATCCCTCTAATTAGTTCTTCGAGGATCATGATCAACTTTCTCATCCCCTTATTTGGATCACCATCCCCCAGGATTTTTATTACCTCCATAAGACCTCCATATTCTCTCCTGAAGTAAGGATGCTCTAAAACTTCTGGCCTAAGCTCGTCAATCCCAAACATCCTATATCTATCGATTAAGTCAAATATTAACTCCCTAATTTTTTCTCCATGCTTGTTAATGAACTCTCTTTTAACTCTCAGGCACATTCTTGCTCTCTCATCCCTGGAGATAACGGGAGCATCGAACAAGATGTTTGCCAGCAAATCGAACTCATCAACGTCTGCCATCTTCTTGACCTTCGCTAGAAGTTTTAGATCAATTCCTAGTCTCTTGAGCTCATTTTTAAAGGCCTCACGTTTATTTTTGTTTTTCCATATCTCTTTTAAGTCCTCTAATCTCGTGACCCTCTTCTTTATCTCGTCTTTGGAATATTTTATGTACTCAGCATCAAGGAGCTTGTTACCTCTAACGTCTATCTTCACCCTGTTTTCTTCGTCAATATAGACATCTAACCCCTCAACTTTAACTGGGAGCGTCGTTTTCCTCTGGGTAGGCCTTAGGGTTACTGTAACGTATTCCCTGGGATTTGAAGTTGGGAACGTTGGCACAATTGTTTCCTTGCCTTTATACCCACTCGCCCTTATGTCTACTTTAACAGCTTCCCTCGGAACTCCTTCTACAAAGATAAATCCTTCATCATCGGACTTTACATGGAGTGGGTTACTGGGGCTAACAAAAACGACGACATCTGCATTCTTAATCGGCTCAAGTGTATCACCGTCAAGGATTTGTATCTTTAAGAACCAGTCCCTTTTACCTTCCTTTGGGGGTTCTAGGGAGGGAACATCCCACTCATCAAATAATCTTGCTGCTCCTGTAAAGTCTATTATCCTAAAGACGTATTTTCCAGAGCGTTCGTCTATACGGGTCGCTCTACCAATAATCTGATGGAACTCAACTTTTGAATTTATGGGCTTTAAGAAGATTACATTTTTAATTGGAGGGACATCAACACCAGTACTTAAAACGTCGACAGTAGTAGCTACGACTGGAAACTTTTCGTCTGAATTAGCGAATTTTCTCCTTAGAATATCATGTGCCTCTCTGTCCTCAGCAATTATCGGATATGCATAGTTATCGACTTCAAATTTTGGATTAAAATAGTTATTTAACAACGTTGCAACTTCCCTTGCGTGTCTCTGAGTTGGACAGAAAATCACTGTTTTAGCTAGCGGATCTGTCTCCTCCAAAAACTTGGCTATCCATTCAACTATCTTTCTTGTTCTATCCGGTAATAATATCTCCTTCTCAAATTCTTCCATTGTATAGTATTCCTTTAACTCTGCTCCTTCAGGAACTTCGATCTTTATTCCTTTACTTTTAAGCTCCCTTATTACAAGCTTTCCTTCCTTATCAATGTTTGTCCATACCCTAATTATTTCATATGGTGGAGCTAAGAACCCATCTTCAATTCCACGGGCCATGGGGTATTCATATACCGGTTTCCCAAAATATGCGTACGTATCAATGTTATCCGTTCTCTTGGGGGTAGCTGTTAATCCTAGGTGTATCGCGTTTTTAAAGTACCTAAGGATATCGTGCCATCTCTTCCAACCAGAACGGTGGCACTCATCAATTATTACCATATCGAAGAAATCTCTATCAAAATGTTCATACACTCTCTTGCTATCTTTCTTTGAGTATAACGTTTGATAAGTTGCAAAATATATGTCTTTGGCCATGGTTATATTATCACTTGTTAGCTCTATTCTCGCATTCCCGAAAGGCTCAAAAGCATTATATGCCTGTTCTCGGAGGAATATTCTATCCACTAAATAAAGGATTCTCCTAACTCTATTTGCTCTATACAACTTCCAAGCAATTTGAAAAGCCACATAAGTTTTACCGCTTCCAGTAGCCATGGTTAAAAGGACTCTCTTCTTGCCAGATAAGATGGCCTTGATAGCGTTTTCAACTGCTACATATTGATAATATCTTAATGTCTTCCCTTCAACTATCTTATATGGCACTTTTAAAGGGTTAGGATCTTCTATCTCCTCCCATCTTACTTTCCTCTCCCAAAGTTCTGACGGCGTTGGAAATTTGTTTATTTTGACTGCCCTTTTAGTGAAGATGTTATACTCAACTATTTCATGCCCATTTGTGGCGTATGCAAATGGAACCCCGAGCATCTTCATATATGCCTTTGCCTGCTCTAGTCCTGCTAAAACATCTTTAGATACCCTCTTGGCCTCTACAACTGCTATTGGATGCCCATCATATATTGTAGGATAGAAAAGAACATAATCAGCTCTCTTTTTTCTAATTCTATTGCCTCTTTCATTTATAATCATCCCAGGAGAAATTACGTATTCTTCCTTCACGTTTTCATCGATAATCCATCCACTGTTCTCAAGCATCTTATCGATCAAGGTTTTTCTTGTTTCGTCTTCTCTCATTGTAAGACACCCCTATTTATAAGTGTCAAATATTGTATCGAATTTAATCCCTCAAGATTATATTTTAATACCTAAGCTCTTAAAGTTTCATAATCTCATGTTGAATATTAGGAGGGTTGAAAGATGAGACTCTGGCTCTGCATAACCAATAGGAATAACTGGAAGATAATAAAGAAGAAGAACGTATGGGGTGTCCCCAGGAGACACGAAAACACCATGAAGAAGGTTAGGCCCGGAGACAAGCTCGTCATCTACGTCAAGCAGGAAACTAAAAAGGGAGAGGTGCTGGAGCCCATGATAGTCGGGATATTTGAAGTAGTAAGCGAACCCTACACGGATTCAACGAGGATCTTCAAAGCCCACGCTCCTGGGGAAACTTACCCAATAAGGGTGAAGATTAGGCCCCTAAAGATTGGAGAGGTAAAGTTCAAGCCCCTAATTCCCAAGCTGAAGTTCATAAAGAACAAGAAGAAGTGGAGCGGGCACCTGATGGGTAAGGCCATGAGGGAAATTCCCGAGGAGGACTACAGGCTGATAGAGAGCATGTTGGGATGAATTCTTTTCAGAGCATCAGTAAAAAGAGTTCCCTCGACACAAACCATACATCCTCCTTCTTTTTCAGAGGGCCATTGTATATCACCACTCCCCAACTTAAGCCCATCTTTTTCATGGTCCTTTTAACCCGCTGTCACCTTGCCCTCCCAGGATCCTTGGAATTGAGGTTATTTACATAGATTTCAGCAAAAACGTACTTCTTAAGTGCTTTCTACGAGATTTCACCCCTATTTCGTCCCATGATGATATTTGCTTTATACCATTGCAACAGGATAAAAACCCGCTGTTTTATACTATCCGGCCATGATTAGTGCCACTGCAAGGAAACTTACAGCTCGAATGCCAGACAAACTTTACATGACACCAAAGAATTGTTTGCTCAAAAATCCAAATATTTTTATAATAAAGTTTGATAATTTGATACATGACTCTCACGAAGTTAGAGCTCAAAGTCCTTGCCACAATAATAGAGGAGGAGACCACGCTTAAGGATCTGGCTCAGATTCTTAACCTATCCAAATCGACCCTTTCGACGATCCTTCACCCGCTTAAGGAAAAGGGCCTTGTTGAGCTTGAAAGAAGAAGAAAACTTATAGTTAGACCATCCAAGGCTAAAGCTACCTCCCTACTACACACAATTATCCTCAAATATCCCCAGTTGAATATCCTCGAGATTCTGGCGGGCAACAGCTTAAAAGTCCTTTCTGCACTTGAAGTCGAAAAACCCCAGCCAGCTTGGCTTATTGAACTTAAGGCCAATGTGAGCAGGGCTACCTTGTATAGATCCCTAAACAAGCTAATGGACAGGCTTATCGTTGGGGAAAAGGGAGGAGGATATTTCATTACGGAAAAGTTTGCAGACTTGAAGTTCTTCGCCGACGAATACTTCTACCTTCAGAATTCCATTCGGGTTAAGAGATTCAATGAATCGGCCTCGTTAGTGTGGAGTGGTGTAGGAGAATTCATACTAGTAACAAAAAGGTTCAAGGGAAAAGCCATTGGAAGGTTCCAGCTTACGGGGCCATTACGCTTATCGGACTATGGAGTTTCCCTAATCTCCCCAGGAATTTATCACTATTATTGGCCAGCTGAAAATCTCGCTCTTGAAGATGTTATCGTGCACACGGTGAAGGTTTATCACGATGGACGAGGCCTCCTTTACGTGATAGAAGTGCTCAAGACAAATAACTTCGATGAAAGAAGGATAAAGAAACTTGCTGCTAAGTTTGGGGTTTCCGAGATCGTTAACGGTATCCTTGATCATCTTAAAGGAAAAAGTTTGGAAGGAAGTTTGATGCATCATTGGGGGTTTTGGAGATGATAACAAGGGAAAAGCTCATTGAAGAATTTCTAATTCTTGATGAGAAGGCTCAGCTGATGAGCATCAAAGGCGTGTAAGCCTCTTGACAGGTTTATAGCTCCCTTAAAAGAGATTCTTGAGAGCTAAGCAAAAACTCCCACAGGGGAATTACCTTAACACCATCAACATCACTCCTCTCCAGGGTCACGAGCGTTAGATTGTTGCACTTAAGTTTCTTTCCAACCTTTATCAGGCCCTCAACCTCCCTCTTGTAGTTTGCGGGCGTCACCTCCACCGTAACTTGAATTAGCTCAATTACTTTATTCCCCTCCACGAGCACGAAATCAACTTCACCCTCCGGGCCCGAATAGTAGAATATCTTCAGGAGGGGATTCCTGTATAGCTTCCTCCTCAGCAACTCCAAGAAAACAACGTTCTCAATTCTCCTCCCCATGTCCATCCCTCTAAAGAAGAGGTTCGCAAGTCCGTGGTCGACTATGTAGAGCTTCTTGGGTCTCCTGATTATCTCTCTTTGGGAAGGAGAAAATGTGGGAATGGTATAAATCAACATCGAGCTCTCCATGTACTTCAGGTAATTCATGACGGTTTTAACGCTGAGCTTAATCCAACTTGCTAGGGCCCTTTGGAGCGACCTGTAGGTGAAATAGGAGGAATAAAGGGAGAGGACGTAATAAAAGAAGTCTTCAAACTCCTTAATGTCCCGGATTTTGAACCTCTTAATTATATCCCTATAGAAAACCGTCTCCACTATTGAGATTATCTTTTCCCTAGACTTGAACGTCCAGACTTCGGGAAAGCCACCCCATCTGAGGTAATCATCGAGGACTTTCCTAATCTTCCCCCTATTCCTAAACGTCTTAGTGTCTTGGGAAGAGACTTCCCTAAAGGAAAATGGGAGTATTACGCGTGAGATGTACCTTCCTCTGAGCCTTGAAGGTATCTCGGAGGAAAGCAGTGTTGAAGAGGATCCCGAGATATAGATATCAAAATCGCCAACGTCATGGAGCCATCTAATCCTCGCATCCCATTCCTCCCACTCCTGCACTTCGTCTAAAAACAGGTAAACGTTACCGCTTGGAAATTCTCTCCTAACTTCCTCTGCAAGTTCTCTGTGGTTCAGTTTTCTAATCTCAGGTTCATCGAAAGATATGTAGACGGCATTTTCTCCTTTCTCTAAAAGCTCTCTGACTCTTTGGAGCATTAATACGGTCTTACCAACCCTTCTAACACCTACAATGGCCTTTATGTCCGATCCAGAGGGGAGCTTTGCTTCCCTCTCGATTATGCTTATCCTGTTGAGTGCTCCAAGATATTCCTCAGTTATTTCTTTAAGCATGTTTCCTACTAGGAAACATATATTTATAAGCATTGTTCCCTGCTGGGAAACATCTTTATAAAGACACCTAATTCTTCTCCCCTGCTCTAGACAAAATCTATATAGCACCTGTAAAATATCAAGAGATAGAGCCACAGCAGGTCCCCTTGGGGGCCGGGCCTATTTGGGCTGTTCTTCTTTTTGGGTTTTCAATGAGTTTACGCCCCACCATCCGATAACAAAAGCGGGGGCAGTATGAATGTCCAAGCCTAACCCTCGAGCTAATTCTCGCCCTAGTTTTGAAGAACCTGCGGGGTTAACCAGGTAAACCTTGAAACCCCTCTTTAATGCCATAATAATCCCATGCTCAAGGAGTTCCCTCTTGGCGAAATTTGAGGCCTTCCTATTCCCCTTCCTCGAACCAGTCACCTTACCATTTCTTTTTTTATCTTACCCAAGCCCTCGAAGAATACAGTCCCTACCCGTGATAGTACGCATAATCCAGCAACCGTGTGAGTACTTTTAACCTCAAATCCCTCGTCTTCCTCTTCGGAAACCGGGGGAATTGACCTCCGGGAAGTGCTCAACCCTAACATCCCTGATAATACCAGCTTCGTCAAGAATAACCATATTCACCCTATCAGAGTTCAGGTCGAAACTGGCATAAAGTCTTCCCTCGGCTGTTTTCCCGTAGTACCTGAGGTAAACTTCAAAGGGCACTTGGACGTGCAGGTAAATCTTCCCGTTCTTCAGGACAACCTGTTTTGAGTATCGAGGATAACTGGGAGGAACTTCTCGGCAGTCTTCATCCCAAACTCCAGCCATTCACCGTTCGAGCGAATTCTAACGTTTAGTCCTTCAATTCTAATATTCCTGTTCCCGCCCCTATTCTCCTGTAGTTTACTAATAATGAATTTTGACTTTAAGTGAATGCGCCCAGGATCCCCACCATTCTGTCTTGCTCCATTGAGAAGCATTCTCGCGTAATCCCACGCACCGTCAGAATACCACCAGTTATTAAGAACTAACCGGGAAACTTCCTTTACACCCTCACTCTTCTTAACACCCTTGAGCTGGAGTCTTATCGCCAGCTCAACTGCCCTCTTGAACTTCTCCGTCAGAAGGGCTAGTTTCAAGTAATCTTCCCCTGTTTCTGGTTCTAGTCTTGTCTTTACCGTAATATAGTTCACTTCTCCTCTCCGGACTTCTCGTGTTTTTCGAGCCATAACTCAATAGCCTCCGTTATGGCCTTTCCAAGAGCTCCCTTTCTTGGCCCATAAACTTCCAAGATTTTCTTCCGGAACCTGACCTCCAGCTCATCAGGAATCTTCACTGTAATAACACCCACTGTATTCACCGAAATACTTAAATACCTGTTTACTTAAATATTTTTGGTTGTGAGGTCAGTCCGGTGAAGTCGGTGAGCTAGGCAAGTGGAGGGCTGGCTGAACCCTGCGGGTGTTCGGGCGACCCGTCCCGCCGTAGTGTACTGGCTTAAGAGAACAGTGGGTGGGGCGGTCTAAGTCCGGGCACCCGCAGAACCTCGGGGAATGAACCCCACGTGAGCCCACAAAAACTCACGCGGAGAAGACCCCGTGGTGATGAACCATTCGTTCTAGTCAATTGTACTACACATTAGTTACAACCCCACAGGCCCAGCTTTTTCTTCCTTGCTTCCTCCTCAATTCTTAAGTACTCACCCATCTTGTCAAACCTCTTCTCGTAAAATACCCTAGCCAGCCCTTTCTCGAGTATCAGCTCGTTCACATCGGTTCCGTTCACATATATATAGGCGAGAAGCCTTCCGTATTTATCCTTCCTCCCCTGCTTCGAGTCAAACTCCAAGGTCACCTCCCTGCCCAGGGTAACGTTGGTTAGGAACTCCTTCGCTATATAGGCGTACTTGACTAGGCAGGTGATATTGTGAACTCCCCTGTACTCACCAGGCCTCATGAGCTCTGCTTCAAGTTCTGGAGCGTCTATTCCAACGAGCCGGACCTTCACAACTTCTCCGCTGTCGAGCTTCACGTAGAGGGTATCTCCATCAACTACCCTAACGACTTTCCCGTGTAAAACCTGGGGCTGAGAGGACAGGCATCCAAGGATCAAAAATACCAGAATTAAGCTACCTATTCTTCCTAGTTTCCCATACGATCCTGCCATCCTTCCTTACCACCTTCAGTATTCTGTGGTAGGGTATCTGGGTCTCTCCAACGAAGAAGTAGCCGTGGCCAAGCTCGATCAGCTTAACCGGGATCTTCCTCACGTTACCGTACGCTCCCCTGTGCTCTATTACGATGTAATAATCTTCCTCGTTCTCCCTGGGATCGTACTTTATCTTAGCCAGAACTTCCTTAACGGTTCCCTTCCTCATAGGAGCTCCCCCAGGATCCCCTCAAGGTTTGCCCTCCAGTCCTTAATTATCCCTCCGTGCCCCGGGAGGCCTAGCCTGACCCTGAACTCTCTCAGCTCCTCTAGGGATTTAACTAGCTCCTCAAAGTCGCCAGTGGGAAGATCGGTTCTTCCATAAATCCCCAGGAAAACTGTGTCTCCGGTGAACATTATCTCCTCTTCCTCATAGTACAGGCAGGAACTCCCCTGGGTGTGGCCCGGGGTGTGGATTAACCTGAGCTCAACCTCACCTACCCTGAGGTAATCGTTATCCCTCAGCTTTATTTGAACCTTCTGAGGCTTAAACCTCCTCCCGTAGTAAAAGGACAGTATTACGTAATCGTCTCCCCCCTCCAGGGTCTTGGCGGTAAGCTCATGGGCAACGAACACTACCTCAACGCCTTTTTCGTTGAAGTATCTCCTGAAAGCTTCATTGCCTCCAACGTGATCAAAGTGCTCGTGAGTGTTGAAGATGTACACCTTCTCAACGTCTAGATAGCCCTCCCTCTCAGCTACGCTTATGTATCTATTCCAGTAAACTCCAGTTCCCGTATCGACTATCAAGACCTCATCACGACTCTTGAGGAAGTAGACGTTTGAATCGAGGTGAACTCCCTTCAGCATTAAGATGTTCGGCTTTATCTCGATGGGTATCATACAACGCCTTCCTCCTCGAGCTTCTTCGCCAGTAGGGTGACCCTCAGTATACCCTCAAGTATGCTCGAGAAGTTGGGAGTTTCACCGAACTGGGCAAAGAGAGTTCCATAGTTCGAGTGCCAAGCATCTACCTGCTTCCTTCCCCTAGCGGTGATTATGTAAACAACCCACCCCCTCTCCTCAAGCCACTCAACTAGCTTCCATGCATCGTCCATTCCCTTAACTTCAATTCCAAACTTCTCCTGGACTTCTCTCTTCAACTCTTCCACGTTCTCACCTCCAGAAGAGGGCTCCAGGGGGGACCGCCTCCTCATCCGGGGAGCGAGGCCGTCAGGAGGGGTTAAACTCTTCATCGCCCTGGCTAGGGTTTGCAGACCATAACTTACAATTATGAACTACGATGCACTTTGGATACCTTAACCTTCAAAGATCCTTTGGTTTTCCTAATTATTCTTATTTTTAGGTTTTTGGTAGAGCTCTACTATATTTTGTGACATCAATGACCCTTGCGTCTTTTAATAGTTCTTTCAAAAATTCTGTTCTCGTTGAAATGAGTATTATTTTTTCCATATCTGCCAATTGTTTAATGATCCATGGGATTAAAACCTTAACACTAATATCGTCAAGACCTACAGTTGGATCATCAATTAAGAAAAGTTCTGCCGTCTCTGCTGTAAGTGTACTAGCTAGTTGGAGTCTTCTCTTCTGGCCTTGAGAGAGGTTAAAGATCAATATATTTGGCGGAATGCCTATATGCTTGAGAATCTCTTGATATGGAATTTGATCACTCTCATATAGTGCCCCGATAAGTTTTAGGTATTCTATAGCTTTCAGACTCCCTGGAAGATGAACTCGCTCGTCAAGCAGGAATATCTTTTTTTTAACTTTTGATATTGGTTTTCCATCTAGAATTATACTCCCCTCTAGAGGTTTTAATAATGATGCTATAGTCCTTAAGAGCGTTGTTTTTCCTGTTCCGTTGGGACCCCAAAGCACTATAACTTCACCGTGATTTACTCGTAAGCTTATTGGACCTATAATAGGTACTTTACCATAACCTGCAACAAGGTTCTCTATCTCCAGCATTCATATCACCTCCACAGCATCTATAAGGGTCATAGCTCCAACTGCCAACCATAGTACTATGAATATCCAGTTCTTGAATATCAGGCTAAATCCTACTGCAACAAGTAACGGTAGGAGGGCACTAAGGAAGATAGCGGAAGGGGGTACTGGAGGGGTTGTTGATATCCTAATGCCAATGCCTTCTCTTTTAACATCAATTTTTCGATGTCTTAGTGGAATGTAGTGACCAACTTCGTGAAGGTATACCATTAGAAATATTGAGACAAAGATTCCCAGGTTCAATGAGCTGTTAATAAGGCACTTTAGTTTGCCCAATAAAATTGCTCCTGCTAGTATTATCAATCCTACTCCAAGAAACACTCTTAGGAGGGCTTTTACAACAATTCTTGTAAATTCAAGGAACCTCATATCCTTCCCCCCTCTTTCAGTTTAAACCAGAGTAAATATGATAGTATAATCATAACTGCTAGTAGTGGTACAATATACTTCTCAGGAATACTCAGCCATTGTATGGTAAAACCTATGAGGATATATCCAAGCAAAAAATTTCCAAGGGAATCCTTTCTGTCTGGAGAAGGAGCTAAGGCAGATGAAACTAGCAGGGACATCACAAGGGTAAGAGAAATTCCCCTAAAACTACCTATTCCAAAAAGTCTAAGGATAAAGTATGGCAAAGCTATCATTATAAGTCCCACCACGGCATTTAACACAAGTTCTACAATTAGAGCCCTGCTAAATACTCCCCTGAGGATTTTTATATGCCAGAGGTAGTTATCCAAATACCTGAGAGCCGAGACAGATAGAGATAACATGAGGGATAGGATCATAGAAAGCGCTGTAAAAATACCACCTAGTAGCAGTATCTTACTATCCTTGTCTATTGATATAGGAGAAAAGTACGTAACACCCCCTCCAATTGGAGATGCCCAGAGCTTTACTGTATTACCAATTGTTAAACCAATTAGTAGCATTCCTACTATTACAAAGGATATGGGCCACAAAACTAGGGGATTTATAATAGTTACAGGAGTCTTACCTATCCAAATAAGCAACACTTTTCTCTCAGGAATCAATTTAAGGGACATCTTTATTATTGAAGCAACTATGAATATCGCAGTAGCAACAGGACTGAGGTCCCAAGCTAATAAAGCACCAAATAAAAGAAACAATGGACTATCCGCTATGCCTAAGAAAAGAACCATAGAGAGAACAACGTAGTACATCCTATTGACTGGAGCAGTCATGGATAATATTACTGGAAATGGGAGAAAAGTCAGTAGACTTACTATAGATACTCTCCAGTCAGATATTGGCAACATATCAATACAGAGAATCCTTTTTGGATCATGTGAAAGATAATAAATCCAACTAATGAAACTTGTTAGGATTATCATGTTTATTAACACAAGAGTGTCTGGTATTAATCCAAAAATTGGAGAAAGCTTTTTGATAATATATGCTGTCCCTAAAGTAAATAACAGAAAAGCAATGTAGCTCCATTTCCTAATTAGCAGTTTAAGCCATATGAGAAATATATAAAAAATGCCCATAAAATGTCACCACTAACTATCCAACTATACACCTACATACGTATTTCACATAAAACAGGCCTGTATTCCAACTGCATGATTCCATGGCACCATGACAAGCCAAGCGCGGACAGACAACACCACATGCTACTATTGATCCAAAAATGAGCACGATGACAGATATTGCTAGAATGAGAACTATAACTTGTACAACTCTAAGTTCTGGATTTTTTGCTTTTCCTATAGCAGTTAATATTCCATATCTGGCCAAAACAGCGGCAAAAAGGTAGCTCAGGACTATAAGAAGTGGTGTTGCCCTGAAAATTATACCTTCATCGTTACTTACTCTCTCGAGTAAGTATGGCACCTGTATACCTTTGGCAATTGTTAGTAAAGACAGCCCAATTACTGATATTTGTGCTAGCATTGTTCCAAGTAGTACTACCGAAAGTATAAACAGTATCTTGATTTTTATATTAGGATTCATTTACCAATCCCTCCCAATGGTTTTTCATAATTGTAATTACGCTATTTCTTATATATTTTTTTGTCCAAACTTGAAATATTTTAAATAGACTAAATTACATTGTCATTGTTTTAATAAAAAGTATTAGGAATAACTTTTTGTAGTGCTTCAAATAGTAAAACCGAAAAGTTTATATATCCGAACCGTATTAGTTCGTATCGAGAACAAAAACAAGGAGGAGATCGAAATGGTAGTGATAGGAGAAAAGTTCCCAGAAGTTGAGGTAAAGACCACCCACGGGGTAATTAAGTTGCCCGACTACTTCGCGAGGCAGGGCAAGTGGTTCGTCCTCTTCAGCCACCCAGCTGATTTCACCCCCGTCTGTACGACCGAGTTCTATGCAATGCAGAAGAGGGTTGAGGAGTTCAGGAAGCTTGGCGTCGAACCAATAGGGCTCAGCGTTGACCAAGTTTTCGCCCACATTAAGTGGATGGAGTGGATAAAGGACAACCTCGGTGTCGAGATCGACTTCCCGGTTATAGCCGATGACAGGGGAGAGCTTGCCGAGAAGCTCGGCATGATCCCGAGCGGTGCAACGATCACAGCTAGGGCAGTCTTTGTCGTTGACGACAAGGGAGTAATAAGGGCCATAGTTTACTACCCAGCGGAAGTCGGCAGGGACTGGGACGAGATACTCAGACTGGTTAAGGCCCTCAAGATAAGCACGGAGAAGGGAGTTGCACTTCCACACAAGTGGCCGAACAACGAGCTCATCGGGGACAAGGTAATCATCCCACCGGCCAGCACCGTGGAGGAGAAGAAGCAGAGGGAAGAGGCTAAGGCCAAGGGCGAGATCGAGTGCTACGACTGGTGGTTCTGCTACAAAAAGCTTGAGTGATTTCCTTTTCTTTCATTCATTTAAAGCATTAGTGGAATTTCCCTGCAGTTTTCGCATGAAGCATGTGTTCTACCTGATTTGCTAGTTAATTGTGGTTTACTGAACTTTTACCATTTTAAATTAACTAGTCCTGCTAATGAACACGAGGGCAAATACCCATAATACGTGGATGGCCAATGCTATTAACGTATTTCCCTGGTTTAGAAACATCTCATGCAACCACCCGAAGACCTTTGCCAAAGTCACGGCCTGCATCCTTGAGTTTGAGAACTTCATGAGTATCAGCCCATAAACCCTGTCCATGATCAACAACACTGGAAGAATCCTCGGAACTTCAATCCCAGGATTCCGGAAGATATCGGGGTAAGAAGGAAGGTAGCTAGGAAAACTAGGAGGAACCTGTAGAGGAGGAAAAGCCAGCTTTTAATTGGCAAAACCATGAGGGCTTGGCACGTCCCTTCTTCCTTTTTCATCGGTCGGCATTAACCCAGCTTCTAGCACCTCCATAGCACCTCTTCACGTTTTTGATATCTATAACCTTCATATCCATTAGTTCTCGCTCGGTGTCAATCTCCTTTTTGGAAGGAACCATGTGGAACGAACGTTCCATGGGGATCCTCAAATATAAGGGTGGTAGCCTATAGTATGGTGATGGGCATGAGGAAGGTGCTCCCCCTACTCATAGGCCTGCTGTTGCTTGCAAGTGCAGTACCTTTAACCATAGCCCAGACTAACAATGAGGAACAGGAACTAGCCACCTCCCTAATTAAGAACCTTGGGAGGCTAAGCAAGTTCGTTGAAGACAAAGTAGAGCCGATAAAGGATAAGCTGAACAATGCCACCCTTGAGAACTATGAAATAGCCGAAAATTACAAGAAGGAAGCAATGAACGCGTACGATGCTGGGGATTATGAAAAGGCCGTAACTTACTCCCTGCTGGCGATGCGCCACTATAAGGCCGTTCTCTCCACTCTAAGGGAGGCAAAATCAAGGTATCAGGACTTGAGGTTTGAGGTTGAGAGGACGCTGGAGTACTTCAGGTTCGTTAACAGAACAATTGCCCTTGCCCAGGAAGAGGGAATAGATGTGTCAAATCTGACTAGGCTCTTCAACGAGACCAGGGAAGCCTACAAGGCTGTGCTTGAGGACATAAAGGCTAAGGACTATGAAAAGGCTAGGGAGGACTTGAAGGTTGCGAGGGAGAAAAAGACCCAGCTTGATGAAGAATTGAGGAAGGTCAGGAGGGAATTAGCTTACGCGAATGCCGACAAGATAGTCAGGATGTTCCTAGAGAGAGGGGGGAGAGGAATTGAGATCGTTGAGAGGGCGGCAAATAATGGTCATCCAGAGCTGAACGCCACGTTAACTGCCTTTAAGGAGGTGTACGAGGAAGTCAAGAGCCTGGCGGATCAGGGCAAGTGGCAGGATGCCCTAAAGGTCATCGAGGAAAACAGAGAAACTATAGAGAAGTTCCAGAGAACCGTGAGGATGATAACTCACGGAAAGGCTAGCTTGAGGGATCTCAGGGAGAGGATAGAGCGCTGTCACATAGCCCTACAGAGGCTGAGAGAGAAGGGGATCGATACGAGGGTTCCAGAGGTTCAGCTTAAAGTCGCGACCCAGGAGGTCATGGTGGGCTTAAGGCTGCTCAAGAAGGGTAGGCCAATGGAGGCAAGAGCCCACTTCACAGTAGCCCAGGATCTCCTAAGCAGGGTTGAGAGGTTCATAGCCGAGCACGGGGGGATGAATAAGTGAAAAATCTCCTCGCCTTCTTTACCTTTTCGCTCCTTCTCTTTCCGGTTAGCGCTCAGCTTGTCTCTTTAACCGTTTACCCCGATGGGTACGTTAAGGTTGAGTACGAGATAACTCCCTCTAACTATTCTACCCAAGTTGTAGTTCCAATACTTGGAGAGCACTACGAGGATATAGTTGTAGAGGATGAAAATGGAAACCCCCTCCAGTTTACCGTTTCCAATTCTTCCATGATCATTTACCCTGGGGACGCTCATTTAGTTGGGGTGACTTACTACACCCCCGACTTAACCAGCAAAAAGGGGGTTGTGTGGACTTTAAACGTCTCCCTTGATTCTCCCTTTACGGTCGTCCTTCCAAAGGGCTCAATAATAGTTGACCTAAGTGACATTCCCCTCAAGATAGCCGGAAACACAATAGAGATGCCCCCAGGGAATCAGAGCATCTCCTATACTTTGCCCCATGAGGAGGCTAAGGAGAATCGGTGGATATACTTTTTACTAGCTCCGGTAATCTTGGCAATTGTCATGGGATTGCACCTCATGAAGGGGAGGGGTAAATCTATCACGAGAGAGGAATTCGAGGAAATGCTTAATGGGCTGGATTTAACGGACGAAGAGAGGAGGGCTCTCCTCTACATTTTCAACAGGGGCGGAAGGTGCAGTCAGGCGGAAGTTAGGGAGGCCATAGGTATTCCAAAGACAACAGCATGGAGGATGTTCAAGAGGCTCGAGAGGAAGGGCCTAGTCACGATCCTCAAAGGGAAGAAGGAGAACTGGGTAGAGCTTAAGTTGGGAGGATAACCTTTTAATCCCACACGGAATTCCTCTATGGGTGCGAGAGATGAGGTTCTGTTACCGTTGCGGGATAAGCGAGGAAGAGGGAGGCCCTCTCATCAACGGACTCTGTCAAGTGTGCTTTAGAAAGGAGAACCCAATTCTCCTACTGCCCGGCGAGATAAATACTGAGCTCTGCCAGAACTGTGGGAGTTACAAGAAGAGGGGAGTCTGGATTGATCCTCAGAATTATGAACTTGATGCATTAATATTTGAAGTTGCTGAAAATGCCCTCCTCGAGGCCATAGAGGATTCTCTAGACAAGGTTAGGGAATTTGACGTCGTTGACTGGGAAGAGCTCGAGGAAGTAGAGGAGATACCGGTGGGAAAGGCCTTCGTGGCCTTTAGGGTTCTCGACTACCACATAGAGCACTTTCCCGCAATAATAGTGTACGAGATAAGGGTCAAAGCTAGGATACACGAGCTTCAGGTTGAACCTCACGATGAAACTGTAACAACGACGGTTTACATAAGGCAGACCGTCTGTCCAAGGTGCCAAAAGTTCCTCGCCGGCTACTATGAGGCAATTCTGCAGGTTAGGGTTGAGGACAGGGAGTTTACGAAAGAGGAGAGGGAAGAGATAACAAAGCTCGTTCAGGAGAAGGTTGATGAGATAATGCAGAGGGACAGGATGGGCTTCATACAGGACACCATAGAGAAGGAGGAGGGAATAGACTTCTATATGGGCTCAACGAGTGCTGCAAGAAAGCTCGCTAATGCGATAAGGGAGAAGTACGGCGGAGTTATAAGCGAGGCCTACGAACTAGTTGGTCTTGACAGGCAGACAAGTAAAGAAGTGTACAGAACCAGCGTTACCATCAGACTTCCCAAGTTTAGGAAGGGCGATGTAGTCGAGGATAGGCATGGAAGGGTGTATAGGGTGGAGAGTGTTGACGGAAAGGGCATGAGGCTCAAAAACCTCGAAACTTGGGAGAGCGACCACTTCGACTGGAAGACGGTAAAGAGGGAAAAAATTGACTTAGCGGAGCACGAGGAGAGGAAGGCACTGCTTATGGGTCAAACTCCAACCGAAGCTCAGTTCATGGACATGGAGACTTACGAGACCTTCGAGGTTAGGAAGCCCAAGGAAAAGCTTGAAGATGGTGAGGTGTATAAGATAGTGAAGGTTAAGGGCAGGTTATACATAAAGGAGAAGGAGGGTGGAGAATGATAATCGTCTACACGACCTTTCCAGATTGGGAGAGCGCTGATAAAGCCGTGAAGGCTCTGCTAGAGGAGAGGCTGATTGCCTGTGCTAACTTAAGGGAGCACAAGGCCTTCTACTGGTGGCAGGGGAAGATAGAGGAGGACAAAGAAGTAGGAGCAATCCTGAAGACAAAGGATGAGCTCTGGGATGAAGTGAGGAGAAGGCTTAAGGAGTTGCATCCTTACACGGTTCCGGCGATAATAAAGATAAAAGTGGAAGACGTAAACGAGGAGTATCTGAAGTGGCTGGTTGAAGAGACCAAATGAAATGATGAGTACGGGGCCACCTGAGCGGTGATGACGTTTCTCCCAAGGCTGATCAGTTACTCTTTTTCTTCCTTATGTACTCATCTATGGCCTTCGCTGCTTTCTTTCCATCCCCCATGGCTAAGATAACGGTAGCCTCTCCCCTGATTGCATCCCCACCAGCGAAAACCCCTGGGATAGAGGTCATTAGATTCTCATCGACCTTTATCGTCCCATCTGGATTCACTTCAAAGCCAGACTCTTCGAGAATTATTCTGTTGGGCTCGAGACCTATGGCGATAATCACGGTGTCCGCCTCAACCGTAATGTACTCTCCAGTTCCCACGATCTTTCTCTTGCCCCTAGAGTCCTTCTCATCCAAAGGTTTCATCTTCTCAAACTTTACAGCCTTTACTTTTCCGTTCTCCCCCAGGAATTCAACTGGCTGAACAAAGAACATGAACTTTACTCCCTCTTCCTCGGCGTGCTTTATCTCCTCGACCCTGGCACTCATATCTTCCCTGCCCCTCCTGTAGGCAATCGTTACTTCCGCTCCCAGCCTTAACGCTGACCTAGCCGCATCCATTGCCGTGTTTCCTCCTCCAATCACTATGACCTTCTTACCCACCGCTATTGGAGTGTCGTATTCGGGGAATTCATAGGCCTTCATGAGGTTTATCCTTGTCAGGAATTCGTTTGCAGAGTATATTCTATCGAGCAAAATTCCTGGGATATCTAAGAGCTTGGGAGTTCCCGCTCCAGTCCCAATGAATACGGCATCATACTCTTCAAGGAGTTCCTGTATCGTCAGGGTTTTGCCTATTAGATGGTCTGTCTTTATCTCAACTCCCAGCTCTTCAAGCTTCTTCAGCTCGTAGTCTAAGATTTCCTTTGGTAGTCTAAACTCTGGAATTCCATAGACAAGGACACCGCCGGGCTTGTGAAGGGCCTCGTATATCGTAACCTTATACCCCATCTTTGCGAGCTCTCCTGCACACGTTAAACCAGCGGGCCCTGCTCCAACCACTGCAACTTTCCCCTTGCTCCCATCGCACTTCTCGGCGAACTCACAGAGTAGTTCCTCATCAATTCCGTGTTCTCTTGCGTAATCTGCGACGAACCTTTCGAGTTTTCCTATGTTTACGGCATCTCCAACCTTTCCGACGACACAAACTCCCTCACACTGATCTTCCTGGGGACAGACCCTGCCCGTAATTGCGGGAAGCGTATTGTCATTCCATATTATCCTCAGCGCTTCTCTGACGGCTTTATCTGGATCGTCCCTATACTTCCTTAAGGCTCCAATAAACCCTGGGATGTCTATGTGGACTGGGCATCCCTTAATACAGGGGGCATAATCCTTTGGACATTGGAGGCAACGCTCAGCCTCCCTTAAAGCCAACTCCCACGTATAGCCAAGATTAACTTCATAAAAGTCTTTAATTCTCTCTTCAACAGGTCTCTCAGGAGTAGAAACCCTCTCCTTAATGAGCCTGGGCAATCACATCACCCCCTTCTCCTTCAAGTACTTAAGATAGAGCTCCTTCGCGAGCTTTTCCTGCTCGATAAACCTGTTGTAGTTCCTGTTGATTGCATCTTCCCAGTCTATCTTGTGTGCATCGAAAACCGGGCCGTCTCTGCACGCGAACTTAACTTCACCGTTGTAGAGAACCCTACAAGAACCGCACATTCCAGTTCCATCAACCATTATCTGCCTGACCGTTGCGTAGGTTGGAATTCCGTATGGTCTTGTAAGTTCTGCAAGCTTCGCTAGGTTCCTAAGCCCTCCTCCTGCAAAAATTATATCCACTTTGTCCTCCTCAATCAGCTTCTTGACAACATCAAGGTAGTGTCCCTTAATTCCCGCAGAACCGTCCAACGTCGTTAGATAGTGCTCATCGGCAACGGACTTTGCTAGGAACTCCTCCGGATACACGTGGTTCTTGTCCTCAAACGTCTGTACTGAGATCGTGTAGTTCCCGGCCTCTTTCATGGCCTTGAGCAGTGCATAATTCTCGGCATGACCGCAGACAGCATCTGAGGCGAATACAACATTTCCATACTCTTTAATCTTTATCGGCTTTCCTAGTGGCCCCAGGAAGCTGTAGAGCTCGTCTCCAACATTAAACTCGTAGTACAGCTGTAAGCTGGTCTTCCCTAACTTTCTTATGAACATCATTACTTTTCCGTTCTCGGCTTTGAATACGGACATTGGGATTCTCTCTCCCTTCTCATGGAGTATGAAGACAACGAACTGTCCTGGCTTCCATGATCTGGCGACGTGAGGTGCCTCAACTTCTACCATATAATCGATGGGGCTGAGATCTCTTTTGGCTGTAATTTTGTACCCCACAATGAACACCTCCGTTCGTGTGAACAATTATGTTCACCAAAAGTTCGCAACCAAAAGTTTATACGCATTTCTAAAACCGAAGGTTTAGAACCGTTTTTCCTTTCGAAAAAAGGGCAATAAAGCCGCTGTGAGTAATTAAAGTTTTTAGAAAAGAGATGACAAAAATAGAAAATTATCGGTCACCTAATCTTGGCCCCAAGCTTTACTTCCTTATCAGGCATGAGGAGGGCAACGTTTTCGCCGTCATCTGCTGCCAGTAACATTCCCTGACTTTCGATGCCCCTAAGCTTCTTTGGCTCCAGGTTAGCCACAACGACTACATACTTGTTGAGCAACTCCTCTGGCTTATAGTACTTCTTGAGGCCCGCAACCAGGGTTCTAACTTCTCCACCAAGGTCGACCTTGACGACGTAGAGCTTGTCAGCGTTTGGATGATCCTTGACCTCGATTATCTTTCCAACCCTCAAGTCGAGCTTTGCAAAGTCATCAAAGCTTATGTAACCCACTTTTTCTCCCTCCTTTTTCTTTTTCTCACTTTTTTCCTCATATCCTAACCTCTTTAATATTACCTCGCCTTCCTCCCCAAGCTTCTCCTTAGCGACCTTGACGACAAGCTCTCTCTTGTAGTACTTATCAAGAAGTAGCTTGGCCCCCTCAGGATTGCCCTTAGCCATGTACTTAAGGATGAAGTAGATTATCTGTTCATCTGTGACCTTCTTGAACAGTATTTCGGGCTTCCTTACCCAGTGTCCTGCGGGAAGCTCCTTGAACTTCCATTCTTTGACTTCATCGAGGTTCAGGAGGTGCCATATCTTCTCTCCAGTATCCGGAAGGAACGGCTCGATCAGTATGCCAAGGGCCTTAACTATCTGGAGTGATATGTTTACTGTGGTTGCGGTTCTCTTCATATCTGTTTTTGCTGTCTTCCACGGCTGTTTGTGGTCGAAGTACTTGTTGCCGAAAGATGCTAGGGCCATAACCCTCTTCAGTGCATCCTTGAATCTGTACTCCATTATGAGCTCTCCAACTTCCTTGAAGGCCTTCTCTATCTCCTCGAACGCCTGCTTATCTAGTTCATCCAGCTCTCCCCTCTCTGGCACGATTCCATCAAAGTACCTGTTGACGAAGGTCATCGCCCTATGAACGAAGTTGCCCAGGTTATTAACGAGCTCCTCGTTAATTCTAGTCTTGAACTCTGCGAAGCTGAAGTCTGAATCCCTAGTTTCGGGCATTATGGTGGTTAAATAATACCTCAAGTAATCAGCCGGGAATACATCCAGGAACTCGTGAAGCCAGATTGCCCAGTTCCTGCTCGTTGAGAACTTTCTGCCCTCTAGGTTCAGGTACTCGTTCGCCGGGATGTCATAGGGAAGGTTCCATTCCGCCTCAACTTCCTCATCCCTGTACTTCCCGTAGGCCATCAGGAATGCAGGCCAGAATATCGCGTGGAATGGGATGTTGTCTTTGCCTATGAAGTGGATAACCCTAGTCTGGCCGTCAATGTTAAGCCAGTACTTCTTCCATTCATCAGGCTTTCCTATTCTCTTGAAGTACTCCTTTGTTATTGAAATGTACCCTATTGGAGCCTCAAACCACACGTAGAGAACCTTGCCCTTCATATCTTCCTCATCTAGAGGAACCGGAATCCCCCAGTCCAGATCTCTTGTAATCGCCCTGTCCTCTAATCCTTCTTCGATCCATCCTAGCACCATGTTCTTAACGTTGGGCTTCCAGTGCTTCTCCTCTATCCACTTTTTGAGCTTCTCCTCAAAGTCCTTCATCTTTATGTAGTAGTGGGCTGAGTCCCTGAACGTTATCGGATTCCCGCAGATGTTGCACCTCGGATTTATCAGAATCTCTGGAGTGAGGGGCCTTCCGCAGACCTCACACTGATCTCCCCTCTGATTTTCGGCTCCACAGTAGGGACACGTCCCTATAACGAATCTATCTGGCAGGAACATCTTGTCGTGCTCACAGTACGCCTGCTTCGTGACTTTCTTAACCAGATGCCCGTTCTCTAGTGCTTTGAGAAAGAATTCTTGGCTCAGTTTGTAGTGGACTGGTAACTCCGTCCTTCCGAAGAAGTCGAAGCTTATCTTTGCTCTCTGGAACGTTATCTTTATATGCTCGTGGTATTCATCGACGATTTCCCTGGGGCTTCTTCCCTCCTTTATTGCCCTGAAGGATATTGGAGTACCGTGCTCATCGGTTCCGCAGATGAAAACGACTTCTTCTCCTTTGAGCCTGAGGTGCCTTACAAATATATCAGCGGGTAGATAAGCTCCCGCCAAGTGTCCTGCGTGTATGGGTCCGTTAGCATAGGGAAGGGCAGAGGTGACCATATAGCGAACCATTTTATCCACCTCCTGTTTTGTGGGCATTAAACTTTTTCTTTAATTTAAACATTACGGAGGGTTATTTGGATAGGACAAGATTATGTAAATTTATGCATATCGATTTTCAGCTCAACCCAGTTCTCCCTTCCTACCTTGTATACCTTTATTAAACCCATCTGCTCCAACCTACGAACCATCCTCCACACGGTTGTTTTCGGGAGATCAAGAGCCTTTCTAAGTTCAGCTTGGCTGGACTTCCCCCCAACCTCTAGTAAGTACTTAATCGCCCTAACTTCATCGTCGTTGAGATTGTACTGCTTCGCTAATTTTGCAAGCTTGTCTTCAGAATACGGAAGCTTCTGAGTGCTTGACTTCTTCCTGAATCTGGAAAGTATTCCAATAGCCATTCCGACTAAAAGAAGCAGAATTACGATAAGCCTTTTGGAGAATATGCTACCCTCTTTTCTTATGATCTCCGGATATGTGTAGTATACGGTAACATTTCCTGGGCCGATTATGAGTGTGTTGTTTGTTACCTCTATGGGGATGTCGGATAGTCCAACTATTTTTGCATCTTTGGGGAGAATTATCTTGGCTGGGCACCTGTTGAGGTGTAGTTTCAGCTCCCAGAGGCTACCCATGTTAGATACAAGCCCACTTGCTGTGTATATTACCCTAACCTTCGTTGCATTGTATACATGGATCAGTATCATGTTTCCCTGAATAGTGTAGGGAAGTGCTCTTCCATCATTTGAGAGAACAATAATATCCCTTACATTTTCTCCAAAAACTGGAACTTTGATTTTTATTTCATAGTCTTCTGGATATATTCTTTCGTCAATAGTTACATTACCATCGTGCCATACGTGCACCTCTAGCGTTTCGACTATATATGCAGAGGATAAAGGGGATAGGAGAATGAGGAGGATTACTGAAAGTAGAAGTTTTTTCACTCAGATATCCCCCCATTTCTTGTTAAGTAATTCACTATTCTGGATGCTCTAATTATACGAAGAGTCGCTATATTTGTCCTTCCAAGGTCAAGATCCTCTTCAGCTAAACTGAGCTCCATTAGTGCAATCTCTCTTAGCTGGCATTCTTTCTCCTTCTTTGCTGCCAATTTTAGCTTTATTATTAATATTCTTCCCTCCTGCTTGGTAAGATTCCTCATTATCATGACATGCATCCTTTCTAGGTTACTTTGAAATAATAGCAGAGAATCCAAGTTTTCACTAAGAAGAGATAACGCTTCTATGTACCTTCCCTCGTTTCTCATTTTTGTCGCTTCCTTCAAAATGTTTTCATATGCTGAAATTTCTTGAAGTACCTTCTCGCTCTCATTTTCGGGCAAAGCTATTGCAACTTGAATGGCATACTTGAGTGTTCTCGTGTACTTGAATATAAGCCAATCAACTTGCTCTTGCGGAGTTGGGGCTTGAACCTCTCTTAGATTCTCTATATCTTTTTCTAAGACCTCATTTGCAAAATCTATACTATCTTGTGTTGCTTTAATGTTCCCGTTCTCAAATTGTCTTCTTGCAAAGTTTATAATACTCATTAGCTTGGTGTCGTTAATAATCTCTGCATAGTATTCGAGTCTCTCTATCTGCCCCATGATGGGGTTTATCTTTCTCACTGGAGTTGTCCTGGAGAGCTTCTCTACCGTAAGGTTTGTAATCTGTTGAGATGCCAATAAAATTTCTTGATAATCATCGGGATTTAGGTTCTTCAAGATCTTTACCACTACCTCAGCTGTGTTCCCATTGATCTCCCTTATAATCTTCGCCGATTGTCTCATAATACTGATTAACCCATCCCAATCGTATTTATATTCTGCACCAAGTACCATAGGAGTTATAACCATTATCGTAAGTAAGCATCCGATAAGCGCGATCTTTTTCATAGCTACCACCATATCTGACACACTGTTTAGTAGCGAATATCTTAAAAAGTTTCGAAGCTGGAATCGAGGAGAGGAAGATGGAAAGGTATGGTATCGTATTCGGCAAAAACTATGAACTAAGCATGTTGGAGTTAAAATCGTTTTCTAGGAGGTTTAGATTAGGTGTTCAAATCCTTGAAGAGCACCCAGGGCCACCAAATGCGTCATATGCCCTAATAAAGGCTAAAGAAGATATCGAAAGATACTTTCGATTCATTGGGGGTTCTTTAAAGCTAGTAAGGATAGTTGGGGAGGGGATAGAAGCCGTAGAATATCTGGAGTATGCGAGGCTGTTTACGGTAAGCCTTTATGGGAGAGACGATTGGAAATTATGGAGGAAGCTAGGCTCAACTATCAAGAGGATCTTTAAAGAAAAGGATTCAACGAAATTCTTCAAACCTGCAAAGATCTATGCTATGCCGAGCGAGCTTATCTTGAAGGGCTTCCCTGAAACTAAGGATATAGTGTTCTTTTTTAAAGGTAATAAGGTGCTCGTTGGCGAAACGGTAAGAATAGCTGATCCCTTTGAGTTAAAGAAGCTCGACGTTGAGAGGCCGGTAGTGAGACCTACCATCTCCATTCCCCCAAGACTTGCGAGGATAATGGTCAACCTCTCTGAGGTTAGAAGAGGAAACGTCCTTGATCCATTTTGCGGAACTGGGACTATAGTAATGGAGCTCCTTCTCCAAGGGCTTATAGCATATGGCAGCGACATCAGCGAGGATAGGATCAGAGACACAAGGAAAAATGTCGAGTGGCTTAGAAAGGAGTTTGGAATAAGGCATTCGGCAAGTTTAAGGGTCTGTGACGTAAGAAGATTGAGGAAGTGCTTCAGGACGAGATTTGACGCTATAATTACCGAGCCATATATGGGCAAGGCCCTCAAGACTAAGCCAACGAGGAGCGAAGCTGTAAAGATGGCTAGAGAATTGGATAGGCTCTACTATCAGGCCTTTGAGAGCTTTGCTGATGTTTTAAAGAGGAATGCAAAAGTTGTTTTTGTGTTTCCTGCATTTAATTTAGCTGAGGGTGGAATCTATAGGAGAAACAGACCCTGGCTCGACGAGCTTGGATTTGATGTTATTACTTCCGTTTTGGATAGGGATGAAAAGCACAAGATAGTGAGGGACATCCACGTTATTACCAAAAAATATTAAGATTTATAGCAGATTGATATCAATTGTCTCTAATCGGCGATAACACATAAAAATTTAACATATTACGGTAAAATTTTAAAAGTTTAACATGTCTATTAAAATTTGGGGAGTGTAATGTATAAGGGAATATGGATGCATCCTTGGGATTTTGATAGAGATGTAATAGCAGAATTATCGAAGTTTGGATTTACGCACATAAGTCTAGCTGTCCGTTATATTGAAGAGAGACAAAATTGGCCTGGACCGAACATAATTTTTCAAAACTTTCAACGAAGAACTTACACTTCAGAAGAAAACGCTGTATATTGGAATGTTGAAAAAAATAGATACTTGAATATCCCCCCATATCTTAGACCAGTTCAGTCTCAAGAAATCCAGGGAGATGTTGTGGGGGAATTTGTAAGGGCTTGCGAAGAAAACTCCATTAGAAGTGTTCTTTGGTTTCCTACATTAAGATGGGAAAAAGCCGTAAGGGATAACCCACTCATTGGAGTTGTTGACATTTATGGATCTCATCCTAGTTACAAAAGAATGTTTCTTTGTCCTTCAAACCCAAGTGTAAAAGAAGCTCTTTCGACAATGGTCGAGGAGCTTTCTGAGAAATATGAATTTGATGAATTTGAATTTGATTTTATAAGATACCCAGAAATTCCAACAACTTACAGTACTCCCCTTTTGGACCTAGCACTTTCCCCCTGTTTTTGTAAATACTGTAGGGATGAGGCGGCAGATTATGGAATTAATCTTGAAGAAGTTAGAGGAGTTCTAAAAGATATAGTTGAATGGCACGTTCAGTATTTTTTGAGACTCCAAGAGTATTGTACCGATTTAGATTATTGTGAAGCTATGTATTTAGATTTCACTAAGGAATTATTAGAGAACGATATACTCAAAAAGTGGTTAGAATTTAGGGAAAATCAAATAAGCAAATTGCTTCTTCAGCTCTCTAAAATTATAAAGAGGAATAACCCAAAAGCAGAAATAAGTGCTGATTTATACCCTCCTTCTGGTTCTTGGTTGTTGGGGCAGAATTACAAAAAAATATCGAAAATCGTCGACAGGATAAAAATAATGATATACGTTAGACCATTCAAAAGGTCAATATGTAGGATACCATATGAGGCAATGTTAGCTAGGAAATTTGTTAAAAATAACGTGGAAATAGTTCTCGGACTTGCTTCTTGGCCACCGACAACTCCTGAGGATATTGAGCGTCAATTCAACATGGCATTAAAGCTCCCCGTAAATGGGGTAAGTTTCTACTCATATGGATGGACTCCTAAGGGAAATCTCCTAAAAATAAAAGAGTTGTTTGAGGAGGTGAAAGTATGAAACCGAAATTTGGCATAAATTGTTGGAGTTTTCCAAAAGCTTTTCCTATTGAAAGGGCCCTTAAAGCTGCAAAGGAAATAGGATATGATGGATATGAGGTTGGGCTGGGATTAGACGATTTTGAAAAATTTGGAAAAGATGAATTTAAGGCCAGGTTCAGGCATATCAAAGAAACATCAGAAAGCCTTGACATCGAAATTCCAAGTGTTGCCACTGGCTTGTTCTGGAAGTATAATCCAATAACGAATACTGAAGATGCTCTAAGGGTTATAAAGGCTGAATGCGAAGCGGCGTCTTTAGTTGATGCAAAAATAATCCTCGTAGTTCCTGGAAGTGGAGTATCAAATGTATCTTATGAGGAACATTTTGAAAAGGCAGCTGATTTTATCCAAAAAGCCTCTGCCATAGCAGAAGACTATGGAGTTAGCATAGGACTTGAAAATGTATGGAACAGGGTTTTTGCAGGGCCTTTAGAGTTTAAAATGCTTCTTGATACGATAAATAGGGATAATGTTGGGGCGTACTTTGATGTCGGTAACACCCTACCTCACTCCCTCCCAGAGCACTGGATAGAAGTTCTTGGGGAAAAGATACTCCAAGTTCATGTCAAAGACTTCAACTTGGTTGAACTGAAATTCGGAATTCCACTAAGTGGTAGCATAAACTGGGAAGCTGTGAGGAGCTCCTTGGAAAAGGCGAATTATAAAGGATATATCCTACCAGAAGTTCCTCCGTATCTAGGTGATCCCATAAAGGCTGCTGAGGACTCATTTACTTCACTTAAGAAAATATTCGGGTGATCAAAATGAGAATAGCTCTAATTGGCGCTGGAAACATGGGGCAACTTCACCTTAAGGTAATGAAAATGGTTGGAGTGGAGATATCTGGAGTTTGTGATATTAACCCCAATATCCTTGAAAAGGTAAAAAGAGAATACAGGGTTCCTGTATATACTGATTATCAAGAAATGCTAGAAAAAGAGAACCCTGACGGCGTAATAATTGCAACTCCTCCTTATCTTCACAGAGAACAGGCGATTTATGCACTTAAGAAGGGCTTTCATGTATTGCTGGAAAAGCCTATGGGGGCTAGTTTAACTGATGCTATAGCGATATACAAAAAAGCTAAAGGAACAAATAGACTTATGATTGCGTTTAGCCTTAGGTTTCATGGACTATTCTCAAAAGTAAAGGACTATCTGGAAAAAGATCTGGGAGATATTCTATTCCAGTGGCACATAGCGCTAGGAAGATTGCCCCGCAATGAATGGGTTGGAAGCAAGGACAAAAGTGGAGGCATGATAAACGAAAATGCAGTTCACATAATCTACTACTTTTTATGGTATGCCGGAGATATAAAGAAGGTAATTGGAAAATGTTGGACACTCAATGAAGATGTAAGTATAGAAGACAATGCTGTTGCAACGTTTATTCACGAAAGTGGGGCGGTTTCTACAATAATGCAAACTTGGAGTGCCCAACATAGATGGAGAAAATGGGGTCTACAGGCTACCCAGGGAACTGTAACTGTTGAGGGGTATCTAGAGGGTGAGTATACAATTTCGAAGAAGGAGCTTCAGATTCTTGAAAAAGGCAATTTTAGCGAGCCTGTGGAGGAAATGTATGCAAGACAACTTAGACACTTTATACATTCAATAGAAAGTAATGAAAAACCAATTGTCAATGAAGTTGACGGATTAAAAGTTCATAAGGTTGTCAATGCCCTATATAGGTCTTCACAGAGTGGAAGGGTAATAACCTTGCGTTGAGGCGTTTTTCATTTAAAATTTTTAAGCTCAATAATTCTAGTATGGAGAGGAATACCCAAGGAGGTGAAAAATTTTGATAACTAAAAACGAGGCTAAATATAAGAGAGAACTGGAATTCTTTAAAGAGATATTAAAAGATTATCTCGATGATATTGATATTTTAATTTGGCTCGCTCTAAGGGATGATGGAAGGATATCTGACACAGATCTAGCAAAAATAGCCAATGTATCTATTCCCACTGCCAGAAGGAGAAGAATAGCACTTGAAGAGAAGGGAATAATTAAAGTTAGAGGATTTCTTAGATTTGACAAACTAAAACTAGCATCTGCAGATGTTCTCATTAAACTGAAACCCGGATGTTCTGCTGAAGCAGTGAGAGATTTCATTAACAAAGCCTTGGAAGAACCCAGGATATATGAAATTAGTGAATATATAGGAGAATATGACTTCTTATTTAGGTTTTTTGAGAAGGACTTCAAAACTTTAAAGGAAAAGATTGAAGAATTCATGTTAGAGAGTGATGTCGTTGATCATTACACCATACTTGCAAACATACATACTCCAAAGTTATTTTCAGAGTTAATTGAGCAAGAAAATGAAATGGAATAACTTAAGTATCTCTCTCAAACACTAATCTTCCGTTTATATATGTCTGCACCACGGTAAGGTTATTATCTAAAACAACAAAGTCTGCCCTATATCCTGGTCTTAAAATCCCTATGTCACTCTCTCCGATGGCCTTAGCTGGAACATAGGAAGCCATGATCAATGCGTCTCGAAGAGGAATACCTATATTAACTAAGTTCTTTATCGCTTTGTCCATAGTTAATGTGCTTCCTGCCAAAGTGCCATCTAACAATCTACATATACCACCTTGAACAATAACATCCAACCCTCCTAATGTGTATCTGCCATCTGGTAGACCTGTAGCACTGATTGCGTCAGTAACCAGAGTTATCCTATATGGTCCTGCTAATTTATATACAAGCCTAATTATCTGGGGAGAGAGATGAATTAAATCACATATCATTTCAAGGTATATATTTTCACTTTCAAGGCATGCACCAACTACACCAACCTCCCTATGGTGAATACCTCTCATCGCGTTGAATAAGTGGGTTGCTTTACTTGCTCCTGCTATTATAGCCCTTTTTGCTTCTTCATATGTGGCATTTGTATGACCTAATTGAACGATAACCCCAAGTCTTGTAACATTTTCTATGAACTCTATGGCTCCTTCAACCTCTGGTGCTATTGTAATTTCCCTTATATTCCCATTTGAAGCTTTCCAATATTCCATAAACTCTCCAAAATCGGGTTTCCGTATATATTCAGGATTTTGAGCTCCTTTCTTTTTAGGATTGATATAAGGACCTTCTAGGTGTAATCCTAAAATCCTAGCTCCTCCATCTCCTTTATACTCCTCAATAATTTTACCCACTTCCCTTGAAATCCTGAGAAGATTTTCATGAGAATCTGTGACGGTTGTAGGGATAAAACTTGTAACACCGTGTCTTACTAACATTTTGCTCATCTTTTGAAATCTTAAACTTTCTCCATTATTTGTATCAAATCCATAACATCCATGTATGTGAGTATCTATAAATCCAGGAGCTACTATTTTCCCTTCCAAATCAATGCCATCCTTTACTTTTCCCTCCATTATTTGCTTGATAATGCCATCTTCAATAACAATTGTTCCTGGTGCGATGACCTCTGTAGGAGTATATATTTTCGCATTTGTTAAGATCAATTCCATTTTTGTCTCCTCCTCATAATAGCTTTATTCTTTCCCTATATTTCTCAAAAAGACGACTATTATGCAATTTTGCCTCAGGTAAATGAGCACTAACCCATATGGGAGGAATTATATTTTCATCTAGCAGTTTCCCTACAACTCTTATAACTAAGGAATTGACGATAAAACAGTTCGTTATTGTAGAAATAGGAGCTACTTTTGTCGTTAAATCACCAATTTTTATTACTGCATCTCCAGGAGGAACTTTATTGTCTATTACAACATCTACGACCTCGAAAAG
Organism: Thermococcus chitonophagus; assembly: GCF_002214605.1. Classification (NCBI taxonomy): domain Archaea; kingdom Methanobacteriati; phylum Methanobacteriota; class Thermococci; order Thermococcales; family Thermococcaceae; genus Thermococcus; species Thermococcus chitonophagus. The sequence continues at coordinate 933,304 of NZ_CP015193.1, read as the reverse complement.
TCTCTTTCCGTACTCATTCTTGGGCTCTAGGGTCTTAGAATAAGACACTGAAGTAATTCCGATCGTCTTTAATTTTTTCTCTTTTCCAACCATGGCAGCTTCCACCGGAAATTGATTTACTCCAGATGTTGAAACAACTAAAAGAGCGTCGTTCTCTCTTATGCCTGCTGATTCTAGTAGAACTCTTGCATATCCAGGAATTTTTTCCATGGCTGTTGATTTTTGAGCACCATGGGATATGTTTATGTCACTGTCCAATATAGGGTTAACAATGGCTAAACCTCCTGCCCGGTAAAATAATTCTTCCCCAGCCATTGCAGAGTGTCCAGCGCCTATTACATGAAGTATACCTCCTTCTTTGATGCTGGCTACAATAAGGTCTGCAGCTTCTTCAATTGCCTGCTTCTCTTCTATAAGGATTTTTTCGAGAAGGGTTCTAACCTTCGTATAGTATTCTTCTATCATTTTTACCACCTATCAGAGTAAAATATATACGCATTTTTGACATGAAAATCTTTAAACATGTAACTTTCAGGAATACGGAATGTTTCTATATTCAACGATTTTAGCTCCTGAGAAGGAGCATAAATAGTAAGGCTTTTTGCATTATATTTTTCAAATATATATCCAAGCATGTCTCTAACAATATCCCTATCCCTCCCAACTATTTCTCTGACTATCACTGTTCCAATCCTCGGACCCTCTAAAGTGAAAGCGTATCCTTGGAGTTTTCCATCATTAAACACTATAACGTTTCCCTGTTCTGGGGAATAAAAGAATGTGTGCCAGAATGTTCTTTTAATGAATTTCTCTAAGATATATCTTTCATCTCTTTTAATTACTCCTGATAAGCCGTTTAGTAAGATGTAATTATCATACAGATTGACAATCTCCTTCACATCTTTTTCATTTGCCTTCCTAATGTATGGGCACTCAATATTTGTACTATTTAAGTCCTCCCTCAGCATTATCCCATATTCCGTGAAATAAGAATCCTTAAATCCATATTTTCTATATATCGCATGGGCTAATTCTCCATATCCAGCTAACAGAGCGCATATCTCATAATTTTCCTTGGCGTAATTCAGAACCTCTTCTAATAATTTTTTTGCAATTCCTTTACCTCTGAATTCTTGCTTTGTACATACATTTGCAATTCCTGCACATGATTTAAATGAATCTCCAATCTTGACAAATCTTTCTACAATTTGAATCATTCCTGCTATTTTGTTATCACATAAGTAAAAGAACATATTTTCTTGTTTTATACCTTTATCACTCGCTAACCACACCTTGAACTTTTCTACAGTCAACTTCCATTCTCTGTATGTTCTAAAGCAACTATTCATGAAGCTAACAATATCACGTACTTCAATTTCATCTCCCCTGACTATCATTCCATGTCACCCTTTAGAAACTTCAACGCTAATGTCAAAGATTTTGTCAATTGTAAACGGTCCTCTCCTCCTTTTTTCTAACTCCTGATTATACCAATGGTATCTATCAAGAAGGAGTATGCTAATCTTTCCCCGTTTTTGGGGCATAGGGACAAAGATAAGGTCCTTTTCTTTTCTTGTCATTTCAATTCCGTGTAGAGCTAATAAGTTTTCCACTTTATTTAACTCCTCTTTATTTCCCCTAATTATGAATCCCTGGTACTCCCTACATGCTTTAATCTCTTCTTTTTCCCAGTCCTCTTTCATTTTGATGAATTTCTCTGGATTTTTCTCTGCAAATTCGATCGCTGTAAGAATTGCATGGAGATGAACTGAAACTCTATCTGTCATTAAATAATTTGCCAAGCCTACCCCCCAGGTCTCTATTAGTACCTTAGCTGCCCCTTCAAATGGGAAATGTGTGCCTAGAACATTGTTAGGAACCACAGGAAATTCCTGAGCCTCGGCCATAAAGTGCCTCATTTTTGGTTTCCACGGCAACGCTCTCCCTATTTCTTTTGCAATTTTTTCTGAGATGAGCCTAATACTCTCGTTTACCCAGTTATAGGGCGTGTCCGTAATTGTTGAGAGAAATCCTTCTGTCTCATCTGCCCATTTGGGAGGACAACCTCCCTTTGCATAAAACTCATGGAGGTCTAAAACAAGGTGAGGATCAACCTTATTAAAAACATCATGGATAGCTCTTGTTTCGGGTTGACGCAGGTACATAAAATCTCTATTTAAGTCTTCACCGTTTGCATTTCTTCTCGCCTCTTCCCATACATGGCTCCAATGGGGGATGAAATCTTTAGCTTTAAACAACTCATAATTCCTTTGAAAGCCATCTGGATTCGCTAGTGGGATTATATGAAGTTCAACATTTTCGAGAGTTTTGAAGTTATAATTCATAGGATATTCTTCCTTTAATAGTTTTAATAGCAACAGGGAGGCATTTACAGGAGCGGGCTCAGTCCCATGAATACCAGCAACTATTAGAATCCTTACATTCCCATTTCCAACCTTTATATGGAATATATCCCTACCTAGAGGGGTTTTTCCAACAACTTTATATTCCCATCCCGAAGCCCTCACAATCTTTTCAACGTCTTCATATGAAATCATATGAAACAAGGGATTTGCCATTTCACTCACCATACCAAATCTTTGCATTAAGATTTAAAAATTTAAAGGTGTTCAGAGGATGATGAACATAATTTAATAGGTGGTTGATAATATGAGCATTTTAGCTGGAATAAATAAAGTAGAAATCACCCCAAAAATTCCAATGCCTATGGCTGGATATGCCCTTAGAGTGGGCAGAAGTGAGGGGATATTGGATCCCCTTTATGCTAGGATTCTTACCCTTAATTCTAACTTAGGAGATCCAGTTGTTATAATCTCTTTGGATCTTATCAGGGTTGATAATGAGTTGTATCAAGAAATCATCGCTAAGATTTCGGATAATATTGGAATAAATAAAGATAATATAATTGTCACTGCAACCCATACTCATTCAGGTCCGGAAATTTCGATCCATTTTTGGAATAGCACAGAATTAGGACCTGAAGACGTAAAACTAATCAGGGAATATAGAGAATCCTTAATCAAGTCCATACTTAGAGCTATGGAAAATATCAAGGTAAAAGAAATTGAGAGTGTATTTGCAGGCAAAGTTCCTGTTCATGGGGTTGCGAGTAATAGAATACACAAAGAAGGACCAATTGATCCAGAATGTACGTTTTTAGCGTCAAAAAACTGTTTTTTAGTCATAAATTACTCCTGCCATCCAACAATCTTACCCGCAACAAATAAAAAATTTTCTGGAGATCTTGCGGGAATGATTTCTTCTATGTTCGAGAATTCTCTCAATTTTAACGTAGCCCTATATCTCAATGGAGCTGCTGGAAATATTAGCACTAGGTTTACTAGGAGATCCCAAACTTACGGAGAAGTTAAGAGGCTTGCAACATTATTCTATTCTCAATTTACAAAAGGGCTTTCAGTAACTACCAAACTTGAGGGCGATATTACTATTGATTGGAAGACAACGAAATTAAGATCTAGAAGAATTAAAAAAGAGGAACTTGATAAACTCGAAGAGAAAGAGAGGGAAATTTATGAAAAATTAAAAAGGTTAAAAGCAGAGGAATGTTTTTCACCAAAAATTAGGATGCTTGAAAGTAACTACCTAGGATTAAGAATTCTAAAAAAGAGGATAAATAAGCTAAAGAGGATTCGGAAAATAAAAATAAAAATTGCAAAATTGGTTATAGGTAACAAACTTCTTGCAGTATTTATTCCGGGGGAGCCTTTTGTAGAGTATCAGTTAGAAATTAAGAGGAATTCACCTTATGAATATACCATGGTCATTGGATATTCAAATGGCTATTTTGGATACTTTCCATACCCTGGAACTCAGCTTGATACTTATGAGGTATATAACTCTATTATTGATCCTTCTGAATACCCTAAATTCAAAGAGGAGATCCTCAATTTCATTTTTGAATGATTTTCTTAATCATAAACATATTTCACACTGATTAGTGTTATCCTGACAAAATTAATCGAAAAGTTTATTATTTTTTAAACACTTAAGGATGATGAGGTGTAGTAGCATGAACACAAAAAAAGTATTGGGAATATTAATAGTCTTAATATTTGGCCTTTCAATATTTCAGCCACACTATGTGTTAGCAGAGAGTAAGAATAATGAAGAGAAGATAGTCGGAGTATGGATGTGGCCCAGTACCTATAGGGGATATTATGAAAAAGCTCTTGAGAGCTTTGGATACAAGGATCCTTTTAATGTCACAGTATACCCAAAGATTCCAAAGGAGATAAGAGAAAAAGCCCTAAATATGGCAGCAAAACAACTTATCCAAGAATTAAAGAATGCCGGTATAACAGATATATTCTTAGAAGTTAAATTAACTACAGGATACTTAATATACCCAAGTAAGGTCTATCCAGAAAGAACATATCCGGCCTATCCATATAATGATACTAATATCCTAATCCCCCTACTGAAGGAGGCTCACAAGAATGGAATTAGGGTACATGCCTGGATAATTGTCCATTATGATAAAGACTTCTTTGGTAAAATAGATCCAATATGGCATGTTGGAAAAGCAAAGTATAACTGGAAGCCGACTCCAATACCTGGCAGGGTAAGATTAGCGAATAAGGAATACCTAAAAGTCCTTGAGCAAATCTCAAAGGAATTAATCTCCATGGGATTCGATGGAATACACTTAGACTATATAAGATATCCACATATGGTATACAGTTTTTCCCCAGCTGATATAAAAAGAGCTCAGGAATATGGGATTAATGTTACAAAGGTAATATTTGCCGTTAGGCACACATTTTATGATGATGTTCCACTGCAAAATGGGAGTGTTGCCGGTCCAAGGGATCCCTATTACATCTTCAAGTTATACCTGAAAAGGGATCCGGACATAGTAAAGTGGTTTGAGCTTAGAAGAAAAGATGTTGATTCATATGTAGGGAATATTACAAAATTCGTTCACTCACTGAAGACTTGGGATAATAAAGTCCCAATAGTCTCTGCCGCATTGATGCCAGACCTGACGAGAGATAACATTCTTTATCCAAAGGAATTTCAACTATTGCACTATGGCCAAGTATGGTCCGATTTTGTGAAGTTAGGGGTAGATTGGTTGATTCCTATGGCCTACTACAAGGACTATGGAGAACCAGTTAAGTGGGTAGGGATTGTTAAGAGCCATGTAATAAATACAGCAGGAAATGTAAGCGTGCCCTTAGTCGGCGTTCAAACATATAGTGTATCTTGGGAAGATATCCTTAATGAGGAAAAATACGTATTCTCTGAACTCGGTGATAAAAAAGCTGCGATAATACCCCTTCCTGATGACATACCTTCAGATCCAAATACCGCTGAAAAGGTAATAAAAACACTCACTAAAATTAACAAAGAGTTATATAAGGGGAACATCGAAGGATACATGACCCTTGGAATCTTGGATATAAATGGAACAACTATTCCAAAGGGTTCTCTCATAGTAGTTGGAGAGAAAGCCATACTAAATAATATCCTCCTCCAGATACCTATGGAGGCCATTGAGATCAACAAACTTCCCAAGATACAAGCAATTCCTTTAATTCCCCCAAAAATCGCGATATTAGATGTTGGATCAGAGTATACCGTACATGAAGTATTGAAAGAACTTGGATTCCAGTACGACATTATCCCAGCAGAAAAAATAAAAGAAGGGGAATTGAACAAATATGACATCTTAATACTACCCCCTGGGAGTGGAACTTGGGAAGCTAAATTACTAGGGAAAGAAGGATCAGTAAAAGTTTCTGAGTTCATTGCCGGTGGAGGAGGTCTAATAGGTATTTGTGCTGGAGGGTACGCCGTAATAAAGGGATATAATGAACCAACTTCCGAAATACAACTTGTTGATGCAAGACTTAAAAACTGGCCAAAGTGGTGGTTAGGAGTAGGGATTGTAAATGTCAAAGTAGTAAACCAAAGCAATCCAGTAACTTTTGGATTTAAAGATAGTTTCAAGGCTATATACTGGAATGGTCCAGTATTTGAACCCTATGACCTAAAGGTAAATACAACACTTGGATTGGATGTTGCTCCCTATGTTGAGCTTGTTAAATATGTATCAACCGACAATACAGAAGGAGCCTTTAGTTATGGATGGGGAGACTTTAATAAAACATACGTAAATAGTGTTATGGAAAATGCATCTGCAGTAATATTCTCAAAATATGGTGAAGGAAGAATAGTCTTATTCAGTTTCCACCCAGAATTAACAAGTGGAGATACAGAGTATGCACCAAATAGTATCCTAGATACTAGGTACAACTATAGGCTACTATTCAACGCAGTGTATTTTGTCTCTAGAAAGAGCAGAGAGATTACTCTTGAACCCGGAAAAGGAATCGTATACTTTAGGTGGGCAACGTACAAGAGTAGATTGAACAGTCCGGATGTCAGTATAAAAGTCCACGCTCAAGGAGCAATGTTAACTGTGAAAGTTGTAAATTATGGAAAGGTAGAAGCAAAGAACGTGACAGTAGATATAGTTCTTACTCTCAATAATACTGAAAAGGTCTTAGAGATTTCCAGAACATTAGGAATATTATCCCCAGGAGAAGTCAAATATGAGACTATAATCCTGGGACCCTCTTTAACCCCAAGAATAGGATTACACAAGATTAAAGTAACTGCCAGTGTAAAAGCTGAAAACGAAGTTTCTTTGACTACAAGCAATAACAAGATTGAAAAAGAATACCTTATCATGGTGCTTCCTCAAACTCCAATAGTTCTTTTTGTCCCTTCATGATTTTTTGATTATTTCCTCTTTATTAATTACAAAGATAAAAGAGGTGGCTTATGATGGAATATTGGATGATTAAGTCAATAAGAGAGACTCCTAAAATTCTAAAAGATGTTGTAAAGGTTCCAATTGACATTCTAGAGGATTTTAAGAGGTACAAGAGAATACTCTTTATTGGATGTGGCAGTTCCTATTACTCATCTTTAGCAGGAGCGTATACAATTCTTAGGTTATCTTCAGAGATAAAGACCGTTGCATTTCCGGCCTCCGAATTCATTCTTAACTATTCAAACCTCTCTAAAGATAGTCTAGTGTTTCTATCATCTCGTTCGGGGGAGACCAAGGAAATCATAACTGCAGCGAAAATCGTGAAACAAAAGGGAGGTAAAGTTATAGGGATTACCTGCAATGAAAACTCCACTTTAACAAAAGCTTCAGATATGTCCTACGTTATACATGGTGGAGAAGAACCAAACATACCCGCAACTAAATCGTTTTCAGCGATAACTTTAATTCTCCAAAAAATTGCGATATCTTTGCTAAATGAGATAGGAGCCATTGAATCTCTTGAAAGAGAGATATCTAAAATTCCAAAAGCAGTAAAAAAGATCATCGAAGATGAAAAAGAGTTTATGAAGATAAGTGATAGGATATTGACAAATAAGAGCTTATTTGTCCACCTTGGCTCTGGAGCAACATGCATAGTAACCCTTGAAGGAGCTTTGAAATTTAGAGAAACATCATATATTGCAAACGAGGTCTTTCCGATGTTTGAATTCAGACATGGGCCAATAGCACTAAAGGTTCATAAGGATAAGATAGCGACTTTCTTAGTTCTTCACAAAACCTGTAAAGAATATGAAGAGAATATAAGGAGGTTTATTCTCGATATTAATGATTTGGAGCCAATAATAATTACAAATTATTCTGAATTATCTGAGTCTAGTGATAACACATATCTAGTTCCATGGTCTGGAAGCGAGATATTAAGCATAATCCCGTTTGTAATCCCTTACCAGATTATGGCTTATTATCTAAGTATTTCCCTTGGGTACGACCCAGATAATCCTAGTGGATTAGTTAGGTATGTCTCTAACTTCTAATGTCATTTTTTGTTTTTATTACACAGTTGAGAAAAACATGAAATGTTAGCCCAATATAGCGAAAAAATTTATATACTAAATGACAAAGATTATATGAGGTGGGCGCTGTGAAAGCGCCAAAGTTACTAGTCGCGGCCATAGTTGGAGTTATTATATTAAGCATAGGAGCCTTTCCACAAGTTCTTGGAAAACCAGAGATCGAATTAGTCCTTGCAACAAGACAATGGAAAACCTTCAATCCTCTTACTTCTAGCACAGTGTATGCAAACATAGTTCTTGACAAGATCTATGAACCTTTAATTAGGTGGGATGACAGTGGATTCAAGCTTACAGGAGCATTGGCAGAAAAGTGGGAGTTCAAAACTAATGGAGACAAGAAAATTTTGACGTTTTATTTGAGAAAAGGCGTTAAATGGCACGATGGTCAGGAAGTAACGGCAGATGACGTTAAATATACAATAGAGTTATTTAAGAAAGACCCTGCAACATTCGTTAATCCAGATCCGTTAATTCTTCAGGGACTTGAAGATATTAAAGTGCTAGATAAGTATACAATTCAGTTAATATATGATGAAAATAAAGCTCCTGCAAATTCCTTCCTTGAAATGGCATTTACAACTCTCTTCATAGTTCCAAAGCACATATGGGAGAACAAGAATATAATTCCAGATCCAACGGCTTCCCTAGACAAGCCTCAACAACTCATTGGATGTGGTCCATTTAAGGTTGTAGAGATAAAGCCAGACGAATACGTAAAGTTAGAAGCCTTTCCAGACCACTATCTCGGAAAGCCTGAAGTAGATAAGGTAATTTTCAAGATAATCAATGATAGGAATCAATTTGCAATGATGGTTGCTGCGGGAGAGGTAGATGCAGGATATCATTACTTCTTCGGAAAGTATTTAGAGGAATTCAAGAAGATGGTTGCAGGAGATCCAAATGTTCAGATATACAGGACTGCCTCGAAATCAATCCACTTATTAGCCTTTAACTTCAAGAAAGGGTTCCCCTACAATAATTTGGAATTCAGGAAAGCAATAGCTTATGCAATTCCAGTTGATAAAATTGTTGAAAAGTATTACGGTACCGATGGAGCAGTATTAGGTAGCATGGGATTCTTAGGACCATTCTTCGGAGATTTTGCAGAATACCTTCCAAAAGAAAAGCTTTATCCATATAATCCTGAAAAGGCAAAAGAGATACTTGATAAGCTTGGATTTAAAGATATTAACGGAGATGGATACAGAGAAACACCAGATGGTAAGCCGTTTGAAATTTACCTCCTTACCAGAGCTCCAGGAGACTCATTCTTCAGGGACGCCATTGGAGATGAGATTGCAAGGTACCTGAAGGAAGTTGGATTGAAAGTAAAGGTAGATAAAGCTGGTGATTACTGGGACAAGTGGGGAGCAGGTTCCTGGGATCTTGCAATAGTTGGATACGTGCCATCAAAGCCAACTGATTTGGCATGGTTCACTACGGATAATCCTGGAAATAGGATAGGATACTCGAATCCAAAATTCGATGAACTATTTAATGAATTCCAGAAGACCGGTGATCCGAAAATAGCCCACCAGCTTGAGGAGATACTAGCTAAAGATATTCCATTCATAGCTCTGTATCATCCAATTGTAGCTACTCCCTACAGAATTGATCACTACAGGGGATGGAAGCCCAACCCAAGGTATTACACAGTTGGGTATTGGTCACTAATAGGAAGTCCAACAAAGATCATAAAAGAGACTGAAACAAAAATTATGACAACAACTTCAGTAACTACATCCGTAATCGAAAAGACTCAGACAATAGAGAAGAAAGAGACTGTAACAAAAACTGAAACAGTAGAAAAGGGAGTCTGTGGACCAGCAATTTTGATTGCTTTGACACCACTACCATTAATTTTGAGGAGAAAGAGAAGAAAGTAAGGTTTTATCCCTTTCCCTTTTTACTTCAATTAACAAAGATAAGGTGGTGCATCAAATATGGGGAGAAGTCTCTTTTCATATATAGCAATCAAATTGCTCCATAAGATAATAACCTTAATATTTGTAATACTACTCATATATGCCCTCCTTAGACTTGCTCCTGGAACGCCCTTTGATCAATATTTATACCAAGGTAAAATAACCGAAGAACAGTATGAGAGACTTTTGGAAGAGTGGGGATATAAAGATAATTTCATCACAGGAGCTATTAAAGTTCTTTATGGTATGTTTACATTTAATTTATTCAAAATGAAGTCTCCAGTTTATAATAAGCCCATAATTGAACTAATTTCAGTTAGGCTTCCCTATACATTAGGTCTTGTGACTGCTGCATACTTCTTTGGAACTATGTTGGGTATGTTACTTGGATTATATTGTGCAAAAAACCGTGGAACGCTAAAGGAGTCAATAATTTTATGGTTAGTCCTAGGAATTAGGGCCTTGCCTGTATTCTGGTTAGGAATGGTTTTATTATATTTCTTAGCATTTAAAGCGGGGTTATTTCCGTATTTAACAGCATCGGAGTTAAAGCCCCAAAATGTGTTTCATTATATGATTGACTGGTTGTGGCATAGCCTATTGCCCATAATTGTGTTATCCAAAATATATGCCGTTTCATACCTACTTACTATAAGGAACATGACAACAGAGGAGTATACAAGTGATTATGTTACCGCTCTTAGAGCCTTTGGATTGGAGGAGAACTACATTGTCGAAAGACATGTATTGAGAAACATAATGCCCCCAATTATTACGATGATGGCCATAGATATTGGATTCTTATTTGGAGGAGCCGTTGTTACTGAGACAGTGTTCAATTATCCTGGAATGGGTACTCTCATCTATGAGGCAATGTGGAATAAAGATTACCCTGTTGTGTTGGCTTCGTTCTATATCATTGCAATCGCTGTAATAGTTGCAATTACAATAGCCGAGATTACGTATGCATACTTAGATCCTAGAATAAGAGGTGAGTAATATGGTAAAAAAGGTTTCTAAAAGAAGAGATGAAGTAATTAAGAATTTAAAGGAGGTATTCAGATTTATATGGAATCACAAAATGGGCAGATTAGGAATTATAATCTTAGTTCTCCTTTTAATAATGGCCCTCTTTCCTCAGCTATTTACTAAATACACGCCAGAATGGACGTCCAATGAGATATTTGAGCCTGCATCATGGGAACACCCATGTGGCTTAGATCATCAGGGAAAAGATATTTGGACTCAAATAGTGTATGGAACAAGAATTTCTCTTAGTGTAGGATTCATTGCGGCAATACTTACAATCCTAGTAGGAGCCCTTATAGGAACTATCGCGGGATATTATGGAGGAGTATTGGATGATTTCTTAATGTTTATCTCAGATTCCATAATGATGCTCCCTAGCCTTTTACTTTTGTTAGTCATAGCATCCCTATTTTCTTCAATATGGAATATTTGGTACACTATTATTGTGATAGCGTTGATATCTTGGCCTTCTACCGCAAGAATGGTTAGGGCTCAAACACTTCAACTTAAGCATAGACTTTATGTTCAAGCTGCCATAGCCCTAGGAGCTAGTAATAGGAGAATAATTTTCAAACACATATTACCAAGCATAATTCCACTCCTCTTTGCTAGGGCAGCAATATTAATAGCGGGATTTATTGTAACGGTAGCCTCTTTAACATTTTTGGGACTAGGGGACCCAAATAACCCTGATTGGGGTTATGTAATGTACACGGCGAATAAGAATATGATGATTATCGTGATGAAAGGAATGTGGCAGTGGATTATAGTTCCTGGAATAATGATATCCCTTGCCGTTATAGCATTTGTCTGTATAGGAGAAGCCCTAGAAGATTACCTAAATCCAAAACTCAGGGAGAGGTGATAATATGAAAACGGAGGACAGGACTCTGTTTATAATAGGGGTGATTGCTATTGGTATTCTTACTCTGATCTTCCTAGATATGTTACCTGTATACTTTAGAACGTCGTTTATCATTGGCATCACTTTGATTGGGCTTCTCGTAGTTAATGGAATATTGAGCCTGGGGTTAAAATTTGGATATAGGAACCTGCTTATAATAAATGGGGGCATGTCTGTACTCGTCTTAGTTTTTATGCCCTCCTTTAGAGGGATAAATATTGGAGGCCTAATAATCTCATGGAAGTTCCTAGCCTTCCTATATCTCTTAATTACCCTAGTTGGTATTTGGTCTAAAAAAGAAGAAGAAACAGAAAAATTAAAATACATAGCATATCCCCTCCTAATTCTTCTCCTAATATTGGGTGTTATATTAGCATATGGGGGACTTAAATTCCAAGTGCCTCCAGATGCCATTCGCGGGATTGCAGCAAAAACTAAAATAAAAACATGGAGAGCTATGGGAATTTTATTTGGATTGTTAAATTGTGGAGCTATATATTCCATATATAGGGGCAGATACATCGCCTACATACTTTTCATAAGCTTTATTCTTCCTCCATTACTTACAGTACCCCTTGCAATAAGAGAAATAACGTTTGGTACACTTGCTCAAGTGTTATTCTTAGTTCAAGTTTACCTTAGTGGCGTTATGATTTCCTGGTATATGGGGTTAAGAAAATTGTAGGGTGAGACAGATGTTGTTTCTAGGAATTGACGCAGGAGCTACAAAAACTGAGGCAGTAATTATTGATAAAAAAGGAAAAGTTATCGGAATAGGTTATGGTGGCCCAGCAAATCTAAATTCGTCTCCTCTTCACATCGTGAAGAGTTCCCTCTCTAAAGCGATCATAGAAGCATTATCAGAAGAGGACAGGAGAGAGCACGTGAAATCTGCTTGCATATCAATTGCAGGAACGCTCGGTGGGAATACCAAGATACTAAGAGACATTTTAAGCGAAATCTTACCCAATGCAGAGCTCATAATAAGAAGAGATTATGAGATTGCTCATATAGCATGCTTCAATTTTGAACCTGGGATTGTATTTATCGCTGGTACTGGTTCTATCGCATATGGAATTAACGAAAAAGGAGAAACGATTAGAGTTGGAGGATGGGGTCACCTAGTTGGGGATGAAGGAAGTGGGTATTGGGTTGGGGAAGAAGGAATAAGAGCAGGACTAAGATTTTATGATGGAAGAGGAAAGCCCACGATCCTCTATGATTACCTGAAGGATTATCTCGGCATAAAAAATGATGACCCCGATAGTATTATAGGGGCAATATACTCCTCAAAAAACAAGAAAACACTCATTGCAGGATTTGCCCCATATGTCGTTAAAGCTGCAAGAGAAGGAGATCACGTGGCTAAACTAATATTAGAAAAGGCTAGTGAAGAAATTGTCTCATCCTATCTAGCTGCAATACGAAGGCTTAAATTTGAAAGTGTTCAATGTAAACTCGGAATAACAGGAGGATTTTACTTTGGAGCTAGGGATATACTTAGACCCATTCTCCTCCGTAAATTAGAGGAAGTATTTGGATATCCCGTCGATCTAAGAGAGCCAACCACGAGTAACGCGGAGGTCGCGGCAAAAGTCGCTCTAAAAGCTTCAATTAATAAGTCATGGTGAAACGAAGCTGATCTCTTCTCCGCCCCTAAAGGGGCGAAGCTTTCAAAATAATGTAAATAGAGGTTTGCCTGGAGCGTAACCGGATGATCGCCATCAGGCCGAAGAGCGGTTTAACTTCGAGGAGGTACTTTGCATTCCTCCAATCCTCGTGCTTGAGCTTAACCTTATAGCGATGGGAGTCGAAGGGGCCATATATTACCGGAACCCCTCTTCTTTCTTTATCTTCTCAAATGTTTCCCTGCTGTGAACGTCGCCAGCGTGCTCAATGGTTATCTTGAGGTTGAACTTCCTCTTTATCATGAGTAGGGCCGCTATATCATCTTCCTTGTGAACGTGAACCCTAAGCGGAACCTCTCCCTTTAGAACCGGTATTAAAGCTTCAACTGTCGGCTCAACTTCTTCGGGCTCTTTCTTGCCTTTCTCCAAAAGCTTCATTGTCTTCTGCGTCTTAATAAGCCAGATTGATGAGTATCCCTATGGCACCCATCCTCGTGCTTGGTCTCGTTCCCTTCCAGTTGATCGTTGACCTCGGGTTGTAGCCAAAGGCGGCCTTAACGCCTACGTACTTAATGAAGGCCTCCTCTATGTCCCTGCCGTAGTTCTTTATGAAAACAGCCTTTCCACCTATGATATTTCCGCTTCCTGGGAGAACCGAGGAATAGAGAACGCCGAACTCTATTGAGTGCTTAAAGGCTTTGTCGTCCATGTATATCGAATACAAAGCATCAACTAATGGTAGTACAGAATCCATCTCTTCATTTGCCTCTCCCTCTTGATAGGGCTCGCCATAACGATCCATACCTATGTGGCTGTGACCATCTATAAATGCCGGAGTTACAACGCCTTCAGCAATTATCTCAGCATCCTTGGGCTTCTCCTTCGTGATGTCAACTATCTCTCTGTCAAACACGACGTAGACGTCCTTTACTACATTTCCCAATCCGTCATATAGAAGAGTTGCCTTAACGGCTTTCATACCAATCACCATTTCGACTTATATCTTAGCACTTAAATACTTGACTGATCATAAGCGACCATTCATGATTGTAACTCCCCTTATGGCTATAATATTCAAGAACAAGGGACGATAAACAGTAAATAAATAAAATTAAGAAAAGGGGATCATTGTGACCATATGTCCCAGATTTCTCCGTTTATTTCGAGGATTATTTGTTTGACTCCGCTGACTGGGCCGTTGACGATGAATCCAAAGCTTGCCGTTGGACCCTTGTTCCAACTGAGTGGCGTGAAGACTACCCAATCACCCTCTTGGCTCTTCTGGACACCCCAGTAGTTGCCCATCTGGGTTGATGAATCAAGCTGGACTTTAACAACCCAGTCGTATTGAGCACCAAGGTTTAGGGTAATGTCAAACTGCCCACCAGTACCCCAATCATTAACCTTAACACTCATCGAACCAGGCTTAACCGGACTACCAGCCGAACTAGTAGTCGTTGTGGTCTGAGTTGACGTGCTAGTGGCAGTTGGTGATGTCGTAGTAGTCGTTGTAGTAGTCTGGGTTGGAGCGCTCGTAGTTGTAGTGGTAGTTGTGGTTGTAGTTGGAGCTGGAGTTGCTGTGGTAGTTGTGGTAGTAGTGGTAGTCGTAGTAGTTGGAACTGAAGTCGTCGTAGTGGTAGTAGTAGTCGTAGTTGTTGGAACTGACGTTGTAGTAGTCGTGGTGGTCTGAGTCGGAGTTGGTGATGGCTGAGGTGCAGGTGTTGGGACTACCCCACCACCCTGCTCGATGTGCTGGATTATTGTGTCTAGGAGTGGGTGGTTGTTCGTTCCTGGCTTCCTGTCTGCAGTAATCTCCCAAACCATTACTCCACCAAGCTTGTACTTTAATGCGTAATCTACCTTAATTCCAATGCTCTTCTGATCATCGTAGCTTATGAATATCTTCAGGCTTGGTGAGTATAGCCATGGAACCATGGCCACTGGATCCCAGTAATAGTTGTACTGTCCACTTGCCTTCTTTTCTTCGATGTCCCAGTAGTCCATTACTCCATACGTTTCACTAGCAGGACCCCATGTTCCGTCAGGTGTTCCCTGGAATGGCTGGTAGAGACCATTGTTCTCTGGAGGAACATTGGCGAAACTCCTTCCATAGAACGGCAGACCAAGGCTTATCTTCTCTGGTGCAACACCATGGTGGAGGTACCACTGAATTGAAGCGTTCACGTTGAAGTTCCACTTGACGTTAGGATCAGTGTACGGAGCGTTTGGATCAGCATATAGTGGAGCGTTGTGTCCAGTTATGTTCTCCCAAGCTCCGTGGTAGTCGTATGTCATGACGTTTATGAAGTCAAGGTACTTCATAGCCTCAGTCCAGTTAATTCTTGCTGCCTTGACAGGATCTGCAGGAACTGCTGCGGTTAAGAGGTAGTGCTTCTTGTCTTCTTTCTCTGCCTGGTCGAGAACCTCCCTTACGGTCTTCAGTAGTAGTACAAAGTTCTTGCCATCGTCTGGGCTAACGTAGTTGCCCTCCATTCCACCGCCGCCTGGATACTCCCAATCAATATCCACACCATCGAGATCGTACTTCCTGATTATTTCTAGTGCAGTTTCAGCAAACCTTTGCCTCTTTGCTGGATCAGCAGCTATTACTGAGAAGTACTTACTTAGAGTCCAGCCACCGACGGAGATAAGGATCTTAACTTGTGGGTACTTCTTCTTAAGTTCCTTGAACTTCTCAAGGTTCTGTGGGTCTGCCCAAGTGTCATACATTACAACACTACCGTCCTGCTCGGGCTTGAGGAATGCATACAGGACGTGAGTAACCTTGTCAAATGGTATGTCCTCTGGGTAGAATTTCCTTGCATAGATTCCCCATGAGATGTAGTAGACCACGACCCTGAAAGGCTTCTTTGGTGTCGTTACTTCCACTACATTTGATGGAGTACCCTTACTTCCGTCCTTGAACACTGGAACAACAACATAGTAGTATGTGGTCTCAGGCTGTAATCCATACTGGTCTAGATAGTTAGTTGTGGGTTCAGCTTCACCAAGAAGCTCCCAAGCGCCATATGGATCATCACTTGGCTGAGAAGTTGTCCAATACTTAGCTCTGTAGATTTTACCATTGTACTCTACAATATCACCCTGGTAATAGGTTTTACCTGGCTCGTATTGCGGATATGAGCTCCAGTTAACATACACTATTAAGTTCTGTGGGGATATTATGCCTTCTGGACTAGTGCTCCTGTAAATCTCGTACCCTGAGACGTTGCTCACTGGAGTCCATGTGAGGTTCACGATGTCCCAGGCGATCGGGTATGCAGAGAGCTGGATTTGAGTCTCTGCGGACACTAAGGGCACTGTAACTAATGGCGGCACTACCCCGATTGCAACTAACACTACCAGTAGTGCCGCAATTTTACTTTTGGTATTCATTTTTACCCACCTCCTAAAGTACAAATTTGATCTATAGGGTCCCAACTAGTTCATCCCCATTAATAACTAGCACAGAAGGACTTATTAGTTTATAGGTTACCACATTTATATAAGAGACAAAGATCTTACAAAATTGCAAAGCACTCGACAATTTTAATATTACTACTAGGCAAATATGTCGGATGTTGTTCAAAGTGTGTGAAAATAATGGAGTTATATTGACTTTAATGATCATTAATGTTCATCTAATACAAATTTCCTTTGTTTCATTTTTATACTAGAATGTGCATAAATGATGCCAACTAAGCGTTTAATTCCTCGGAGGAATCGTTAATTATTTATAAAACTTCAAATTTTGTAAAATATCATGATTTTACAATTGAATGATAACTTACAACCAACAAATTTATAAACGATATATCATTAGATATGTTTGGTGATATATTTGGAAAGGCCAAGACTGAAGGGTTACCTTAGACTATTAATCCTTCATATGTTAAAGGAGAAACCTATGCATGGCTATGCAATAATGAGCGAACTAGAAAGTAAGTACGGAATTCCAGAACCAAGTGCTGGAGCTATTTATCCAGTTCTATCCGAACTCAAGAGATTAAAGCTCATTGAGGTAGAGGGCAAAGGAAAAAGAGAAAAGAAAATCTATAGGATAACTGAGGAAGGATTAAAGTTCTTAGAAGAAAATCAGGGAGAATTAGCCAAAATTCTGCAAAAAATTGAGGCTTACAAGGAGTTTTCAAAGCTTGGAGGGAGAGAACTTGGAAAAACAATGAAGGAACTTCTTGAAAAACTTCCAGAGTTAAATGAAGATCAAAAAGAAAGAATCAGAGAGGAAATTCTTGAGTTTACAAAGAGGATAATGCTCATTCTCTTGAGAGGTGATTAGATGTACGCAATAGAGGTTGAGAATCTTGTAAAAAGGTATGGGGACTTCACAGCGGTTAAAGGTATCGGCTTTAAGGTTAAAAGAGGAGAAATATTTGCATTTTTAGGGCCAAACGGAGCAGGAAAAACAACTACTGTCCACGTTCTGACGACTCTCCTGAAACCCACGTCAGGCAAGGCCATAGTAGCTGGGCATGATGTTGTTAAGGAGCCCATGGAGGTTAGGAAAAAGATAGGGATAGTTTTTCAAGACCCAAGCGTTGACAGGGAGTTAACAGCTTATGAGAACATGTACATCCATGGGAGGATCTATGGACTAGGAGGCAGAGAGCTTAAAGAAAAGATTGAAAGGCTACTGAAGTTCGTCGAGCTGTGGAAATTCAAGGACAGACCTGTCAAGTACTTCTCCGGAGGGATGCAGAGAAGGCTAGAAATTGCGAGAGCCTTACTTCACGAGCCTGAGATTCTATTCCTTGATGAACCCACAATAGGTTTGGATCCCCAGACGAGGGCCCACATTTGGGACTACATAAAGACAATGAAGGAAGAGCACGACATGACTATTTTCCTAACAACCCACTATATGGACGAGGCAGAACAACTGGCCGATAGGATAGCTATAATAGATCACGGTAGGATAATTGCGGAAGGTACGGCAGAAGAGCTAAAGAAGCTCGTTGGAAACGACATAATCTACTTAAGGCTCGAGAGTCCAAAAGAGGAGTTAAAGTGCCTAAAAGCCGATTTTATAAGAGGATGCAAGCTCCTTCCAGATGGGAGAGTTAGGATAGACGTTGAAAACGCAACTGAGGCTCTACCAAAGTTGTTTGAGCTTGCCCAAAGGTCAGGAGTTAAGATCCTCGAGGTTACGTACCACAGGCCAACCCTGAACGATGTCTTCCTGCACTTAACTGGAAGGGAGATCAGGGATGAGGGTGGAGAGCAGAACGTTGCCAAGATGATTATGAGGGCTAGAATGAGGAGGTGAGAGGATGAGGGTTCTCGCTACAATGGTCTACAGGGAGCTTAAGAGGTTCATACGCTCAAAGGCGAGGGTTATTGGTTCACTGCTAAATCCACTTATCTGGCTCATATTCTTCGGAAAGGGATGGGCGGGCGCATTCAACTTCCCTGGGGCCAAGATGATCTTTGGAGGAGTTGACTACATGACGTACCTAGTCCCAGGAATAGTTGCAATGACGGTCTTCAACATGGGCTTTATGCAAGGGATAACGCTGATATGGGACAGGCAGTTCGGATTTCTCAAGGAGTTGCTTGTGGCACCAGCATCAAGGGTTGAAGCAATAATAGGGAGGAGCATTGGAGGGGCTCTGATGGCCCTAATCCAAGGGATGATAATACTAGCCCTGAGCTTCACGATGGCCGACCTAAAGGTTTCGGGAGTTTTGCCAACGCTCGCACTGGCATTCCTCGTAGGCGTAGCAGTTTCCGGCCTTGGAATGGCAATAGCAATGAAGATGACATCCATGGAGGGCTTCCAGATAATAGTGACCATGCTCATGCTCCCAATGACATTCCTCAGTGGGGCATTTTATCCGATAAGCACCATGCCTGAATGGATGCAGTACCTGGCAAAGATAAATCCACTAACGTATGCTGTTGATGGTGCAAGGTACTACCTAGCAGGAATCCAGCCAACGTTTTCACTAACAACTGACTGGCTAGTCCTGGGGCTGCTGGCGATAGTGTTCGTTGGAATAGCTGCCCTAGAGTTCAGGAAGGCAACAATTGATTGATGTAGCAAGGTTATTATACTTTTCCTATATCCATTTTTCTTCTAGGTGGTTCAATGTTTGTGAATAGAAAGAGAGCTCGAATTTCTTGAGAGGAAAATGGAAAGAGAATAAGGCCCAACTAATAATCATCCATGGGAGGAGAAGAGTTAGAAAACATGCTTCTTAAGGAATTCTTAAAAGAGAAAATATAATGACATTGGAAAGTTGTTCCAGTATCTTGCCGAGAAAATAGGGGAGAAAGAATCTGCGTGATCATTCGACGAATTCCAGTACCTAATGTCCCCTAAACCCAGGAATCCTAAGCGTTTTTCAAAGAGCCTGGGATGAGCACCTTAAAGATACCGGTTCCTAATTCTGTGCAGTTCATTAATTGGACGATGAAAAGAACTATGAAGTACACGGGAGGAGAACTTGGCGTTTCCGATGAGAGCATAGAAAACATTGTAAAAATATACACAATTTTCGGAGGGATCCCCTATTACCTTGACATAACAAGAGGGCTCAAGCCTAAAGAGGCAATAAAGGAAAAAGTCCTCTAAAAGGTAGAAGTTATCTACGGAGAGCCCAGGTATATAAGCCAATATTGAAAGAGTTATCGCTGGGATACGAGGCCCTGGGAAAGCTAATGAACTATACGGGACTAGATAGGGAAACATCTCAAATGGGATCATCGACCAATACTGCGGTCAAATGTTCGAGATACTCGTCAGGGAGATGTTCATATCGAAAATAATAGATTTTAGTCAGATAGGGGCGAGGGGTGGATGCTGTATTGGAGCTTAAAGACGGACAAATGTTAGTCTAGGTTAAAAAGAGGAGAGAGGTAGAGGGTATTCTTGAAGACCTCAAGAGGAAATCAGGAGCATTCAACGCCAAGAAAAAGAAATTCCTGCTCATGGCAGAGGAAATAGATGGTAAAACTCCCGAGGTGCTCGACTTAAAGGATTTAGATCGAAAAATGTTTATATAAACATCCCTCTGTTTGGATCTATAATATTGGGATATCCAGATATGTCGGTAGGGGGATATAGCCATGGGATTACAAAAGCTTAAAGAACCTTACGAAATAAAAGAGTTTATCAGGAATGTAAGACAAAATTTTGGTTCAACAAATAATATTGACCATGACTCTCTTGCTGTATGGTCATTTAATAAACTCCAAAAATTTCTTTGGGATAATTGGAAGCCAGAACTCAAGAAAATGGGCATTAGATGGCAGTTATTCCTCAAGATACTAAAACTCCACACAGACGACTTCATAAAATGGGCCTTATATGACAAAATGAGTTGGGATGAAGTCATGGAGAGGGTTATTTCAACAATTGAACAGTATGCTGAGAGGTGATCACATGAAGACACTTGATGAGTTCATTAACGCACAAGTTGTATTGAAAAAAGTTGGAGAGAAGAAATTTAGAGATCCGAGTTGGGATTTCACAACAGCTAATACTAAAATTTTAACCCATGGAATACACTCTTATCCGGCTATGATGATACCACAAGTTGCCAGAAAATCGATAAAGCTTTGGGGCAAGAATGCAAAGGTCATTCTTGATCCCTTTTGCGGTTCAGGAACTGTCTTAGTCGAGGCGAAAATAAAGAATATAAACAGCTATGGATTCGACATCAATCCACTTGCAATTTTACTTTCAAAAGTCAAAACAACGCCAATAGACCCAAGGATATTGAAAAGGTACTTTAAAGAGTTAAGAGAAAACATTAGAAGGAAACTCGACCAATTTGAGAGAGGACAACTTGATGTTGAAGTTCCAAACTACTTCAACATCGACTACTGGTTTAAGCCACGTGTCTCGAAACATCTCGTGATTGTTAAAGAAGAAATTTGGAAGATTGAAGATGAAAACATTAGAGATTTCTTCAAAGTTGCTTTCAGCGAGACTGTTAGATATGTGAGCAATACAAGGAACAGCGAACACAAATTATATAGGATTCCAGAGGAAAAATTAAAGGACTGGAATCCAGATGTCTATGAAACCTTTGTAAAGTATGCAGAGAGGAATATCCTAAAAATGGCTGAATTTTATAATATAGCAAAAGATAAGACTGCTTTCGCAAAGCCTATGTACCATAATGTCCTTGAAAAAGCTGACATTGAGGGCGTTGATTTAATATTAACTTCTCCTCCCTATGGCGATTCAAAGACCACTGTTGCTTATGGGCAGTTTTCTCGGTTGTCACTCCAATGGATGGACTTTGATTATAAATTGATAAGAGCAATAGACAAAATAGCCCTTGGAGGAAAGCCTGCAAAGTCGCTAAAACACTCTATCCCATCAGAAAAGCTTGATAAAGTAATTCACCTAATTGCAGAGAAGGATGAAAAGAGAGCAAGAGAGGTACTCTCATATTTCATAGACTTCTATAAAGCCAGTAAAAACCTCGATGAACTCCTAAATGAGGAAGGATACGTTGTTTTTGTCGTTGCCAACAGGACAGTAAAAGGGGTAAGGATACCAACTGATGAAATTTATGTCGAAATATTCGAAAGTTTTGGTTATGAACATGAGGTAACATATGTGAGAGCCATTCCAAATAAGAGAATGCCCCACAGAGTTTCACCGTCAAATAGAAAAGGAGAGACTGTCGAAACGATGGCAGAGGAAAACATTGTTGTATTACACAAGAGTTAATTGTTTTTCTCTTTTCTTATTTTCATGCTTATTCATGAATTGTATTATGTCATCAAAAATATCTGAGAATCTTCTGATTTTCTGTATGTATTTGTCCTCATTAAAATTAGGGTCGGATATCCGCTTAAGTTCTTCAATGAGGCTGTCATATCTACCATCTATGACATAGACCCTGTCAATTCCATTGTCGAGCATTGCAATTGCTGAGTATACTGTAAATTCCTCATCAAACCCAACGAACCAAAAATTGATTTTGTCTCCAAACTTATTTCTTAGAATTTGTGCTTCACCAACGGCCTCCCTCCATCTTTCTCTAACCTTCCTTTTCACTGTTATTAATATTGCTGAAGAAGGGTCATTGAGAAAAGTCCTTACAGAGGGTATAATAAAATCAGGCTTTTCGCCTTCTGTAATGTAACCGTAGATTTTAATCATTCTGTCGTGTTCATATCTAATTCCAAACCTGTCAAGTAGTTTTGTAAAGATTACCTCGAATGTCTTTCCACCTCTTGAGAATCGAGCCTGTTGAAAAGACTGTTCAAGTTTCTCTCTGCTATACCTAGCTGAAAGATAAGCTTCCCTTACTTGTTTTTCATATTCTTTGTAAATCTCGAATGCTTTTTCCTCAAGCATTTTTGCAATTCTTGAGGGAGTTATAACTTCTCCTCTCTCGTCTTTCTCGAATAATTTGTCAAGAAGCTCATCTACATTCAATTCAGTAATTGCTTCCTCAACTATTTCATTTGTTGGGGGAATATTTTGTGTTGGTTTCTTTGTTATATCAATAACGAGATTTCTAACCATCCAAATCACCAAAAATATTAACAGAGGCTATAATAAAAATTTATCATGTCTAAGCTCTTCTTTTGAATTTTCATCATAATACAAAGAATTTCTCCAGTATTATTGTTTAATATAACTTGACATACAGTTGGTGTTTGTACATTCCTCTATGGGACAGTTGGAAATGCGTTGATAGAATAGGTACAACAAAATAGTTACGGAATTGCAGAGATAAAAATAAAAACAAACAAAGCACAAGAACATTATGAGAAGGACTTATCTTTCTCAATTTTAGAGATTAGAGAAGAATAAAAGGGCAATGATGTAGATTGGCCTTTGGGGTATCTGATGCCCGGGACCGGTGGAGGCTGAGCCCGATGAAAGTCGGAGAGGTGAAGTTCGGGAGCGTTGAAATAAACGGGATAAAGTACAACCACGACATAGTCATCTATCCAAGTGGCAGAATAGAGAGGAGGAAGAAGGAGATAAGCAAGAAAAAGCACGGGACGAGCCATAAATTTGATCCAGAGGAGCTTAAAGAATACCTTAGGGAGGACTTCGATGTCCTAATAGTAGGTACCGGAATATATGGGATGCTCTCCCTACTCCCGGGGGCGAAGGAACTAGTGAAGGAAAAGGAGGTAGTAGAAAGACCAACTCCAGAGGCCTTGAAGTTGGTCGAAGAGCTCTGGGGCAAGAAGAAGGTTTTAGCTGTTATCCACGTTACCTGTTAGAAATCGTTATTAACTTTTCTTCAACTATATTTTCGGTGGTTTCATGCTCATCAGAGGAAAGGTTAGGGAAAGCAAGATACCGAAGTTTAAGCACCGCTGGTTCGGCGTTCTCGAGGTTGATACAGAGGAGGGAGTATACAGGCTGTACATGAGCGGCATAGCCCAATGGTTCATAGAGGGAGATGAAGTTGAGATAAAGCCACTGAAGGAGCCAAAGGAGAAGGACGGAGTAAAAATTCTAGAATTCAACGATTACGAGCTGTACAAGTTCTACAATAGAGAGAAGATAAAGGTCTGGCCCCTTTGGGAGAAGACGTACAAAGCAAAGCGCTACTCCCCCCTAACGGGCGAGCTACTGTATGAGTACGAAATAAGGGCGAGAGAGGCAACGTACGAGAGCGATTTTGAGGCGATAGCTGAACTCGAGCAGTACCACTACGCAAGCCAGAAGGAGAAAGTGGCCCTGTGGAGGTGTGAGAAGTGCGGAACAATAATCGAGGCAAACACTAAGCCGATATGCCCCAAGTGTAAAACCGACAAGTACGTTCACATATTAGAGATTAAGGGCTCCACCCCAGCCTCAAGGTTTCTCCTCCTTGAACTCGTTAAGAGGGAGGAGTACGAGCCCAGGATTCTGGCGTACGTTAGGGTAGATCCACCGATACCCCTAATGCACAGGAGGCTACCCAATGGGGAGATAGAGAAGAATATAAGGGAGAAGGTGTTTCCAGAAGACTGGTTAAAGCCAAGCTTCTGGCCGGAGAAGATAATGCACGAACTGTTCATGGAGCTAAGGAAGAAGTACCCAAAGAAGATAGCCAGATCCCTGTTATGGGAGAAGGCCAAAGAAAGGGCATTGAGAGAGAGCAACACAGCAGGAGCGAGGATTGCGAGAGTCGTTGTTCACCCAGACTACCGCTCGGACGGCATTGGACAGTTAAGCGTTAAAGCGGCACTGGAATGGGTCGCGGAGAGGAGAATACCCGAGATGAGGAAGAAGAAGCACTTTGTGGAAACAATAGCACAAATGGCCCGCTACAATCCATTCTTCGAGAAAGTTGGCTTTAGGTTCGTCTGGGAAACCGCGAGCGGAAGGCCCGTCCTGATATACCCCCTAACCCAGGAGGCCAAGGAGTACCTAGAGAGATATTTTAAGGAAGATCCCTATGCTCCCAAGGAACCTCTCTGGAAGCCAAGCTACGGAAAAGTGGAACCGCTTAAGGGTCCGATAGTGTTCAAGAATGTAAGCAAGGTCTTCGAGAGCGAGCTCGACATAAAAGGCCTCCCAGAAGAAATTCAAGAGTTGTTGAAGGCTTTCGGGGTTAGGCATAGAATAATTCAGAGGCCGGTGTTGAGGAACCTAAACTTCGAGATAAAGCCTGGAGAGGTTATAGCAGTTGTAGGAGCAAGCGGTGCCGGTAAGACAACATTGCTTAGGCTAATCCTAGGGGCCGTCAAAGGTTACTGGGAAGAGAAGTACAGGCCAACTAGTGGAAAAATCGAAGTTCCAAATAACGTTAAGGTTGCAGTAATGATTCCTGGAGAGTTTGAGCCAGAATTCGGCTCGGAAAGCATTCTAGAGCACGTCTACAGAAAGATCAAGGATCTAAATGCTGCCGTAGAAGTGCTAAATAGAGCAGGGTTAAGTGATGCGGTCCTTTACAGGGCCAAGTTCTCCGAGCTGTCAACGGGCCAGAAAGAGAGGGCCAAAATAGCGTCCCTTCTCGCGGAAAAGCCAAACTTAATACTTATCGATGAGTTCGCAGCTCATCTTGACACACTAACGGCAATGAGGGTAGCAAGAAAGGTTGCAGAAATTGTAAGGGAAGCAGGAATAACAGCGGTAATAATTACCCACAGGCCTGAGGTCGTTAAGGCCTTGGATCCAGACAGGGTACTCTTTGTTGGGTATGGAACTGCAGTTATGAGGAAATCTCTCTGACATCCTCTTTTCTTTAGGCAAAGATTTTAATACTTATTGGATTACCAAGTTCTCGAAAATAAAAACTTGGTGATAAAAATGACGCAAATCGAGCAGGCAAAGAAAGGTGTAATCACGGATGAAATGATGCAAATCGCTCAAAAGGAAGGTATAAGCCCGGAAAAATTGAGAAAGCTCGTAGCTAAGGGATACACCGTTATATTCAGGAATAAAGTTCATGAGTGGGTCGAGCCAGTAGCAGTTGGCCAAGGGGTTAGGGTAAAGATAAACGCAAACATAGGGACTTCAAGGGACATTGTGAACGTGGAAGAGGAGATAAAGAAAGCTCAAATCGCCGTTAAGTATGGGGCGGACACTATAATGGATCTCTCGACGGGTGGAGATCTAGATGAAATAAGGAGAAAGATAATGAAGGCCGTAAATGTTCCAGTTGGAACAGTTCCAATATATCAGGCAGCCGAGGAAATGCTGGCTAAAGGGAAGGCAATAATAGAAATGAGTGAAGAGGACATGTGGAAGGCCGTAGAGAAGCACTTCAAGGATGGTGTCGACTTTGCAACGATTCACGTTGGAGTTACTAAAGAAGTAGTGGAAAAAATGAAGAGAGTCAAAAGGGTAGTAGGAATGGTTTCGAGGGGAGGAACGTTCTTAGCCGCGTGGATACTGCACTGGGGTGAAGAAAACCCATTCTACAAGGATTATAACTACCTACTAGAGCTTGCCAAAGAGTATGATGTAGTCTTAAGCTTGGGAGATGGGCTTAGACCTGGGGGATTGCCAGATGCTGGAGATGAGCTACAAGTAGCGGAACTCTACACACTGGGAAGGCTCGTTAGAAGGGCGAGGGAGGTCGGAGTTCAGACGATGGTTGAAGGTCCGGGGCACGTCCCAATAGATCAGATCCCCGCCCAGATAAAGCTGATGAAAATAGCTACGGACAATGCTCCAGTCTACGTCCTAGGGCCTCTCGTGACGGATATATTTCCCGGGTACGATCACATAGCTGGAGCTATAGGAGGGGCAATAGCCGCCCTGAACGGGGCGGACTTCCTATGCTATGTCACACCAGCCGAGCACCTTGGCCTGCCCACAGTGGAGCACGTTAAGGAAGGAGTTATCGCAACGAAGCTCGCCGCCCACGCAGTAAACCTCACGAGGTTCGAAGAGGACTACAGGAAGGACTATCTAATGAGCGTTGCAAGGGGAAGCCTGAATTGGGCCAAACAATATGAGCTCGCCATGGATAAGGAAAAGTTCATTGAAATAAGGAAGGAGAGGCCAACAAAGACTGAGGCGTGCTCAATGTGCGGAGACCTGTGCGCGATAAAGCTGATAAACGATATGCTCAGGGAATAACCTTATATACCACGTGTCATAATTTACGACCATGAAAGTTTCAGCCTTCGAAGTCGCTTCCCGCTACGTTTACCCATCTTTAAGGAGGAGGTTAGTTCAAGTTCTAAGGGAAAAAGGGTTGAAGCAAGATGAGATAGCTGAACTTTTACACATAACCCAGTCGGCCGTTTCAAGGTACTTAAAGAAAGACAGGGGAGCATTAATTGACGTCGAGCAATTCAAGGACATAGATGAAAAAGTCAAAGAGATAGCAGAGTGGGTAATAGAGGAGAGGCCCAGCGAGTACGAAATCCACAAGTCTCTGGTAAAGCTAACCTTGGAGATGCTAGGTAAGGGATACGTCTGTAACTTCCACTCCCTTATAGATCCAACGCTAAATCCAAAGGAGTGCAACGTCTGCTTAGAGCTGTTTAGTTAGTAAACGGGGTCCTGGTAAATTGACCTGAACATGACCTCTTCAACCCTAACATGGGTAGGTAGTTTCACTACCATCCTCACTATTTCGGCAACATCCTCCGGCTTCATGAAGCCTTCCTCTCTCTTTCTTCCAGGCTTGCCATAAAAGTGAGTGTCAACGGCTCCAGGTCTGAGCTCCAAAAATCTGACCTCAGGATTTTCAAGCTGGAAGGTTCTCACTAAAGCTCTAGCCCCCCATTTGCTCACAACATAAGCCCCGCTTCCAGGGAGTAGCCTAGTTGATAAATCTGAAGTGACAACTATCGCAACACCCCTTCTTTCCTTTAGGGAGGGGAGGAATGCTTTTATTGTCCTCCAGACTCCCAGTAAGTTTACTTGGATGGTTCTCATAAAGTCATCTTCGCTTATCTCATCGAGTCTCCCTGGGATTCCTATTCCAGCATTCGCTATGACAACATCAACGTTCCTGAATTTTTTGAGAGTATTAGTGGCAAATTCTTTGACGCTCACAGGATCAGAAACATCAAGATAAGAGTAGAAAACCTCCGTGTTCAATTCTTCTACTAATTCTTTAAGGAGATTAACACTTCTAGCTCCCAAAGAAAGAGAAAATCCTTCTTCAGACAGGGCTTTGGCTATCGCCCTACCAATCCCCTTTGAAGCCCCAGTAATTACCGCAACCTTCTTCATAAAAATAGCTCTGAAAGATATAATTTAAAAAGTCATTCTCTTGGCTTTAGAACATATGCCAAAATTCCCTGTTAAATAAAGTGAGACTGCTTTATTTTGGAACTTCTTTAAAAACAGTTGTTAGATTATTACCCTCGAGAACATACTTCCAAACTAAGTTAAATGAGATCAAAAATCCTTTAACTTTGCCAAGAAAGCGCTGGATAGAACAGTATTGCTTCTGCAATATCATCAAACTATATAGGTTCGAAAATCGTAATGATGAGGTGAGCACAGAAAACTTTATATGACATGTGGCAAATCATTCTGAGGTGGTAATATGGCTGGAATCTTAGTAAAGAAGATACTTAATGAGCCTGAGCTCTACCTCATAAGGATAAATGATGATGAAATAAAGTACTTTGAGGCAACATGGTATATTCCAGAGGGTATAACTTACAATTCATACCTAATGAAACTCAAAGACGCTGTTGTTCTCTTTGACACCGTAAAGAAGGATTATGCAGATATGTTTTTAGAGGAGCTAACTAAGCTCGTTGATCCCAGGGAGATAACCCATATCATAGTCCACCATACTGAACCAGATCACAGCGGTGCTTTGCCTAAGGTTCTCGAAGCAAACGGATATAGGGCTAGAGTTATAGGAACTGCATTCGCAAGAAACCTCTTGGAGGGTTTCTATGGGAAAGAAGTTGTTAAGAACTTCCAAGTCGTTAAAGATGGAGAGGAGCTCAAGATAGGGAATAGAACTTTTAGATTCATAACTGTCCCGTGGCTTCACTGGCCCGATACAATGATAACATACGTGGTTGAGGACAAACTTATATTCAGCTGTGATGCAGGAGGGGGCTACTCAATTCCAGAGGAGATAGATGATTCCAGCGAAGAAGTTGTAAAGGAGTACCTCCCATATGTTACTAAGTACGTTGTAACTGTTATCGGGCACTACCACAAGTACATCGTCCAGAATATTGAGAAGCTAAAGAAGCTCGGGATTATAGATAATGCCAAGATGATTCTTCCTGGTCACGGGCTTATCTGGAGAAAGAACCCAAGTAGAATATTTGAACATTACGAGCGGATAGGAGCTGGGATTCCTGAAAAGGACAAAGTTCTCGTAATTTATGATTCTATGTATGGCTTCGTTGAGGAGAGAATGAAGATAGTGATAGACGAGCTAAAGAAGCTAGGAAAGAAGCCCATTGTGTACAGATTTACGGATAGAGAGAGTCCAGCAGTTGCCGACATCCTTGGGGAGGTCCCCACTGCCGAGGCAATAGTAATTGGAGCATCAACGTTTGAAGCAGATATACACCCCAGAATCAGATATGCCCTATTTGAAATACTAGACAAGGCTAACTATGAGAAGCCAGTCCTTATAGTTGGAGCATTTGGCTGGGGCGGTGTGGCAGGTAGGAAGATAGAGACCCTGATTGCAAGGAGTAAGTTTGATCATATGGCAACCATCGAAAGCAGGGGAAGGCCAACAAAGGAAGATGAAGAAAAGATTAGAGAAACTGTCAGGGCTCTCTTTTGAATACTCTCCTTTATTTCTCGGGAATGAATATTACAGCATTTCTGGTAACCTCATACCTCCAGGACTTTAGATTGTATTCCATGAATGGGCTTCTTATTATTGTTAGGATCCTTTTTATTGAAACTCCAACAACTTTGACTTCAAGCCTGACTACATTCAGCGCAAAACTGTTAACTATTTCAAGTATGCTCTCGGGAAACATTTTCGTGTTAAAGGTCATTACGACGCTATTTCCTGGGGCTCTCGATAGAACCTTTGTTATGCCAGGTATCATTAGGGGTAATTCCCCCTTATGCCTTACTCCATAAAGATCCAGACCAAGAACGAAGAAAAGAGAGTTATCAAGACCCTTTATTGCTTCTCCAATCCTCCCAGCTATAATCTCAGGGTCAGATGTTTCAACTATTATTTCAGGCATTAAATCCTCTTCAAGAAAGGGATTGATGGATATCAGCCTATCAGCTCCAAATACTTGGTCAGCATCATTGAATATTGATCTGAGATACCTCATTACTGCAGCATACGCATCATTGAAAGAGATAACTACAAAATTTTCATAACTTGCTCTGATCTTTTTAGCAAGATTATACAAAATAATCTCAACGTCACTTCCTATCTCATGAGTTATAAGGGTTGGGCTAAGTCTCTTAGCGGCCTCTGCAATTATTGATAGTGGATCTCTCATACCTACTCACCATAGACTTCTTTAAGAATCTCCACTAACTCCTCTAGTGTATTTGGAGGTTCAGAACCTCCTAAGACATCTTTAACCTGATCAATAACAACCATTTCGAGTAATCTTGAGCTATACTCCCCAAATAACTTAGCTACAGCCTCTTTAAACTTTTTCGGATCACTATATGCAACTTCCAAACCTTCACCAAGAGAGACTCTCAAATGGGTCTCAAGAACTGCTTTTAGCCCTGGGCTGACCTTGTCTAATGCATTTGCTAGAGCTCTAACAAGAATTTCCTGTCCCTTACTCATAGATAATCACCCCAGTGTCCGTGATGTCGTACTTGTGCAATTTCCTCGAATGATTAGAGCCCCTTGCCTTTACTATTATAAGCCTCCTCTCGAGTTTACCCTCAGATATGAAGTACTTTAACCAAATTATGACGTCTGCCAAGGTGCTTGCATTCGTTGAGGGAACAATTGAGGAGTTAGATTCGTCAGTAAGTGTAAAGTAAAGAGCACTTTTCTTGGATTTAGCGAGAATTGAGAGGTATCTTAGAACCTTTGAAATGTCTCTATCGCCTATGTGTTCTCTAAGAGCACTTAAACTGTCTATTACCACTGCAACAGGTTTAAACTCCTCTATAAGATTCCTGATATTAATGAAAAGTTGCAAAGGCGTTGTTGCTTCAGGGATCCAACTCTGTAATATCAAATTTCCTGAGTCTAAAGCCTCCCATATTTTGAGTCCATAGTTTTGAGCAGTTCTTAGGAGCTGATCTATAGGTTCTTCAAAAGATACATACACAACTCTTCTTCCCTGTAGGGCATTTGAAATAGCAAAGTGTAATGCAAATGTTGTCTTTCCTGTTCCTGTCATCCCAACTAAAAGGACAGTAGACCCCCGGTATATTCCACCTTCCAGTAATTTATCAAGTTTTTCTATTCCAGTGGTTATCTTCTCCCAAATTGGTTCCTCATATTCTGCCCTCTTAAGCTCAGGGACAGCAAAGAATTCAATTCCATAATCAGTTATTGCATACTCATATTCTGGCCTTTTTATCCTCCTTCTCCTCATTTTTCTAACTTCGATTGTTCTCACAATGTTTTCCCCAACTTTCCTGCTTTTTAGGAATATTACGCCATCGACAACAAATTCTTCCACCCCAAAACCAATGCTGTCCTTTCCAATTGGCTTTTCAGCTATGAGAATAGCTGTCGAATTGTATGCTTTTACTATCCGCCCTAACATTGTATGGAGGAAAGTCCTCGTCATCTCCCTCCCTAAGAGATTTGAAATTACTGTAACCGAATCAAGCACAATTCTATCTGGCTTGAATTTGATTATCTCATTCATTATAAGCTCTATCTCCTTTTGTACTGTCTCAGCAGGAACCGTTACAAGATCTATAAACTTAAAAACTCCTGCCTTTTCAAACGTCTCAAAGTCCATCCCCAACATCTTCATTTGCTCGTAGAACTCTCTCTTTGTCTCGCTAAGAGAGATGTAGATACCTTTATCTCCAAACTTCACAAAACCATTGTATAAGAAAGTTGCAGAGAATATCGTTTTGCCAGATCCAGGCTCCCCCGCAACTAGAATTACTGAACCATCTGGAAATCCTCCTTCAATTATATCTTTGTCAAAATATTCAATACCAAATAATTTTCCCATCCCTTCCCACCACATTCATCCCTCTATCCAAGCCTTATTAATAATTATTGGGCCAACAAATATTTTGTTATTATAAACTACTAGGACTGTACCCAACTCAACTTCTGCTCTGAGAGACATGCCCTCCCGGGAATAAATGACAAGATTCTTCGGTAACCTAATGCCACCAAACGAGTGGGGTATTGCAATAGAATCCCTTGGAAATTCTTGGGTCAAGAATATTAAATCATCTTCGGTTAGCGTCTTGCCCTCCTTTATCTTGGTAGAGACTTGGTAAGCCCTAAGCATCAATGCGGCTGCCCTATTAACTGCCCATCTCAGAGTTTCATCGTTGACTCCCATTGCAGTTAGGAAACCATCCAATTCTTTAAGAGACGCATACAGCTCTGCATAAACTTCAGGGTAAGGTTCAATGTACGCATCCGCAAGCCTACCAGAGGGTATGGTATCTTTGACAATTGTAAAATTCTCAGCTCCATTCATAATAAGCCAGAATGAGATAGTCGTATTAATGAACCTTTTCTCCCAACCATCTGATCTTGGTCTTCCTGCTTCGAAAAGTAGTTTAATGGCCCTTGCCGCTCTATTTTTCATTGAATCGGGGGGAATTTCCCTGAATTGATTTACCAACCTCTTATACTGGAATTGAAAATCACAGTACCCTAGAGACGATGCTATAGTGTAAGCATATGAAGACCCTAAAACCGCTGGTAAGTATACTAGATTTGGAAGGAGGGGAATAATATTATTTGCATCTTTTGCAGATATTATCTTCCTCTTGTACAAGCTTATGGTTATTTCATATATCTCCCCCCAATACTTGTCTCTATTCTGGTCCAGATTGTCGCAGGTCCTATAGAACGATATAGGCTTCGAAAGTAATCCCGCAGAATCACCATAAGCTAATATTCTCGAGTACGTCTTAGAAGTTGGGTTAGGTCCTAGATTTGGATATATCAATGTTTCGAGGATATAACTTCCAGGATCAAGCCTCACACCAAATAAGGAAACTCGTAACTCCTTTTCTAAGCTTCTACCCCTGACTATTAGAGGTTGCTTAGAGGCCAATAATTGAAGTGGAGAAACTCTTCCCGAAGCAATGGCATCAAGGTTATTAACGTAGTCAAGGACACTTAATCCTCTTGAAGGGCCTAAGAAGAATGTTAATTCGGAATCTATTCTCGAGATATTCTGGAGACACTCAGGGCATCCTTTAATTATTTTCGCTAACCTTACAACTTCTAAGTTGCCCTCCTTAGACGATACATTTATTCCCTCTTTAGTAAGCCAAGTAATTGCAGACAGTATCCCTGTTTCATTGGGTTTAGAAACAGGCAGGGGTGCAGGCAAAGTTACATTCGGATCAAGCATTAGAAGGGCAACAGCAAGATACGACGCAACATCTATATCTCCCGCCTTGGCACTCTCCCTTACTAGGTATAAAAGGAGATTTCTAAGAGTGGGGGATACGTCATTTTCGAGAATCCAAAAATAGGAAATTAAATAGACCTGAGAATATAATAGGAAAGCAGAATCAACTGTGATAATCCCAGGAACTTCATCTTTTACGAGAAGCGAATAAATATCTCCAGCCCCTCTCCCATTAGGTATAACGAGAATGCCGTTATTTGTAAGGTAATCAATTTGAGATTTTGATAAATTAAAGATAGTTTTTATTTGATCCAAATTTTCCAGCTTCTCTTGAGGTGTAGTGCTTTGCCCACCAAGGCACCCTGCAACTAGGATAATTAGTGATAGCAGAATTGCAACCTTGCCTTTCATTCTAGTCCCCCAAACTTTCAATTTGATATCAGCATATTAAAATCCAACCTTTGTGGAGATAAAATATATATTGCAGAAAACTAATTGAGTTTGAACCACAAACCTTATAAGGACGAACTACAAATCATGAAGTGAGGAAACCAATATGGCAAAGTGGAGATGCAAAATCTGTGGCTACATCTATGATGAAGAGGAAGGAGATGAAGAAAACGGAATAACCCCAGGAACTAAGTTCGAAGACCTTCCTGAAGATTGGATCTGCCCCCTATGCGGGGCACCTAAAGATGAATTTGAAAGAATAGATTGAGGTGA
The DNA here is from genome assembly GCF_002214605.1 of Thermococcus chitonophagus. Lineage (NCBI taxonomy): Archaea > Methanobacteriati > Methanobacteriota > Thermococci > Thermococcales > Thermococcaceae > Thermococcus > Thermococcus chitonophagus. Next base: position 899,294 of record NZ_CP015193.1, on the reverse strand, counting down.
TGGAGATGTTGAAGGACACGATAAAAAGTGGAGATTGGAAAGGAGAGAAGCACGTTCCAGTTATAGAGTACACAAGGGAGGGAGACCTCGTAAAAGTTGAGGTCTCAGTAGGGAAAGAGGTTCCCCATCCAAACACCCCAGAGCACCACATAGCATGGATAGAGCTGTACTTCCACCCAGAGGGAGAAAGCTTCCCAATAATGGTTGGTAGGGTTGCCTTTACAGCTCACGGCGATCCACTAACGGAGCCAAGGGCGGTATTTTACATAAAGACAAATAAGAAGGGCAAGCTTTACGCTCTAAGTTACTGCAACATCCATGGCCTCTGGGAGAACGAGGCCAACCTTGAATGATTTCCAAACTTTAAATATTTCATCCTGATGTAACTTGACTTTCCTCCCCAAGGATAACACCAACGTTTATATCTCCCCTCCTCCCCCATTTTTTGGTGGTTCTATGAGGATAGTTGTAATAGGCTCAGGAACCGCAGGAAGCAACTTCGCGCTTTTCATGAGGAAGCTCGATAGAAAAGCTGAGATAATAGTCATAGGCAAAGAACCAACGATGCAGTACTCTCCCTGTGCTCTCCCCCACGTAATTAGCGGAACGATAGAAAAGCCCGAAGACGTAATAGTGTTTCCGACTGAGTTCTACAGGAAGCAGAGAATTGAAATGATGCTTGAAGTAGAGGCCAAAAAGATAGACAGAGAGAGGAAGGTCGTTATTACAGATAAAGGCGAAGTTCCATATGACAAGCTCGTAATAGCCACAGGATCAAAGGCTTTCATCCCCCCGATAAAAGGCGTTGAAAACGAGGGAGTATTCACGCTTAAGAGCTTGGACGACGTTAGGAAGATTAAGAAGTACATAGCGGAGAGAAAGCCAAAGAAGGCCGTTGTGATAGGGGCGGGACTAATAGGCCTAGAGGGGGCAGAAGCTTTTGCTAAACTTGGCATGGAAGTCCTAGTTGTTGAACTTCTCGAGCATTTGCTTCCAACCATGCTCGACAAAGACATGGCAAAGCTCGTGCAAGAGGAAATGGAGAAACATGGAATTAAGTTTAGGTTCGGTGTGGGTGTAAGCGAGATAATTGGCAGTCCTGTAGAGGCCGTGAAGATCGGAAAGGAGATAGTTGAAGCGGACATAGTCCTAGTAGCAACAGGGGTTAGGGCTAACGTTGACTTAGCCAGAGATGCGGGTTTGGAGGTAAGTAGGGGAATAGTCGTTAATGAGCACCTCCAGACAAGCGATCCCGATATATACGCCATCGGGGACTGTGCAGAGGTTATAGATGCCGTAACTGGAAAGAGAACCCTAAGCCAGCTAGGAACTTCCGCGGTTAGAATGGCGAAAGTTGCGGCGGAGCATATAGCTGGCAAGAATTCCATATTTAGACCAGTATTCAATACTGCAATTACAGAATTATTTGATTTGGAAATAGGAACGTTTGGAATAACAGAGGAGAGAGCGAAGAAAGAAGGAATTAATGTAGTTGTAGGGAAGTTCAAAGGCTCAACAAAGCCAGAGTACTATCCTGGGGGCAAACCGATAACCGTGAAGTTGATATTCAGGAAGGAAGACAAGAAGCTTATTGGGGCTCAAATAGTTGGAGGGGAAAGAGTCTGGGGCAGGATAATGACGCTCTCAGCTTTAGCCCAGAAGGGCGCAACGGTTGAAGACGTTGCTTACTTAGAAACTGCATATGCCCCGCCAATAAGCCCAACCATCGACCCAATTACGGTGGCCGCAGAAATGGCTATGAGAAAGTTCAGGCTTTGATTGAAAACATTTAAATATTCTTTTTACTACTTTTGTTAGGTATGGTGACTAAGATGAGGGGAAAGCTGATCCTGGGGTTACTTGTTTTTTCGCTTCTGTTCCTTCCAACGCTAGCTCAGGAGAAGGTCGTTTATGTTGCTCAAATTAGGGGCCAGATAACTTCCTATACCTATGACCAGTTCAACAGGTACATAAGCCTGGCAGAGGAGAACAAAGCCGAAGCTATAATTATAGAATTTGATACTCCAGGTGGAAGGGGAGATGCTATGATGAACATAATACAGAGAATCCAACAAGCCAAGGTTCCCGTGATAATCTACGTCTATCCTCCAGGGGCAACGGCTGCTTCAGCTGGAACATATATTGCCCTCGGATCCCACTTAATCGCCATGGCCCCAGGAACTAGCATAGGAGCCTGTAGACCCATCCTGGGTTATGCTCAGAACGGTTCTATAATACAAGCTCCCCCTAAGATAGTCAATCACTACATCGCATATATAAAAAGCCTTGCCCAGGAAAGCGGAAGGAACGCCACCATAGCAGAGGAGTTCATAACTAAGGATCTAAGCCTAACCCCTGAGGAGGCACTAAAGTATGGTGTTATAGAAGTCATAGCCAGGGATGTTAACGAGTTGCTCGAGAAAGCGAATGGAATGCAGACAAAACTCCCCGTAAATGGTAAGTATGTAACCCTCAACTTTACCAACGCTAAAGTTGTTTACCTGAAACCGTCACTTAAGGACAAGGTGATTACGTACATAACTGACCCAAGCATGGCTTACCTTCTCCTCTCCCTGGGGATATGGGCGTTGATAATAGGCTTTCTGACCCCAGGATGGCACGTTCCAGAGACAGTGGGGGCGATCATGATAGTCCTCGCAATAATAGGCTTTGGTTATTTTGGCTACAACGCTGCGGGGCTGCTATTAATAGTTGTGGGGATGCTGTTTTTTGTCGCCGAAGCATTAACACCAACGTTTGGACTCTTCACAGTTGCAGGGCTGATTTCGTTCATACTAGGGGGAATACTGCTGTTTGGGGGTGGAGAAGTGGAGTACCTAGTTAACAGGGAGGTGTTTTCCCAGCTGAGAATAGTCATAATAACTATAGGAGTTCTGCTAGCACTATTCTTCGCCTTTGGGATGGCCGCGGTGATAAAGGCTCACAGGAAGAAAGCAAAAACTGGTAGGGAGGAGATGATAGGGCTAATTGGTGTTGTCGTTGAAGATCTGAACCCCGAGGGTATGATCAAGGTTAGGGGCGAATTATGGAAGGCTAGAAGCAAGTTTGGAAAGCCTATAGAAAAGGGGGAGAAAGTTAGGGTAGTTGATATGGATGGCCTGACTCTTATCGTTGTTAGGGAAAAGGAAGAAGAAGGTGAAAGGAAATGATCTTGCCTGGAGATTTGTTTGTTATTGGAATAGTAGTGCTGTTTGTATTGATATTCTTAGCCAGCGCCATCAAGATCGTTAAGGAGTACGAGAGGGCAGTGATATTCAGGCTCGGTAGGGTTGTTGGAGCTAGAGGACCAGGATTGTTCTTCATAATCCCGATATTCGAAAAAGCGGTTATAGTCGACTTAAGAACTCAAGTTCTTGACGTTCCAGTCCAAGAGACGATAACCAAGGACAACGTGCCAGTAAGAGTTAACGCTGTAGTCTACTTTAGGGTCGTAGATCCGGTAAAAGCCGTAACCCAAGTTAGGAACTACATCATGGCCACATCCCAGATCTCACAAACAACCTTGAGGAGCGTCATAGGCCAGGCACATCTAGATGAGCTTTTGAGCGAGAGGGATAAACTCAACATGCAGTTGCAGAGGATAATTGACGAAGCAACGGATCCCTGGGGGATAAAGGTTACAGCCGTGGAGATCAAGGATGTAGAACTTCCAGCGGGAATGCAGAGGGCTATGGCAAAGCAGGCAGAAGCAGAGAGAGAAAGGAGAGCCAGAATCCTACTCGCAGAGGCCGAGAGACAGGCGGCTGAGAAGCTTAGGGAAGCCGCAGAAATTATAAGCGAACACCCAATGGCCTTGCAGCTTAGAACCCTACAGACAATAAGTGACGTCGCAAGCGATAAGAGCAACGTTATCGTACTCACCCTACCAATGGAGATGCTTAAACTCTTCAAGAGCTTGGGAGAAGCTGCAGAAGCATACAAGAAGAGAGTTGAGGAAGAAAAGAGAGAGTAATTACCTCTCCACCCCTTTCCATTTTATGTAGCCACCCAACAGGAATTTTCCGGGCATCATTGGATGATAAGCGTAGACCCTGATGGCATAGTGCCAACATGGATTACCGATATTCTTGAGGGCTTTGCCCATGTAAGTGTAGATATACCTCCCATTCCCAAGATCTTTAGTTTTCCTGAGTTCAACTATGTGAGGCTTTAGTATCTTGAACTCCTCTTCTTTAATTCCATAATATAGCTCAACTCTTACATCTTCTGGCTTTAAGTTTCCAAGGTTTATCGTAACATTAACAATGTGCTCGTTGACCTTAACTTCCTCGATGTTGACTTTATCCCACTCCGTCTTTATCTTCTCTTTCCACTTAGCAAGCTCCTTGGCCCACCTGAAGTTATCCCTACTTAAGTAGATGCCAAGTTCCATAGCCTTTGAGTAAAACTTTGTCACGTAGTCCTTAACCATCCTGTGAGTGCTGAATCTCGGGGCGATGCTCTTTATGCTCTCCTTCATCATCCTTATCCATGCATCCCTGTTTTCATAATACATTGGAACTACAACGTTCTCCAAGATATCGTAGAGGCTCATTGCATCCCAGTAGTCATCAGCCTCGGTTTCTGGCTCAGTGCTCGTGTCTCCGATGACCCAACCATTTCTTCCATTGTACCCCTCAACCCACCACCCATCGAATATGCTCAGATTTATGACACCGTTAAGGCCAGCTTTCATACCGCTCGTTCCACTGGCTTCTAGAGGCCTCCTTGGAGTGTTAAGCCAAACATCAACTCCAGAAACAAAAAGCCTTGCTGAACCCATGTCATAGTTCTCTATCAAGATTATTTTGCCCTTAAACTCCGGCATTTGAGATACTTCATAAACTCTTCTGAGGAACTCCTTTCCAGCTTCATCCCTAGGATGAGCTTTTCCTCCAAAGACTATGTAAACTGGCCTCTCAGAGTTGTTTACAATCTTCTTCAGCCTCTCAAGATCCGTGAACAGCAACACCGCCCTCTTGTACGTCGCGAACCTTCTTGCAAAACCTATTATAAGAGCATTTTCGTCTATATCTGGAAGAGGTTCGTCTATACCGATCCTTTCGTTCCTCCTCATTATCTTTCTCCTGATGAGCTCTATTAACTCTCTCTTTGCCTTAAGATGGGCCTCCCATAGTTCTCCATCAGGAATCCTCTCTATTGCATACCATATACCCTCAAGGTTAACGTGCTCTCTCCATATCTTGCCAATGTATATGTCGTAGAGCTTTGCTAAGTTCTCATTAACCCACGTTGCTGTATGAACACCGTTCGTTATTCCCTCAATGGGTATCTCGTCCAGAGGTACTCCCGCCCAGAGTCCTGCCCACATTTCCCTCGTAACCTTAGCATGCAACTGGCTAACACCATTTACAAAGTTTGATGTCTTTATCGAGAGTATCGTCATGTTAAAGTTTGGATCACTTGGATTTGCCTTTCCTAGCTCAAGGAACTTCTCAGTAGGCAGCCCCTCAAAGAACTTCGCTAACTTTTCTCTCACGAAATCTACGGGGAACACATCATGACCAGCTGGCACGGGCGTGTGGGTTGTAAATACACTCGTTCCCCTTACAACTTCTAGGGCCTCTTCAAAGCTGAGTCCTTCCTCCATGAACCATCTTATTCTTTCGAAGTTTGCGAATGATGGATGGCCCTCATTTAGATGAATAACCCCAGGTTCTATCTCTAATGCCTTGAGAAGCCTCATTCCACCAATACCAAGGAGGATTTCCTGCTTTATTCTCTTGTCAGGCTCAGCGTTGTATAGGTAGTCACAGACTTTTCTGTCCTCCTCCGGGTTCTCTAAAACATCCGTATCAAGAAGGTATAATGGAACTCTCCCGACTTCAACGAGAAAAACTCTTGCCTTAACCATTTTGCCCTCTATTGGGACATCAATCAGCAAAGGTTTTCCATCGTTGGTAAGTACTTGTCTTATAGGCATTTCTTTAGTGTTGTACTCTGGAAATATCTCTATCTGTCTTCCATCTTTATCAATCTCCTGCCTAAAGTAGCCATGCTTGTAGAGTAGCCCAACTGCAATAAGAGGCAATCCAAGGTCACTTGCCGTTTTAAGGTGATCTCCAGCAAGAATTCCCAATCCCCCAGAATATATTGGAAGGCTCTTGCTTATTCCATATTCCATACAAAGATAAACTATCGGCTTATCCCAACGGGGATAGTTCGTAGAGAACCATGTAGTACTCTGGTTCATATAGCCTTCAAACCTCTCTATGACGAGCTCGTATAGATCAAGAAATGCATCATCTTTAGACAGTTCCCTAAGTCTAGATTCTGGAACTTCAAGAAGCAACTTGACAGGATTCTTATACTGCCTCCAGTGTTCCTCATCTATTTTCTGCCATAGTTTCATTGCTTTATGATCCCAGCTCCACCAATAATTATAGGCAAGATCGGCTAGTCTTGAAAGATTTTCGGGAAGCTTTTTCAATATTTTTTCCTTAATACTGTTATCAATTTTCATCGTTTTCCACCTCTTTTAAAACTTTTAGGGCCTTCTTATAGTCTGTTTCGGAATATAATACCAAAAACACATCTTTTACATTCTTAGCTTCCTTTAGGAATTGTTCAACAGTGTCTTTAAACACTTTAACTACCTTTTCCAAGGGACAACCGTAGATACCAGCACTTATAGCCGGAAAGGCAATACTCCTAACACCAAGCTCATCAGCCTTTTTAAGTGCCCCTAAAATTGCAAGTTTCAATTTGTCTTCTTTTTCTTTATCCCATTTTCCCCCACAATATGGACCAACGGTATGAATGACATACTTAACACCATTTTGTGCCAATTTTAAAGGAGGAGTAACAACAACTTCTCCATGCTCTATATACTCCCTCCCAATTTGTTTTTTCATTTCTTCCTTACTAATTCTAATATATTCATATACATCTCCAGCGGCAGCCTTTGCGATGGCATATGCAACCCCACCACCGTGTTCAAGATATTTATTTGCGGCATTGACTATAGCCTCGGCTCTGAACTTTGTTATATCTCCTTTTACAATCTTCATGTTTCCTCACCAATTACCCTTAATAACAGCTTCCGTTCTTTTTCCGAGAAAGTTGTTAGGTCGCTAACGATAATTACAGTAGAGTTATAGAGCATTGCATAATCCCTTAGGTTAGCAAGGAACTTTAACACTGAATCAAATCCATTTTCTAAGATTAGATATTCTATTCCATCTATAACTACAGTACCACCCTGCTCCAAATATCTTACTGCCAGGTTCAGTATTTTAACAAGATTTGTAGGCTCTACAGTTCTTGGACCTTTTTGAACTTTAGTTATCCAGAACCATCTCTCATTATCTCCTCCTGGGTTCCTCGAAAATATTAAGGACGTTTTTAATATCTCCTCAGGAACGTTCTTCATAAATACAATCCCTGGCTTAATATTGATTCCCTTATCTTGAACAGCCACTGGTATAGTGACTTTAAAAATGTTCACTGTTATCAGATACCCCAAGATTATTGCTATTATCACCTGAACTTTAAACACAATTTCAGGATATACCCCAATGCCAAACGTAAGAAGGGCAAAGAGAATTATTAAAAAGGGAACAAACTTCAAAGTGCGATCCTTTTCTAAATATACTAAAAATGCTATAACCACCATTATAAGCGCATCGATCAAGAGAACAATAAACTGGCTATAAGTGGAAAGATAAAGGTAGGCAACTATGGGAACCAAGCTAAGGTACTTAAGGTCATCAGAGTATTTGCTCAGTATCCCTGGAGACAACATCTCAATAATACCTACCCAGAAAAAAGAAACGAAAACCGATAGGCTTACAAGGCTAGTTATTCCATCTACCAAGCAACCAATGCTCAGGGAAAGAAACGCAAGAGAGAAATAGAGCAGAACTTTCTCCCTCCTCATATAATACTCATAGAATAGCAAAACATAGAACATGAGAAGTGTGATACCCAAGAATATTGAGGGCGTTAAGATTATCATTCACAGTACCCCCAAGAATTTATCAATAACTTTCTCTTCGTCAACTGTTTGGAACTCTCCATCCAGAATAATGATTTCACCATTCACTATTAGCGTGTCCACATCCCCACTCTTTGCAGAGAACACAAGAGAGCTGATAGGATCATTTAAAGGAAGGATATGAGGTTTCCTTATGTCTATAATTGCGATATCTGCCAACTTCCCCTCTTCTATAACGCCTGAATTTAACCTAAGAGCTCGAGCACCATTTAATGTTGCCATCCTAAATATTTCCCGACTTTTCACGATAGATGGGTCTAAACTGTAAACCTTTTGAAGAAGAGATGCAAGCCTCATCTCTCTAAACATGTCTAGGGTATTATTGCTCGCTGCTCCATCTGTACCCAGGGCAACATTAACGCCACTATCGAGCAAATTTCTAAGCCTAATAACTCCACTTCCCAGCTTCATATTACTGGCAGGACAGTGGGCAACGGTTACACCACGCTTCGACAGAAGTGATATTTCCTCATCACTCAACCAAACTCCGTGAGCTACTATCAACTTGTTGTTTAGCAACCCAGCTTCAAGGAGAATTTCAGTTGGATTCTTCCCGTATTTCTTCCTAATTGATTCAACTTCCCCTTTTGTCTCCGAGAGATGTATGGTAACTAATGATCCCCAATCAGAGCTTCTCTCAGCGACCCATCTTAAGCAATCCAGCGAGCAAGTGTATGGAGCATGAGGGGCTAGGATAAAGTTAACAAGGTCAGAATTTAATTTTAGTACGAACTCTCTAAACTTTTCTGTTTCTCTTATTTCAGCCTTCCTCCTCCCTTCGTCATCTAAATCTATCATCCCGTACCCAAGGAAACCCCTCAGTCCAACTTCCATAGTTGCTTTTGCAACTTCCTCCATGTGAAAGTACATGTCAACAAATGTCACCGTTCCGGACCTTGCCATTTCGATTAGCCCCAGAAGAGCACCCCAGTAAATATCTCTTCTCCCGAGCTTCCTCTCATTTGGCCATATGTACTTTTCAAGCCACTCCATTAGGGGGACGTCTTCAGCGAGACCCCTAAGTAAAACCATTGGGGAGTGCGTGTGTGCATTTACAAAACCGGGAATAATTAGTGAATGGGAACAATCAATTACTACATCAGAACCAGCGTTTATTCCCCTCCCAACCTTGATTATTCTGCTGCCTTCAATTAAAACATCTGCTCTGATTAGCTGATAATTTTCTCCATAAAGAACCAAACCATTTTTAAGTAACACTGACAATGATACCCCCGTTATGTTTAATTGTTAAGAAATATAAAAAGCTTTTTCCAAGTATCCTGGGGGAAATAAAGATGCTTGAGATCGAAATTTTTGACTTCAAAATGGAGAATCCGCTAATTTTGGCCTCTGGTGTTGTAGACATGACACCAGAGTTGCTAAGGAGGGCCCACAGAGAGGGTGCAGGAGCGGTTGTCACGAAGTCCATCGGAAAAGAACCAAGGAAGGGATATGATAACCCTACTGTAGTTGAACTTCCATATGGTCTAATAAATGCCATGGGTTTACCAAATCCGGGATGGGAAGCATTTCTAGAAGAATTCCGAGGGGAAGAGTTTGACTTCCCGATCATAGTTTCTATTTTCGGTGGAACTCCAGAAGAATTCGCATTTCTGGCTGAAAAACTTCAAGAGATCGCAGACGCCTTTGAGCTGAACTTAAGTTGCCCTCACGCCAGGGGATATGGAATGGAAATTGGTCAAGATCCAAACAACGTCTATAAAGTTGTCAAGGCTGTTAAGGACGTAACAGAGAAGCCTGTGATAGCAAAGCTAACTCCTAATACGAGCGATATAACCAAGCTTGGTCTTGCAGCCGAGAAAGCGGAGGCAGATGCAGTTTCTGCCATAAACACGTTAAAGGCTATTGCAATTGATATCTATGCCAAAAGGCCCATACTGAGCAATAAGGTGGGGGGATACTCCGGACCAGGCGTTAAGCCTGTTGCATTAAGAGCAGTATACGACCTAGCTAAGGCTTTGGATATACCTGTTATAGGGATTGGGGGAATAACAACGTGGCAAGATGCCGTAGAATTTTTGCTAGCCGGAGCATCAGCCCTTCAGATAGGAACTGCCGTGTATCTCAAAGGGTTTTCAGTATTCAGGGAGATCGCACATGGATTAGAGGAATATCTGAAGAAAGAAGGCTTCACGTCTATAAAAGAGATAATTGGATTAGCATTGAATGTTTAACAAATGTCGAAAATAACTTCGTCGAAAATGGAAGGGAAAAGTTATAACATTCGTCGAAAATCGAAAAATGTAAACGCTTTCAGAGGTGATAGAAATGAGCCTGGAAGCTCTTTTTAATCCAAAAAGCATCGCTGTTATAGGTGCTTCTTCAAAACCAGGGAAGATAGGACACGCAATTATGAAGAACCTTATTGAGTACGGCTATGAGGGCAAAATTTATGCAGTAAACATTAAAGGTGGGGAAATAGAGATCAGCGGAAGAAAATTTAAGGTCTACAAGAGCATCCTTGAAGTTCCTGATGAAGTCGATATGGCAGTCATAGTTGTCCCAGCGAAGTTCGTGCCCCAGGTTCTCGAGGAGTGCGGACAGAAGGGGGTTAAAGTCGTTCCAATAATAAGTTCAGGATTTGGTGAGCTTGGGGAAGAAGGGAAGAAAGTTGAGAGGCAGTTAGTTGAGACCGCAAGGAAGTATGGCATGAGAATACTCGGCCCAAATATATTCGGGGTTGTTTACACGCCAGCAAAGCTCAACGCTACTTTTGGACCAACTGATGTTCTCCCAGGACCCCTAGCATTAATAAGCCAAAGCGGTGCTCTAGGAATTGCCCTTATGGGATGGACAATTCTTGAGAAGATCGGCCTTTCTGCAGTAGTTAGCGTAGGAAACAAGGCTGATATTGACGATGCAGATTTACTCGAGTTCTTTAAGGATGACGACAACACTAAGGCAATTCTCATTTACATGGAAGGTGTGAAGGACGGTAGAAGGTTCATGGAGGTAGCAAAAGAAGTCAGCAAGAAAAAGCCGATAATAGTGATAAAGGCTGGAAGGAGCGAGAGGGGAGCAAAAGCTGCAGCATCTCACACCGGTTCTCTCGCGGGAAGCGATACTATATACAGCGCAGCATTCAAGCAGAGCGGAGTTCTCAGGGCTCTAACAATTGGGGAAGCATTCGACTGGGCTAGAGCATTGAGCAACCTTCCAGAGCCCCAGGGAGACAATGTTGTTATAATAACGAACGGTGGCGGAATTGGAGTTATGGCGACAGATGCAGCTGAAGAGGAAGGGTTACACCTATACGATGACCTTGAACAACTCAAGATATTCGCCAACCACATGCCACCATTCGGTTCCTACAAGAACCCCGTTGACTTAACTGGAATGGCAGATGGAAAGAGCTATGAGGGAGCAATCAGAGATGGCCTTGCCCACCCAGAGATGCACGCCATAGCTGTCCTCTACTGCCAAACCGCGGTTCTCGATCCAAGGGAGCTTGCCGAGATAATCATCAGAGAGTACAACGAGAGCGGAAGGAAGAAACCATTAGTAGTGGCAATTGTCGGTGGAATCGAGGCTAAAGAAGCAATTGACATGCTCAACGAGAACGGAATACCAGCATATCCAGAGCCAGAAAGAGCAATTAAGGCACTATCAGCACTCTACAAGTGGAGTAAATGGAAGAAAAAGTATGAGAATCAGTGAACGTTCTTTTTCTTCTTCCACTTCTTGCTCCATCTGTACTTCCTAAGCCTTCTGCTTCTGCCGAAGCCACAGGCTGCACAATAGCCCTTCTTTATGTTGAATGCCTTTCTACCGCATCTCCTGCACCTGATGTGGGTTGGTGTCTTGTTCCTTTTACCGAAAGTTGCTGTACCACTACCCATTAACCATCACCTCACAGCTCTTCTGTTGGGGAAATCGCCAATACGTTGTCTCCTCTAATCACGATCTTGCCGTACTTCTTCACTACTTCCCCATCCTGAATCATCTCTGCGTCAGCTAAAACGACGTTAAGGTGAATGTCATATCCGATGAGCCTGCCCCTGAATTCGAACCCTTTCTTGAGAATTACGAGCACGTCCTTATCCAAAGACTTGTGGATAACATCAAGAGGCCTCTCAGCCATTTTCCTCCCCCCTTTAGTTTCACACACATAATTGGAAGTGCCTTTATAACTCTTTCCTTTTTCATACGACTTTCAAAGTGTCGTATGAAGACAACCTCCAACAAATTTATATCTTCCTCTTGAAAAATTTTTCCAGAGGTGTTAATGGTGAGGGGAGTACTTGACGATGTCGATAAGAAGATCATAGAAATTCTTCAAAAAGATGGAAAGGTTCCTTTAAGAGAAATATCAAAAATTACCGGTCTCGCAGAGTCAACGATCCACGAGAGGATAAAAAGGTTAAGGGAGAGTGGAATAATCAAGAAGTTTACTGCAATAGTTGATCCCGAAGCTTTAGGATACACAATGCTAGCGTTTATTCTGATAAAGGTTAAGGCAGGCAAGTATTCCGATGTCGCTTCAAAGCTCGTGAAGTATCCGGAAATCATGGAGATTTACGAAACCACGGGAGATTATGATATGGTTGTTAAGATAAGGACAAAGAACAGCGAGGAGTTGAACAACTTCCTGGATATGGTTGGGAGTATCGAGGGTGTAGAGGGAACCCATACAATGATAGTCCTCAAGGTGCACAAAGAAACAACTGAACTTCCAATAAAGTGAAGTAATTGTTCATTTTTCGAACCACTCCTCAAACCTTAATAAATTTCCAACCCCCTATAATTCTTGAGGGCTCTGAGATGGAGAAAGGCTTCTCCATCATAAATATTAGGCAACTCCGAGAGGATATTAGAAAGTGGAAGATAAAGGATGCCATTGACACATTATCCCTGGCAAAGAATAAGATCGAAATTCTTAAGGAATTACTAAGAGATAAAAACAACACAATTCGTTCGAACACATTATTCTTAATAGAGAAGATGACAAAAGAGGGACATCTAAAGCCAGAAGAAATTGAAGAGCTCCTCGATGATATAATACCTCTCGTAAAAGATTCTTCTGAGAGGACAGCTCTTGATGCAATAAAGTTCCTGAGATACGTTCTCGAAAATGTTGACCTTTCAGATGAAAGTTACAATAAAGTCATGGAAGCCCTAATGGATGTCGTTAGTTCAGGTAGAGGTATACTCGGAGAATATGCCGCAGAAGGACTAGGGCTACTTGGAATTAAGATCTCAAGACTGGTTAGGAAGATAGTAGGCTTTCTAGTATCGCTGATCAAAGGAACTAAGGAAAGAGAAGTCCAAAGCGCAGCAATGACTGCGCTGACAGAAATTGCGAGTAAATCGAAAGACAAAGAGGTCGTGGAAGAAATAGTGAGTGAGATGATGGGCTTCCTGGATTCTGATGATCGGTACCTCCAGGAGAGGGCACTTTCAGCCCTTGGAAGGGTTGTCACTACACAAAAGACTAGGATATCAAAGAGCTTAATCGACAAAATAAAGGATAGAGTTGGCAAGTTCAAAGGAGGAGTACTTGAAGGAAAGGCGGAAGAAGTCCTCACAGCAATAGAAGTTGCAGAAAAAGTTCCAAAAGCAGAAGAATACAGCGGATATGGGATAGAGCAACTACTAGACATGGAAAAGCATGAAGTAGTTGCTGAGATGGCGAAGGAAAATGAGGAAGTACTAGATAAAGTTATAGACATGCTATCATCTCCCGACTATATCAGGAGAACAGACGCTCTTTGGGTTATCTCCAGAATAGTCGACTTCTTGGGACCCACTAGGGCATACTCAATCTTACCTACACTAGGAGACCTTGCAAAGAGCAAGAACCCATGGGTGAGAAATACGGCTGTCAAGACACTCTCAAACATATATTTCCTCTATCCAGGAACAAAAGATTACATAATATCCCTTCTCGACCTCCTACTAAAATCGTCGGACAAAAGAGCGGTCGAAGCAGGATTGCAACTTATAAAGGAGATTTCAACCCACTCACCAACGAAGGATTTATTTACGGCAGCCATTATACTTACCATGAAAAGACTTAATGACAGAGAGGTAAGATTCCCAATTCTAAGGTTCTATGCACTTACTGCAGAGAATTTTCTTAACTTGGACAGGGACATCTTAGAGGCGTTATTCCACAAGCTGAACTCCATATATGAGGATGCGACAGATGAGGAGAAAAAAATTATTATGTCGTTACTTGACCTACTGAACAGCATACTTAAAAGGGAGGAAAAAGAATGAGCGCATACGAAGAATTCTTAGAGTACCTAAAAGGATGGAGACTAAGGAAAGCAATAGATTTCATCTCAGCAAACAAAGAAGAAGGAGTTGATCTCCTTATAAAGGGTCTCAAAGAAAAAGATCCAATAGTTAAGAAGGGATGCCTCTACATAATTAAAAAGCTGGTTATGAAAGGCCACTTTGATGTAGAGGATGTTAGGAGGATAATTCCCGAAATAATAGAGCTCCTTGGAGATAGAGATGAGTCGGTAGTTCTTCAAGCTGTTGAAACTCTAAATACTATCTTGACCTTCATAGAACTTCCACCCGATCTTAGTAGCGAGATTAGTGAAATCCTAATGAAGGCTGTCGAAGAAAAACCAGAACCAATTAACGAATACGCAGCGGAGGGACTCGCTGCCTTAGGTGCCAAAATTGTGAGTATAGCCAGGAGGATATTCGAGTGGATAAGAGGAATTATCAAGGGGAAGTCATCAAGGAAGAAAATAGCCTCCCTTAGGGTTCTAAAGGAGATAATAGCGAGAACCGAAAACCCCGAAATAATGGAGGAGGCATTCAATCTCGCCTTAGATTTGCTGAACGACGAAGATCCCGTTGTAAGAAAATCTGCCTTAAGTATAATAGAGGTCGCAGTTGACAGAGCTGAATATCTGTCCAGAGAATCCCTTGAAAGGGCCTCGAAGGAATTAGGTTCATCTAACCTGGGAACTATGGCTAGGGAAGCCAAAGCAAAGATAGATGATTACCTTGAACATCCTCCCAAAGAAAAGTCAAGGGTAGGAAAAGAGCTTGAGGAATACACAGTTGAAGTTATAAAGAAAATGTTTGAGAGGGAGCAGCATGCTGCAGTTCTCGAACTTGCTAAGTCTGATTACAAAGTATTACAACTCGTAATTAGGGTCTTCCTCTCAGAAGATTTACTAACGAAATTGGACGCCCTCTGGGTTCTCTCAAACGCCGCCAATTACATAAAAAGAGACGACGCAGAGAAGATAATACCACAGCTTACAGAGTTTCTGCTTCACGATAATCCATGGATTAGATCAACATCCGCAAAGGTTCTTGCTGAGCTTGCCTTAACATACTCTTCAATAATGGACAGGGCTATTAAAATTGCCCTCGACCTCCTTGAAAGGGGAGAGTACAAGTATGTAAGGGGAGGAATAGAATTAGCATCGGCACTCCTAAATAGAGTGGAGAACCTCGGCTTCCTAGAGGAAGTAGCAAAGAGAATAGTGAAACTTGAAGAGTTGCCCAGAGAAGTCATTGAGTTTCTGAAAGAGCACGAAAAGGAGATTGAGGAGCTTGATCCAGAGCTAAAGAAGAAGATTTCAATAAAGCTGGCAAACTCACTGCTCAGTTAGCCTTAATATAGCCTCAGCTAAATCTCCACCTGTTTCCTCCAATGCCTTTTTTGCAGTCTCATAATCTACTCCAGCCTGCTCCATTACGAGCTTTATGTCATCCTCGGAGATCTTAAGTGTCACTCTTTCTTCCTCTTGGCCTCCAGCTATCTGATACATTTTCTCCCCCATGGCTTTGATCACGGTAACGACGGGCTCCTTAATGACTATCTCCTTATCCTCCATCCTGATTACTACTTCAACAACTCCATCAAGTTGCCTCATGTCGAGTTGCTTCATGAGCTTCTTCAGTTGCTTTGGATTCATGGGCATCATCTTCATCACCTACAAAAGAGAAGTGGTGCGGGGGGCGGGATTCGAACCCGCGCAGCCCTACGGCACCGGATCTTAAGTCCGGCCCCTTTGGCCAGGCTCGGGCACCCCCGCTCACAAAAAAGTGTTAAGGTGAGTTTAAAAAGCTTATTCCTCTTCCTCAACTTCCTCAATTTCTTCAAGTATGTGCTCAAACTTCTTGAAGTCCTCAGTTTTAGCCAATAGCGTCACGAACTCATCTATCTCATCCTTCTCTAGGAATGCCCCAGCTAAGACCCTTCCAGTGTATTTGTTATCCTTAATCTCCCAAAACAGATAGAACTCTGGAAAGCTCTGCTTTATCCTTCTGTATGCAACACCATACTTCGAATCCTTGAGTGGGTTCTGCTCAAGGAAAAAGTGTCCGGGCCTTAGCTCAATCATGTGAAGAATGGCTCCCCTCTTCGTCCTTACCAGCTTGACTTTAACATTCCACTCCTTAATAACCTTCATAGTATCACCAAATAAAGGGGAGGAAGAAGAGGTAAATAAACCTTCAGATTTTGAGTTCGTGGATATTTTCTAGGGCTTTAACCATCAACTTGACTCCAGCATCAACGTCTCTCTCATCAACAACTTCAGTGTTTGAGTGAATGTACCTCGCTGGAACGCTAATTGCTCCCGTTGGAACCCCCTCTCTGGTTAGGTGTATTGCTCCAGCGTCTGTTCCTCCACCGAGCAGAATTTCAAGTTGATAGGGGATCTCATACTTCTTGGCGAGCTCCTCGAGCCACCTAACTATTGCAGGATGGCATATAACAGAACGATCCATGATCTTTATCGCGGTTCCCTTTCCGAGCTGGGTAACCTGCTTGTGCTCTGGCGTTCCGGGAACGTCGGCCGCAATTGTAACATCTATTGCAAAGCCGTAGTCAGGGTTTATTCCAAAAGCCGAAGTCCTTGCTCCCCTAAGGCCAACTTCCTCCTGAACTGTCGCAACGAAGTAAACGTCAGCCTTGGTGTCCTCAAGTTGCCTAGCGGTTTCTATTAGGGTGTAAACTGCTATTCTATCATCAAAAGCTATACTCACAAACCTGTGCTTTCCAAGCCTCTCAAGCCTACCATCCCAAGTTATCACAGTGCCAATTCTAACACCCATCTCTTCAGCTTCTTCCCTGCTTTCAGCGCCAATGTCTATGAATATCTGATCCCAGTCAGGGGCCTTCTTCCTCTCTTCAGGCTTCTGGATGTGAGGAGGAACTGATGCCCCAACGCCATAAATGAACTTGTCCTTGTCGATCCAAACCTTGAACCTCTGAGCTATCAAAGTCTTTGGGTCGACGCCACCAATTGGAGCGACTCTAAGGAAGCCGTTCTTTTCGATGTGAGTAACCATAAGACCTATTTGATCCATGTGAGCTGCTATCATGACTCTAGGCCCTTCACCCCTCTTGTGTGCTATAACGTTCCCAAGCCTATCGACCTTCACTTCATCAACATAGTCCTTGATCTCCTCAATTACAACGTCTCTAATTCCAAGGAATTCATAGCCCGAGACTCCTGGGGCTTCAACTATTTTCTTCAGAAGCTCATAATCCACCATCTTCCCACCCCCATTAAGATCTCTATCTGAGTGTTTCGTTTACGCTATATAAGGGTTTTGCAAATTATTTAAGGAAGAATGCTGAGTTTAATGTATGGGGTTAGGTATGGAAGATATAAACAAGCCCAAGGAGAGGGACAATTTTGTAGTATTTGCAGGGATAACGAGAGATGGCCAGATCCAGTTCATTAGAGTTTATGCAATTGATGAAACCCTTGCCCTTGAAGCCCTCGAGCAGTTCCTCAAAGAAAATCACATTCATCCTTCTGATTTTGTCGTCGTTGAGCAGGGTTATGAAGATGTAGAAGGAAAGGAGGTAATAACTACTCGAACTGAGGAAGAACTTTCAGCTATACTTGCAAGAGCAGGCCTAAAGCTTGTGTCAAACGGTATTCTCTACCTAAAAGGGAGAGACAAAATATATCAGATCACGGCAATATCACGTGAGCTTTTAGAGAGCAGAAGGGACACCGAGGAAGTGATAGAGGATATAAATTTAGATTTCTCCAATGTTTCCTTGCCCGAGAAGTACACAAAAAGACTAAGCCTGCTCTCCCTAATGGAAGATACGCTGATACTTAATAGGGTAGAGTTAGACCTTTCAGAGTTGCTAAAGAAGACTATAAGTGGAACAGTAGCAATTCCAAGGTTGCTTGAATATGACGGGATAATAGTAAGGGTATTCGACGAAGAATTTCACATAGCTAAAGGCTCGTACTTGGACAAAGTCTTAGTCGATCCCCCAATAATCCACTGGGATGCCCACATAGACAGCGTTGAGGATTTTTCATTTAAGAAAATTGAAGAAAATGTATACTCAGCTCCCCTCTTCTTAAAGGCGTTCTCAGGTTTCTTAGTACTAACGGAACCTCCGAGAGACTTAGTTAGGATGCTATTAAAGATGAAGAAAAGAGGAGAAGTAAAAGTAACCTTAGACGGAAAGAGAGTTAGATTGCCAGTAAACTTCACAATAATTGTAGATACAAAGTATCCGGAGAACTATTCTGGGCTTAAGTTCCCAGTTAGGATAAACTTGCCTCCAATGGATGATGAAACGTTTTCATCAATGCTATCGGAAGCTTTAGGAATATCCGTTCCCCAAGATTTAACGCCAACATTTCCCGAAGAATATAGAACGTTCCTGGGGATAGAGATAATAACAAACCTCTGGAAGAAACTCAAGGAGAAAGAGAAAAAGGATGGAATAGAGCTTTTAAGGGAGGTCGCGGCTATAGTAAGCGGGGGCGTGCCATGATAGTAATTGACGGCAGTTACGGAGAGGGCGGGGGTCAAATACTTAGGACTTCAATAGCACTCTCGGCGATAACTGGAGAGCCTGTGAAGATAATCAACATCAGGGCAAACAGGCCAAACCCAGGGTTAAGGCCCCAGCACCTACATGGTATAATAGCACTGAAAGAGTTAAGCAATGCAAAGGTTAAGGGAGCTCAAGTCGGCTCAAAGGAACTTACTTTTATCCCAGGGAAAATTAAAGCCAAGAACATAAACGTCAACATAAGAACTGCCGGCAGCATAACCCTAGTTCTTCAAGCACTCCTCCCAGCAATGGCCTTTGCAGATGGAAGAATAAAGTTCAGAATAACGGGAGGAACTGACGTCCCTTGGAGCCCTCCTGTGGATTACATGAGAAACGTAACTTTATTTGCTCTGAAAAAACTCGGAATTAATGGGGAAATAGTTATTGAGAGGAGGGGCCACTATCCCAAAGGAGGAGGGATAGTCAGGGGCTTCATAGACCCATGGGAAGAAAAGAGGGAACTTGTTGCAATTGAGTACACACAGATAGATAAGGTTGAGGGGATTAGCCACGCAACGAACCTCCCTGCCCACGTTGCGGAGAGACAAGCAAAAGCAGCAAAAGAAGTACTCGAAACGCTAGGAATCCCAATAGATATAAGGACTGAAGTATCAAGATCACTTGGCCCAGGAAGCGGAATAGTCGTGTGGGCTGAGACGGACTGCCTAAGGCTCGGCGGAGATGCCCTTGGAAAGAAGGGCAAGCCCGCTGAAGTTGTTGGCAAGGAAGCTGCCAAAGAGCTCCTTGATCAGCTGAAAACAGGAGCCTGCGTAGATAAATTCCTCGGAGATCAGCTCATACCCTTTTTAGCTTTCTCGGGGGGAAAGATTAAAGTTGCCGAAATAACTAAACACTTAATAACAAATGTATGGGTTGTTGAGCAGTTCTTAGGGAAGGTTTTTGAGGTAAAGGGAGATATTAGCAATCCTGGGATTGTGGAGGTTGTTAGGAGGGTTGAGCTATGAAGGTAGGGATTATGAGCGACACACACGATAACCTGCCTGCAATAAGGCTTGCAGTGGAGTTCTTTAACAGAGAGGGAGTAGATCTTGTAATTCACGCTGGAGACTACGTAGCACCGTTTGTTGCAAGGGAGCTCTCGAAGCTCAATGCTCCACTAAAAGGAGTCTTCGGAAACAACGACGGGGAAAGAGAGGGACTTAGGGAAAAACTAGGGATAAAGGATGAAATCTTAACCTTAGACTTAAACGGTCTAAAAACAGTAGTCCTTCACGGAACCGACGAAAGAGTAGTCGAGGCACTGGCCAGAAGCCAGCTCTATGACATTGTAATAAGGGGGCACACTCATAGACATGGGATACAAGAGGTAGGGAGAACTATAATAATAAACCCAGGGGAAGTTTGTGGTTACCTTACAGGTGTCAAGAGTGTTGCAATACTCAACGTAAAAGAAAGAGAGATAAAGATAGTTGACCTCGAGAACGGAGATATTTTAGGCCTTATGAGCCTCTAACTCTTTTTCTGAATCTTATCTTTGCCGTAAGGATCTTCTCAGTTCTGAAGAACCATGCTGTGACATATAGTGTTCCCAGGGACACTAAAGCGAGATAAGCTATGCTCATATACATCTTAGAGTACTCTCCTAAGATCATCTCCCTCGAAGCAATTACAGGATGGCTGAAAGGAATAGCATAGAGGATGTACTTTATGAGAGGGGGAAGAGTGTCAACATCTACAATCATGAACGCAAAAGTGGGGAACAGTAGGGGCATCATGACGGTACTCACCAGAGTGCCAGCGCTCTTGGTGTCTTCCGCAAAGGTTCCCAAGAGCATGGAGAGGGAGATAGCGAAGGTTATCGTGAGGAATATTATGATCGCAAAGAGAATCATGCCATAAGGCGTGATCCTCAGGCCCAAATCCTCAAGCTTAATGTTAGAGTGCATTCCAAGGCTCGAGAAGTACCTGCTCATTCCAAACATATAGGCCAGAGCAGCTATTAGTCCCAAGATAGCACTTCCGGCCATCTTTCCAGCAACTATGGCAGTTCTTGAGACTGGAAGAGTGAGCAACGTTTCCAAAGTTTTGTTTTCCTTCTCGCTCGCCATAGTTCCTGCAGCCATTTGAGAAACCATGGTGAACATTATAAAGATAACCAGCGGAATAGAGAACGCTTGAGATGCTATAACCCCTGAAACAACGGATGGAGGAAGGTTAATAATTCTGCCCTTAAGCACGGAGTAACTCTTAACGTCAATCGGATGAAGCACAGCTTCAGGGTTAGGGAAGTTGGACTTCAGTTTGAGCTTTGCAAGTTCTTCATTTAGAACACCGATTACTGCATTTATCCTTCCCTCACTCACGCTCTCCCTCATTCCAAGACTCATACCCGTGAATATGCCATAAACTTCAACTACCGCCTTTTTATCCTCCTTTATACATTCCGAGAAATTCGAGGGAATAACAACAAGAACGTTATAGCCTTTAGAAGTCGCAATCTTTAACGCCTCATCGACACTTTTGGCTTCTATTTCAACTACAGTAACGTTAGGGGCAACTTTTAAAGCCTTTATCAGTATGTTAGCGTACTCCCCAGAGTCAAAATTCGCAATTACGACCTTCGTTTCCTTCTGAGCCTGCTCCATACCAACCTGCACCATCTGGCCAAGCGCTGGATACAGAACGAGGGGAATTATCACAAGCCCTATGAGAATACCTTTATCCCTGAACATGTCCTTCAGCTCTTTCATTAGAATTACCATGAAATCAGACATTTTTGATCGCCTCCATAAAAACTTCTTCTAAATTCTCAGCATTATATTTGGCCTTTAGCTCCTCGGGCTCGCCGATCTCAACGATCTTTCCCCTATGGATTAGCGCTACCCTGTCACAGAGGTACTCAACTTCAAGCATATTGTGACTAGATATCAGGAAGGTTACCCCCTCTTTGACGAACTTCTTTATCGTCTTCCTTATCTCGAAGGCGTTCATTATATCAAGCCCACTTGTTGGTTCGTCAAGAATTGCAAGCCTTGGTTTAACCATTAATGCTCGAGCTAGAAGAAGCCTTCTCGTCATTCCCTTGGAGTACGTTGAGACCTTGTCCTTAAGCCTATCACCGAGCCCACTAAGCTCTATTCCTAGCTTTAACATCTTTTCGGCTTTCTTTTTATCCTTTGCATAGAGTTTGGCCATGAACTCGAGGTACTCTAGTCCCGTCAGCCTCTTGTAAGCTCCAGCTTCCTCGGGGAGGTAGCTTATGAGCTTTCTAACTTCTTCGGCCTCCTTAACGACGTCGTGACCAAATACCTCAGCCCTACCCCCAGTAGGGGTTAGGAGAGTGGCAAGGATTCTCAACGTAGTACTCTTACCGGCACCATTTGGACCTATCAGACCAAAGATTTCCCTCTCTTCTATTGTGAAGCTTATCCTCTTAAGAGCCTTGATCTTTCCGTAATCTTTCTCAAGATTTTCGACCTCAACTGCCGCCATACTTAGCCCTCCCGATCTTGTAGACTATTATTCCAAGAGTTGCTAGGACAACTCCAAACAGAAAGAGCTCATAAATTTTGGAGTATCCACCGATAAACGCAAACCCAAGGCCGGTACTAACTGCTAACCACCCATTCCTCTCATGGTAGTTTTTAAACTCATAGTTCAAAGCAATAAATAGAGCACCGATCATTATCAAGCCAAGCTCGAGAACCAGAAAGAATGGATTTATCCTAGTCATTACTTGACCAGTAGTCATGTTAATGCACGCAAGCCTCTCTAAGGGTGGCCTTACCACGGAAAGAGCTATTCCCAGGAGGTAAACTCCCAAGCCAGCCAACTTCATATTTCCACACCTCTTGGTTATTGATCTTCATCATATATGAATATATCCTCAATTTTAACTCCAAAAAATCGGGCTATTTTAAACGCAAGTTTTAAAGAGGGATCGTACTTCCCCTTTTCTATCGCGATTATCGTCTGTCTGGTAACCCCTAGAGCCCTAGCTAATTCTTCCTGGGTTAAACCATGGACTTCTCTAAACTCTCTAAGTCTATTCTTCACTCACATCACCCTTGAGTAATAAATCCTGAAGATCCCATGAATTATCAACAGGACAAAGAGCAATAAGCCCGAGAAGCTCATAAGTCCTTTATAGGAGCTGTTACTTCGAACCTTCGTTGAAAGGTAAATCATAGAGACAGCCAGAATCACTAATATAACTTGAAGGGTTCTCCTTGCGGATATCTCCTCCATTCTTATGATCCTTTCGTCCTCAAGAATGTAGCCCTTCCTTCTCAGGAACTCATAGTAGAGGTTTAAGAACACCGCTCCAAGGGCGAAAACCACCATCGCCCCTACAAAGCTCCCCCTCCCAATGAACCATCCCAAGAAGGCTCCCATTGCCACTATAATTCCTAAAGGTACTATCCTCTCAACTTCCATCCCCGCCACCATGTAAAGTTTCCTTTACGTAAAGTGTTCTTTACATTAGGCTTATAAACCTTTCCCCTTAAGAAAGTCTAGAAGAGAGCTCTGTTTTGGCTTTGGAGCTTCTTCCTCAACTTTTATTTCCAACACCTCCAGATCATCGATTTTGGCATTTTTTATTTCTTCAGGAAGCCTTATTTCACCGTACTTACCCCCTCCCCCAGGAACCACAATAAGCTTACCATTCCTGTAAGCCCAGACCGCCTTCGCAACGCCCTCATGAACTTTCGCGAGCGTTTTGATAGGCACATCAACCAAAACCTTAATCTCGCTCCCAAACTC
The DNA here is from genome assembly GCF_002214605.1 of Thermococcus chitonophagus. Taxonomy (NCBI): domain Archaea; kingdom Methanobacteriati; phylum Methanobacteriota; class Thermococci; order Thermococcales; family Thermococcaceae; genus Thermococcus; species Thermococcus chitonophagus. The sequence goes on along the minus strand of NZ_CP015193.1, from coordinate 875,736 downwards.
CTTAAGAAACCTCTGCCACACCATCTTAACGGCCTTGGTCTCAACGCCTTTGCCCAAAACCATAGCAATTATCTCCGCTAGGGGAGCAAGCCTCAAATAGGGAGGCCTGTCCTTGGGCCTCTCGTTGGTGTCGGAAAGCTCGAGGATTCTGTCCCTAACACCCTTCTTGATCGCTCCACCGCACTTTGGGCACTTCCACCTCAACGCGATTGCATCCTGAAGAGTGTACTTAGTGTAACAGCGGGAGCATGCCGTCAAGTGGTATTTGCCCAACCTCGGATCTAATCCAGCGTTGAGAACTATCCTTCTGCCTCCTCTCTTAAGTATTGCCTTTCTGATTTCCTCGAAAGTTATATCCTCAACCTTGAACCTGTTGAACTCCCTCCCCAGTCTGTGAGGCTGAGGAGAGTGAGCATCGGAGTTGCTAAGATAGGTTAGGTTATGGTGGGCCTTTATCATGTCCGCCATTTCCGAATCCGCCGAAAGGCCGAGCTCAAGAAAATCAACTTTTGCATCTCCGTAGGCCTCCTTCAGCGAATTGTACTCCTTATAAAGGGCTGTCCATGGAGTAAAGGCATGAGCTGGCCCTATGAGAATTCCCAAGTCATTGGCTATCTCAGCTATTTCAGCTGCACTCAAGTTTACGTGTGGCCTACCCTCTGTATCTATATCCTGGGAGTATTTCCTTAAGGTCTCTCTGAGCTCGTGAACTTGGCTCAGCGATGGGAAAATTAGGAGGTGGTGAACCCTCCTGTTGTCCTCAACCTCCGCGGTGAGAATGAACCTGACACCTTTAACATCAAAAGTTCCATCATCAACCCTTTTGGAGTACTTAAGCAACTCCTCCTCCCACTTGGGATTGAGTATATCCCCTGTCCCAACTAATCCCAGGCCCTTAAGCTTGGCATTCTCAGCTATCACCAGATAAACCATAACTTTTGACACTGCCTTGGAGTAGTGGGAGTGGATGTGAAGATCACCATCGACGAGCATGTTCATAAAAAGGGACGGGAGTTTAAAAGCATCTCTAATTATCCCCTGGGTTCAAGCTTGATGTTTATAAGTGAGTGAACCGCGAATATTCCAAAGGCAAGTCCAAAACCTTCGAGAGGCCCAATTTTTACCCCGAAAACCTCATTGTATGTTTTCAAAAAGTAAATCCCAGCAGGATACAGCAAAAGCGCGAAAAACTTGATTATAGAAAGCTTATTCTTATGCTTAACTAGATCCGAAACTACTATCAACGGACAGGCAATAACGCCCAGGGCAATGTTTATACTTGAAGCCGCACTACACGCACCCATTTCTATTATTGTCTGCTTAACCGTTTTATCTGACATAGCACAAACACCCCCAGCAATTACGATGTGTTTAAATTTTCCAAACTAATTTCGATAAAGGCAATTCATATTACTGATGAATTGTGTGTGATTTTACTTTTTGCATTTGGATTTTTATATTTTTTATATTTTACTATGTAATATATAAACAAATGGCAGAATTCATTATTTCAATTCATCCACCGAACAAACCCGGGGAGGACTAATTCTATTCAAAAATTTAAAACCTCCCTCTACTAAGTTTTATCCTGGGATGAAAAATGAAAACATGGGAGCACTACGAACATACGGCCGACATAGGAATCAGGGGGTATGGAGATTCCCTCGAAGAGGCGTTTGAGGCCGTAGCGATAGCCCTCTTTGACGTAATCGTGGACGTAAACAAGGTTGAAAAGAAAGAAGTTAGGGAAATCGAAGTCGAGGGGGATGACCTCGAATCTCTCCTCTACAACTTCCTTGAAGAGCTATTAGTAATTCATGATATCGAAGGGCTGGTCTTTAGGGACTTTGAAGTCAAAATAGAGAGGGTGAACGGAAAGTATAGACTGAAAGCAAAAGCCTACGGCGAAAAGTTTGATCCTGAAAAACACGAGCCCAAGGAGGAAGTTAAGGCGATAACTTATCATGACATGAAGATAGAACAACTGCCAGATGGAAGATGGATGGCACAATTGGTTCCTGACATCTGAAGATATTTAGAAGCAATAGTAGATGCCCCAATTTAAAAGCTATCGCCCTTTTGATGTTTTTCTCAACTATTACAGCCCGGAAAAGCGTTTGGATGTTTTTGGTAATCTTTTGTCACTAAATACCAACATGCCCAATATAGCATGCTAGAATATTACGAAATATTTTTGAAATTTTCAGATTTAAGAGAAAATCGCTTTAATATAAGTGTTCGAGCGTATACATCGTTGTTCTTGGTAAAAATACTATCTAGATCATGAATTCGCAGTACAAAGTGGGGAGTAACCTTTGCACGTCCTTAACGCTGATAAGAAATATAATCAATACTGCCCACAATCACTAATTTCAGCCAGTTTGTCATCCCTTTAGTACAGATATTTTCATAGGGTTTTCATAACTCCCCTTCAGCAAAAAGCTTATATTAATAGGGACACCTTAGAAGAGTTTAGACGAAACGAGAGAAAAATCGCGCCTGTTCCAATAAGACTAGAAGAGAATTGAAAGGCTGACGTGTTGACGTGGAGCTAATTCACTTTATTGTTCCAATAAGACTAGAAGAGAATTGAAAGTTTATCAATGCCCCGTACTCCACGTTGGCCTGTTGGTGTTCCAATAAGACTAGAAGAGAATTGAAAGGTTTGGGTTGATAGCGGTCTTGGCAATAATTGCGGGTTCCAATAAGACTAGAAGAGAATTGAAAGTATGTGAAAGTCTCAACTACAGGTCTAACACTTAATGTTCCAATAAGACTAGAAGAGAATTGAAAGGAGCTTGTGGTTGTTGTTGGGGTTGGGGCCGGGGTTGTTCCAATAAGACTAGAAGAGAATTGAAAGGAAGATGCCCTTGAACCTCAGTACCTTGCCACTCTCGTTCCAATAAGACTAGAAGAGAATTGAAAGCAGGGTTCAACGATTGATTCTGCTGATTGGAAGGCTGTTCCAATAAGACTAGAAGAGAATTGAAAGCAGTTAGATTTTCGATTGGAGGAACTATACTGATTGTGTTCCAATAAGACTAGAAGAGAATTGAAAGGCATCCGTTGAGGACGCGGAAAGAGTCGAGGAGCTGATCGCGTTCCAATAAGACTAGAAGAGAATTGAAAGGATTTCTCTTTTCTTTGGGGGTGTCACTATGGTGGAGGTTCCAATAAGACTAGAAGAGAATTGAAAGAGCACACCCCGGTGTAGCGCTGGTAGATCTCGGTCACGTTCCAATAAGACTAGAAGAGAATTGAAAGGACGGGTGAGATAGTAGAACAGATGGCCATACCAGTTGTTCCAATAAGACTAAAAGAGAATTGAAAGACGTTTGGTTCAGTCTTCACACTGAAGGATGGTAGTGTTCCAATAAGACTAAAAGAGAATTGAAAGCGAGCCAAATACTCATAGGTTCTAACTGGGAAAATAATGAAAAACATCCATATTTATTTAATTAGCTTGGCTATTTTCCTGGATAATTCATCAAGAAAAGCCATAAACTCCTCTTCATCGTACATTACTAAATTTTTCTTGTTCTCTATTTCTCGCTTTATTTCAAGAATCTCTGGGGGAACTTTGCCATATTTTTCCATTATTTCTATAGTTTTAATTGCAGCATCAAGCAATCTTAGTGGTCCATATAGACATGGTTCACCTAACAGTCCTCGAGCACTTGTTATAAGAAAGACTATTAATTTAAAATGGTCATCATTCAATAACGTTTCCGTATTCTTCAAGATGCATCACCTCTTTTCGTCTTTTTGGAGGCTTCGGCCAGAATTTTGGATATCCAAGGGTGAGTATCAGAACTGGATCTACATGTTCTGGAATTGATAATATTTCCTTAACTGCAACTCTATTAAAAGAAACAACTGGACAAGAACCAATGCCCTTAGAGTACGCAACCAGCATCATATTCTGAGCGGCCATTGCTATGTCCATGAGAGCATACTTCTCACCCAACCTTCCACCTTTTTTCGCCCTTTCTTTGTTGATACATAATATTACTAAAGCAGCTGGATTCCCAAAGAGCCCAGGGGACACTAATTTAATTTTTTCAATTTTCTGTTTTTCTGTTACAAGGATAAATTCCCAGGGTTGGATGTTACTGGCACTCGGGGCCCATATCCCTGCCTCTAAAATTTCCTTGAGATCGTGTAGGGGAATTTGTTTATCATCAAATTTTCTAACTGCTCTCCTACCTTTAATTATGGTCATTATCTCCACTTTGCTACCCCCACTCACATTTCAAGCTTTCTGGCTTTATTTGCAAGCTCAACAAGATATTGAGGACTCACAACTTCCCCTTCGCTCATAATTGCAGTGTCATCTAACCATACTGAAGACCTCAAGCATATCCCATCGGAATGAGAAGCCGCCGGAACGCCACCTGGGATGTCAGGAACCAATCTGGGTCCAATATTGCCAACGCCCCACTCAGTCGCACCCCAGACCCTTTCATCTTCTACTATGTTTCCGGTGAGTTTAGCGCCTGGATTAAACCCATATGAGATATGGGCAAGTTGATACATATTCTCGTCCTCAAAACTCTCTAGCCATTTTTCAAATTCCTGAGCTTCTCTTTTTCCCTGTATATCAACTATTCTCCCTTTTTCAATGATCAAAGTTACTGGATCCCTTAGAAGACCTATTGGGGGATACAAAGATCCATCAAAAACAATTTTGCCATAGATCGTTTTTAATTTAGGAGTCCAGCTTATCTGACCAGGGAGCATTTCGTACTCTCCCTTATTCACGCGTCCTGAGTGAACTATTATAGGCCTACCTTTTTTGTTCCTGAACTCAACGTCTGTACCAGCGGGCGTCGTTATCCTGACTTCCCTGGCACTACTCGTTAACTCCCCGAGCTTCTCTAAAAATTCAGCTAGAGCTACCATGTTTACCTTTCCAATAGTCCTGACCATAATCTCTGGGTTCATGCCAACTAAGCAGATATATCTAAGGTCTTTATTCTCCTGGAGTACTTCATCAAACACGGTTGAATACAACAGCCAGTTATGGTTAAACTCTATCCAAATATCAACACCCTTTAACATGCCAATCAATGCTCGCTGTGGGAGAGCTGGGTCCGCGGCTTTTCCAACTCCCGGAGGGGTTGGGATCCAGAGTACGAGAGGCTTCCCCCCACATTTAAAAACTTCTCGAGCAGTTGCATTTACAACGTCTTCACTTGATAGCGTATCCGCAGTTATTGCCACTACTTCTCCATCTTTAACATTGAGGATATCGCGAACTAATTTTTCCGCCGCTAACCCTAATTCAAATTCATACATTTTCAACTTTAACACCTCCAAAATTTAGAAAGTAGGGAAAGAAAATAGAAAAAGCTACTACTTCTTCCCTATCTTAAGTGTCGATGTGAAGAAGCTCACGAGTGTTGAACCCGCTATAAGACCTGCACCTAAGACGTAAAGAGCTTGTTGTCCCTCTTCTTTATACATCTTTGTAACGAGAAGCCTAATTGCTATTGCCACTAACACCGTGATACCCGCTATTGGATACTTTATAAGAAGACCCGTTGCAAATAGGATACCCAATTGTCTGTCTGGTCCACCAATTGCCTGAACTATTGCCCCAGGGATTGCCCACATTATTAGGTATTTAGCTATTTCAGGGCTAGCACCAGCTTTGATTGTGGCCACGTAGACCCTGTCAACGGGTGGCACTAAGTTCTGAGATAAGTACGTCTTTGCAAAGAGTGCAACCATTGTAGTTGCTATTATAAGACCAGTTAGCTCCGCTATATACTGTTGTTTTCTTCCCTCTAGTTCGAATTTTATGTCCTTGCCTTCTCCTCTAATTATCCATCCAGTCTTCAAGTCGTATCCCATATCTGCAAATGCAGGACCAGTTGCAGCAGTGAATCCCACTAAAAGACCCAAGGCTGGAGCTGGGAATCCCATTAGGATACCGAGTATTAGGAATATCAAGGCTGTTGCAAACGCAGGGAACCATCCAGCGTGCATCGCCGATAGACCAACTATGAGCTCAGAAACAAGGGCAGCTATTGCTGCGAATACGAACCACCAAATGAACATGCCCGCCGACATTCCAGTATATAGGCCACCAAGTAGCGCAAGAGCCAAGGCTATGACAAGGTAAAGGCCAAATCCTCTTGTTAAAGCTTTCTTAATGTCTTCTTCAGTTCTAGTTAGAGGGTAATCAAGCTCTCCCTCTTTTATAGACTTTGCTTTCTTTGATATTATTAGGATTATCTGGATCAAAGCCACTAGTCCAGCACCTATCATTATTCCGTGAGGAGCATAGTACTTATTGATGTCAACTCCAAAGAGCTTCGGTGAATAACCTCTAACAATTAAGCCTATTCCGAACATTGTTAGGGCCCATATGTTTCCAATCCAAGCAACTCCAGCTATATCGGCTGGAATTCCTAAGTACCTCACTATTCCACCAGCTATCATGCCATATAAAAGTAGCATTGCTCTTTTTCCTTTTTTAGCTGCAGCTATCAAAGTTTCTGCGGTAGCTATGCCTGGGGGCCATGGATTCTTTGCTGGAAAGATTCTAGTGTCAAAAAGCCAGTATATCATTGTCATATCGATTATCGCTGCAAGGGTCGCACCAATCCACATCGGAACTAAGAGGTCTTGTCTACCTAAAAGCCAAGTAACACCTATTGGGAGAAATATTGCATTTGCGGCACCAAAGGTTGCTCCAGATATTGCAGTCTGAACGAGATTTTGTCTATTTAAGTCAAGAAATGCTTTTAGTACCTTGATAGGTATCCTTGCAAGGAGGATTGCTATAAGGGCACCTATAATTGATGTGTTTGTTGTAATTCCAAGTCTAGTGATTAGCTCAAGACCTATTATCGAGCCTAAGACAGCCATCGCTATGTTGAGAACCAAAACACCAGGCTCAAGAGCGGATGGATGCTTTCTCTCAACGTTGTCCATTTCACTCACCTACAAACTATACGAGTAGTTTACCATCCCTAAACACCATCTCTCCGTCGACAAAAACAGTAGGCTCCTTTATTATCCCGTCAAGATGTATAGGAGCCCTTACTTTCCCTCCAAAATCATAGTTACTCCCTATAGCTATATGCACAGTTCCAAAGACTTTCTCATCCTCTAAAATATTGCCACTAAGCCTTGCGTTGGGATTTGTTCCCACTCCAAACTCCGCAAGGTTTCTTGCTTCTTTTCCATATGGGGCCAATATTTCTTCCAATTTCCTTGCTTCATCACCTCCTTCGATTTTTTCAAGATAACCATCAACAAAAGTCAGCTTTATCGGGTTCTTGAGTAGGCCTATTCCAGCCATAGAACCGTCCACAACAACAGTACCATTTCCAGTCCCCTCGACAGGAGCTATATATGCTTCCGCCCCAGGTAGGTTTCCACATTCCCCTGGGTTCTTGTAAACTCCAGTACTCCTCCTAGCCTTTCTTCCCTCTATCGAAAAGCTGATATCAGTCCCAAGCCTTGTGACTATTCTTACTTGAGTCCCTCTGTCGAGAATATCAGCGATTTTATTCGTTAGTTCTACTATCTCATCATAGTCAGCGTTCAGAGTCCTAACGAATACATCTTCCGTTATTCCTGGGAGTGTTGCAACTCTAACTCCCCTTTCGCATGCCTCCTTCTTTGCTAAGGTATGTGTTATGGATTTCGTAGTTGGGGCAATTACAACATCAGCAAATTTCATTGCTTCAGCAATAGGCTTTGGTGGCTCTTCTCCGTGCACTTTCCTTGGAATTATCTCAGTATAAATTGCTTCAGCTTTAAGTTCTCTGGCCTTCTCCCAAAGTGCCCATCCAATTTTTCTAGTGTTTTCATCAGCTATTATTAGGACTATTTCTCCTTCCTTTACCCCCAAACACTTCTTCAGTGCAACTTCACATGCATCATAAATGTTCATTTTCACTCCCCCAGTTCTGCTATTACTTTTCCAAGAACACTCCTCGGCAACAAAACCGGAATATTTAGAGCCCTCTTAACGATATACTTAATTCTAGCCGGATATCCTATACAATCAAGCACTATCAGATCTGCATCCTTAAGGGGCTCCAAGACGTTAGGAAGTTCTTTTTCATCCCCAGAATAGGGAGAGAAGCTAACGACAATTACCTTATCACAGCACCTACTCCACTTGTCCTTCGTCATGTCTATTTGGGCGTTATCTGGAATTACGACGCCTAGGATTTTGGGGTTAATAGCTTCAACGAGCTTTATGAGCAGGTTAGATGGTTCTATCAACATTGCACTCTTTGATGAGAGCTCTGGGAACTCTCCAGTACACAGTAGTCCTATTACATCAACACCCTTGCTCTCAAGGAAGTCTATACACTCTTGCAATCTCTTCACAATTTTGTCCCGGCTAAGTTTCACTTCACTTCCATCTCTGAGCCTCGTTACTAGGACGTAATCACCTTCCCTGGGAGCGAGCCTTTTAATTTCATCCATAGACAAGCCGTCAAGAGCTCCGCATTCTATGACATCAACCCCAGGTATATAGGGAAGTATCTCAGGAACAACGTCAACTCTGGGGCTTTGGCCAATTGTTATAAACCCAACTTTCACTTTTCAAGCCTCCCTAGAGTTTGTAAATGCTTCATACTTCCATACAATTCCACCAGTCTTCTAAATTCGTCTTCATCGTAGAACTTGACCTTGCCAGCTCCAAATCCCTTAGCAACCTCTATACAGAACCGGCCAGCTAGCTCTATATCAATCTCGTGACTAGCCCCAGTCGCACATCCAGGAACAGGAACTTCAGCGGTAATTGCAACACCAACAACAGGAGCGTCCGTTGCAGTTGCTGGTTGCACGATGCTATTAATATGATAAATGCCATTTCCATATGGAGTTATATCCTGCATTGTTATTGGAACCACAGCGGGCATTCTACCAGTCACATATTCCATAATATCAAGAAGATCTTCACTAACTCTCAAAATCCAGCCTTCCTTAATCGTAGGAGTTATTGCGAATCCCCGTATATTGATAATCCTATTTCCCTTAGTTGTGTCTATTGAGAGTATTGCATCCATTCTCTTGTCAACTTCATATTTGTTCATAGTAGCTATATCAACGGGGGAGTCCATGAAAGGAACCGGTTCATGAGGCTTAGTAGGAGCATCTGGGCATATGTGCGTTGATATTATAACATCCCCAGGGAGAATATCGCCATTGCTTTGCATGTCTGCCAACTTTAAAGCAACTGCTATTGCAGTAATTGCACCATCTGCATCAGAGACAAGCCCTATCCTTTCTGGCCTAGCTCCAATACCACCAAGTCTCCCAATAATTCCTAATTTAGGAGCTTTGCTGTCCTTTCCGGGGATGACTATTTTAACAAAGTCGGTGGATCCTTTTTCTCCCTCAATCGTTGTAACTTCAACTTCCTTTACTCCCCTTCCCTTCAGAAAATCTGCCACAGTATAACCATCTACCCTTGCACTATCCAGAAGCTCATAAGCCTCAATCACCTGCTTTAGCATAGCCATCACCCCCGTTTATTACACTTTCAATGACAGAAAGAGCCTGAGGATCTAAAACCCCAGATCCCAAGGGTATCTTTTCCTTTGGAACTATGAGAACGATAACCTGATCACCAACTTTAACTTCTGCAGATGTCAGTGGTAGTCCTGTTTGCTTATCTAATAAAACTATTAGATCTGGGAACTTAGCAAGTTCTATTCCATTGCTTTGTAATTTCATGAACTCATTCCAGAAAACTAATTCGACCTCGCGCCTATTCTCATCTGCAATTATTATCCTCCCTATATCAAATCCACCCCGACTTTCGAGCCAATATTTAACTACCCTCCCCTCTCCTACAACCTTACCACCAAGTTTTGAACACAGTTCCTCTGCCATTTTCCCAGGGTCTTCCTTATACCGAAGAATTATCTTTCCGACATCTATTGCCTTTTTAATAGCTCCTAGGGCAGCATTTTCCTTCACGTATTTAACAGAAACAGGGTTCCTAACAACAGCTATAAGGCCACCTGCCTCAACTGCTGCTTCCCTAATTATCCTAGATGTTGATAAAACACTCCCCTTTGCAACAACCTCCACATACTTACCTTTTTCCCGATTACCTCCAACACCCACTTGGGTTGAAACATAGCCAGGGAGATTGTGTAAGCCTAAAGAACCCATAACTCCAGTAGGATGCGCTCTTCCATCAGCAGGCGCATCGACCACAGGAATTTCGAAAACAGCAGCTTGAATCCATCCATTAATCGTGGAGTATCCACCATTTTCGGAAGTTATAACTCCAGCGATCTCCCCAATCTCATCTTTCATACACTCAAAAGCCTTGATCATGTGAGATGGTGTAACAAATGCCTCCTTGGACGAGGGCGCACCCACAAGGGATACGGTAACTATGGTACTATCCTGGGGTAAGTCATCTATATCTACTAACACTACATCACCCAGTTCCAAGGCAAGTTTGGCATGTCTGAGACCTAATTCAATGTTTCCTCCACCCCCTCCACCAAAAAATGCTCCTCCAATTACGGCAAATTCAGCCATTTCTTCATTGATTTTTATTCTCAAATTAATCACCTCCATGCATCTATATTCTTCAGAATTGCAAGAGTCATTGCCCCAGAGGCTACGACCGGATCAACAATAGGAACATTAACCCGCTTAGAAAGCAAGCCGGCAACTCCAATTGTAGACATACCAGTACATCCAAGAATTATCACATCAACATCTTTTTCCATTTCTTTAGCTAGTTTAATAATTTCCTCTTTACTTTCTTCTTTTAGGAGATCAAGGGTATTTTTAACTCTCTTGGGCTTGGCTTCGACCACTAAGTGATTCCCGAGAATTTCGGAGATAGCCTTTGGAGTCTCTTCGGTTAAGTTTATAACTCCAACACTATCCCCAACTTCCAAAGCTAGAAGGGCTGCAGAGGATCCTGCTCCAATGACCGGGATTTTTAGAACTTTTCTTAACTCCTTGACAGCCGGATCAGCAGCACAGCTTATTATGACTGCATCTTTTCCATCCTTTTCAAAAGCTTTTGCCAGCCTAATGACCTTTGGTTTGGCTTTCTCTTCGCTTTCTTTATCGTATATGCCAAATGGCTGGTCTTCTATGCATCGACTCTCCACCTTAAGTTCGGGAAATGTCCGTTCAATTAACCTTCCATGAGCGTTTAAGGAATCTTCATCCTCCAAAGTTAAAACCCTAATCAAACCAATATTGTACATTACACTAGTCACCAAATTAGCTTTCTGAGCCCAAATTTTAGACATTGCTGAATCAGAAAGTAGCAATAAGGAACTTCACAATAGACAATAAAACTTATAGGCCATTAGATCAAAGTGCCAAAAATAAATATCTACCATTAGTGAGCTAATCATGCTTTTTAAAATGGTGATTGAACTAAGAGGGGGATCCTCATGTCAAAGTTATCGGAAAAAGATTGGTGCATAATTGAATTATTAAAGAAAAATGGGAGAATAAGCGACGCGGAGATAGCAAGAAAATTAGGAATGTCAAAATCCGCAGTAAGATGGAGGCGTACAAACCTTATAAGGAGAGGATATATCTTCATATCTGCGTACCTAAGATTCGATAAAGTTGGTTACTCCTACGCAATCGTTTTAATAAAACTAAACCCTGCCGCAAAGGAAGAGGAGATAGTTAGATTTATGAGGAAACTTATGGAATGCAAAAGAACATTTGAAGTATACAAGACTCTCGGAGACTATGATCTTATAGTAGGATTCTTTGGAGATAACCTTGAGGAACTTACCAAGGAAATCGAGAGTGTTTTAAGAGGAGAAAGCACAGTAAAAGAATATAAAGTTCTAGTCGGTGTTAAGACCCTCAAAGGTCTTGAGGTATCTTTTTACGACGCTTTAGCAGGCAAATAGCGGCGCTAAAAATATCAACCTACCATGAAATGTCCTCTAATAAGTTGCTGTTATTTCTTAGACATAATATACAATATCATAGCCCAAGGAATTGAATTTTTATTACTTACATTGGGAAAATAAAGTTTTAGGGATTTATCACCTCAACGAACTCTCCAAACACAAACCTAAAACCTAAATACCCCTTACAAGAACGAGCCAAACATGAACTACAGAGAAGAGTTCCAGAAGATCAACAGAAAGCTCGTGGAAAGGTACTCCAAGCTAGACGATACAGAAGATTTCTGGACTTACCTTTACAAACCTTTAAGACCAAGCATTAGAATAAACACGCTCAAGGGGAGTCTTGACGAGATAAAGTCGATGCTTGAGGAGAAGTTTGAGCTCGAGAGGATTCCATGGACGAAAGGGGAAGGATTTTTCATAAAATCTTATGATGTAAACTTCGGCCAGCTTATTGAATACTCCCTCGGCCTGATTATTCCCCAAGAAGCCAGCTCTATGATACCCCCCGTAGTCTTAGATCCACAGCCCGGAGAGCTGGTTTTGGATATGGCCGCTGCCCCAGGGAGCAAAACTACTCAGATGGCCCAGTACATGGGCAACGAGGGGTGTATAATAGCTAACGACGCAAAGCAGGATAGAGCAAATATCCTCATAGCTAACCTCAACAGGGCAGGAGTTTTAATTGCAAAGGTTACCATAAAGGATGGGGCATACTATGCCAAATATGGAGACACCTTTGACAGGGTTCTTTTGGACGCCCCGTGCTCCTCCGTCGGGATGATAAGAAAGAACTTCAAGTTTGCAAAGACGTGGAGCTTGGGAAAGGTCTACTACCACTCAAGGCTCCAGAAGAGGCTTATACTAGCTGCATATAAAGCTTTAAAGCCCGGAGGAGTTCTGGTTTATTCAACGTGCACCGTAGATCCTCTAGAGAACGAGGAAGTGGTAGATTTTCTCCTCCAGAAGTCGGATGCGAAGCTCGAAAAAATTAAACTGCCATTAAAGACAACTGAGCCGATTTTGGAATGGGAGGGAAGAAAGTACAACGAAGAGCTAAAGAAGACTGTCAGAATTCATCCCCAGGATAATGATACTGAGGCGTTCTATATAGCGAAGATAGTCAAGCCTTTATGATGGATACCCCCGAAACTAGTTTCGGGGGTATGGATATGCTGGTGAAGAAGAAGGGAGTGTTCACGGAAGAAGATGCCCTAAAGGTAATAGAAATGGCAAGCCAGAAGATGGAGAAGGAGATCATTGTTATGGCGTACAGAGTTACAGATGAAGCTAAGAGAAGGCTCTGGGACTACCAGAGAGCAGTGACACTAATGGCCGACCTTACGGGAGAAGAGAGGTACGTTAGGGTTGAAATTTTAGAGGGCTACGTCAGCGACAAGGTAAAGGGGATAGAGCTCTAATTTTCATAAATTCCCTGAGAACGCTCGTCGCGTAAACACCTTTGGGCAGGAAGAACCTGAACACGACGTCATTTCCCTCGATCCTATACGCAAATTTTCTCGGCTTTATTATGAGTTCCCTCCTACCTCCAGGCTCCCTCAGCGGTTTTGGAAGCTTTTTAAACGCCTCAAGGCTAATTCCTGCCTCTTCCAAGATTTCCTTTTCGAGTTTTCCTGGGATGCCTTCAGCTTTTCTCATAGAGTAGCCAAAGATCGGCCCGGAAACCATCGCTTCTCCCTTCTTTATCTTTGAGTTCACGAAGTCTACATTGGTTTCCGTCACCCTGTAAGTTCTCGTTCTGAGGGGTATTCCACGCTTGATCTGAACGACTATATCCCCTGGGAGAGCCTCATTTAACGGCAACCCTCCTTCGATTCTCCTCGAGAGGTATAAGTTGAATAGGTAAGCCTGAAATGCATGGATAAAGATCCTCAATATTGGCCTTGGAAGAACCAGAAAGGCCTTCTTCCAGCTTTTCGTCTCCTTGTACTTGTAAAGCATTGCCCTCTCGTACCTCAGGAACTTGGGGAATTCCTTGAGGGCCAGATCAACGTCTTTCGTCTCCAGGAATTTCCTTCTTGCCTCGTCTCCCTCCATGCCTTCCCCAGGATAACCCAGGAAGACCTCAGCCGCCTCCTCGTACTTCCCCTCAAGCAACAACCTACCAACTATATGGTTGACGCTCCTCTTCTCGCCGAACCTCTGAACTCCGAAGTAGTTGGGAAAGCCCCCTTTATTCTTTAATTCTGTAATTATGTCTTTAATTAATTCTGGCCTTTCCGCATCCCTAACCCTTATCTTAAACCAGTTGCCCAGGAGAAGGCCAAGCCTAAGTGGCCTACCATATCCAACGAACTTTATTTCTATATCCGCAATCCTGACCTGAGCAAGGTCAACATCCCTGCAGATGCTTATGTACTGGTAGGTTACAGCATGCCTATCCTTTGTTCCCGCGAAGCCGATCTCAGAATAGTGAATGCCAATTCTCTTCGCTATTTCCTTTATGGCTGCCATGGTCTCCCAATTTCTCTTCTTCAGAAGGTATATCCTGCACTTTCCACCCTTAAAAATCGATGAAGGTAAGACTTCCCGGACTATGAAATCCTCGGGATAGACTTTTATCCTTCCTCCTATTCCTGGGGTCTCGCTTAGGTACCTCATCCTCCTTAAGAGCTAAAGGACAAATAAAAAGGTTTCCACAAACGTTAAATAGTTCACGTTAGATTATTATAATCATGTGTGAACTATTTGTTGATAGGAGAGAAGAACTGGAACTGCTAAGGAGAGCGTACTCAAGCAGAAGGAAGGAGCTGATAATAATTTATGGAAGGAGGAGGATTGGAAAGACTAGGCTTGTTAAAGAGTCCGTAAGAGGAGTCAGGCATATCTATTTCTTTGCGGAGGAAACACTGGAAAAAGATAACTTGGATAACTTTAAGAGAATAGTCGCGAGGGGTCTCAAAAACAAGCTAATCGAAAAGGCTGAGCTTACCTGGGAGGAGCTTTTCGAGATACTAGAGGAAAACGAATATGTTGTCATAATAGATGAATTTCCAAACCTGATTAAGGGAAATAAGGGGATAGTTTCCAAATTCCAGAAAATCTTCGATCGCTCAAAGAGATTAAAGCTTGTCCTGACGGGATCATCAATAAGTATAATGGAGAGCCAAGTTTTAGGGTACAAGAGTCCCCTATACGGTAGGAGAACGTTATCTATAAAACTCAGACCCCTAAAGTTCTTCCACCTCAAGGAGTTCTTTCCCGAGAAATCATGGGAGGAACTAGTGAGAATATTTGGAATAACCGATGGGATACCAGCTTATATAGAGGAAGTTAAGTTTAGACTGGAATCAGGGGAAAAGCTCGAGGAAGTTTTCCAGCCAAACAAAATGCTGTTTGATGAGGCGGAATTTTTACTGAGGAGCGAATTGAGAGAACCTGGAAGGTACTTTAAGATACTGAAGGCGATAGCATTTGGGAATACAAAGTTCGGAGAGATAGTAAACTACACAGGCCTACCACCATCTACGGTATCTCAATATTTGGAAAACTTGAGGCTCCTACACATAGTCAAGGAGGAGTATCCACTTGGGGATATTGAAAAAGCCAGAAACAGGAGGTACTATATAAGCGACCTCTACTTCACGTTCTGGTTCAGGTTCGTCTATCCAAACAAAACCCAGCTCCTAGAGTTCGGGTACATTGAAGACTTTGAGCAGGAGTACAACAGGTACCTTGGATTCGTCTTCGAGAGAGTTGGGAAGGAATTCCTGATTGAGGCAGGCAAGAAAGACATGCTCCCCTTTAAAATCACCAACGTCGGAAAATGGTGGAAAAAGAACGAGGAGATTGATATAATCGGAATAAATGAAAAGGAGAAGAAGGTTTTATTCGTCGAAGTTAAGTGGGAGAAGTTAAGGAGCAGAGATATCGAGGCAATTTTAAGCTCATTGAAGAGGAAAGCTGAGCTAACGAGATTCAAGGGCTGGAAAAAGTACTACGGCATAATAGCGAAGGAGTACAGGGGCAGAAAAGGTCTCGTGTGGGATTTAAAGGATTTCAAAGAAGTTTTAGGTGACCTGTAACTTTATCTACTAATTCACCAGGCGCAGGACCCACGGCAAGAACGGTTATAGTTCCAGGGGGGATTTCTGTTAATCCAGCATCTTGAATTAACGCAGTAGGCAGGCCGAGCTTTTCGGCTTTCTCCTTCAGCTCAAAGAGATCTTCAAGCTTCTCAACTTTAACTACCACTTTCTTCTGTCCCTCGTTGAACCATCTCTCAAACCATTCTCTCTTTTCTTTGTAAGCCCTAAAAGCGGCAGTAACGGCCCCGTGGGCAACCTGAACAGCCAGTTTTCCTTTACTGAGCTTTAAATCTTTCCTAACAACGATAACCTGCTTGTACTTGAACATTAAAAACACCTAAGAGAAAAGGAATAGGAGATCAACGTGAGGATTCTGCAATCCTCTCAATCTCAAGCTTCTTGCTGTAGGCGTAGCTCTTTGGATCCTTGTTTGCAGCCAAGATTATCTCCTCAGCTAGGGCCTCAGCAAAGCTCATCTTGGTCCTGTAGCACTTGGCTGAAGCACCAAGGGCAATGTTCCTCAGCGCAACGTCAAGTCTCCTTAGTGGTGAAATATCAACTGCAACGTGGTACCTTATACCACCGAACATTACGCTCGTTGTATCTTCTCTTGGAGCAGCATTCTCGATGGCCCACACTAAAACCTGAATTGGGTTCTTCCCAGTCCTCTTCTCAATTATCTTGAATGCCTCCTTGACGACTTCGTAAGCCTTGACTTTCTTGCTGTTAAGTGACCTGTGCTCTCTCCTCATGAAGTGACCAGCAACCTTGTAGTGGCTTCCACCGCTCCTCATAATCTTGTTAATTAGCCTCTCCACGATGTGGACGTTTGCCTTTCCAAAGTGCTTCTTGGCATGCCTTCCATGGGTGTGGGGGAGCAGCCTTGGCTCGAGGTTTATGTAAGGCCTGAGTGATGGATCCCTAACTTCAACGTCTTCAGTGCTCCATCTTCCCATAACCCTGATCTCATTGGGAATGAAGAACCTCTCGCTCAATGGCTTGGCCATTGACTTCACCTCCTTGGCTTCTCCTTCCTACCCTTAACTAGCTCCTTGAGGGAGACCCTGTTTACTTTAACTACCTTATACCTGATTCCTGGGATGTCACCCATTGAACCACCCTTTGGACCACCGATACCCTCGATGATTACTTCATCGTGCTCGTCGATGAAGTTGATAGCACCAACACCAGGACAGAACGCGGTAACGACCTTACCGTTCTTGATGAGCTGAACTCTAACTGCCTTACGCATTCCTGAGTTGGGCTGCTTTGCTTCCACAGCTATCTTCTCAAGGACTATTCCTCTGGCCTGTGGTGCACCTTCGAGTGGATCGCTCTTCTCCTTGAGCCTAAGGACTCTCCTCTTATACCTGATATCGCTCCACCTGAACTTCTTCCTCTTGAGCTTTAACTTCCTACCGGCGAATTCACCATTTGGAGCCTTCTTACCTGGCATGAGCATCACCTTAAATTATTATCACATCTTCAATTCCGTGGTGTCTCTCCATTAATTGCTTCACAATATTAATGTTATGGCCACCCCTACCAATTGCCCTCGGCTTGTCCCTCGGATTAACGTCAAGGAGAGCAACCTTCTTGCCGTCTCTCTTTTCAGTTATGTGAACTCTTTTAACCTTTACGCCCATCGTCTTGTATATGTTCTTTATGAACTCTTCCGGATTCTCCGAGTGCTCCACGAGGTCGATCTCCTTTCCAATGAGGTTTTCGATTCTTCTGACGTTCATTCCCCTCTTGCCCAAGGCCAGACCCATTTCTCCCTTCTTGATGACGTAGATGAGCCTGTTCCTCTCCTGATCAATAAGACAATCAAGAACAGTGGCCCCTGTAAAGCTCTCGAAAAGCGCTATGTACTTTATCTGGTCTGTGTTGAGTTTCAGTGGCATTTTCTATCTCACCTCTTTGCCAGTGCTAGTATCTTGCTCTCGCCGGGGTCAACTATTGCAAGTGAAGCTACAACGAAGGGCTTACCAAGGAGTGTTCCCAACTCAACACTCGTTCCCTCAAACTCATAAACTGGAATGTCGCTGAGCTTCGCATAATAGTAGATGTCGTCCTTGATTTCCTTGGGAGCGTTCTTTGCAACGATTATTAGCTTAGCGCCACCAGTCTTTGCAAGCCTTATTGTTTCATTAGAACCGAGAATAACCTTACCAGTTTCCATAGCCTTCCTAAGCTCAAACGCTAAATCCATTCATCACACCTCCTCTTCCTTCTGTGGCCTTAGTGGTAGCTTCATTGTCAACTTAACTATGCCCGTTCCCACTGGAACGGGCTGCCCGATTAGGACGTTTTCAATTACACCGTTGAGGTTGTCAACTTCTCCCCTCTCGGCGGCCTCAAACAGGTGTTGCGTAGTTATCTCGAAGGCCGCCCTTGCAAGGACGCTTGCCTTTTCACCAACTACACCGTGCCTACCGATGGGCCTTACAATGCCATCAAGAGTCATTATATCAGCAACCAGCATGATATGCCTTATATCAACCTCAAGACCCTGCTCGCGCATCGTGTTTATTATCTCCTCTATAATGGCATTCCTTGCGGCCTCAATGCCCAGCACTTCGGCGATCTCATGGATGTTATTAGTTCTTGTCCTTGTGGGATCAACCCCAGGAACTTTAAGGACCTGCTTGAAGTTTGAACCCTCCGTATAGATCACGTATTCATCGCCTTCCTTCCTTACGATGGTCTTCCCAACGCCCGAGAGACCCTTAAGACGGTGCTTTTTAACCTTTTCGGCAAGCCTCCTAAGGTCTGAGATCTTCTCAACTTTCTTTGGCCTAACGATAAGCGTGTAACCCTCCGCCTCAAACTCGGCGCTCTTAAACGAGCCCTGAAGCTTCTTTAAGATTTTCTCCATTGTAAGCCCACTCTTCTCGAGTCTCTCGGGATCTATTTCAACTATAAATTCCATGTTGATAAGATCTAGAGTTGTGCTTCTCGCAAGATTCTCCAAGGTAGTTCCCTCAATCCTTCTCGCAACTTCCTCTGCCTTTGCCCTCTCATAGCGATGCTCTTCATCAAGATAAACAGTCATCATTGGCGTCGAAGGATTCTTCCTCGCATCGACTATTTCGATGATTCTGGGCAAACCTAGGGTAACGTTAATTTCGGCAACACCTGCATAGTGGAAGGTGTTGAGGGTCATCTGAGTTGAAGGCTCTCCAATTGACTGAGCGGCAACTGTACCAACAGCCTCACCAGGTTCGACTAAGGCTCTCTCGTACTCCTTTACAACCTCTTCAACTATCATTTCAACTTCTGCCTTTGTGAGCTTGTACTTCTCATTGTACTTCAAAAGCTTCTCATAGAGTTCCTGTTTAACGCTCTCTGGAAGGTTCTTCCCTTTCTTTTCAATTAAAGATTTAATAGTGGAGGAAGAGACCATAACAATCACCTCTTTCCATTTGCCCTAACCTTCAGCAGAGTTCTCACAATTATCCTATCAACATCCACAGTTTTTCCTCCCCAACTCTTCATGGGATCAACTCCATCTTCACCGTACTTGAACTGAACTATGACGCCCGTTGGATCCCTAACTGTACCATCGTAGTCAACTTTGAGATCCTGAAGAGCATTGATCAGCCTCCTCTGCATGTAACCGCTCTGAGCAGTTCTTACGGCTGTATCGACGAGACCTTCCCTACCACCCATAGCGTGGAAGAAGTACTCTTGTGGGCTCAGGCCGCTCTTGTATGAGTTAACTACGAATCCCCTTGCTCTAGCTCCAAGATCTCCTGGCTTGAAGTGGCTTAGAACCCTGCCCTTGAATCCTCTGTACAGCCTCTTACCTCTAATTGACTGCTGACCGAGCAAAGCTGCCATCTGGGTTATGTTAAGTATTTTACCTCTAGCTCCGGTCTTGGCCATGATAACAGTGTGGTTGTCCATACCAAGGTACTTTTCGGCTATTGAACCAGCATTATCTCTAGCTTCAGCAAGAACTGCCATGATCTTGCTCTCCAATGTCTCTTCAAGTGTTTTTCCTGGGAGAGGCTCAAGCTCTCCTCTCTTATAAGCCTCAATTAACCTTTGAACTCTCTCTTCCGCCTCCCTAATTATTTCCCTTATCCTGTCCCTGGCCTCCTCCGGCAGATCTTCGTCATCAATTCCCGTTGTGAAGCCCTTGTGAGTAATCACCCATATTGCAAGCTTTGTAACTTGATCAAGGAACTGTCTCGCTCTCTCAACTCCATACTCCCTCACTATGAGGTCGAGGATTATTCCATCCTCTCTACCATAGGCCTTTTTATCAATAGCACCACTCAGTAGTTTACCGTTCTGAATGTAAACAAAGCCATCGTAAGCCAGTTTCCTTACTTCCTCAGGATCAGGTATGAGCTTCTCCTCAATTAGCTTCTCTAAGGCCTCACACCTCTCAGGTTCGTCGCAGAGCTTGTTCCTATACCAAACCGTTAGGTCATCCGGGAGTAATAGGGAGAATATCGTCTTTCCGCTCCATAATGGTTTGCCATCTTCATATTTGTCGGGTTCAGGGAGCTCCTTAATGTCAACGCCGGCAAACATTAGCATCTGCTCAACCTCTTCCCTCGTGAAGTACGCTCCCTCTCTGGTTAGTAGGTATCCCCCTGAAATGTGATCCTGAATTCCACCTATGATAGGCCCTCCATACCTTGGGGAGAGAATATGGTTCTGAACTTCCATAAGTATTCTCGCCTCAGCCTGGGCTTCCTCGGTCTGAGGAACGTGAAGGTTCATCTCATCTCCATCGAAGTCAGCGTTGTAAGGTGGACAAACTGCCAAGTTAAGCCTGAATGTCTTGTAGGGCATTACTCTAACGCGGTGGGCCATAATGCTCATCCTGTGCAGAGAGGGCTGTCTGTTGAACAGCACTATGTCACCATCGAGAAGGTGCCTCTCCACTGTCCAGCCTATGTCAAGCCTCTCAGCGAGGAATTCCCTGTTACTCTCCATTATTCTAATTCTCTTCCCATCAGGATCGATGACATAGTTAGCCCCAGGATACTTGTCGGGACCATTGAGAACCATTTTCTTAAGCTTCTCAATGTTAAACTCCGTTACTTTCTCGGGAACCGTGAGTTCCATAGCTATTTGGATTGGAACTCCAACCTCGTTGATGCTTATCATTGGATCTGGGCTTATGACGGTTCTCGCTGAGAAGTTAACTCTCTTACCGCTTAGGTTGCCTCTAAATCTTCCCTCCTTACCCTTGAGACGCTGGGCAAGTGTCTTGAGGGGCCTTCCACTTTTGTGCTTTGCGGGGGGAACCCCCGAGGTTTCGTTGTTTATGTAAGTGGTAACGTGATACTGGAGGAGGTCCCAAAGATCTTCGATAATAAGTTGAGGAGCTCCAGCCTCGATGTTCTGCTTGAGCCTATTGTTAATCCTAATGATATCGACAAGCTTGTGGGTAAGATCGTCTTCAGCTCTAATACCAGTCTCAAGGGTAATTGAGGGTCTAACGGTAACTGGGGGAACCGGGAGAACCGTGAGAACCATCCACTCGGGCCTTGACTTCTCGGGGTGTAGGCCGAGGAGTGGGAGATCCTTATCCGGGATCTTCTCAAGTCTGTCCCTAACCTCTGTGGGCATCATCCTGTGCTTATACTCATTACCCTGCTCGTCCTTCCTTATCTCCCAGTAAATTGTTGGCTTCTCGAACTTAATGGGGAACTGAGGAGCACCACAGTGCGGGCAGACCATTCTCTCTCTTGCCTTCTTATGAATCTCCTTGAGTATCTTGTTCACTTCACTCCTCCTGTTCTTAGCTAGCTCAAGCTTCTTCATGTACTCCTCGATTTCCTCATCGGTGAGCTTTATCCTTCCACACTCTCTACACGTGCTTTCAAGGATTCTGTGTATGGTCTTGGCAAATCCAACGTGGATCACGGGCCTGGCAAGCTCTATGTGCCCGAAGTGACCAGGACACTCCCCGGCCCTTGCCCCACAGGTCTCACATCTAAGTCCTGGGTCAATAACTCCCATCCTTTTGTCCATTACACCGCCTTCAATGGGGTAACCGTCATCGTCGTAAGTGTCTGGGACTGTAACCTCAACTGCACTCATCTTCCTTATTTCCTGGGGTGAGAGGATACCAAACTCAATACTACCGATAACCTTCTTAACGGACTGCATGGCTCACACCCTCTCCGTGAGGTTTAACTTGGGTCTAATCACCATAGCCTTAAGCTCATCCAACAACAGCTTGAACGCATAGCTCATCTCAACCTTACTAATCCTCTCCTCCTCACCACACACTGGACAGTAGACCTTGTGCCTCCTCTTATCCTCTATTGCTATGTGACCACAGTTCTCACAGACCCAGACTTCGGTCTTATCGCTCTCCTCGAGTAGCCTCTCTATCAGTAGCATTGCCGCACCATGACCAACGAGGACGTCACGCTCCATCTCACCAAATCTGAGACCACCTTCTCTAGCCCTACCCTCAGTTGGCTGCTTGGTGAGAACCTGCACAGGACCTCTGCTTCTCGCGTGGATTTTGTCTGCAACCATGTGGTGGAGCCTCTGGTAGTAGATAACTCCCACGAATATATCTGCTTCAAGCCTCCTTCCTGTTATGCCATCGTACATTATCTCCCTGCCCGTGTGCTTGAATCCGAGCTCCTCGAGCTCTTTCCTGAGCTTCTCCTCAGGTTCCCCAATGAAAGCTGTACCGTCAACCCTTCTTCCCTTGAGTGAGGCTACCTTTCCGCCTATTGCCTCAATAAGCTGACCGACGGTCATTCTCGATGGAATACCATGTGGGTTAACGATAAGATCTGGTACTATTCCGCTCTCAGTCCAAGGCATGTCTTCTTGGGGGACGATTAGACCGATAACACCCTTCTGACCGTGCCTTGAAGCGAACTTGTCACCGAGCTCGGGAATTCTAAGGTCTCTCACGGTGACCTTTACGAGCTTAGTACCATCTCCAGTTTCCGTGATTATAACTTTGTCAACGATACCTCTTTCACTTGGCCTAACAGCAACGCTAGTTTCTCTCCTCTCCTGTAAAGCTACACTACCAAGACCTCTCTCCTCAAGGAATCTTGGTGGTGAAGTTCTTCCAATTAGGACATCTTTACCCTCAACCTTTGACTCTGGGAATATGAGACCGTCCTCATCAAGGTGCCTGTAGTACTTCTCACCCCTGTAGCCCCTAACCGTTGGGGCTGGGATCTCGAACTTATCAGTTTGACCGCCGAGATACTTCTTCTCCTCAGCCTCGTAAGTTCTGAAGAAAGTTGATCTGGCCAAGCCTCTCTCTATAGAAGCCTTGTTTATAATGATGGCATCCTCCATGTTGTAACCATGGTAAGCAAGAACGGCAACGACGAAGTTCTGGCCTGCAGGTCTGTCCTCGTAACCTACTGCCTTCATTATCCTCGAGTCAACGAGTGGAACCTGCGGATAGTGGAGGAGGTGGCCTCTCGTATCAACCCTAATTCTGAAGTTAGCCCATCCGAGACCAAGGCTCTGCTTTGCCATACCTGCCCCATAGGTGTTTCTCGGAGCTGCGTTGTGTTCTGGATAGGGGACTAGGGAAGCTGGCAGACCGAGGATTGCAGCGGGCATAAGCTCAAGGTGGGTGTGCTCTTCGGTAACTTCCCAGGGCCACATTGCAACATAGGCGTTTTCTTCTTCCTCAGCGTCGAGGTACTCAATTACACCCATCTTTATTAGGTCGCTCCACTTGAGTCTGCCTTCTTTTACGGCCTGAACGTGTTCCTTAGTTAGCCTTGGCTTTCCATTTTCCACTATTATGAGAGGCCTCCTAACTCTACCATCATCGCTGTTAACGTAGACCTCTTTAACATCTTCGTAGTAGGCAACGTTAATAACATCACTTATCTTCCCACTTCTCCTATCTGCCCTGATCTTCTCAGTCAAAGCTTTTCCGTCTTCAACCGTACCTATGAGAACACCATTGAGGTAAACTCTCCATAATTCAGGGCTTGGCCTTCTAACCTCTATTGGAACTACACCCAAAGACATTAGGTATTCTTTTACTTCCTTCTCAGGAACGGCAGTTGTAATCTGGGACATTAAGGCCAAGTTCTTAACGAGACCACAGTTTGGACCTTCTGGAGTCTCAGTTGGGCAGATCCTACCCCAGTGGGTTCCGTGGAGATCTCTAGCTTCGAAGTGAGGTTGCTCCCTATCTAGAGGTGAAGTTACTCTTCTGAGGTGGGAGAGAGTTGAGACGTAGTTAGTTCTATCAAGAAGCTGGCTGACACCGGTCCTTCCACCTGGCCATGCACCAGTTGCTAGGGCATGCTCAATTCTCTCCGTTAGAACGTCGGGTCTAATTGAATTTCTTATGAACCTATGGATATTGCTAAAAGTATACTTTTCACCTTTTCTTTGATAGGTCTTCGTCATCTGGTACTGAATATCTTTAACCAGCTGGCCGAATGCTACTCTGAATAAGTCCTTAAGCAGATCACCGGCGAGCCTGAGCCTCTTGTTAGCATAGTGATCCTTGTCATCCTCATCTCTTCTGCCCAGGGAAAGCTCAATTACCTTGAGGGCCATCATTCCGAGGTAGTAGGCTTTCCTAATCCTATCCTCTGGGTTTACACCCATATGAGGTAGGAGGTTGTTGTCTATCACGTATTCAGCCCTTTTCAGCCTGTACTCCCTCGCCTGTCCTGGGGCTACTAGCTTTCCTATGTACTCAAGGGCCTCCTGCTGGGTCGTTATGTCACTTGCATCCTCCAAGTTATCAAAGAGTATTTGCTGAACCTCAGGATCATTGCCAACAGCATCGACGATGTCCTTATCTCTCTCAAGCCCAAGGGCTCTCATGATGTAAACGAACTTAATGGGCTTAGGAACATTCGGAATCCCGACATAGAGAATTCCATCTTTCTTCCTCTCTACGGTGATCAATGCTCTATATCCATGTCTATATGAGAATACCTTTGCTACGTACCTATCCTGCCTCTCGTCTCTCTCAACAAGCGTCCTATTAGGAGCTATATCTTCAATAGATACTATAACTCTCTCAGAACCGTTAATTATGAAGTAACCCCCAGGATCCTTTGGATCTTCACCGAGCTTGATAAGTTCTTCATCGCTTAGGCCATAAAGCCTACAGACCTTAGACTTTAGCATTATTGGAAGCTCACCTATTCTAACCTCAACGGGCTCCTGTTCTATTCCCCTAATCACTGGAATCATTTCAAGGTAGAGCGGGGCAGAATATGTAAGATTCCTTATCCTCGCGTCCATTGGATATAAAGGCTTTCTCTGACCATGGGGCTCCTGGAATTCTGGTTGACCAACTCTGATTTTTCCAAATTTTACCTCGAAATCTGGAATGTCCGGCTTTATTCCACCGAACTCGTCAACAACCTCCTGAAGACCTCTCTCAATGAAGGCGTTGTAAGAATCGAGATGCTGTCTTACAAGACCCTTTTCCTGCCAGTAACTCTCCATAACAATCCAAAGATCGTCGGGAGTAACCTCTACAACCGTCGGACCTCTCATATTCTCACCTCAAGAAGCTTTAATCTTCAACCACTATCCTATAATAATAGTAGACTCCAGCTGTAGGACTTTTTCTCTTGATTTCAATAACATCTCCAGGCTTAGCGCCAAGGGCTTTAACAGCAGGATCACTAGCCTTAATTTGAGGTAGCTGAGCAGGAGTTATTTTGTACTTCTCAAATAGTGCCTTCTTTTCTTCCTCACTGAGTACTCTATGCTCAGGCACTAATACGTGATCAAATATGTTAAACTCTTTTCTCCCCGCCACGGAAAATTGCCCCCCAGAAGTTTTTACGAATGTCATCCACACTCCGCCTTTAGGTTCTGATATATAAGCTTTACTAAGATTTTATATCCATTGCGAAAAGCTTATTAGAAGGTGGAGCCCCGGCCGGGCTTTGAACCCGGGACCTGCCGCTTACCAAGCGGCCGCTCTACCAGGCTGAGCCACCGGGGCGCCTGCCGAAAAATGCTCCAATAAAGATGATATATAAGGTTTTCGGTTATTCATCCACTATACCTCTTCCCCCATGAAAACATCTCAAACTTAAAGTCAAAGTGCTCTGTTAGGACCTCCCCAGGATTGCTAGGATATACAATGTAAAACCTTTCAAGTCCAATAATTCTATGAGGATCCCTCGGATCTACTTTGTAATCCCATATTTCGACAACTGGCAACGGAAACATAGATCTTGCTATGATAACCGCGTTTACGCGCTCGATATGTGGATGTATTCCCATGACCAGTCTTGAATCAGTAACCCTGTATGCCCTCATTATTCCAAAGTTCGGCATGCCATACTCTTCCATTCCTGTAATGTTGAATTTGTAAAGTTCATCTCGTGCCATGCTTTCTTTTAAGCACGAGGACGTAAAGCACGTACCGGTGGCTGTTAGGGAATACAGGTACAGGTACTGGTGAGTTAAGTAAAACTGAGCTATCGAACTTATAAACATCCATAAAATGCTCCATGCAACTAGTGGTTTCACAACTTTCATCCATTGTCTCTTCTGTATATAGACTCTCCTAGAAAGCAATATTAATATGATCGTCACTGGTAGGGGAATCAGGTAGAAGAAGTACAAGATCAGGTAAGAGCCAAGGGCCGGAGCATGTTCATAATACACGGCCACCCACCAAGTTCACTTTTCAATATATCCTTAAAAACTTTTACAATGTAGTAAAGGTTCATGGCAAAAAATAATGGTGGGGCCGCCGGGATTTGAACCCGGGTCACGGGCTCCCAAAGCCCGCAGGATAGACCAAGCTACCCTACGGCCCCACTGGAGCCCCGGGCGGGATTTGAACCCGCGACCTGGGGATTACAAGTCCCCCGCCCCACCAGGCTAGGCTACCGGGGCTTGGGGCCGAAATAAAGGGAAGAAGATTAGTTTATAAAATTTACCCTTTTGCATGTCCTTTCTCTACGGCCTCTATGATCAGTTTTCTTATGTGTTCGGCCTTCTTAAACGCAGTTTCAACAGCATACATTACTTCTTCAAGCTTAAAAGCCCCTCCCTCGCTTTTTTGGACTGCAGAGATGTGTCCAGTTTCATCGGTAGTTATAGTTAGTCTCCCATCCATGACCTGCTCTTCCTCTAGGTTAGGGTCAACGACAAGAGCATTCCCTATCTTAGCAAAGGTAACTGGAACTGGTATCTTTTCTACTGGAAGAGGCTCAGTCTCCTCTAGAATTTCAACATCCTCGGTCTCTTCATTGTACCTAACTTTTGGAACCTTTGCATTCATTAGAGCTGCTATTGCAGCTATTCCAATTGCATCCATCAAATTCCCGTCATGATCAAGAACGTGGACATCTATGAAGACCACCCTAACTATCTTGCCTGGGACTATAGCCATTTTCTCTAGATTAAGGGCCCTACTTTCTCTAATTCCCCTGTCTATGACTCTAGCGAGCTCTATTGCCCTCTCATCCGGTGGACCGGGTTCAAATGTCGGTGAAGCTAATGGTACAAGTTCAACGTTGGTAGTCATTACGCCCATGTTGGGGGTATCAGGAAAGGGCTCACCAAGGGTAGTCTTTATTCCCACTAAAACTTGAGTACTTCCCAGCTTAACTAAGGCTGAGCCTTCAGCCTTCTCAATTAATCCTACTTCAATCTCGATTGGTCTGTAATCTTCAAATCCTCTATCATCAATTCTCTTGCCTTCCTTGAGCAGGTTAACGATATGATCTCTCATTATACCGGCAATAATTTCATTATCACTCACTTCCCTCAACCTCCTGGGCTATCTTAACGTACTTCTCTTTCAGGGCTTCTCTCTGCTTCTGGTAAACGGCCTTTGCTCCCTTTATGGCCAGCTTAACTGCTTCAATGAACTCATCCTTAGTCAGATAACCATCCATCTGGAGCAGTGTTATGTCATTCTTGAGGGGCATTATTGCAACGGGAACATCGGCCTCTCCATAGTTGTCTTCCTCTTTATTTAGGTCGAGGACTATTTGACCCTCAATCTTACCAGCGGCACATGCTGCAACTAAGTCCCTCATTGGGATTCCGGCATCAGCCAATGCAAGTGATGCAGCAGTAATTCCAGCAACCCTAGTACCTGCATCCGCCTGAAGGACCTCTATAAAGATGTCTATTGCGGTCCTAGGGAACATCTCCAAGATTAAAGCAGGCTCAAGGGCACCCTTTATTACCTTGCTTATCTCTATGCTCCTCCTATCAGGCCCAGGCTTCTTCCTTTCCTCAACGCTGAAGGGGGCCATGTTATAACGGACTCTCAGAATAGCTCTATCTGGTCTCTGAAGGTGTTTGGGGTGTATCTCTCTAGGACCATAAACAGCAGCTATTATTTTGTTCTTACCCCATTCAATATACGCGGAACCATTTGCATTCTTCAAAACGCCAACTTTCATCTTTATTGGTCTCAACTCGTACTTCTTTCTCCCATCAATTCTTCTACCATTTTCATCAATCAGCTTGATATCTTCAGGTTTCTCCATCATTTTCCCCCACCTTCTCCTCTTCCTGCTCTTCCTCAAGCTTTGGTATCTCCTCAATAATCCCCTGCTCCTTTAGCTCTTCAAGCCTCGAGAGAAGAAGGGACTTTATCCTGTCAGTTAATCCCCTTGTATGGCTCTCCCGGTCTATCTTCAATATCGCCTCAATAGCAAGTTTCTCTAGGGCATCGTTCTTGCTGTTGACCCATATCCAGCCATTCTGCCCTACTATTATCCTGCTCATTGTAAGCTTCTTTATCATGTTTATCATTGAGCCCCCCTTTCCTATAACCCTAGGAACCTTTGAGGGAGTTATCTTTACAATTTGACCCCCCCTAAGGGGCCCACCATTGAAGGGCATGCCTTTCGTTGTAAGGTCGATATTGTTGACTTCATTTATCGCCTTGACCTTTGCATAGATTATATCCCCAATGTCAAAGAACTTCCTCAGATCCGTCCTTATGAGGTCAATCTTCTCATCTGTATAGTCCTGTATTTTAAGAGTTGCTGGATAGGGAGCTCCTATGTCGACAACCCAGCTAGAGAACTTGACATCAACTATTTTCCCAATAACGTTATCCCCAACCTCAGGAATATATGGGCCCTCAAGAGGGATGACTCTAATAGTATTCCCTTTAATGTCAACGAGGCCTATAACGGTCGAGTAAATTCTCGAGCCTTCCTTAAATGTTCCCCTTCCGTTCTTATATGGACCTTGGGCTAGTAAGGTTCCTGGAACAACTAATTCCCTATTCTGAACAAATATCCTCTTCATAAGCCCTTCCTCTCTATAAGTTTAGTCTGGACATTGCCCTTTGTAAGGGCGTTCAACTTTTCATAAAACTCTTCCTCAACTCCCCCAGGGATTTCGATCAGGAACATCCTTCACTGCTATTATCTTGACCTCAATCTTCAGTGGGAGAACCCTCCTTAGTGCCTTTATGACATCCTGAACTTGAGCCTCGGCATCTTTGAATATATCAACCCTAACACCAACTTCCTCCATTGCCTTCAATATTCTATCTACTGGATGGGGATAGCCCGTTCTTGGATCTACCGCATGCCTATGGATTATAGTCGCTATCTGCCTCTTCTTCTCTTCCAGCATTTGTCTTCTTTGTTGGGCAGTAAGTTGGACTTCTCCTTTCCTTAGAATTATCTTAGCAACTTCGTAGGGGTCACTCGTGCCAAAGATTTTCTCCATCTCATGCTCGCTTGCCTTATCACCCTTGTGTGCATCTTTAAACACATAAGGAGTTGCAAGAATTTCCTCAATTGGAACATCTTTGCCCTCTTTGAAATCCCTGGCCAAATAAGGATCAACAAGAATTTCAAAAGTCTCACCGTGAACTTTCAATCTAGCAATCACGGCCTTGTCCACACTAATCGGCATAGACATCACCTCCAGAAAAGAGAAATAAAGTTAGTAGTGGCTGTCAAGCTCGGAATAATCCTCCTCTTTCTCCTTAACCTCCTCTTGCTCGACCTCCTTCATAACTTCCTCGAGGTACTTCGCTATCTCATCCTTTGAGAGCTTCCTAAACTTCTTGTCTTGCACAGTTATTACGGCAACCTCAATGTTATCAGCGGTCGGATTTTCCATAGTCTTGGCCAAGGCTAATATTGCAAGCTTTATTGCATCTTCAAGCGTCATATCATCCCTGTACTTTTCTTCAAAGATAGCCATTGCTGTATTCCTACCACTTCCGATCGCTACAGCTTTCCAAGCAAAGTATGCACCGCTGGGATCTGTTTCATAAAGCTCTGGCCTGTCATTAACGCCAGCCATTAACAGAGCGGCGCCAAATGGTCTTACACCGCCATACTGGGTGTGCATCTGCTTTAAGTCACATATCTTCTTGACTATTACCGAGAGGGGAGCAGGCTCACCATATGTTAGTCTGTGAATTTGAGCCTCGAGCCTTGCTCTATTTACGAGAACTCTCGCATCTGCAATTATCCCACTCGATGCTGCTGCAATGTGATCATCAATTTGGAAAATCTTCTCATAACTCTCAGGTTCAATTAATCTGCTTGTTATCCTTTTTTCTACAGCAAGAACAACACCCTCGTTGCATTTAACCCCAACTGCTGTTGCTCCTCTTTTAACTGCTTCTCTTGCATAGTTCACTTGGAACAGTCTTCCATCAGGGCTGAAAACTGTGATCGCCCTATCGTATCCTGCTTGAGGTGGTACAAACGCCATCTCTTCACCCCCCACTGATACTCGGGAAGGGATTTTATATACCTTCCGCGTTTTCACAGCTTTTATCTTTTATTGTCTAAGGTATATTTGAGGACATGGAAACATTTTAATACCAATGAACCCAATAGTGGAATGCTGAACTTTAATGGCGGTGATGGAGCATGTGGGGAAGAATTGAACATCATTTCGACGAGTACCCAGTTAGGAAACTCATCGCAAAAACCTTGCTGAGATATGGTTTAAAAGTCTCTGAAGACATGAAGATAAAGGCAGGAGAAATTGAAGTCCCATATACAAAGATTGCAAAGGCACTAAATGTTGACAGAAGGGTAGTCAAGGAAACAGTTGCAATGATTCTCAAAACCCCAGAGCTTAGGGAGATATACATGAACTTAGAGCCTACGGTGCACATGAAGTACGTTGGAAAGCACGTAGGTTACGGAGTCATTGAAATCGAACCAGAACCACGGGCCATTGGAATTCTAGCGAAAGTTGCCCAGAAAATCTCAGATAGGGGAATAAATATCGTGCAGGCAATAGCGGAGGATCCTGAACTCTATCCGGAGGCAACGCTAACGATAATCACCGAGAAGCCAATTCCTGGGGACCTAATAAATGAGTTATCAAAGCTTGAGGGGGTTAAGAGGATCTCGATTTATTGACCATTAATCTCTTTATTCCCTCTTTGTAAGTTGTCCTTTGGTCTCGAAACTTTCCAAGTAAGTAAACTTATAGCTATCAGGAATATGCTACCTCCAATAGCCCCCACTAGATGTTTTATTTCAACTTCACCAATTATCAAATACGCTACAACAGAATTCGTAGCAAGCCATAATATCGCACTATAGATTATTGCTTTTAGGTGTTCTCCTTTATACTCAAATAGTAACAACACTATGACGGAGAGAAGTGCTGTAAAAAGTATAAATTTAAATTGCAATGATAGTATTAATAAGAATACTAAAAGAAGCACGGAAAAAACTAACCGGGAGTTTATCTTCTTCATGGCATATTCCCCCAGTCTAAGCATACTGTACCTTCCTTATCACAGCACAGAACTCCACACGTGGGACACCAAGTCCCAACACATAAAACACATTCCGAACACGAAGAGGCTTCACCTACAAGACAGGAAAAACATGCAAGACCACACGATCCACAACATCCTATAAAACACCTGATGTTGGTGTCACAGCAATATGAAGAACAGCTCCAAAATTCTCCACATTCATCGTCAGATTCACATTCCCTCGTACAATCTTCTACCTGTTTATATCGGCCGTTAATCATCATAGCAACTAACTTTAGTTTAGAGCTATTGTTTATACTAAACATTTTAGAGGCTGTTACCATTCCTCTCACTGGTTCTGAGAACTCATAATATACAACAACATGCTTCTTATCTCTCAGTAAGGCTCCTATAGCGAGCATAGTTATATTTTTGCCCTTGTACTCAAGGGTATGCTTAACGACCGTTACATGGGAGTAGTCAACGTTCCAGGGTTTAGCTAACTTCCAAAAATCCCTACTGGTAGCAAGTTTGAAGAATACATTAATCTTTGACCAATTTTCTTGAACTCTACTTACTGGCTTCACTACGGCAAATGGGTTTACACAACCTTCAACCTTTGGATACTTGGGATAACTTATAACATAAGAGGCGTACGCCCCAACAAGGAGGAGGGCTACTATAGCCCCTAAAATTGCCTTCCTCATATCACCCCCCCATAATATTCTTGCAATTAATTTCATGAACTTCATGATATATAACCTTTTTGCTTAAAAATTGGCAAAATATTGATAATAGTGAATAAAAACTCTTTTAAGTAGTAATTATCTTCGATCTATATCGAAATGTTCAAAAGCCTTTTATACACAACACGTTATACACCTACTGTACAAATGTCAATGGTGGTTCTTATGGAGACCTTGGAAAAAGCCCTTCGCTGGGCCGAGGAAAATATTAAGGCAGAGTACATCGAGCTGAGGTACGAAAACCTCAAGAAAACAACGCTAAACCTCAAAGACGGAGTTTTCGTGAGCTTTACTGAAAAGCTGAACAGGGGAGTAGCAATTAGGGTTCTCGCAAATGGAGCGTGGGGCTTCTCTTCCACGAGCGATCTCAGCAGGTTAGAGGAAGCTATCAAAGAGGCATACAAGCTCGCAAAGGCCGCAGCAGAGACAAAGAAAGAGAAGATAAAGCTCGCGGAGATAAAGCCCGTGGAGGACTTTGTTAAGAGCAAGATGAAAGTCAAGCCCAAGGAAGTCGACATAGAAGAGAAAGTTAACCACCTCAGGGAACTTGAGAAGCTCCTCAAGGAGGATGAAGCAGTAAAGAGCGTTAACATAAGGTACGAAGACGGAGGCGGCCAGAAAATACTCCTAACTAACGAGGGAACGAGAATAGAGTGGGACTACAACTACCTCTACCAAGGGGTCTATGTCACCGGAAAGAAAGAGGGAAGATTGGCTATGGCAAGGGACAGCATCGGGGCCGTTGACTACGGCTGGGAGCTCATGACGGAGAAAGAGCCCAATGAGAAGGTAAAGGACAGACTCTTGAGGAAGTTACACTCACAGCTCAATGGAGTTGCTCCAAAGAGGGGAGAGTGGCCAATAGTTGCCGGCCCGATAGTCGTCGGGATCATAGCCCATGAGGCACTCGGCCACCTAGCTGAGGCCGACCTCACCATAAACTCACCGTTCAAGGATCTCATGGGCAAGCAGATTGCCCCAGAGTTCGTAACGATGAGCGAGAGGTACGTCGAGGGAGGCTTTGGAAACGACAAGTACGACGATGAGGGGGTCCCAGTCAAGGACATACACATCATCGAGAACGGAATACTGAAGGAGATAATGCTGAACAGGGAGTACGCTGCAAAGTGGGGCATGGAGCCAAATGGACATGCAAGGGCCCAAGACTACAGGTACCCACCGATAATAAGGATGAGGAACACGATCTTCGAGCCGAGAGACTGGTCATTTGAGGAGATGATAGAGGACATCAAGTTCGGCTACTACGTTGTAGACTTCAGGGGAGGACAGGCCCAGCTCAACTCTGCGTTCCAAGTGGGAATTCAGGAGGGCTATGTGATAAGGAACGGAGAGATTGCAGAACCGATAAGGGATACTTCAATCACGGGAGTTGCAATTGAGGCCCTGAAGAAGATAACAGCAGTAGGTAAGGACTTCGGGCTTGAGGTTGGATTCTGTGGAAAGGGACAGACGGCATTTGTTAGCTCAGGTGGACCCCACATGAGGTTCGATGGAGGAATTCTCATCGGGTGATGGAGATGGAGGAGCTGATTAAGTACGGTGAGAAGTTTTTTGACGAGCTTGAGATAGTCGTCCAGAGGGGAAGGGACGTAAGCGTCGACGTTGAGCTTAACGAAATATCAATGGCCTCAACGAGAACGAACGTCGTCACGATAATCAGAGGAATTAAAGACAAGAGGATCGGAATTGCCATAATAGACACCGCCGATAAGGAAGAAGTGAAGAAGGCCATAGAGTCGGCCGCAAAGATGGCCAAACTAAATAACCCAGATGAAAAGTGGCACTCCCTCCCAAGCCCAGGAAAGTACAGGGAAAAGCCAAAGGTCAATGAAGAGCTAAAGGAGGTCTCACCAGATAGGCTCGTTAACTTCGTCCTTGAAGGAATAAAGCTCGCAAGAGAGAAGGATGAGCACATAACTGTAGCTGGAGGATCTGCAGGAGCTTCATGGGTTGAGGTAGGAATTTACAACTCCCAAGGGATAAACGTGACCCAAGAGTTCGGCTACTCACACCTGTTCTTTGAATTCGTTGGGAAGAAGGAGGGTGTAGTCACCCCAGGAATATTCGAATTCGATGCTAAAGATAATCTTAACTTGGACGTTGAGGGAGTAGTTGAGAAAGGCGTGCAGAAGGTTCAGTGGGCCTATAAGGTCAAGGAGGCAAAGAACGAAGAAGTACCAATAATCTTTGGCCCCTGGGCTACCTCAGGCTTACTATTCTACACGCTCTTCCCGGCCTTCAGCGGTGAGAGGTTAGTGAAGAAGACCACGCCACTAGCTGATAAGGTTGGAGAGAGCATCGCGAGTGAGGTTATAACGATGTACGATGACACGTTCCACGAGCTCAGCATAGCAAAGGCTGTCTTCGATGGGGAAGGGGTTCCAACGAGAAAGACGATGCTCATAGAGAAAGGAATATTCAAGGGGTTCGTATGGGACAACTACTGGGCAAAGATATACGGCACGGAGAGCACGGGGCACGGGCAAAGAGACTGGAGGGGCGGAGGTGTCAGCATAGGTCTCAACACAGTCGTCATTGAAGAGGGCAAGAGGTCACTCGAGGATATAATTGGGGAAATCAAGCACGGCTACTTCGTCGATGGCGTTCAGGGTGCACACTCAAGTAACCCCGACAACGGTAACTTTGCCGTGACGGCAAATCCAGCTTACCTAATAGAGGACGGAGAGATCGTTGGATCAAGCGTCTTCCTAATTGCCGGGAACATTTACGAGCTATTGAAGCAGGCCACGGAAGTCAGCAAGGAACAGAGGGCATTACCAGCAATGTACACTGTGATAACACCATACATAAAGTTTGAGAACGTCAAGATCGCCGGAAAGAAGTGATTTTCTTTCTTATTTTTATTCCACTTATCATTCCCAGGGAGTCCATAATGAGATCCCTCATTTTGTTGCCAACGGTTTCTGTGATGAATGATATCTCTGATTCGCTTACCTTTTCAGCAACCTCCCAGCCAATTGCCAAAATGTAAAAAGCAACCACCGAGTACTTTAAAATGTCACGCCATGGAATGTTAAACTCCACTAAGATCCTCGCGATCATGAGCCAGAGCACCAAACCACCAAGAAAGTGGCTTATCATGTCAGCATCTCTCCACTCCTTGTGGAACAGATCGACAGTCGTGAAGGGAACATTAACCAGGGAAACGTGAACCGCTATGAAGACTCCCAAGAAGGCCATGACCTCAGTATCATACACAGGAGCTAAGAGCTTCTTTAACGTGCCCTTAGGAGTGTAAACCTCTGGCAACCAGAGGGGAATTGATAGGCCGAACAATGCAACAGAGCATCTGTATATGTGATCACTCCTCCCATAGTAGAGGGCGGTCAGAAGGCCTACAAGAACCACAAAAATTGAGGTCACTATTATAATTCTTTCGTTCTTACCCAAATTAAATCCCTCAGCTTTTATTTCATGTTATTTGCTTTATAATATATTTGTAAGCAGGAATTTTGATAAGAACTAGCAACAGCTTCTGCATTCAGATTGCTTCTTAGGAAGTTTGTCATAAAAACAAAAGGTACTCCTACCTCTTATTCTACAACTCAAAATTTTTTCAATCCTCTTCATCTTCAACAACTAGAGGCTTTAAGTTGTAGAGGGAGATAAGGTAGTACAGGGTTCTTAAAGGTATTCCCAGGGATCTACTTATCTCCCTGGGGCTCTTACCTCGGCTGAGCATCTCCTGAATTAAATTTACCGTTTTCTCCGAGTACTTTCTAGGCCTACCTCTTCCTTTGGCTATCGGGATAACCTTTATCCCCATCCTCTCAAGGGCATTAATTACTTTCTTAGACACCTTCGGATAAAGGCTAGGAGGGCACCCTATCACCTTAACGTTAGGAGCATTCTCGAGTATCCTAACTACAACCTCCTTTGTGGGCCTTAAGTTAATGTAAACTTCAGTTACATCCTCATTAAGATTCTCATCTATCTTCCTCAGCAACTCTCTCACGTTTCTCGCAGTTATCTCAACTCTCATAAAATATCACCCCTGGAGGAGCTCAAGGAACTTCTTCGCCTTCTCGCTCTTCGGCATAAACTTCTCAAACTTGCTTACATCCGAGAACACGACTTTGTGAAGGCCCGAGACAACGAACTTCCTAATGCCTTCCCTAAGCTCTCCAATGTCTATCTCAAGTAGGTTTGCAACTTCCTCTTCCGTAAAGCTTGAAATGCCATACAATATTACCCCGCCCAATACGTAGTTGGGCAATCTAGTTATGTCACTCCTTCTCCTAACCAGCATCTTCTCTATTTCGCACTTCCTTATCAGGAGCAGACTACCAAATCCAACCTTGAAGTCTGCTCTCTCCTTGAATGGAATATCAAACAGGGAGTAGTGGCAGTCTATACACGACCTTATCCCAGGGTATATGGAGACATTCTCCCTCTCTTTTTCAGATGTTAAGAAGTAGTACCTGAAAATATCGAGAGCCAGCAATCTAACGCCCTCTTTTGGGTTCAGAGTAGAATAAGCAAGCGCAAGGTTATCAACGGTGTAATGGTTATTTATTAAAACACCGACAGTCTTCACGTAGCTCAAAACCCTCCATCTAAACCTTTTCCCATACTTTTTCCTGAGTTCCCCTTCTATGTCAGCATCTACGGGCAGATCAAGCTTCTCCTTCTTTAACTTTCCATTTTCCCAGTACTCAACCTCTATCCTAAACTTCTCCTTTCTTACCGTACCTTCTTCCCTGAGCTTGCCCTTTATTAGCTTGAAGTGTTCTCTTATCTCAATACCCCTCTGACCAAGCAATCTTAGGACATCCCCAGAGTAGGCCAGATATGGTAGTATATCTATCCTACCGAGCTTTACAGGTCTTTCAACAGCTTTTACCTTTTGGAGATCGCTTCTCTTTAGGGCATCTGGGGGAATGTCCACCTTTCCCTTCCTTAGTACATAGTTTGCATCGAGAATTGCAAGGGCCATTCTGTGAGCGGTTATCGCGGCTCTCAGCCTTTCGAGGGTTAATGACCTGTAGTGCCTCTTTCTGTATATCCAAGACAGGTGAGGATCTTTTGATTTTTTGTCCTTGAATATTGGAGCAGGACCAAGTTCGCCAACCCTTCTTTCCAGCTCTTCTTCTAGATCTTTCAAAACTTCCAGCCGGTTCTTAAATACAAAAAATAGTTTAGGAACATCGAGATCATCAAATAACCCTGGGGTGTCTATTGCTATATCGTCCAATGTTTTGTTTATCCTAGCTATTAGCTCCTCAGTAGTCGGCATGGCTCATCACGGAAGAAGCTTACCCTCCCTTATTTTCTCGGGCAAATACTCCTTCGCCACAAACTCCAAACTCTTGTTTGCCAGAGCCTGCTGTTCAATCCTCACTCCCCACTTGAGTGCGAGCTTCAGCTGCCTCTGCCACTCCTTGTTCTGGAACCATGGGTAGTTGAGCTCTTCGATTATCCTCTTGTAGTCCCCGGTTGGCCCTCCCTTCTTATCTGGAGGAATACCCTTGAGCTTCTCGGTAACGTTTTCAAGACCGTACTCCTTTATGTCATCCATAGTCATTCCCACGAACTTCGCATCGGGGGTTGCAAGCTTCTCGCTTAGATAGGCGAGGTTAATTGATCCCTGTTTTATCGTAGAGTAAATGTACCAACCGTATGGATCTCCATCCGTGAATACTATTATCGGGAGGCCCTCTTCATAGTGGAGCCTGTGGATTAGCCTCCTAACACCTCTCGAAGCCTGACCCTGGGTTGCCACGATTAAACAGTTCTCCCTCTTCGGATATTTCTCCTCGATCAGCCTATCGGCCATTGCAGCTGTCTCGACGACGAGAACGTAGTCAACATTTACCTCCGGAAACTGAATGTGCTCAACCGTCCCAGGGACGGCCCAGCCGCCCGTACCGAGCTTAGATGCATTGAACTCATCTTCGCCATCCTTAATGACTATATCTCCATAGATGTACCCTCTTCTATCCGCCGTAATGTGCATCTCCTCTCTCAGAACACCAAGCATCCTTTCAAGATCCTCTATTATCGGATCGCTCTCGCTCTGATCTTCGAATGTGTTTTCCTTAGTCCCTGGGATGGTGTGCTTGTTGGCATAGTACGCTTCTCTTAAGCTCGCGTGCTTCCCCTCACTCACCAGTCTCTTAACGTAGGCCATTAAGATTAGGGTCTGCATGAACTTTCTTGCATGAGCCACGTTGAGGAAGTACCTCCTCGAGAGCTTATCACCCATCCTTATTAGTCTCGCCTCTTCGTCAAAGTATACGTTATTTAATCCCCTCGTCGGAACGTCAAAGTAGGGATTCTTACCGGCCTTAACCTCTTCCAGTATCTTTTGAGCTACCTCCTCAAGCTTTTTGAGAACCTTTTGAGGATCGTAAGAAAACTTCTCCCTAGGCTTCTGTCGCTTCAGCTTCAACCTCACTCACCTCCTCAACCTCAATTTTGCTCTCTATAAGATTCAGGAAGTACTCCTTGATCTTCTCCTCTGGCTCCCCGGTTAGAATGTGCAAGGCTCTAGCAATCTCAGGAAGGTACTTCTCAAGAGTCTTCCTTCTCTTAACCTGATACAACCTCCTGAACTTACCTCCAAGGTAGAAGGCCAGCTTCCTTGCAGTATCCATCAAAGCGAGCCTTATCTCGTTGTATATCTCATCGATGTCAGCAATACTCTGCTTGCCAGTGCTCGTGTAGGGAACGTGAACGCTGATAACGTTGACCAAAACGACTAGGGGAGCGGTGTCAAACGAATCTATTCTATATCTCTTCCAGTCTATGCTCCTCACTGCCGAAGTTATTACACATGAACCTGCATCAAAGAGAAGTGGAACCCTATTAGCGTACCTTAAAACTTCAGAACTTGTTATGTGTCCTCCATAGGCCAGCCCAACCTCCACCTGGAACGGTATACCTCCAGCGTACACCTTTGGAGGCCTAGTTATTGCCGTTACAAACTCAGGCCTCAGAATTGCCTTGAGACCCTTCTCGATGTTTTCCTCCCCAATGGGCCTTAGGCCGTGAGTTGGTGGTGCTAAAAACTTCATCAGCTTAAAGGCTTCAACTATCTCCTCCGCCTCGTGCCAAGTTAACTTCTCGGGGGGCTTCTCCATGATCTTGGCTACCTGTTCCACGACCTTCTTCCACTTCCTGCCAAAGGACTTGAGGACGGCATCTACCTCTCCCTTGGCCAGCCTTTCGTATAGTTGCTCTCTGATCTCCTTTCTCTCCTCTGATTTTATCAGCCTGAGAGCGGCTATGTACTCTATGAGCTCATCAATTTTCTTGTCGCTGATCCTCGAGAACTCAGAAACTAGGAACCTCCTAACGCTACTCCTCTTGCTCCTGTGGGCCA
The DNA here is from genome assembly GCF_002214605.1 of Thermococcus chitonophagus. Lineage (NCBI taxonomy): Archaea > Methanobacteriati > Methanobacteriota > Thermococci > Thermococcales > Thermococcaceae > Thermococcus > Thermococcus chitonophagus. Next base: position 836,008 of record NZ_CP015193.1, on the reverse strand, counting down.
TGGTGTAAACGTCGTCCGTCATTACTCCCTTTGGATGGGGCTTCATCTCTACAGGCGGTTCAGGAATCTCATCGCTCGACCTTGGAAATACAATCAGCTTTCCATCCGGTTCAATTAACTCTATATGAGCGTGAGGATTAGCAATTGCCGTGAGCTTCAGGTACCAGTAAACACCCTGCTTTGACCGAACGTATTTTACTTCCTTAACCTCGAGCTCTATCCTCGTACCTCTCCAGCCTTTGGGATTTGGATGCTTGATCTTCTTCACAATTTTGCCCTCGTTTTTCTGAACGTCTATCTTAACCCAGGCCTCAACTATGTCCCCACCAGTGGATGTGATAACGCGAGTAGCTTTACCGCTTGTTATTTGAGCAAACATTACCGCTCCTGATATGCCTATACCTTGCTGTCCCCTGCTCTGTATGTTCCTGTGAGCCTTAGTTCCAGCGAGCATCTTACCGAAGACGTGTGGAATGTAATCCTCAGGAATCCCAGGACCGTTGTCCTCAACTATCACCTTGTAGTGCTCCTTTCCGAGCTCCTCAATTTCAACCCTAATATAGGGAAGTATCCCAGCCTCTTCACATGCATCTAAAGAATTCGTTACCGCCTCGTGGATTATTGTTGTCAGTGATCTAACCTTCCCAGTGTAACCAAGCATTGCCGCGTTCCTTCTGAAGAACTCACTTACACTCTGAACCTTAAACTCCTTAAATAGATCCCTTGCTTCGGCCATAACAACACCTCACAGGTTTTCATAATACATCGAGCCCTCAAGTTCGAGATCTTTCTTCCTCCTCTCTAGGTATCTGTAGACCGTCCCATGAGGTGAGCCCCTAGCGAGCTTCTCTATCGCCGTTTTTGCAATCTCTATCTGAATTGGGTTGCCAATTATTGCCACAGTCTTTCCGTAAACGCTTACGCTCGCTCCACTCATTTCCTCAATTATCTGCCTTGTCCTACCCTTCCTGCCAATTATCCTACCCCTAACCCTGGGTAGGGCGTTTTTCTCATTGCCAATAATTATATCGGGGAGGTTTATTATTTCGAGATACTCTCCCTCGTTGAGTAGCCTAAAGGCCCTCTCTGGAGAGAAACCTCTCCCTATAGCCAAAACTATATCCCTCGCCTTCCAAACGGCAAGAGGATCGTCAGTTTCTTTTGTTGAGGTTATCCAAACCTCCCCAGTCTCGCTATCTACCTCTATCTTGGTCTTGGTTCTCCTCTCAATTTCTTTTTTAGTGCTACCCTTCTTTCCTATAAGGACGGCGATCCTCTCCTTGGGTATTTTAACGTACTCTTCCTGCTTGAAGAATTCTTCCCATTCTTCATCATCTTCTTCATCCCTAACTATCTCGCCGTCCTTAGTTACCTTCTCATACTTCTTCATAAGCTCCTCAAATTCCTCTCCCATAATTCATCACCCGCCAACTCGCGGAACTTTTCCTCAGGATCTTCAACGCTCACACCTTTTTTGCCGAAGTAGTTGATTATATTCCTTATATCCCTGTAAAGGAGAGTTAGACTCATTCTGTTCCTTTTAACTGTGGCCTGGGACCAGTCTATTATCACGGGCTCATTCCAAATGAGTATATTGTACTCGCTTAGGTCTCCATGAACCATGTCTCCCCTTTTCCACAACCTTTCTATAGCCCCCATTGCGAAGTCATAAAGCTCCTCAAAGTCTTTAAGCTCCAGATCCTTCTCAACATCTTTTAATCTTGGAGCTGGCATTTCATCACCTATATATTCCATAATCAAGATGTTATTGCGGAAGGCTATTGGTTCTGGAGCTCTAACGGCGTACTTCATAGCCCTCTGCAGGTTCTTGAACTCCCTTCTCGTCCAGACAAACACAAGCTTTCTAATGTCTTTAGGAAGGTATCCAACCCTAGGATCAGCAGCGAGATACTCCCATATCCTCCTGAATTCCGTTGTGTACGTCCTGTATATCTTCACGGCGATCCTGTTTCCCTTGGCATCGTAGCCTGCAAACACATTAGCTTCTTTGCCCGTGCTTAAGACGCCATATAACCTTTCTATCTTGCCTCTCCTGTAAAAGTAACTTATCGTTTCAACTGTTGTCCTGTCGAATACCTCGCTGAAAACTTTAAAGAGCTCACTATCCTTCTCCCTCTTTTCTGTAAGACCAAGAACCTCTGCAATTTCCCTGTCAAGTCTCTCCATAGTTCATCACTCTAATAGCAGGGAGCCACCAGTCAGGAATTCCTGGCTTATCTTGCCCTTTCTAAGCAACCAATCTACTTGGGTCTGCGTGTACCTGTAGACTATATCCCCTCTCTTATCACTTTGAACTGGCCACGGCTGAACTATCACAAGGTCACCGACCTTGATCCAGACCCTCCTCCTGAGCCTTCCTGGGATCCTGCACCTTCTGACCTTCCCATCTTCACATCTAACATCCATCCACCCTGCACCCAGTGCCTGCTCAACGACACCGAACAGCTGGTTTCCTTCTGGAAGCGGAACTCTTATAACCTCTTCACCCTCAACCTTCCTCTCCTTCTTAGGCATGAGCATCACCTCCTGATTTTTGCAAAAATTTTTCCACATACACCTTAAATGGCAACTTTAAAAATTTTTGCATAAGGTTTGGAAGGTATATAAAGGAGGAACCGCGATAAAAAGTGGGAGGTGCAAAAATGACAAATGGAGTCTGGAAATATATTACATTCATCCTACTCTTAATACTCGGGTTCTCGGCAATAGCAAACGTTCTGCTTTACATGCAAATTGGGGCCCTTAAATCGTACAATCAAACGATTCCCCAAGTTCAAGTTAGTAGCTTAAATCAAACAACAAACGAAACCCTTCTCCTGAAGTTGAAGATAGAGGATATGAAGAACGAAATTGAGTACTTAAAATCTCTATTATCCCAGGAAAAGGGGAAAGGCAACGTTAGCATTGCAATAGTTCCCATTTTTGGGCCCATAGATGACCAGCTCGCCCTGCACGTTGTAAAGATCATAAGGGAAATCCGCGAAAACTCTTCAATCGGAGGAGTTCTTCTCTGGATAGAGAGCCCGGGAGGAATGGCAGGACCCGTCAGGATAATATACGAAGAGCTGAAAAAGTTAAGCTACCTTAAGCCTATAGTTGCATACTCTGGAGGGTACATGGATTCGGGAGCGTACTACATTGCGTGTGCTGCCAATAAGATAGTTGCTGACCCACTGGCAGAGGTTGGGAGCATAGGGGTAATATACGTTCACTTTAACGCTGAGAAATACTACGAGATGAACGGAATAAAAGTTGAGGTGTTTAAGACGGGACCATACAAGGATATGGGAGCCGACTGGAGAGATTTAACTCCAGAAGAAAGAAAAATGATTAAGGATCAGATAGAGATGTACTTTAATGAATTCCTAAACGTCGTCAGCGAAGGAAGAAACATGACACTAAATGAAACCAAGAAATACGCGGATGGAAGGGTATGGTTTGCGAAAGACGTGAAAGGAACACTAGTTGATGAAACTGGAGACCTTGACTCAGCGATAAGGACACTGCTTAAGCTGATGAACGTGACCTCAGCAAAGGTCATAATGTTCGATTCAAAGCCCCAGGAATTCGAGATATCGGAGAGTGCGGCTCTGTACATGCCGGCGAATTATGTATACCCCTACATAAAGGGGTGAGAGCATGCAGTGTGAGGAGAAGCTCGAGGTTTTTGAGAACGGATTCAAGGACGATAAGTTTAACGTAGAGGTAAAGGTGTTTGGGGGAGACGGAAGGAAGGTACTGCTGGCCCTAATTTATGAGATGTACTACCCGGAATACGGATCAGAATACGTGTATCCCTTTGAATGTGCAAAGGAGTTCTGGGAAATCTACATGGATCCCTCAGAAATAGAGGGGGAGAAAGTTAACTTAAAGCAAATAAAATTCATGACTGATCAAGTGAGACAGAAGATAGAGAACATGATTGAAAAGCTGAACGTTGATGTTGATATAAAGGATGCAGAGGTGTACAAGACCAAAGAGGGCTATCTAGTTGTGGGCAAAAACTTCATCCTCGACCCGAGAGGGAGGCTGTTCGTATTCAACAAGCCCTCCCTAGCGAAGCAGATACTGAGATATATCTGGAAGTGGTAGGGTTGGAGAGAGAAAAGATAGTTTGGGCTGCTTTAGTTGCCATAATACTTTTCCTTGTCTGGAAGACCTTAAAGGAGTTGATAACCCCCATAGTCTTTGGGATAGCCGCAACCTACATAGCTTACCCCTTCTACGTAAAGCTTGGCAATAAAGTTGGAAAGAAATGGAGTCTGATTATCGTTTCTGCCATAGTTTCACTTCTCTCAATTTTGTTCCTAATAGGGGTTGCACTATGGATAACCGACACCCTGAAAAATCTATACACATACCTCGACGCTTTCTTCTCTTGGCTTGGAACGCTCAAAGTTCCTGGGGCCCTCTCATCCTTGTTTGATGCCATGGCAACGAGCTTCCCCGAAAAGTTAAGAGGGATGCTCCTTCAGTACACCCTTTCCCTGCCAAAACTGGCCCTCCAACTAATAGTGTTCCTGGCTGTATTCTACGCAACCCTTGCAAATGCTGACTTCTTGGCTAGAGAGGTTTACGAGCTACTCCCATCCACAAACAGGGAGATAAGTGAGAGAATGTTAACGAAGGTAAAAGACACCGTCGATGCAATACTCAAAACATGGCTGTTCTTCAGCGTAACCAAAGGCTTCTTCCTTTCAATAGGATTTTACGTCTTCAAACTCAGCAATGCGGCTGGCTCCATAGCGGCAGGTATTCTCTGCATAATTCTTGAATTGCTACCTTTCATGGGCGGATGGATAATGTGGCTGATAGGGGCGATGTTGCTCTGGAATAGATCTCCAGGAGTAGCTGTTCTATTTGCAATTTACGGGTTCATCATGATATCCCCCCTGCCAGACTACACCATAAAGCCAAAGCTAACCAAACACAGGGCAAAGGTAAGCTCTGTGGTAGCTTTAGTAGGAATATTTGGAGGAATAATGGCTTTTGGGGCAGTTGGAATAATCCTGGGGCCTATAGCAATAGGACTCCTCTTTGCGTTGATAGAGGTTTGGAAGGAGTACGAGACTAAACAACCTTCCAAAGCTCATCAGTCTCAGGACGCCTGAGAGGTCTCTCAACTCCGTCCTCTATAATAACCCTCTTCTTTTCAGCCAAGAACTCACCAATTATGCTGGCATTTATTCCCTTAGCCAGCAACCTCTCCACTAGAACCTTGGCGTGATCTCTAGGTACTGAAATCAAGAGAGAGCCAGAACTTATTAATGCTAAGGGATCGAGATCATAAAATGCGCATATCTTCCTAGTTTCCTCCCTAACTATGACTTTATTGGCAAAAATCCTGAAGCCCAAGTCGCCAACATCCGCCATCTCATGCAGGCCGTTCGCAACTCCTCCCTCGGTAGGATCGTGCATTGCTGTGGCAAATTCTCTAGCCATCAAGGCCTCCCTAACCACGCTGATTTCATATATGTAGGCCTTCGCCCTTTCGACGAAATCCTTGCCAAAGACTGACCTGAGCTCATCCTCCCTCTCGTGTGCAATTATTGACGTTCCTTCGATCCCAGCTCCCTTTGTTAGGATTATAGCATCACCAGGCCTAGGCTTTGGAACAACCAGCATCTCTTTTTCAACTTCTCCAAGCATAGTTCCAACGACTATAGGCTTCTTTAACCCAGGGGTAACTTCCGTATGCCCACCAACAATAGCTATACCCATTTCCTGGGCTACTTTCTTCATCTCCTCCATGATCTCCTTAACTAACTCTGCATCAGCCCCTTCAGGCAGGAGAACAGTAATCAAAAACCACTTAGGCACTGCCCCAAAGGTTGCAACATCGTTCGCATTAACGTGAACCGCATAGAATCCAATCCGCTCTTCAGCCCCAGTTATTGGATCTGTGGATGCAACGAGAACATAGTCACCAAAATCTATGGCGGTAGCATCTATTCCAACCCCAGGACCAACTATAACCCTGTCACCATGCTTTAAGCCTCTGAATATAACATCTTTCAATATTTCAGGAGGAACTTTCCCTACCAGCATTTTATTCCCCCCATAACGAAGAATGCGAACGGTTATTAACCTATCCCACAACCCATTCGAGGGTGGTGAAATGAAGGTTCACTATGAATGTTTCACGTGCATGGCCAATCAGTGCAAGAAGATCGTTGAGATGGCAACAGAGGATCTAGAAAAGAGGAGAAATGCAATGTTCTTAGCAGCAAAAGCAATAGCAAGGGAGTATCATGAAGATGCTATACCAGCAATAGCCGGTAGCAAAGTTTTCCTTGAGCTTTATAAATTCCTTAAAAATGACGATCCTTTCAGGGAATACAAGGAAAAGTCGAGGGAAGTAGCGAAGAAAGTTGTCTCGCTATTAAGGAACAGACTCGAAATAGATGTAAAAACAGCCATAAAGCTCTCCATAATTGGAAATATAATCGACTTCTCCGTGGGATTCTCTCCCGAAGACCTTGAGAGGCAGGTTGAGGAAATGCTCAAGGAAGACTTGTACGTGGATGAGAGTAATGAGCTGACTGAAAGAATAAAAGAAGCAGAGGTAATTCTGTACCTCACGGACAACGTTGGAGAGCACTATTTTGACTCCATCCTTCTGGAGAAAATCAGAGAGATATCAAAAGCTGAAATATACATAGCAGGAAAAGAGGGCCCGATAATAAACGATGTCACCGTGGAAGACCTGAAGAGGGATGGCTTCGAGAGGTTTGGCAAGATAATCTCAACAGGAACTAGAGTTGTGGGAGTTCCCCTTGATGAAATCAGTGAAGAATTTAGGGAAATATTTGAGAAAGCGGACGTCATAATAGCGAAGGGCCAAGGGAACTTTGAAACCCTGAGCGAAATAAAGGATGAGAGGGTGTTCTTCCTCTTGAAGGCAAAATGTCCCGCGGTGGCTAGAGGTCTTGGAGTGCCACAGGGAGCTCTGGTATGCAAGAGGAACATCTAGAGCTCTTTCTTCCCCTCAAAATACTCTACTAATTCCTCGTCACTAACATCCTCCTCGTATCCAAGTTCCCTTTTCTGAAACTCAATTAGGCCCGGAGTTAAAAGTAGCTTTCCGTCAAGCTTTGGAAGTGCATAGTGGAGGGTTATCTCACTGAAGTCATCAAGCTTTATCGTCGGATTCTCCTCATATTCAATTTCTTCCAGCCTTCTTCCGTCGGCGATAAGCTTTGCAACTATTGAAGCGCCATCAATCGAGAACTGGGGCTTCCCTATGTGCCTGACCCTAACCCCCGGCATCTTAGATGTTATAAACTCCTTCGTCCTGCCCCTTGGAATTGCATCGCCCAAGATTCCCCCCACGACTATTATAGTGTCATCCTCTATATCCTCTGGCTTTAATTCTTCTTCAGCTTGAAGATCCAAGATTATGATCTTCGACTTATCGAAGGGCAACCTTGTTATACTTTCAGTTATCACGCTACCGATTTCCGAGAGAATCTTCCGCTCTTCTGGCCTTACGTTTGTGAAGATCAACTTATCCCCCCACCAGTGGGCAACATGCTTGTACTCCAACAGCAACCACTCGCTTATCTCCTCTAGGTGTTCAATTACTAGGTACGGCATGATGCAAGGTTCCGGAGAGGATTTAAAAACATGGCGCGTACGGAAGTTCATGATGTTCACCGTCATTGGAAACTTCACCATCGATATCATAGGAGGAAAGAAAAGACCGGGCGGAGGAGCTTATTATTCCTCCCTAGTTTTGTCAAAGTTTGCCGATGTGAGGGTTATTACGAAGGTGGGGCAGGATTACCCAAGGGAATGGCTGAAGGAAGTTGAGGAATACGTTGAGCTGGTCCCCATAGAGGGGAAATCAAGCGTAGTTTACGAACTCATTTACAGAGGGGAAGAGAGGGCCATCAAGGTTCTATCCAAGGGAGATCCATTTAAAGATCATGAACTCCTAGAGACCCGAGGAGAAGTCATAATAAACCCAGTGGCCAACGAGATTACTCCCAACCAGGTTTCGCTATTTAGGAAGCCTTCCCTTGACGTCCAAGGATTTGTAAGAGAGCTAAAAGAGTACGTCGGCCTGAAAGAAATTGACGGTTGGTTCCTCTCCAACTGTAAAGTAGTTCATACTTCCCTCGAAGAGTATCAGAAGATAATAAACCCAGGAAAGCCAGAGATACTTGCGATAACAAATGGGAGCAGAGAAGGAGTTTTAATAGCTGAGGAAACAATTAAGTTTAGGCCAAAAAAGATTAGCGTTAGAGACCCAACGGGGGCCGGGGATGCATTTTTAGCCTTGTTGACTTATGGAGTTGGGAAGTTTGGCATCAGAAGAGGACTAGAGTTTGCACTTGAGGAGACGGCAAAGTTCTTGAACCTAGGGTTGAAGGAATACTTGAACCGCGATGATGAAGCCTCGATTGGCTGAATCGCGATGATTGGGAGGGACTTCCCTGAGCGGGTGGTGAAGATGGATCGCTACGTCCTTTTGATAAAGGCCCCTAAAGGCTACGATATCACGGAATTTCGAGAGAAAGTCAAGAGAATTGCCGATGAGCACGGGTTAATGGCTGAGATGCACAGATGTATTGGAGTGACGGTTGACCTTGTTATAATATACAACAACGGGATCGTCCTGATAAGGAGAAAGAATGAACCCTATAAGGGTTATCTAGCTCTCCCTGGGGGCTTTGTCGAATACGGCGAAAGAGTAGAGGAAGCAGCAATAAGAGAAGCAAAGGAAGAAACAGGACTCGATGTTAAGCTCTTAAGGATAGTTGGAGTTTACTCCGATCCAAACAGAGATCCAAGAGGTCACACGATTACAATAGCATTTCTTGCCGTTGGAAGCGGGGAACTTAAGGCTGGAGATGACGCAGGGGATGTAACTGTCATCCCAATCAAAGAAATAGAAGAGGTAAAGGAAAAACTTGCCTTCGACCATGCAAAAATAATAGAGGATGCCCTCAGATTGAGGTAGCAACCCTCTTTATCTCTTCTGCAAACTCCGTTTTCATGAGCTCATCAACGTTCCCTATCTTCAGCTCAAGGTCTGGATAGAACTTAATGCCGGCGAGGTACCTAACTCCATACTTCTCCGCGAGCTCCCTAACATCCTTCTCCTCATCAAGCTTCATGTTCTCGATTATGCCAAGTATCTCCCTGTTCTCCTCTTTTAACAATTGAATTAGCTTTTCAACGACATTTAAGGCTAATTTTGAGGGTGTTGCAACTATTAGAAATTCCCCACGCTTGAGGAACCTTAGCACGTCCAAGAACTGATCACCAAGCCCAGGAGGCATGTCTATTATCAGGTAGTCAAGCTCGTCCCACCTTGTTATCGTCAGGAGTTCTATGAGGGCATCGCTTATCTCCTTGCCCCTAAGGGGAGTCGGCCTATTCTCGGTGTAGTAGATTATGCTCATGAACTTTATTCCATGAACCACAGGAGGGACAACCCCTTTATCTTCCTCAGGAAAGTCTTTGGGCTCAAAACCCAAGATAAGATGGTCACTTGCTCCATGGAAGTCTAGATCCAAAAGACCAACTTTATTGCCAGCTTCAGCTAAAGACAGAGCTAAAACAGTAGATACTAGGGATTTACCAACTCCCCCCTTTCCGCTGACAACCGGAATTACCCTTTTAACTTTTTCAAGTCTTGCCGAAATCGCAATTTCCCTTGGGTCTATCATTTCACTCACTCTCCTTTTCGATTTTTATTCCCCCTATATAAACACCCCTCCCCTTTACCACCTCAAAATCGTGACTTCCACACTTGGGACATGAAACAAAAGCATGAACAACCTCTGGAATGAAGTGAATGTCCTCTCTTATCCTGTCGTCTAGCTTGTCCCTTACATCCTTAAGCCTCCACTCATGTCCACATGCACGACACTTGAATACTGCCTCTTCCTCTTCGAATATTATCTCTGCGTTCTCTGCTATCGTGCCTTTGAAAAGCTCTCTCATTGCAAATCCAACGATATCAGCGTTCACATCCTGCAATTCTCCAAGGATAACTTTAACTGCAAGGACTTTCGAGGCTCCCTCCTTTTGAGCATAATCAAGGACTGTTCTAACTATGGCATCCGCCAAGGCCCACTCGTGCATGTTATCACCAAACTAGACTTCAGTAGCACACCTTATAAATTGGGAAGTTCTCAACCAAGGGTTTCTTACGTTAAGATACTGATAATATTGGTAATATTTATATCTCATCGATCTAAATACTATTGGTGGTTCATATGAGGGCCTTCATATCAGTTGACCTTGAGGGGTTGCCATATATAGTCAGCAGGGAGCACCTTTTTGTAAAGGGAGCCCTGTACAATGAGGCAAGGAAGGTGGCAACTAGGATAGTAAGGACGGTGGCAGAAGAGCTCCATGCTCAAGGGTTCGAGGAAGTAGTTGTTGCAGACTCACACGGCCCAATGGTCAACGTGATTCCCGAGGAGATGCCAGACTTCGTTTCGCTAGTTAGGGGATTTCCAAGACCGCTCAGCATGGTTGCATTTGCCAGGGGGAGTGACTTAGCAATATTCCTGGGGTACCATGCTAAGGCCGGAACAAGCTATGCAACGTTCGATCACACGTACAGCGGAGCGACGATAGACAGGATAACCATAAACGGAATAGAAATAAGCGAGTGTCTAATGAATGCAATGCTACTTGGAGAGTGGGAAGTTCCAGTAGGCCTCGTTGCCGGTGATGAGGCCCTGAAGAAAGATCTCGAACTTTTACCATGGGCAGAATTTGTGACCTTAAAGAGGGCCTCAGGAAGGTATTCAGCGATAAGCCCATCATTGAAAAAAATTGAGGATGAGCTCAGGGAGAAAACAAGAATAGTAGTTGAAAAGCTTGAGAAGAAAGAGCTAAAACCATTTACCCTTGAAAGGCCTGTAAAGGTTGAGGTCAGGTTCTTGAACAGTGCCTATGCTGAGGTTGCAGAGTTGCTACCATTTGTCCACAGAAAGAGCGGGAAAGAGGTAGAGTTCACAGCAGAAACTATGGAAAATGCGTACAAGATCTTAGAGGTCTTAATATTTGCCGCAGCTGGTGTTTCCTACATAACCTCTAGGTAGCTTTACCTGTCCAAACATTTTTTAATGTTTACTTTTCCTTTTCTTCGATGCTCCATGACATGCAGGAGTGATCGTTTTTGGCTTGAATAGGGGGGCTTGTTTTTGGAGCTCCCATTAGAGTAGAGGCTATTCTCCCGGAGGTGATTTCATGAAAGTAGTTCTCCCAGATGGTAAAATACCCAGGAAATGGTATAATATACTGCCAGATCTACCAGAACCCCTAGCACCTCCTCTAGATCCAGAAACCAACGAACCAATAAACCCAGAAAAGTTAAAGAGAATCTTTGCAGAGGAGCTCGTAAAACAAGAGATGAGCCAAGAAAGATACATTGAGATACCAAAGAAAGTTAGGGAGATGTACTCAAAGATAGGCAGGCCAACGCCCCTTTTCAGGGCAACAAACCTTGAGAAAATATTGGGCACTCCAGCGAGGATATACTTCAAGTACGAAGGCGCAACCGTTACCGGAAGCCACAAGATAAACACCGCCTTAGCCCAAGCCTACTACGCGAAGAAGCAGGGGATAGAAAGGCTGGTTACAGAGACCGGTGCAGGCCAGTGGGGAACTGCACTAAGCCTTGCCGGGGCTCTAATGGGTCTGAAAGTTAGGGTCTATATGGCTAGGGCCAGCTATTACCAGAAACCATACAGGAAGACACTCATGAGGGTTTACGGTGCGGAAATATTCCCAAGTCCAAGCGAAAATACGGAGATTGGGAGGAAGTTCTTGAAAGAGAATCCTGATCATCCGGGTAGCTTGGGGATTGCAATAAGTGAGGCAATTGAGGACGTTCTCAAGGACGAAAAGGCTAGGTACTCCCTTGGTAGTGTCTTAAATCACGTCCTACTGCACCAAACGGTTATTGGGCTCGAGGCTAAAGAGCAGATGAAGGAGTTCGAGGAGCCCGACGTTATAATCGGATGTGTAGGAGGAGGAAGCAACTTTGCTGGCCTAGCGTATCCCTTCGTGAAGGATGTACTCGATGGAAAGGCAGATTACGAATTCATAGCGGTGGAACCAAGAGCAGCCCCCAGCATGACGAGAGGAGTTTACACCTACGATTATGGAGACTCCGGAAGGCTGACGCCAAAGATGAAAATGCACACCTTAGGGCACACCTATTATGTTCCCCCAATTCATGCTGGAGGATTGAGGTATCACGGACTGGCACCAACCCTGAGCATTCTACTTAACCACGGAATAGTCAAGCCAATAGCCTACCACCAGACTGAGGTCTTTGAAGCAGCCGTGCTCTTTGCAAAGGCCGAGGGGATAGTTCCGGCCCCAGAAAGCGCACATGCCGTAAAAGCTGCAATAGATAAGGCATTAGAAGCGAAAAAAGAAGGCAAAGAAATCGTCATATTGTTCAACCTCAGCGGACATGGTCTTTTAGACCTAAAGGGTTACGAAGACTTCTTAGATGGAAAATTGGAGGATTATGAGCCAGAAGAATTCCCAATCCTGAGCGCTAAATCTTGAATCTCAATATAGCCCCAAGTCCACCGAACGCCCTGTAGAACTGCTGACCTTCCTCAGTGTCAAGGGAGATAATTTCAACATTTGCTCCCGATTCCTCTGCCATTTTTATTAATTCCTCAGCCACATCCCACTTCTCGAAGCTTAGGTTCTGGCTTCCGCACTTGGGGCACCTGTTCAGCTTTCTTTTGTAAACCTCAAAGTCCTCCTCACTCATGGTCTTAAGCTCTTCCCAGCCGCAGTTGTTGCACTTGGCTCTAACCCTGACCTTGTTGTAGCCTTCGCTTATCAGTAGGGTATCTACGGCCCCTATCTCTAATGCTTTCCTGACTTCCCTCTCACCGTAGGTCGCAAGGCCCGTGTCCTTAACGACGTGCTTGAGGAATTCATTGACGAGGTTTCTCTCCCTTATAACTTCATGATCCCTGAGTATGTCGGCGGCCTTGGCCACTAGCTCCCTGAGCCCATACTCGCCATGGTAACTAATATCTACAACTCCAATTATCTTCTTCTTAAGCTCGTGGTGCAGGTAGTCCCCTTCAACGAATTCCTCTTTCGTTGGCCCAGGACCTCCAATTATTATGCCCTTGAGCTCGCCTTTCTCAAGGAGTGGAAGAAAGGCCCTGTTTGCATGCTCCCCAATTCTCTTCATGAACTCATGGGTTTCTTGTTCCCTAATCCTCTCGTATCTTCGAGCCGACTGACCTCCAGCTCTTGTCTTTCCTGGGACATTAGAGGTTAACTCATCAAGAACCTCAATTCTCTTGCCCCTGAGAAGCCCTATAGTTGCCTCATTCTTCTCAACAGTAATTAAGCCGTAAGCATCCTTGACCCTAAGCATCTCTTCAAGGGGCTCAGTAACAAATGTTTGATCACATCGATACAACCTAACGTTCAGGGGCTCTGGCGGAATTATTGCCCAAAGTCTTATGTCCGTGACTCCCTCCATCTCACTAACGTTACCCACGAATAAAGCTAATCCATTCTCCGGCGTTTGTTTGTAAAGCTTAAGGTGCTGCATTGCCCTTTCAAGGGCTCCAAGCACGTTCTTTCGCGTGGTCTTTGATTTTATGTTCTGTGCTGTACTATACTCCTCCCTAAGTTGCTGCATAACCTTGCTTATGTCGTAACCGGCAGGAATATAGAGTGAGATTAACTCCGTTCCTCTCCCCCTGATCTTCTTGAGCTCGTCAATCTTCTTCTTTAATTCATAAAGTTGAGCGTCACGCTGGGTCATTTTCCTCACCTCTCACGTACAAAGGTTTAAAAATTGGGCCAATTTATAAAGGTTTGGCATGGTGAAGGGAACGTGAGGCTGGAGAATGTAAGAGCCGAGAGAGAGCTTTCCGGGTTTCTTGAATCCCTCGGCATAAAAGTTGAAGATAAAGATGACTTACCATTCGTTGGCAAGTATTTCGTTGAAGTTAGGGGAGTGAAATATGAGGGCACATCCATATCTTCCCTTCGAGACATACTACTCAGGCTAAGGGGAACCTATGTAGTGGTTCCCGCATATAATGAGGAAAAAACCATAGGACAAGTTCTGGATTCCCTTCTTGCAGTCTTTCCTCCTGAGAGAATAATAGTTGTGAACGACGGAAGCTCGGATAGAACAGAGGAAATAGCGAAATCTAAAGGTGTCAACGTCGTTACTCACTTAATAAACAGGGGATTGGGAGGAGCCCTTGGGACTGGGATAGCATATGCATTAAAGAAAGGTGCAAGAATAATTGTGACGTTTGATGCAGATGGCCAGCACCTTGTTGAGGACGCCCTGAGAGTTATGAAGCCTGTTGTTGAAGGAAAAGCCGATATGGCAATTGGAAGTAGGTTAAAGGGAGACGTATCTCAGATGCCCATAATAAAGAGGATAGGTAATATTGGATTAGATTTAATTACTGCCATATTCTCAATGAAATATATCTCTGACACTCAAAGCGGATTAAGAGCAATCTCTGCCGAGTGTGCAAGGAAAATCAAGATAACGTGTGATAGGTACGCTGTTTCGAGCGAGATAATAATGAAGGCAGCAAGAAATAAGTGCAGAATAAAGGAAGTCCCTATAAAAGCAGTCTACACAGAGTACTCCATGAAAAAAGGAACGAACGTCATTGAAGGCATTAGAATTGCCATTAATCTGCTATTGGATGTATTTAGGAGGTGATGCTCATGTACACAATCCAGTACATAGCCTTGGTAATTATTGGAGGGCTAATGATATATGTATTCTTGAAGTTCAGGGATCAGAAGCTAGAGCTCTCGGACCTGATAACATGGGAACTTTTCTTTATTGTACTTCTGATAATCTCGCTAGCTCCCGTTAGGATATCAACGGAAATCCAGAAGATACTTGGGTTAAGAAGAGGTTTAGATGCACTCTTTGCTTCCATGATAGGCCTTGCCTACTTGCTTCTCTTTAAACTATACCTTGACATAGATAGGATAGAGAGGGAGATAACAGAGCTAACAAGGGAAGTTGGAATTAAGTTGAAGGAAATTGAAGACATGGTAAAGCGAAAACCTTAATTTCCAAAGAGCAATAATACCCAATATACTGGGGGGATACCTCATGGAACCTAGTGAATTCAAGCTTAATCAAAAGGGTATAAAGGCTGTTCTTCCAGCGTTGGAAGCCGAGATCATGGAATATATGTGGGATATTCAGGAGGCCACCGCAGGGGAAGTTTATGAGCACATGAAGAAGAAATATCCCGAGCTTAGGAGATCCACAGTCAGCATATTGATGAACAGACTCTGTGAGAAAGGATTGCTAAAAAGGAGAATGGAAAGAGGGAGAGGAGGAATTAGATATGTATATACAATAACAACGACGAGAGAAGAGTTTGAGAGGAAAGTGGTGGAGAAGATAATAGAATCACTGATGGCAAACTTTAGAGAGGCAACATACGCTTACTTGTCAAAAATTAAAAAAGTGATCAGGGATGCTCTATTGGATATTCCTTTTCCAATTGATGCTAGCAATCATAACACTAGGAAGAGTGGGTTTGGTTATTTCTCTCTTCGTTCTAGTAGGATTAGTCTTTCTGTATAGAGTCTCGTTGAAATTGAAACTTCCTAAAAATAGATTTTCAAAGCTTACGTGGGAAGATAACAATAGCCATAATCGCATTAGGGGAATCTCCTATGGCAAGGATTCTCTCCTTGTTTAACTTAATAGCATATTACTTCTATCTCCATAGATTCTTAAGAAAGCGGGAATTTAGGGCAGATAATGTGGCCCTTAGGATAGCAGAAGTCCCGTATGCATTAAAGAATGCTCTTGAGGAGTTAAAGTACTACGAGACAATATTGAGATCAAATGATATTCCCTTACCAACTATACAACCTCAACTCGAGAGGAAGAAAGAAGAGAGGTTCTATATAACAACCCTTGTCAGCACTCATCCCTCTTATGACGAGAGAATTGCAAGGATAATGGCGATAGTTGATATGTACAGGATATACGAGCTCAACTAATTTTTATAAACTTATTCTCATGACCAAAAATCATGAGCATTGAGATATTCTTAGATAAGGAAAAGGCCGAGAGGATAAAGAAGATCCGGCCGACTAAGGATGAATACTTTATGCTTATAGCAAAGCTAGTTTCTTTAAGGGCAACGTGTCCGCGGTTGAGAGTCGGGGCAGTAGCAGTTAAAGACGGCTATATCCTCGCAACAGGTTACAATGGGGCCCCCAGGAATATGGATCACTGTATTGACGTTGGGTGCATTCTAGTCGACGGGCACTGTCATAGAGCAGTCCATGCAGAGCAGAATGTAATAGCCATGGCCGCCAGAAAGGGAATAAGTTTAGAAGGGGCGACCCTCTATGTCACACACTTTCCCTGTGACACCTGCTTCAAGCTCCTGATAAACGCGGGGATAAAGGAAATAGTATACGAAGAGATGTATCCAAATAAGGTTACCGAAATGTTGCTCAAAGAAGCCCAGGAGAAGGGGATAATAAAGATAAGACAGTTTAAACTCTCAAAGGAGAGGGTCAGGCAGTTCTTAGAAGAACTATTCCCAGAATTCTGTGGTGGATGCGAAGATTAGCGGCCGAATCTCCTTTCCCTTTTCTGATACTCCCTTATTATCCTCAAGAAATCTATCTTCCTAAACTCGGGAAAGTACACATCAACGAAGAATAGTTCACTGTATGCTATCTGATAGAGCAGAAAATTGCTTATCCTTACCTCCCCTCCTGTTCTAATTACAATGTCCGGATCAGGCATATTTGGCACGTACAAGTACTTTTTTAGGAGGTCTTCATCTATATCATTAACGTCAAGCTTCCCGCTCATAACATCCTTAACTATTTCCTTAACGGCATCAACTATCTCGCTCCTTCCACCATAAGCCAAGGCTATGTTAAGGACGTAGTTGTTGTACTTTCGAGTTACCCTCTCCGCTTCTTCAGCAGCCTCTCTAACGTTTTTTGGGAGAAGTTCTTTTCGTCCGATGACATTAACCCTTATCCCATATTCATGAACCCTCCTGTCTTTAACAAGCTCTCTGAACTTTTCCTCAAAAAGTTGCATTAATCTGTTTACCTCCTCTCTTGATCTCTTAAAGTTCTCAGTTGAAAATGCGTAAACGGTGAGTATCCTTATGCCCAGCTCGCGGCACCATTCAAGTATTTCCTCAAGCTTTCTAGAACCAAATAAGTGGCCATACCATGGAGGCTTTTCAAGCTTTCTAGCCCATCTTCTGTTTCCATCCATTATTATAGCTACATGTCTTGGCAAATTTCCACTTTTAACTTTCTCTAGCAGGTACCTCTCGTATAAGTCGTATGCCGGCTTAAAAATTATGTGAGGAACATGGGATATAAGTCTGTAGATCATATTCTCTTTCTCCCCTTCATGTGTTTCTCGGCAAGCTCCATATAGATCTCGGCATTCTTCTTCGTCCACTCAATCTCTTCCTCAGTTAACTGCCTCACGACTTTTCCTGGAATACCTATTACGAGGCTATAATCAGGGATCTCCTTGTTTGGAGGTACGAGAGCACCTGCGCCTATTATCACGTGATCCCCAATCTTCGCTCCATCGAGAATTACCGCACCCATTCCTATTATAACGTAATTGCCAACTTTAGCACCGTGAACAACAGCATTGTGACCTATTGTAACGTATTCCCCTATTTCAGTCGGTAAACCATGAGAGGTATGAATGCTAACGTTATCTTGGATGTTTGAGTACTTCCCTACGTATATCTGCTCTATATCTCCCCTCAAAACGGCTGAGGGCCAGACGCTTGTCTTCTCTTCAAGAACTACATCCCCAATTACAACAGCATTCTCGTCCACGAATGCCGTTGGATGAATTTTAGGCCTTTTACCGTTAAGCTCATACACCACCATTAAAACCCACCTCAGAATAAGCTAACCCATGCGCTTTTAAGGTTTAACTATTGAAAATGTAAAGGCAATGAGGAAAATTTCGCTAGCTGAGAGATGATGACTACCCTCGCAACCGAGCCTACTTCAGCCTTTCAAGAATTATCGCTGGACAAACTTTTGTTACCCCCTCAATCTTTCCTATCTTGTTTGAAATTATGTCCGCAAGATCTTCCCCATCTCTTGCCCATATAATGGCCATTATCATGTGGTCTCCACTGGACAAGTAGAGTTCCCTTACAAAGTCAAACTCCTTTAGCTTTTCTGCAACTTCAAAGAGCTTTTCAGGTCTAGTATCAACCCCAGTGATCGTCACTAGGGAGTACCCGAGTTTCTTTGGGTTGAGTCTTATTGTATATCCCTCTATGATCCCCTTCTCCTCTAGTGCTTTAACCCTCTTCCTCACAGCGGTCTCGCTGATGCCCAGTCTTTTAGCTATCTCCGTGAACGGTGTTCTCGCATCCTTTACCAGTATATCCAGTATTATCTTATCCCTCTCATCTATCATTTTTCGAACCACCTTAGTATAAATTCAGAACCAAAGTATATAAAGTATTGGTTTTTAAAGTTTGCGATAATTGCAGAATTAGGTAGGGAAAATTATCAGAAATACAAGAATTTATTAGAAAATCGAAAGAAGAGAAATCAGTGCTTAACCCAACCGCGGTCAAGCATTGCCTGGTAGACTCTCTGAACTGCAACGACGTAGGCTGCGTCTCTCATGTGGATGTTCTTCTCCTTCGCCACGTTGTAGACGTCATAGAATGCCTTGGTCATCTTCTTGTCGAGCTTCTCCCTGACCTCTTCGAGCGTCCAGTAGTAGCCAGTTATGTTCTGAACCCACTCGAAGTAGCTGACCGTAACTCCACCTGCGTTACAGAGGAAGTCAGGTATCTGTAGGACTCCCTTCTCGAAGAGTATCTCGTCGGCCTCTGGTGTAACTGGACCGTTTGCAACCTCAGCGACGATCTTGGCCTTTATGTTGTCGGCGTTCTTCTTGGTAATAACCTCCTCAATTGCAGCCGGGGCTAGGACGTCAACCTCAAGCTCGAGGAGCTCCTCGTTGGTTATGTTGGTTGCTCCTGGGAAGTCCTTAACGCTACCGTGTTCCTGCTTCCACTTGAGTACTTCGTCAGCGTTGAGGCCATCTGGGTTGTAGATTCCACCCTTACTGTCACTAACTGCAACGACCTTCATTCCGTAGTCCTCGCTCATTATCTTGGCTAAGTAGTAACCGGCGTTACCGTAACCCTGGATTGCGATGGTCTTGCCCTTAAGGTCATCCCATCCGAGAACCTTTGCGGCCTCCCTTATGGTATAGGATGCACCTCTTGCGGTAGCCTCGTTCCTTCCAAGTGAACCTCCAATGCTGAGTGGCTTTCCAGTGATGATACCGAATGCGGGAGTCTTCCTCCTGCTTATGGTCTCGTACTCATCCATCATCCATGCCATGATCTGTGGGTTGGTGTAAACATCAGGAGCTGGAATGTCCTCATATGGGCTTATAACATCGTAAATTGCCCTTATGTACCCCCTAGCGAGCCTCTCCTTCTCCCTGTCTGAGAGCTTCTTGGGATCAACGATAATTCCACCCTTACCTCCACCGTATGGGAGATCCATAACAGCGGTCTTCCAAGTCATCCAAGCAGCGAGAGCCTTAACTGTGCTGAGGGTCTCCTCTGGGTGCCACCTAATTCCACCCTTGGTTGGACCCCTAGCCCAGTTGTACTGGACTCTAAATCCTGTGAAGACTTTGACGGTGCCATCATCCATCTCAACGGGAATTGTGACCTCTACAATCCTCTGAGGCCTCTTTAAGAATTCGAGGGCTTCCTCACTTATCTTCATATACTGAGCAGCCCTCTCTAACTGCTTAACAGCAATCTCAAATGGATCCTGCTCAACCATGTTCATCACCCCAATTTAGTCGATTGGCGATACACATTTGGGCAATGAACTATATAAAACTTTCGGTAAATAACGGTGGAAATCCTTTTGTTCATGGAGTTCTCGGATATAAAATTCATTTCGGTGTAGAATCCAAAGTTCAGCAAACATTTTGGCAAAAGAAGTTATAAAATCTCGAATTTTACATACACCAATGAACATATAAGAACTTTAATGTTCGTAAATTTGTTAGTCATAAAATTTTGCAAGAATAAAAAAGAAGCCCTCAGCGGGAAGTCGGTCATCACGAATCAGATCACTCCTTTTCCAATCATCGGGCCCGCTTTTTCTTCTCAATCCTTTCTTTTCTAGTTTCAAGCTTTACTCTTTTCTGCCTTTCAACTTCCTCCCTAAACGCCCATTTCAAGAGGGGCGGAGTAACGAGAACCGAGACAGTTATGAATATTATGGTGGCAGCTATAAACTTCGGAACATCGTCAGGAGAAATTGCTCCCCCATGGATGGCAACCATCAAGTCTACTAAGGCAACTTCTGTCCTGGGGACAGACCCTATACCCATTTGAAGTGACATCTTAAAGTTCTCATGGGTGAACAGAAACTCCTTTCCCCTACCCCAAGCAGTAATCCATGCTCCAAATCCTCTCCCTGCAATCTTTCCTACTATTGCAATAACACTCAAGACGAAGGCTAATTTTAAAGCATCAGCATTTTCAAAAACCCTAAGATTAAGCATTGCCCCCGTATGAATGAAGAATATCGGAATTAAAAGACCATAACCAATGCTCTTTACCTCTTCCATTATCCTTTTACCTTCGGGAAGCTTCGATAGGATTAGACCCATCATGAAGGCACCTTCTATTGCAGCGGCAAACCATCCCTCAGCTAAAGCCGCAAAGAGAAACATCATGCCAATCATCAAGCCTAGAATACCCTTCTCAACATGCAACTTCTCGGCAAATTTAACGTAGTAGTCTATGAAGTACCATCCAAGGACTCCAGTAATTATGAAGAATATGAGGATCTTGATGCCAAGTCCCAAGAGGGAACCACTCCCAACGGCGAATATTACGAGGGCAATCCCCAGGAAGTCATCCATAACACTTGCACTTAAAGATGCTGCACCAACTTCACTCCTCAAAACGCCAAGATCCATCATCACCCTAACGGTTAGACCTATGCTAGTTGCCGTTAGCAAGACACCACCGGCAAAGGCTTCCCTGTGTTCATATCCCATAAACCTAAGGGCATAATACCCCATCACAAGGGGAACAAAGACTCCAAGGAGGGTAGAGACTGTAGCAGTAATTCCCGTTCTCTTCAGCTGTTCTATATCAGTATCAAGGGCACCTAAGAATAGGAGGAATATTATTCCAAGCTTCGCTAAGAAGTCTATCACCTCGCTAGATCCCATGGTTATTGGAAGATAGTCTTTACTTACGATGCCAAAGTAAACTAGATTTCCTAGAAACATGCCCATTAAAAGCTCACCCAACACCCCAGGAAGTTCAAATCTCTCGATTATTGAATCCCCAATCTTCGCCAATATTACAGCTAATCCGATTGTAAAGAGGATCCATGTTGCTGCCTCCATTCTTCACCCCCCATCCTTATTAACCTAAGAAACTCAGTTATTAACAGCCTAAGGCTTATTTCTCCCTTCAATCTGCCTTCACAATCAACTAAAGCCAGTATACCAACTCTATACTTCTTCATTTTTTCAAGAGCTTCAAGCACGGTGGCATCTTCTTCAATAGTTAAAACGTTCCTCTCCATGACATCCCTAGCCTTCTCAGCACCTCCCATTATTGACTTAAACAGCGAACTTATCGTGCCCAGCCTTGCCCTCCTAGGGGGGAGCAGAATATCTATCACGTCGAGATATCTTATCACACCAACAAGCTTCATATCTTCCTTATTATTTACAACCCATACATGGTGCCTTGTCCTTAGTATCTTCATAACATCAATTATCGCTGAATTCTCCTCAACAACGGGCATCTGAGCTAGAGGAGGCGTTATCTGCTTTACTCTCATTGAATGGAAAGCATTCAGGGCTCTTTCGAGATCCATCTTTTACCCCCCACTGAGCACTGGCATAACCTTAACTACATCACTATCCGTAACTTCAGCATCCTCACTTGCCACTTTACCATTAATAATTATTATCTTCTCTTTTATTTCATCAAACCTAGGTATAACCTCCCTAAGAACGTCTCCCACTCTTTTCCTACCATTAATTTTTATTTCAACTTCCTTGGCCCCAGCTAAGTGAGAAAATAGGCCCATGAGCCTTATAATCATGCTCACCACCCACAACGTATTTAACTCACATCATTAAATGTTTTTTCATGTTCAGGGGTTTCAAGATTACCATAGTCATCCCAGCATACAATGAAGGAAAGAGAATAGGAGAAGTCCTCTCAAAAATCCCAGATTTCGTAGATGAAGTGATTGTGGTAGACGATGGGTCAACAGACAATACCTCGGAAGTAGCAAAGTCGTTTGGAGCAACGGTTGTCCGGCTAGAAAGAAACTCTGGAAAAGGTGCAGCCTTAAGGGAAGGAGTGAAAAAAGCAAATGGCGACATAATAGTTCTTATGGACGCGGACGGCCAGCACGATCCAAGAGAGATACCAAAACTTTTGGAGCCAATTATTCAGGGAAAAGCAGATTTTGTCATTGGAAAGAGAATAATAAAAAAGGGAAAAAGGCCACTTATAAGGAAATTAAGCAACTGGATAACTTCAACTCTCATATCCCTAAAAGTTGGAGAAATGATAGAAGATTCTCAAAGCGGATTTAGGGCTATAAAGAGAGGGTTCATTCCCGAAATTACGAGTAATAGATACGAAGTTGAAACTGAAGTCCTGATAAAAGCTAAGAGGTTAGGAGCGAGAATTATAGAGGTTCCGATATCAACTAGGTATGACGTTGAGACTGGACACTTCAAATTCATAGACATTATTAGGTTCTTAAAAGCGCTTATTAAATCCTAAAACTTTATCTCTATTCCTCAACAAATTTAAAGTACAGGTGAAGGCAATGAGGGCCAAAGTTAGAATCCTTAAAGTAAAGACCGGAGGATTTACCATATTCATAAATCCAAAAGACGCCCAAGAGTGGAAGATACATCCAAATGACTTAATCAGAATTGAAAGTGGAAAAAGATCCGTATACGGAAGCGCCGCAATAAGCGACTTCGTTGGAGTGGGCGAAGTTGGACTTTCTGAAGATATCCTAGAGAGTCATCAGTTCTCCGAAGGGGAAGTTGTAGCTCTATCGCCAGCAGGCACTCCAGAGAGTGTCAGGTACATAAAGAAGAAAATGAGGGGAGAAAAACTAAGGAAAGTTGAAATAGAGACAATAGTTAAAGATATCGTTGATAGAAAACTTAGGAACACCGAAATTAGTGCCTTTGTAACGGCATTGGAAATAAATGGGTTAGATATGGATGAAATCGCGGCACTGACAATAGCGATGGCAGAAACTGGGGATATGCTCGACATCGACAGGAAGCCGATTATGGATGTTCACAGCATAGGCGGCGTGCCTGGGAATAAAACAAACGTTATTGTTGTTCCAATAGTTGCTGCAGCTGGGCTAACGATACCAAAAACAAGTTCTAGGGCAATCACAAGTGCCGCTGGAACTGCGGACGTTGTTGAAGTCCTGACGAATGTGACGCTGAGTTTGGACGAGATAAAGAGAATCGTTGAGAAGATAGGAGCATGCCTGGTGTGGGGTGGAGCTCTCAATCTAGCACCAGCTGATGATTTAACTATCCACGTTGAAAGAAGACTCAGCTTAGACCCCAGGGGATTAATGCTAGCGAGCATAATGTCCAAAAAGTATGCGATAGGAAGCCAGTATATACTTATCGACATCCCAACTGGAAAAGGAGTAAAAGTGGAAACTATGGAGGAGGCAAGATCCCTCGCGAAAGATTTCATTGAGTTAGGCAAAAGACTTGGACAGTACGTGGAAGTCGCGATTACCTATGGTGGACAACCAATAGGCCACACAATTGGGCCTGCATTAGAGGCAAAAGAAGCTCTTGAAACTCTGATGACGGGAAAAGGCCCAGGAAGCTTAGTTGAGAAAGCCATTGGACTAGCCGGAATTTTGCTTGAAATGGGAGGTGTTGCTCCTAAGGGTATGGGAAGAAAAGTTGCCAGGGAAATCCTAGAGAGCGGAAAGGCATACCAAAAGATGAGAGAGATAATAGAAGAGCAAGGCGGAAATCCAGATATAAAGCCAGAGGACATTCCAATAGGAGATAAGACATACACTATTCATGCCCAGTCAAGCGGATACGTAACGGCAATAGACAACAAGGCGATAACAGCTATAGCAAGGGAGGCAGGAGCCCCAGAGGATAAAGGTGCGGGGATCATGTTACATGTCAAAGTTGGGGAAAAGGTAAAGGAAGGTGATCCCCTGTTTACAATACACGCCGAAAGTGAAGGAAAGCTAGATAAGGCAATAGTTCTCGCCAGGAGACTTGAACCAATAAAAATAGAGGGAATGGTTCTCCAAGTCGTTGGGAACCTCTAGTGTTTTCCGTGCCTCTCGTACCAACCCCACTCTTTTTTAGGGCCAAAGGCCCTTACACCCTTATGAACTAATGTAACCCTCAGTTGTTTGGCCATCTCCGGTGTTATCTCCCCCTGCTTTTCCATCCAGTTTATTATTTCTAACGCTTCTTCATCAGTTTCGCACCTTCTCAAGAAATCTATTATCGTTGGGTTATATCCTGAAAAGTCTATCTTGTCTTCCTCTTCCTCCTCCAGAACCTGATACTCATCTAGTCTTATTCCAGAGATCTCTATGCCCTCTCTTCCCTCAAGCTCCTTAGCTAGTGCTGGAAACTTCTCTCTGAACTCCTCAATGTCATATTCTTGCCATGGAAGTTCCTCAATAGGTTTTTTCTTACCCTTCATCTTAATCAGATTATGCCCTAATAGGCTTCATATACTTTTTCCTATCCCCAAATTAAAAGAAGAGAGAAAGATATTTAACTTGAAGGTGCAAAAGACTGGTAAGATACTCTAGCTTGTTGTAGGGGGGATTAACGTGGAGGGTCGCTCAATAGTCTTCGCCTCCGGAAAAGGTGGTACAGGTAAAACCACGACAGTTGCTAATATTGGTGTCGCGTTGGCTCAATTTGGAAAAGAGGTCATACTTATAGATGCAGATATAACAATGGCAAACCTGAGCCTTATTCTAGGAATGGAGGACATTCCAGTAACACTACACGACGTTCTTGCTGGAGAAGCAGATCTAAAAGATGCAATTTACGAAGGGCCCGCTGGCGTAAAGGTTATTCCCGGAGGACTAAGCCTTGAGAAAGTCAAAAAAGCAAGGCCAGAGAGACTCAGGGAACTAATAAGAGAAATAGGACAGATGGGAGATTTTATTCTCATAGATGCTCCAGCTGGTCTTGAGCTGACCTCAGTAACTGCGTTGCTGATAGGTAAGGAGCTGATAATTGTGACAAACCCCGAAATTGCCGCAATAACGGATTCACTAAAGACTAAACTGGTGGCAGAAAAGCTTGGAACACTACCCCTCGGTGCAATCCTCAACAGGGTTACTAGCGAAAAAACCGAACTGAGCAAGGAGGAAATTGAGGCTCTCCTTGAGGTTCCGGTAATGGGCATAGTCCCCGAGGACCCGGAAGTCAAGAGGGCCTCAGCATATGGAGTTCCCCTCGTTATAAAGAATCCCACAAGTCCAGCAGCTATAGCATACAAGCAGATAGCGGCAAAGCTCGCAGGCATAAGGTGGAAGCCTCCAGAACCAGAAAGCCCAGTTAAAAGGATATTCAAGGCTCTCTTCGGGGGGAGGAAGAAATGAACGTCCTTCTAGTGGTTTTGCTTGTATCGGTACTGTTGAATATCATCATAGGCATGCTATACTTTTCAGCCAAGAGGAATCCCTACTATGTAGTCTATGACGAGGAAACAAAGAGCCAGCTTAAGAGGCGTGTCCTCCACTTGAAAGAGGACCTCGAGTCAGAGCTCGAAGAATTTGACGTCAGCGAATGGGAAAAGCAACTAGAGAAATCCCTAGAGGAGGAAATTAAAGGTATTTAGTAAGCCTCAACTCCAATCTCTCTACTTCTTACTTCTATTGGTATTCTCATTGCCTCAATTGCCCTCTTTATATCCATAGCAACTTTTTTCAATTCTTCAGGCAGGATTGCCTGGCTACCCTCTGCATAGGCCATAACCTCGCTTAACTCCCCCTCGACTAGCTTCCCATCAAAGACTAGGACCTTATCCCCCTCCACTACAACTAACTTGTCAGGGTATGCTAGCCTGATCTTCATTTTAGTCACCTCCATTAACTATAATAGTAGAATAGGGGTTTTAACCTTTTGGTCATATTATTCCTTTCTCTTTCTCTTAACTTCCCGCAGATATGGGTACCGCATTATGTGGCCGCACTCAAGGCATGTAATCACGACATGAGGCATTCTCTTTGTCCTTAGCCTCACTCGAGCATTAACCCCAGGAACAAGAAAAGCGTGACACTTTTTGCAGTACCTCCTCTTCCACTTCCGAGGGGTTTTGACTTTCGCTTTCTGCTGGACGCTAAGTGCAAGTTCAACATACCTCTTCGCAAGTTCAGGAGAATATGGGAAGACTTTTTCAGCTAACGTAAAAAGGGTATCAATTCTTTCAAGAGCAATCCTCTTCTTCTCTCTCTTCTCCCAATCCCTCTTGGGCAATTTAAACACCATAAAAAGTGAAAGGGGATCAGCCCTTGGCAACTCCTATAGGCCTCAATCTAGCAACGAGCTTTGCAATTCCTGCCTCGCTAACTACTTTAACAACGTTGTCCACGTTCTTGTAAGCTCCTGGGGCCTCCTCCGCAACTACCCTCATCGAGGCAGCTCTCACGTAAATTCCCCTCTGGAGTAACTCGTTCCTTATTCTGTCTCCCCTGTACTGCCTTGTTGCGGCCTTTCTGCTGAGTACCCTTCCAGCGCCGTGGCATGTTGAGCCGAAGGTTTCCTTCATTGCACCCTCAGTTCCGGCTAAGACATAGCTCGCGGTACCCATGGATCCTGGGATAAGGACAGGCTGACCAACATCTCTGTAAATCCTCGGAACGGCTTCGTGTCCTGGTGGGAATGCCCTTGTTGCGCCCTTCCTGTGAACTATCACCTTAACCTTCTTGCCATCAACCTCATGCTCTTCAACCTTACCTATGTTGTGGGCAACATCGTAAACTATGTCCATTCCAAGGTCTCCTTCAGGGTCTTGCCTAAAGACTTCCTGGAAACTCTCCCTAACCCAGTGGGTTATCATCTGCCTGTTAGCCCAGGCGAAGTTTGCTGCCGCTTTCATTGCGGAGAAGTACCTTTGTCCCTCCTCACTCTGGAATGGAACGCTGACGAGTTCCCTGTCTGGCCATGGTATCCTGTACTTTCTAATAGCCCTCTCCATTATCCTGAGGTAATCACTAGCAACCTGATGCCCAAGACCTCTTGAACCCGTGTGAACCATAACCACGACTTGGCCCTCAAAGAGGCCATAAACCTTAGCTATTTCGGGATCAAATATCTTGTCTACCACTTGAACCTCGAGGAAATGATTTCCTGAACCTAGGGAACCTAATTGGGGAGCACCTCTCTGCTTTGCCCTCTGACTCACCGCGTTAGGATCAGCCCCTTCCATTCTTCCTCCTTCTTCAAGCCTCTCTAAATCCCTCCCCCATCCGTAACCATGATCAACTGCCCACTTTGCACCATCCACTAGAACATCATCTATTTCCGTCCAGTGAAGTCTTATCCTACCTTGACTACCAACACCAGAAGGAACGTTCTTAAACAAGGTATCTACGAGTTGCTTTATCTTTGGTCTCACTTCTTTTTCCGTTAAATTCGTTCTAATCAGTCTGACACCGCAGTTGTGAACAACAGCACCATTTGCTATGAAGTTGTGGGCCTCGTGATAGACTCCGATGTCATAGAATTTGTCGTAAGTGGGCCTTATCTTCTCGACCTTAACTACTCTCTCAGCCACAAAGCCTCCCTCATAGCCAAACTCTCGGACGAATTCTTCAAACGTCGGGAAGTTCTGCGGAACTCTACCCTCTTCTGTTCCTGAGTATATTACCCTCTCAACGAATCTCTTGTTGACTTTGTCAGCAACGGCCTCATAAGCAGCTTTTAAGCTACCTGTCTTTTCATAGACTTTACGTGCGATCCTTGCTGCTTCCTTTCTTTCCTCCTTTACGAGCTGCTTCCTAACTAAGTATGCATATCCAAGCAAACCTCTTACTTTCTTCTCTGGAGCATATTCATAGTTTATCCTGCCAAGGAAGTTCTTTATGCTGTCCTCTTCAACTATGGCAAGTCTCAGAGTAACGGTTTTGTCAGAAGAAACTTCATAAATCATTGAGTTAACACCAAATTCTCTGAGAAGGTCTGCGACTTCACTTAGAAACGCCTCAAGGTTGTCCCTGAGATCTGGAACCTTGGATTGGGTCAGGTTAATTGAGATTGGAGTGTACCTCTTGAACTCAACGACGCTACCGTCAGCACCGAAGAGGCCTGCGAGGAAATTCCTCTTTATCCACAGGGGAGCCTCTTTTATCCATCCTGGGAGAGAATATTCAACCTCAACCTTCTTCCCTATAGGCATTCCAAGCTTCATTAGCAACACAACAAATGCCCTAGAGGTTACCCTAAGCTCTGCGGACTTAGAGATCCCCCTGTACTTTCCAATCTCGTACTCTCTCTCCCTCACGTAGAGGGTGGCATTTATTCCCAGCTTCTCTAGGTCTTTTTTGAGCTCATTCATTGCCTCTTCAGTTCCATAGAACGAGATGTATATTCTGTCACCCATGTAGCCTAAATGGCCATCACCAAATGCAAAGCCCAGGATCCTTGCCAGAATTCCAACCTTTGGATCGTTCCATCTGAGGGGGATTAATCCTCTCTCTTTAAGGAACTTCAGTATCTGGGGATCAACGTCTTTGAAGTCGTCCTCTGACAGTATAACACCTTCCTTCTTCTCGAATTCAACTCCCTCGAATGGGTACACTATAATGTAATCGCCCTCCCTTATGTTGCCCATGTATATATAGCCGGAGGGAGTCAGTACGGGATGGTCTTCACTGCCCTCTATTGTTCTTCCGGTCTCGGTGACTATCCTAACTGCAACTTCATTCTCCTCAACTTTTCTTTCAGCCACGAACACCACGGGTGAGCTGTCATTGTGCCCCTCGTCTATGTTATATACCTTAAGCCCCTGAAGCTTAAATGTTGAAGGCATGGCCTCAATTTTTACCCAGTAGCCATGTTCCGTGAGAACCTTGGTTCCTGGGGAAAGGCAATTGATATCGTAACCTATGCCTCCGGGGCTTATTACACCTTCTCTGACGTCAAAAGCCGCAACTCCTCCAATAGGGAAACCATAGCCCTGATGACCATCAGGCATTACTATTGAATACTTGTATATGCCCGGAAGCATTGCAACGTTCGCTGCCTGTTCAAGCGTCCTATCACTCTTCATTTTCTCAAGGAGAACTTCATCAGCATAAACTCTCCCAGGAACGCGCATCCTTCTATCGAACTTTGGAATTTCCCACCTGATCTTATCAATTCTCTTTAATGGCACTACCATCTTCTCCCACCAGATTAGAATTCCCTAACCGCACTTTAAAAGTTAAGCGATTGGAAGATACACAATTTTGTGTAACATATTTAATACCGAAAAATTAAGCAAACGTTACTATTTCCATAAACACGAATAAGTTAGTATAATCAATCAGAATCTTGAATTTGGAAATGTAAATGGCAAAAATCTAAAGCGAAAGGCTTATAAGCAATAGATTTTTATAAATAAGTGGTTTCTAGTTTTAGATCTTTCAATATCTGGGCATTTTTCTAAAAATTTGGGGAGGTGACGAAAGATGGTGAGGGTTGCTATTATAGGCCAAGGATACGTTGCAAGCATTTTTGCCGTGGGACTCGAGAGGATAAAGGCTGGGGAGCTTGGCTATTATGGAGTCCCACTAGCAAATGAGCTACCAATAAAGGTCGAGGACATACAGATCGTAGTCTCGTACGATGTTGACAAGACCAAAATTGGCCTGCCGCTTTCAGAGATCGTGCAGAGATACTGGAAGGGCAACGTGCCAGAAAGCCTCCAAGAAGTCTATGTGAGGAAGGGAGTTCACCTCAGGAGCCTAAGGAACCTGCCAATAGAGGCGACTGGACTGGAGGACGAGATGACGCTAAAGGAGGCAGTAGACCACTTGGTTGACGAGTGGAAGAAGTACAAGGTAGAAGTCTTCCTTAACGTCCCCACCACGGAGGCCTTCGTTCCATTCGGAAAGCTTGATGAGCTTGAGAAGGCGATAAAGGAGAACAACAAGGACAGGCTAACCGCAACCCAGGTTTACGCCTACGCCGCAGCCCAGTACGCTAGGGAGGTTGGAGGGGCCGCATTCGTGAACGCTATACCAACCCTCATAGCCAACGATCCAGCTTTCGTTGAGCTTGCAAAGGAGAGCAACCTCGTTATCTTCGGTGACGATGGAGCTACTGGAGCAACTCCACTAACGGCAGACATACTTGGCCACCTAGCTCAGAGAAACAGGCATGTCCTCGACATAGCCCAGTTCAACATTGGAGGTAACACGGACTTCCTCGCACTGACCGACAAGGAGAGGAACAAGAGCAAGGAGTACACAAAGTCGAGCGTAGTTGAGGACATCCTAGGATACGATGCTCCACACTACATTAAGCCCACAGGGTACCTTGAGCCCCTTGGTGACAAGAAGTTCATAGCTATGCACATCGAGTACATAAGCTTCAACGGAGCCCACGATGAGCTGATAATCACCGGAAGGATCAATGACAGCCCAGCGCTTGCAGGATTACTAGTTGATCTTGCAAGACTTGGTAAGATGGCCGTTGAGAGGAAGGTCTTTGGAACAGTCTACGAGGTCAACGCATTCTACATGAAGAACCCAGGACCAAAAGATGCAAAGAACATTCCAAGGATAATAGCATATGAGAAGCTCAGGCAGTGGGCAGGCCTACCTCCAAGGTACCTCTGAACTTTTTAAACCCCTCTTTTAATTTTAACACATGCCTAAGCACTTCAAGAGGGGAGTAAAGAGAGAGCATCACTTCTTGAAAGGGTTGGAAAAGCCTTTAGAAGAGATAGCTAAAATCCCTGGGGTTAAGAAAGTCATCCCTGGGAGGATATACTCTTCTGACTCGCGAGGTTTTGAGATAAAGGTTTCAAGGGAGACTTATTCTGGCCTAAAACTTGTAGCGAAAAGCGATGGGAGCGTCCAAGATGTGTTCTTAGTCGTTGATAAAAAGGACAGGGAGAGGGTTAGAAAGGAAATTGAGAGGTTAATGGAAAAGTGGAGGAAAGTTTAAGAGCTGGGGAACTACCCAGCATCCATGATAGTGTACTTCATCGGAACCGGAGGTAGCGAAGGCATTCCTGTTCACCTCTGTAGCTGTCCTACATGTTCTGAGGCTAGGAAATTCGGCTTTACCCAGAGAAAACCTTCAACTCTAGCCGTTATAGGGGAAAATGGGGAAATAATTCTGTTTGACGTTGGAACCGATATAAGAGAACATCTCAATGCACCTCTCAACGCGATATTCCTGACTCACTGGCACCACGACCACATCTATGGGATCTACAAACTCAGATGGACGGCAATGGAAACTAAGCTGTACGCTCCCAAAGGGCATGCAGACGCCCTGATCCTTAACGACCCTAAGAATTTAAAGCCCGAGATAATTGAGCCATGGAAAGAGATAAGGATCGGGAGGATAAGCGTTACTGCACTAAAGCTCAACCACCAGATAGAGACGTTTGGCTACTACATAGAGGAGGATGGAAAAGGAATAGCGTTGCTCTACGATACAAAAGGACTGCCCCAGGAAACCTGGGAGTTCCTAGCTGAGAAGGCACCGATTAGACTGGCGATAGTTGATGCCACTTATCCCCCCGGCTTTGAGGATCCCTACCACAATAACGTCGATGAGGCTGCCAATATTGGAATTAAAATAGCTGAAAGGACAATTTTAAGCCACATCTCCCATAAGAATCTACCCTTCCTTCAGCTAGTCAGGTACGTAAAGGGGAGGTGGGGCAATAAGGTTCTGGTTGCCTACGATGGAATGGTCTTTTATGTTTAGCGAAAAGGAAATAAGGATTTAAGAGTATTATTAATCGCCCGACGAGTACTGAGGGTTGCGATGACGTCGGGACCCCCAGGGGGCCGACAGAACATAAATGGCCCCCAAACCCTTTTAACCCCGCCGGCGGTTCTTTTTTCATGCTTGATGATGTCATAAGGGAGATAAGAAAGTTCGGAGAGGAAACAGGGATTATTGAAAAGAAGGTAGTTGTCATGTTCTCTGGAGGCAAAGACTCAAGCCTAACCCTGTACATATTAAAAGAAGCTGGATTCAACGTTTCCGCTCTAACGTTCTTCCACAAATGGAGCTGGTCTGAGATTTTGAGGTGGGGAATGAAGTTCACAAAGAAGCTTGGAGTTGAGCACTACCTCATAGACATAACTGAGGGCTTGCTCAAAAAAGCCGTTGGGAGGAAGGGACCGATATGTGTGCACTGCAAAAAGGTCATGTTAAAAAATGCCAAATGGTTTGCTTTGAATAACGGCTTTTCATACATAGCGAAGGGGGACAACGCTAACGACAAAATAGTGGGAACCCTGCTCGATCAATGCCTTAGGGACATTCGATTGTGCGAAATTCCAAAGATAGGAATTCCAATTTTCAGGCCTTTAATTAAGTACAAAGCTTCAGAAGTTGAAAAGCTGGCTGAAGAAGCAGGAATCAGGCCCTACAGGATGTACGAGCATGGAAGGAGGAGACAGTGGAGAGAAGGTTGCCCTTTACAGTACATAGATGAAGATGAGAGAATTACGGAGAAGCTGATGGATCTCGCGTTCAAGGTAAACTACGAGGTAAGCAAAATAGCGAGGAAACACAAGGTGAGGGTAAGCGTAAGGGTGCCGAGCTTTGAGATAATGTGTTGGAATTGCACCGAGGAAGTTCTTAGGGAAGTCAAAGAGGTTATAGAAAATTTCAGTAGGGGAACATTATAACTGCGGCAACTGCAGCTGCTGGCTTATCCTTAACCGTTATCTCCGCCGAGACAACTTTGAATTCTTTAAGCTTCCATCCCCTTACCCTAAACCCTTCTTCAACCATCTTCTTTACCATCTCCTCAGCCTCTTCCTTCGTGCAGTAGCCAGCGTATTCGTAAATTAATCCTCCTTCATTGCCTTCGCTTATACCAACGCCCAACGCGGCACTTATAGTTGAACCCGGTTCATCGCTCTCTATGTGAGCGTAAACCGTTGGAAGGAGCATTCCTATTGGAATGTTCTTTGGCAGTTCATCGAGCCATTCTATGTGGGCTGGAATAACACTACTGAGCTTAACCAAGTTAACATTTCCTATTCCCATTTTAAGGAGTGCATTGTCAAAAGCGTTGAGCTTCGTTCCTCCCTCAGCAACTGCTGAAAGCATTATGGCCTTCTTGGGAGTTGTCCAGCTCATTTCCCACACACCTCCTTAGAACTCTCGCCAAACGGGTAAGTTATAAGTAGTCTTTTAAATGTTTCGCAAATTTAATCCGGCCTAATTTGCAATGAAAGCCTTAGAAGAGTTTAGAACGAAACCATAGAGTTTTAAACCGAGCTAATTTAATGGAAACTGGGGATAGAAATGCTAAACACGATAGTTTTGATAAGGACGGACAACTTCGAAAAAGCGCTAATCGCATTGGCCGATCTCGTAAGATACGGGGGAATGAAGATAAGAGGAACCCCCAGGATACTTCCCCCTGCACTTTCAGACTGGGTCTTTGAGCAGATAGTTGGAGAGAAGCCTAGGAAGAAAGTTAAAGCCCACGTTGTCGCCCAAATAGACCTTCCCGCCTCAAAAGCAATAGGAAGGATAAGGGAGATACATCCTCCAGCCCACATAGTTGTAATCCCCGTAGGAACCCATGTTCACAAAGAGATACTAAGGATGTGGGGGAGCTTTAAGGAGCTGAAGGGTTTCCATCCTCCAAAAGAAGTTAAGAGGCCGGAAAACGCTGATGTTGAATTTGAGGAGTTAGAGTGAGTACTCCCAGACTACTCTGGGAGGAAATTTTCCGCTTTTTATCTCCTCAAGGATCCTGTTAGCGGTTCTATAGGCCTTAAGGAACTTCTCTCGAGAGATAATTCCATAGTTCAAGGCCATCTCTATCTCATCCTCATCCAAGAGAAAGGCTTTCCCAGAGGGAAATATGAAGATATCGAGGAACAAATCTAACATCTCCAAAGTTTTCCCATCCCACTTCGTGTAGTCAAGCACGTCAACGTAAAGCCCAACGAATTTTCCCTCTTCACTGTACACCTTTAGAATGTCAAAATCCTTCCCAGGGAATGCAAAGTATAGCATTTCATAACCATTCCTTATTACCTCAACCCCATTTACTTTTAGAGGGACAAGCATGCCTTCGAACTTTGATCTGCCAATAACCACACTACTCAAGTCAGCAACTAGCTCATCATATCTCTCAAGAACCCTGTTTGGAAGGCGACGATATATTAGGTGTATCCTCATTTTCCCCTCAAAAATAAATTTAGGGGTTATCCAAAGATCAGCTCCCTAAGCTTCCTGGGCAACTCCTCTATCTTAACCCTTATCTGCTCCCTAGTGTCCCTGTCCCTTATCGTTACCATACCATCCTCAGGGGTTTGGTTGTCAATGGTTACGCAGTAAGGCGTTCCTATCTCGTCATAGCGCATGTACCTCTTTCCAATGCTGTCCTTCTCATCGTAAACTACTATGAAGCCCTCCTTCTGAAGTGTCCTGTAGATGTCGTAGGCTATGCTTGTTAGTGGTTCTTTGGCAACCAATGGCAGGACGGCAACCTCTATTGGAGCCATGTCCTTCTTTATCTTCAGATAAACCCTTCCGTCTTCATCTACCGCCAGGGAGTTCTCCAGCAACAGGTAGAACGGTCTGTCTATACCAAAGCTAGGCTCGAGAACGTGGGGCACTATCTTCTCTCCCGTGATCTTCTCTTCAACTTCCTTTATTATGAAGTCATCCTTTTCGAGCTCGTAGCCATCAATGATGACTTTACCCTTCTCCTCCAACTCTTTAACCAGGGCTTTAAGCTCTTCCTGGGACATTGACTTGATATTCTCATTGATTTTCTTTGCATCCCCCTTAAGCTTGGGCCCAACCCTTTTCATGTTGAGTGAAACTTGCAACTTTTTCACAATCTTTGGCTTGTCGTAGTGTATCATCACCGTAAGGTCGGCACCGCTCATCTTCATGTGTCTGCTAAGGTCATAGTCCGTTCTATAGGCCAGACCAACGCACTCGACCCAGCCAAACCTCTCACTATAAATCTCCGCATCCCATGTGTCAGCTGAGTAGTGGGCTCTCTCCTCGGGTAATTGCTGCCTAAACCTTATCTTGTCCTCTGGAATTCCTATATCCAAAAGAATCCTCTTGATCATGACGAGATAGTAAGCGAAGAACGTGTTCATGAGATAGCCCTTCTTAACTGCCTCTTCCGCGGTAACCTCTATCATGCCGAGATCCTTCAGCTGGTGCTCTATTGGGTAAAGCCTCAGATTCTCATCCTTGACTTCATCAAAGTGCGGATGCTCAGTTTCATTTGGATTGAAGAATATCTCTACCTCGGCCTGTGTGAACTCTCTAAGCCTTATCATTCCCTGCCTTGGGGATATCTCGTTTCTGTATGCTTTCCCTATCTGGAACACACCAAATGGAAGCTTGTTCCTTGCAAATGCATTCAACCTCTTGAAGTTCACGAAGATTCCCTGGGCCGTTTCTGGCCTTAAATAGGCCTTTTTGTCCTTATAAGGCCCAATGTATGTTTCGAACATTAGGTTGAAGTACCAGACATCGCTTAGCTCCCCGCCGCACTCTGGACACCTCAGGTTGTGTTCCCTGATTATCTTCGTCATCTCTTCAGCGCTTTTGCCCTCAACGTCTATTCCTAAGGCTTCCTCTATTAGGTGATCAGCTCTGAACCTAGCCCCACACTTCTTACACTCAACGAGGGGATCAACAAACTTTTCAACGTGACCACTGGCAATAAAAACCTGCTCGGGGGTTATATCTGGCGTTTCAATCTCAAAGAACCCTTCTCTAATGAAGGCTTCCCTTATCTTCCTTTCTATTTTCCTCTTTATTGTAGCCCCAAGAGGACCGTAATCGTAAAATCCCCTTGATCCACCATAAATCTCAAAGCTTCCCCAAGCAAAGCCTCGCCTCCTCATTAAATCCTGAAGGTACTCGTACTTATCGAACTTCTCACCCATAGCCCAAACCCCTAACTGAGGAAGGCTAAGACCTAAAAAGCTTTGTCTATAAAGGTTGGCGATATGATAAAGTTGAAGTTGCCACACTCATACTTTGAGGATCATGGAGATACAATAAGGTTAGTCTGGAGGAGGACCCTTATAGCGGACTATGAAAAGAAGGAAATTGAAAGGGCAATAAAGAGAAAGTTCCGCATGGCAGTTGATGTCAGCGTTCAGGACGGCTTTCTCGTTATTAATACGGACAATGAAGAGGTAGAAAGGTTCGTTGCCTTCTTCATTCAGAACTACCTCGGCGAGAGGCTGAGGAACAGGTACACAGGAAGAAAAATCTTGTACATCCATGAGGGGATGGGCATTCCCCTGCTAGGATACAACGCCTTCGGTCTCATAGACAGAGGGACGAATTTAATTCAGGTAAGAGGTTCAACTGGATGTAACTTGAGTTGCATCTTCTGCTCCGTGGACGAGGGGCCATACTCAAGAACAAGAAAACTTGACTTCGTCATTGATATAGACTATTTAATGAAGTGGTTCGATTGGGTGGCCCAGCAGAAGGGAAAGGGACTTGAAGCCCACTTAGATGCCCAGGGGGAACCCCTACTCTACCCATACATAGTGGAGCTCGTGCAAGCGTTAAGGGATCATCCTCACGTTTCTGTTATTTCAATGCAGAGCAATGGAGTTCTGCTCGACGATAAGCTTGTTGAGGAGCTTGCAGAGGCTGGTCTTGATAGGGTTAATTTGTCAATTCACTCCCTCGATCCTGAGAAGGCAAAGATGTTAATGGGAATGAAGAACTATGATCTAAACCATGTTCTCGAGATGGCTGAAGCTTTAGTGAACGCCGGTATTGACGTTTTAATTGCCCCAGTAATAATCTTTGGGGTTAATGATAATGAGGCTGAGGCCTTCATAGAATTCGCGAGAAAGATAGGAGCAGGGAGAAGGTGGCCCGCTTTGGGTTTCCAGAACTACATTCCCTACAAGTTTGGAAGGAACCCTGTTATAGCGAAACCAGTTCCCTTCAAGGAATTTTACGAATGGCTGAGAAAACTTGAGGAAAAAACCGGAATGAAACCATTGATATTAAAGCCTCACCATTTCGGCATGCACCCCAGGCCCTTCATTCCCTTAGCGTTTAAGCGAGGAGAGGTTGTTAGAGCTGAAGTTGTCCTTCCGGGAAGAATTGAGGGAGAAATGATAGCAAAAGCTAGAAACAGGCTGATTCAGGTAATAAATACTGATGCAAAGATAGGGGATAAGATTAAAGTGAAGATAGTTAGAACGAGGCACGGAATATATGTAGGAACGAAGATCTAAAAAGACTTATAAGGCTCAGTTAATACCAAATTCTGTGGTAAGCATGATGGGGCACATGGCAATTTTTGGTTTGGGAGTATTTGCCTTTATAGTGGCGTTCATTTTGTACCTAGCAGTCGAGGCAGTTTTCATTTATGGAGGCGCGAAACTCGCTGGTATTGAGGGAGCAAGCTTTGGGAAAGCCTTTATAGCTGCTTTAGCTTTGTTGATTTTAATGCCAATCTTTGGATTCATATTTGGGATAGTCTTTGCATTTGTCCCAATAATTGGACATATCCTTGCATTGCTCTTAACGTTCCTTGCAGGTTTATGGATAATAAAGGTGGTATTTTCAACCAGCTGGATAAAAGCCTTCATCACGGCCATCTTTGCATTCATCCTTGCAATACTAGTCGCGTTCTTCTTAGCAGTACTGTTTGGGCTTTCGTTATTTGCCCTACTTTGAATAACTTTTTTAAATTCTTTACAAAGACTATCAACTGGCGGGCTTATGATGAACTTTCCCTACGGCCTGAGCCGTAGGGCGATGAGGAATACAGCCAGGGCTGATTTTTGGTGATGGAAATGGTGATCGCAATAATTTCTGATATTCACTCAAACTATGAAGCATTAAAGGCAGTATGGAAGGAAATAAAGAGTTCAAAGATGATAGTATGTCTAGGGGACTTAGTGGGTTATGGGGCCAGTCCAAATGAAGTAGTCGAATTCGTTCAAAAGTACGTCGAAAAAGGTAAAATGGTGTGCATTAGAGGAAACCACGATAACGCTATAGCATTTGGAGCAGATTGGCATTTCAACCCCTATGCAAGACAGGCTGTGAGGTGGCATCAAAGGGTCATGAAAACCGAAAACTTAGAGTTTCTGAGGCAACTTCCAGTTAGGCTGTTCTTTACATATGGAGAGAGGTCATACCACATGGTTCATGGATCACCAAGGGCCCCCCTAGATGAGTACCTGTTTCCATGGCTTCCAGATTCGGAATTTGCCGATTGCCTTAGGTACATAAGAGAAGATGACTTACTCGTGGGCCACACCCACGTTCCCATGCTAAAGGAGATAGAAGGGAGGAGAGTAATAAATCCTGGGGCAGTGGGACAGCCTAGAGATGGAGATTGGAGGGCAAGCTACGCTCTCCTGTATAAGGATGGCAAGATAGAGTTTTATAGAGTTGAATATGATGTTGAAACTGCAGCAAGTAAAATTATAGAGGCAGGTCTCCCCGTATTTTTAGCGGAAAGGCTTTTTGAGGGATACTAGTCACTGGAAAAGTATAATAACCTTGCTACATCAATCAATTGTTGCCTCCCTGAACTCTAGGGCAGCAATTGCTAAACTCTATAGATTTTTACCATCATCTTGAATATTACACTAAAATCTTATGCGAACGCTTAGACATTATAATTTAATTAACGCAAAAACTTAATACCGGGAAGGGTATTAATAATTAAGGGGGAATACAGATGAAAAAAGCGTTGATAGCTATAATTAGCTTGATATTCGCCGGTTTAATAATCTCGGCAGTTGTTGATACATATAGGAAAGTACTTCCCCAAAATCTCCCAATAACTGGATCAAATATGCCTACTATGACATCAATCCAATCCCATAACTACACCATAATAATGGAGGAAACAGACAATGGTCTTAATTTAACTAGGGGAGTATACAACGTTTCTGGTATAGACGAGAGCCTTAGAAAAAAGCTCCTAGATCCAACGGAGTGGTATGTGACGAACACGACACTAAGTTATGAGTATGCAGAAGAGATGTACAATGAAACCCTGGAGATAGTCAAGAACTCCACAGAGCAATCAAAATCAATCATCTACAGGTTTTTAGAAATCTTCCCAAATACAGAAAGAATAAAAGAAAAAGTTGACGAAATTATGAATAAACTTGAAAACTTGACTAAGAGATAAAGTTTGAAGAAGGGACTCTCAAGTTGCCCTCTTCCCATAGTGTAATCAGTATGTTCACTATTCTCTCCCCGGCCCT
Source organism: Thermococcus chitonophagus (assembly GCF_002214605.1). Taxonomy (NCBI): domain Archaea; kingdom Methanobacteriati; phylum Methanobacteriota; class Thermococci; order Thermococcales; family Thermococcaceae; genus Thermococcus; species Thermococcus chitonophagus. The sequence continues at coordinate 796,444 of NZ_CP015193.1, read as the reverse complement.
CCCATCTCCAAAGGGATTTTTTGCTGAGGCCATCCTCTGATAAAACTTTTCATCTTCTAAAAGCTTCATCACATATCTTAGAGCTAAATCCTTCTCAACACCCACGAGAATATTACCTCCAGCCTTTATTGTTTCTGGTCTCTCTGTATTGTACCTAAGCGTTAGGCATGGAACCCCCAAGATTATTGCCTCCTCTTGAATCCCTCCAGAGTCGGTCATTATTATTCTGGCATTTTTTTCCAGCTTTAAGAAATCTAAGTAGCCAAGAGGCTTCGTAAGGATTATGTGAGGTGCAGTTTTCAATTTGTGCCAAAGGCCATACTCTTTTAGCCTCTCTTCAGCCCTGGGGTGAACAGGATACACGACTGTAATTGGAAGAGAAAGCAGAATATCAACAAGCTTTGTGAGCCTATCTTTGTTGTCAACATTCTCTTTTCTGTGAGCAGTTACTAAAATGTATTCCTTAGGAGACAAACCAAGTTCCTCTAAAATTCTACTTTTCTTCTCCGCAATTTCAGAGTTCTGAAGAACAGCATCAACTATAGTATTACCAACGACGTAGACATTCCTTCTTATCCCCTCCCTCTCTAAGTTTTCCTTAGCCTCGAGCGTTGGGGCAAATAGGACTTCACTCGCATGATCAGCAAGTATTCTGTTTATTTCCTCCGGCATTGTTCTATCATGGCTTCTTAAGCCTGCCTCAACGTGTGCAACTGGGATTAATAGCTTAACACTTGCTAGAGCACCTGCTAAGACGGTGTTTGTATCTCCCTGAACTATACTCACATCAGGTTGCTCATTCATTAGAACTTTCTCAATCTTTATCATGGCAATTCCGGTTTGTTCCGCCTGTGTACCAGAGCCGACCTCAAGGTGGTAGTCTATCTCCGGGAGTTCAAGTTCCTCTAAGAATACCTGACTCATTTCATAATCATAGTGCTGGCCGGTGTGAATTAGAATTGGCTGAATATCCCGCTCTAAAAACGCCCTAATTACTGGAGACAACTTTATTATCTCAGGTCTAGTACCAAAGATTATTGCGGGCCTCAAACGTCACCCCTCCCGATTCCAAGGAATATAAAGTCGGCCGGAGGTTCGGCTATAATACCCCTACCATCAATTAAGATTCTTGTCCTCATTAACGACCCAAGCTCTTCCCAGGGCAACGTTTTGAATTCCAAATGATCCGTCGCTATAATAGCTGCATCTGCTTCCCTCAATGCATCCTTAATGTCTTTATGTGTGCCACCAACGTAGGGGTCGTAAGTTCTAACTTCCCCGACTCTCGTCTCTAGTAGTTTGACTAGCTTTAATGCTGGGGAATTCCTAGTATCGTCAGTGCCTCCTTTGTATGCAAGTCCAAGAACTACAACGGTTGCGCGTGAAGGATCAACTCCAGCCCTTTCAAATGCTTCAAAGAGCAGGTTAACGGCAATTTTTGGCATGTTCTCATTTACTTGCCTAGCTAATCTTATTAGGCCGAATTCCTTCTTGGCACTCGATAGGAGCAGATATGGATCCTTAGGAAGGCAATGCCCTCCCACTCCTATGCCAGGCATGTGTATTCTAACCCGTGGGTGAGTATTTGCCAACCTTATTGCCTCAAATACATTAACTCCATACTGCTGAGCTAGAATCGCAAATTCATTGGCTAGTGCTATATTGACATCTCTGAACGTATTTTCCATTAATTTTACCATTTCAGCTGTTGTTGCCGTTGTAAGATAAATTTTCCCCTTAACGAACGATCTGTACAATTTTTCAGCCAAGACTGCGGCCTTTGGACTCACACCACCAATAATTCTTGAATTGTAAACAAGCTCCTTGAAAATTCTACCAGGCATTACACGCTCTGGAGCATGAGCAACGTAGAAGTCTATTCCTTCCCTCATCCCAGTCAAATCTTCCAAAAGCCGTGCCATTCTCACGGTTGTTCCAGGAGGGACTGTGCTTTCTATAACAATGAGAGCCCCTCTATCCATAACCTCAGCAATTGTCCTTATAGCGTTCTCAACGTAGCTTAGATCAGGACTATCATCTAAAAGTGGAGTCTGGACACATACTATAAATGCTTCCGCACCTCTTAGATCCTCGGGTCGAGTTGTGGCTTTCAACCTTTCTTCAGCGATAACCTTTTTCAGCCTCTCATTTATCTCAGGCTCTATTATATGAGCCCTCCCAGAGTTTATCTTCTCAACGACGTCTCTCCTTATTTCCAATCCAATTACATTATGACCAGAAGAAGCGAACATTATTGCGGTGGGAAGGCCAATATATCCAAGACCAATAACACCTATCTTCATAATACCACCAGCCTCCATTTCCATGGCTTGAATTTTAAGGGTTCCTAAGTGCATTATGCTAAAAACTAAAAACCCTCTATTCAATATATTTTCCAAAAATGGCCCTCAAGATTTCCATAATTAAACAAAATAAAGATCATACATGATTATAACGCTTATGAAAGCATGGGAAATAGTTGTAAATCGTCAAGGAAAGCTATCTTCAAAAAATCCTTATATTGATGCCACAAGGAAGTTAAGGTAGGTGCGAGTTATGAAAGTGTGGATTGATATAACAAATGCTCCTCATGCTCATTTTTTCAAAGGAGTTATTAGGGAACTCGAGAGGCGTGGATTCGAGGTGTTAGTTACTACAAGAGAATTTGATGGGTTAACCCAAGTCCTCGACATGCTCGGAATAGAGTACATATCCATAGGCAAACATGGGGGAGCCACACTTGAAGGAAAGCTTCTAGCAAGCACTGAAAGGGTGTATAAGCTATCAAAATTGATAATCGAAGAAAAACCCGATATAGCAATATACAAGAACAATCCAGAAGCCCCTAGGATAGCCTTTGGTTTAGGAATACCATCAATAGGCTTTGTTGACAATGAAACTGCGATACCTCAAAATAAATTAATGTTCCCATTTACAAACCGCCTCATATATCCCAGGGTCATAGATGCTTATGAGTTATTGAAGTGTGGAGCAGATCCAAATGCACTTAGAGGGATAGATGGTATAGCAGAGATAGCAAATGTCTACGGATTTACCCCAAACAAGGAAGTTCTCAAAGATCTCGGACTTAAAGAGTACTCCTACATTGTCATGAGACCAGAACCAGTAAAAGCTAATTACTTCAACGGAGACAGAGAAAAGAGCATATTGGAGGATATAATCCCTCTCCTTCCGGACCTACCAATAGTTCTTTTCCCGAGAACAGAAGAACAGAGAGAAGTATTTGAAAAGTTTGATAATGTGATAATACCTGAAAAGGTAATCGACACCTTGTCCGTGCTGTTCTATGCAAAACTCATGATAGGTGCAGGAGGAACTATGAACAGGGAAGCCCTCGCCCTAGGAACTCCAGCAATCTCTACCTATCCAGGCAGGCTTCTTGCAGTAACGAAATGGCTAATCGAGCTTGGCGTGAAGTTCCACTCGACGAATCCAATAGAAGTAGCAACAAAAGCCTGGGAGATAATAAGGAAGAACAGCATGTACAGGAAGCATATAAGGCTAATTATGAGCTCTATGGAAAATCCAGTTGATGTAATAATAGAAGAAGTGGAGAGGCTAGCTTATTCCAGCGATCTTAGGAGTTATGAAAGCCTCTACAAGCGCAGCTACGAAGAGAAGGAATACAGCCACGAGCAGAAGTTTTAGCATTTCTTTAAATCCTTTTCTGAATCTCTTCTGGAGATCACCCTCCCCAGTTACTAGCTCAAGGAACCAGTTAATGCCTCCAACACCTGCTATCGTTAAAGCAGGAATTTCAAGAACTCCATGAGGAATTATTGAAAGGAGAACTTTTCTTATAGGCTCTCCAGCTGAGTATACGTGATAAGTCACCATGCCAACGACGGCACCATTAAAGAACATTATCATAAGAGGAAGAACACCGAATATTAAACCACCAAAGGCCATTATCAAAGCTACCCTTGTATTATTAAGGAAGATAAGGAGGAATAGTTTAAATCCGGTAGGTAGCTCGCCACCGCCAAGAACTTTTCGAAGAAACTTGAAGAGATATTCAGCCGCGGAAGGATTTGACTTAGCTACTCCCACGCCAATAATAATCCCCAAAGAAAAAATCCCAATAAGCAGGCCAAACAACTTCAACTTTCTCCTCATTTGTACTCCTCCAGCGCCTTCCTGACTGCTATTTTAAAGTCTTCAACATTGAGGTAAGGCATCTCAACGTCGTGCCTCAGAGAGAAAAAGTCCTCTATTGCACTCTCAAGTTGCTCGATCTTCTTCCCAATTAGGTATGTCTCGAGGTCTTCGACGACACTTTCAGGATATATAAAGAAATCTCCCGTAATCGTGATGCTCTTAGCTACTCCATGATCTTCATCAATTTCAACCCTTATCAGGCCTTTCTTAGCCTTGTGCTCTCCAATCAGCTTCATACTTATCCCCCCACTATCTTCAATCCAATAATCTCAAAAGTCTTTTGCCAACTCCGAAAATGTATTCATGGATACAGACCTTACAGTGAAGAACGAAAAGTTAAGAAACGACTTTTAAGTACATAAAACAAAGGAGGAAATGAGGGATGCCTATGGCAAAATATAAGGACTTAGAGATTAAGGTTGTTGGAAAGGCTATCTCTCCAACAAAGACTTCTATAAAGGCAGGAGATTACGAAATAGTTATGGACAAGTTGGGTGGAGAAGCACCATCTCCCATAGAATACGTTCTTGCGGCGTTAATTGGCTGCATAAACATAGTAGGCCATATGGTAGCAAAGGATATGGGATTCGAAATAAGGAACCTGGAGATAGAGGTAACTGGAATATTCAATCCAGCAAAATTCATGGGCCAAGATGGAGATAGAGCAGGGTTCAAATCGATAAAGGCAGTTGTTAAAGTTGACGCGGATGCAGACGAAGAAACCCTTAAGAAATGGCTCGAAAAAGTCGAGGAAAGGTGCCCAGTTAGTGATAACCTTGTAAATCCAACTCCCACTGAAGTTGTAGTTAAAAAGGTCTAAGGTTTTATACCTCTTCTCCCTCTTATTTTTGGGGAGTGAATATGAGGTACCTTGAGTTAGCCCAACTTTATCAGAAGTTAGAGAAGACCACAATGAAACTAATAAAGACCAGACTTGTTGCAGATTTCCTTAAAAAAGTTCCAGACGATCACCTTGAATTCATACCCTATTTAATCCTGGGAGACGTATTTCCAGAGTGGGATGAAAGGGAGCTTGGTGTTGGTGAGAAGTTACTCATAAAGGCCGTTGCCATGGCAACGGGCGTTGATGCTAAGGAAATAGAGAACTCCGTAAAAGATACCGGTGACCTGGGAGAGAGCATAGCACTTGCCGTGAAGAGGAAGAAGCAAAAGAGCTTCTTCTCGCAACCACTAACGATCAAGAGAGTGTATCAAACCCTAGTCAAAGTCGCAGAAACAACTGGAGAAGGAAGTCAGGAAAAGAAGATGAAGTATCTAGCGAACCTTTTCATGGACGCCGAGCCAATTGAAGCTAAGTACATAGCGAGGACAGTCCTGGGAACCATGAGAACTGGAGTTGCTGAAGGCCTACTGAGGGATGCCATAGCCCTAGCATTCCACGTTAAGGTGGAGCTCGTTGAGAGGGCGTACATGCTCACGAGTGACTTTGGATTTGTGGCTAAAGTGGCAAAGTTGGAGGGCAACGAAGGACTAGCGAAAGTTACGATACAGATAGGAAAGCCAATAAAGCCAATGCTGGCACAGCAGGCCGCTAACATAAAGGAAGCTCTCCTCGAGATGGGTGGGGAGGCCGAGTTTGAGATAAAATATGACGGAGCCAGGGTGCAGGTGCACAAGGATGGAGATAGGATAATAGTATACTCAAGGAGGCTGGAGAACGTCACGAGAGCAATTCCGGAGATAGTAGAGGCAATAAAAGAGGCCGTAAAGCCAGAAAAGGCAATTGTTGAGGGCGAGCTCGTGGCGATAGGAGAGAACGGAAGGCCACTGCCCTTCCAGTACGTCCTAAGGAGGTTCAGGAGAAAGCACAATATAGAAGAGATGATGAAGAAGATACCGCTCGAGTTGAACCTCTTCGACGTTCTCTACGTTGATGGTGTCAGCATGATAGACACTAAGTTCATAGAGAGGAGAAAGAAGCTCGAGGAGATAATAGAGCCGAACGGAAAGATAAAGATAGCTGAGAATTTAATAACGAAGAAAGTCGAAGAGGCGGAGGCATTCTACAAGAGGGCCCTTGAGATGGGGCATGAAGGTTTAATGGCGAAGAGGCTTGATGCAGTTTACGAGCCAGGTAACAGAGGCAAGAAGTGGCTCAAGATAAAGCCAACTATGGAAAACCTTGATCTCGTTATAATAGGAGCGGAATGGGGAGAGGGAAGGAGAGCACACCTGCTAGGATCGTTCATCCTGGGAGCATATGATCCAGAAACGGGAGAGTTCCTTGAAGTCGGAAAGGTCGGGAGCGGATTCACGGATGAAGACTTGGTAGAGTTTACCAAGATGCTGAAGCCCCTGATCATCAAAGAGGAAGGAAAGAGGGTGTGGGTCGAGCCGAAGATAGTTATTGAAGTGACATACCAAGAGATACAGAAGAGCCCCAAGTACAGGAGCGGGTTCGCCCTAAGGTTCCCCAGGTACGTTGCCCTGAGAGACGACAAGGGACCAGAGGATGCAGACACGATAGAAAGAATAGCCCAGCTGTATGAGCTGCAGGAAAGGATGAAGGGAAAGGTTTAAGGCATGACAACTGTGCCCAGGGCATTCCCAATTATCGCCTCGCTCAACCTATCTTTTATCAACCCATTAACGAACCACACCTCCTGGGTGTATCTTGCGAGTTCTTTTGCAACCTCAAGCTTCTTCCTTATTCCCCCCGTGACATCAATTCCAGCTGAACCCTGAACCTCAAGATTTTCCAAATCAGAAACCCTTATTTCCTTCAGAAGCTGGCCCCCAGGATACCTATCATAGATACCGTCGACGTCCATCAGGAATATCACCTTCTCAGGCTTGAACTCTTTCGCCAGGTGGAGGATTATCTCATCCCCAGAAACAATCTCTATTCCCTTCCTTACGTCGAAGGAGACATCACCAAACAGAAGAGGAATGAACCCCTTCTCAATAGCCTCTCTAACCACCTCAAGGGATCCCTTAACTATCCTGCCGTTCTCAGTTATGAATATGGAAGAGCTTGAGATCGGGAAAGCTGGGAGGCTGTTTTCGAGGAAACACTTGGCAACTCTCGAAGTCAGATCAAGCATGGCTAGGTGGGTAACCACAAAGCCGTGCCTACTTGAGTAATCCCTCAGCCCCTCCCTAATTCCGAACTTTTGAGCGAGAGGATGGCCGAAGCTGCCACCACCGTGAACCACTATAAACTTCTCCTCGGGGAAGAACCTTGAGAGCTCGTACGCTATTCTCTTTACGACTTCCGCCCTAAAGTGGAACTTCCTCGTCTTATCACTTAGAACACTACCACCAATCTTTATGACCATCATTTCATGACCTCCTCTATCCTCAATCCTTCCCTGCTGATCTCTGTTATCATCGGAGTTCCTCCCGCTATCGTGATTGCAGTTGCAACTTCCCTCTGCCTTCCTGGGGCCAGAGCGTACATACACCCTCCTCCTCCAGCTCCAGTTATCTTGGCACCGAGTGCCCCGGCAGTCCTTGCGGCGTAAACGAGCTCACTGAGCTTTTTAGTTGAAACGCCTAAGGCATCCAGAAGGCCGTGATTTATGTTCATTAGCTCTCCAAGCTTGGCGAACTTCTCCTCCTCGTCGAGTTCCGATGTTATTACTTCCCTAGCCTTCTCCACAAGCTTTCCCATCGCGTTGAGTATGGGGACTATCAGCTCGGGCATGCTCTCGTATCTCCTCCTGACCATAGCCACCAGCTCTTTAGTTGAACCGCTTGAACCTGTGTATCCCACAACTATCGGTAGCTCCATGAAGGGGAGATGCTCGAAGTTGCCCTTCTCATAGTACAGGAAACCTCCTATCGCGGAAACCGTAGGATCAATTCCACTGGAAGCCCCCTGAACTAAGAGCTCAACCTTGTGGCCCAGCTTTGCCACTTCCTCCCGCGTGAGTTCTAGGCCCAAAAGCTTCGAAACTGCACCTATGGTTGCCACGGCAACGGCCGCTGAAGAACCCAAGCCAGCGCCAACAGGAATTTGAGAGGTTATCGAAACGTTAATTCCCCTCCTAACCCCAGCTTCTTCCATTGCCAATTCTATGGCCTGCCTCACGTAGCTTAGGACTTCGGCAGCTTTACCGTAATCGCTCTCGAAGTATATCTCGTTCTCCGAGAAGGAAACCGTAAGCCCAGGAACCTTAATGTCATGGGCCTCTATCCTTATTTTCTTATCATCCCTTAACTCGGCCTCAACGTACGTCCTTAGATTTATAGCGGCGGCTATAGCGGGCTTCCCATAGACGACACTGTGCTCGCCGAATAAGATTATCTTAGCGGGAGCTGAGGCAAGAACCCTCAACTCCCCTACCTCCTCATAACTATGCTCGCGTACCCAACTATGGCATCAGTGCTCCTGCTGACCTCAAAGCTAGTGGTGTAGTGGAGTAACTCAGCTTCAACTGCATCCATCAGCTTTGAGTACACTATCCCAACCCCAACTCCCCCAGGGCCACACATGGTGTGGTTCATGGCCCTAATCTCCTCGAACATCCCCTTGACATCAAAGTCTAGAATCCTCCGTATTACCCTCATGTCCCACTCCTTAACCATGTTTGGTAGCTCTTCGGCCCTCCCAGTAAAGGGAACATAGCCGTAGAAGTAGCCGTAGTGCATGAAGTCTGTTGATGCTATAACAACAACGTCCCTTCCAAGTGATTGCGATGCCTCATAAATAGCCTTACCCAAAGTTTCGGCGACATCTTCATCTTGAATTCCCAGGGTTATTGGAACTATTGTGAAGTCCTTCCCAGCCAGCTCAGCGAGATACTGGAGGAAGGGTAGTTGAACTTCAATCGAGTGCTCGTAGCGGTGGGCTAGATCATCAAGATCTGCTATGTTTGAAAGCTCAACGATGGCTTTTGCAATCTCACTGTCAACCTTAACTCTCCCCAAGGGAGTTTCCCACTCGCCCTCAGGGTAAACCGCTATTGGAGAGCCCATGCCCGTGTGATTTGGCCCCAGGATCACGAAGGTCTCCGGAAGGCCATCTTCGTATATAGCCTTGTACGTTCTCGAGGCAGTATAGCCCGAGAATATGTAGCCAGCGTGAGGAGCAACTCCCGCGGTGATCCTTCTCTCGCTTCCCTCCTCGCTAAGGTCGCTGAAGAACCTCTCGAGCATCTCTATTAGCTCATCACCTGTAGGATAAAATTGGCCTGCCACGGCTGGATACCTTATCATCCTCACCACCAGAGAATGCTAGGAGGGAAGGTTTATAGAATTACCTCTTAACGCCGGTTAGGAGGATTAAAGAATTTCCCGTTGCAATGCCTTCCTCCCTTGCCTTCCAGTATCCCGCAAGGGCCGTAGCTGAGGTTTCCTCAACCAAAAGACCTCTCGCTTTAAGCCAGTGATGAGCTGCTAAAGTATCATCTTCACCAACACTTATACAATAACCTCCAGTTTCTTCGAGGGCTTTCTTCATGTCTTCAAGCCTTGGAGGATTTGGAATTGCTATTCCGTCGGCAAGCTTATTGATCCTGGGTGATCTCGGGCAGAGGCTTTCGAAGCCCTCCGCCTGAACTGCAATGAGTTTTGGAAGTCTCTCTATCTCCCCAATCTCCATTAACTCCTTAAACCCCTTCCAAACACCTAGAAGAGCAGTCCCGCTTCCAGTTGGTATGAAAATTTCTTCAGGAACCCCAATTTCTTCGTATATTTCAAAAGCTATGGTCTTTGTCCCTTCAATGAAGTATGGATTCAGCCAGTGGGTGACGTAGGGAATTCCTGTGGCTTTAGAAAATTCGAGTGCACTGTCATGAACTTTCATCCTGTCACCTTCAACGAAGTGAACTTTCGCGTTTAGATTCATCAAAGCTGAAATTTTCCCGGGCTTTGCATCATAGGAGAGGAATATGTGAACCTTAATTCCAGATATCATGGAGTAAAATGCCAAGCTAAGTGCGGCATTTCCAGAACTGTCTAAAACAACCTCGCTTATTCCTTCCTCTTTGAGCTTTGCTATTGTGACAAAGGTCCCCCTGTCTTTGAATGAACCCGTGGGGTGGAGGTAATCCAGCTTGAACTCTATTCCCTCAATTTCAACGACTGGGGTTATTATTGGAGGTATTTTTGGCAAGAAGCTAGCATCAACTGGGAGATAGCTCAGGTACCTCCTAATATCAAAGAACCTGGGGTCTGGAAGGAATGAATCATAGTTCCTCCTAACCAGTAATGTCCCTCCACACTCACACTGTAGAAGGAACTTCTCCTCAAATTTCCTTCCACATTTAGTACAGACGAGCAACTTCAACACCAAGAAGAAAAAATAAAGGGAGTCATCTTCTGACTATCTTCATCTCGAACTCCTCAACCGGAACCTTGAAGTCTTCCCTGCTCTGTATCTCTCCCCTGTTGTACAGAATCTCCCTAGCGAGTATCCAGTAGATCAAAGCTAGGGCCTTCCTACCCTTGTTGTTCGTGGGTATTGCAAGATCAACATAGCTTAAGAGGTTCTCGGTGTCAACGAGGGCAACTATTGGAATGCCAATCTCAACTGCCTCTTTCATTGCCTGGTGATCAGCTCTTGGGTCTGTAATGATTATCACATCTGGCTCAAAGAAGTTCTTCACTGCTGGGTTGGTCATCGTTCCTGGGAGGAACCTTCCGGGCATTGCCCTTGCCCCTGTAACCTCACCGAACTTCTTCACGGGCTTCTGACCGTAAAGCCTAACGCTCACAGCCAGAATGCTCTGGGGTTCAAACTTAGCAAGGAACTTTCCTGCCACTTTAAGCCTCTCATCGGTCTTCCTAACGTCGAGGACGTAAAGGCCATCCTGCCTGACTCTGTAGATGAACTTCTTCATGTCTTTGGTCTTCTGCTGCGTCCCTATGTGCACTCCAGCCGCTAAATACTGGTCGAGTGGAACGAGATACTCATCAGCCATCCCAAACACCTCCCCTACTCTTCAAACGTTATTATCCTACCCCTTTCACCTAACTCCTCGGCAATTCTATTCAATTCATTAATTTTCTCAACCGAGTTCCAGTCTATCAGCATAGCTGGGCACCTGAGGCCCAGCGCTATATGAGGGAGAGTTTCATCGGCGGGCTCATACTTAGCCTCAGCCAAAATCGGGGTTATTTTTTCAGCCTTCACATCGTTCACGAAGTTGTACAAGTCGGTGAGCGTTCCAAGGTTTATAGGTTTTATTGATAATGCGTTGTAGTACCTCCTGTCCAATATGTTCTTAGTCCTGAAGAGGTACTCTCCATCTATAAAAACGCCATGGGTTCCAGCTATAAGCTCAAGGAACAGCTCAGGCTTCCCTATGGGTTTTATATAGGCAATGTTGTTGTCCTCGACTAAACTCAGCACAGATTCAATGTCCATCTCTTTCTTCATTGTAATTCCCAGGGCTACTTCAAGACCAAGCTCCATCCCTACTTCTTCAGAAGCCCTAGAGAGGTCTTCTAGGCTTAATCCTGAGGAACTCTCCAATATCTTGCTGATTGCATCTATTATGTCCGTAACCTCGAGAAGATCCCTAACTATGAGGTGGTATTCAAAGTTCTCATCTCTAGCGAAAGTGAGCATTGGAACTGGGAGTTCGGTCGTGAATGTGCCGCCAATGTATGAATACAAAGAAAGATCCCTAGAGCTCGCGGCGGCCTTTGCTATTGCAACAGAAACTGCTAAGGCCGTGTTGGCACCTATGTGGCTTAGGTCATCAGTCCCGTCAATCTCCCACAGGTAGCTGTCGATAAGCTCCTGCTCTACGGCATCAAAGCCAATGAGCTCCGGCCCTATAATTTCATCAACCTCACTAACGGCCCTCCTTGCCTCGGCAATATGGAGAAGAGGGCTCTCTTCAATAGGGGAAGCAAATCTGCCAAAACCATCATCGGTAACAACATCCACTTCAACCGAATACTTTCCCCCTCTTAAAACCACAACCCTACCAATAACATTCTGTATGACGCTCATTCTGCATCAGCTCGGCCTAATTACTGTTATTGGTATCACGCCCTTTTCGAACTCCATGATTGCGGCATCAAGAGGAGTTATTCCCTCTGGGACGTCTATAAGGACAGGCGCTCCCATTGCTATCTGGAGGGCCCTCGCACCTATAATCCTAGCTTTTTCAAACCTCGTGTACTTGAACACGGACATCACCTCTAAAATTTTGGTGGGGCCGCCGGGATTTGAACCCGGGTCACCGGCGCCCCAGGCCGGGAGGATAGCCAAGCTACCCCACGGCCCCGCCTAAACAAAGAAAGGCTGGTTTTTAATAAACTCTGTAGTGCATTATCTCATCGATTAACTCGACGTGACTGAGGAGCATTCTCCTGCAACAGTATCTCTCAAGACCAAGGTCATCAAGCACCTTCTCGGGATCCTCCCCGGCCTCAACCCTTTTCTTGAACTCGTAATACTTATCTCCAATTACCTTCCCACAGGTAAAGCATCTCACGGGGATTATCAAGGACTAACACCCCACTCGCTTTTCGATAATAAAGAGTTTTTAAAATTAACGGAGGGAGATCAACGATAGCTCTTCTGCCTCTTCGCTCTCGGACCCTTGGTTGACCTGTTGGGCTTGTGAGGTTCCGTCCTTCTTGGATCTCCAACGAGCATTGTCCTGTCGTACTTCATGAACTTCTCCTTGAGGTTCATGTCCCCAGTCCACTCTACTAATGCCCTAGCTATTGCAATCCTAGCGGCCTCAGCCTGACCCATGAAACCTCCACCCTGAACCTTAACGTCGATATCAACGCTGTTCCATATCTCCTCCCCAGCAAGGATTAGGGGCTCAAGGATCGTGAACCTTGCAATCTCTGGCTCGATAATTTCAACTGGCTTCCCGTTGATCCTAACCCTGCCCTTACCTTCCCTAATAACTGCCCTCGCGATAGCAGTCTTCCTCTTACCAGTAGTCTGGATGATCCTCATTCACACCACCTCAGAACTTTCCTCCTAAGAACTTGGCTACCTCTCCAACTGTAACATACTTCGGCCTTGAGAGTCTTGAAACGTGAGCCTCCATTATTGTCTCAAGCTGCTTCCCCTGGAACTCCTTTGGAACGCCGACGTAGACCTTAAGCCTCTTGAAGGCCTTCCTCCCCCTGTCAGTCTTCCATGGAAGCATTCCCCTAATGGTCCTCCTAACTATTTCATCACTCCTCTTTGGGTAAAAGGGACCTCTTCTGGGGTTCGTGAGAGTTCTAAGTCCTGTCCTCTGCTTGTACTTCTTGAATATAACATCCCTGTTGCCCGTTATTACCGCCTTCTCAGCGTTGACTATTACAACCTCCTCGCCCTCAAGGAGCATCTTTGCAACCTTTGAAGCGAGCCTTCCAAGGATTAAACCATCAGCGTTAATAATCCTCATGGCCCATCACTCCATTATCCTTACTCCACTTCCCTTCGGGTTCCTCTCGACGAGCTCCTCAATTGTTATTGCCTCCCCTCCTGCCTCCACGATCTTCTTCTTCGCTGTTTCACTGAACTTCCATGCCGCAACTATAACCTTTTTCTCAAGCCTTCCAGCACCAAGGACGCTCCCAGGAACCACTATCATTTCACCATCCTTTGCGTACCTGTTTATCTTGCTGACGTTAACCTCCGCTCTCTGCCTTCTGGGCCTTTCGAGCCTCCAAGCTATGTCCTTCCAGATCTTTACACCCTGCTCATTTGACTTCTTCCTAAGGAAGCGAATGAGCCTTCTAAGGTTTGGATCAGTTGGACCAGTCCTCTTCATAAAGCCATCCTCCTTAAGCTATTATCTCGCCGCAGGGAAACCGACAAGGGCGGGGTGAGCGTGAAAGTGTGGTGCGGGGGCGGGGATTTGAACCCCGGAACCCCTACGGGACGGGACCCTAAATCCCGCGCCTTTGACCAGGCTCGGCAACCCCCGCTCAGATCATCCAGCTAATCTTTGAAGTTCATTTATAAACCTATCGGCCTTCCTCATGAGTATCTTGAGCGCAATGCTAACTATCTCCTCAACGGGAAGCTCTCCATTAGTTTCAACCGTGAAAACGTAAGTGTCGGGCACTATCTCTTCCCAAATCTTATCTCCTTCGTATTCCTCAAATTCCTTTGGAATGTAGAACGGCTTTATTGTCGTTACTATAACCTCAGAATCCGTTTCCTCTATGGGCAGTCCCCTCTTCTTAGCAAGCTTCTTCAGCTTTTCCCAGCCCTCAATCTCCTTGCTTATGTGGATCTTAGTGTAGTACTTGTAGTAGACAAAGCCCGGCTGCCACTTTGCGTGATCCTTTCCCCTTCCAAGCTTCGCGTATGCATTGAACACGAGCCTCTGACCCTTGGCCAGCTTAACTATTGGAATATCAGGAGTTACGGGCTTAACATCAGGATCATCACTCTTCAAGTCGCCAGAATAGACTATTGCCGGGCCCTCAGCTTCAAGGGAGAGGGTTACAGTGTAATCATCAAGCTCAAGGGCATCAAGTTCAAACCTGTCAACGGGAGTTGTGAGCGGAATCATAGCAAGCCTGTGGGCTATGATCTCATCGAAGAGTGCTGAGTCGTTCTCATAAAATTCAACTTCATCTACGGCAAACGTTGGGACTTCAGCAAGAATAGTCCTCCTTAGGGCGTTTGCAAAGGCAACGTGAACACCCTTTAGAATGAACTTAATTGAGTCATCCCTCTTTTCGAGAATCTCAATCTCAGCCATTTTCACTCCTCCAGCGAAAATAAAATAGAGAGATCAGACACGCCTACCTCTCCTACCACCCTTAGGCCTAGTACCATCGTGGGGTATTGGCGTTACGTCCTCAACCCTACCTATCTTGAGGCCTGCCCTAGCAAGAGCTCTAATTGCCGCTTGGGCTCCTGGTCCAGGAGTCTTACTCTTGCTTCCTCCTGGGGCTCTCACCCTTATGTGGACTCCAATAATTCCCTTCTCGAGGGCTTCTTCAGCAGCCCTCTTAGCGGCGATCATGGCTGCATAGGGTGAAGGCTCATCTCTGTCAGCCTTAACTACCATACCACCGCTCCACCTGCTTATCGTTTCAGCTCCGGTGATGTCGGTGATATGGATGATCGTGTTGTTGTAGCTTGAGTAGATGTGAGCAATTCCCCACTTCTCCTTCTTTTTAATGTTAACCTGCTCCTCGCTCATGCCTCACCACCCTGCTTAGCCTTCTCAATCATCATCCTCTCGGGGTGCTGTGGATTCGCGAAGGGTGACGTCTTGGCATAGGTAATCGTGTCCTCCTCTTCTTTAAGGACGAGATAGCTTGGTGACCTTATTATCTGACCGTTGACCTCGATGTGACCGTGAACTATGAGCTGCCTAGCCTGCCTCATTGTCCTAGCTAGTCCCTTCTTGTAGACTATCGTCTGTAGCCTCCTCTCAAGGATGTCCTCAATGGTCAGTGAGAGAACATCATCAAGGACTGCATCCTCTGGAAGGAGACCAAGCCTCCTGAGTCTGGCGAGTAGCTGTTGTCTCTCGATCTCGGCCTGCTTACCCCTTGCAGCGAGTAGCCTCCTCGCCCTTCTTCTGAAGTTCTTAAGCTGGGTCTCGTGCTTCCATAGCTCCTTCTTGTTCTTCAGCTCGTACTTATCCATCAATACTCTTTCCCTATCGAGCCTCTCCTTAATCCATGGGTGAGGTGGAGTTTCATACTTCTTCCTCTGCCTCTTAGGATCTCCCATTTCTCACCACCCCATCACTTCTTCTTCCTGCTCACACCAACTGTCTGACCTCTCCTGAAGTTGGACCTAGTTCTCTGACCCCTAACTGGTAGACCGAGCTCGTGTCTGATACCCCTGTAAGCCCTTATCCTCCTAAGCCTCATGATGTCCTCTCTTATGGCCATGTCAAGCTTGGCCGTAATGAGGTGTAGATCTTTACCAGTGTCGTAGTCCTTCGGTCTGTTAACTGCCCATCTTGGGATTCCATGAGCAATTGGATCTGCAAGGATCTCCTCTATTTTCTTGACCTGCTCGTCTGTAAGGTAGCCTGCCTTCATGAATGGATCAAGCCCTGCAACTCTACAGACCATTGTAGCGAAGTTAATGCCAACTCCCTTGATTCCGGTGAGCGCCCACCTTAATTGCTTGTGTCCATCCAAATCAACTCCCGCAACACGAACTATGTGCCTGAAATCAGCCATTTTACCACCCCTTAAATTATAAGGATAATTCTGGCGCCGGGACGGGGATTTGAACCCCGGCGGGCAAACGCCCACGGGCTCTCAAGGCCCGCGCCCTACCAGGCTGGGCTATCCCGGCACTCCCACTCGGTGAAGGTGTCCTGCATTAAGCCTTTAATAAACTTTACCCTCGATACCATTCAATGTGATGCGTTTATAACTATTTCTTCCCAGCGTAAACCCTGTAGCCACTACCCTTAGCCAGCTCAATAACTTCGGCAAAAGTGTCCTCCATGACCTCCTTTACCCACTTCGCCCCTTGCTTCGTCTTTATAACCATCTGCAAAAGGCCACCATCTTCAAGGTGCAACGGTGCTTCCCTTATTATTCTTTCAAGAACATCCTTTCCCGCATGAACCGGGGGATTAGTGATTATTGAATTGAACTTCTCTCCCTTGACGGGCTCGTACAGGTTGCCGTACCTAACTTCAGCGTTCCTAACGTTGTTCAGCTTTATGTTCTTCTTTGCTATCATTACTGCCCTCCTGTTTACGTCAGTCATGACGACGTGCTCAACAAATCTCGATGCCACTATCCCTATCGCACCGTAGCCGCAACCTAAATCGAGAACTCGCCATCCTGGGTTGAGGATCATACTCTCTATTAAAAGCTCTGTCCCTTTATCTAGCTTGCCAAAGGAAAAGACACTGCTGGCCGTTATAAATTTGAAGCAGTAACCTCTAATGCAGACTTCAATTGTTTTGGTTTTTAAAGGAGTTTGAGGCTCCCGCGAATAGTAGTGGGGCATGATCTAGCATCTACCAAAAGTTATTTAAGGATTTGTGAACATTTTCACTCATGAAGATTGGTTCACTTTTCCTAATAGCGTTGGTCGTACTAATGGTTGGGTGCATAGGGCAGGAGCAAACGACTACGCCTTCAAAGTTTGGAAAAGTTGATCTTAAAGTTAAGTTGCACTACGACAAGAACAACCAGTATTTGGCCAAGATAGAGATAGTAAATGTTGATAACAACACAATTAGAGTTGCGAGGCCGATCTACTTCATAACGGTGAAGTACAGGCTGTTCAAGGGCAGCGAAGAGTTAAAGTTTATGGGGCCGGTTCCAACCTCTCTACCCTTAGGGAAAGAAAGCGTCGTTGACTTAAAGCCCGGGGAGAGCGTGAGCACTGAATACAGAATTGACTTATGTTGGTGGAACGTCACGAAAGGAGAAAAGTACAGGCTCGAGGTAATCTACGACACTAGGGAGGTTGCGAGTAAAGATGTGGATTTCTGGAGGGGGATACTAAAGAGAGAGTTTGAGGTAGAAGCAAAGGAAAGCTGTCAGAGCTCTAGATAGGGACCTCTTCTCATTCTTAAGTTTTTGAAGTATTCATCCTCCCTTATTAGCTCGTTGAGTAGATCCTCAAGCCTCCAAGTTAGCGAGGTTGGCGTGGTTGTTGCGAATATAACATTCTTAAACTTCCTCTTTACAGCCCCCAGGATCTTCTTGATCTCTTCATTTGTGGCCCCGTGGATTATTATGAACTTTCTGAAGTGCCAATCGCTCCTTCCCTCAAGCTTTTCCTGGGATACTATTGAAGCAAGAACCCAGTCCCTGCAGTACTCCGGGATGCATAAGACTTCCATCCCCAGGATTTTCTTTAGCTCTTCAACTTCTTGGGGAGTGAAACCTATCACGTAAACCTTCAAGTCCGAACACCTTTGAGCTTTTCTTCTTCGAACTCTTCCCTTAAGATTTGGAGTTTTTCATCCTCAATATAGGCTATCACAGCCCCGCAATCAAGGCAAAGCCAAGGAGTAGCCTCCAAAACAGGCCTTAAAAGCCCGGTAGTTTTGCTCTTCCATGGCGGTTGCCAGAAGTAGCGGGCGTATCCTCCAGTCTTACTCCTGCTTTTGACCATGGTACCACCACAGAGAGGACACTTTCGGGTCTCCATTTAGCCCACCACAAGGATAAATGGCATAATTAAAGATAAAATTAAGTATTCACCACATCTTTGGATACCAGTCCCTGGGCATGAACACCTTTTCTACATCCACGGCTATCCCCTTGCTCTTCTGAAGCATCTCCTGACTTGTCATCACAGCCTTGCCTAAGGCTACTAATTCATCCTTGAGCGTCATTATCGCGACCAGATCCCCCCTCTTTATCCCAGCGTTAAGCTTGGCTATTCCGGGAACCGCTAGATCGGCACCGTGGGTAACGGCGGCAACGGCTGAATCCTTTATCCACACCTTGGGCAGATGCTCAACGGCCTTCTCCATGGGCTGTATGGCCTTCCTGAAGTATTCTTCAATGCCGTCCTCCTTCCAGAAGTGGTAGTAGTCAACTAAATCGTGGAGCGTCACTAGGGTTTCGTCCTCTTTGAATGGCCCGCTCCTAGTCCTCCTGAGCTCGGCCATGTGGGCTCCAACTCCTAAAGCCAATCCAATGTGGTGAATAAGCGATCTTATGTAAGTTCCAGCCTCCACTCCAACCCTAAACAGCACGTCCCTCCCCTCAATTTCAAGTATCTCTATGTAGTAAACCTTCCTAGTTCTCAGCCTCCTCTTGACAGCGCTCCTGAGTGGGGGCCTCTGGATTATCTCACCCTCGAACTCCTTCATCACCTTGACTATTTTGTCTTCAGGGACGTCACCGTGGAGATGCATCAAAGCTACATACTCTTTTCCAGCGGGAAGTAAGGCCTGAACAACCCTGGTTGCTTTTTCTAAAGCTACGGGCAAAACTCCACTTACCTTAGGATCCAAAGTTCCACCGTGGCCAGCCTTCTCCAAGTTGAACAGCTTCTTTATCCAAGCAACAACCTCGTGGCTCGTTGGGCCGGGTGGTTTATCGAGGTTTATAACTCCGAACTGCATGTGTAGCTCTATGGGCCTCTTGTCCGGAGGAAAGCCCCACTTTGGGTTGGTTTCAGCTTTCTCATCCTTGATGAGCACTTCCCTCTTAATATCAGCGGGAAGAATTCTCCTAACTTCATCCCTCGCCATGAGCCTCACCGACTGAACACTTCTCGGCACCTTACTTTATAAATAGGTTGAAAAAGTTTTTTAAAGGATTGCACGATTGTCTTGTGGTTAAATAACACTGCAGGTGATATATTATGCTCGATGAGGTAAGAGGGCTTAGCGCGTATACAGCTTACAACGCTAACGTTGATGCAATAGTAAACCTCAAGCCAGAGGTAGTTCAAGGACTTATTGACTCCTTTGGAGCTGATGAAATCAGAAGAAAAATTGAAGAGTATCCTAGGAGAATAGAAGAACCAATTGACTTCGTCGCAAGGCTAATCCACGCCCTTAAAACCGGAAAGCCAATGGCAGTTCCACTCGTAAACGAGGAGATGCACAGATGGTTCGATGAGACGTTCAAGTACGACATGGAGAGGATAGGAGGACAGGCTGGAATAATAGCCAACCTCATGGCAGGGCTCAGAGTTAAGAAGGTAATTGCGTACACCCCGTTTCTACCAAAGAGGCTTGCCGAGCTTTTCAGGGAGGGAATTCTGTATCCAGTAGTGGAGGATGGAGAGCTTAAGCTGAAGCCAATCCAAGAGGCGTACAGGGAAGGGGATCCGCTCAAGGTCAACAGGATATTCGAGTTCAGGAAGGGGATGAAGTTCAAGCTTGGGGAGGAAGTTATAGAGGTTCCCCACTCGGGGAGGTTCATAGTGTCCTCAAGGTTCGAGAGCATAAGCAGAATTGAAACTAGGGATGAGCTCAGGCCCTTCCTCCCAGAGATAGGCAGACAGGTTGATGGGGCTATCCTTTCAGGATATCAGGGACTAAGGCTCCAGTATTCGGATGGAAAGGATGCAAACTACTATTTAAGGAAGGCCAAAGAGGATATAATACTCCTTAAGGAAGCCGACATAAAGGTTCACGTGGAGTTTGCCTCGATCCAAGACAGGAAGCTCAGAAAGAAAGTAGTGACAAACATATTCCCGCTCGTTGACAGCGTTGGAATGGATGAGGCCGAGATTGCCTACATACTCAGCGTTCTCGGCTATAGGGATCTCGCGGACAGGATATTCACCTACAACAGGATTGAGGATGCAATACTGGGTGGGATGATAATTCTCGATGAGCTCAACTTCGAGATACTTCAGGTTCACACGATATACTACCTCATGTACATAACCCACAGGGACAATCCGTTGAGCGAAGAAGAGCTCGCAAAAAGCCTAGAGTTCGGAACAACGCTAGCTGCAGCGAGGGCATCTCTCGGCGACATAACCAAGCCAGAGGACTATGAAGTTGGGCTTAAGGTTCCTTTCAATGAGAGGAGCGACTACGTTAAGCTGAGGTTCGAGGAAGCAAAGAGGAAGCTCAGGATGAGGGAGTACAAAGTCGTTGTCGTGCCTACAAGGCTGGTTCCAAACCCGGTATCAACGGTTGGGCTTGGAGACACAATTTCAACGGGAACTTTTCTCAGCTATATTGCCCTCCTCAAGAAGCACTCCAAGTAACTTTTTAACTTTTCAACACTTTTTTCAAGATCAGGTGGTGCCGTTGGAGTTCAAGAAGCTGACTCCATACAAGGAGGCCCTTAAGGCTCTTCTGGAAGACATTGATGAGGTAGAGGGTGAAGTTGTACCGCTTGAAAAAGCCATCGGTAGGGTGCTCGCTGAAGACATAGTTTCAAGGTTTACGGTGCCTCCATTCGACAGGTCGGCCGTTGATGGATATGCAGTTAGGGCCGAAGACACATTTCAAGCTAGGGAGTACAGTCCGGTCGAGCTCGAGGTTGTTGAGGAAATTCCCGCAGGAGAGGCACCAAAGAAGGAGGTTACCCCAGGGAAGGCCATCAAAGTCCTTACCGGGGCCAAGATTCCCAAGGGGGCAAATGCCGTTATAATGCAGGAGATGGTGAAGAGGGAGGGGAACAAGATATACATACTGAGACCCGTGGCCCCAGGGCAGAACATAGCATTTGCCGGAGAGGACGTCAAGAAAGGAGAGGTTGTAATAAAGAAGGGTCAAATACTAAGGCCCCAGGACCTCGCAATGCTAAAGGCCCTTGGAATTAAGAAGGTCAAAGTAAAGAGGAAGCCCAAAGTAGGGATAATAATCACGGGAAGCGAGCTTGTTGACGAACCGAGTGAAGAAGCCTTTGAGGGAGGTAAGATAGTTGAAACGAACTCAATAATGCTCATTAGTCTTGTAGAGAGGTACTTCGGAGAGCCCGTGTTTTACGGAGTCGTGCCCGATAATGAAGAGGAAATTAAAGAAACTATTGAGAGGGCCAAAAAAGAGTGTGACCTAGTTTTAGTCACAGGAGGATCTGCCTTTGGGGATAAAGACTACGCCCACAAGTTCGTGGATCTGAAGTTCCACGGGACAACGATAAAGCCCGGGAGGCCCATCGGTTATGGGGAGAAGGTCTTCATAATGAGCGGCTACCCAGTTGCCGTCTTCACTCAGTTTCACTTGTTCGTAAAGCACGCCTTAGCTAAAATGGTTGGGGCGAGGGACTACGAGGTAAAGATCAAAGCAGTACTTGAAGATGACGTTCCAAGCCAGTTGGGAAGGCATGAGTTCGTAAAGGTTCACTACAGTAATGGAAAGGCTAGGGTGATAAAGAAGAGGGGGAGCGGAATAATTAGCTCCCTTGTCGAGAGTAACGCTTATCTTGAGGTTCCAGAAGACAGCGAAGGCTACAGACGGGGGGAGGAAGTTTGGATTACTCTATACTGAAGAGAAGATGGAGGGAGATAGTGTTTTTTTCTTACTTGATAATCTTAATTGGAGGCTCAACGTACTACATGATTGAATGGGCCAAAGTAAACGACTACATGGGGGATGAAGTCTGGTACGTCTCGGCGACTAGAAACATGCTGTCCCTTCTAGGAATCAAGGTCAAGTACATTGAAAACGACACCGCAGGGGTTAACGTGATCTATAATGAACCCCTATATGCGGGGAAAGTCATAGTCTACTTTCACGGCCTCAAGTTTGAAGGGTTCTACAGAGAATACCCCCAACTCCCCGATTTTGCGAGGAAGCTCGGAGTTAGAATCAAGGTAATACCATTCAACTATACAATGAACGAGACTGAATGGGAGAGTTTGAAGCTTAAAGTCTGGGAGATAGCATACAGGAACTTCTTCACGAGCTATACTCCCTATTCGGAATTCCCAGGGGTTTACTACGAAATTCCAAAGGAGTACCTAAATGATTTCATAAAGGAAGCGGAGAAAATCAAGGGGATAAGGGTCGTTCCCGGCTATAAATATCCAGATAAAGAAAACATCCACAAGTACCTGAACACTGAGCACCCCTTCCTGGGGAAGGATCTTATAGCCCTGGGGATGCTAATAAACGATAAGCCCTTCTACTGGAGAATTCCCGGAATAATAGAGCACGCTCTCATAGTCGTTATAGTGGTGTTCGTAACTTACAGGCTGACAAGGAGCTACCTAGCATCGGCAATAGCCGCCACCTTCTCAGCTTTGGATCCACTGTTATTCGCAACCGGAATCGTTGCGATGCTCGACATACACGTTGCCTTCTTTGTGGCGCTCTTCATGCTCACGATAGCCCTCAACAGAATCAGACTTTCCGGATTTGCCTTGGGATTGGCGGCAGCAACCAAGCTTAGCGGGGCCTTCGTGTTTCCAATACTGTGGATTAAGATACTAAGAGAGAGGGACTGGAAGGAGTTTATACTTTCCGGAGTCGTGCTGCCAATAGTGGGTTTCATGATTCCAGAGATTCCAATAATAAAGGCAATAGGCTTTCTCCCATGGTTCCAAGAGTTCCTGGCAAGCTTCGCTTGGCATCTAAGCTTCAAAGGGCAACATCCAGCAGAAGCACCAGTTTGGACGTGGTTCATCTCACTAAAGCCCTTCCCATTCCACTACAATCCAGACGTCTACGCAGTTACAGATCCCATACTTATGCTCGCAATGATAGTCTTCATATTCGCGGTGCCATACGTTGCAGTGAGAAGAAAAGGATTACACGAGATATTCTGGATGTTCTGGTCTGTAGTAGGATTCTTTACCTTGCAGTACGTTCTCGGAGGCAAAACTCAGTTCATATTCTACGCAACCCCACTAGTCCCTCCAGCGGCGGTAGCACTAGGCGTTATAGGCTACGACATAGTCAAGTGGGAGTACTTCGAGAAGTCCCTGAGGATGTACTGGAAGTGGATAAAGGAGTACTTCGAAGGTTGGCTTGAAGTCCTAAGGCTTCTTAAAAAACTTGTCAAGCGTTAGCTGCTCCCCTTTATACTTCTCCTCAATCCTCTTTACCGTGTCCCACGTTCTCCTGACTATTGGCGGGAAGCTTTTGTGAGCCTTAAACCACTCTTCAAGCCACTTCTTCGTCCTGGGATCGCTCGGGTAGCCAGAGCCGAAGTCGCCGTACTCCTCCTTTAGCCTTTCTATCTCCTCATCCCTCGTGACCTTCGCAAGTATTGAGGCTGCAGAAACTATTGGGTACTTAGCATCGGCCTTGTGTTCAGCTATAACCTCAGCTTCATAGGAGAGCCTGGCCTTTATCGCCTTAGCAAATCTCTCAGCCTTAACGTCTGCCGCATCGGCATAGATGATTTGAGGCTTTATCGTGAGGGAGTTCAAAGCCTGAGCGAACTTCTCAACTTCGAGCTCGTTCATGGTTCCCTTCCTGGAGTCTATTTCCTGGGGCCACACCTTCAGAATGAAGTAATCGTCGAGAATTGAAGTTATCTCATCAAACAGCTCCCTTCTCTTTTCCGGAGTCAGCTGCTTTGAATCTTTAACGCCAATGCCCCTAAGCTTCACAAGCTTGCCCTCTTCAGCCACGGCCACCGCTATGACGAGCGGCCCAATCGCCGGTCCTCTACCCGCTTCGTCTATTCCCGCCACAATCATGTCAGCCTCCTCCTGACCATTAACGCCCCGTAAAGTGCCCCCAGGAATACGGTTGCCAAACCGCTCGGCGGAACGTCTAGGAGGTAGCCAAGGATCACTGAGGAAACCTGGGTTAAGAGCGTTATGCCCAAGCTAAGACCAATCAACCCGCGGAGATCCTTTGAAAGCGTCAGGGCTATGGCCCCAGGGAGAACCGCGAGGACTTGAAGGGTTATCAGTCCAACTGTCTTGACTATCAAACCGCCGATTGCACCGACCAAGAAGTATAGGACCATAAGGTAAAACCTCGCATTCCCCCCATGACTCTCGAGGCCCTCAGGATCAAAGCTGAGGTAAATGAAGTCCCTGTAGAAGGCCAGCATTATCGCAAAGGCTATTATTCCGCCAAGAACGAGCATCCAGAGGTCGTTCAGGGTTATAAGGAATATCTCACCGGTGAGGTAAGTCACGATGCTCTCGGAAAGGCCGAAGTAAGGCCTAGAAGCCATGACCTTGTAGAGTATCCCGAAGCCCAGAACAGTCAGGCCCGCGACTATTCCCGCGGTAGCGCCGACTGCAGTATCTGAGGAGTAGCCCCTAATCTCCATTTCCGCTATGACTATAACCACGACTATAGCAACTATTAAGGATATCCAGAATATCAGGGAGAGGTTGCCCACCACTAACCCCAGGATCATCCCCAGGACCGCCCCAAAAAGGAGGGCATGAAACGTTGCGTGGGTAAGGAAGGCTATCCCCTTGACGTTTATTAAGGGGCTTAACAAGCCGAGCAGAGTTCCAACCATTAAGCTCGCTAGTATCGCTCTGAATAAGTACTCCTCTATCATTTTACCTCACCCTCAGGTGCACATCCCCTATTATGCAGTACAGCCTCTCACCAACTTTCACTGTTCTGGAGGCTGGCCCGTAAACGCTTCCTATTATCTCGTCCCTAAGAACTTCCTCGGGCGTTCCGAAGGCCACCAGCCTTCTGTCTATAAGCATGACTTTGTCCCCTATCTCAATCAGGGGATTAACATCATGGGTCGTTATAACCATCGTAAGCCCTATCTCAGCCTTTATCTTCGAGAGAGCAGAGGTTGCATCGATTCTTGCCTTGGGGTCTAGCGCAGAGAGGGGCTCATCTAAGAGCAACAGTTCCGGATTGGACATTAGAGCCCGGGCTATCAAGACTCTCTGCTTCTGACCACCGCTAAGCTCTCTAAAAGGCCTCTCTGCAAGGTGCTTAAGACCTAGAAAGTCTAGGACTTCCAAGGCCCTGTCTATGACCTCCCTGGGGACATTGAAGTGAACTACACCCCTCTTATAGAGGGCCCCCATGGCCACAACGTCTAGAACGCTTAAGGGAACTCTGGTGTTGAGGGAGAAAGTTTGGGGCACGTAAGCGACTCTGTCCTTTACTTCAACGGGAGGCTTTCCAAAAACCAGGATCTTCCCCCTGTACTCCGTGTGAAATCCCGCGAGAACCTTGAGTAAGGTTGTTTTACCTGCACCGTTGGGGCCGAGCAAGAGCATAGTCTCGCCTTTTTTCAATTTAAACGTCAAGTCTTTGACGGCTTCATAACCATTATAGGTTATCGTGAGATTTTCAGCTTCTATGACGTACTCCATGTGGCCTCGCCAGAATTTGGTTCGCCTAATTCAGTTAAAAGGATTTTCATTAGGGGACAGTTCTGTGTATCAGCTATGAGCGCCCTCATCACCAGATCAGCGGGTTCATCTTCATCATGTCCATCCACAGCTTAATACGAGGGCGAGATATTAAGGTTAAGGTTTGCTTATGTACAAGGAAAACACAAGAAAATGCAAAATAACAGAGGTATTTAGAGGCTATTGTCTTCGTGACCATGTTCTCTTCTTAACCCTTATAGCAGGATCAGGACGGGGGTGCGGCGTTCGCCAAGCCCCCTCACGGCAAGTCCCCGCCCTCATGAGTTTCAGACGGGGAGGCCACTCGGGGGCAACCCCGTCCTATTTTGATTTTTATTTTAAATCCTTTCCCCCCATTTAGTTCTACGGAAACTCATCCTTCTTCAACGTCAGTATCACCCTCGGCTCCATCCCAGTCCACCTTCGGCTCTTCCACTGGCCCTACCTCTTTCCACACTATTTAGTTCTACGGAAACTAACTTCTTCAAGTCTTCAAGCATCTTTGCCCTGTCCCTTTCCACACTATTTAGTTCTACGGAAACCTAGGGACATTTACTTCAAGAGGAGGCAGCAGATCAGGGAGTTCGGCTTTCCACACTATTTAGTTCTACGGAAACATGTACTAATGATTTTGTTGAAACTCATTCCCTCTCCTTTCCACACTATTTAGTTCTACGGAAACACTTCATAATACCAAAGCAAAAAGTAAGCTACGCATCAGTGGACTACACCTTTCCACACTATTTAGTTCTACGGAAACCTGGGGTAGCCCGGCTCAGGCCCCGGGGCTGAGAAGTGGGGGTGGAACTTTCCACACTATTTAGTTCTACGGAAACTACACCCTCCTCATGGCTGCACCCCCAAAGAAAAGCTTTCCACACTATTTAGTTCTACGGAAACGGTTCGGCCCGGGTGGGCGAAAACCCCGGGCTAGACATCTTTCCACACTATTTAGTTCTACGGAAACTCTACGGAAACTTATCACGATTTCGTTGGGCTTTTCGATTGTGAGTGCTTTCCACACTATTTAGTTCTACGGAAACGCGGGAAGGGTGGTGCGGGCTGTCGGGATGGGTGAGGTGCTTTCCACACTATTTAGTTCTACGGAAACTGGGGCACGAGGGGACCAGAACTCCACATTGACAGGCTTCCAGCAACTTTCCACACTATTTAGTTCTACGGAAACTGTTGTCGCAGAAGAAATTGACAAGGATGGTGTTATTCTCTTTCCACACTATTTAGTTCTACGGAAACGGCGTAGTTCTTGACTACAAGCTTGCCAAGAGACGACTTTCCACACTATTTAGTTCTACGGAAACCGGGAGCTACATGTGCCCGGAGAAGCCACCGTACATATTAGCGTCTTTCCACACTATTTAGTTCTACGGAAACTTTGGGGTTTTTGGCTTTGTTCGGTTAGTACTCTCTTCTGAGGGCTTAAATAATTTACCTTCCTGGGAAACCCGTAGCACTGCCATTCCTTTATAAACCTACCCTGAAAATAACAGAGGAATTAACGGGGAGTTCATCATTAACTCACTCCTACAAACCCGTAAAATTAACTTTCAAACAATCGAAATTGAATAAGCCAGAAAAAAGTTCGAGGCACTGAATTAATCCAAAAATGCGAGTTAATTAGAACTCCTAGATCATCCAATTTAAGGTTTCTAGGACTTTAAATCAAGAATAAGGCTAGGAAAAGTTATAACCACTCAGTTAGCTAAAACATCCAGCAGATTACCACTAATGAGATACTTTTAAAACAAAAACCAATAATTTCTGATTAAATTAGGCATTCTCTCTCTTAAATCCTTAATTGGAAAATCTAGACCCGAGCAGACCTCCAATATGACAAAACAATCACAATAAAACAAGAACACACAAATGAAAAATCCAACATAACAAAAAATAACACAAAAAAGAAAAATAGTAACACTATCAAAATGTCAGCTTGGAGCATAGGTAGTCAGGTTACCTTAACTCCATTTTCAAAGGAATGCCCTATCCGCTAAGCAAAGGTTTAAATTATATACGTATGAAATATAGCTGGTGGTTTCTATGAGCTACAGGGAGTATAGGGACAAGGTTCTGAACTTTATTGAAGAGCACGAAAAGTGGAGGAGCCATACTATAAACCTCATCGCTAGTGAGAACGTAACCTCACCAAGCGTTAATAGGGCCGTCGCTTCTGGCTTCATGCACAAGTATGCAGAGGGGTGGCCCAAGCAGAGGTACTATCAGGGCTGTAAGTACGTTGATGAGGTCGAGCTCATTGGAGTTGAGCTCTTTACAAAGCTATTTAAGAGTGAGTTCGCTGACTTAAGGCCAATTTCTGGAACCAACGCTAACCAAGCTGTATTCTTCGGCCTTGGCCAGCCCGGTGATAAGGTTATCGTCCTCCATACGAGCCATGGAGGACACATAAGTCACATGCCCTTTGGAGCTGCGGGAATGAGGGGCCTCGAAGTGCACACCTGGCCTTTCGACAACGAATCCTTCAACATTGACGTTGATAAAGCTGAAAAGATGATCAGGGAGCTCGAGCCCAAGATAGTGATGTTTGGAGGGTCACTGTTCCCGTTCCCGCACCCAGTCAAGGAGCTCGCCCCAGTTGCCAAGGAAGTTGGAGCATTCGTCGTTTACGATGCAGCCCACGTCCTCGGTCTAATCGCCGGAGGAGAGTTCCAAGACCCGCTTAGAGAGGGAGCCGACATAATGACAGCTTCAACCCACAAGACCTTCCCAGGACCCCAGGGTGGAGTTCTACTGTACAAGAGATTTGCCGACAACGATACAATAGCTAAGCTCCAGTGGGCGATCTTCCCAGGAGTGCTGAGCAACCACCATCTCCATCACATGGCCGGTAAGGTGATCACAGCTGCGGAGATGCTGGAGTACGGTGAGGCCTACGCAAAGCAGATCGTGAAGAACGCTAAGGCCTTGGCCGAGGCTTTGGCTGAGGAAGGCTTCAAGGTCATTGGCGAAGACCAGGGATACACGAAGAGCCACCAGGTCATAGTTGATGTCAGTGATCTGCACCCAGCCGGAGGAGGATGGGCTGCTCCTCTCCTCGAGGAAGCTGGAATAATACTCAACAAGAACCTCCTGCCATGGGATCCACTTGAGAAGGTCAACGAGCCTAGCGGATTGAGAATCGGAGTTCAGGAGATGACTAGGGTTGGAATGATGGAGGATGACATGAAGGAGATAGCCCACTTCATGAAGAGGGTGCTCCTCGACAAGGAGGATCCAAAGAAGGTCAGAAGAGACGTCTACTACTTCAGGCTTGAGTTCCAGAGGGTCTACTACTCATTCGACTATGGATTACCTATGAAGGAGTGAACCTTCTTCTATCCCTTTCCTTCTCCATAATAATGTTTTTATTCCTATTTGGAGACTTTCTTATGGGTAGGCATGATAAGGGTGATCTTTTTCGACCTCGATGATACCCTCGCCGATACAAGCAGGCTGGCCGAGATGGCGAGGAGAAATGCAATAGAGAATATGATTAGACACGGCCTTCCCGTTGATTTTGACACGGCTTATTCGGAGCTTATGGAGCTGATAAAGGAGTACGGGAGCAACTTCCCCCACCACTTCGACTACCTCCTCAGGAGGCTTGACCTGGAGTACGATCCCAAGATAGTTGCGGCCGGCGTTATTGCTTACCACAACACGAAGTTCGCATACCTGAGGGAGGTTCCTGGGGCAAGGAAGGTTCTGATAAAGCTGAGGGAGCTCGGCTACAGGCTGGGAATAATTACGGACGGCAACCCGATAAAGCAGTGGGAGAAGATATTAAGGCTTGAGATGGACGACTTCTTTGAGCACGTCATAATATCGGACTTTGAAGGTGTCAAGAAACCACACCCCAAAATCTTCAGGAAAGCTCTCAAGGCATTTAAAGTTAAACCTGAAGAGGCCATGATGGTCGGGGACAGGCTTTACTCGGACATATACGGGGCAAAAAACGTAGGGATGAAGACGGTGTGGTTCAGGTATGGAAAACATTACGATAAAGAATTGGAGTACAGAGAGTATGCAGACTACGAAATCACGAAGCTCACACAGCTTCTGGAGGTGCTAGAGCGTGAGAACGATTCAAATAAGGAAGTTCATATTACTTGACAACAAGTACAAGGCCAAGATAATCTCCGGGAAAAAGGTAACAACTGTTAGATATGGGAAGTATGAAGCCAAGCCCGGGAGTGAAGTCTACATAGTTATAACCCCAAGCGATACAGCCATAGCTAGGGCGAGGATAAAGGAAGTTAGAAGGAAGAAAGTTAAAGACCTGACAAACGAAGATGCTAGACTTGACGGCTTCTCCGACGTTAAGGAACTAGTAAAGGAGCTCTCAAAGATATATGGAGAGCTCTACGGGGAAGATGAAGTTACGATAATAGAGTTTGAAAATGTAAGACCCCTCAAGGAAGGCATCCCCCTTAAGTGGCTTAAAGGTCTAAACTATAGGGATCCCTATGAAATAGTCGAGCTCGCAACTCAAAACGACCTCGGGTTAACTCAGGATGTAAAGATAATCCTCGAGAGGATAATGGAGAGGGGACTTAGAGAGGCCGTGAAACACTTTGGTCCAAAGAGGGTCCAGCAGGCTCTGCTTAAAGCGTACCACGCCCTATACGATAAGGGGCTACTGTGAGGTGAGTTAGGTGAGTTTTCTTGAGGTGTTAGCGCTCTCGCTCATACCAACGTTTGAAGGTAGATACGCTGTAATCTACGGCTTAGGAAGAGGGTATCCAGTTTCAGAAACAATTTTAGCCTCGATTGCTGGAGTTCTGTTGTTATCGTTTGCTTTGCCCGCCCTGTTGCCAGGTATAGACAGGGTAATGATCGCATTAGAGAATACGTTTCTGAGCAGGATAGCTAAGCTCTACATGTATTACATAGAGAGGGTTAGGAACAAGGCAAGGCCCTACGTTGAGAGGTGGGGCCTTATAGGCCTCACGATATTCGTCGCCATACCTCTCCCAGGAACCGGGGTCTGGACTGGAGCGCTTGCGGCATACATCCTGGGGATGGAGAAGAAGATCACGATACCAGCCCTGATACTTGGGGGCACAATAAGCATAGCGATAACGGCACTCCCGACTTTGGGGCTACTAAAAATGTAGATCAGGAAGAAGAGACCGCACAGGCCTTTGGCTGGTAGGCGTAGTTGAAGGCCTCAGGGTGGATGAAATAGGCTATCTCCTCGAGGCCGAGGACTATCCTGGGGCCAGGCCTGGAAATTAAATTGTCATCACTTATCACGTAGACCCTGCCGTTCTTGAAGGCGTTTGTCTTCGCCAGAGGGGTGTTGCAGAGGTCACCGGGCTTGACACCGGCGTGGTAGGAGATGATTATAACATCAGGATTTCTGGCAACTATATCCTCGGCACTAACGGCTTTCCAGCCTTCAATGTCGTGGAAGATGTTCTCTCCTCCGGCAAGCTCTATTAGGCTGTCTATGAATGTCCCCTTCCCGCCAGTCCAGTAACCGTTCCAATAGCTGAGCAAGAAGAAGACCTTTGGCTTGGTAGAATTAGCCACTTTCGCCTGAACGCTCTCCACTATTGCCCGCATGTAATTAACGACACCCTCGGCCTCCTTTTCCCTGTTAACTACTTTGCCAAGCTTTATTATCCAGTCATAGATCTGGGTTATATTCTTAGGATCAACTATGATAACTGGAGCTATCTGCTGAAGCTTGTCCAAGTATTTTAGATGCATACTAGTTCCGATTATAAGGTCTGGCTTCAGGGACGCTATAACTTCAAGGTTAGGATCAGAGAAACCTCCAATTATCGTTCTTCCCTTCTGAACTCCCGGTGGAAAGTCATCAAACTTCGTAACTCCAACGACCTTGTCGAGAGCACCTATGAAGTATAGGGTCTCGGTAATTGACGGTGCCAGGGAAACTATCCTCTGAGGCTCCTTCTTTATTGTAACCTTCCTCCCCGCGGAATCAATGATCGTCAGGGGGTAGTGAGTCGGGGCCATTGTAGTGGTTACAGTCTGGGTGATGGTAACAGTAGTTGTAGTTGTTTTACCCTGGGTTTCAGTGACGGTTACTGTCTTGGGTGGAGCAGTCGTTGTCGTTGTTACCGTTGTGGTCTGCGTCCCTATACATCCGCTCATGAACACTATTAAAGCCAAGAACAGTACGATTGACATCCTTTTCATTCTAGACCCTCCACTGGACTATTCGTCCAATCTGTTTGAGAATAGTTTTAAAAGGTTTTGGATAAAAATACCAGAGAAGTATCAGGACTTTTCGGCAAGTTCAAAGCCCTTATGGAGGGCCTTAAGGTTTATCTGCTCCGTTCCCTTGGGAACGGCATCTAGAACCGCCTTCTCTATGCTTTCCCTTTTAACTATACCCGTAAGGCCAACGAACAGGCCAAGAGTTAATATGTTCATCGTCAAGCTTAGGCCAGTGGTTTCCTCGGCTATCTTCGTTAGAGGATAAGCATGAATCTCCTTCCCTTTCTCAAGCTCTTCGTTCCTGTGGGGGATTAAGTCCTCCTCAATAATCACCAGCCCACCTTCCCTAACCAAAGGAAGGTACTTATCGTAAGCCTGCTGGCTCAAAAGGATCGCGTAATCCGGCTTTATCGCCTTGGGATAATCTATGGGTTCATCACTTATCACGACCTCAGCTCTACTAGCCCCACCCCTTGACTCAGGTCCGTAAACTTGAGTTTGAACTGCATGCAGACCTTCGTAGACCGCGGCGGCCCTCCCTAGGATTACGCTGGCCAAGATGACACCCTGCCCTCCAAAGCCACCAATTAGGATTTCCTTCCTCATTCTTCCCACCCCATGATCTTCTTGGCCCTCTTTATGTACTCCATGTACTCCCTAACGAGGCCAGGCCTGTCCCTGTCAACGAATTCCCCTATGACTATCTTCCCCTCAAGCTCCTCCGGAGGCATCTTCTTGGCCTTCGCTAAGGGAACCGTTATCTGCTGGTACCATCTTATGAGCTCTGGGGCCGTCTTCATCCTGTTCCTCCTTCCAAAACTTATCGGGCACGGACTAAGGAACTCTACGAGGGTGAAGCCCTCCTTGCTTAGGGCCTTCTTTATGCTGTTTATCCCCTGGATGTAGTTGAATACAGTCCACCTCGCAACGTAGTTGGCCCCGGCAGCAACAGCAAGCTGGGCTATATCGAAGGGGTTCTCAAACTGGCCGTACGGTGCGGTGGTTCCCCTCAAACCCTTGGGGGTTGTTGGTGCAACCTGACCACCGGTCATTCCGTACGTGAAGTTGTTGATCAGAATAACTGTAACGTCAAGATTTCTCCTTATCGCGTGGATAAAGTGGTTTCCACCTATTGCCGCGGCATCACCATCTCCCATGAAGGCTATTATCTTCAGCTCAGGATTAGCGAGCTTTATTCCAGTTGCAAAGGCTAAGGCTCTTCCGTGGGTTGTGTGGAGGCCATCAAAGTTAACAAAGCCTGGAACTCTAGAGCTACAACCTATCCCACTCACCCATACTATCTTATCGGGGTCAAGGCCGAGCTCGTCAATGGCCCTGAGCGTGAACTGGAGAACGCTACCTATTCCACATCCCGGACAGAAGATAGTGGGAAGCATGTCCTTCCTCAGATACTTATCCCTTATCTCGTAAGCAGAAACGAGCCTCACTTCAAATCCCTCCTTATGAACTCGATGATCTCCATTGGAGTGTGAACCTCTCCACCTATCTTGCTTATCAGCTTGACAGGGGCCTTTCCATTAGCTCCTTCCTTGACTAGGTGGTAGAGCTGGCCGAGGTTCATCTCCGGGACGTAGATTGCATTAACTTTTTCAGCAACGCTCTCTATCAACTCGAAGTCGAAGGGCCATATCGTGTTTATCTTTAGTAGTCCCGCCTTGATTCCGTTCTCCCTGAGCATTCTAACAGCCCTTAAAGCTGATCTAGCAACTATACCGGTGGAAACAATTGCAATTTCAGCGTCTTCAAGCTCATAGGCTTGGTAGTCGAAGATATCCTTCTTGTTCCTCTCGATCTTCTCGACAATTCTCTTAATTAATCTCTCGTGAACTTCTCTTTCTACTGTCCTTGGCCTGCCCCTTTCGTCATGAGTTAGGCCGGTAACGTACGTCTTGAAGCCTTTTCCGAATATCGGCATTGGGGGAACTAGGTCGCCGTGGGGATCTCCAAAGGGGAGCTTAGCTTCTTCCTCGTTCTGAGGCAACTTCCTGTTCACGATTTCTATCTCCTCGGGGTTTGGGATGTAGACTCTCTCCCTCATGTGGCCGACTTCGGCATCCGTGAGTAGAATAACCGGCGTCCTGTACTTCTCTGCCAAATTAAAGGCTCTAATTGTGAAATCAAATGCCTCTTGAACGGTGGAGGGGCTTAGGACTATGAGGGAGTGATCACCGTGAGTTCCCCAGATGGACTGCATTATATCTCCCTGGGCTGGCAGAGTTGGTTGGCCCGTTGATGGTCCACCTCTCTGGACATCGACAACCACTATCGGGGTTTCCGTCATTACAGCGTAACCTATGTTCTCCTGCATTAAACTGAATCCTGGGCCTGAAGTAGCAGTCATGGCCTTCGCTCCAGCCCAGGAAGCTCCTATTACCGCAGCTATACTCGCTATCTCATCTTCCATCTGAATTACCACACCATCAATGAGGGGCATGTAAAGAGCCATTGCTTCGAATATCTCGCTTGCCGGTGTTATTGGATAGCCTGCATAGAATCTGCAACCGGCAAGAATCGCTGCTCTAGCTATAGCCTCATCTCCTTGGATAAAGTCAGCCCTACCCACTGGAAATGGATACTTCATTTAGAACCAACCTCCAGGCCCTTCCTAAAGGCCCTAATGTTTATATCCTCCGTTCCTCTAGGAACCCTCCTCTTAATGGCCTTTTCAACGCTCTCCGGTTTTACAACTTCAGTCTTGGCAATTAGATAGCCCAGGGCAACCATATTTACCGTCAAGGCCAATCCAGTAGTTTCCTCAGCTATTCTCGTGAATGGGGCCCCGATGTAGTCCCTGTCTGGTCTAACTAGGTCAGTATCAATAATAAGCAGCCCATCTGGCTTCAGCTTTGACTTTGCGGTTTCATAGCCGAGCTGGTGAAGAGCAACGAGAACATCAGCATTCGTAACCATTAAGTCGTAAATCTCGCCCTCAGATATTATCACGTCCGCTATGGAGTGACCTCCCCTTGATGCCGAACTATAATCCTGGGTTTGGAGAACCTTCAACCCTTCAATAGCGGCTGCCTCTCCTAAGATTACGCCTGCAAGCACGACACCTTGGCCCCCAATTCCCGCGAATCTAATCTGCATTTCAATCACCTCTCACGTACTTAGCCTGAACTTCATCGATCAGCTTGTTGAGCTCCTCCGTAAACTCAGGCCTCTTTCTGTGGACGAATTCGCCGATTACAAACTTGCCCTCAAGCTCCTCCTCGCTCATCTTCTTTGCCTTGCTTATCGGAACTGAATTCTTCAAGAACCAGCGAAGCATCTCAGCAGGCTCCTTCATCCTGTTCCTCCTTCCGAACTGAACTGGACACTGAGAGATTACCTCAACCAGAGAGAAGCCCTTAGTCGTTAGGGCCTTCTTTATGCTCTCTATGAGCTGGTAGACGTGAGCGGTAGTCCACCTAGCAACGTAGCTTGCTCCTGCAGCGGCGACAGTTTCAGCTATCTTCAGCGGATGCTCAACGTTCCTGTATGGTGTTGTGGTTGTTATAGCCCCAAAAGGCGTTGTAGGGGCCACTTGACCGCCGGTCATTCCGTAGATGAAGTTGTTGACCAAGATTACGGTTATATCAATGTTCCTCCTCGCTGCGTGGATTAAGTGGTTTCCACCTATGCTCGCCAGATCACCGTCACCGCTTATCACTACCACGTACTTATCCGGCAATCCAACCTTGACGCCAGTAGCGAAGGCTATTGCCCTCCCATGAGTTGTGTGGAGGGTATCAGCTAGGAAGTAGGGCGAAGCTATCCAAGCCGAACAGCCTATACCGCTCACTACTACTAAATCCTTGGGATCTATCTTGAGCTGATCAATGGCATTTGCAAAGGCGTTTAGAACTGTACCTCCACCACACCCAGGACATAGGGCAGTTGGTAGGGCTTCCTGCCTTAAATACTTGACCATTGGGTACTTAGAATAAATCTTAACCATCAAGCAACACCCCTTATCTCCCTCAAAATTTCCTCAACAGTTAGTGGGACCCCTCCGATCTTGTTAACTCCCCTTAGGATTACGTCATCGTTAACGAACCTCTGAACCTCAAGGATCATCTGGCCAAGGTTCATCTCAGGGACGAGGATTGCCCTCACTCTCTTCCCAAGCTCCCTCATCTTCTCCCCAGGGAATGGATGGACTGTCTTAGGCACGAACAGGCCAACCTTTATACCCTCTTCCCTGGCCTTCAAAACTGCTCCTAGAGAGGGTCTAGCTGAAACTCCCCAGCTCACCACCAATATCTCTGCATCATCGGTGTAGTACTCCTCATACTTCTCGTAAACTTCTCTGTTCTTCTCTATCTTCCTGTGAATCCTCCTCACGAGCCTGTCGTGAACCTCCGGAGTGTAGACGTCCCTGAGGCCGTTCTCCTTGTGGGTAGAGCCTGTAACGTGGGTGAAGTAGCCGTGGCCGAAGAGGGGCATCGGCGGTACTCCATCGCCGTGGGGATCTCCAAAGGGAAGCTTTGCCTCCTCCTCGTTCTGAGGCAACTTCCTGTAAGCTATTTCCACCTCATCTGGATCAGGAATCCTTATCTGCTCTCTTGTATGACCCAATATTCCGTCAAATAGAACTACTACTGGAGTCCTAAGCCTCTCGGCAATGTTGAATGCCCTTATCGTCTCCCAGAATGCATCTTCAACGCTTATTGGTGAGACGGCAACGATTGGATGATCTCCGTGGGTGCCCCATCTTGCCTGGAAGAAGTCTCCCTGGGCACCCTTCGTTGCTTGACCCGTAGATGGCCCACTCCTCTGAACATCAACCAAAATGAGGGGAGTTTCAGTCATCACGGCGTAGCCCAGGTTTTCCTGCATCAAGCTGAATCCCGGGCCTGAAGTAGCTGTCATGACCTTAAAGCCCGTCCAAGAAGCACCAATCATCGCGGCAATGCTCGCTATTTCATCCTCCATCTGGAGGTAGTAGCCCCCAACCTTGGGGAGCTCTCTAGCCATCGTTTCGGCTATCTCGCTCGAGGGGGTTATTGGATAGCCAGCGTAGAACCTGCAGCCGGCAAAGATTGCACCGTAAGCTACGGCCTCATCTCCCATCATGAAGTAGTTGCCAGGCTTGTAGAGCTTCCTCAACAATTTCTTTTGCTCGGGCTCGTCGCCCCTAATTATCATCTCTACCACCTTACCGCTATCGCAAAGTCTGGGCATAATAACTCACAAAGCTTACACCTTACGCACTTCTCGGCATGGACTGGAATTGGATAATGTACTCCCTTCTCGCTGAGCTCCTTGCTCCACTCGAAAACCTTTCTGGGACACATCTCAACGCATATTCCGCAGCCCTTGCAGAGAAAAGTGTCGACACTTATCTCAACGTTCTTTGCCTTCCCTATGACAAGATACTCCTCCTTAGTAACCTGGGTCGAACCTTCGACGTTCGCCATATCGACCACCTGCAATCCCCTAACAGGTTTTACATTTGTAAACCATTTAAATCTTTCGTGAGTGAACCGAATGTTTAGAAAATAAAGTTACCAGGTTTCCAATAAGCCAGAATTCATGGAATTTTGGCAATTTTTTGTTTTATTCTGCCAAGAGGTTCGAACTATTTGGCCAAAATTAGTCAAGATTACTTAGATGTTCCAGCGACATTTGAACGCATTTTCTTGAACTTAAATCCTTATATACATGTGGGAAACTCTCAGAAGGGGAAGAACATGTTCGGAAAACTCAAGGAGAAATTAAGATCATTCGTGAAGAAAGTCGAAGAAAACGTCGAAAAGGAGGAGAAGGAAGCCGAGAAAAAGGGGTTACTAGATAAGCTACTGATGGTCGAAATAAAGGAGAAAGATATAGATGAAGCATTGGATGAGCTAGAGCTCGAGCTTTTAGAGGCAGATGTAGCCTTAGAAGTGGTTGACGCCCTTAGAGAGAAGATAAAAGAAAAGTTAGTTGGCAGAAAAGTTAGGATAGGAACGGATAAGGAAAAGATTATTGAGGAAGCAGTGAAAGAGGCAGTCTCCGAGATCCTCGAAACATCTAGAAGGATAGATCTAATAGAAGAGATAAAGAAGGCCGAGAAGCCGTACGTAATAATGTTCGTCGGATTCAATGGCTCAGGAAAAACGACCACAATAGCGAAGATAGCGCACTGGCTCAAGAAGAACGGCTTCAGCGTGGTTATAGCTGCGAGCGACACCTTCAGGGCTGGAGCAATAGAACAGCTGGAGGAGCACGCCAAGAGGATTGGAGTTAAGGTGATAAAGCACTCCTACGGTGCGGATCCCGCCGCGGTGGCCTATGATGCAATTCAACATGCCAAGGCCAGAGGAATTGACGTAGTTTTAATCGACACCGCTGGAAGGAGCGAGACCAACAGGAACCTCATGGATGAAATGAAGAAGATAGCCAGAGTCACAAAGCCAAACCTAGTTGTTTTCGTTGGAGATGCACTGGCCGGAAACGCTATAGTCGAGCAGGCGAGACAGTTCAACGAGGCTGTAAAGATAGATGCCGTAGTGCTCACGAAGCTGGATGCGGATGCAAGGGGAGGGGCAGCGTTGAGCATAAGCCACGTCATAGATGCGCCGATAATCTTCGTCGGCGTTGGCCAGGGATATGACGACTTAATGCCGTTCGACAAGAACTGGTTCCTTGAGAGGATATTCGGTGAGGTCAATGCTTAGAGAGGCCAGGGAAGGGACGATTCTTCAGGTCATAGTTAGGCCAAATGCAAAGGAAAACAAGATAGAGGGCATTGATGAGTGGAGGAATAGGCTGAAGGTGAGCGTCAAAGCTCCCCCTGTGGGAGGGAAGGCCAACAAGGAGCTGGTTAAGTTCCTCTCAAAATTCTTTGGTGCGGAAGTCGAGATAGTAAGGGGAGAAACATCAAGAGAAAAAGACCTACTCGTAAAGCTGGGAATAGAAGAAGTTAAGAGGAGATTAAAGCTCTAACTCCTCTCCAGGCTTGAGTATAACAACCTTTGCCTTTTCTCCTACCAACTTCTTGAACTCCTCCGGGTCAGCGGCGATTGGTGGCCAGGTGTTGTAGTGCATTGGGACTACATACTTGGGCTTGAGCAACTCTACAGCCTTAGCGGCCTCCTTTGGACCCATCGTGAAGTGTCCGCCTATTGGAAGTAAGGCAACGTCAATTGGCCCGTAGAGCTCGGCGAAGAGCTCCATGTCCTTGAAAACGAAGGTGTCTCCAGCGTGGTAGATCTTTACTCCATCGATCTCAACTATGTAGCCGCAGGCGTTTCCTATGCTGTACTTTCCATCGCTGCTTGAGTGCCACGCTGGAACCTGAACTATCTTAACGCCATCCACCTCCGTTGGTCCATAGTTCATTCCAACGGTCTCAACTCCCCTGTACTTCTCGCTGATGTAGTTCGCTATGTCGTACATTGCCACTACTTTCGCTCCGCTGAGCTTTGCTATCTCTCCTGCATCTCCAAGGTGGTCTCCGTGGGCGTGCGTAACTAAGATCAGGTCAACATCCCTAAAGTCCTCGGGCTTTGCTGCGGCCTGTGGGTTGCCGTTCAGGAATGGATCGATGAGTATCTTCTTGCTTCCCTCAATGTAAAACGCAGCATGCCCCAGGAACTTCACCTTCACCATGGTTCTCACCTCAGGATATAATAACCAAAGCTTACTTTAAACTTTTCGACCTCAATTTTATAAAACCGATCGGGAAAGAGAGTTCGGGAGCAGAGATGCCAACGAACGTTACGGCAGAGTATCTAGCGGCCGAAGAGGAGTATAGGAATGCCAAGACTATTCCAGAAAAGATCAGGGCACTTGAGAAGATGTACGCTTTAGTTCCGAAACACAAGGGAACTGAAAAGCTTAGACTGCAGATAAAGAGAAAGTTGGCAGAGCTTAGGAAGGAACTGGAGAAGCAGAGACAGCAAAGAAAGGGCGGGGGTTATTCTCTAGCTGTAAAGAAGGAGGGAGCCGCTCAGATAGTCCTTGTCGGCCTGCCCAACGTTGGAAAGTCTGAACTACTGAGGGCATTAACGGGAGTAGATGTTGAGAGTGCAGATTATCCCTTTACAACCACGGAGCCAATTCCAGCAATGATGAACTATAAGGACGTACAGATACAGCTTGTAGAAGTTCCTGGGCTATTGGAGGGAGCGGCATTAGGGAAGGGAATGGGACCACAACTCTTAGCCGTAATAAGAAACGCAGATGCTATAGCTATAGTCGTAGATTTAAGCGAAGATCCAATTAAGCAGATGGAAATCTTGCTCAGAGAATTCGAGAGAGCCGGAATCAAGGTTAACAAGAGAAGACCAAGAGTAGAAATTAGAAAAACGCCAAGTGGAGGAATAGTGATCAACGGGGCGGAAAACATTAAGGGTGACATCAATGAAGTCATGAAGATGCTGAGAGAAGAGAAGATACACTCAGCGGAGATTACGGTTAAAGAACCCGTGACTCTTGAGGAATTCGCCGATGCCCTTGATGACAGCTTAGTTTGGAGGAAGGCTATAATTATAGCCAACAAGGGAGATGCCCCAGGAAGTAAAGAGAACTATGAAAAGCTCGTGAGAGCCTATGGGGAGAAGTTCAAGATAGTTCCCGTCTCGGCCAAGAAGAGGATAAACCTAGAGGCTGTTAAGGAAGCACTGTATGATGTCGCAGATATAATAAGGGTGTTCACGAAGAGCCCAGGGGAAGAGCCCGCTTATCCGCCCATAGCGCTGAAAAAGGGGTCAACGGTTCTTGATGTTGCTGAGAGAATTCATAAAGACCTTGTAAAGAACTTCAGGTATGCAAGGGTCTGGGGAAAAAGTGTAAAGTTTCCGGGCCAGAGAGTGGGCCCGGATCATGTTTTAGAGGATGGGGATATTGTAGAGATCCATGCAAGGTAAAGAATCTCAGGGCTTACCTCCTCTACCCTTCTCAGGCCTGCTAACCGGAATGCTTTCTGGCTTTCTGCCCCGTATCTTAGCCTTTACAGCATCCCTAGCCTTTTCAAGATATATCATAGCATCTCCAACCCTACCAGTCTCTAAAGCCCTTTTCGCAAGCTCCAGATAGTACCTCGCCTGAGAGACATCTTCACCCCTAGCCTCAAGCTTATCCATTAGCAGTGACATTAGCTTTAGCTGCATCTCAATTCTCATTGTAACAGGAAGTTCTTTTTTGGTGCCCTCTCCAGCTATTACCACTTGAGCAATCGTCATTGCCCTAGTAGCCAACCTATAGGCCTTTTCATAATCTCCAGACTTATATGCATGCTCCGCACTCAGCAAAAGATCTTCAGCTGAATGTAGCATTCTCTGATCTTCACTAGTTTCAGCGAGACTTTTCGCTCTTAGTAACGTTGTGTTTGCCCTCTCCAAGATTTGTAAGACAGTGAGCTCGCTCATGCGGACTCTAATTACCTTTGCATTTCTGAGATGGATTTTCTTCAGGATGTTCTCTGATTCATCACTTACGATCACGGCTGTAACGTTTACTGGAACACTCGTTGAATTTGGTCCAACAAAAATCGGAATTACTTCTTTGTCGCTCTCCATTATTTCCCTAAGTTTTGTAATGCTGGCAAGATCCCATCCATAAACAGCAAAAAACTTAGAATTCTTAAGCAGGTCCGGATAATCTTTTTGTATAAATTCTATGACTTTTATAGCCGTTTCGACTCTAGTCTGGCCATACAGCCTAGTATAGGATATCCCAAAGGATTGGAGATCCTGTTCGTATCTCTCAACTACGGCAATTGGGCCACCAATTATTATCACAAGAGTGGGATTATAGTCTATGACCTCAACACTAACGTTCGGATCATAAACTCCCCAAGGCGTCACTATTAGCCTTGCGTGAAGGAGTTCACTTACTCTCTCGGCAATAGTCAAATCAGCCTCGTTATCGCTCACTAAGATTGCAATATCCTGAATCTGAGCATGAGTAGCAGGTAACACAGAGAAAACGACTACAAGAATTAAAGAGAGGGTGAGGAAATGTCTCATTCTTCACCTCCCTCCCACTTTCTTTGCAACTTTCTCTTTCTCCTTGGATATTCTTTTCTCCTTGACCTTTATCCTCAATTCCTTTTCGATTTCTTCGATGAGCATTTTGGCCTTCTCAACTTCTCCGTTTTTAAGTGCTACCTTTGCCTGCTCGAGCAGGCCTTTCTCTGTTGATACATTGGCCCCACCAGCTTCGAGCCTGAGCATTACCCTCTCAAGCACCCTTATCCTAAGCTCAAGTTGCATCGTGTGGTTCATCTTCATGCTTCTCTCGAATTCCTTAGTCGAATAGCTGATCACGACCTCGGCAAGCCTCCTCGAAGCCACTGCCAGACCAAATGCCTCCCCATATTTACCTTCATCATAGGCCTTTTTCGCTAGGTCAAGCTTCTCCTTAGCTAACTCCACTAGCCTCTCTGCACTTGGGTTTGTAATGTTAGCTAGAACGCTCTCGGCTAACTGAACCTTCTCCTGGGCTACCTCTATGGCCTTCTCAGCCTCTTCAGCCGTAATGTTTGCTACAACTTCCTTTACTTCTCCACCAAGCTTTTCCCTAACCCTTTCCATTATCCTCTCGCTGAACCTGCTCTGAACAAGCTCCACTTTCTTGAAGTGCTTTACTATAGTCTCATTTACAGTGGCATTCTTCACAAGGATTGGAATTACGCAACTCTGGTTTCTAAGCTGTAGCATTGCCGCATAGTCCCAGCCATAGGCTATAGCAGCCGTGACGTTGCTGAGTAACTCGGGGTAGTTCTCCATCAGGAACTCAATTAGGGCTTGGTTTGTCTCAACCCTATCCTGCCCGCCGATTCTTGTAACGTTGATCCCGAGGTTCTCAAGCTCATCTTCGTACACTGAAACTACCGCAAGTGGACCACCTATTATGAGAACCATGTCCGGGCTAAGGTCAACTATTTGGGATATCACTGACTCGTTGAAGATGCCCCACTTAGTCACAACGACAG
Source organism: Thermococcus chitonophagus (assembly GCF_002214605.1). Lineage (NCBI taxonomy): Archaea > Methanobacteriati > Methanobacteriota > Thermococci > Thermococcales > Thermococcaceae > Thermococcus > Thermococcus chitonophagus. Next base: position 753,533 of record NZ_CP015193.1, on the reverse strand, counting down.
TGGCGTTCAGCAACTTGGCCACGTTCTGAGCCAAGGTTAAATCAGCCTCATTGTCGCTCACTAGTATAACGAGGCTCTGGGTCTCAGCACTCACCTGGCTCATTCCCACCCCGCTTAATATTAATAATATTGGTATTAATACACCCAACACCTTCTTCATGTCCATCACCAATAAACCATAGGAGCCCAACAAAAATAAGGAATACCGTGTTTCGTAAGCGTTTCTAAGTGTTTCCCAGCATCCCATTACAAAAATAGATGTTTCCAAAATCCCTAAATTACTTTAACAAGCTTCTCCATCCATGGAGAGATTTTAACCTTGAGGTATCCTCTGAATTTTTCGTCAACCTCCTTGTCTCCCGTATAAACTCTTATGATACCGGAACTTATCTTCGAGGGAGTAGCAACAACTATCAGGTCATCCTTATCTATCGCCCTGAGTACCTTGGGGGAGAACTGCTGGTTACCCCTACCAAAGAGGAAGTTGAGGCCGCCTATAACCGTTACAACTACCTTGGGCTTTTCTTTTATGAAGGAGAGGAGATCTCCTTCAGTGGCATCTTTCACCAGCAACTCAGCTTCTCCATTCCTAACCCTGATGACATCAACGCCGAGAAGTGTTCCATCTATCCCGAGCTTGTCCTTAATCTTCTTTATCGTTGAACCAGCCCCCAGGAAGTAAATTCCATCATTCTCAAGTATCTCCTCAGCGACGGCTTCCGCCAGAGCATTCAGATCCTCTTCCTCATCAGCTCTAACGGCTTCCTTGCTACCCTGAACCAAGGTCTCAACGACTGGAGTTAGAACCTCGTAAAATTTCCTTGCCCTAATTTCATCCCTTCTGTACGCGTCTTCATCAAGATCCATGACTGGTCTTCTCTCAATACGAGCTTTACCTCTAAGAAACTCAACAAGAACCCTTGCCGCATCCTCAGGGGAAGTTGCAAAGACACCAGAGAACATCTTCACACCACTAGGAATGCCCAGTATTGGAACCTTGAGATCCACGACCTCAGCTATGTCCCTTGCCGTTCCATCACCACCTGCAAACACTATCAGGTCAACTTTATCAATCATCTCCTTAGCAAGCCTCTTGGTGTCCTCCGATGTAGTGTCTGGAACCTTAACCCCATGAATCTCCCTAAAGCCAACATCTCTATGAGCAATTACCTCATGCTTAAACTCGAACTCCTTCAGATAATCCTCCCCCAAAGGTCCTGGGCCCGTTAAAAATTCAACGTTCATGTCGTAGTGCCTAAGTTCCTTGAGAAAAAGCCTAGCAAGATCGGGGGTTACTGGTTTAGCCCCCCTCTTTATTGCCTCCTCAAGAACACCGTCAGTACCTTTAAGGGCAACTCTCCCACCCATTCCCGCTATTGGATTAACTATGAAGCCTATCATCCTCTCACCTCATGTACTTTCTCGCGAAGACGGTAAGGAAGACTGCCCACATGAACATTCCAAATATGGCCTCTACAGATGCTATAACCTTACCTAACCCTACTGGGTGGAGATCTCCATAACCAAGAGTTGTTGCCGTGACTATGCTGAAGTATATATAGTCAAACCCTGAATTTACTGGAGTTACTGAGCTCGTTAGTGCATAAAGCACTGGAAAACCAAATATAACTAAGGCAAGCCAGAGAAAGACTGGTCTCTTCCAGTCGGTTCCATACTTGCACGTTAGATCTGCAAAGAAGAACTCAAAGAGAACCTCAAGGAGCCTGAAGGTTCTCCTTAATGTCTTGGGACCCTTTCTATAGTACTGAAGAACTCTCTTTCTCCTAGCAAGCATTTCTAAGTAGTAGTATTCATCAGCCTTCTCTTTATCTCCACTTTTCTCCCATGTCGTTCTGGCTATCCTATAGAATACTTCAGCAAGGTAGGGATTGTTGAAGTGGCAGTTCTCTATAACAATAAACCCGTAAACCTCAAGCTCGGCCAGTAAGTTTGGAAGGTAAGCTAAATTCCAGTTCTCATCACTATAGAGCTTGGAATTCCTAAGTACGATATTATTGTATATTGTGACATGAACAAACTCTGGGTATCTAACTTTGCTGTTCACAATCTCAACGTGCCCAGGAACCGAAACATTCTCCACGAGCAACTGCCCAGAAAAGCGGTTAACGTATATCCTAACTTGCCTTTTGAACCTGGGACTCTCGTCGAATTTAATTCCTCCAAGGTAGAGGGTATGAGCCCTCACAGGTCTCTTAACTACGTTAAATTCAACTCCAAGCTCTTTACTTAGCCTCTCTATTAGAGGATATTTCGAGTTTATTGCTATCCTTCTAACGCCTTCAAGGTTCGAAATCTCTATTCTTCCCGCCATCCTCCCAGCTTCACCGAACTCTTCCTCAGCAGTAACCTCCTCCGGTCTGAACTCCGTTGAGTTTATCATGACGTACTTGACTGAAGAATTTCTAATCAATATGGACGACTTAAAGTCTACAGAGCATACACTAATTCCATAACTGTTAACTCCGGTAACATAGAGGAGATCTATAGTGGACTCCACGATGATAAGGGAATCAACTTCAGAGTTTATAAGCGTGAGGTTCTTTAGTTTTGACTTTCCTATTACGAGTCTTTTTATCTTAGAGTTTCTGAATATGAGAGCTTCTTTGAGCTCCTTCTCTATGATAACAATGTCGTACAGCTGAACGCCCTCGAAGTGCCTAACTCCCCTCTCAAGTGACCTCTCAAATGCCCTTCTCTTTATCTCTTTAATCTTCTCGCCGTAGAGCAGTTCACCCTCCTCAAAAGGAATGTGCAGTGAGCAGTACTTCGAACCCTTAAGGGGCTTCCTCCTGCACTTCTTGCCGCTGGAATAAACGTACTCACACACTTACCCCAGCCTCCTTCTCCTCCTGCATCCTCCTGACTTCTGCCATCTTAACTGCCTCTTCGTGCTCTTTCTCTCCCTTAGTCCCTCTCATCCTCTTAGATAGGGAGGCAAGGACTTCCTCTGGGCCGTAGAGAACCACAATATCCCCTGGGAGGATTATTGTATCACCATGGGGAGCACCTAGATAGACCTCCCTTCCATCCACCTTCCTATATATCCCTAAGACGAGTACCCCCTCCTTGTCAAGCTGAAGTTCCTTTAGCGATCTATTCGCAAGCCAGCTTGTCTTTTTAACCTTTATCTGAGCTATAGAGTAACCCCTAGTTATACCCAGGAGCTGGGAATAATCGAGAACCCTAAGCGAAGGCGCAAACTTCTTAAGAATTCTCCTTATTGCTCTCCTCATTAACCTCTCAATATACTTGGAGCGGAAAAACAAGTACAAGGCAAAGAGGCCCAGGATCAAGACTATTATCCTATAACCTGCCTGCTCTCTAGTGATCCCAGTAAAGCTGAGGACGAGCGTGGCTATAGCTGATGTAATCCCAGCACTTCCCAAGAGCATGAGTATCCTTATTATCCTCCTTCTAACGGGGTGAGAAACAACGTATTCACTTTCACTCGTCGTGAATCCAACACCTGAGAAAGCGGACTGAGCCTGAAAGGCGGCCACATCCCTTGATAATCCAGTCATTTCCAATGCTACAGCCCCTATCCTAACTATTATCGCCGATACGAGTACAACCAGGAGGAAGGTGATTATCGGGATCATCTCTACCAAATACTCATAAGTGGTTCATAAATGTTTATAAGTTGCAATACGATTAGACTAATTACGTTTCAACAATTCGTTGATAGGAAAGGGAGCTAGAAGAGCTAGAGATCCTGGGAAAGAAGGACTTATGTTTGATTTGAAGGACATGTTTAATCAAAACCTTTATTAGCAAACTGCAAGACTCAGGAAGCAAGGGATGATGACGGAGATTTCGGCCGAGCTGTGATGACACTCGCATGGGCTGACCTTAAGTTTAAAAGCCAACCCTTCTCTCCTCCTTCATGGCCATGAAATGCTCAAAGTGCGGCAGAGAGGCAGTGTACTTCGCGAGGTACGAGGGGAGATATTACTGCCACAAGCACTTCAACGAGCTAGTCGAGGGTAAAGTAAAGAGGACGATAAGGAAGTACAGGATGATCAGGAGGGGAGAGAGGATTGGAGTTGCAGTGAGCGGGGGCAAAGACAGCGTTGTTCTCCTCCACCTGCTGGCCAAGCTTAGAAAAAAGTTCCCCTTTGAGATAGTCGCAATAACGATAGATGAAGGAATAAAGGGATACAGGGACAAGAGCGTTGAAGTTGCGAAAAGGAATGCTGAGCTTTTGGGTGTTGAGCACCACATATACAGGTTCAAGGACTACATAGGGTTCACCCTTGATGAAACAGTGGAAATAATGGGAGCGAGAGGAGAGAGGCTTGGTGCCTGCTCATACTGTGGCGTCTGGAGGAGATGGCTCTTAAACAAGGCCGCAGAAGAACTTAAAGTGGACAAACTCGCCCTAGGATTGAACCTTGACGATGAAGTTCAGGTTTTCCTAATGAATTTAATGAGAGGAGATGTCGCGAGACTCGGGAGGACTGGACCGTACTACGAGGTAATCCACGAAGGTTTAGTCCCCAGGATAAAGCCCCTGAGGGAAGTTCCAGAGAAGGAGATAGTGCTCTATGCAGTTTTAAACAACATTGAGGTTGATCTCAGCGAGTGCCCATATGCAGTTGAAGCCTTCAGAGCGGAAATAAGGGACTGGCTTAATGAGATGGAAGAAAAACACCCAGGAACCAAGTACCAGCTGTTGAGGAGCTACGACAAGATATTCCCCCTCTTAGCAAAGACTTACGCAAAGGAGGTAAAGCTGAATCGCTGTAAGTTCTGTGGACAGCCGACAAGCGGAGAAATATGTAAGGCCTGCCAGTTCAGACTGCAGGTTAACGAGAAGGCTAAGCTCAAATTCAGCCTGAGTGATAAAAATGAAGAGGATTATTGAAACTGTTCTTTCCATAGAGGAGCTTGAGGAGATAAAGGAAAAAGTGAGAGTAGATGTTGAGATTATTCTGGTAGGAAGAAGGGAAGGCAAGATACCGCTGAACGTCATTCTAATAAAAGGGAGCGACGAGGAAGTGAGAAAATTTTTGGAGAGGTTGAAGCTCGCGAGAGCAGGCGGATAATTCATTCAAATCAAAGGCTAACCTTTATGGCTATCTCAATAGCCTTCGCTATTGTCTCGAGGGCCATTGAAGGTCTTGGCTTATCTAGAGCCTGCTTGTGGCTGTAGGGAACGTGAATGAAACCGGCTTTGGCATTAAGCCCGTGCTTTGCTATCGTGTGCAAAGCCGTGAACATTGCCGTATTGCACACGTAGGTTCCGGCGGTGTTGGAGACTAAAGCGGGGATTCCGTTCTCCCTTAACGCCCGAACTATCTTCTTTATCGGCAGAGTCGAAAAGTAAGCTGTGGGAGCATCCTCAAATATCGGTTCATCTTCCGGCTTGTATCCTTCATTGTCCGGCATCGTCGAGTCCATAATGTTAATTGCAACCCTCTCAACTGTTATCGTTGGTCTTCCACCGGCAAGTCCCGTGGAGATTACAACATTGGGCTTCTCCTTCAGTATCAGCTCTGGCAGAATCCTGCGAACTCCATTGAATGTAACGGGGAGGAGCCTCTTTACCACGGTAACTCCCTCTATCTCATCGGGAAGCAGTTTTACCGCCTCCCACGAAGGGTTAACCTTTTCATTCCCAAAGGGCTCAAAGCCCGTAACGAGAACCTTCATCTTCGATCACCGTCATGAGTATATCCTTAGGGGTTAAAACCTCAACTCCCTCCGGCTCTTTCTCTAGTGAGTCTAAACCTGGGACTACTAAAAACCTCCTAGCATTAATTCGGTTCAGCTTCTCCTCTATTTTCTTAATCTCATCCTTCCCGACAAACTCTTTCCACTTAACTTCACCAACAATTTCAATTCTCCTAAAAGATCCTAGGGCAACGTCAAGCTGAAGATTGGGAAGTTCTATATAGAGTCTTTTCATGCCATAGAGCTTTGAAAACAGCTCCGCTATGAAGTCCTCAACGTGAAGGGGCAATTTTTCCTCAACGACTTTTCTTATATATTCTTCAGGAATATCCAGCTCTGTATAGGCATACTTGGACTCTAAGTAGTAGTGGAGATCAAAAAGGGGCGAAACATGGTAGTAGTGGAACTTCTTTCTCCTTTTACCTACCACCTCGACTTTCTTTAAGATGCCCATTTCAGTTAGTGTCCCAAGGTACTTCTGCAAGGTCCCAGGATTATCCTTCTCTATTAGGCCGAGTGAAAAGAGATAAGACGAAAGCTCGGTACTTGTCGTTTTTCCATCTGATACACCTTTTAATATTCCCTCATACACTGAAGTCAGTCTCCTTTCTTCTTCTGTGAATATCTCTCCAATAAGCTCCTTTATCATAAGAGACGAATCATGGAGGAATTCAGAGAGAAATTTCCTCACTGGCGGAGTGTAGTATGAGATTAAAAGGGGCTCACGCAGGTAAGTTGCCGCTTCGATAAGTTCCTTCTCGGAGAGGTTCTTGGAAAGGCCTATTAGGATGTCCCTCTCGTCAATTAGACTTATCTTTATTGGCCTTACTATCCCAAGGAGGGGACTTCCCTTCCCTAATAGGATCTTTTTGGCAAGCCAGAGTGTGGAGGTTATAAGGATAAGTTCTCCCTTCCCCGAGTTCATGTGAAGTAAATCTAAGAACTCCTCTGGCAATCTGTGAAATTCATCAACTACAACTACACCATTAAGCAATCTTGGAAAAATAGCAAAGAACTCTCTGTAACTCATTTTTCCATTTCTGTTTCTATCGTATACAGCCCCATCCCTACCAACGAAGAAAAACTCATCATATTGAAGGAAATGCTCAACTAAAAAAGTCTTTCCAGTTTTCCTTCTTCCATAGAGCATCTTCCACCCTGGCGTTTTCAGCTTCGAAATTTCTATTCTTCTGGGAATTATTCTCATGAGAATAATTACAGTGATAATCGTTTATAAGACTAACGAATGGCAAAACACATAAAAGCCCAAAGCAATGCCTTCCGATGAGTAAAGAGGAACACTATGGAGGGTTAAAAATGAAGTTTAACATGAAGATAATTCCAATCATAATTTTTGCATTTGCATTCATCATGCAAATCGTTCTACTCCCCCCCTGGGACACGCTCACCTATGATGGGGCTTTATATATAAATATAGCAAGAAACTTGGCCAAGAATCCAACGAGCTTTACGTATCAAGGAATTTACATGATGTACAGACCTCCCCTGTATCCCTACACCCTCTCCCTCTTCTACCACTTCATCCATGATCCCCTAACTCAACTTAAGGTTGCGAGGGTAGTTTCAGCATTCTTCTTTGCCCTAACAGCTTCTCTTGTGTATCTCCTCTCCCTTGAATTGTTTGGAAACTTCATCAAAGGGACTGTGGCATCACTATTCTTCATGTTCAACGGCCTCGCGCTCACGATGGGGGGTAGGGAATTAGTTCACAGTGAGTTCACATTCTTCTACACGCTCGCCATTTACTTCCTATACACGGGACGGAAAAGAGGTGAGCCTCACAGGATTTATTTGGCGTTCATCTCGGCAGGACTTGCCGTACTGACAAGGTATACAGGACTCTCAATAATTCCGGTGTTCTTGGCCTACCTGTGGCTCACCGATTACTGGGGGTGGGTAAAAAAGAAGGAATACTGTATAGGTTTCATGCTCTTCTTCCTAGTTCTGCTACCTTGGCTGTACTTGGGACACCTCCATTACGGGGGCTACTTCAGACCGTTCAAGATAGCAAACAGGGTTGTTACCTTAGACAAGCCAGTTTCAGTTTCAGACTTTCTGACGTTGCTGTTCAACGATGTAGGAGTTGTGCTCCCAGCCCTCGCCGTTCTTGGACTTCTAAAGCAGAAGCAGGACGAAAGAGGCTACCTCCTAATCAGCTGGTTGTTCATAGGTTTCATTATGATAATGATTGTGACTCATAAGGAAACGAGGTTCATAACGTTTCTCTCTCCCGTCATTGGGGTACTCGCCGCAGAAGGCATTGAGCTCATTGGAAGGATCAGTGAAGTTGTCATTGCCCGCGCTGGAATAAAGAACATTAAACCATGGCTTGTAACCCTGGCTCTAGCAATCCTCCTCATAATTCCCGTTGCTCAGAAGGGCTTTGACCTCAAAGAAAGATGGAACTCCATCGGGGTTCAGGAATCTCACGTGCTGAAGTATGCGAGCGAGAAGTATCCGGCTGAAAAGTTATTGGTTTCCCCCTCCCTCTACACCATGGCGGGGTTCTACTATCCTAAAGCCGAGGTCGAAATGATACTCAGGCGGAAAAGCATAGAGGAGAAGATAGCGAGGGGGTACTACGACGTGATAATTCATGAAAATCCAAGCGTCTACCTGAACATCCTTACCAGCAGGAAATATGTAAAAGTGGAGGAGTTCTATGGAGGCAAGCTTGAAATCTTTATTAGACGATAACTACCAAATCACTTCTTCTTTTTCTTCTTCCTTGAGGGCTTGGGGCAGGGCATATACTAGGAGCACCAGAACAACAAGCCCCAGGACGGCCTCACTTAGGATCAAGACTTTTACGGACTTTGCTGGATCAACAAGTCTGGCGAGCTGATAGTACGCCGCTAGACTATCCACCACTGCGTGAATTCCCGCTAGGGTCAAGAACGTTCTTAACGATGCTCCGGCTAAAAGAATCGTTGTGGCAACATGGAAGAGAACAGCCAAGTACCTCTCAGCCAAGGTCAGCATGCCCATGATAAAGGGAACGTCTAGGGTCAGTCCCTTAAAGCTGATAATCGCAAAGCTAACAACCACAGCCAGTACTTCAGTTATCCCGAAGCCAAGACCAACGAATGCTCCCTGCCTCTTGCTTTTATCCCTAACCAAGGCAAACTTAACTCCCTCCTGTATGAAGCCAGCTGAAAGACCAACCCAAAGACTAGCCACGAGAATTAACCCCCTCTCGATTATGTCCCTGTTTGATCTAATGCCCGCGAGTAAGAAGGCACCCTGCTGTATCAATCCCTGAAGAAGCATTGCAAAGAAGAAGACAAACACCCCAAGTATGAACTCCGCTCCCTTGAACTTTCTAAGTCCTAAGAGGTATAGAGTAAACCAAGCCAAGAAACCCCCTAGCAGAGGAAAGAGTGCCGGGTTCATTATCACTCCCTCTCGACAACTACAGCGGTACCGTAAGCGTAAACCTCGGCCATTCCGGAGGATACATTTGAAGTTGCGAACCTCACATTGACGACGGCATTTGCGCCGAGTTGCTTAGCGTGAAGGGCCATCCTCCTTAAGGCTTCCTCCCTAGCCTCAGCCATCATCTGCGTGTACTCCTTAACCTCTCCACCCTTTATATTCCTGAAGGCAGCAAGGATATCCCTTCCAAGGTGTGTAGCCCTAACGATTCCTCCCCTTGCTATGCCCTTAACCTCAACTATCCTATACCCAGGAATAGTCTCCGTAGTTACAACAATAACCCCCTCTATCGTCTCCATGATATCACCAACGAAATAAGGGGAGAAGAGGATTAAAGCTTTCCGTAGACTATGAGGGCTACTTGGAGCAGGGTAACAACATAGAGTGCAATTCTAATATTTCCTGACTTCTCGGGCAGTCTCAGGAGAAGGGGATCCTTAGCAATAATTGTGGACATCAAGGGAATCATTGCGACCAGTAAGATATTCTCCGAGGGAAGCTTTAACATGACGCTCAAGGGAAACATGAGCCACTGGAGGTAGATTACTCTGGGGAACCCTGGGGTAATTTCTTCTACCTCTCCCCGGGGTTCCTCCTTCATGGTTTCTATCTCATAGGCCTTCTTTGCCACCGAGTACGTTGAGACTGCAAGTAGGAACATGCCTACGGCAAGCGTCGAGAGCACAATACCTTTGCTGGTCCCTAGGTAGGCCTGAATCAAAACTATAGCTCCCAGGATTACGCTCAAAGTGCCGGCCATCGTATTTGCCCTTCTCCAGGCTTCCTTGGAAAGATAAGTATACGAGAACCTGACCCCAATAAAGGGATTTTGAGTGTTCCTTACTGCTAAAGTCAGGATACCAATTATGAGCATCATCAAGCCGAGCCAGATCAAGTTACCACCTCCAAAATCCCGATTATCTCCCTAACCTCCTCCCTAAGCTCCTCCAAAACATCCCTTCCCTGGGATGTGATTCTATAGTACCTCCTGGGCCTCTTACCAATCAAGACTAATCTATCTTCTATCAGCTTGTGCTTCTTCAAGCTCTTCAACAGGTCGTAGAGGGTTCCTTCACTGGGAACAAGCCTTCCATTTGTGAGCTCCTCAAGCTTCTTTCTTATCCCGTACCCATGTAGCTCACCTTCCCTCTCTAAGATGAGAAGCACTAGATAGGAGTACAGGCCAGCCCTGAGTTCCTTCCTCAGCTTTTCAACTGCCTTCACGTATTCACCTCCGACCCCGATGCATCGGACCTCGAGGTATTGGTGCAAAAAGAACTTATAAACCTATCGGAACCTGAAGCGATATTTCATCCCGAAAGGCTTTGAGAGGCCTATATACCAGGGGATGAACACTTCTCTCTTCCCTTTCTCTATGGCACTGACTATCTTCTCAGCAACTTCCCTGGGATCAAGGCTTCCAGCTGGAGCTTTACCATTCCAGAAGGGAGTTTTCACCTGCTTTGGGTATACCCGGATAACCCTCCTTGGCTTAAGCTCATCCTCAAGGATAACCGTTAGGTAGTGGAGGGCGGATTTTGAGGCTCCGTAAACGGGCATATCAATTATTTTTACGAAGGCGGCGCCGCTGATAACGAACACAACCTTTGCATCCAACTTGAGCTTCGACAATAACTCCCTCGTCAGGATTATTGGAGAAATCACGTTAAGCCTAAAGATCTCCTCCATCTCCTCCCACGAGTGCTCCAGGATTGGCTTTAGAATTCCAAAGCCAGCGTTATTCACCAAGATATCGAGCTTTTCGTTTCCCAAGAACTTCTTAACTATCTCTATACCCTTTCTGATTGAGAGATCCGCTTTAATGTGAGTATAATTGTCTCCAAGGTTTACCTCCCGCCTGCTAACTCCGTAAACCCTATAGCCTTTTGAGAGGAAGATCTTTGAGAGTTCTAAACCTATTCCTGATGATGAACCGGTAATTAAGACCTTCATGGCCAAAAATAAATTAAGAAGCATTAAAAAATTTCACAATCTCTTTCTTAAAAGGGTCGGCAAAGCTACCAAAACAACAAGCACTACAGGTCCACACGTGCTTTTTGAAGTACTACGAGCTGGAGACTCCTTGGTGGGAGGTTTCGTAGTTTTAGATAATGTGCCAGTAACGGTTACAGTTGTCCTTGAGGGTGTTTTAGTTGTAATGTGGGTTGTTGTCGTTGACTCTGATTCCTGCTTTTTAATAGACGTCGTCGACTTCGTTACCGTTACTTCCGCTTTCCTTGAGCATATATCTGCAAACTTTATTGAGATGCTCTCAGTGCTTCCGTTGACGTCATAAATCCTTATGTTGGGATTAAAGGCCAAAATGTTCTTTGTATTAACTTTACCAGACTCTACATCAATTGGGGACACATCAAAGGAAATTTCCTTTCCACAATTATCTTCACCTTCAACGCTAGGTGAAAATCCAAACCCAGTTATTGATCCAAAAGGCACCATGAATCCATAAAGTCTTCCGCCTCCAATTGCAAATCCACCCAAGATAGGACCATTTAAAGCAGGCGAAGGATATGCCCTTGCCCATATAACCTCTCCTTCTCGAGACATGCCAACTACGAATGCATGGTCTGAAAGATTTCTTGGCCCTCCCCATATCCCGGAAATAATACCAGCCATGTATAGCCTTTCTCCATCAGTAAGTAAGAACTTCGGGACAACACCCCTCCCATTAATCTTCTTAGACCAAAGGATGCCTTCTCCATCGCTGGCTATTATCACCGGGTATATTGTCTCAGTCTTCTTGTGTGCAAGTATGTAGAGCAAGGCATCAGAGATCGTCATGTCATCTCCATAGAGGACGTCACCACTCCTGATGCTTAGTCCTTCCAAGACGGAACCGTTGTTACTGTCCAATTTTAGAACAACAATTCTCGCTCCCCCAAGAGCCGTTATTGCACTTGTACCCATAATGTAGAGGGAAGAATTAAAGACAACAGCTCTTGGATCAAACCCCGTGCCTTTCAAGGATACAACAGTTGCCCACTCAAGATCTCCATCTGGAGAAAACTTCATTACAACGCCATTAGGAAGATGAATTTCCCTCCATGCCCTGCTCCTGGCGAGGATGTAAAGTGAGTTATCCTCCGATACAATAGCATCTATCGGTGTAACCTGCCGCTTATAGCTCCTGTTCTTCAGTATCTGATCAGCTACTATTAACTTAGCCCACCTTATATCCCCCTTTATGTTTGTCCTGATGATCAAAGTGGAGACCGTATAATTGAAGGTGACTGGGGTAATTATGTACATGCCATCTCCAGACTGCAAGACTATGGATCGACCAGCAGGAAGAGATTCTGGAGGTAAAGGCTTCCCATTTACCTCAAATGTATATTTTCTAGCCCAAAGTACAGCGCCATCTATGGGGTTTATGCGCATCACTACAAAATACCTTTCCTTAAGACCCTTACTGTGAACTCCTATAACTACTAAGCCCTCATCCACGTAATAAACTCCAGTAGCACGGAAACTTTCTCTGAGCTCGTCTCCAGGTAGTGTATAGCTGAGCTCCCATCCACTTACCTGATTTAACAATATGACAACTAGAATTAAAATAAACACGACCCTCATGATACCACCAAGATACCACGTTTTCTTTAAAAGCTTAAAAACTGTTTGTTGAAAATTTTCTCATAAATTTGAAATCTGAGCAACGCTGATAAACTCGCTGAACATAGGCAAGATGTTGGTGGCTGAAATGGAGCAGGAGATAGTTGAGGCGATAAAATTAGCTGTCACAAATATTCCCCATGATGTAGTTGAGGCCCTCAAGGATGCCTATAAAAGGGAGGAAAGCGAGATAGCAAGGTACAACCTCGAGCTCATTCTAAAGGCGGTAGATGTTGCCAAAAAGAAGGGAGTGCCTGTATGCCAAGATACTGGAACGCCGATATTCTTCGTTGATGTTGGGCCCAATGATAACATTCACGACATTCAGGAAGCGATAGTCAGGGCCGTAAGCAAGGCAACCAAAGAAGTTCCACTAAGGCCAAACGCCCTCTCAGTTTTAAGCGGAGAGGTCCTGGGGAACGTTCCGGAGATACATTTTGAGCCCGGAAACAAAACGAGGATCGGCATTTTAATGAAGGGAGGGGGGAGCGAGAACTGTTCAGCTCTCTTCACCCTGACTCCAGGAGAAAGCCTCGAGGGAGTGAAAAGGAAAGTGATAGAGCACGTAAAGGCCTGCGGGGGAAAGCCCTGCCCGCCGATAATAGTAGGGATTGGAATAGCGAGCCCGGCTGAAAAAGCCATGAGGCTGGCCAAGAAGGCCTTATTCAGGAAAATTGGCGAGAGGCATCCAAACAAGGAAATCGCAAGGTTTGAGGAGGAACTACTGAAAGAAATCAACTCCCTGGGAATAGGGCCCATGGGAATGGGAGGAAAAACCACCGCGCTAGACGTTAAGGTTGAGGTTGAAAGCAGACATCCAGCGAGCTATATAGTGGCCCTCGCCATCCAGTGCTGGGCCCACAGGAGGGCCTTTATCGAGTTTGGGGAGGAGGTGAGAATATGGCAGTGAAGCTCGAAACTCCCCTCTCTGCGGATGATGTGCTTAAATTAAAGGCGGGAGACAGGGTTATACTCTCTGGAGTTGTGTATACAGCCAGGGATCTAGCCCACAAAAGGTTCCTAACCCAGGGATTTCCCTTTAATCCAGAGGGAGCTGTGATATACCACTGCGGGCCCCTTGTTAAAGATATGAGAGTAGTGTCCGCCGGGCCAACGACGAGCGCTAGGATGAACCCCTACCTCGACTTCATATTCTCAAAGGGTATAAGGGCCGTGATAGGGAAGGGGGGAATGAACCCAGAGCCCTTCAAAGGGAGGGCAGTTTACTTCGCCTTCCCAGGAGGAGCGGGGAGCTTAGCTTCGGAGTTCGTTAAAAGGATAAGGAGGGCTTACTGGGAAGATCTGGGGATGGCTGATGCCGTATGGGAGCTTGAAGTTGAAGAGATGCCCCTCATAGTTGGGATAGACGCTAGAGGGAGGTCACTCTTTATCTAAGAAGACTATGGAAATTATTTTGTCCAATACCCTGAAACCGTTCTTCTTAAGTTTTTTCAATTCCAGATATTGCCTCTTCTTTAGTTATAACATTTCTCTCGAGAAGAAGTTTGAAGATCTTTATTGTCCCAACAATGGAGATACCAAGTTCCCTAGCTTTCCTCCTAGCAATTTTATCATAGATGACCGCATGTTAGTCTTAATTCCCTCGCAATTTCTATTGTCTCGGCCTCTCCTCTGCCTAACGGATCCATCAGCAACTTAACAGATTCTACATCCTGGGGTTCGATAATTAAGACTTTACCTGTTTCTACGAGCTTTCTAAGCTCATGGCTTCCACGTAATAATTCATGAAAATGTGGTATTAACTCCTAATTTAAAACTGAGAAGACCAACTGCTATAAAGGGACTGGCCAAGCACCTCTCTATAGGGCCCATTAGAAAATTAACTCTATTAAAAAGGTCATGGGTCTTTGTATTTATTCAAGAATTCCTCCTCACTAATTCCTGCCTGTCTCAGGATGCTTTTTAGCGTCCCAATGGCAACCTCCTCGTGGTCGGGAACAATAGCAGTCCTCTTTTCACCGTTTTCTCTTCTCAGCTTTATGTGACTTCCCCTCTGCTTAACGACCTTAAACCCAAACTTCTTGACAAGAATTCTGACTATCTCCCTACCCGATAACAATGGAAGCTTCATCAACTTTAACCTCCAGGTGCCGCTTCTGGAAGACCTTCTCTCTCAGCTCTGGATAATCTTCCAGGTAAAGCTCCAGCGCCTCCAAGAGGTTAGCATAAGCCTCATCCGCTGTCCTTCCCTGTGACGCGACGCCCGTGATTGGCTCCTGGGCAACAAACCACTCACCCTTCTCACCCTTCTCCTTCCACATGATCACTATCGGGGCCTCCATACTCCCACCCCTTTAATGTTAACCTCCCAAGGTATTAAGTTTTTGGCTTAAAAACTAGGAATCATCCTTCCCCCTAGAATTTCTGCTTCCGAAAGATGTCAAATACTCCCTAGCTTGAGAACCAAAATCTGATAGTTAAAAAAGTCAGGAATCTCGGAAGATGAGAGAAAAATACGCCCAATCTAGGTATCCACTAACTCCAAGCTCGTCCACCAGATAATCTCTAAAGTCTTTGGATAATCCAACAATTCTTAATCCTGTATCACAACGATACAGGGCGGAAGAATGACACTTTTGCAGGAATTGTCTACACAAGACAAAGTTCACTCACATTGTTAGTCAAAGGGACTTTTTACACATGATCCTTTACAACATACGTCTGACCCCAGCGAGCACTTCTGGTTCCTATAAGGGAGATTTTTATATAAAGGGCTATGTGAGATATTTTCTTGGGAAGGTATATGACTGAGGTTTTACCGCTTTTGAAGAGGGTTGAGAGGATTGAGAAGGAGCTCGAAGAATTGAAGATTGAGCTTATGAGGTTAGAGGCCGATAGGCCTCCTTATGCGGATGATGTTATTGAGGAGGATATGATTGAGGCTGAAAAGGCCCTTGAAGAAATCATGACTGGTAAAGTAAAGCCTCTCTCGGTTGAGGAGTTGAAGAGGCTTTTAGAAGAGGATGGCTAGTTTTCCGAATTTTGCAAGTTCTTTCCATAGACAAGTTTTTAGCTGGCAACCTAATTTTCAAATGTAGATCTCCTTAGTCTTCCTGGGACTTTTCGAGCCTACCTTCAAGCTTTTCTGTTTTATCCTTTGAGAGGTACTTTGGTAGCTTTATATCCTTATCTCAAGAAGAAAAAGCGTCAATAAGAGCGCAATAAGGAGGTAGGCAAGAGAATACTTGTGAAACTCTTTCACGCTTATTCCCGAAAGCCTTATCGCTATGAGGTTTGCTAGAGAACCAACCATACTTCCAGTCCCACCAAGGTTAACGCCCAAGGAAAGGCAAAGCCAATCCTTCGTCCAGGGCAACATAACCACGGTCGCAGGGACGTTGCTTATAATCTGACTCAGGATGAGGGAGTAGAGGAATACACCTGCTGAAGTTAGCTTGCCTATGTTTACCATTGAGGACAATTCAGAGAAGTTAGCGAAGATAAGTGCGAAGGTGGGGACGAGGGCCACATCAAAGGATAGGAGAACGTCCCTCTTAACAATCAAATAAGCTAAAACGGTAAGAAGCAGAGAATATTTCGCCAAATCAACTCTCCCCATAACCACGTTAAAAACGAGGAGAAAAGAGGAGAGCAGGAAAAGCTTCGCATCAACCTCTACAGGGGGAACTTTAACTTTAATCCTCTTATCCTTGACCATTAGGGAGAATAGGAACAAAATCACGAGCCATAAAAGGACATAAGGGAGCATTCCCTTAATAAACCCAAGAAATGAAAGCGAATAGTGCTTCCATATTATCACATTCTGCGGGTTTCCTATTGGGGTCAAAGAGGAACCAACGTTTGCAGCTATGGCGGAAAGGGCAACTGCCCTCGGAACGTTTATTCCCGCTATCCTGCCGGTGACAACAACTAAGGGTGTGAATATTAGAATCGCAGTGTCGTTCATGATCAACGCCGAAGAAAATGCTATAATCGGCAAGAGGATCATAACTAACTTTCTTTCAGATCCCCTAGATAGGGTTATCAGCTTAATAGCAAGCCTAGTGAAGATCCCAGAAAGCTCCAGACCCTTAGAAGTTATTATGAGGGCCGTTATAAGGGCGAGGCTCTCCCAGTCAATGAGGTAAAGGCTCTTCCTGGGGTAACTCCTGTCAACTATAGTGAGAACTAGGTACATCACAATGAGAGTTGAAAGAAACCATTCTCGTCTAATAACGTATGATATGCCTCCTAATTTCATCCGTAAGTGGGTAATCGGGGACAATTTTCTCGCCATCCGCCGAGACCCTTACGTGCATGATTATAAAGCTTTTCCAGGCAACCGGAACAACCCAGCAACGCTCGGGCTTTCTGTACTCGCACGCTTCAATGACCCATGCCTCCCTGAGGATCTCTTGCATCCTTTCTCTAATTTCATCCTCAGCTACTTGGACTTGGGAGTGAACAGGATTTCCCTTGGGGGAGGGCTGCATAGTTGAAGGATCGAAGTGAACCCTATCGACGGCGAAGTCCATGTAGAGAATGGGAACGTCAACGTGAATGCCCTCGGGGGTTCTATGAACTATTACTGGTCCTGGGGTAAAGAGCTGGAGGGCATTTTTGACTGTCTCTATCGCCTTAAGAGAATTCTCAACGCTCAACATGTAAGAAAGTAGGGAGAGGAGGTAAAAAGATTTTTTCATTTATGAGCGAAGATCGCTACGACCTTGTCCCCTTCTATCTTGTCAATTCTAACAAAGCCAAACCTCTCGAACTGAACTACTTCGTCAACCTTAACGTTAGCATCCCTCTCCAGCAGGCCCTTTCTGATTATCAGCTCGTCTCCCTCAGGAACTATGACTTCGCAGGGCTTACCTTCGGTAACCCAGTGGATCATCCTCCACTTATTCTTTCTAGCTACCTCGTAATCGTAGCTGTGGAACCTTGCCTTTATTGAATTCTCCGAGACTTCAAGTATTTCAACGTTGAAGAGATCCTTGAGCCTCACAAAGTTTCCGGGTTTTAAGAGATCGAGATCGTCCCTAGAGACGTAAACGGGCTTTCCTGGGGTGAACTTGAGAACCCTATAGCCCCTCTCTGGGTGATCCGGGTGGAGGGGGATCTTGGCCTCAAATTCCTCAGTATCCTCAACGTACATCGGGATCGGATCGGCAACGAAGAAGTACCTGTTGGCTATAGGATCGACAAGCTTCCTGTTTATCGCAGCCAAGTTGTCCCAGCTCACAGTCGTGTCGCTCCTCTTGAGGCCTACCTCTATGATTAACTCCTTTATTGCCTCAGGTCTTATACCCCTCCTCCTTAGGGCCCTGATTGTTCCGAGCCTCGGATCGTCCCAGCCAAGGTATTTTCCTTCCTCTATTCCTTTCCTAGTCTTGGACTTGCTCAGTATTACACCCTCAATGCTAAGTCTCCCGTGGTGAACTGTAACTGGATACTCCCATCCAAGATACTCATAGATGTATCTCTGCCTTGTCTCATTCTCAGCGTGCTCCTGCCCCCTAAATATGTGAGTAACTCCAAGCTCGTGGTCATCTATAGCCGAGGCGAAGTTGTAGAGGGGCCAGACCCTGTACTTATTCCCTGCTCTCGGGTGGTTCGGATTATCTATGATTCTCAAGGCGGGCCAGTCCCTTACTGCAGGATTTGGATGATTTAAGTCAGTTTTTATCCTGACTACGGCCTCTCCTTCTCTGTACTCTCCGTTGAGCATCTTTCTCCACCTCTCAAGCTGAACCTCTACTGGCTCATCCCTGTGGGGGCATGCTATTCCCTTATCCCTCAGCTCCCTAAACTTCTCCGGTGAGCAGGTGCACACGTATGCCTTGCCCATCCTTATCAGCTCTTCAGCGTACTTGTAGTAGATCTCAAGCCTGTCGCTTGCGTATACTATTTCGTCTGGCTCAATTCCGAGCCACTTTAAGTCCTCAATTATCATGTCATAGAATATTGGTTCGGGCCGTTTCACCTTTGGATCAGTGTCGTCAAACCTCAGAATGAACTTGCCATCGTACATGCGGGCGTATTCGTGGCTCAAAATAGCAGCCCTAGCGTTGCCCAAATGGAAAGCACCATCTGGATTAGGGGCGAATCTAGTAACCACCTTACCTTTTTCAGCCTTTGGCAGTGGAGGAAGCCCCTTTTTCTCTTCCTTTTTCTCTTTTTTAGCCTCAAAGTACTCAGGATACAATTCTTTAAGCTTGGCCTTCTGCTCCTCAAGGCTTAACCTGTTTACCTCCTCCACTACTTTGTTCACAATTGGAACTATCTCCCTTGCCTTTGGCCTGAGCTCTGGGTTCTCCCCCAGGATTTTACCAATGACGGCTTTTGAATTAGCTTTACCGTCATGCTCTATTGCATTGATGAGAGCGTACTTCCAAGCTATCCTTTCAACTTCCATTATGAACCCCCAACTGAGTTGGATTAGAGAGGAGTTATAAAGCCTTTCCAAAATTTTAGAAACGAAAAGTTAATAAAATCTCGGACAGAGATTAGTACGGAGGTGAGGAAAAATGGTGCACGAGTACATTAAAGGGAAAATTAAGGAGTTCACAAAGGAGGAGAAGGAGAAAAGGTACAAGTACCTAGGGAAGGAAGTTATAGATGTTGGAGATCCTGGGCTTGACAGCATTCCTGAGTTCTATGGGATAGCGAACGCAATATGGAGGGACTGGAAGAATGGAGAGATAAGCACGAAGACGGCAATAGCAAGGTTGGCACTATTAAAACTGTTAACTTATAAAAGCAAAAACAGAAAGATAAAGGATATCCCAGAAGAAGAACTCGAGGAAGTTAGGAAATTCATAGACTATGTAATCCAGGTAATTGAAAATGAAAGTAAGAGAAGTCAGCGATAGCTGGTGTCATCATATCTCAGTCCCGAAACCGGTCATCATCCCATAAAAAATGCGCAAAAATAGTTAAAAGGGTTACCTAGCTAGGGCAACTCCCCAAAATGCAACTTTGTGATTTGGCTCTAGATCGGGGGAATACAGGATATCCTTGTAAATTCCATGGGCAACGAAATATACGCTTGCTCTTTCAAGCTTTTTCGCGCTTACGTTTATAATTTCCATTTTTAGCTCAGGATCCCTTTCAAATATTACCATTGCCGAAGCTTTCTCACCAGTATCCATGTCTTCTACAGTACCAACGTACACCCCAGGACTTCCATAGGCTATACCTATTACATCAACTTCTTTTGGCCTTGGAACGTTTATTTCAGCTTGTTCTGTAATGAATTCAAACACTCCGGGAGCTATCTTTGAATCTGAATACACAGTTCTCTTAACTACAAGGCCATCCCTAACGTTCATAACATCAACCCTTCCAGCGAACATCATTATGGAATTTTTTCAATTAGGATATTAAATTTTCTAAAAATTTTCAGCCAGAATGTTTGACAATATATTAAGGGTAGGAGATCTTGTGACAAGACTATTAGAAAAACTGACCGCATAAGTTGGATATAAGACAATTAAGTAAGAGAAGATGACTCTGGTGGGCCCGCGGGGATTTGAACCCCGGACCTCCGCCTTGTGAGGGCGGCGTCATAACCAGTCTAGACCACGGGCCCTTTCCCGATCAAACCTGACTGAAGATTAGTTTTTAAGGATTTCGCGTTGAAAAAGCGAAAGTCATTTATACATACTTTTGTCAATTGCCGATTGGGGGAGATGTATGAATCAACTTGAAGCAATGAAAGAAAAAATTAAGGTCATCAGGATGCTCAGAGTTCTTAAGAAGTCTTACACATATGAGGAGCTTTCCAAGATTACCGGACTTCCAATAACCGTTCTAAACAGATACGTAAGGGGGAAAGTCCTGCCTAGCGTTGAGAGAGCAAGGGAACTAACGGAAAAGCTTAGCCCATACCTTAATCTTGAAGATGAAGTTCGAAGGAGACTTAAGTATGATTCTTTTGGATTCTTTGATACGATGAGCGTGCTTAGTGATACAAATCTTCTCGCTCTAATAGCTGAAGAGGTCGCCCTTAGATACATGAAAACTGGTGTTGGAAAAGTTCTGACGGCAGCAACAGATGGAATCCCCCTCGCCGTACAGATAGCAAACGAGCTTGGTATTGACGTTGTCTATGCAAAGAAGAAGAAGGAGGTAGGGGTAGACAAGTTCTATGAAATAAACTATGTCCCAAGTGCTTCGGGCAGTATAACAACACTCTACCTTCCAGCTTGGGCCTTGAAAAAAGGAGAAAGAGTCCTAATAGTAGACGATGTTATAAGGAGTGGAGAAACTCAAAAGGCTCTTATAGAGCTCTGCAAACAGGCAGATGCAACACCAGTGGGTATGTTCTTTTTAATAAGTGTTGGAGATATAGTAGATAAACTAAAGGAGGAGTATAATATTCCGGTAGATGCTTTAGTCAGACTCTAAGGTTCCAATCTAAAATCCTCTTTTACTATCTCTAGCGCAACATGTGTGTTTGTTTTTTCTACTCCATCTATACTCAAAACGCTCTTAACGAACCTGTTCATGTCCTCTCTGTTTCTAAACTTTGCAACGACTATGATGTCGTACTCGCCAGTAACATCATAAACACATGTCACATGCTTATCCTTTGAAATTATCCTCTCGATCTCCCTGATCTTCTTCCCTTGAGCTTTTATTCCAATGATAGTCGTTAACTCATACCCTATGGCTTCATAATTTATCTTAACGGTAAAGCCTTGAATAACGCCAGAATCTTCAAGTTTCTTTATTCTGTTATATATTGTCCCGACAGCAACATTTAACTCCTTAGCGATCTCTCTATATGATGTTCTCGAGTCTCTTAAGAGGATAGCTAGAATTTTCCGATCTAATTCGTCTAACTCCATATTCACCACCTTTTAACACCTCTCCAAAGTATCTCTCAATTATTATCTCAATCGGATCTCCATCTGGGTGATCTATTCCAGGACAGTTACTGTCCTTCTTTATGTAAATCTCAAGCGTATCTCCATGTTTTATTAGAATGAATGGGTAAAGCTTGCAGGCGAGAGGCCTATACTCGTATATCCTGCACTTCTTTGTCTCAGGATCGAGGAAGACGCATGCATCATCGAAAGGTCTCTTTTTGATTGCATATCCCAAAAATTTGGGGCCTCTGTAGAACATCTTTGTGTAATCCACGAAGTACTCCTCCTCGTATCCTAGGGCCTTAATCCTCTCCACGTCTTCCTCCCTGAGAGGAATGTCATTTTCAATACAGCACCTTGCGCAGTCCTCTATACACTTGAACTTGAAATTATCCTTTACAACGTCTATCTCCCCAGTTTTCATATTCACTATTGCTATGAGCTCCTTCTCCATACCCCCCACCGGCTAATAGGAGCTCGCAATTAACGTCTCACTGATTTCAATTCCAGGAATCTTCCTGAGGACATTATCATGGAACTTATCAAGATCCTTTATCCCATTCACAGAGATTCTGGCAACTATATCATAATCCCCATAGACTTTGTACACTTCCTTGACTTCTGGCCTCTCCTTTAACATTCTGTAAACCTCATCCTCCTGACCTGGGTGAACGACTAAGAGTATAAAGACCTCCATCACATACCAAACCTCCTTGCCAGCCTTGCGAGTTGCCTCTTATTCATGCTCTTGAAGAACTTCTTCATCTGCCGGTACTGATTTAATAACTCCTTAACATCGCTTATTGAAGTGCCAGAACCCCTTGCAATTCTTTTTATCCTTGAATAATTGATTATATCAGGATTCATTAATTCCTCCTCTGTCATGGAGTCCATGATCACCTTGAACTTTCTTAGCCTCTCCTCCCCGACCGAGATTACATCATCGGGAAGAGAGTAGCCAAGCCCAGGAATCATCCTGAGAATCTGCTTTAAAGGCCCCATCTTCTGCATTGCCTCAAGCTGAGCGTACATATCTTTGAGAGTGAACTTACCCTTAAGGAATCTTTCAACATCTTCCTCAGTAAATTCAACTTCCTTTTCAAGCTCCTTGAACTTCTCCAAGAGCCCCTGAATATCTCCAAGACCTAAGAGCCTAGAAACAAATCTTGCTGGATCGAAGGGCTCCAGGTCATCTATCTTCTCTCCTACTCCTATGAATTTTATAGGAGCTCCAGTCGCGGCTACCGCCGAGAGAGCTCCTCCGCCCTTCGCTGAGCCATCAAGCTTGGTAACTACAATTGAGCCGATAGGAGTTGCCTCCTTAAATGCCAAGGCTTGATTGTACGCCTGCTGACCAATTGTTCCATCAATGACAAGGATAACCTCGTGGGGATTTATTACATCGCTTATCTGCCTCATCTCATCTATGAGGTATTTCTCCTCCTTATGCCTTCCAGCCGTGTCAACTATTATCAAATCGACGCCTTTACGCTTGAAATGCTCGACTCCCTCCTTGGCGAGTTTTATTGCGTCCTTCTCATTTGGATCTCCGAATACCTCTATGTGATAAGGATCGAGCAATTGCCTAAGCTGGTGGTAGGCTCCAGGCCTCCACGTGTCTGAACAGACTACTCCAACTTTGTATCCTCTCTTCTGGAAGTACCTTGCAAGCTTTGCAACAGTAGTCGTTTTACCGCTACCTTGAATTCCAACCATCAACAAAACTGTAGGCTTTTCTCTAATCTCTATAGGCTTAGCCTCGGTCCCCAGTAATTTCGTTAGCTCTTCGTATACTATCTTTATTATGTGCTCCTTCCTCGATATTCCTGCCGGAGGCTTCTCTTCTAAAGCTCTCCTCTGTATCTCCTTGGTTAGCTTTAGTACAAGCCTAACGTTAACGTCAGCCTGAATTAAAGCCCTCTGGATGTCCCTCACTACTTCCTTTATCAACGCTTCATCAACGCTACCCGCTCTCGCTATCTTCTTGAGGGCATTGCTGAGTGCCCTGCCTAACGTGTCAAGAACCATCTTTCCTCACCGGCAAAATTCTTAAGGGAGCTTCGCCTTTATAAAAGCTCATGTTCAACCAAGGCCACAATGTCTCTATGCACGTCTTCAATGCTATTCATTGCATTGATTATCTTCATTTCCGGAAACATCTCGGCTAGCTTAAGGTAGTTCTGCCTGACTTTTTTCTGAAGATCCAACAACTTATCGAATTCTGAAATATTCGCTCTAGCCCTAATTCTCTTCAAACTTTCCCTAGTTGGGAGATCCAGCAGAATAGCAAGGTTAGGCCTAATTGCGAACTCGTTAATCTTCATGAGCCATTCCAGGTCAAGACCCCGAGCCCATTGATATGCAAGGGAAGAATAGAAGTACCTATCGCAGATAACCACCTTTCCCTCATCTAACGCTGGCTTGATGACTTTCCTCACATGCTCAGCTCTGTCAGCAGCAAAAAGAAGGGCCTCAGCTTCGTAGCTTAACTTTGAGCCATCTATAAGGCTACCGCGAACGACAACTTCTCGAATAAATTTTCCAAGACTTGTATCGGTAGGCTCTTTTGTAAGAAGGACATTATAACCCCGTTCCCTAAACCACTCTGCAAGCAATCTCGCTTGAGTGCTTTTGCCAGAGCCATCTATACCTTCGAATACTATGAACAACCCCGACATAGGGATCACCAAATGAAAGAGAATAAAGGCTAAAGCTTCTTTAAATACTCTAAGAACTTCCAGAGACTATTGAATTCTTTGACTTCATCATCCTTGTAAACTTCAACGACGCCGTCTGGTCTAAATCTCAGTCCGAAGTCATAACTTCCCTTGGTGAGCTTCTGCAGGAAGACTTCCTTGGGTTTAGGGGGGAGATAGCTTGTCATCATGTCATTCATTAGCTCTACTTCAAAGCCAAATTTATCGCTTAGTCGTGGAAACAGAAGAACAGCTGGAGTATTCATACAGTCAACCAGGGCTTTCCCCCCGACTTTAAAGTCATAGTGCTTGAATATTTCATGAAGCATATCATCTAGTGCATTTGGATAGTAAACTGTTGCCCCTATGTCATTTGGAGGAGCCTCAACAAAGGCCCTATTATTTAGAATCGCATTTACTTCATCAACTTCAATATCGCTTATTTCAACCCTTACTCCCCCATAATAATAGACATACGCAAAGGGATATCCTTTTTTCTTTGCAAAGTCCCTGAGGGCAATCAAAGGAATTAACCTCACATCCATTATTGTTGAGCCCGTGCTTACTATTCCAACTACTAAGGCTCTCTTTCCATATCTCGAGATGGCTCTCCCATCCCTTCCAACTACGATTGTACCCTGGGCAGCAGTTCCAATAGCTCTGCCAAGGAGCGCGAGTTCTTCTGGGTTGAACTTTTCAGACCTATATAACTCCATTCTTCACACCCCCTCAATCGGGTAGTATTATGCTTTCCTTACCAACTCTTGAGTCGGCCCAAATCTTAACATTTGCACCAATTTTGCTAAATTCTTCTATAATAGAGTTATCCCCAATGACACTTCCAGCCTCTATCACGACACCCTTGCCAATGTACACGTTTTCCCCTATTATTGCTTCCCTAATTTCTGCCCCCTCCTCTATTACCACATTCGAAAATATAACAGAACGTTCTATTTTTACATCCCTCCCTATTTCAACATTGTCACCGAGGACTGCAAATCCCACTATATTGGGCTTCCTTAGTATGCACCTGCTACCTGTGAACAGACTACCTCCCTTCTCGATATTTCCCTTTAACGAGCCTACATTTATTTGAGGCAACTTAAGCTTACCTGCAAAGACATCCTCTGTAGCCTGAAGGTAAGTTGAGGGCCTACCAACATCGTTCCAGTACTCATCAAAGGGGAATCCATAGATGGGGATTCCTTCCTCGAGCATTTTGGGGAACAGGTTTAGTGAAAAATCATAATTCTTACCTTTTGGGATTAGATCAAAAATGTCGGGCTCAAAAACATAAATGCCCGCGTTAACTAAATTACTTGGAGCTTCTTCAGGCCTGGGTTTTTCTTTGAAGTAAAGTATTTTGCTGTCCTCATCTAAAACAGCAACACCATAGTGGCTAGGATCTTCAACTTTTGTGAGGGCCATTGTTGCTATTCCGCCCTTCCTCTTGTGAAACTCGACTAGTTCTTTAAAGTTTAAGTTCGTCAGAACGTCACTTGAAGCAACTATAAAGGTGTCGTCCAAGAACTTTTCAGCCTTCTTAAGCGCACCAGCCGTCCCAAGCTTTATGTTTTCCCCATTCGAGTACTTGATCTCAACTCCAAAATCTTCTCCGTTACCAAAATATTCGAAAATTTTCTCTTTCAAGTAACCAACAAGAATTACCACCTCGTCAACTCCGATATCAACAAGGCTTCTAAGCATATATTCCATCAGGGGCTTATTAAAAAATGGCATCATTGGCTTCGGCCTGTATATTGTCAAAGGAAGTAGCCTTGTCCCTTTTCCACCCGCGAGCAACACTGCCTTCATGGTCACTCCCAAGAAAATTTATCCACTCGGTTATTAAATAATTGCGGTTGAAAATTTTGAAAAGAAGAGGAGTAGAAACTACTCAGCAAAGGTTATTATCTTCAAGTTAATTGGCCTTCTGACAACATTTGCTTTCTTGGCACCTATTAGGTACTTAACTCCTTTCTCGCTAACTACATCAATTAGCCTTTGGGTTATTATCCCGTTGAATACAACAGCATACACTGAATCGTTTTCATCAATTGCATTTAAGAGATCTCTCGTATGAACCTCAGTAATCACGTTCCTGTTTTCATCAAGCAATAGTGCTATTGGATCAGGAGAATTCTTGACCCGCTCAATGAAATCCTTGAATTCCTCATAACTGGGCTGGACAACCTTGAGAGGCTTCACTATCTTTTCGTTAGGCCTAATATGTGGTTTAGATTGTGGCTTTTCTTCTTCTCGCTTTTCCTCCTTATCCTCCTTGACTTCCCCCTCCTTCTCTCGCTCCTTCACGATCTCATAGAAGCTCTTGCCCTTATTGAAGAGCTCATTGATAACTTGCTCCGCTGGAACTTTACTCCTTAATGCCTTTATTATCTCTTTCTTAGTGAGCTCCTCAACCTCCTTGCCTTCAGGAGCCCTTGCAACGTAGTCTATGTCAGCAACCTGCAAAAGCTCCTTGAGTATTAATTCTCCACCCCTATCACCGTCAGTAAATGCTGTAACTATCCTCTCTTTGCTGAGCCTTATTATCGTCTCTGGAATGGAAGTTCCTTCAACGGCTATAGCGTTCTTTATTCCATGCCTCAAGAGGTTGAGAACATCTGCTCTCCCCTCAACGACAATTATTGAATCTGAGAACGGCACATGAGGTCCAGCAGGAAGCTTTTCTGGGCCGTATTCAATCAGCTCCATTTCCCTCACTGCCTTCCTGACTTCCTCGACTAGCTCCTGGGTCTCAGGTATCTCCTCCTCCATCAAGGTCTCAAGGATTTCCTTAGCCCTTTCAATTATGTACTTCCTCTTTGTCGCCCTGACATCCTCTATCTTTATCACCCTGATCTTGGCTTCGCATGGTCCAACTCTGTCAATTGTCTCAAGGGCAGCCGCAATTATGGCAGTTTCAACCCTATCGAGACTTGAAGGGACTAAGATTGTGCCGTAGGTTTTTCCTGCTTTTGTGTGAACTTCAACTTTTATCCTTCCTATTCTTCCAGTCTTCTGGAGCTCTCTTAAGTCAAGATCATCTCCAAGAAGGCCTTCAGTTTGACCAAATATAGCTCCAACAACGTCAGGCCTTTCAACAACACCATTAGCTTCAAATTCAGCGTGAATAATGTATTTTGTCGTTCCAAAATCGTCCTTTCCTGCCATAATACCACCCTCTTTTATTTTTTCAAATCTCTGCTTTTCAGATAGGATGTGTTGGAGTATCGTTCGCTTTCTTTTCATTAAACCCCCTCCTCAGGGGCCAGAAACGGAGACTCAGGCCCTCCCAGAGAGAGTACAGATCTTCAATGCCTTTAATGTCCTTCATTGCGATGAACTTTAGTTCCCTCCTAGTTTCAATGTCGACTTTAGTTAAGCCCTCAAGCAGCCCGTAAAGCTTCTTAGCCAGCCGCTCACCCGTTTCATCTAAATCTGTGAGTATCATTACCTCCTCATATTCCGATGCTATTAACGCGACATCCGCGAGGGGTGAGCGGGAGAGCCTGAGTATCTCCGTCCGGACCCCCAATTTCCTTAGGGATTCTTCATCTCGCCGACCTTCGACGATGATCAGGCCAGTAAACTCTCGCAATCGTTCTATGATCTTTTCAAACTTCTCATAGTTCTCGGGGTACATAGCCCCGTCAAGTAGTAAGGCTTACTTAAAAGTTATAAGTTTAGCGATCAGCAAACCTCCCTAATAATCCCATGATAAGTGAAAGGTTCCTCATAGAACTCGTCAATAAGCTTCTGTAGTCTTCTAGATATTTGGATTTGAACTCCCCAGGAGCCCTCAATCTTGCCCTCAGCCGCCATCCTGCCCAAGAATTTTTTCATCTCCTCACTTAGTGGAGAGGGTCTGCAACGGGCCCAGGGAGTTCCTGGGAGAGGCATGAAGTAGTGTGCCCTAACTTTACCTCCCTTCTTCATTATCCACTCCATTAACTCTATGCTCTTCCTCTGGCTCTCCTCACTCTCGCCAGGAAGACCCACTATGAAGTCAACTACAGGTTCCAAGCCGTACTCCAAAGCCAGCTCAACTGCATTAACCACATGCTCAACCTTATGTAATCTGTGCATTGCCTTAAGCATGGCATCAT
This sequence comes from Thermococcus chitonophagus, assembly GCF_002214605.1. Taxonomy (NCBI): domain Archaea; kingdom Methanobacteriati; phylum Methanobacteriota; class Thermococci; order Thermococcales; family Thermococcaceae; genus Thermococcus; species Thermococcus chitonophagus. The sequence goes on along the minus strand of NZ_CP015193.1, from coordinate 725,114 downwards.
CCCCACTCTGGGCCCCAATAGCAAGTCTTCTTGTATCGGTATACTCTACTAGCAACTCAACGGTTTCCCTAGTGACGAATTCCGGCCTTACTTCACTAGGAAATGTGCCGTAGAACAATCTCCTTCCCTCTCTTCTCAAAGGTTGGAGAGCCTTAAGTAAAGCTTCAAGCTTTTCCAGCTTAAGGATGGCCCCAGGACTGCCATAGGCAAAGGCATTTGGAGTTATATAACGCATGTCCTTCATTCTCCTTGAATACTTAACAATTTGATCTATTGGCCTGTGCCTCATCCTGAAGCCCTTGGCGTAAGGGGTTTGACAATAGTAACAGCCGAATGGACAACCTCTGCTAATCTCCATTGGAGAGATAAGTTTCAAGCCTTCGGGATAGGGAGGAAATCTCCAGAAGTCTTCAACCTTAGCGAAACCCGTAAAAATGAAATCGTCACCTAAGTAGAAGGCGAGACCCTTAACGGAAGTTAGAGACTTCCCAAGCTTGTAATTGTTTTTCTTGAGCTCGAATAGGAGGTTATAGAGTGCTTCTTCACCTTCACCTATAACTACCACATCAAAGCCAAGGACCCTAAGAGTGTGCTTCGGCATGGCCATTGCATGGTAGCCGCCAGCAACAAATATCGCATTCACACGACTTTTCAGGATCTCCATCTCCCTTTTCACTTCGTCAACTTCCTGGGAGTAGAATGAATAAAGAACGACCTTAGGTTTAGCCCTTATTATCTCCTCCAAGTCTTTTGTCACAAGAACATCAGCTAGGTCATAGCCTTGACTCTCCAAAGCAGCTAGTAGGTGAACAAAAGCATTGTGATTTCTCCTCGTTATCTTTACGACAACCTCAACCACGAGAAAAAGTTACAAAATTGGTTTAAAAATAATACTAAGGGAAGAGAAATCAGCTCCTGATTGCAGCTAGTTGTCCTCAGCCTTAACAGTCTTTCTTCCGGCGTGCTTTGCGAGGTCGACAGCCTTCCTTGCAATCTCAAGGGCCTTCTCCTCAAGGTGCTCAGCGAGGAGCTTTGCTGCCTGCTCACTAACTCTCTGAGCACCAGCCTTCCTTATAAGCCTGTCAACTGGAGCAATTGGTAACTCAGCCATCATCCACACCTCCTACAAGTTCTTTCATTGGGATTTGGGCTCTAAAAGTATATAAACTTTTCGGAATTTCTGGGGCTCCAATTGAGATATGGGCCAACGGAGCAATAATGAATTATTAATAATAGGACATACAGTCATAGCCATAAATCCTGGGGACATTTAGGGGCCCTATAATTGATATAGCACCACACCTAGGTGAGGATCACATTGAGGGAGTAGAAGGAAGTAAAGCCCTAACTTTTATACAAAAATGACCCTTCGAGCCTGTACCCCTTCAAGAAAAGTAGTGATAATGCAACTGCCATTATGTCGGCTAGGCTACCTGGATTTCTCAAGTCACCTTTCTCGGCCATAAATCTTGAGAACTCTTCTAGTGTTAGCTCCCCCCTCACCACGAGATCTGCCTTTTCTCTAACAAGCTCCGCCTCTTCAATGCCAGCCTTTCTCTCTATTAAAGTGTCTCTATATCGAGCTAGGAGGGTTAAGAAGGTCTTTATCACAGAATTTTCAAGATCCTCGCTTTCAATAAACCCTTCTAGCATGTTTAGTGCTTCATAAACCTTTGAGTATCCATTGAGCCACTCACAGAATATCATCTCCCTGGAACAGCTAATCTCAGCAAGTTTGTAAAGATTAACGTTATCTCTAACGAGTTCATCAAAGGAGGAATCATCGTAGACATCGTACTTAACCCCCCTCCTGACACCCTTGGGGTTTGCGATCCTTATCGCCTTGTAGAAATTTATAGAGTCGTGAGGAGTTGACTTTTCTACAAGCTTGGAGGCATAAAGACCAGCTTCTTCTATTGACCTTCCGCTTGAGAGGGAAACTATTAGAGGAACGCTGAGGGTTACAACACCAAAATTCGGATTTGCATCCTGCCACCTTTTCGACTCCTTAATTGCCAGAAGTATTAGTTGTCCCAAGCCAACATTGCTCTCGTCGATAACACTTTCACCAAGGAGTTCTCCCCTCCTAGCGGCCTCCATATAGGGACCAATGAGGGAAGTGTTGGCAAAGAGGAAGTGATAAAAAGTCAAGTCAGGGAAATCTCTAAGCCTCGAAACGTTTCCCGGCTTAGGAATGGCAACTTCCACCAAGCTCCCCAGGATGAACGCCCTAACGATGTTACTCGTTCTCAACGCTCAGCTCACCCAGAACCTTTGAAACCCTCACCTCTACTTTACCTTTATCCCCCTCCGAAGAGTTGTGGACTTCACCGAGAACCTTTCCAACGCTGAGCTCAGCTTTATACCCGTCGGGCACCTCAACGTCAACTTCTCCAAGCACCTTCTCTATCTCCACGCTCTTCCTAACCTTTATGTTCACCTCACCCAAGACATCTTCCGCCTTAAACTCGTCTATGTAGGAGTAGCCATCAAGCTCACCAAGGACTTTATCAACCTCTACCTCCTTCAAGGGAGCGTAAATCTCTAATGTCCCCAGGATCTTGCCGACCTCAAGCTTGGAGATGTTGCCCTCTATGATTATCCTCCCGTTCTTATATTCAGAGCAATTTGAGCACGTTATGAACAACGTGCTATTATCTAGCGAAACCTCAATTGGCAGGTTGCTCTTTACGACAATGGAGAAATTTCCTGGCTTAATTACAACATCTCCAACTATCTTCGCGATCTCCACCGAGCTCGCGTTGTATTCTCCCAGCGTTTTCAGCGGGCCAGCCGGTACTTTCTCACAGCTATCACAGCTACAAATCTTAATTTCGTGAGTGCCAAGGTACTTAAGAGCTAATGCACCGACCATGAGTCCCACGATGACAATTACTAGGAAAAGTCCCAATATAAAGAAGCCTAGAAAGCCACCTTTCCTCATACCACCACCAAAGATGAAAAAACATGAAAGAATATAAACTTTGTTATTCACTTGAGTAGTTTAACGAACTCCCTCATCCATGCGTATAAGTCTGCAGGAACCCTTGAGCTCACCCAGTTGCCATCAACGACAACCTCAGAATCAACCCACTCAACTCCAGCGTTTATCATGTCATCCTTAATTCCTAGGTAGCTCGTTCCCTTCCTGCCCTTTAGAACTCCAGCCGAGATGAGTATTTGAGGCCCATGGCAGATGCTTGCAACTGGCTTGCCCTCGTTGAACATCTTTCTTGCAATTTCAACAGCCTTCTCGTTCAATCTCACGCGCTCTGGGGCCCTTCCACCCGGAAGGACGAGGGCGTCAAAATCGTCAGGATTAACTTCGTCAAAGGCCAAGTCAACGTTCACAGTATATCCATGTTTTCCGGTGATTACTCCCCTCTTGAAGCTCGCAACTACAACCTCATGTCCTTCCTCCTTGAGCCTGTGGTAGGGATAGATAAGCTCAACGTCTTCGAACTGATCCCCACTTAAGATCAGGACTCTCATGGTTATCACCAAGGATACTATCAGAGAAGACTTTTAACTTCTTTTCATGAATCAAACTTCACAAAATCGGCCAATTAGATTTTTAAAATAATGAAATCCACCATGAGTTAGGCGAGCCTAATCGGAGGTGAGAGAGATGGATATAAAGCCCGGAAAGATTACCATTCAAGCTAATCCGAACATGCCTCCTGAGATAGCTAACCTCTTCAGAAAACAACACTACGAATTAGTGGGAAGGCACAGCGGAGTTAAGCTATGCCACTGGCTGAAGAAGAGCCTAACAGAGGGGAGGTTCTGCTACAAACAGAAGTTCTATGGAATACACTCACATAGGTGCCTCCAGATGACTCCGGTTTTAGCTTGGTGTACCCATAACTGCATATTCTGCTGGCGCCCCATGGAGACCTTCATAGGGACGGAACTTCCTCAGCCCTGGGATGATCCAGCGTTCATTGTGGAGGAGAGCATCAAGGCCCAGAGGAAGCTCTTGGTTGGATACAAGGGCAATCCAAAGGTCGACAAAAAGAAATTCGAAGAGGCATGGTACCCAAAGCATGCAGCGATAAGCCTCTCGGGGGAGCCAATGCTCTATCCTTACATGGGGGATTTAGTTGAGGAGTTCCACAAGAGGGGCTTTACCACGTTCATAGTCACCAACGGAACAGTTCCCGAGAGGCTCGAGGAGATGATAAAGGAGGACAAGCTACCAACTCAGCTCTACATCTCAATTACTGCACCTGACATCGAAACGTACAACAGGGTTAACATTCCAATGATACCCGATGGATGGGAGAGGATAAAGGAGTTCCTCGAGCTCATGAACGGAATTCAAACTAGAACCGTTGTGAGGCTAACCCTAGTGAAGGGAGAGAACATGCACAATCCAGAGGGCTATGCGAGGCTGATCCTCAAGGCTAGGCCAATGTTCGTTGAGGCAAAAGCCTACATGTTCGTTGGCTACTCAAGGAACAGGTTAACGATAAACAACATGCCGAGCCACGATGATATAAGGAAGTTTGCAGAGGCCCTAGTAAAGCACCTCCCAGGATACCACATAGAGGACGAGTACGAGCCAAGCAGGGTAGTATTGATCATGAGAGACGACATTGATCCCTCCAGGACGGGCCTTGAGGGCAGGTTCATAAAGCACTGACCTCTTTTCCAAATTTTCCCTTCAGGATAAAGCTATTAAATGGACTTAGTTGAAACTCTTCTGGAGGCGAGAGCCATGGCAGAAGAGAGGAAGACAAAGCAGGCAGAGGTCAATATAGGAATGGTTGGTCACGTTGACCACGGTAAAACCACACTAACTAAGGCCCTAACGGGAGTTTGGACAGACACACACAGCGAAGAGCTCAGGAGAGGTATCACAATTAAGATAGGGTTCGCGGATGCCGAGATAAGGAAGTGCCCGAACTGTGGAAGGTACTCAACCTCCCCAGTCTGCCCCTACTGTGGTCATGAAACCGAGTTCGTTAGGAGAGTTTCGTTCATAGACGCCCCGGGTCACGAGGCACTGATGACCACGATGCTCGCTGGAGCTTCCCTGATGGACGGAGCAATCTTGGTTATAGCCGCAAACGAGCCCTGCCCAAGGCCTCAGACTAGAGAGCACCTGATGGCCCTCCAGATAATCGGGCAGAAGAACATAATCATAGCCCAGAACAAGATAGAGCTCGTGGACAGGGAGAAGGCCTTAGAGAATTACAGGCAGATTAAGGAGTTCATAAAGGGTACCGTAGCTGAAAATGCTCCAATAATTCCGATCTCAGCGCTTCACGGTGCGAACATAGATGTTCTCGTGAAGGCCATCGAGGACTTCATACCAACGCCGAAGAGGGATCCCAACAAGCCACCGAAGATGCTAGTCTTAAGGAGCTTCGACGTTAATAAGCCGGGAACACCTCCAGAAAAGCTCGTTGGGGGAGTTCTTGGAGGTTCAATAGTTCAGGGTAAGCTCAAGGTTGGGGATGAGATTGAGATAAGGCCTGGAGTTCCCTATGAGGAGCACGGAAGGATAAAGTACGAGCCGATAACGACGGAGATAGTTTCCCTTCAAGCCGGAGGAAAGTTCGTCGAGGAGGCCTACCCAGGAGGTTTAGTCGGAGTTGGAACAAAGCTCGATCCATACTTGACCAAAGGTGACCTGATGGCCGGTAACGTGGTCGGAAAGCCCGGAAAGCTTCCACCGGTGTGGGAGGAGCTTAGGCTTGAGGTCCACCTCCTCGAGAGGGTCGTCGGAACGGAGCAAGAATTAAAGGTAGAGCCAATCAAGAGGAAGGAAGTGCTACTGTTGAACGTTGGAACAGCAAGAACAATGGGCCTTGTTACGGGCTTAGGAAAGGATGAGATAGAATTAAAGCTCCAGATACCAGTGTGCGCAGAGCCCGGGGATAGAGTGGCAATAAGCAGGCAGATAGGCTCAAGATGGAGGCTCATAGGTTACGGGTTCATAAGGGAGTAGACATGAGGAAGGTTTGGCTCGTTCTCCCCGATACAAATTTTCTTTTCATCCCCGGACAGTTTGGGGTGGATATAATTTCGGAATTCGAGAGGATACTTGATGTGAAGTATCAAGTTGCCATTCCAAACGTCGTTCTTGAGGAGCTTAAGACGATAATAAGGGAGGGCAAGGTTAGAGGAAAGGATCTGATGGCGGCAAGGATGGCCTTAAAGCTTGCCGAAAGGTTTCCAGTTGTGTACATTGGAGAGTTCATGTCAAAGACAACAGACGAACTGCTGTACGAGTACGCGATAGCCAATGATAACGTTATAGTGTGCACGAACGATAGAAAGCTTAGGAAGAGGCTTAGGGAGGCTGGAGTTCCTGTTATATTCCTAAGGCAGAAGAAGAAGCTCGAGCTCGAGGGCATGCTCGAGTGATCAAATGATTAAACCTCTTCTGGTACTAATTCTGAGGTAAAGATTTGTTACTATGAAGAGATTCCTGGGTTTGAGTGTGCTTGAAAGAATCTCATAAAAGCTCTACAGAAAAACATACCATCAAAATAAAATCCATCCCACTTTTATTCTTTTTATCTTCTGATTGACATTTCGACAATGATACTTAAGAACATTATTTAACTGTCAAGGACAAGCTTAGAGCCTTGGGTGAAATAATTGAAGGTTGCAGTTATTGGAGCTGGGACCATAGGAAGTGCCGTTGCAAAGGCCCTCGCCGAGGCTGGTTATCAAGTTACGGCTACGAGAAGGCATATAGAAAAAGTTAAGTGGCTCGAAGAAGCCGGAGTAAGACTTGAGAGAGATAACAGGAAGGCCAGCGAAGAGGCGGATATAGTTATAATAGCCGTAAAGCCCAATAAAGTTGGAAAGGTTCTCGAGGAAATTAGAGAGAAGGTAAAAGACAAAATAGTTATCTCGTTGGCCGCAGGAATTCCGCTGAAGCTCCTTAAGGAGTTCGCTCCGGAAGCTAAGTTCGTAAGAGCAATGCCCAATATCGCAGTTCTCGTCAAGGAATCTTTCACGGCTTATGCCACCCAAGATCTAAGTGAAGAAGAGATAGAAACCGTGGAAAAGCTGTTCTCAGCATTTGGAAAGTGCCTCAGAATTGAGGAAGAGTACATGGATGCAATAACTGGATTGAGCGGGTCAGGCCCTGCCTACGTGTCAGTGTTTTTAGAGGCAATGATGTATGGTGGTCTTAAAGTCGGCCTCCCCAGGGACATAGCAAGGCTAGCTGCTGCTCAAACCCTCCTTGGAACGGCAAAGCTCCTCCTCGAGCTCGGAGACCATCCTGCGGAGATAAGGGACATGGTCATAACCCCTGGAGGAACAACGATCGACGGTATATTTGAGCTCGAAGAAGGGAAGATAAGGACGGCAATAATGAAGGCAATAGACGCAGCAACGAAAAAGTCAAAGATACTGTCAACAAGGATTCTAAACTCTACTTAGTGAAGTTGCGAACTCTGGGCTCTCCTTTGGAACCTTTGCCCAGTACTCCCTCAGTTCTTTTACCTCAAAGTCTCCATTCATCTTCCACTCGAACGCTTTAGCTAACTCTAGCGCCAAGTTTGCATCCAGGACTAATGGAACGTTCATGTCCGCGGAGAGTCTCCTTATCACGTAGTCCCTCTCCATTGCATATCCGGTTGTCATTACGACATCTATCTCCCCAGCTTTTATCATCCCAGCAAGCTCTTGGATTGTCTTTGGTTCTCCCTTCTTTAAGGTACCATCAAGTGTATACACCGTTAGACCAACCCTCTCAAGAACCTTAACGACTTCCTCGAGGATTGAGGTCTTCTCGAAGCCGTAAACTAATGCAGTCTTCTTTGGCATTTCGTTTGGCTTAGCTGAGAGCCAGCTCTTAAGTAGGGCATCCTCATAGTAAGTTCCCAGGGATGCAACCTCACCAGTTGACCTCATCTCCGGGCCTAGGAAAGGATAAGCCCCTTGAAGCTGGGCCCATGAGAACTGCGGGCTTTTCACCGCGTAAGCCACTGGAGGTATCTCGTAGTACTCCCCCTCGACGCCCATTGAAAGCTTGCCATCGAGAACCGCCTGGGCTGAGAGCTCCATCAAGTTAACTCCCCTTGACTTGCTCGAGAACGGCATCGAACGGCTCGTCCTCAAGTTGAGTTCGAGAACGTAGGGCTTGTCATCGACTATGAACTGGACGTTGAAGGGTCCTTTTATGCCAAGCTCGTTGGCTAAGGCGTAAACTATCTCCCCCATCCTCTTGGCATTCTTCTCCCCTATCGTCCTCCATGGGGTAACCATGGTCGAGTCCCCACTGTGAACTCCTGCTCCTTCTATGTGCTCCAAGGTTACACCTACGACCTTCTTGCCATCGGATACAGCGTCAATCTCGGCCTCAACCGCGTTTATGAACTTTGAAACCACAACGGGATGTTCAGGGGAAACATCCGTCGCGGCCTTAAGGTAAGACTTCAGCTCTTCCTCGTTCCACGCAACCTTCATCGCCGTTCCGCTCAAGACGTAACTTGGCCTCACTATAACCGGGTAGCCCACGTCCTCGGCAAACTTAACTGCCTCCTCAACGCTCTCAGCTGAAATCCACTCAGGCTGAGGGATGCCCAGCTTTTCCAATAGGGCAGAGAACTTTGCCCTGTTTTCAGCCCTGTCAACGCTCTTTCCTGAGGTTCCCAAGAGCTTAACTCCGGCCTTCTCAAGCTTCCTAGCCAGAGAATTGGCCAGTTGGCCTCCGGCAAAGGCCACAACGCCCATGGGATGCTCGAATTCATAGATGTCAAGCACGCGTTCTAGGGTTATCTCCTCGAAGTACAGCCTGTCGCTCATGTCCCAGTCAGTTGAAACAGTCTCGGGGTTGTAGTTTATCACGGCAACTTCAATTCCACGCCTCCTCGCTGCATTCGTGAAGTTAACAACTGCCCAGTCAAACTCAACGCTGACTCCAATCCTGAAGACTCCCGCTCCAAGGACTATTATCCTGGGCTTTGTCGGCTTTGGTATGTCGTTTTCAATTCCATCATGGGTTACGTAGAGGTAGTTAGTTTTAGCGGGGAATTCTCCAGCCAAGGTGTCGATGCTCTTTATCACGGGGCTCTTCCTCTTCCACTTCTTTCCCGTAAGTAGCGCTATCTGATTGTCGCTAAAGCCGAGCTTCTTTGCTTCCTCGATTAGCTCCTCTGAAGGACTCTTCCTCAGCTGCTCAGCTATTTTTACGAGGTCTTCGATGACGTACAGGAAGAACTTATCCACCTTAGTTATCTCGTAGAGCTGGTCAACTGTAGCTCCAAGCCTTAAGGCCTTAGCCAGGTGCATCAGGAGGTAGGGCTCCCTCCTCTTCAACCTTAAGAGTACGTTCTCTAGAGGTTCATCCTGAAGGTAGTACTTCCCTATTAGCTCGTCCCCGATGTCAAGCATCCTGATTGCCTTCTGAAATGCCTCGTGAAGGTTCCTGCCTATGGCCATCACTTCTCCTATGCTCTTCATCTCACTCCCTATACTCCTGCTCACGCCGTCAAACTTCTGGAGATCCCACCTTGGAACCTTAACCACAACGTAGTCAAGGCTCGGCTCAAATGCCGCCGTGGTGACCCCCGTAACGGTGTTCCTCAGCTGATCGAGGGTGTAGCCGAGAGCGAGCTTGGCCGCGATGTATGCTAAGGGATAACCGGTGACCTTACTAGCTAGAGCTGAGGAACGGCTCATCCTCGGGTTGGTCTCTATAACGTAGTATTCTTCAGAGTTGGGACTCAACGCCAACTGGACGTTTCCTTCCCCTATTAGATCGATAGCCTCTGCAACCTTTATGGCGGCCATCCTAAGTATCTGGTAGTCCCTGTTGGTGAGGGTTTGTGATGGACCAACAACGGTAGATTCTCCGGTGTGGACGCCCATGGGTTCAACGTTCTCCAGACAGGCAACGGCAACTGCATTTCCATTCTTGTCCCTCACGACTTCAAACTCTATCTCCTTCCACCCATCAAGGTACTTCTCCACGAGAACCTTCCTTATCTCGCTCTGCGCGAAGGCCCTCAATATGTACTCCTCAAATTCCTCCCTTGAGTGGGCTATGAAGGATCCCCTTCCTCCGAGGTTGAAGCTGACCCTGACTATTACGGGGAAGCCTATGCTCTCAGCTATCTCTATTGCCTCCTCAGGTGTTTTTGCGGCTCCGCTAGGCGGAACAGGGAGACCGACCTTTATCATGGTCTCCCTGAACTTCTCCCTGTCTAAAGCCTTCTCTATTCCATGAACTGGAGTTCCCAGGACTTTAACGTTGTACTTATCAAGAATTCCCTTCTTGTACAGTGAAACTCCCAGGGATAAAGCGGTCTGACCTCCAAATCCCAAGAGTATGCCGTCTGGCCTCTCCTTCTTTATAATCTCCTCAATGAACTCCTCCTTAAGGGGAACGAGGTAAACTTTATCTGCCATCTCATGGCTCGTCTGAATTGTTGCAACATTGGGGTTAACCAAGATGGTTTCTATTCCTTCCTCCCTCAACGCTTTCAAAGCCTGACTCCCGCTGTAGTCAAACTCTGCAGCCTCTCCAATCTTAATCGCTCCTGAACCTATAATCAGAACTTTTGAAACATCAAACATTAGCATCACCCCTCACGAGCTTTGCAAACTCATCAAACACCCAAGTTGAATCCCAAGGACCGGGAGAAGCCTCAGGATGGTATTGTGTTGCAATGACAGGAAGTTCTTTATGCTTAATTGCCTCAACAGTATTGTCATCAAGGTTTATCATCCAGACGTAGAACTCGTTGAGGGTTTCTGGCTCTATCGCGTAGCCGTGGTTTTGGGTCGTTACAAAAGCCTTCCCACTCTCAAGATCTTTTACGGGCTTGTTGATTCCCCTGTGTCCGTACTTCAACTTATATATCTCGGCCCCATCCGCTAGAGCGAGAACCTGCTCTCCCAGACAAACCCCCATAGTTGGAATTCCTGCATCGAGCACTTTCTTAGCGTTCTTTGCGACTACCTTGAGAAGGGACGGATTTCCTGGGCCGTTGCTGAAGAAAACTCCGTCAGCATTGTAACTCTCATAGGCCTCAATTGGATCCCAATCCCAGGGAATACGAATGAGCTTGAAGCCCCTCCTCAAGAGCTCCCTCAATATCCCGTATTTTATTCCCATATCAACCACGACAATCGTTCCAGATATTTTACCCTCGGGAACGTGAATGATTGGGGAACTTGGAGAAACGAGCTCAACGAAGTTCGTGGTTTCATAATCTATTTTTTCAACGTTCTCAAGAACTTCTTTGGGATCAGAGCCATCGGTAACTATTGCACCCCTCATTACTCCCTTTTCCCTTATCTTCTTAACAACTGCCCTTGTATCGATTCCCTGCAGGCCTGGAACGCCCTCCCTCCTTAGCCATTCATCTAAGCTCATAACGCTACTCCAGTGATTCGGCCTCATCAACCTTGAAACTACGAAACCCTCGACCTTTATTGAGTCCGACTCATAGTGGAGAGGAAGACCATTCTCCTTTAGTTCTTTACTTGGAACTCCGTAGTTTCCCATAAGCGGATTGGTCTCCACCAGGATCTGCCCCTTGTACGATGGATCCGTTAGGGATTCTGGATAACCCACCATCGCCGTGGTGAAAACCACTTCGCCGTAGCGAACAGTCCTCGCTCCAAAGGGCTTCCCCTTCAAAATAGTTCCATCCTCAAGTATAAGGTATCCTACCTCACCCCTCATGAAGTGCCCTCTCAAGCTGGAAAATGGAATACTTAAATGCTTTTTGTAACTGATGATGCAAAAATAGAAAAGTAATGTTGCAAATGTTACTAACTTTCCCTCATCCTGAGAATGAGATCCTCTAACACCCTGTACGCAGAGGGCGCATCTTTCCTGTCAACGAGGAGAACTGTGTCCTTGTGGCAGGATATAACTTGGGTAAGGTTTATTCCATTTATCGCAAGTGCGGTGGTTATGAATGCTATTATCCCTGGGGTCTGCATGATTCCGTAAGGACTTATAAGTATTATTGCTGTCTGGCCGTCAACTATGTCAACTACTCCATCCTTAAGGGCCTCTAGAACCTTCTCCTTGTCCTCATTAGCTATTGCGATTGTAAAAGTGTCGACTCCCTGGGAGAGCTGGAAGAATCTTGTTTCCTTCATTATCTCAAAAAGCCTATTCATTCTGCCAAGGGCCACCTGCTTGTTCACTGTTATAACAACCAGATCAGATTGCAACTCTATAACGGTTTTTGCTATGACCCCCTTTATCGCATTCTCGAAAGATGCCCTCTCCTCACTCAACTCCTCCCCCAGCCTTATTAGAGCCATCTTTATGGCCCCAACCGAAGCTTTAATTCCTCTCTTTTCGAGTTCTTCATGGAATAGCCTAGCGAGAGCACTGTAATTTACGACACCAAGTATCATCATTTCCCTCACGCAGGGCTTTGCCATCACGAGATCCTTTACGAGCTTAGCTATGCTCTTCTTCTCTTCTTCCATTTGAAACACCCTTCGACTTTTTAGTTGCATTGGGTTAAATCTTTTTCCGAATGGAATATGGATAGGCAAAAATGTCCAAACTTTTAAATTTATTTAGGAAATCCTTCAGTTTCGGTGGGCTCAAATGGGTGATGGTTTTTGGATTAAGCAGGGCAATAAGAACCTCTAAGAAAAACGCCATAATAGCCGAGCTTAAAGTCTATTCTCCAAAGTATGGCGACCTTTTAAGGGGCAGGGATCCTTTTGAGATACTCAGGAAATACGAGGAAGCAGGAGCAGTAGGTATTTCATACATAACAGATCCCAAGTACTTTAAGGGAAGTTTCGAATTTTTCAAAAAGCTCTGCAGGGAAACGGAGCTACCAGTTCTCAGGAAGGACTTCATTACAACAAAAGAGGAAATTGAGAAAACAGCCGAAGCTGGAGGTTCGGCAATACTCCTGATAACCAGAATTCTAAGGGATAGACTCCCAGAGTTCGTCGACTATGCCAAAGAGCACGGACTTGACACCCTCGTTGAAGTGCATACAGAAGAAGAGCTAGGAATAGCCCTAACTACGAACTCGACAATGATAGGGATAAACAACAGGGATATAGGGAAGTTAGAGCTCGATGATGGCAATGTATCACTGACGGAGAGGCTTGCACCAAAAATACCAAGGAAATTTGTGAAAGTCAGCGAAAGTGGTATAGCCACGATCGAAGACCTCAGGAGAGCCCTAAAAGTTGCCGATGCAGCACTCATAGGAACTGCCCTAATGAAGGCTGAAGATCCTGGGGCACTTCTCAAAACTTTTGTGGAGGCTGATCTTTAATGTTGGAGAAAATTATCGAGGGGGAAAATCTTACGTTTAAGGAAGCGTACAACCTTTTCAGCGAGCTAATGAGGGAAAGCGAAGTTAGGATAGCTGCGTATCTAGCAGCACTGCAGACCAAAGGGTACACGGCCGAAGAAATAGCGGGGCTCGCAAGGGCCATGAGAGACCATGCAATAAAGGTTGATCTCGGCAAAGTAGCAGACACTGCAGGAACGGGAGGAGATGGAGCCTCAACGATAAATGTTAGTACCGCCTCGGCAATAATACTCTCGGCATTTACAAAAGTTGCAAAGCACGGCAATGTTTCAATAACATCAAAGAGCGGTTCAGCGAACCTTCTCGAGGCCTTAGGAATAAACATCAAGATCCCACCGGAGAAAGCTAGAGAAATGGTCGAAAAAGCAAACTTTACTTTTCTATTTGCACCGATGTACCATCCCGCGCTGAAGAGGATAATGCCAGTCAGAAAGCTACTAAGAATAAAGACTGTCTTTAACATCTTGGGACCTTTGGCAAGTCCAGCAGAGCCCAGCTACCAAGTTGTTGGGGTTAACTCCCCAGAACTCGTGGAGAAGATTGCAAAGGCACTAACATTCTTGGGAGTGGAGAGGGCCCTAGTAGTGCACGGATCAGGATTAGATGAAGTGAACCCAGGGGATGAAACCATAGTTGCCGAAGTCAACGGAAGAAATGTCGAAGTCTACAAGGTTACACCAGAAGATTTTGGCCTAGAGAGGGTTAAGGTAGTCCCCTGCAACTCTCCCCAGGAAAGCGCCGAGAGAGTGAAAGCAGTTTTAGCAGGAAATGGAAGGAGCGAGGATAGGAATTTCATCTTAATCAATGCCGCAACGGCACTATACGCTTCGAAAGTTGTCAAGGATTTGAAGGAGGGAGTTGAAGCTGTAGAAAATGTTCTCGGAAGGGAAATGCTCAGAAAGCTGGAGGAGATCGCATGCCTATCAAAAAGCTGAAGTACGTTGACCCACTCAAGCTCTACTCCGCCATTAGGGAGCTTTCATACCCCTTCATCCTCCGCTCAGCAGAGAAGGACAGCAAAAAGGCAAGGTTTACGTTCATATCGGCAGAACCAGAGTTCATCGTAAAGATATCCGGGAAAGGGACGTATCTAGATGGAGAAAGAATAAAGGAAGAAACAAACCCATTCAAAGCCCTAAAGGGACTAATGAAGGACAGAGTTGAAGGAGAGAGGTTCCTAGCCGGGTTCGTAGGGTATATAGCATACGATTCCGTTCACAATTATATTGAAGGCAGCATTGAAGAACCTTCAATATTCGCCTATTATCCATGGACCTTTGTTTATGACCACCTAAACGGCGATTTCTACTTCTTTTACCTCAGACAGCCTCCCTTCAGCCCAGAGGAGATAGTGAGAAAAGCGGAAAGCGAAAGAATAAGCCTGGGTGACGGCGGTTCTAAGATAATAAGAACGGATGCAGACAAGGAGGAGTTCATGAAAATCGTTGAGCGGGGAAAGGACTACATATACTCAGGAGACGTCTTCCAGGTTGTTCTTTCAAGGCAGTACGAGGTCAAAACCGACCTTGATCCTTTCGATATCTACGCTCGGCTAACGGAGATAAATCCCTCGCCCTACACCTTCCTCCTTGAATTTGAGAAGACCCTCGTTGGAGCTTCACCGGAAACGATGGGTTCAGTGGAGGGCAGGATATTCAGGATAAATCCAATAGCTGGAACTGCTCCGAGAGGAAGAACTCCCGAGGAAGATAGGGAGATAGAAAGGAAACTCCTGCAGGATGAGAAGGAAAGAGCAGAGCATGTAATGCTCGTTGATTTAGCGAGGAATGACGTTAGAATCGTGTCAAAGCCAACCACAGTAAGGCTCGTCAGGTTCTTCGACGTGATAAAGTACAGCCACGTCCAGCACATAGAAAGTGAAGTTGTCGGAGAGCTCGCAGAAGATAAAGACATGTTTGATGCTATCGAAGCCTCGTTCCCTGCTGGAACATTAACGGGAGCTCCAAAGATAAGGGCAATGGAGATAATCGATGAGCTGGAGAGGAGCAGGAGAAAGGTTTACGGGGGGGCCGTTGGCTACTTCTCGGCAACCGGCTACGCTGATTTTGCAATAGCAATTAGAATGGCAGAAATCGAGAGGAGGGCGTACATTAGGGCAGGAGCCGGGATAGTTGCGGATTCAGTGCCTGAAAAGGAATTCTATGAGACGGAGAATAAGATGAAGGCCGTTCTCAAGGCCTTTGGGGTGAGCGGGTATGATACTGATAGTTAACAACAGAGACTCCTTCGTGTGGAATCTAGCTGAATACGCATCCTTTTTTGACGAGGTCAAGGTCGTTCCCAATACTATTGGACTAGCAGAGGTGAAAAAGCTGAACCCTGACGGCATAATAATCTCCCCCGGCCCAGGACACCCCAGGGATAGAAGGGAAGTCGGGAATTCACCAGAAATCGTTGCAGAGGCTGATGTTCCGGTGTTGGGAGTTTGTCTCGGCCATCAGATTATTGCAGAGGTCTTTGGGGGATACGTTGGCAGGGTTAAGCCCAGGCATGGAAAAGCCAGCCCAATAAAGCATGACGGTAGGGGAGTGTTTAAGGGGATTAAGAACCCCTTAATGGGAGGCAGGTACCACTCTCTAGCGGTTCTCCAGGTTCCAAAGGGATTCAAAGTTACGGCAGTCTCACTCGATGATAATGTGATAATGGGGATTAGACACAAGAGGAAGCCCATTGAAGGAGTTCAGTTCCATCCTGAGAGCGTTTTAACTGAATGGGAGAGTAAGGAAGGGTTAAAAATTATCAAAAACTTTGTGGAGATGACGAGATAATGTTCGTGAAGATCTGCGGAATTAGGAGTTTGGACGAGCTCAGGATCGTTGAAAAGTACGCTGATGCTACGGGAGTAGTTGTAAATTCCCTTTCTAAGAGGAGGATTTCCATCAACGAAGCAAGGACGATAATTCAAGAAGCGAAAATTCCAGTATTTTTGGTCTCTAGAATGGTTGGATTCTCGGAGTGGGCAGTTGCTATTGAGAAAACCAATGCGGAGTACATTCAGGTTCATTCAGACACCACACCAGAAACTGTAAATAGGCTGAAAGATGAGTATGGAGTTTTTATAATGAAAGCCTTTAAAGTACCCAAAAAGAGCAAGAACCCCGAGGAAGACGCAGAAAGGTTGCTCGAGAAGATATACCAGTATGAAGTTGATAGAATTTTACTCGATACTGGGGCAGGGACAGGAAGGATGCACGATCTTAGGGTTTCTTCGATAGTGGCAAAGAAGGTGCCCATCATTATAGCCGGAGGGTTAAGGCCAGAAAACGTTGAAGAGGTTGTAAGAATTGTGAAGCCGTTCGGTGTTGACGTTTCTTCGGGAGTTGAAAGAGAGAACGGGAAGGATGAATCGCTTGTAAGGGAATTTGTAAGGAGGGCTAAAAGTGTGGTTCGGTGAATTTGGAGGACAATTTGTTCCAGAAACGCTAATTGAACCTTTAAGAGAGTTAGAAAAGGCTTACAAGAGGCTTAAAGATGATGAGGAATTCAACAGGCAGTTAAACTACTACCTGAGAACATGGGCAGGTAGACCAACTCCACTCTACTACGCCGAGAGGCTTACGAAGAAGATAGGAGGTGCAAAGATCTACCTAAAGAGAGAAGATCTGGTCCATGGAGGGGCCCACAAGACAAACAATGCCATAGGGCAGGCGCTACTTGCAAAGTTCATGGGAAAGACAAGGCTAATAGCGGAGACGGGAGCGGGACAACATGGCGTTGCGACGGCAATGGCGGGCGCATTACTCGGCATGAAGGTTGACGTGTACATGGGGGCGGAAGACGTTGAGAGGCAGAAGATGAACGTGTTCAGAATGAAGCTCCTTGGGGCCAACGTAATTCCCGTCCACAGCGGTTCTAGGACTCTGAAGGATGCGATAAACGAGGCTTTGAGGGATTGGGTTGCAACCTTTGAGTACTCACACTACCTCATAGGTTCCGTCGTTGGCCCCTATCCCTATCCGGTAATAGTCAGGGACTTTCAGTCAGTGATAGGAAGGGAGGCAAAGCAACAGATACTCGAAGCTGAGGGAAGCCTACCAGATGCCATAGTTGCGTGCGTTGGGGGAGGGAGTAACGCGATGGGCATATTCTACCCATTCGTCAACGATAAGGTCAGGCTAATAGGAGTTGAGGCCGGAGGAAAAGGCCTACACACGGGACTCCACTCGGCCTCCCTGAACGCCGGACAAAAGGGGGTCTTCCACGGAATGCTGAGCTACTTCCTGCAGAACGAAGAGGGTCAGATAACACCAACCCACAGTATCGCCGCAGGGCTCGACTATCCTGGGGTTGGGCCGGAGCATGCCTACCTAAAGGAGAGCGGCAGGGCAGAGTACGTCACCGTCACCGATGAGGAAGCATTGAGAGCTTTTCACGAGCTCTCAAGGACAGAGGGAATAATTCCCGCACTTGAATCCGCTCATGCAGTAGCCTATGCAATGAAGCTAGCCAAGGAAATGAGTAAGGATGAGATAATAATCGTGAACCTCTCGGGAAGGGGGGACAAGGATCTAGATATCGTCCTGAGGGTGAGCGGAGATGTTTAAGGATCAGTCAATAATCCCATACATAACGGCAGGAGATCCAAGCGCCAAGGCAACCTTAAGGTTTCTGCTTGCCGTAGATGAATATGCCGGGGCGATAGAGCTCGGCATACCTTTCAGCGACCCAATGGCAGATGGAAAAACGATCCAGGAGTCACACTTCAGGGCCCTGAAGAACGGCTTTAAGCTTGAAGACGCCTTCCGGATCGTTAGAGAATTCAGGAAGCACTCAGACACTCCCATAGTACTCATGACGTACTACAATCCGGTATTTAGGACTGGAGTTGAGGAGTTCCTAGGAATGGCAAAGGATGCCGGTGTTGATGGGATGCTCATAGTTGATTTGCCCGTAACTCACGCCCAGCATTTCCTCGACGTTGCCAGGGAGGAGGGAATAAAGACGGTCTTCCTTGCCGCACCAAACACCCCCGATGATAGGCTCAGGGAGATAGACAGGGCAACTACTGGCTTCGTCTACCTAATATCCCTGTACGGAACAACTGGAGCAAGGGAGGAGATACCTAAAACAGCATTTGACCTGCTAAAGAGGGCAAAGAAGATCTGCAAGAACAAGGTAGCGGTAGGATTTGGAGTCTCCAAGAGGGAGCACGTTGAAGAGCTATTGAACGCTGGGGCAAACGGCGTTGTTGTAGGAAGTGCCCTTGTAAGGCTGATAGGAGAGTACGGAGAGGGAGCAGAAGAGATGTTAAGGAAGAAGCTTAAAGAGCTTTCCGGCCTTTAAGGCATTCATAAAACTTCTTATATGCCCCCTCTATTTCTTCCTTCCCGACTTCCTCTTTAAGTTGCCCAGGATTTACACTAAGAACCATTCCCAGGAACTCCACTATCTGCTTCCACGAGTTCTTGAGAACCTCCCTGATGAATTCTGGAGAGTCATTGAGCACCGCCTTCCCATAGGTAATTAGGTACTCGTGCGACGTCCCCCCAAACTCGTCAAGACCCCTCTTGAGGGAAAGCCTCAAATACGCCAGACCCAGGGCATATGGAACCCCTATAACGTAGCCCATGATGTAATCATGTTTTTCGGCCGGAAGGAAAGATACATTCCCTCCAAACTTTCTAATGAGATCAGCCACCATCCTAGAGTCATCTTCCCTACCGGGTACTGGGACAATTATGAATCTCTCCCCTTCGAAAGACGTAACACCTGGGCCAAACATTGGATGAACGCTCGCAACCTTAACACTCTTAGGGAAATCAACATACAATTCGATTATCTCCGACTTAAACGTCGCGATGTCAAAGAGAACAGTGCCCTTCGGATTTTCTTGGGCGATCTCCTTAAGCTCCTGTAGCTGATCCCTTATCTTTTCCATCGATGTCGCTAATATTATAACATCACTCCACTCGTAGAGCTCCCTGAGACTTGAGAAGTCTCGCTTGGAGTAGTTAGAATACACCCTGACCTCATGCTTTTTCCCGAGGATCCTTGCAAATGTCCTTCCCATCTTTCCGTAGCCGCTCACTCCGATGCGCATTCTGCCTCCTCCCTAATTATCTTGAGACCCTCTTCAAGCTTGTCACTCGTGAGGGAGATCCGTATGAAGTTGTCATAGTTTCCAAAGGCCTTCCCAGGGAATGCAGAGACGCTCCTCCTTAGGAGCCTCTCAACGAACTCCATTCCATCAATGGGAACCCTTAGGAAGAGATAGAACGCACCTTCAGGCTCGTGAAAGTCAAGCCCTTTAAGGATTTTCGACGCGAGCTTAGCCCTTTTCTCGTACTCCTTGGTGACTTCATCCATGAGCCTCTCCCTAAGTTCCAGGGCCTTAATACCCGCCCGCTGGACGAAGGGAGGAACGCACGTTACTGTGGATTCTATGAACCTCTTTATCTTCAAAACCTCTTCTCTGTCAGCTATCGCGTAGCCAAGTCTAAAGCCCGTCATCGAGTAGAGCTTTGAGAACCCCTTTACAGTTACTACGTTATCGTAAAGCTCCCTTGCAGGTGTGAACTGCTTGAATGAGATCTCGGCATATATCTCGTCCGACAGCACTTTCATGCCTTTATCCTCTGCAACATCCAAGAGAGCCTTCAGCTCCCTTCTCGAGAGAACTCTCCCGGTTGGATTGTTGGGGTAGTTTATTATGAGAAGGTCAGCATCAACACCGTCAAGCTGAGGAACCCAAGAGTCCTCGAGTCTTGTCTCCACTACTTCTACTTCTTTACCAAACTGGTTTGCCATCAGGAGGTAGGCATTCCAGTAGGGAGCTATTACTGCTATTTTCTTAGCCATTGCAATCTCAGCAGCTATCAGTATCTTGGCCCCAGGGCCTACTATAACCTCATCCTTAGAGACGCCTTCAACTTCAGCTATCCTCTCTCTAAGTTCATCCAACCCCAATGTACTTACGTACCTTGTCTCTCCACTCCTCAGGGATTTTACGGCCTCCTCGATGATCTCCTCAGCAACCGGTATATCGGGCTGGCCAACGTCAAGTCTTATCCTGGGCTTTACCTGGTTAATTCTATTGAAGAGGTCATAAACGTTGAACATCCTTACTCACCTCCAAAATTTTCTCAAAAATTGGTCTAAACTTGCCGGCCCTCCTAAGAACTTCCTCTTCCCTAGACTTGTCCTCTATTGGGAGGCCCAGCGACTTCTTTATTTCCCCAATCTGCCTTGCTATCTCTAATCTCCTCTCAAGAAGAGCTATTATCTCCCTGTCTATTTCATCTATCTGCTCTCTTAATGATTTTATCCTTGCCATTCCGCCATCTCCAGCTAAAGATATTGGCGTGGCATCACCTATCCCCGGCCTAGGATTGAATGAAAGTATAAAACAGTTTAGACAGCTAAACCTAACCAACGAAATCCTCCCAGGCTTTCCTCCTCAGAAGGTGATCTGCTATAACAAAGGCCATCATGCCCTCTACCACTGGAAGGGCCTTTGGAACTATGCACGAGTCAAACCTGCCCCTAAGCTTAATCTCGATCTCTTCCATCCTTTCGAGGTCTACGGTTCTCTGAGGAAGGTATATGGAAGGGGTAGGCTTGAAGGCTACCCTTGCAACTATTGGCATGCCCGTGGTTATTCCCCCCAAAACTCCACCATGATTGTTTGTTTCGGTAACTACTTTTCCATCCCTAATGACGAAGGGATCATTCACCTCACTCCCCCTCTTTTCCGCAAATTTGAATCCCAAGCCAAATTCAACCCCCTTAACTGCGGGAATCCTAAAGAATGCCGATGCGAGATCTGCTTCAATATCTTCATCGTGGGGCCCACCCAGGCCGGGAGGAACGTTTATTGCCACTACTTCAACAACACCACCAACGCTATCTCCCTTTTTTCTAGCCTCTTCCATTTCCTCAATCATTTTTTCAAATGCCTCCTCATCAGGACAGTAAGGATTCCTTGAAGAGAAAACTTCCTCAATGCTTATCTCTCTTGCCTCAACTTTACCGATTCTCTTTAGGTAGGCCCTCACCTTTATCCCATACCTTTCGAGAATTTTCTTGGCGAAATACCCAGCGATTACGATGCCGATGGTGAGTCTTCCAGAGAAGTATCCCCCTCCCCTGTAGTCGTTGTAGCCGAAGTACTTTATCCTAGCGGGATAGTCGGCATGCCCTGGCCTTGGCGTGTTCTTTATCTCCTCATAATATGAAGAATCAACGTCTTTATTCTCGACGATTACAGCAATCGGCGTTCCGGTGGTGTAGTCCCTGAACACTCCCGACAAAATTATCGGCTCATCAGGCTCTCTTCTCTTTGTTGAGAACCTCGCTATGCCCTTTCTCCTCTCGAGCTCTTTTTTCATTTCATCAACGCTGATTTTAATCCCTGGGGGCATCCCCTCTATCAACACCCCTACTGCCCTACCGTGGCTCTCACCAAAGAGGGTAAAGCTCAACAGCTTTCCCTTCATTGAAGCAACCTCCTTAAATCATCGAAAAAGTTCGGATATGATTTGTTTACAACTCTCTCATTCTTTATCACCGTAATCCCTTCAGCACCCAGGGCTAGAATAGTCATTGCCATAGCTATTCTGTGATCGTTGAAATCTTCAACTACAACTCCCTTAGGCCTTCCACCGTGAATTTCTAGGCCATCCTTCAGCTCCTTCACCTTTATCCCAGCCCTCGCAAGGTTAACCGCCATGGCGTGAACCCTATCGCTCTCCTTAAGCCTCAGTTGTCTCCCCCTTATAACGCTTTTACCCGGAGCATAGGACGCTAAAACTGCTAATATGGGGAATAAGTCCGGGAATTGGGAGCAATCAACATTGATTGGCCTAAGTTCCTGGGTCCTAACTTCAACGTACCTTTTTCCAACTTTGACTTTTGCCCCTGTTTCCCTTAGGATCCTTAATATAGCCATATCCGCCTGAACATCATCTCGGAGAAGATTCTCAACTTTTACCCTACCAAACAGAGCCCCCGCTACAAGAAAAAATGAAGCAGAGGAATAATCCCCAGGAACCTCATAACTTGCTCCTTTAACCCCAGGATATACGACAAACCTCAGTCCTTCACGCTCATATTTGACACCAAAAGAATTCATCGTCTTAAGTGTCATCTCAACGTAAGGCCAAGAGACGGGGTTGGTAACCTCTACCTCAAGCCCCGTCTTCGATCCCAACAATAGAAGGGCAGTTACAAACTGAGAAGACTTTGAAGCATTTATCTTGACTTTACCACCTTTAATCTGCCCGCCTTCAATTATAATCGGTAATTTTATCCCATGAATTTTGGATCCAAGGTGCTGAAGAGCCAAGACAAGATCGTCCATGGGTCTCTTTCTTAACCTCCCTCTCCCATCTACAACGCTCTTTCCATGCGCTAAGGTCGCCAAGGCTATTGTTATTCTGGCCGTGGTTCCAGATTCTCTGACGAAAAAGTAGTTCGACTTAAGCTCGTCAGGGGGAATAACAGTGTCATTTTGAAGCTCCGCCCCAAAGGCCCGTACCGCATCAATCGTCGCGAGAGTATCATCAGATATTAGAGGATCAATAATCCTACTCTCTCTTTCAGCTAATAGAGAGAGAAAGTATGCCCTGTGGGTGTAGCTCTTTGAAGGCGGGGCCCTTATTTCACCATTGACTTCTGCAATTGGAACAATTTTCAGCATGTCAAACCGTTAACTAATACATTTTATTCATTTTGGGCAGGTGTGCATGGCCTGTATGGGCTTGGAAAATATTTAAACTTGAAAAACTATCCATTACAGGAGGGATGTTCGAGCATGAGACTTGGGGAATTCCTTGAAAACATTAATGAGGGGATAGTGCTCCTGGAATATGAACCAACTGATCATCCTGAAAGAACATTTCATAACCTCTTAGAACAATTTAGTAAAAAAGATATAACTCCAGTCATTGTTGATATAAAGGATACCCTTCAGGTATTTGTCCAGCAACTGAAATTACAGGGACTCCAAGTAAATACTGAAAAGCTTAGGGTAATAAAAGAAGGGGGAAGAGTAATAATTGGCGAGATAATTGGAAAAATTGATGAGTTTGAAGACTTCAGCCATCATATGGGCAAGTATTGGGAAGTTTACAAGAATATCCCAGAGAAGAACCGTAAGGTAGTCATAGTGTTGGGTCTTCACAAATTCCTAGACCAGATAAACCCCAAAATTTCAAAGATAGAAGCTTATTTTGAAATTATAGGAAGAAGACATCTGCAAGAACCAGGGAGACTTGCAGTACTTTTTGTAAATATAGAGGCATCTTCCCATTATTTCCTCAAAAGCCTTGAAGAACTTTCAGATTATGTGTTAAGGATAGATAAAAATCAAGAAGTCAAAATAATCGCGTCTCCAGGTGGGGCATAATGAATATTGGAGAATATCTAAAGGGAATAAAACCTGGAGAAATAGTTTTAGTAGAACATTCCTCATTATCCCCATACCCAGAGGTGCTCTATGAAATTTGCAAAGATAGGTGGGACAAAGTTATACTTACAGATTTCCTAGATTCTGGAGTTCACGTTCTCAGACATTTAAAGTATTCAGGAAAGAATATTCCAATAGATAAGATAAAGCGAATAAAAGTTGGAGGGTACTCAAAGTGGGGTAGAGTGATACTTGATATGGATCCCTATAAGGACCCAGTTGTTCTCATGATAAACTTCTTCAAAACATTAGTTGCAACGTATAAAGAGGTTGATAAGGCAATTGCAATAGTACTAAACCATGAAAAGCTTCTGGCAAGATATGAGTATGATCCATACCTCCTTAACGAAGTCTTAGCTGTCCCAACGACCCTTATAGGAAATCCTCTAAGGACGGCATTTGTTTTTATGAATTATGAGCTGACCGAAAAAAGATACCTAGCACTCTTTGAAGAGATAGCAACAAGAATCATCAGGGTCGATGATTCTGGAATAGCTAAGGTTGTAAAATCAATTGACCTGAGCGAAGAAGGGAGAGAGCTTAAGGTGATACCATGAGGGCCATAGTACTGCACGAGCCCAAGAGAATAAGCGTCGAAGATGTCGAAGATCCAACGCCAAAAGATGGATGGATTCGAATAAAAGTAAAGAGAGTAGGAATCTGCGGAACTGACAAAGCGTTTTACAAGGGGACATACGTTCCCCCAAAGCTACCTCTAATCCCAGGACACGAGATCGCAGGGATAGTGGAGGAGGCCCCAGGGATGGAGCATCTTGAAGGGATGAAAGTCACGACCGAGATAAACGTGAACTGCGGGGAGTGCTGGTACTGCAAGCATGGAATGCCCACACACTGCCCGTATAGGGAAACAATAGGAATCAGCATTGATGGGGGAATGGCCGAGTACGTTCTGACGAAGCCCCACCTGCTTCACTCAGTAGAGGATTTATCCTGGGAAGAGGGGGCTTTTGTTGAGCCTCTGGCTGCAGTAGTTGAAATGCTTGAGATGAGCCCAATAAAGCCCTCAGATAGAGTTGCTATTCTCGGGATAGGCACTATAGGACTGCTATCCGCCCAACTTATCAGGCTGATAACTCCCAACGTTGTCGCAATAGCAAGAGAAGATTCGCCAAAGAGAAGGATAGCGGAGAAGTTCGTGGATGTAATGACGCTTGAGGAGGCGAAAGAGTACATAAAAAAGAGGACACCTGAAGGACAGGGGTTTGATTACGTTGTAGAGGCTACAGGAAGTACAAAAGCACTAGACATTGCCCTAGATCTGGTAAGACCTAGGGGGATTATTGCCGCGAAATCAACCCATGGCAGTCAAGTCAGCTTCAACTACACCCTCATGGTTGTCAAAGAAGTAAAAATCATTGGTAGCAGATGCGGGCCTTTCGAAAAAGCCATTGACCTAATGAGATCAAAAATGATAGATGTTAAGCCCCTAGTAACCTCAACTTTCAAGCTGAGTGATGGTGTTAAAGCCTTTGAAAAAAGTTTTGAAAGGGGAGAAATAAAAGTCCAGATCACTCCTTGATGTATGGCTTTCCAAGGGCCCTCGGCGTCTTAACTTTCTTCATTATTATTGCCACTATGATTAGGGTTGCAATGTAGGGGATCGTTCTGAAGAGGTTTGATTCCGCCGTAATAACTCTACCGGTAACTTCTTGGATCTTTATTGGTATGTAGATTGAGAGCGCGTCAAAGAAGCCAAATACCAGCCCGCCAACTATGGCCATAAGCGGATTCCAGTTGCTGAAGGCAACGTTTGCCAAGGCTATAAAGCCCCTTCCAGCGGATATAAACTTCGTAAACTGACCAATCCAGCCGACGACTAAGTAAGCCCCACCAAGTCCAGTCAATGCCCCTCCGATTACCGTAGCATAGAACCTTGTTCTGTATACATTAACACCCATGGCTTCCGCTGCCTTAGGATCTTCACCGCAGGCCCTAAGCTTTAAACCGCTTGGAGTTTTTTCGAGCCACCACCATGCCAAAATTCCCACTAGGAACGCCACAAATGTTAGGGGGGATATCGAGAAATCACCGACTGTGAACGTTACTATCTTGCTTACCCTAGGTGAGGAGCCATGACTATGCCATAGGGCCACTAATGACAGGAGACTTATTCCATAGGCCAAAGAATTGAAACCAACACCAGCAATTATTTGGTCACCCTTCAGGTAGACGCTTATGACACCATGCAGAACCCCTGAAAGAGCTCCCACCAACAAACCAACGAGCAGGCCGAGGTAAGGATTGCCGGTGTAGAAAGTTACCACAGTTGATGTGAATGCCGAAAGCATGAATATTCCCTCAAGACCTATGTTAACAACCCCAGATTTCTCTGTTATTATCTCACCCACTGCAGCCAGCGTTAGTGGAACCATGGAGAACAGCGTGTTGGAGAGTATGTTAAGAATGTCCCCAATCATTGGGCTTCCCTCCTGAGCTTTCTGATGAGCATTGAATATGCATAAGGAATCGCTAAGGCTATCACTATAACGCCTATCAAAGTATCCGCAAGCTCCGGAGGAGCGCCGGTCTTAAGCTCTACCCACTGTCCACCTATCACGAGGCCAGACATGAACATCGATGATAAAATTATTCCAATTGGATGATTCCTACCGAGCAGTCCTATTCCTATTCCCATGAAGCCTATCCCATACACAGCCGTTAGTGTATCATCAATACTATATGTTATCCCGAGCACAAGGAGCGCGCCTCCTAAACCAGCTGCAGCACCCGCAAGGGTCATTGATGTTAATACTGAGCGGGAAGGATCAAAACCAGCGTATCTAGCTGAAGCTGGAGAAAGACCAGATACTCTCAGTCTGTATCCCAGGTCTGTGAAATACAAGAGATAGTAGTAGATCAAAGCTACGAAAACTGCTATTACAAAGGTCACCATAGAGGAGATCCTAGCCCCTGGAGGCACTGGAATGGATTCATGAGAGTACTGGGGGTTATAGAATTTTCCAGCAATTAGATAAGCCAAGAGATAATAGAATATCCAGTTAACCATTATCGCCGTTATTACCTCGTTTATTCCTCTATAAACCCTAAGTATGGCTATAAAGAGGCCTAAAGCGGCTCCAGCCACGGCACCTACTATCAATGCAAGCAATGGATTCCCAGTATAATAGGCCGTTAATAATCCCAGGAAAGCTCCAACGTACAGCTGGCTCTCCCCACCTATGTTAAAAACTCCGGCAATGGCTGGAATTGAAAAAGCTAAGCCCGTCATTATATATGGGGCACTCTTACCCAAGAGATAGTTCATGTTACTGTAGCCATACTTAAAAAGCACCCTATAGACTTCCCCAGGATTAAAGCCCAAGACTGCTAACACTATTGCACCAGTTGCAAAAGCCATCAAAAGGGACAGAGAAACCTCAACGACAACTTCACGCTTCACCCTTGACACCACCCATAAGTAGTCCAAGCCTCTCCAGAGAGAACTCTTCGCTCTTTCCAATTGCCATTATTCTCCCCTCGTAAATCACGGCTATCCTATCGCTCAGCTGAATTATTTCATCTAAATCCGTCGAGATTAACAGAACAGCCTTCCCCTCATTTCTGAGCCTAAGTATCGTTTTCCTAATGAACTCCGTGGCACCTACGTCAAGCCCCTGAGTGGGCTCGGAAACTATGAACACCTTTGGCTCCCTAACGATCTCCCTACCAACCATGATCTTCTGCTGATTACCTCCGCTGAGATGCTTCACTGGGGTTGATAACGATGGAACCAAGGCCTCGAATTCTTCAACAACCTTTTTAGCTAAGGATGATGCCTTTCCCCACAGTATCCTCCTAGAGGATGTCACAGCATCTAGGTTAGTCAGGATAACATTCTCCGTAATGTTCATGTCGTAGACTAGACCTACTTTCCTTGAATCCGGAACATAGGCAAGGCCCAACTTATATCTCTCTTGAGCGTTAAGTGAGGTAACATCCTTTCCCAACAGGAAGATCTTCCCTTTTTCTGCACTCCTTATTCCAGCCAAGGCCTCAGCTAGCTCTCTCTGCCCGTTCCCTTGAACTCCTGCAATTCCTAAAATTTCCCCAGCCCTGACGTCAAATGAAACCCCTTTTACTGCCTCCAGCCCCCTGTCGTCCCTAACCCAAAGGTCATCTACCTTAAGCAGGGGCTCACCTGGGGTTCCTGGGGACTTCCTAATTTCCATGATGACGTCTCTCTGAACCATCATCCTTGCCAAGTCTTTCTCTGAAACTTTAGATGTCTCAACAACTCCAACAACTTCTCCCCTCCTCAGAACTGTCACTCTGTCCGTGATTTCCTTGACTTCCCGGAGCTTGTGAGTAATGAAAATTACAGTTATACCACTCTCCTTTAACTTCCTTAGTGTCCTAAAAAGGTCTTCAGTCTCTAGAGGTGTCAGGACTGAAGTTGGCTCGTCTAGGATAAGAATCTTCGCATTTGAAAGTAGAGCCTTAAGTATTTCAACTCTCTGCTGAACGCCAACGGGGAGTTCTTCAACGATTTCATTGAGTGGGACTTCAAAGTTAAGCTCCTTCATCTTTTCCCTCGCCATTTTTTCCACTTCATTTATTGTAACCCTCGGATTTAGAGAGAGCATGGCCAAATACAAGTTTTCCAGGACAGTAAAAGTTGGAACAAGTGTGAAGTGCTGATAAACCATCGCTATGCCTTTCCTTATGGCATCCCAAGGTCCACTAAAGTTAACTTCCTCACCGAATATTTTTATAGTGCCCCTTGTGGGCTTTATTTCCCCATAGAGAATCCTCATAAGCGTAGATTTGCCCGCCCCGTTCTCTCCAAGAAGGCCATGGATTTCTCCCTGCTCTACAGTTAAGTTAACGCCCTTTAGAGCAACAACGCCATCAGGGTAAACTTTAACGATACCAAGCATCTCCACGGCATGCATGAGATGCACCTGAGGGTAAAAAGAAGAGGAGGGATAAAAACCTTAGGTCAGCCAACTGAACCCTTCTCAAGTGCTGCACTAAGGTTGCCTTTCTGGAGCTCCTCAATTATCTTTTCATACTCCTCGTGGGTCTTTGGAGTCTTGAAGACTATTTCGCCGCTCTTTATCTTCTCAGCAAGCTCGTTGACGATATCCCAAACATAGGGCTTTATATACCTCTCCCTCTGCTCTTTGACAATCTTTACTACCTCGTCTGGGGTCATGCCCTTGAGCTTGCCCGCCTGATAGGCTAACTCTGCAAACTGCTTAACTCCGTCAAGATCCCAGTAACCAACACCATTCTCCTTAAGGCCGAGAGTTACTATTCCGCCCTTCCAAGTTCCATCGACCACCATCTTTATAGCATCGTACACTGCAACGTCAACCCTCTTTGCACCGCTTATCGGAATGTACTTCGGTGCATACCACTCCTGACT
Organism: Thermococcus chitonophagus; assembly: GCF_002214605.1. Taxonomy (NCBI): domain Archaea; kingdom Methanobacteriati; phylum Methanobacteriota; class Thermococci; order Thermococcales; family Thermococcaceae; genus Thermococcus; species Thermococcus chitonophagus. The sequence goes on along the minus strand of NZ_CP015193.1, from coordinate 696,019 downwards.
TGCATCCTGACCCATGGCAAGGGCCTTACCCTTCCCTTCTTCGTTCCAGTCAATTACAGCATTGAACATTCCTACGTGAGTTAAACCAGCTAATCCGTAGAGAACCTTTGCACCCTGCTGGAGGAGTTGCATTGCGGTGTTGTAACCGACTTGAGTGTCAGTAAACGTTCCGGTGTACTGCCAGAGCAACTTAACCGGCTTACCAGTCTTCTTTTCAAAGTACTTCGCACCGAAGAGGTAGCCAATGTGGAACTTCCAGAGTGGAGGAATATCCATTCCAGCTACTGCACCAATGGTGTCACCGCCAAGCTCGTAGGCCATTCCAGAGGCAATGACACCCATAAGAGCTGCGACCTCTTGCTCCCTAAAGAGTATATCAACCTCATTTGGCCTTACCTTTCCGGTTGTCGAGTCTATAAGCGCAAACTTCTGCTCTGGGTACTTGTCGGCTACCTTATTCAAAGGATCAGTCCAGAGAAATCCTATGAGAACTATGAGATCGTACTCCTTACTCTGAGCAAGCTGAGCTAGGAGATATGTCATATCGCTTGTAGATTTTGGAGTCATGTACTCTATTTCAACACCAAGCTCCTTCTTTGCCCTTTCAGCCCCTAGATAAGCCATGTCGTTGAAACTCAGATCTCCCCTACCTCCCACATCAAAAAGGACCGCTACCTTTATCTTTTTTGCCTGTTGAGTTTGGGTTTGTTCCTGAGCCTGAGCCGATGTGGCCTTTTCAGTTGTCGTTGGGCCTCCAGTAGTAGTTGTTCCTCCTCCAATGCACCCACTAACTATTGCAACGAGGAAGAGGCCAACAATCAATAGGGCCACTTTCTTCATGGGATCACCATTCAGGTTACAGATCCGTGATTTATATATTCAGCGGAGTTCAGTTACTATAACCTCACCGTACCTATCCCAAACCTCAACTAAGTTTTCGGGATCCTCCGTTATACCAAACACCGCTGGCCCCTTGCCGCTGAGTCCTACTATACAACCAACTCTTAAAGCTTCAGAGATAGGTTTAGGATTATATCCGAGAAAGGCCGAGTACACGAGCCCATTTATTACCAATGCCTTTTCCCACTCACCATTCAGGGCCAACTTAAAGGCCTCCTCAACGTAGGGAGCCAACACAGTGAAGTCTAGCCCCTTAAGGGACTCCGTAAGTACAGTTTCCCTGGGAACTAGAACCACAACTGGAAGACCTTCAACATCTCTCCTCACTAAAAGCTCCATCTTATAGTTGTCAGTTATACACAGACCTCCAAAGTAAGAGGCACAGGCGTCGTCAAATGCACCAGTAATCGTTACTCCCGCCCGCTTTGCCGCTTCAACACCAAGCTTTACAAGCTTTATATCCGGAATACTAAGGTTCAGAGCATTAGCCAAAGCACTTGCCAGGGCATTTGCAGCAGCAGAGCTACTCTTTAACCCTTTCCCAATGGGAATTTCCGAAGTTACCTTAACGTAAAGCCCAAATTCCTCTCCCGTATATTCCCTGAAAATGTCCACTATTGCATTGACAAGTCTTAAATCATGAATTCTCTTGCCATTTACCGTTATCTCAGCTTCAATACCCGAATCCTTCAGCTTAACTTCAGCTTCTGTCCATAGATCGATTCCTATAGCCGCTCCTTTACCCGTGGCGAAGGCATTTATAACAGTAACCGCGCTACTTGCTCTCCCCGAGCCTCTCAAGTGCAACCCTCCTCATCAGCTCTACATCAGCCTCAATACCAGTCCACAGCTTGAAGCTCTCCGCTCCCTGGTAAACCAGCATCCACAACCCATCTACGATCGTGCATCCTTTCTCCTTCGCCTCCCTTAGAAGCCTTGTTATTAACGGCTTGTAGACTATATCCATCACAACAAGTCCCGGCTTCAACATTTCACGCGGCACTAAGCTGCGATCCTCATTCATACCAACAGAAGTTGCATTTATCAGGACATCAGCAAGTTCGAGGTAATACTCAAGATTTTCTGGAGTAAGAGCATCGCCCTTAACTCCAAAATCTTCCAGGGCTTTAGCCTTTTCAACGGTTCTGTTCAGAACAACAACGCTGGCAACTTTGGAGAGCTCATAAGCTATGGCCTTACCTGCGCCACCAGCCCCAAGTATGAGAACATTAGCTCCTTCAAGTGTTGTAAATCTCTCTAAAGCTCTTCTCGCTCCAATACCGTCAGTCGTGTAACCGAGAAGTTTGCCATTGGAATTTACTATCGTATTCACGCTGCCAATGGCTCTTGCGTCTTCAGATAACTCAACGTACCTCGCAACTTCTTCTTTGAGGGGCATTGTGACATTTACCCCGGCTATTCCCAGGACCCTTATGCCTTCCACGGCTTCCCTGGCATTTTCACGAGAGACTTCAAATGCAACGTAAACTGCATTTAGGCTATATTTCTTGAATAGCGCGTTATGCATCGTGGGACTTAGAGAGTGCCTAACGGGATTCCCTATTACAGCATAAACCCTCGTTTCAGCATCCATATCAACCACCCAGGATCCTGAGTATTTCCCTAAGCTCGTAGATGCTCATCTGTCCTGGGGCCACGCTTTCATCTATGGAAGCATACGTGAAGGGGGAGAATATGGCACTAAACACCCTAGATATCTTGCCCTTCTGACCCATACAGAACGCGATTAGGTTGTTGGCATGCTCATACAGCTTTATTACTCGAAGGTTGTCCCAAGGAGTTCGTGCATACGTAACAATCTTCACGATGTCAGGCTCGTGATCCTCCGCCGAGTGAAGTATTGAAAGTAGGTCTTCAAACGTGGGGGTTCTAGAAAAATCATGATAGGAGATGACAATCTTTGAGCTGGGCCTAGCAAGTTCAATTACATCTTCAAGGATTCTTGATTTCAACTCAATGTCAATGTATGCAGGCTCTATTTCCAAAAACTTTTCAAATAGGGACAGCCTCTCTTCGTCACCTAATTCCCTAATTCCCCCTTCATCCTTTGACCTGATAGTTATTATCAACTTCGAAGAGAACGGACGGAGAATGTCAATATCCGAGTAATCCTCTAGGGCATCCACCCTTAATTCGTAGAGATCAGCGTCGCTAGAGTTCATCTTCCTGACTGCTTCCTTTATACTCTTAGCAACGACAACTCCAGCTATCATTCCCTTACCTCCCTCAAAACCTCAAGGACAAGGGACTCGGGAACCTCCTCTATAACAACCTCACCAATTTTAACGGGAATTATGAAAACTATTTTCCCATACCAAGCTTTTTTATCAAGCTTCATTGCCTCAAGAACCTTTGAAGGTTCAAAAGGCAGATTTATCGGAAGGCCAAACTTTTTCAAAAGCTCATAAACCTTACCCGAATCGAAGCCATAAAGTCTCTCCCCCAGCTTTGAAGCAACAACGAGCCCTACTGAGACCGCAAAGCCGTGCTTTATCTTATATCCAGATAGCTTTTCAATTGCATGACCAACGGTGTGTCCCAGGTTTAAAATCCTCCTCTTTCCGCTCTCCCTGAGATCCTCTTCAACAACCCTAACTTTAACTTCAACGGATTTCCTAATTAACTCTTCACTTTTTATTGCTTCCTGGGGCGAGCTTATCCTTGTTAAGATTTCATAAACCTCTCTATCCAAAATAGCATACTTAACAACTTCAGCAAGCCCATTCAAAACTTCAACCATGGGAAGAGTTGAAAGGGTCATTATATCAATTAGAACGAAGTTCGGAAGGTAGAAAGTCCCTATCATGTTCTTTCCATGGAAGTTTATCCCTGTTTTGCCTCCAATAGCAGCATCAACTTGAGCCAATAACGTCGTTGGAATTAAACCAAGAAGCGTGCCCCTCATGTACGTTGAAGCAACGAATCCAGCAATATCAGTAATTACTCCCCCTCCCAACCCTATGAGGAGGGACTTTCTAGTAAAGCCAATCTTAATGAGTTTTTCCCACACATATCTTGCCGTCTCAAGATCCTTGTACTTTTCTCCATCGGGAATAATGATTGGATGAACTTCATATTCACTTATCGAGTCAAGAACTTCCTCAAGCCAGATATCTCTAACGGTAGTATTTGTGAGAACAGCAACTTTAAATGGATTAAGGGGCTCAAGAAGAGCCCCCAGGGAATTCAATTTTTCAAAAACTATCCCTTCCATCCGAGGCCCTCCAGCTCTCTTAGGAGTTGCTTGAACTGATCAAATGTGAGCTGTTGCTTTGAATCTGAGAGTGCATTATCAGGGTCGGGATGCACTTCAACCATTATCCCGTCAGCGCCAACTGCATAGGCAGCTTTTGCCAGTGGGATAACTAAGGATCTCTTGCCCGCTGGGTGTGATGGATCAACTATAATCGGCAGGTGAGAAAGCTCTTTTACAACTGGGACAGCTGCAATGTCCAAGGTAAATCTTGTTGCCGTTTCAAACGTCCTTATTCCTCTTTCGCACAGGATTACATTTTCATTTCCCTGGGCCATGATGTATTCTGCTGAATACAGGAGTTCCTGAACGGTATTTCCCATACCTCTCTTTAACAACACTGGATTTTCCTGCTTTCCGACTTCCTTCAGCAGTTCAAAGTTTTGAGAGTTCCTGGCACCTACCTGAAGTATGTCAGAATACTTTGCCACGAGTTCCACGTGCCTGGTGTCCATAACCTCTGTCACTGTAACAAGGCCGTACTCGTCAGCGGCCTTTCTCATCCACTTCAGCGCCTCTTCTCCATGTCCCTGGAAAGAGTATGGGGAGGTTCTTGGCTTAAACGCTCCTCCCCTTAACACTTTAATCCCAAGCTCCGCTAAGAATTCGGCAACCTTCATTATCTGCTCTTCACTTTCAATTGCACATGGACCAGCAATTATCGTGAAGCCTTCCCCTATTTTAGCGTCTCCAACCTTAACTACCGTCTTCTCCTTATACTCCTTCGAATACTTCATCATTTAAACAACCCCCGCGATTTTATCATAGACTTTATCCGCCGTTAGCCCGTACCTGTCCAATAGGGATAGGTAGTCCCTGCTTGATCTACCAAATTCCGTCGTTCCTATTCTGATAACCCTCTTTGGCATCTTCTCGCTCAGAACTTCCGCAACTGCTCCTCCGAGACCTCCATATATGGTATGCTCCTCGAGGGTTATCACCGCGTTCACGGGCTTAGCCAACTTAAGCAGGGTTTCTTCGTCAAAAGGCTTTATCGTGTGCATATCAACTACACTAGCATCAATTCCTGCCTTGGCAAGCTTTTCAGCGACTTCGAGGGCCACTGAAACCATAACCCCCGTTGCTACTAGCAGTATGTCACTTCCCTCCCTTAGGACACTAGCCCTACCAAGCTCAATCTCATCGCCTTCCCTGTACACCCGGGGAGCATAGTCCCTGCCGAGCCTCATGTAAACTGGACCTTCATGCTCAATTACCTGCTCCAGGAGAACCTTCGTGGCATAAGCATCCGCCGGAACAACGACAGTCATGTTTGGAAGAACCCTCATTAGGGCTATGTCCTCTAGGCACTGATGAGAAGAACCGTCCATATGATCGGAGAATCCTGAGTGCGTTGACACTATCTTGACGTTTAAGTTGTCCCTTGCGACAGTGTTCCTTATCTGCTCCCATGCCCTCATAAGGAAGGAAGCAAAGGCGGAGGCAACTGGAATCTTTCCCGCAATAGCAAGGCCCGCAGCAGTGCCTATCATATCCTGCTCGCTAATGCCAACTTGAATGAACCTCTCTGGGAAGGCCTTCTCGAAGTATATGGTTTTAGTTGAGCCCTTAACGTCCGCGTCTATGACAACTACCTTATCATTCTTCCTCCCTATTTCGACCAAGGCCCTTCCAAAGGCTTCCCTGAAACTCTCTATCACTCAACCCACCTCGCTATAATCACCTTGGGCTTTCCTTTGATCTTGTCGAGCTCCTCTATAGCCTTCTTCAACTTCTCAACGTCGTTTTCAACTTCCCTAACTTCCCATCCGAAAGCCTTCCACTTCTCTGCAAGGGGCTCCTTAGCTAGAATTTCCTCAGTTCCACCGTTGAGCTGGTGGAAGTTCCTGTCAACTATTGCTATAACATTGTCCAGCTTGTGATGAGCAGATGTCATTGCGGCCTCCCAGACTTGGCCCTCATCCAGTTCCCCGTCCCCCAGGATTACAAAGACCCTGCCGTTTTTGCCATCTATCCTGTTGGCCAGTGCAATCCCGTTGGCAACTGAGAGTCCCTGTCCAAGGGATCCTGAGGATACTTCTATGAAGGGAAGTCCCCTAGCGACGTGGCTTGGGAGGCCATCTATGTGGGCAAAGGTCATTAGCTCCTCATCGCTTAAGAGACCAAGCTTCCAGAGCATTACGTAGAAGGCTGGAGCTGAGTGTCCTTTGCTTACTATTACTGTGTCTTCCTCTTTCTTGAGTTCCAGCACTGCCTGCATTATCCTAAGGCAGGTAATAGAGGAGTTAATATGGAAGCCGTTTACGGGCTTTAGCATTTCCTTTAGCTTTGTGGTTAATATTTCACTCAAAACCATCACCCCCCAAGATCCTAAGAATAAGCTTACCCTCCTCGGTAAGGGTAACGGGCCTCGGGTTTTCCTTTGTACCGTAGTCAATTAGGCCAAGCTCCTTGAGTATCCTTGCATTAAGCTTCAGTGTGGACAGTGGCTTCCTTTCTTTCCTGCTCAGCTCTTCTAAAAGTGCGTTCAGTGACCTGTGCTTACCGTTTATACTCTGAAGTATAAGCCTCTGGTTTTCGTTTAAGGCCCTCAGAAGCAATTTCCTGAGAACCTCTACCCCGCCTTCAGCTATAGATATTGGCAGGGCATCACCCATTGGCGGGGCATCACCTTGGACTGTGTAAATTGGCGTGGCATCACCTGATCACCACCAAATGTGCACATAATATCCCTATTTAAACTCTTGGTTACCTGTTCCTATCCATATGACGAAGGTTGAAGTCTTATCAACGTAAAAGTAGTATAGTTGTCTAAGTGTCTAGACAAAGGGCAGAGAAAGAGAACAATTTCAAGACATCGGAGGACATATAGGTTCTTTACCGACAATTATTCAATATTATTGTCAGTTAAGTGGACGTCTTTATTTCATTAAGGACAGTCTTGAGAACATCAATTGCCTTAATGTACTCTTCAAGGCTTATATGCTCATTGGGAGTGTGATCTAAGCTCGAATCTCCCGGACCATAGGCCACCGCGTCAACCCCATACCTTGGCCCAAGTATATTCATGTCAGCCGTGCCCATCTTCTTCTTAAGCCTAGGCCTAAATCCTGACCTCCTGATTCCCCTAACAAAGGCCCTAACAAGAGGGGACCTTCTGTCAACCTCGTAAGCTGGAACGAAGTCAATTATCTCCCAATCCTGAGGTGGAGTGTAGCCGGGCGGAGTTCTCAGGTTAATTATCATTTCACCATAGAAGTCGAAATCCCTTTCATAGGCTATAAACCTCACTATCCTCCCGCTTAGTGCATTGAAGCCCTCATTAAACTCCCTAGATATCATCAGCCATTTCTCAATGAGCTTTTCCGCAGCACCAATTCCCAAGCTCCCATGAACCTTGTCAACCTTCTCCACGAACCTAGCCGTTAAACTGCCCTTGTATCCTATCGTCACGGCATCAACACCGCTCGGCTCGCCCACAATTATGTAGTCAGGCCTTGGAACATCAAGGTTCTTCGCACCCTTGGAGAAGCCTTCTTCATCCACCAGACCGGCAAATACTATGTTTGCATCGCTCTCGATGGTTGCAAAGAAGAAGGTTGCTAGAGGGCCTTTAGCATCAACGCTTCCCCTTCCCCACAAAGTCCCGTTTTCTATTTTAACCGGGATGTACCCAGGAACAGTATCTACATGGCCAGCCAAGAGTATTCTGGGCCCTTTGCCCTCCTTTATTGCAATAACATTTCCAACTTTGTCGATATAACTTTCTACTCCATAACTCTCAAAGGACTCCTTAACGAACCTTGCTGCTTCCTCTTCCCTTCCAGTCGGGCTGTATATCTCAACAAGCTTCTTTAAGAACTCAACCTTCTCCTCCGCTGAGATCATTTATTACACCTTCTATCGCTGATTTTACCTTATTCATCTGCTCTTTACTTATTATTAGGGGTGGAAGCAACCTGATAACCCTTTGACCTGCGGTATGAACAAGGTATCCCCTGTTCTGCAACTCCTCAACGAATCTCCCCACCGGCTTCCTCATAACTATACCTATCATTAGTCCTTTGCCCCTCGTCATCACAACGTCCTTGGCCTTAACTTCAATGAATTTCTCCTCAGCTTTCTCTATAAGATTCTCCTTTCTAAGTATCCTGAGGGTAGTTGCTACGGCCTTACAAGCCAGAGGATTCCCGCCAAATGTTGAACCATGCTTGCCCCTCTCCACGTCAAAGTTAGTCATCGTTAAGCTCACCGGGATTCCATTCCCAATGCCCTTCCCCATCGTAACTATATCGGGCTCAACTTTGTAGTGTTCTATGGCAAGGAACTTACCGGTTCTAAGTCCACTCTGAACCTCGTCAGCTATCAACAGTGCACCAACGTCCTCTGTCAGGTCCCTCAGAGTCTCAACGAACTCTTCTTTCGCTGGGATTATTCCTGCCTCCCCCTGAATTGGCTCAAAAATAACCGCCGCAGTTTCCTTCGTTATAGCTTCCTTTGCAGCCTCAACGTTGTTGAAGGGGATGTGCTTGAACCCCGGAACCAGGGGCTCAAAACCCTGCCTGTACTTTGGCTTCCATGTTGCACTAAGGGCGCCCATAGTTCTTCCGTGAAAAGCGTTTGTCATTGCAATTATTTCCTTCCTGCCAGTGTAAAGCCTTGCGAACTTTATAGCCGCCTCTACAGCCTCGGTTCCCGAGTTTCCCATGTAAACGTACTCATAGTTAACGAAGTGAGAGAGCTCTTCAAGCATTTCATCCCTTTCCTCGTGCTCGAACATTGGGCCTGCAACTACAAGCTTTTCCAGCTGTTCCTTGATTGCCGAAACCCATTCTGGATGATTATGGCCAAGAACGTTGACCCCTATTCCGGCTATCAGATCTAGATACTTTTTGCCCTGGGAGTCCCAGACGTAGACTCCCTCTCCCCTAACAACCCTAAGCCTCTTCCTATAAAGGCTCATCTCCCTCAATATATCACCGTCCTTCCATTGAGACCTTCAATGACCACACTGTCAATTCCACTCTCTATTGCCTTCTTGGCCATCATCAGCTTCTTCCTCATCCCTCCCCTAGCATAAGCCATGTAGTCCCCAATCTTTTCCACAGGTATCTCGGGAACGACCCTTCCATTTGCCAAGAAGGCAGTGTCTGAGAGGAAGTAGAGCTCCTTGGCCCTCATTGCTAGGGCAATGTGGTAAGCAACCTTGTCCCCATCAACGTTAAGAGGGACATTTTCGACGGGATCGTAGGCTATCGAGGCTATAACGGGGATTCCAACTTTCATGTACTCGCTTAGGGCATCAGTATTGATCTGTTTTATAACCCCCGAGTAATCATCCCTTATCGCAACTACTTTGCCGTTAATTACCGCCTTGATGAGCTTCTTCCTCTGGCCAATTATAAGCCCCCTATCAAGACCGCTGAGACCTATCGCGTTAATGCCCTGACTCCTGAGAAACTCGACTATCTCCCTATTGGCCTTCATTAATGCAGCAACGTAAACATCTAGTACTTCCCTCGTAGTCCTCCTGAAGGTTACTCCTGAGGGGCTCGTGAGCTTTTCTACCTTAATCCCAAGCTTCCTTGAAAGCTCATCAACGTGCCTTGAACCCCCGTGAACTATTACCGTATTGTCCATTAAGCTGGAAATGCCATCGCTCCTCCAGAGCTCCTCAAGCATTGAGATAACGGAACCACCGATCTTAACTACCCTCATCTCAACCACCTCACACGGGATATACAGGGTAATAGCTCAACCCAGTGGTTTCATCTAAGCCAAACATTATGTTCATGTTTTGAACGGCTTGGCCAGAGCCTCCTTTAATCAAATTATCAATAGCTGAGAGAATTATCGCCCTCGAATTTTCAGCATCGTAGGCAAATCCTATATCCACAAAGTTGCTTCCTATTACGTACTTAGGATCAGGATACCTCTGAAGACCTCCCTTGTCCGTTACAAGCCTTATAAATGGCTCATTCCTGTACATTAGAAGCCTCCTAAGAAGATCCCTCTCGGTTCCATCAAAGGGGAAGTATATCGTTGCGAGTAGGCCCCTCACTAAGTCCACGGAGTGAACAGTGAACATTGGCTTAACTCCAGTCTCCTGAATAACTTCGGCCTCGTGCCTGTGGTGGAAAGGCTTGTACACCCTAACGACATGGCTCCTCTCCGGGTGTATGCTTGCAACGTTTTCCCTCCTTCCTCCCGCTGATGAACTGACCTTGAGGTCAACTATTGCCTCCTTCGCGATGTCCCTGAAGGGGTAGAGGGCCAATATTACCGCCGTAGCGTTGCATCCTGGGTTTGCAACGAGCTCGGCCTTCTTTATTTCTTTCCTGTGTAGCTCGGGAAGGCCATAAACGAACTTGTCAATGAGCTCAGGCTTCTCGTGAGGCCCATAGTATTTCTCGTACAACTCTTTGCTAACCCTGAAATCAGCGCTCATATCTATGATTTTAGCACTTCCTAGGAACTCGTCTATTATCTTCATTGAAGTGCCGTGAGGTACTGCAAGGAATATTACGTCAGCATCAAAGTCGTACTTATCGGTAAACCTTAGGTCAAGACCCCTTAGGTTTGGATGAACCTTGTGAACCTTCTTTCCCGCGTACTTTCTTGAGGTTATTGCCGTGATTTCAACTTCCGGGTGCATTGCCAAGAGCCTCACAAGCTCACCGCCGATGTAACCGCTCGCCCCTACAACTGCAGCCTTAATCATCTCTTTGCCACCTCCACCGCGTATTCAACAAGCTTCTTCGCAATATCAACGCCAGTAACCCTTTGAGCGTTCTTAAATTCCATATTAGGATTAACCTCATTAACTAAAAGGCCATTAGGGCCTTCAAATATGTCTATAGCCAAAGCTCCCTCTCCAAAAGCTTCCCACGCCTTGATTGAGATTTCAGCAACTTCCTCATCATTGCAGGGTTCTGCTTTACCACCCCTCGCTGTGTTTGTTATCCAGTGGTTCGAGTAGCGGTAGATCGCTGTCACGAACTCTCCGCCAATTACATAGCTCCTGATATCCCTCCCAGGCTTCTCAACGAACTCCTGCATGTAATGGATGTTGTACAGAGGATTCTTCATCCATTTCCTATGCTCAAGGACGCTGTCTAAGGAATCTTCATCGTTTATCTTAGCGAGCAATCTACCCCAGCTACCAAATACGGGCTTTGAAACTAGGGGAAAGCCCAGCTCATGGGCAACCTTCTTGGCCGCATTCTCACTAACGGCAGCTCCCCACTTTGGAACGGGAACCTTCTTCTGTAACCTTAATGTTGCGAGAAGCTTATCTCCAGCTTCAAACATCAGGTTAAAGGAGTTAATGGTAGGAATTCCCAAATCCTCAAAGAGCTTAGCTAGGTACATTCCCTTGAAGTGACTAACGTTCCTTATTATAACGACATCAACATCATATTCCTTTGGAAACGTTACCTCATCCTCGTGTAGCATGACAACTTCCCCAAACTCACCCGCTCTCTCTTTGATCATTATTTCCTCCTTTCTTACTATACTGTAGGTGATTCCAATTTTCATGGCAAAACCTCCAAAAAGTAAAAAGTTGAGGGGGCTCACTCGCCCCAGTCTTCTTCTACCTCAGGAACCTCCTCTAGAGTCAGTGGATTTAAGCTGACAACCTCTAGCTCAGCGCCACATACAGGACACTCAACTATCTGGTGCAGCTCGACGTTTTCGAGCTCGATCTCGGCTCCGCACACCGGACACTCTGCCTTTGCCATAGTCTTCACCTCCTAACCTTTACCAACGACAAGGCGTGTCAAACATAAAGGGTTTGTAATGTTTTCGTAATATTTGGTTCTAAATCGAAACTAAATGTTGCAAATAGAAAGAAAGCAAGCATTTCTGTTCACTCCATCCTTAAGGGTATCCTCCCAAGCCTAACCTCTTCCATCCACAACTCATCCAGATCGAAAGGGTCAAGGTCATGGATTTCCTGTATTATTCCCCTAGTGACCTCCATTGTCGTTGCCGTGCCGCCCATGTCGGGAGTTAAGTTCCCCTTTCTAACGTAGCTTCTGACAGCATTCCAGATCCTCGACCCATCTAGGCCGAGATAATCAAGCATCATTGCCGCGCTCAGAATGGCCCCTATTGGATTCGCTATGCCTTTGCCCGCGATATCTGGAGCAGAACCGTGTATGGGCTCAAACAGGGCTATGTCATCACCATAATTCCCAGTAGGAACCACACCAATGCTTCCAGCGTGTATCGTGGCTAAATCTGAAAGTATATCTCCAAATAGGTTCTCACTTAGAATAACCCCGTGATCCCAGGGATTCCTTACTAGCTTTATCGTGAATGAGTCAACTATGGCCTCCCTTACCTCAACACCTTCCTCCCTCGCAACCTCAAGGACTATCCTCCTGAAGAACTTGTCACTAGTTAGTACGTTAGCCTTGTGGACGAATGTTATGAAAGATCCCCTCTCCTTGGCAACCCTAGCTGCAAACCTCGCTATCCTCTCAGCACCTTCCCTTGTTATCAGCCTTACATCTACAGCCCTATCATCAAAGGCCCTGCCCTGCCCTGAATAAAGGCCCTCGCTGTTCTCTCTGACTATAACGATTTCCCTGCCATCTGTGAAGTCGGGAATTATTCTTAGGTTAGCATAGAGGTTGAGCTCCTTTCTCAGAGTTATTATCAGACTCTTATATCCAGGAAGATCAAAGGGAGTTGTCGTAGCACCAAACAGCACAGCATCCATCTTCTTTATCTCTTCTAAGTCATCCTGGGTTATTGGCACTCCGTGCCTCTTGAATACCTCAACTCCACCCTCAAACTCATAAAATCTTACCCTACTAGTTACAGCATTCACAACCTCAATTGCAGCGTCAACAACCTCGGGACCTATTCCATCTCCCTTAATGACGGCTACTCTATACATAGATCACCCCTCCTTCTCACGTACTCTATAATCCCGCCTTCCTCAACTATCTTCCAAAGGAAGCCTTCCAAAGGCCTGAACTGCCTAACCTCATCTCCCTTCCTAACTTCCCCCGTTCTCCAGTTCACCTCAATAATGTCTCCATCCTGAAGCCAGTCAGTGTCTCCAATCAGTAGAGGAAGGCCTAGGTTGATCGCATTCCTGTAGAATATCCTCCCGAAGGACTTCGCTATAACACCGGCAACTCCAGCGGCCTTTAAGGAGAGAGCAGCCGATTCCCTTGAAGAGCCAATGCCAAAGTTTCTACCGCCAACCACCACATCCCCAGGCTTTACCTCCCTAGCAAACTCTGGGCGGGCCTCTATGAACGCTATTCTCGCCAATTCTTCTGGATCCTTCGTCAAGTTGTACCTTCCTGGGGTTATTGCGTCCGTGGAAACGTTGTCCCCGAACTTCCAAACTCTTCCCCTAGTGATCATAGCTCTCCCTCCGGGCTGGTTATCTCACCATAAATGGCGCTTACAGCGGCAGTAATCGGACTTGCAAGGTATATCTCGGCATTAGGAGAACCCATTCTGCCGCGGAAGTTCCTGTTCGTCGTACTAAGGATAACCTCATTGTCAGCTGCAACTCCCATGTGCCTTCCTAAGCAAGGCCCACAGCCTGGGGGTATTATAACGGCCCCAGCCTCAAGGAAAACGTTAACAAGGCCTTCTTCAACCATTTTCCTGTAAACGTTAACTGAAGCAGGCCCAATTATCGTTCTAACGCTCACCCTCTCCCCTTCAAGGATTTCAGCTACTTTCTTTATGTGATCAAACCTGCCGTTGGTACACGAGCCTATGAAAACCTGATCAATCTTAGTACCCTCTACCTCCTCAACTGGAACGCCGTTAGATGGGTGGTGGGGCTTAGCAACCATTGGACCGAGGGAGGATAAATCAACGATCAGCTCTTTCACGTAACCGTCTCCAGAGTAATCATCCCCTATCAAGGCCGTCTTAGCATTAGCCTCAACGCTGAAGTTCGTCAGCGTTAACCTCTCATCAAAGCTGAAAGGGACGTTGAAGAACTCCATGGCTTTATAATTCATGTCATATTCCTTTAGGGCCGAGATTATGTAGAGCATCGCATCTGCAGCCATTACATAGCTCGAGGGCTTGCCCTCAAACACAACAGAAACACTCTCAGGAACTCTCAGCCAAGTCTTTCCAAGACCAAGTGCTACAGCAGCGTCAGTAGCTCCCATACCCACGGCAAACACGCCCAGGGCGCCCAAGGTAGGAGTGTGACTGTCAGCTCCAACAACGACCCTAGCGTTCTCAGCGAGCCCCATTTCAACTACGAGTTGGTGGCATATTCCCTGTCCTTCAACTATTGGAATCCCGTGCTGCCTTGCAAACTCCCTTATCTCCCTTTGCAGGTTGGCAACTTTAACCGTTGGAGCTGGAAAGACGTGGTCAAAGAAGATGTAGGCATTCGCCTTTACCTGATTAAAAGCCTTCTTAAATGCCTCAATTATAAGTGGCATTGTTCCGTCGTGAGCGTAGACCAAATCAACCCTTCTTATTATAGCCTCTCCAGTTTTTGCATTGAGAACTTCCTCAACTAACGTCATGTCATTAACCTCCTTGCCTCTTCAATAAGCCTCTCCCACGTAAAGGGCTCTCTCGAGCTCTTCACTCTCCTAAGAAGGGCATCGATAATTTTTTCGTCCGTAATACCGGCCCTTTCAAGGTAGTACCTTATGGTGTCCCTGCCCGCGAAGCGGTCAACGTAGATCGTCCTTTCTCTGCCAAAGGTTTCCGCTGGCAGGAACTCGTAGAACGTTGGATCCTTTATGACTGCTGAAACGTGAAGTCCAGCTTTATGGGTGAACGCATTTGCCCCAACAATTGGATAGTTTGGCTGGACCTTTATCCCAGTTATTTTGCTGACAAGGTTGCTTAGATAGTACAGCATGTCTATCTTGTACTTCTTCACGCCGTAGTGATAGTAGAGGACAGTTGCTATTTGTGCAAGGTCAACAATCCCAGCCCTTTCTCCTAGGCCATTAACAGTTGCATCGACTAAGCTTGCTCCTGCCTCTATGCCCATTATCGCATTTGCCAAGGCTAAGCCGAGATCATTGTGACAGTGAACGTTCACGGGGATTCCAAAGCTCACTATCTTTTGGACTAAAAGGTAGAACTTCAGGGGGTGAGTGCTTCCAGTTGTGTCCGCGATGCTAACCCTGTCAACTTTGAGTTCTTTTGCGAGTCTAAGTACTGCCTCAAGGTTCCTCCATTCCGTTCTTGTTGTATCTTCAGGTGTGAAACGAACCTTAAGACCGTGATCCTTTGCATACTCTATCGCCTCCGCTATCCTGTTCATGGCCTGCTCGAGTGTAATTCCAAATCTCTTCTTCAGGCAGGCCTCGGAAACGCAGAAGAATATGCCTATCCAGTTGGTTCCAACCTTTAGCACGTAATCAACATCCCTGATTAGAGCCCTTGAGTGGGCCAAGAGATTAGCCCTCAGCCCCTGATTTGAAACGAGCTTTATTCCAGCAAATACATCATCGCTCACTGCAGGGTGACCGACCTCTATGAAATCTACTCCAAACTCATCTAGGGCTAGGGCTATTTCAAGCCTCTGCTCTGGCGTGTAGTTTACTCCTGGTGTCTGCTCTCCTTCCCTCAGGGTTGAGTCCAAGAGTAGTATTTCTCTGCCGCTTAATACTCACCACCCTTCGAGGCATCAAAAGTGTACATATATAAAATTTTCGAGAAATTTTTCGTCACTTCCAAAGAATTTTTATAAATTTGAAATATTCTAAAAATATTTCAATAGTTACCTAACATATCCGAAACATTTTAGGAAAAAGGAAGATGGAGAGGGGAGATTTGGAATTTGCATCTCAAAGTAAATTTCTTGGGAAGATAAGTGGGCACTATGACAATTCCTTGACAAGGGAAGCCAGCACCTTAATGCCATCCTGTATTCTATCAATGCTCTCAAATGTGAAGTTTAGTCTCATCTGATCGCTCCTCGGGTTAAGTGCATAGAATACGCTCCCAGGGACGTAGGCAACTCCCCTCTCAACGGCCTTCTTCAGCAACTCGTCGGTATTCATGCCTTCAACCGTTGTCCAGACAAACATTCCTCCCTCAGGCCTCGTCCAGGTAACACTCTCGGGCATGTAATCCTCTAAGGCATCCAGCATAGTATCCCTTTTGGGTCTATAATATTCTACGATCCTTTTAACTTGATCATCAAGCAGACCTTTTTTCAGGAAGAGTGCAGCGGCATATTGGCCAAATGTGTTCGTGCAGACATCTGCAGTCTGCTTAGCTACTAGGAACCTCTCATAGAGATCATGAGGAACAGCCATCCAAGCTATCCTAAATCCTGGGGCGAATATCTTTGAGAATGAGCCAAGATATATTACCCTATCACTTGAAAATGCTTTTATTGCCTTTATTTTCCTACCAGAGTAGTTTATATCGCCATAGGGATTATCTTCGACAATGTAAAAGTTATATTCTTCAGCTAGTTCCACAAGGTGCTTCCTTCTATCTTCACTGAGAGTCGTTCCAGTGGGATTCTGGAATGTTGGAACGGTGTAGAGGATCTTAACCCTGCCGTTCATATTCCTTATTATAACCTCCAGGTCTTCCGTGACGATGCCCTCCTCATCTACCCTCACTTGAACGAACTTCGGCTCGTAAACTTGGAACGTATTCAACGCTACAAAGTACGTTGGAGCTTCAACGAGGACTACATCCCCAGGATCTATTAAAGCTCTTCCAACGACATCTATACCCTGCTGAGATCCGTGTGTTACTATTATGTCCCCAAGATCAACCTTGGCGCTCCATCTTTCCTTCATGTACTTGCTCAGCTCTTCCCTAAGCTCAGGAATACCCTCAGAAGGACCGTACTGAAAGGCCTGTGGGATTTCGGAAACTTCAGCCAGAATATTCTTAAGCTCCCCTAATGGGAAGGTTTCAACACTCGGCACTCCACCAGCAAAGGATATTATATCGCCCGCACTTATTAGGTCGAGAACCCTCTTCAGTGCGGTCGTGTCAATTGATTTTATTCTCCTAGAGAGCATTTAGCCCACCTAATCTAACGGAGAAGAGCCCTCACAATTTACAAATTTTCCCTGAGGGAATGCATATTTGACAAAAATTAACTTAATGAGGAGATAAAAATTAGCAAAAAGTCAATCCTGGGATGCTAACTCAATGAGCTTCCTCATATGAATCTCAGCAGAATCGAAGACCTCAACGCTTACATCACCTTGCCTTATAGCTAGTGGTAGCTCTGTGCACCCTAGGATTACTCCCTTGATGCCTTCTTCCCTAGCGTACTTCTCGATGAGGTTAACTATCCAATCCTTGCTCTTGAGGTTCTCAAAAGCCAGCTCTTCAAAGATTATCCTGTTTAGCTCTTCCTTCTCATCGTCATTAGGAACAACGACTTCAAGGCCCTTCTCCCTCAGGGCGTTTATGTAGAAGTCAGCCGTCATCGTGGTCTTGGTTCCAAGTAGGAGAACCTTCTTTACACCCCTCCTTTTAACTTCCTCGGCAACGGCATCTATTATGCTCACCATCGGAACGTTTACCTCTTTCTGGACGTCATCAAACACTATGTGGGGAGTATTTGCGGAGAAAGCTATGAGTTCAGCCCCAGCCCTCTCAAGGGCCTTTGCCGCGTTTATGAGAATTTTCTTCCTGCCCTCCCAGCCCTCAGGGTTCTGGAAGAACTCCTTGAAGTTTATTGAGTAGATTATAAGCTCAGGATAAACATACTTCTCGAACTTCTCTCTACTGATCTCTATATACTTTCTGTAATAATAGCAAGTTGATTCAGGAGTTGTTCCGCCGATGATGCCTATCCTCTTCATACTATCACCGTGAAAACGTGAAGACAAAAGCTTAAGAGGGTTTTTATGAAGCGAAATTCAGGGAGAAGTATGCAGGTGAAGTTCATTGATGACAACGTGGCATTTGGAAGGATGCCCTATCCGGATGAAATAGACGAACTAAAGAAGAAGTTTGATGCTTTCGTAGTTTTAGTTGAGGATTTTGAGTTAGCTTATGACCTCGAGATGCTTAAGGACAGGAACGTTTTGCACTCTCCAATCCCCGACTTTACGGCGCCATCATTAGAACAGCTTCTTGAGATTCTAAGGTGGATAGAGGAGAAAGTTAAAGAGGGGAAGAAAGTGTTTATTCACTGCTATGGGGGAAGCGGAAGGAGCGGAACCGTAGCTGTGGCTTGGCTTATGTACAGATATGGACTGAACCTTAGAGAAGCCCTTAGGGAGATAAGATTGCTTAAGCCGAGCGCCGTTGAAACCGAGGATCAGCTTGAAGTGCTTAAAGAGTTAGAAAGGTGGACAAAATGCAACCAAGGATAATCCCTGAGAAAGGAGTTATCCTGGGGGATTACCTGATAATAGCCGACCTCCATATAGGATTTGAAGAGGCCCTAGTTAAAGGAGGAAAGTATGTTCCAAGACTCCTAGGAGAGGTGATAAATCAGGTCATAAGTATGGGGGAGAGGTATAGGGTGGATAAGCTAATAATAAACGGAGATCTAAAGCACTCCTTCATTCCTGAACGGAGGGAGTTCATTGAAATCTCAACATTTCTGGAGAGCATCCTCAAAGAGTTTAGTGAAATTATAGTGGTTAAGGGAAACCACGATACAGGAATCAATTGGATAAGGAAGTTTGGAGTGGAGGTAGTTGAGAGTGTTGAAGTTATGGGATGGACGATAGTGCATGGACATAAAGAGTGCGATTGTGAGAGGGTTATAATAGGTCACGAGCATCCCGCAATAAGGCTGAGGGATGAAGTTGGAGCAACGGTTAAAGTTCCTGCTTTTCTAAGGAGAGAAAATATTGTAGTCTTACCTGCATTCAGCCCGTGGGCTTATGGGAATGATTTAACGCTAAATGAGCCGATATCACCAATCCTAAAGAACGCAGACATCACGCAACTCGAGGTTCTCATTCCAGTTGAGAGTGAAGTGCTAAGCTTCGGCAAATTTGGTGAATTGATTGAAGCTCTTAAAGGGCTCTCACCATTATAAGACCGAAAATTTTTTAAAGCAAACACATTGATGAGAAATCGGCACGGCGGCCATAGCGGGGGGGCTACACCCGGTCTCATTTCGAACCCGGAAGTTAAGCCCCCCAGCGATCCCGGTTGTACTGCCCTCCGAGAGGGGGCGGGAAGCCGGGGACGCCGCCGGCCGCTAAAGCGCCCGGGTGGTGTAGCCCGGCCTATCATGCGGGACTGTCACTCCCGCGACCCGGGTTCAAATCCCGGCCCGGGCGCCAGAATTCTTCCATTACTATTCTATGGCAATCCATTATATGGACCTTAGAATCGAAACTTCAGAGAACGTTTATGAGCCAGCCGAGGATACATTCCTGCTTGCAGAAGTCCTTGCTGAAGAAGTTAGGCCCCATGATGTGGTGCTCGACATGGGGACTGGAACTGGAATACTAGCTCTTCTCGCGGCAAAGAAGGCAAAGTTTGTTGTTGGAGTTGATGTATCGAAAGAGGCAGTTGAACTCGCTTGGAGGAACTCAAAGATCAACGAGATAAACAATGCAATTTTCGTAGTAAGTGACCTGTTTGAGAACCTAAGGGGCGGGTTTGATCTTATAGTATTCAACCCTCCCTATCTTCCTGGGGAGGATCATGAAATTCAAGAAGATATAGACAGGGCCTTAATAGGTGGTCCTCAGGGCGGAGAGGTTATAGCTAAGTTTTTTGAACAAGCCAAGAATTTTTTAAAGCCCCAGGGGAGAATACTCCTAGTCTACAGCTCGCTAACGAGACCAAATCCTATAGAAGTAGCCCAAAAGATGGGATTCTCGACTAAGGTAATTTCAAGAAAAAGGCTGTTTTTTGAGGAGTTGTACGTCATGAAAGCTGAACTCTCTTCACGTTAGTTATGAGACGAACCTTTGGCTTTTCATGTTCCTCCTCATTCCAGTTCTCAAACTTTATTTCAACTTTCCTAAAGAGCATTGGTTGAGGTCTAAGCATGGCTTCGACTATCCACTTAACTATTTAAGCTTTTCGTCGAATATCCTCAACGCAACCTTGAACTCCATTGGTTTAACTCCAACCAATGTTGAAGCAATATCTACAAGATCAATAACATGAAAAACTTTCTCTATTATCCCAGTGTCGGCCGTTGCAACATATTCAAACTTCTTCAGCTCAAAGTCGGGGCTCTTAACAAGTTCAACCCGACCTACAATTGAAAGTTCTTCAAGCAATTCCTGGGTTGCCTTCTTTACTTGGCCACTCCTGGGAACTGATTTACCATAAAAGATTACGACCTCTCTCGGCCCTGCAGATTTTATTGAAAGAATCATCAGCCTGAGAACATCCCAAGTCCGTTCATTCACTTTATACTTCTTCTGATACTTGATATCCCTTACCAGAGAATCCTCACACCTTATTGCAACTCCATCCAAGAGGGATTCCAGTGTTATTAGAACGTTGAACCCGTCAACTCCCAAGATCGCATCCCCAGCGGTTCTAACTAACTTCCCGTAAACTCCAATAATCCAACTGTCTGAGAAGACGCATCTTGCCAGGAAATATCTTCCCTCTGCGGGAAGCCTGTAGTGGTTGGTTACAAATTCAAGGGCCGAAGACTTCCTGTAGCCCCTGTTAAGGAGAAACTTCAAGTCTATGTAGGCCTCATAAAGCCTCCCCATTTGTCGTTCCTCCCATTTACTCTGAACAAAGTTTTAAAATTAATGTGATAACGTTAAGGCATGAGCTTGATTCTGGGAGTTGGATTAGCCCTAGGAGCTGCCTTTGTATGGGCACTTGCTTCGGTCTTATCCAAAATATCCATGGCCAAAATTAACCCAGTCAGCTTAAATACCCTGAGGCTGTTTATAAGCTCGGCATTCTACATTCCCCTGATAATATTCCTGGGGCTAATTCCTAACAGGGGATGGGAGTGGTGGACCATAGTAATAATCTCTGGAATAATAGGATTCACTATAGCTGACTGGCTGTTCTTGGAGGGCATGAACATAATAGGCGTGTCTAGGGCAGGTATCCTAGTAACTCCACATCCCATACTCACGATGGTTCTCGCCCACTACCTACTGGATAGGCCTCTGAATGCCTCCATAGCAACCGGGGCTGTGATGATAGTTATTGCCGTCCTTATACTCGTAAGTGAAGCCATGGACAATAAGGAGATGAGCTGGAAGGGCATCGCATTCGTCGTGACAGCGGAAGTATTGTGGACGGTTGCAGTTTTAATAACGGACTGGCTGGTTCACGGAGAATCGGCCGTTCTGATAACAGGTCTCAGGATAAGCTCAGGGGCTTTAGGGGCTCTAGTGTTTGCATCTACCCTCAGGGAAGATATTAAGAGAATGAACACCAAGGACTGGGCACTTGTAGTTGTTATTACCGTACTGGGAACTATCTTGGGCCAGTACTTCTTCATAAAGTCGATAAGCCTAGTCAGCTCGAGCATAGCGACTCCAGTTACGGAATCTAGTCCAGTAATGGCCGCTCTAATGGCTGTAGCGTTCCTAAAAGAGAGGTTTACGAAAAGGCTTGCAGTTTCCCTAATCCTCACGTCCCTGGGGATAGTCCTGATAGGACTGGCCTAAAAAATAAAAAAAAGTCAGCCAATGGGAGTGCATCCCTTCACACTACAAAGAAGCAACTTCTCTCCTTCAACGACTATTTCCTGATGGTATTCAATGGTTCTCTGGAGCTTTCCAGTGGGAGAAAAGATGTATGCCTTCTCCTTCCATGGGTCAGTAACAAGCAGAAGTTCCCCGGAAGAGAAGAGCTCCGCTCTCTTACTTAGGTTCTTCATGATGAAGGTGGGAGCTTTGTCTATCATGACTAGATCTCTAACCACGTAGAAGGAAGGTGTCTCCCTGGAAACTAAAGCAAAGACCCTGTCTCCAACTATAGCCACATCATCCACTCCATAGGGAGGGAACTCAAAGTACCTTATGGTACTATTTAAGTCTAAGATACCGACCCCATGGTAGAGCCCAAAAGCTGCCATGCCAGTTGGAGATATATCGCCAACGCAGTACACGGGGTCCTCGATTGAATCCCTGAACGTGAAAGTCTTTTCGAAAGCTATCTTTTCTCCCTTGAAGACAATAACTCTACCCATGCCTGCGCTACCGTCCGCCTGAGGGTGGTCAAGGAGGAGCAACGTGTAGTTCCCTCTGGACTTCAGGAAAAAGCACCTTAAGGGATAGTATATGTTCGGGAAGCTATGCTCAGCTAAGAGACCTGTTTTTCCAAAGATATAAAGGACGTTCGTGCCTTGAGGATCTTCATCCGCCGGGATCAGCAGAAAGAGATAGTTTGGAGTTACCGCAATACCAAACTTCGTTGAATTCAGAGTGTAGTTCCAGAGAGGCTCCCCTGAGTAGGTATAAGCATAAAGCTTCGAATCATTGATGCCTATAAAGCCCCATTCAAGGGGATAAGCGGTCGGATAACACACCCTATACTTCTTATCTCCCCGAAAGATAGTTATAGTACCATTACTAAGCACCAAAAAACCGTTGGCGTATGATACTCTTTTTGGAGTTATTTTGATTTCACTTACGGTTTCGATAGGACACTTTTCGGAAAGAGATTGTGGCCGAGGTGCCTTAGTAGTAGAGGTATTTTCTCCACTAATTGGTGTTCTTGAAGAGTTTTCACCGAGATTCACAACTAGATATCCAGCCAATGAGAAAAACAAAAAAAGAAATATAGGAACAAAAATAATTTTTCTACTTACCACCAATCCCCCACCCCTTCAAGTCTTTGTTGATGCCAAATATGAGAATATATAGTCAAGTAAACATGGGTTATGCCACTACCAACAGTCCGTTTTGAGAGCGTCGGATAAGGAGTATAATCTCTCATGGCAAATCCTGCTAGCGTTTTTATCCTCTGACCTTGGATTATATAAAGGCCCGCGAGATATGAATCAGGATAACCATGTTTTACCCATCTGTTTGTTGAAGTATAGTATGTTGCCTCGCTCCAAAGCTCAAAGAGTATATAGCCTGGAACAGGGGCATTATTAAAATGTACTGTCGTTGAGTACTTTTTCATCCAAGGGGCATAGCCTTGAATAAAATATTTTATGTGTACTAATTCAACAATACTAGGAGGAATTCCATATTCACTTTTCAGATAATTAAAGATCTGATCCCTTACCTCTGAAGGACGTCTATATGTATCAAACGTGAAAATATACCATGAGGTACTAACCTTTGCAGAGGCAAATATCCCAACAAACTCTCCTTTTTTGAAATATAAAGTTGCTGGATCACATGTAGCATCCCAAATAATATTTCCATAGGGTGGCGTAATTTTCATAATCCTCAGGATATTGGGCTGATAGTCATAAATTATGTCTGGATCACTTCCACATTTACTGCCTGATATATCCCCTACGGGCGATAAGTCAACAATATCAACAATCCGAGGACTTAAATCCGCTGTTGAGAGGCTCTTACTAATATTGTCAAAATTCAGATCTATACCTCCTTTTTAGCTATCTTAACCAGATCAATGCCCCTCTTACTTGCAAATTCAATGAGAAGAGACTTTACTTCATCATACGTAACTTCTCCATGTTCCCATGCATATTCACTTAGGTATTTGAAAAAAGCGTTCATATCTACTCCATTTCTCTTTGCAAACTTATAAAGGGCATCCACTTTTAAATCCTCCAGACCCGGATGATATACTATTGCATGCACTTTATGACCATTAATGTAAACAATTTTGTCTGTGGCATAACCCTTCTCAGGGAGTTTTTGAATATCAATAACATTAGTAGTCTTTTTTGAACCCCAAGATTGTGCACTGACGACCCCTAGAGAAACTATTAATAAATAAAATAAAAATCCCAACCATAAATTTTTAAAAATTTGTCTCATGGGCATCACTACAGATATATAGTATCAAATTATATAAACTTTTTGTAGTATAAGTATAAAAATCCAAGTTATGGATGGGAATACATCATCTGGATAAAATATCTAAATAAGCATAAACTTATACCAAAATAAAAATTAATATAACTAATATCAGCCCAACAATTTTGGTTACCGAACTGAGACTAGCAATATGAAATTAATCGCCTCATTAACGTCCTTAACGTCCCTTCCAACCTTGAAGAACTTCACATCCCCATAAATCTTCCGGTACTCCTTAACCATTACTTCGTCACTTCCACTGTCCCCGATGTACACTGCTGATTCTCCCTTGGTTATCAGGTAGAGAGCCCTGGGATCTGGCTTTTCTATAACATCCCTCGTGACTACGTGCTCAAACCTAAAGCCTATTATCCTCTCGGCAAGCTCCATCTCAAGGGAGTCCCTCCCCGTGACAACGCCAAGCCTAAAATGCTTTGAAGCCTCCCTTAGTAAGTTCACATCAACCAGAGGCTTCTCAAGTCTCCAGAGCCCAGGATAATCAAAAAGCCTGTTCTCGTAAATTGTGCCTAAGTAGTAGGTGTTGAAAACCCTCCTGATTTCACATCCGTCAAGTGCCACACCGAACTTATCGCGAACCCATTCAACTCCCGCCCCTAAAGGGAACTCATTCACGAAATCCTTGAGGTCACCAGTTAGTGCTCCTATGATTATGGCCTCGCTCAGCTTAAAGTCATCTGGAAATGAGCCCTTCCTCCTCAGCTCCCTTATTGCATCCAGCGGTATTTCAATAGTTTTACCTAGCTTTGAGAGGAAGTACTCAGCCGTGAGCTTCGTTGCAACGTCATAGCTTTCGCTCGTGTCTATTAAAACCCCATCCACATCAAATACCAGCCACATCTTTCACACCCATATTCTTTTTACTGGAACCCTATCGAAGTCCTCATCTTCAGTAACTATTGCCTGAAGGCCATAGTTCTCTATAACGGCCAAATGAAGAGCATCTGACGGATTGAAGTTATACTCGAGGATTATGTCCCTGGCTTTCAGGTATTCCCTAATTCCAATAGAGAGCACCTGAACGTACGGAAGAACAAATTCGTCTATGAATTCTATCGACAATTCAGGAGGTATTCTGTACTTCTTTTTTGCCACATATATTACTTCATCGAGCACTAGGGAATCGGTATACAGCTCTTGAGACAATAAATCAGAATACAGTTTCAATACTTTATCAGTTATTCCAGGAGTCTTGGCCAAGATATATAATAGGAAGCTTGCGTCAAGAAAGATCTTCATCAAACTCAACCTCCAAGTCTATGTCCTTTAGATCACCAAGTTTTGCTGGAATTCCTTCAACTCTCTTCTTCCATTCCCTAAGTTCCTTAATGAGCTCCTCAGGTGACTTCTTCCTCTTGATCAGTAAGCCTTCCTTCGTTGGTATTACCACCACCTCACCGCCCTCCTCTATGCCGTAGGCCTCCCTGAAAACCTTGGGTATAACTATCTGACCTTTAGGCCCAACTTTCAGCCTTATGCTCACCATCTCTGAACTAACCATAGGTCTCACCATTTCATACTTTTGGTATTACATGTTAAAGTTCTTTGGCAAATTCCTTCAGCGCTTTAATAACTTCATCGTTTTCTTCTCTCTTTCCAACAGTAATCCTAATGTGGCCCTGAAGCCTGCCCGAAAGCTTCCTAACAACTATTCCCCTATCCAAAAGGTAGTTGTAAGCGTCAAGCTTTACGAGGAGGAAGTTAGCATCGCTTGGATAAGCATAAGGCATAAGCTCCTCGTACATTCTCTCCCTCTCCTTCATTATGAACTTAACCCTCTCCTCAACGACCTCATAGTGCTCAAGGAGGGTTTGGGCTATGGCCATTGTAACTGAGCTTACACTGAATGGCGACTTAATCCTGTAGAGGGCATCAACGACAGAGGAATCAGCTATCATGTAGCCAGCCCTTATCGAGGCAAGGCCAAAGGCCTTTGAAAACGTCCTTAGGATTATCAGGTTTGGATAATCCCCAACATAATCCAGCATGCTTTTTCCCGCGAACTCTACGTAAGCTTCGTCCAAGACAACTGGAGCCCCAGTCTCAAGAACCTTAAGAATTTCCTCCTCGGGCTGAAGGTTTCCCGTAGGGTTGTTTGGAGAGGCTATAAAAACGGCCAAAGCATCTTTGGCCTTCTCGGCTATCTCATCACCCCTTATTCTGAAGTTCTCATCTAGAGGCACTTCAACTATTGGAATGCCGTAAAGCTTCGAGTAAAAGGAGTACATGCCGAAGGTCGGTGGGGTAGTTACGATGTACTTTCCCTCAAACATCCTGACCAGGTAGTTTATCAGCTCATCGCTACCGTTTCCAACGGCAATGTTCGAAGAATCTAACCCCAGGAACTCTGCAAGGGCTTCTCTCAGAGGCATTGAAGTTATGTGGGGATACCTGTTGAAGTGTAAACCCCTAAGCTTCCAGAATATCTCTTCCTTAAGCCATAACGGTAAATCAAAAGGGTTCTCATTTTTGTCAAGCCATATTTTGTAATTGCCCTCGAGTACCCTGTAAGGCCGGAACTCGAGGACTTCCTTCCTTATCTTCATTTCCTTCTCCTCCTGAGTTCGGCCATTACCTCCCCGAGGCTTATGTCGTTGTAAGCCAAAAGCACTAGGAGATGATACAGCAGATCTGCAACCTCGTATATTATCCTATCCCTTCCCTCGGCCACTAGCACTTCAACGGCTTCCTCCCCAAACTTCTTGTATATCTTTTCTTTGCCCTCCCTGAACAGATAGGACGTGTAGGAGCCCTCCACAGGATTCTCCTTCCTCTTTCTTATCAGCTCCTCAAGCTCCCTGAGTATCGTGAGTGAATAATCCATGGGGAGAATTCTCTCAGGCTCACCCAACTTCCTGTAAAAGCAAGAGTAGTTGCCGGTGTGACATGCTGGACCCTTGGGCTCCACAATCAAAAGGAGGGCATCGTTGTCGCAGTCTATCCTTATCTCCTTCACAATCTGAAGGTTTCCGCTTACCTCCCCCTTCATCCTTATCCTGCCTTGGGATCTGGAGTAGTAGTGAGCGTACCCGGTCTCGAGGGTTCTCCTTAAAGCCTCTCTGTCCATGTAAGCTAAAGTCAGCACTTCCCCTTTCGTGTCTTGAACTATAACCGGGACTACGCCGTTATTTTTCTCCCAGTTAACCTGCTCTATTAGCTCCTCCATACTACCACCTCACTCGAGCCTTACCGGAACTCCATGCTCGGCTAGGAACTCCTTAAGCTCCCTAACCGTATACTCACCGTAGTGGAAAATAGAGGCTGCTAAAGCAGCTTCAGCACCAATTCTAAACGCCTCAAGGAAGTGCTCAGGCTTCCCGGCACCTCCAGAAGCTATGACAGGAATTTCAACTGCCTCAACTACGGCCTTCGTGAGGGGAATGTCAAAGCCCTGCTTCGTTCCATCCGTATCCATGCTCGTCAGGAGTATTTCGCCAGCCCCCAGGGATTCCACGGTTTTTGCCCATTCAACGGCATCTATTCCCCTCGCCTTTCTCCCGCCGTGAGTGTAAACCTCCCAGAACTTTCCGTTCCACTTGGCGTCTATCGCAACGACTAGGTTGGCAGTCCCTATAACCTGGGCTATCTCCTCAACGAGTTTGGGGTTATCTACTGCCGCGGTGTTAATAAAAATCTTATCCGCTCCCCTCTTAACTATCTCCCTAGCTTCCTCCGCAGTCCTTATTCCGCCGCCAACTGTAAATGGAACGTATATCTCCTCGGCTATCCTCTCGACCAAGTCAAGAAGGATCTGCCTCTTTTCATAAGAGGCCGTAATGTCCAAGAAGACTATCTCGTCTATTCCCTCGCTCTCGTACCTTCTCGCGAGCTCTATTGGATCACCAGCATCCCTAATGTTCCGAAACTTTATCCCTTTAACGACCCTCCCCTCTTTGATGTCAAGGGCCGCGATTATCCTCTTTGCCAGCAATTTCAGCCACCCCCACAAGCTCCTCAAGAGAAACAGCTCCCTCATACAGGGCTTTCCCCACGATAACTCCAGAAAATCCAATCTCCGCTAGTTTAATCACGTCCTGGGGGGAAGAAACACCACCAGCGTATATGAACTCTTCATCCCTCCAGAACTTCTCAATGCTCTCTATTCCAGTTAATGTACCGTCCCTCTCGATGGAGGTGTAAACGAACCTGTTCACATACCCCCTCAGCATTTCATAGGCCTCGCTGACTTCAATTTCCGAGGCCTCAGTCCAGCCCCTAACCGCAACCTTCCCGGCCTTGCTGTCGAGACTGACCGTTATCCCTGGAAATTCCTGGGTTACCATCTCAAGGAACTTTAGATCGAAAGCTTTAGTGCCTAGAATGACGTTCTCAACCCCTATCTCGTAGGCCTTCGCTATTGAGTTATAATCCCTGAAGCCACCTCCAACCTGAACCCTCAAGCCAGTCTCCTCAATTATCCTCTTGATGACATCGAGATTCTGAGGCCTCCCCGTAAATGCCCCATCAAGATCGACAATGTGAATTTTATCAACCAGCTCCGAGAACTTTTCAGCGAACTTCAATGGATCACCATAAACCCTAACTCTCTCCCTCTCACCTTTGTAGAGCCTTACCGCCTTCCCATTCATAAGATCTATCGCCGGATATACCTCCATATTACAGCCTCCTAAAGTTCTCTAAAAGCTTCAATCCATTTCTACTGCTCTTTTCCGGGTGGAATTGTACAGCAAACACGTTATCCTTACACACCGCTGAAACGAAGTCAAGTCCATAGTCCGTGGTCGCCACGATTATATCCTCATCCTGGGGGACCACGTGGTAGGAGTGGACGAAGTAGAAGTAGCTCCCGCTCTTTATTCCTCTAAAGAGAGGACAGTCCTTTCTTATCCAGACCTGATTCCAGCCTATGTGGGGGACTCTAACTCCCTTCAGCTTCACGACCTTACCTTTAAAAACTTCAAGACCTCTGCTCCCAGGGCTCTCCTCGCTCTCCTCAAAGAGCAACTGAAGTCCCAAACAAATACCAAGGAATGGTTTACCCTCCTTAATCCCCTCCAATATTACATCCTTAAGGGGATGGAGCCTCTCCATCACGGCACCAAAGTTCCCGACCCCAGGGAGCACTATCTTCTCAGCCTTTTCGATCTCATAGGGATCGCTGGTTATAACTCCCTTGAGGGCCTTTCTCACGTTCGCTAGGTTGCCCACTCCAAGGTCAACTATTGCTATCATCTCCATCTCTAATGGAAAAGAGGTAAACATTATTTTAATTTCAGCCCAAAAAATTTGGAAAAGTGACAATCACTTTAGGTTAAATGTGTACCTTTCATAGCCATCATTGACGACCAGAACAGAGGAATTTACTGGGATCGTTAAGCTAACTATCTGCTTCCCATCAACGAAAGCGTACGAGGTTCCCGTATAGACTACCTTCCCATCGACAGATATTTCCCTTATGCACGAACCCCAGCACCTTCCATGATATACAACTTTAGCCTCATATTTTCCGTCAACTTTTCGAAGGAGAACCTCCACCTTCCCCTTCTCCAGCTTAACATCGTAGTGCGGAGTCACCAAGTAAATGATTAACGCCGAGAGAGCAATAGAATACAACACAGCTCCTCCTATCTGCCTACCGCTAATGTCCAGCTCACTCCCCTTGAGTACCTTCGGATTGTCCGTCATGCTACCATAACCCATGATCTCGTACACCCTCCCAATGAGGTTTATGAGGATACCAACTAGGAAGGGAGTCGTTAGAAAGCCAATGAAGTACATCTTCTTAGCCTTCAGGAAACTTTCCTCACCAGTTGCCTCGTAGAAGTACTGGACTAGGTACCTCTCAAGCATCACCATTATTGCCGTGACGGGATAAGTGTAAAGCATTGCAACGTAGAAGGCCTTCAGAAAGCTTAGGGTGGCAAAGAAGCCATGCTCCATTCCAATTACCAAAAACACCACGAAGAACAGCCCCAGGATTATCTGAGCTATCCCAACCGTAAACGGTCTGTCGTCAATGTCTCTCCACTCATACAGGCCAACAAAATACAGAACGACACCTAGAAAGCCCAACAATCCTCCAATAAACGGAATAAACGAGAGGAGAGAAAGTATCGCTCCCCAGTAGAGAAAAGATTTTGCATTCTTTACACTGGTCATGTTACCTCACCTATGTGGAGTACAACAACCTCTCCTGTCCAGAACATTACTTCTACCTCCTTGGAGTTCCTTGGGATCGTTAAGCGAACAACCTGCTTTCCATTAACGAATTCATAGCTTCCCCCAGAATACACGAGTTTTCCATCAACCTTGACTTCCTTTATGCATCCATCCCCCCTAACACATGGAAAGTCGTATATAACGGCCCCCTTGATGTACTCTCCTTCAACTTTCCCTATGAACTTAACATCTCCCTGCACTACCTTTACATCGTACGAAGGAATCGTGAAATTAAGGACGAGCAGGGTTATTATGAGAGCAACCGAAGATAGAGCAACTACTTTCCTCTTATCCAACTCAATTTCCCCGCCCTTTAGAATTTCAACTTCCGTGGGTATCTTATTGTATGCTATCACTTCAATGATCCTTGCAATGAAGCCGATTATTAATCCAATTAAAGCCGGAGCCAGAAGGGCACCGTAAAGTGTCAGCTTCCCGGCGAATGTAAACTCCCCAATTTTCGTCGCCTCGTAGAAGCACTTAAGGACTTCCCTATGGATGAGGGCCATGGCAACTAAGAAGGGATACATGAGAAGAAGATATATGTAGAGAAGCCCTAAAACTGAGAAAATCGTTGGTTGGAGAATATCAAGGACGTAGAGCTCACTCGTTGCAGAACTGATCTTTATCAGCCCAACTATGGCAACACCGGCACCAACTATCCCCAATATCAGGTTTATTATTGCCAGCTTGAAGGGCCTGCCGTCAACTTCCTCTCCCCACCTGTAGAGAGCGTAAAGGTACAGGAGACCACCGACTACGGCCAAAGCAAGGCCGACCACCGGCAGGAACGAGAGGAGCATCGTAAGTGTTCCAATCACGAGTAGAGTTCTTATCCCCTCAACTTTTGTCTTTTCCATATGATCACCCACCAACATTTCCTCTGAATAGTATAAAAAATTTGGGATCATTATAAGTTTAAAATTCAAATATGAGCAACTAGAGTAAACTAGAGTAAAATGGCGATAGAAGAATTCTAACTATTTCCATCGGGACAGACATTATCGTGGAAGGCCTAAAATTACCAACAAAAGCTGTACAACAACGGTGTTGAGTTATGATGTGTATGGTCTTGGAGGGTGTTCTTAATAGGTATATTGCTAAAAACTATTAAAGAGGTGTATACAAAGAAACAGGCGACATGATGAGCCCGCGCAGCGCTGAGGCGTGATGAGGATTTTAAGTGCTGACTATATGACCCCTTTCGTGCTCTCCAACCTTTCCACCTCTTTTATCGCCTCACCCAGGGCCTTACCCAGCCCTTTAAATGTCGCCTCAATGATGTGATGGGCATTAATTCCCGAGAACTGCTTAACGTGGATTGTCGCCCTTAAAGACCTAACCAGCCCCCACAGGAATTCTCTAACCAAGGAAACTTCGAACCCCTCCTCCCCTTCCCTGGGATCCAGCTCAAGGCTGAGGTAGGGCCTCCCCGAGATATCCACCGCAACCAAAACCAAAGCGTCATCCATTGGCATCACTGCATTCCCAAACCTCGCGAACTTCTCCGGGAGCTTGGCCCTTATCTCCTCCCCTAACGTTATTCCAACGTCTTCCCACAGGTGGTGCCTCAGGTCATACTCAGCTTTCACGCTGGCCTTAACTCCCATGTAGAAAAACAAAGCTGTGAGCATGTGATCTAGAACTCTATCCCCTGTCCTTATTGTCCCTTCTTTTCCTATCTCCACAATTATGTCCGTCTCCTTCGTCTTCCTCCTCATGCCCAACACCCCACAGCATCAAAACCGGGCTTTCCTTCGGAATGCAGTGAAGGACGCAGTGATTAGCCCTAACCCTCATTTCCTAACCTCCATACTCCTCTTATGAAGCTCCATACCCTCGATTTCGGCCAGCCTTATTCCCAAGTATCTATTCTCTATGAATTCCTTCCTTGAGACCATCGCAACGCTCACCGGCTTCATGAAATCCAAGACCGTGAGAACCCCCATGAACTTCGCGGCCCCTCCCGTTGGGAGGACGTGGTTAACCCCAAGGAAGTAGTCCGCCGAGGGGACAGGTGTGTAAGGGCCTAGATATATCGCCCCAGCGTTCTGAATCCTGTCTAACAACTCCAAGGGCTCCTTGGTCATGATTTCAAGGTGCTCCGGGGCTATCTCATTGACCTTCTCAACACACTCTTCGAGACTACTACACAACACAACTTCAATTCCCTCCCTCCCGCAGTACTCTGCAAGCTCCTTGGAGGTTGTTAGAAGCCATGCCTTGCTGTCCTTCCCGTGCTCAAGCTGACTCATCAAGTCCGCAAGAATGTACTCCTTTTCCGCAGTTTCATCGGCTATTACTGCTATTTCAGAGGGCCCAGCAAGGCTGTCTATACCTACAACTCCAAAAACCTGTCTCTTGGCCTCGTTCACGAACCTGTTTCCCGGGCCAAATATCTTATCCACCTTCTCCATGCCGATCCCGTAAGCCATCGCGGCTATAGCCTGAATTCCGCCAAGCTTGTAAACTTCCTCAATTCCCAGAAGTTCCGCTGTGTACAGTATGTAGGGATTAACCCTTCCGTCCCTTGGAGGAGTTGTCACCACTATCTCCCTCACCCCAGCGATCTTGGCCGGTACTGCAACCATCATCAGCGTTGACACAAGTGGAAACTTCCCGCCAGGGACGTATATCCCGATCCTCCTTATTGGCTTGAATACGATGCCGTAAAGGGAGCCCTCCTTAACGTACACAATATCAGCTGGCTTTTGCTTCTCGTGGTACTCCCTGAGTCTTTCAATTGTCTTCTTTATCACTTCCTTATCCTCTTCAGGTATCAACCTCTCAGCTTCCTCGAACTCCTCCCTGGTTACCTTGAAGGGTCCCTCATAGTTGTCGAACTTCTTGGAGTACTCCCTCACAGCCTCAATACCCCTCTTCCTTATATCCTCGAGTATTGACCTAACATACTCCTCAAGCTCCATTGATAACCCTCCTAAGCCTCATAATAAGAGAGTTTATCTCCTCAAACTTGACCTTCTGGGCTATCCGGTTGACGAGGAGGAGGGCAGAAACGTCCATTATTTTGGCAACCTCAACTAAGCCGTTCGCCCTCAAGGTGTTTCCGGTCTCCACAATGTCAACTATCGCATCCGCTATTCCTATCCTTGGGGCAAGCTCAACGCTCCCGTGGAGCTTTATTATCTCAACCTCAACGCCCAATTTTTCAAAGAACCTCTGAGTTATGTTGACGTACTTGGTGGCAATTCTGAACCCGTCCATATCTTCGGGCTGGACAGCCCTCTCGCGGGGCATCGCTATGCTCAGCCTGCACTTTCCGAACGGTAGCTCCAAGGGAATGAAAACATCACTACCTCTCTCCTCCACCACATCGCTCCCAGCTATTCCAACATCGATTCCATGCTCAACGTAAACCGGAACGTCATAAGCTCTAGCAAGTAAAAACTCATCCCTACCGTTGCTCCATATTAAAACTCTCTCAGGCCTTTCTGGAATTACTATTCCAGCCTTACCCAGGATTTCAATGGAATCCCTGAAGAGCCTGCCCTTCGGGAGGACGAACCTCAAAGTCTCACCTCCACGGGAATTCCAAGCTTAACCATTTCCCTAGCTAGGGCATAGGCCTTTCTTAAATCCTTAGACGAGATAACCTGTCTAGACCTCTCTTTTGGCCTGTAGAGCTTTGCTAACCTGTCAAGATAAAATACAAAGCCCACTCCCGTCTTTCCCTTCACTTCATACTCTCCCCCTCCCCCGATGGGCTTGCCCAA
This sequence comes from Thermococcus chitonophagus, assembly GCF_002214605.1. NCBI lineage: Archaea > Methanobacteriati > Methanobacteriota > Thermococci > Thermococcales > Thermococcaceae > Thermococcus > Thermococcus chitonophagus. Next base: position 662,048 of record NZ_CP015193.1, on the reverse strand, counting down.
GGACGGGGAGTACACTTCAAATATCACGTCAGTGTAGTAAGGGAGGGGCCTCACGGTTGCAAAGTCTATAAAGATCCTCTCGTCTCCCAGGGCTTTAATTAGGCGGTCGAGCCTTTCATAGCCACTTTCCCTTCCCCTGAAGTTGAACAGCCTCCAAAGCTCATCTTTCTTATCCTGAGGTATGGGGAGGGACTCTATCTTCTCGAAGTTCCTCCTAATCAGGGCTTCCTTGACTTTCTCCCAGTGTTCCCCTGAAGAATTCTTCCAGACTTCTATACTTCCAAGATCTATGTAGAACTCTTGGATACCCAGGGATTCTAGTGATGTGACAATTACAGAGAGAACCTCCAGAATCATGGCATCAGGATCGCCTCCGATATACTCAACTCCAGCCTGCCACTCTCCCTTTACCCCACCGTTTAAGACTTCGGCAACGTAGAACAGCTTTGCTTTTCCATCGTCAAAGTTCTTGATGATTCTCGAAGTAACATCGGGATTTATAAGATAAAACTCATTATTATACGCGAACTTCGTGCCCTTCCTTATTTCCGGAGAATACTCCTCAATTGATGGGAATATTACTTCCCTGTAGCCCCACAGCTCAAATATCAGCCTGAGCTTGTTCCCTATTTCGGCTAGTCTAATGTACTCCTCAATTAACCTCCTCAAGAACGACACCTCCCACTAACCCTGAAGAACAGTCAATGATGACAATGAAGACGATAAGTTAAGGGCATCATGGCAATCCTTTCTTGGTAAAACCTGCAGTTGATAAATCTATTTGAAGCTTTTATGACAAATTGTCAATTTCAAAGTACAAAATTGTGTGTCAATAGTACCATTGACGAGAGAAAAAGCTTAAATAATCAAAGAACATATGTAACAGTAGAATTACATATTGGGTGGTAAAAATGAGGAAAGCCCTGGTATTACTGATTGGAGTTCTAGTTCTGTTTAGTGCGGGATGCATAAGTAGCTCAACTCCTACTCAAACTCAAACGCAGGCAGAGGAAATTCCCAGTGGCAACAGATGAAAGCGGGAATATAAACACGCAAGATCTCGAGTCGTACATAAATTCCCTACCAGCGGGAGAGTTGACCCAAGAGGAGAAGGATGGATTGTTATACATGGTTGAGGAAGAAAAGTTGGCCCATGACGTATACACGAAGCTGTACGGGAAGTGGGGCCTTGAGATATTCAAGAACATTGCAAACAGCGAAAGCACCCACGTTAACGCTGTAAGGTTGCTATTGGAGAAGTACAACATTCCAGACCCAACGAAAGATGAGGGCATTGGGGAGTTCAAGAATCCAAAGTTGCAGGAGCTGTACAACAAACTCATAGAGGAGGGAATGAAGAGCGAGATAGATGCACTCAAGGTCGGTGCGCTCATAGAGGAAACCGACATAGTTGACCTGCAAGAGAGAATTGCTCAGACCAACAAAGTGGACATCATCGCTGTCTATGAGAACTTAATGAAGGGAAGCAGGAACCACCTCAGGTCATTCGTCAAATTATTGGGGAGCAAGGGAGTAAAGTACGAGCCCCAGGTGCTATCAAAGGAGGAGTACGAGGAGATAATAAGCTCATCGATGGAGACCGGGGGAAAGGGGAAGCCCTAAACTCATTAATTTTCACAAATTTTGGCTTTATCAAAGTCCCTTAGATCCCACGTAAATCCCGTCATCTTCCCCTTGCCACTAATTTTCTTGGCGACCACTCCATAAAACTTCTCCCATTCATCTAATCCCAAAAGTTCGGCTTTTCTCTCTAAATCCTTGAAAATTCCCTTTACCTCTCTTGCATCTAGCTCCTTCCATTTGACTTCAACGAAAAGAGCTTTCTTCTCCCGCTCGTTTAAAGCTACCACGTCAATCTCCTCGTTTTTGTGCCACCACCTCCCAATTTTAGTGAATCTGAAGGGTAGCTTCCCAGCTTTATTTAGCCTAACGAGAAATTCCTTCGCGACATCTTCAAAAATCCAGCCTAGATAGGAGTTATAATCTTCAAGAAACTCGTCCCAGAAATCAAGACCCTCAAGCTCTATCTCCTCCCTGTAGCGCTCGATGAAGCGGAAGTAAAAGGCGAGGTAATTGTCATTGATCCTGTAAAGTGTGTTCTTCGTCTTTGGCTTGGCCGTTATGGGAATTTCCCTGCGGAGAAAGCCAAGCCTCTCAAGGATCTCAACGTACTTAAAGAGGTTTGAGCGTGGAATTCCAGTGAAGTTGCTTATCTCATTGAACCGCCTCCTTCCCTCGGCAATTGCCTTGAGTATCAGCTTATAGACCCTCGGCTCCCTCAGTTCACTTGAGAGGAGGAAATCTCCTTCAGCATAGAGAAAGCCCCTTTTATCAAAAGCAAGCCTCTTAACGTCCTCAAACTTTTTGAAAAGTTCGAGATAAGCCGGAATCCCGCCAGTTATCCCATATATCCTAACCGCCTCCTCAATGCTCACGCCCAGTAGCTTCCACGAGTCAAAGAAGCTCAGCGGGGAAAGTTTAATCTGTCCATCTCTCCGTCCGTAAAGAAGACTCTTCTGGCCAAGAACGTGCTCTTCCATCATGCCGATGGAGGAACCAACGAGGAATAGATGAAGGTTCGACGTCCTAACTATCTCATCCACTATGTACTGAAACTCACTCAAAACCTTCCTGTCCGACTGGATAAGATATGGAAACTCATCTATAACCACCACAAGCTTTCCTTTTTCTGCCAGATACTGGAAAATTTCGTAAAACCTCGAAAAGGACGCTTCACTTAGGTATCGTGAAGGAAACTTATCGAGGACTGCCCTTGAAAATTCCCGGAGATTATCTTGATAAGTGCTGATGCGAGCGAGATAGTAAACGGCTGGCTTGTCACGAATGAATTCCTTCATAAGTCTTGTTTTTCCAACACGTCTTCTCCCATAAATCGGAAGAAACGAGTTGTCTTTCTCCCATAATTCTTCGAGAAACTTAAGCTCCCTTTCCCTGTTTATGAAAGTTATTGGCATAGTATAATACTCACCCTATAACTTTTAAGAGTTTTGGATAAGCTGACTAGGATTTATTCAGAGACTAAACTCCCAGTTAAGCTTAGATGTTGGTAATATTTAAACTTAAGAGAGTAAAATTAGGTTCAGAGGTGAACCATGGTTCAGGGTCGGGATCCATTCAAGCTGAAAACACGGGGTAGAAGAGGGAAATTATTCAGGGAAAAGCATATACAAGCATTGAAAGAATTGAAGGATCTAATTTTTGAAGGAAGTTTCCTGAAAAATAAGCGTATAATAAGAAATTCAGGAGGCCTAAAAATGATTGAGAATCTCAAGCTGGCCCTGAACTTAAACCTCCGCACTGGAAGTCTTGAAGGGAGTATAGAAATGAACCTAAAGGGAAGAGCAAAAACCTTCATACTTAATAAAGGCCTCAAAGTGGAGAAGGCAAACAGGGAATTATCCCAGGAACTCAAGGGAATTCAAGGATTTGAGAAATTCAAGGTGAGTGTTGTTGAACTCGAGGAGCCCGCGAATAATCTCGAGCTAATATACTCCGGAAAACTGAAGAGCTATGAAAGTGTTCTTCCATATCTCAAAGACTCGATAAACCGAGAATATACACTCCTCAGAACTGATTCACTGTTTTATCCGATTCCAGCAGAGCCCACCTTTGAAAAACCTTGTTAAGTCTGTTGTAAGCTCTGAATTTAATGCGGAAATAGAGATAGGAGGAGTTCCAGAGGATTTGACGATAGCATTTGGTGGCGAAATTAGGAGTAATCACCTGATAATTGAGGGAACCAACAGGCTCGACATTGCGATAGCCCCGTTCCACGTGATAGAGGATGAACAATTCCGTCTCTTCGTCCTGAGCATAAAGGGAATCAAGAGGACGCTTGATCTGTTAAAGAGGGCATATGAATTCTACTCATCAATTCTCGGCAAGAAAACAGCGAAGTACACGGTTATTGAAACTCCCGAAAATTATGGTGGTCAGGCAGGAAAGGGCTATGCCCTTGTCTCAGGGAGCTCATTAAGGAGGAAGATTCCTGCGAACCTCTACCACGAGCTCGCTCACCTCTGGAATCCCAGGGTGACTCCAGAGACCCACCTAAGCAGGTTCTTTGATGAAGCCTTTGCCAATTACCTCACAGCCTTGGCAATTAGGGAAATTCATGGAGAAGAAGCATTTAACTCATTCATAGAAAACCTTCGGAGGAATTATGAGGCAGTACTTAAGAGATTCCCAGAGGCAGAAAAGCTAAAACCCTCAGAGTGGGGAAAGTTGGGATTCTGGGAGCTCTCCTACACGAAAGGCGCACTAATCCTCCATGATCTCCATCAAAAGGTTGGAGAAGACTTTTATGAGATCCTCAGGGGGATTGTAAACTCCTCGATTATTGACTTCCACAGATTCAAGGCGATAGTAGAGGAAGTTTCTGGGCTCGTGATTGATATATAGACGAAACCATCCTGGGAAAGCCTTTTTAATTTCCCAATTTTTTAATGCAATCTCGTGTGGGAGATATTACTGTTAATATCAATTATCACATCCCTATTGTTTGTTGTGATAGAGGGTAGAAGGGCGAGAAAACTAGAAAAGCAGGAGAGGTTCATTAGAGTTGAGAGAGCCGTTTTCATCGGAATTTTTATAACGCTAGCACTTTTCATGGTTACGGGGGTTTTAGGATTCTTTGATTTCGTCAGCAGATTCAAAGAGCCTCTTGACAAGATAATACTATTCTTACCCGTCATAATATCAATACTCGCCTCTATAGCGGTCGCGGATCTCATAAGGGAGGAAGTTGAGGGCTCTGCCAAAACGAACCTCCTAAAGGCATTCCTCCTCGCATCGGGGGCGGTCTTCCTAATCGCGGTGGCATTCGTGGTAATCCCAGCCCTGTTCCCCGTGGAGTTCAGAATTATCATTTTCTTGGCCCTGATGCTTGCCGTTGCGGAGGCTTTCTCCAGAATAATTAAACAGGCCGAGAAAGCTAGGCCTCTTGGAGGAGAACTTAGAAAGGAAGTAGAGGAGCTCTGCAGGAGGACCGGTGTTGACGTGGACGGAATATACCTCATCGAGGACGAGGGGATAAACGCGCTCGTGACCGGGGCTAAGGGGAAAACAATATTCGTGACTAAAGGTGCGATAGAGCATCTAGAGAGGGATGAGTTACTCGCGATTATAGCGCACGAGTTGGGCCACGTTAAGAAGAGACACATGCTCAAGGGCTACGCTCTCTCGATTCTCCATATAGTCCCAATGACAATCCTCCTCAAGATTGGAGACAGGCTTCCAGAGGCCGTTCTAACGATATATATCGTGCTCTCCTTCGTAATTCTTGTAGCCGGTCTCCTATACAGGCTCGCGAGGTTTAACCTCAAGTGTGAGCTAGAGGCAGATGAATTCGCGGCCGAGCTGGTTGGAGCCGATGCATGATAAGGGCCCTGAAGAAGATAAGCGAGCACGATGAAATTCCGGTAAAGACACCAAAATGGTTCAATGTTATCTATTCCCATCCCTCAATAGGGGAGCGGATAAAGAACTTGAAGGACAACCAAGCTAAAAATGAAAGGATGCAGAACATATAAACGTTGAACTCGTAAGTAGCACCATAGAGAGGGCTAAAGCTTAAGGGAAAGAAGGGCTTCACGTCGGGATGCATTATCGAGTCGAGTGTTATAATGAAGGAAAACTCCCGAGAGAGCCGTTATTCCCAGCCTTTCCATGTTATATTCTTTTCCTGTAGTTCTATAGATAAGAGCCATCCCATAGGCCAAAACAAGGTCTACAATTCCCCCTCCAACGTATGTGTGGAAGAAACCGTGCAGAGGATACCCGTACTTTAGATCCAAGTTAAAGGAGAGGACAAGGAAGGGCTCGAAGTCAACTATAACGTTTGCCATTAAGAACGTCCACATGTCAAGATAGGGGATTAAGTAGGAAAAGAGAAGTGCAGGCCCCAAATGAAATGGAGTGAACGGCATGTTACCTGAAGAACATTTGGAAGTTAAATGCCTTACGTAAGGAAAATTCTTCCATTAGTTCCTCAACGACTTCCTGGGGAAGGCCCTCTTTTATCAATGCTTTTTTGAAGGCCCTCTCCCCCCTATTAACGATCCTAACTATCCCCGCAACACCAAAAGAAATCCTCACCAACTTAAATAAAAATCTAAAGAAGGAGGAAATCAATCTTCGCTACCCTCCTTTCTCCCATGCTGGCCGTGAGGCCCCATCATTGGGACAAACGAAGCGAATGCCTTAAGGAGTTGCTTTCCTATGTTTATGCTCTCCATGTACTCTTTGGTAAGCTCAAGGGCAGACTCCTTGTCCATTCCAGACTCAACCAGCGTCTTGTAGAACTCAGCCACGCTCTTCCCCATGACCTGCATTCTCTCTGGGTTGTAAAGTTCTGCGAGGAGATCCTTAATAGGCCCAATGACCTCCTCTATAGCGTCACCAAGCTTTTCAACTAAAAATGCTACTTTTTCGAGGTCTTTGTCTCCCTCGTAGGTCTCTATAATGTCTTCAAGTATCTCTGCCTTCCTTTTAAGTACTTCAAGCTCTTCTGGAGTCTTTGCCTTCTTCATTTCCTCTACGAGCTCTTCCATAAGTTCCTCCAGCTTCTTCTTTTCCTCAGCCATCTCAACCACCTCAATATTCATTATTGTGATCAAGGGTAATTGGTATTCCGATCATCTCAAGCCACCTCTTGATCACATCTCGAGAGAGCGCATACACCTTCCCCTTCTCCCCAGGAACCTCAACGACAATCCCAAGATCCTTAAGCAACTTAATCTTACTTCTAACAGTGTTTCTTGAAGCTTTACCTCTTCTACCCTTTAATTCGCGGGTTATTTGGCTTATATTGGCCTTTCTCAAGTCAAACAGCACCTTAACTATCTCCCTAGCTATAGAATCATTCTTTATCTCAGGAATAGCAACGTCAATGCCTATTCCTCCATACTCGGCGTATATGTTGATCAGCCTAAGGTAAGCTTGAGCAAGTTGGGAAACTATGAGAAAGCTCTTTTTTAGGTCTTCCAAAGTCTTCCTGAGATCCTGAAGCTCCCTCGCTAAGTCGCTATCTAGCATGAATTTATATTCAGTGATCACTTCTTTAGGCTTTCTGGTCAGAGGTGAGCAGGTGGGAAGCTTAAATAGTGAGAGGGATGGGACACTAGTACTCCCTCTTAGAGGATAGAAAAAATCCAAAGCTGTGTTTTCTTTGAACTTATCTCATATGTTGCTCAAGGGCTGTTCCTTAGTTAGCAACTTTCGTAACTTTAGCACAGAATTACCCACTCAGTTCAGTGAAAAACTTATTTCAGGAGAAAGATCTAAAATATCATTCCGACTGAGATCATCGGAGAAATAATGGAATAAAATTTTGACGGTTGTCAGGAGTCCTAATGATGAGAGAGGGGAAAGACCTCCTGAAACCAAAAACTCGACACGATAAACTCGAATGCAAGCTGGAAAAGTACTGGGTCTTTGAAGAGAGCTAGGTTGAAAGAGTGGTACTGCATCAAACTAGAAAGCTATGAGAAGTTCAATAGCTACACTTTTAAGCCAACACCGAACCCAACCAAGCTTCATGAGGCCCTGCAAAAGCTTAACTCCGTGCTCAATGAGCTGGACTCCTATGAGGGCATAATAATCAATTGAAGAAACCGAAACTATGTTTATCTATTCCGGAATATTTGCCAAGCACATAAAAGAGGACTTAGACAAGCTACCAAAATTTTTAACCCTCATTAATTCATCCCCTCTGTATGAAAAAGCTCTACCAGTTGCACCTCCTAACATCAGCTCTCAGGATTATAGGTGATGCCATAGAAAGCGTTGCCCTACCTTGGAGTCTACTAAACAGTACGAGTTCTCTCCTGAGCATAGGAGGGTTTGCGCTGTTCTCGCACCTTCCCTGGGTTATCCTTCCACCAATCTTGGGAAGAACTCTCGATAGAACCAAAAAGAAGGTTAGGGTAGCATTCTTGGCACTTCTCCTTCAAGGAGTACTCGTCCTAGTTATAATTCCACTATCGTCAAATCTAATTGCCTTCTATCTGATAATTTCTGGAATTTCCGCCTTAGATATCCTTCACCGCTATTACGGGCTTTCCTTAATAGCGTCGATGACCTTGAAAGAGGAGGAACTTCAAAGGCTAAACTCAACACTAGCTACCGTTGAAAATGTAACATCACTAGTAGCCTTTCCAATAGCGGGCTTCCTCTCCTTAAAGCTCGGGATAGAGGCCATGGCAATCGACTCCCTGCTCCTCATAATCGGTGCACTCTCATTGGTACCTTTTCTCAACCTTGAAGTAGGCAAAAAGAGAGCTGAAAGTCATGAAACCGTAAAGTTTAATAGGAAGCTCGTCTTTGGAATCCTCACGGCAGTTCTAGTGTTTAACTTCGCGCTTGGGTCAGCTAGAATATTCATATTCTCCAACCTCAGGAGGATTAAAGAGGGAGAACTCTTATATGGAGTGCTAAAGTCGGTGACAACCTTCGGCAGTCTAATTGGAGTGTCTGCGTTAGCTTATATTACTCATAGGAAGAGTGTAGGGGTGAGTAGGTCTCTCCTGCTCGGGGTCGTGCTTCAAAGCCTAGCCTTGGCAATGCTTGGCTTTCCAGTATTAGCTGTTCTCTCGGTTTCAGTGTTCATCCTGGGGCTGGGAGGAGAGTTGTTGAACGTTTCATTCGATAGCATAATGCAGAAGTATGTTCCGCTTGAAAGGCTCGGAACAATTAGGGGGATTTTCGATGTCGTTGCAACTTTAATAATCCCAATCTCCCAAATTTTGGTGGCATGGCTTATAGAGGGGGGAGCTCCCCAGGAAGTTCTATCACTAAGCCTCGGAGCCTTAGCTATCGCTTCAGGTCTCTGGATATATCGAGTAATTAGGATTTTTAATATCTCGACATATTAGATTAGGGGATGTTCATGAAGGTACTCACGGTGAGCAGAGAAAACCTTGCAGACTTTCAAAGCCTCTACGTTGAATTCTTCCGCGAGCTCCGAGGAAAGCAAGGATGGGGCTTTAACGAGGAGGAGTTAAAGAGAGAGGCGAAAGAATACTTCGAGAGGGGAGACCTGATATTCATAGCATACAAGGATGAACCTGCCGGATTTATAAGGCTGTCCTCCAGAGAAGGCTGCTACTGGATTGAGGAGCTCTTCGTAAAGCCAAAATTCCGAGGACAAGGGATGGGAAAGGCGTTAGTAAGGAGAGCTGAGGAGGAAGTTAAAAAGCATGACAATGCGCTCTACCTCTACGTCCTCCCCCAGGATAAAGATGCCATTGGGTTTGGAAGAAGATGGGATACAAAATAGTGAACACGATAGAGCTAATGAAAGATCTTAGCGATGAAGAAGTTCCCCTTAGGACAATAGAGATCCTGGGAGAGGAGTTTAAGATATTTAAGTGGGACAGAGAGAAGTACACAAGGGAAGAACTCGAATTCCTAGATTTGCTAGAGAAGTTCTACTCCGAGGGAGGGACAAAAGAAGAGTTCATCTCAATAGTCAGCAAGGCCTTAAAAGAGTGGCTTCGCCGCGGATAATTTTATAAATCAAAATACATGGAAAAGCCTTCACAATGCGCTGGAGCGAAATACCTAAGGGTGCCAAGGCGTACATGATATATCACGCACTCATAGAGCCCCAACTTATCGTCTGGCTACTCCTGCCGCTCTACATGATGCTCACTGGCTACAGCGTTCTCGACGTTGGAATACTCTTTACGGTTGTTAATGTAGCTCTAATTCCGGCGACATACATCATAGGCAGAGCATTCAACAAGTGGGACATCAAGAAAGGGTTAATGGTGATAGATGCTCTCGATGGGGTAGCCTACATATTCTACGGCTTGGCCCAGGGAGTTTATGCTTCGATAATGCTCTTCCTTGGTAGGCTAATAGAGAAAGTGTCAACGATTTTATATCCCCTCTACAGGGCATACGAGCAGATAATATATCCGGAAGACAAATATGAGGAAATATTCGCATGGCACCTGAGGATACCGGAAATCAGCAGACTAATATTCTATCCCATCCTGGGCTACATCTTTGGATACGTATTCTTTAAGCCCGAACACTATCGAATGGCCTTCATGATCTTCGGTCTCCTATCAATCCCAACGATACTCTACATCCACTTCTTCCTGCCCTCAGTGGGGAAAGAAGAAAGAATACAGCCGGAAGGATTTAAGTTCAGGGTTGGGGAGTTTAAGCTTCTGCTGCTTTTTGAAGCCCTATTCACACTATCCTGGGCCCTTGCCCCAACCTTTGTCTTGATAAACTACGTTGTCTTCACGTTACACAAGACGATCTTTGAGGTTACCCTAATAGAGTGTGCGAACAGCGTAGCGATGATCCTGGGAACTTATCTCAGCGAGAGGTTCCCAAAGGAAAAGGGGTTCATCGCAATGTCACTGGGCATGTTTATCTCAGCCCTGTACGCACTCATAATGGCCCTCTCCCCTCCTTTCTGGCTCGCTGTCGTTGCTTACATGCTCGAGGCCTTGGGGAGCGCAATATGGTTCCCGTTCTATAGGGCATGGAAGTTCTCTTTAATCCCAAAGGACAGGGTGAGCGAGTTCCATGCTGCAATTTCAAGCTACAACAGGATTATCTCCCTATTTGCCCCACTTGTAGCCGGAGGATTAGCCAGCGCCCATCCAACTTTGCCCTATGGCGTAAGTCTGGTAATGTTTGTCCTTATGGCACTCCTCTTCCTCATACTCAGAGTGGCTCGAACTCGTTAAGGAGCAGAGTGTACTGCCTCGGCTCAAGAGCCTTCTCATCAACAGCCAAGACTAGTGCCGAGTTGAGCATCAAAAGGTGATCCTTGAGGTTTACAAGGAACTTGAACACGCTCGGGAATTCATTATATATCAAAAGATACTCGAGGCAGTCAATTATTATCACAGCATAGTTATTTTCTTTCGCGAATCTTATGGCGTATTCCTGAATCACGTGTAGTTTTGTAGGAGGAATGCCTTCGTCAGAAGCTTGAGTTATCCACACAACTCTTACATTCTCTCCAAGATCCTTATAAAAGTCTGGAGAACGAGTAAAAATCAAAATTGGAGCATTGAGCTCTTTTATCATATTTATAAGATCCACAATTCTTGATCTTGCTCCGGATATTATGTAAGCCCCTATCAGCTTTTCCCCTCCTCCATTCTCACCTACTTTCTTCTGAGGTTGTATTATGAATGGATATTCCTCCTCCAAGAACTTAACATACCATGTGATCATTATCATCATGCCAAGTATTGTAAAGGAGTATATGACATAAGTTACAGCTCCGACCTCACTTTTTCCGGTAAATTTTCCAAACGTTTCTACAGCTCTTACAATAACAGCAAGAGTTAAAAAACCTGTAAGTCCAACAATAGCCTTCCTAACTTTTCCAGAATACCTATTTATCCTCCGAATGAAGAATACCAGTAGATATAATAGTGAGATAGTTATTACTAACGAATATATCAAGGTTAAATCCAAACGATTCACCTCCATATCTGGATGTAACCTAATTAACTATCATTTCACCTTGTGGCTCGATAATATGCAAGGCTTTAATATTTTTCTATTATATTTCGTAACAATTTGTGAGAAAAATCCCAAGAAAAATTGAATTGAGGATGAGCTAAGATATTCGACTTCTCTCCTTTTTTATAGAGTATGTTAAGCCATAGGCAGGCCATAAACCAGGAGGTTGTGAATAATGATGGATATTTCTCAATACCTTTTCAGCCTCTTTCTTGGTCTTCGCTTTAATGAGCAACTTCCCAGGTCTTAGGATTATATCTGCCCGGGGGAGGTGAACTATTAGATCGTCCCCATTTATTTCGGGCTTTGCTCTCATGAGAAGAGATTTCAATTCCTCATATGCATCTTCCGTTATCTCCTGCTCTAAAACCTGCTCATGATCCTTCTTAAACAATTTTGCCCAAAAACTACTCGACTCTTCCTCCTCCATCGGCGCTCTATACCTCCTTGTAAGTTTTCAATAAATCGTATGAGAACCTTTCTTTTAAGCTTTTCTCTGAGATAAGCAGAGAAATGATAAGAAAAGTCAAAGTATCATCCTAGCATCTACGGCAACTGCCGAATCCTCATATGCAAAGATTGGGTTTATGTCAATCTCCTTGATCTCAGGAAGCTCAAGAGCTAACTCGCCAACCTTGACTATTATGTCAGCCAATGCTTCAATATTGACGGGCTTCTCACCTCTTGCACCAGCAAGGATTGGATAGGCCTTAATCTCCTTGATCATGTCAAGTGCCTCATCCTTGCTGACTGGAGCAACTCTGAAGCTTACATCCTTAAGGATCTCGACAAATATTCCACCAAGGCCGAACATGACTGCAGGTCCAAACTGGGGATCCCTGATCATTCCAACGATGACTTCCTTTCCAAGTGGAAGCATCCTGTAAATTATGACACCCCAAAGGTCAGCATCTGGCTTGTAGTTCTTTGCATTCTGCATTATCGTCCTGAAGGCTTCTCTAGCCTCTTCATCGTTCTTTATGTTTATCTTAACACCGCCAGCGTCGCTCTTGTGGATTATCTGTGGTGAGACGATCTTCATGACAACGGGGTATCCTATCTCCCTTGCGAATTGAACGGCTTCATCCTCATTCCTTGCAACCTTAAACTCAGGAACGGGAATTCCATAAAGCTTAAGAATCTCCTTTGCTTCTGGCTCAACAAGTGGCCTGTTCTCAGCCTTTGCTTTCTCAATAATTTCCCTAGCTTTCGCGATCCTGTCCATTTAAATCACCCCTGTAATCTTGACGTTTACCAATATTTTCTAGTGGTTAAAAGTATTTCCATTCATTTTTGAACCAGCCAAACGTCTCTTTTAGGCCCTCTTCTAAGGTGTACTTAGGGGAGAATCCTAGCTTCCTCAGCTTGCTTATATCGGCAACGCTCCTCCTTATATCCCCGGGCCTTGGGGGTGCAAAGACTATTGAAGAAGATGCCCCACTAAGGTCTATTATCTTTAGAGCCAGCTCAAGCACCGTTGTCTCCTTACCAGTAGCAACGTTGAATACCTCCCCCTCAGCCTTCTTCTTTTTGGCAACTAGCAAGTTTGCCTCGACAACGTCCTTAACATAGATAAAGTCACGAGTCTGCTTTCCATCACCAAAGATCGTTAGGGGTTTATTCTTTATTGCATTCCTCATGAATATACTTATCACACCTGCATATGCAGAACTCTGTCTCGGTCCATAAACGTTGAAATACCTAAGAACCACTGTAGGAACGCCATAGATCTCATAAAATACTCTACAGTAGTGTTCACCCGCAAGCTTTGTCACACCATAGGGAGATATCGGGGACGGCGTTTCACTTTCTTTAAGGGGGAGGTTCGGATTGTCTCCATAAACAGCGGCAGATGAAGCGAATATTAGCTTTCCATTACCCTCAGCAAGAGCCATCAAAATATTTACCGTTCCAATTACGTTGACTTCCTCAGTAAAGACTGGATTCCTAACGCTCTCGTCGACACTTATTTGAGCGGCCTCATGAAATACGTAGTCAGCCTCCCTGATTACATCGGCTATAGCTTCGAAGTCCCTTACATCCGCATTTATGAACTTCACGTTTTCTGGCACGTTTTCAATTCTTCCAGAATATAGATTGTCTATAACGACGACATCATTGTCTCTAGCCAAGGTCTCTGCTATGTGCGAGCCTATGAAACCAGCTCCTCCAGTAACAACGATGAGCTTATTTTTCATGTAGAAGGATTTTAAGGAGTTCAAATAAAACGGTTTCGGGGAAGAGAATGATAAAGGCCATAATTTTTGACGTGGATGAGACGCTCGTTTATTATGAGGGATACTCACTGAGGGAGTGGTATGAGAGTATTGCAATTCCGGCAATGAAGGAGCTCGGGATTCTCATTGACTGGGAGACGTTTAGAAAGATGGCGAAGGGGGAGCTACCAAGGAGCTACGTTGAAAATTTTGGCATAGATCACGTAGAATTCTGGAAGGCTATGGACAGAGCGAACCGACGATACAGGGAGAAACTGCTAAAGGAGGGAAAGATACATGCCTACCCCGACGTTGACGTCATAAAAAAGCTCAAGGCTAAGGGCATAAAGCTGGCTGCCGTTAGCAACGCATCTCAGGACAACACAGAGCTCGTTCTCAGGGCCTTTGATCTCCTCGACTACTTCGATGTCGTTCTTGGCAAGGACTATTCGTACCTAGACGGCGTCAAACCAAATCCTTACCTCATTGAAAAGGCCATAAATATACTGGGGGTTAAGAAGAAAGAGACCCTGCTTGTAGGGGACAGCGAACTCGACGTTAAGGCCGGGAAAAATGCTGGGATAAAGGTCGTACAGATAATAAGGGGCAGGAGAGTTGAAGGTGCCGACTATTACATAACAAATCTTAATGAGCTCCTTGATCTCATAGAGCATGACTCCTAAGGTTCTTCAGCCTGACTAGGGCTTTTATTACTCCCTCATCTTTAAATTCTTCTTCAGGATTCATACTTTCAAGCTTTTTCCGGAGGGTTTTAAGTTCATCAAGTATATCCTGCAACTCAAGGGACTTTTGTGTGAACTCCCAAGATGTGTAGGGGCTCTCAAAGATTCTAGCCTGATAAGCGACTATTGCCATCTTAACGTTGGCTTCAGCCTGATCAAGCAACTCAAGCACTTCTCTAACCTTCATAATTGCTAATTTTGGGAAAATATTTAAAATAGTTTTTCCTAACATTCTGTTAGATAAAATGGAGCGGGCGAGAGGTGGTGCTTATGAGCGAGGAGTTGGGAAAATTACTCGATGTCCTGGGGAACGAAACCAGGAGGAGGATACTGTTCCTGCTAACCAAGAGACCCTACTTCGTTAGCGAACTTAGTCAAGAGCTTGGGGTTGGACAAAAGGCCGTACTCGAACACCTGAGAATACTAGAAGAGGCCGGGTTAGTTGAGAGCAGGATAGAAAAAATTCCCAGGGGGAGACCCAGAAAGTACTACATGATAAAGAAGGGGCTAAGATTAGAGATCTTATTGACCCCAACGCTCTTCGGTTCAGAGATGTACGAGCCTAAGGACATAAGAAAAAGCCCAGAGTACGAACAGGCAAGAGAGTTAATAAAATCCCAAGAGCCCATTGATGTTAAGATGAAAGAACTCGCAGAATTCCTGCACGAACTCGATGAAAGGATCAAGGAAATAATAGAAGAGAAGAGGGAACTCGAAGAGGTAAAAATGTTAGTGGAAACGTACATTGAGAACGTCATGAAGAGGATCTCAGAAGAGAACAAAGCCATGATGGAAGAAATATTTAAAGAGATAGAGAGGGTATTGCCCCCAGCGTACGCTCAGAGGATCAAGGAAAAGTTCATGGAAAACCTTTAAATGTCAAAGTCATAGGTTGGGGTTGAGATGAAGAGGCTCGGAAAAGTTTCCCACTACGCCAAGCAGGGGTTCTTGATCGTGAGAACAACCTGGGTGCCCTCGCTTAATGATAAAGTCATTGACAAGAACCTAAGGTTCGTTGGGATAGTTAAGGATGTTTTCGGGCCAGTTAAAGCCCCGTACGTAGCTATCAAGCCAAAGGTTAAAGATCCCGAGAAATACGTTGGTGAGGTGCTCTATATCGATACCAGGAAAAAGAAGAAAGAAAAGAAACAGATGAGGAGAAAGAAGAAATTCTGAAGTGTGATGAGAGGGGACCTCGCCGATGTTGATAGGGGTTATTAGCGATACTCACTTCCCCAAGGCATATTTTCCCGACAAGGTTAAGGACTTCTTTAAGAAGAAAGGTGTCAAGTACATAGTGCACGCTGGAGATGTACAGGACAAGGCTCTGATTGAAATTCTTGAAGAAGTAGCTCCAGTAATAGCCGTGAAAGGAAATGCAGATTCTTTTAAACTACCCGAAGAGGAAGTCCTGAGGGTGTTTGACTGGAACATCCTGATTATCCACGGGCATCAATTCCTCTCACTGAGCTCTCAGAACTTAGTCTACAAAGCACTTGAGGAGGGGGCGGATATTCTAGTATTTGGGCACACTCACAGGCCGTACTACAACGAAGTTTCCTACATGGGAAAGAGAGTAATCCTCATCAACCCAGGATCTCCAACCTTGCCAAGGCTCAGCGAGCCGAGTTTTGCAATTCTCAACCTCAGCAGAGAAGATGTAGACGTGAAATTTTACAATGTTTGGATGCTATAAGAATCCGTCCAACTGATGAGAGAGGCATATGTAGCTATAGGGACAGAACTTGCAGTGAGGGCCTTTCGCTCCCGAGGGCATCTCATCCTCATCTAGGTAGAGCTTGATATCATAGAAGAATTTTACCGTCTCCTTGAACAGTATGGGATCGTAGGGAACCTCGAACATCTTAAAGTTCTTCCCATTTACCCTGGGAAAATTGTCAAAGTTAAGCCCGTTCACGATTTTAGTTGGATCGTCGTGGAGCTTAAGGTAGTAAAGGTAGCCGTATTCAGCCTCGCTCCACCTGAGGTATACGTTCAACTGGGCGAGATGGTATTCAAGGGGAAACCTAGGTAGGGATGATTTACCCTTTATCTCAATTGGAAATTCCTTATAGGCGTCCATTCTGCCGTGAATTTCGAACCCAAGCCTTGGAAATCTCAAGATTATCTCCTTCTCAAGTTCGAATCCGAATTTTTCTTCAAGTACCTTCCCCAGGACTTCGTGAGTTTTAACTCCTTTCTCGAGCCTGGGTTTAGCTATCTCGGGCCACCTTTCTGGAAATCCCTTTAATCTAAACCAAACCCTTCGAGGACATATTAGGGCTTCACTAGCGTAGAATTCTATCATTGGGCTCCCTCCAAAGAGGCGTCAGCTAATACCGACATCATCACAGCTCAGGCTGGGCAAGGCTCGTCATCCGCCAAGGATCACTACCGTAAGGGTTTTTAAGAACTTTATTGAATAACCAACTGCCGACAGCGAGGGTACAATTCCCTCGCAAGGGCTCGGTCCACCCGCCCCCGCAAGGTCTCGGGTTCGATGAGCGGGGTGTGCTCACGCCGAGCCCACAGGGCCGGTGCATCCGCCCGCGGGATCAATGACCGCTGGGTCTCTGTTGCCGGCCTACAGCAAAAATTTAATATCATTTTTTCGAATAATAACTGGAGGTTATTGCATGGTGATAATACCCAGGCCAATAGATCCCAGGGATATCAAGAAGATTAGAAAGGAACTTGGCATAACCCAAGAGGAGCTAGCGAGAAAGGCCGGGGTAACTCAAGCATACATAGCAAAGCTTGAAGCAGGAAAGGTTGACCCAAGACTCTCCACGTTTAACAAGATACTCAGGGCTTTAATTGAATGCCAGAAAGCAAAAGTAACAGCAAAGAGCATAATGTCATCCCCAATAATTTACGTGACGCCAAAGGACAAGGTAGAGAAGGTCGTAAGGCTAATGAAGAAGCACAACATTTCCCAAGTCCCTGTTATGGAGGGAGACAAAGTCATAGGGTCAGTTACGGAAAGGGCCCTAGTTAGGAAGAGCCTTGAAGATGAAGATATATACTCAAGAAGTGTTGAAGAGATAATGGAGGGGCCCTTCCCTCTAGTCTCAGAAGATGAGGATCTTGAGGTTATTAAATACCTCTTAGAGGAGCATCCTGCAGTAATAGTACAAGGAAGGAATGGAAAGCCAATAGGGATCATTACACGGTCTGATATATTCAGGCTGGGCTAACCTTAGGTGCACAACCTTTCTATCAAAAAATTTTCATAAGTTTTTGGTAAAATATTCTGAGTAGGTGAAACATTGTGAGAATAAATGAGCATCCTATTCTTAGCTTCAAACGCGGAAGAGAGATTACAATATATTACAAGGGGCGACCAATAAAGGCCTATGAAGGGGAAACAATAGCCGCAGCACTTCACGCTGCAGGTATAAAGGTTCTAAACTACTCGAGAGTTAGGAAAAGGCCAAGAGGTCTGTTCTGTGCAATAGGTAAGTGCTCATCATGCCTAATGACAGTAAACGGGATTCCAAACGTGAGAACATGTATAACCCTCGCTGAAGATGGTATGAAAATAGAGGAAAACAAGCCAGTATTGCCCAAAGATATTGGGTACAAAGAAAATAGGAAGGCAGAGAAAGTTCAGGCAGATATAATTGTAATAGGTGGAGGGCCCGCGGGCCTAATGGCAGCGATAAACGCTCACGATGCGGGAGCTAAGGTCGTTCTCATAGATGAGAATCCAATGCTGGGAGGACAGCTTGTAAAGCAGACCCACAAGTTCTTTGGAAAGAGAGAGCAGTTTGCAGGGATTAGAGGAATAAAGATCGCAGAGATTCTTGAGGAAGAGGTAAGAAAGAGGGATATTAATGTGTACTTGGAGACCTCTGCCGTGGGCATATTCCAGAATGGCAACGAAAAGCTCGTGGTTGGGGTTAGAAAGGAAAAGGAACTCATAGAATTCCACGGAAGAGCGGTAATAGTGGCCACTGGAGCCATGGAGAAAACCGTTCCCTTTGAGAACAATGATCTCCCAGGAATATATGGAGCTGGAGCCATTCAAACGCTTATGAATACTTATGGGATAAAACCAGGAGGGAGGGCCCTAATAGTTGGTGCTGGAAACGTCGGTCTTATTTTGGCCTACCAGCTCATACAGGCAGGAGTGGAGGTTAAGGCGATAGTTGAAGCGATGCCCAGGATTGGAGGATACTTCGTTCATGCTGCAAAGGTTAGAAGGCTAGGAGTTCCAATTTTAACCAGGCACACAATTCTCAAGGCTGAAGGGAAAGAGAGGGTTGAGAGGGCAGTTATAGCTGAGATCGATGAAAAGTGGCAACCAATTCCCGGAACGAAGAAAGAGTTTGAAGTGGATCTAATCGCAATTGCAGTCGGCCTGAGACCCAGCGTAGAACTGCTACAACAGGCTGGATGCCAGATAAAGTATGTTAGAGAGCTTGGAGGACATATTGCTATTAGAGATGAGTGGATGGAAACGACGGTCAGAGGGATATTCGTCGCGGGCGATACGGCTGGAATAGAAGAAGCCACTACAGCAATGCTTGAAGGCAAGATAGCAGGAATTGCAGCAGCATTAAGGCTTGGAATTGCCGACGAGAACTGGATTGGAGAGATAGAGAAGGCCCAGAGAGACCTCGAGGAATTCCGCTCCGGTCCATTTGGAAAGCACGTTGTTGAAGGTATTAAAAAGCTTCTGGAGGCTTTGCAATGAGCGAGATTCCAAATTATTTAAGGTTCGGGTATATAACTCCCGAAGAGCTATTCTCAATAATTCCAAAACCGAGCGAAGATAGGCTTAGGAAAAGGCCCGTTGCCGTTCCAGAGTGCCCTCAACAGATACCATGCACCCCATGCAAGGAGATATGCCCAACCAACGCCGTAATAATGGAGCATCCGAACGACATCCCCAAAGTAGACTATGAAAAGTGCATAGGTTGCTCACTCTGCGTTCAGGTCTGCCCTGGGCTGGCATTCTTCATGATCCACTACGTAGGAGACAGGGCAAGGATAACCATGCCACACGAGCTTCTCCCACTTCCAAAGCCCGGCGAAGAAGTAGTTCTTCTGGATAGGGTTGGAGAGAAAGTTGGAAAAGGGAAAGTAGTTTCGGTAGTCCCCAGGGAGAAGGCAAGAGGAGATACTCCAATAATAACGGTTGAGGTGCCGATAGAGCTTGCCTGGGATGTAAGGGCAGTTAAGGTGGTGAGAGAATGAGAATAGTCTGCAGGTGCAATGATGTAACAGTTGAAGAAATTGAAAAGCTGATAGATGAGGGAGTTACCGACCTTGAAGAGCTCAGGAGACTCCTGAGAATAGGTATGGGGCCCTGCCAAGGCAGAACATGTATTCCAATAGTTATCTCGATTCTAGCTAGAAAAACCGGAAGAAGGCCAGAAGAGATACCATTACCTAACGCGAGGTTTCCGGTTAGGCCTGTAAAGATTGAGGCCCTCGTGGAGGGAGAGAAATGATTGGAATAATCGGAGGAGGAATAATAGGAGTTGCTACAGCTTACGAGCTTGCAAAGCTTGGCGAGGAAGTTGTTGTGTTTGAGAAGAAGTATCTCGGCTCGGGCTCAACATTCAGGTGTGCAAGCGGAATTAGGGCCCAGTTCACGGATGAGGCTAATATAAAGCTGATGAAGTATTCAATAGACAGGTGGAATGAGCTGAGTGATGAGCTGGGTCATGACGTGATGTTCCAGCAGACCGGTTATCTATTCTTAGCAACCAGCGAGGAGGAAGTCGAGGCATTTAAGAACAACATAAAGCTCCAGAACAAGTTCGGAGTGCCCACTAAGCTGATAACCCCTGAAGAAGCTAAGGAGATAGTTCCGCCCTTAAATGCAGATGCCTTCCTTGCAGGGGCGTGGAATCCTGAGGATGGTAAGGCAAGCCCATTTCACACTCTTTATGCATACAGAAAGGCTGGAGAGAGGCTTGGAGTTAAGTTCTACGAGTATACAAAGGTTATTGGCATAGAGGAAGGATGGAAAATAAAGACCACGAGGGGAGAGTTCAAGGTGGATATTATAGTAAATGCAACAAACGCATGGGCAAGGGAAATTAATGCCATGATAGGGAAGGACGTTGTTCCAATAAAGCCCTTTAAGCATCAGCTTGTGAAGACAGAGCCAATAGAGAGGGGTCAAATAGAACCCCTCGTCTGCCCTCCGGCATGGAACGATAGTTATGTAATTCAAGATGGAGAAGATGGAGGAGTTATATGCGGAACGGCCCTTGAGTACGAATCTTCACCAGACGATGTAACGCCAACCTACGAATTCGCTAAGGAGGTTTTAAGGTGGGCAGTTAAGATAGTTCCAGCCTTGAGGCATGTTCACATTGTGAGACAGTGGGCGGGGCACTACGCAAGAACCCTCGACAACAATCCCGCTATTGGAAAATTAACCGAGAATTTCTACGTGGCTATAGGATTCTCAGGACACGGATTCATGATGGCCCCAGCGGTTGCTCAAGCATTGGCTGAGAAGATAGTAAAGGGAAGAACAAAAGTGCCACTAGACTGGGATTGGTTCGATCCATGGAGATTTGAGCGGGGAGAGCTGAGGAGCTCAGCCTTCCAGATTGGTTAAGCCATATCCAATATTTTTCTCAGCACCGAACCAACAACATAGCTGGTGAGGAAATACCAGCCGAAGTAGCCAAGTTCATCAGGCTTTAGTGCGGAGTGATACATCTTATGGAAGATGTCAAATAGGAAGAAGTTAAACGGATACTTAACTATCGCAACCTCCATGTACCATCTCCTCAGCCAGCCCCAGAAGATTATCATTAAAGGCCAACTGATAAGCATTGGCTTGAAGAAAGCATCTTTCATGAGCTCGTTTTGGAGCTTTAGAAGTTCTAGTTGTTTCTGCTGAACCTTCCTTAGCTTTTTCTCATCCCCAGATTCTCTTGCCTTCTTGAACTCCTCTTGAATTTCCTTCGCCATCTTCTGCAACTTTTTCATCTTTTCCTGATCAACGAAGATGTAGTTTAGGAACACGAAGAATGCACCTAGTATTGCACCTGAAACCGTAACAACCCACATAGGATGGGCAGACCTCAAAAGGGGGCCAAATAACTCGTCTAATGCAAGGTATATACCCTCAAGCATACTCCTCCACCGCCAGGTCCAGTATTTTTACAAGCTCATTAACAGCTTCCTCAAGACCCTTATCCTCATGGTTCTCTATTATCTTTATCAAGGCATTTGAATGCATTGCATAGGCTATTGCTGCAGCCCTATTTAAATCTTGATGCCTTTGTATTTGTTCCTCAGTTTCCACATCTCTATCCCTCTTTAGATCTCTAAGTCTCCTTCCTAGTATCTCCGCCGGAGTTGCTTCTATTATCACGATAAAATTTGGATTAAGAGTTCTTATTACATCATAGGGAAGACCTAAAAGGTACCCATGAGGAGTTTTTATCGTTGCATGAGTATCTATCAATATAGGCTCCTTTTTAGCCATTTCAACTATCGTTTCTGCTACTTTCTTTTGAAGTTCCCTCTGAACGGGGAGGGGGAGTTTTCTCATTTCATCCCTGTGCTTTACAAGACCAGCTCTAACGGCCTCCTCAAACATTAAGTCACCAAAATTAACAAGCCTAAACTTTGCTCTCGTCCTTTGAAGTGCAAGCCTAGTGATCGTGCTCTTACCTACCCCAGGTATTCCAGTAATGATTACAACGAATGGCATTCAACACCCCCAAGGTAGAAAGTAGAAGGGTGTTTAAAATTATTTTGGAAGAAAGGAGAAGTTAGGAAGTAAAGAACTTTCTTAGTGCTGGGAACATCTCGCTGATCTGCTCTCTGGCTATCTCCTCGTAGAACCTATAGATAATACCGACTGTTAGGAGTATTCCGGTTCCAGTTCCCAAAGCCCCCAGGAAGTCCGCGAGCACGGCTATTAGTGCCACAGTTAGTGAGCCCCAAAAAGTGACGTAAGGTATATACTTCTGCAATACTCTCTCAAGGGTCCTTGGATCTCTCCTGAACCCTGGGATCTGAAGACCTGCCCTCTGTAGCTGTCTTGCAATTGATTTCGCGTCAAGACCTGTAAGTTCAACCCACAGGAACCCAAATAGCAGGCTAAAAGCTACTGTCATTAACAGGTACACCAGTGCCCTTACTGGATTGTCTATCACAGTAAATATACTCCTTGGGGGTATTACATATAGAACGAAACCACTTATTGGATTACCCGTGTTAGGATCAAATGTCCCAAGCCAAGGATGTCCGTACCTATACAACAACCTAGCCCAGAGCTGAATGTTTGCATAGAGCGCGAATGTCAAGATTATTGGTATGTTGCTGACGTACAGGAACCTTATCGGATACCTTCCTCTAATCGTCACTCCCCTATACCCCAAGGGGATCTCAACGCGCATGCTCTCAAAGTACACGACTACAAGGAAGACTATTATCGTTGCTATAACTGCAAGCATGTCCGGTGCTGTTCCACCTCTGTAAATGGCCCCCCACAGATCTCCCTTTAGGATGTGCTGAATGAAGTATGGAATAGCACCAACAATAGCAGGCTTGCCCGTCAGCGGATCAACTATGTTTGGATCGGTCAGAGGATTAAGACTCCTCGTAAGTATCCTCTGAGAAACTCCAGCCGCTATAAATAGGCTTATACCGCTTCCAATACCCCACTTACTCACAAGCTCATCCAGGATTATTAACACAACACCACCCATTGCGAGCTGGAGAATCATGAGGACAGCTATAGCATGAGTGACATCTATTCCGACTCTACCGAAGGCCCCACCAAGCACCCAGATTGCCGCCTCAAAGAAGCACATGAACACCGAGAATACCCTCTGAAGCGCTTGGTAAAACCTTCTATCTTCTGGATCTGCAAGGTCGAGCTTTATTATTTCAGAACCAACTAACAGCTGAAGGATTATACCTGCCGTGACTATAGGCCCTATTCCCAGGGTCAGGAGAGAACCATTTCTACCAGCGAGGACCACTCTAAGGAACTGGAAGTAATCCTGTATCTGCTTTGGAATTCCATAAACAGGGATTTCAGCTAAAACGTAGTACAGTATTAGTGCAAGTCCCGTCCACATGAACTTCTCCTTTAATGGAACGTGTCTCTTTGGCCTTTCAACTTCTGGAAACCATTTCTCCAAGGCATAAACTATGTCCCTAGCCCCCATGGTCCAACACCATTGCCCTTTTATGAAAATTGTGCAAAAAATAAAGGAATTCAAACGAGAACGGCCTCTCCCCCTGCAGCCTTAATTTTCTCCTCAGCCTTGGGGGAGAAGGCCTTTGCCTTTATAATGAGAGGCCTAGTAAGCTTACCAGTACCCAAGACTTTATCGGCAAACTGAGTGGTATCAACGACTATTTTACCCTCCTCCTCATAGGCTATGCCCATCTGCATAAGCTCATCCAAGTGCTCGTCAATGAACTTGAGGTTCACAATCCTTACTTCCCTCTGAACCTCTGGAGGTCTTGAAAAGCCCCTCTTGCCTAGGTGGTCTGGAGCGTACTTAATCGTCCAAGTCCACTTGCTCTTGTTTCTCTTACCAGTACCGGCCATTCCTCTACCGCCCTTGCTTCCGCCGCCCCTGTGCTTCTTCTTACATCCCCATCCGTGAGTGTGACTGCCTCTAAGCTTCCTAACCTTCTTTCTCCTCCTAATCATCTCACCCACCTCAGAGCATTCTCTCAATGAGGTCGTTTATCTTCTCGCCTCTGTAGCCAAGGGCCCCTCCTTCCTTAAAGGAGCGCTTCTTGCTTCCCCTGAAGCCGCCTCTTGGCGGGTGCAGTCTGAAGACTGGCTTAAGGTTAGGGAGATCCTTGAGGCTCATCTCACCATTTACAACCTTCTGTGCAAACTCCTCTATCGTCATACCAAGCTTCTCCTTGACGTATTCATCTGTTACCGGCTTGTTTCCAATTAGCCTGCCCCTCTTTCTGATCAGCTTTGCAAGGGTTTCAGCATTTATCTCGCCCCACGTGATGTAGTCCTTGGCCTTCTGTAGCATGCCTAGATAGCTTGGAGTGTCATCGACGATGACACAGTGGTTAACCCTGTGAAGGCGAAGCATTGCGAGGGTATCCCTAACTGGCCTCTTAACGTTAACCCTACCCCTGATCCTTATTACTGCGAGCTTTGCCATCCCTGCTCACCTCACTCCAGGGTAAAGCTTGCGGGCATTGCCCTTCCAACGACTATTCCGTACCTCTCTATCATCTCAGGGGTTATGACGACCCTGTTCGTGTTGTAAAGGGCATTGAATACCGCCTTAGCGAAGTTGACTGTCGTTCTGGTCTCACCAAGGGTCTGGGACCACACGTCTTGAATGCCTGCGAGCCTCAGGATCTTCTTACCGACGTCACCTATGACGAGACCGAGACCTCTTGGTCCTGGGATGAGCTTAACCCTAACGCTACCTTCCTTACCCTCAACGGTAAATGGCACCGAGTGGGGCCTCCTGCACCTGCACTCCCAAGAGCCACAGCCCCTCTTGATCTCAATTATGTTGAGCTTTGCGTAGTTTATAGCCTTCCTTATTGCAATTCCAACTTCCCTACCGTGACCAATTCCAAGGCCAACGTAACCGTCCCTGTTTCCTACTGCAGCAAGAACCCTGAACCTGACCCTCCTACCGCTGTCGGTCATTCTAACCGTTAGAGCTATGTCGAGTATCTCCTGGTTCTCCCTTGCGTTTACCTCTGGAAGTAGCACATCAATTATCTCGGGCTCCTTTATCTGGTAACCCTTTCTGAATATCTCATGAATGTCAGTTATCTGACCCTCTTTAACGAGCATTCCAAGCTTGGTCTTTGGCTCCCACTCATCCAAAACCCTCTTTGCGTACTCCTTCCACTCCTGGCTCATTCTCTCGCCCCCTCACCTTCAAACTTCCCAATAATTCTCGCCTTTACCTCTTCAAAGTGCTCGGGGAGCTTCTCAGGATCCAAACCCTTCTCAAGGTAACCCCCAAACTGCCTCCTAAACCTCTCCTCATCCTGCTCCTTAAGCATCTTAGCATAGTTGGCAATGTGCTCTCCCCTTATCCTGTAGTCCTCAGGGAATATTTCTGGGCTGTGAGGAACGTTTAAACCAGCATCAACGGCTCCCTTGAGTACGGCAAATATTGAACTACCCCTAATAGGTGGGTGGAGGCCTATGTCAAGTATTGCTTCCTCAATTCCGGCCTTCTTTGCCTTGTAACCTATAAGCAGGCCCAAGAGGTAGGCCGAAGGGGTATTACCGCAGTGGCCCTTCCAGCCAAAGTCCCTTATTAGTTCCCTAGTGTGAGCTGAAACTAGTGTTCTATCTCCCTTGGGGTCGTAAACTATTATCTGAGCTATGTGGTGGTTGAGACTCTTCCTAACGACGAGCCTTGGCTTTCCAGATTTAAGTAGCTTGAGCCTCTTCCTGTAGTTTGTCTTACCCTCTCTCCTCCTCCTGAATGGAACCCTATACCTAGGACCGTGAGCCATTTCTCTCACCTCACTTCTTCAAAAGACCGCGCTCTTCAAGGAACAGGTACAACTGGTGCTTGCTCTTGAACTGTCCACCCTTGGCCCTGATGTAGAGCATCCTGTAAGTCTTCCTGTCTATCTTCTTCTGCTCCTTGAGCGTCCTGAGCTCCTTTCTGAGGGCCCTTATAGTCTTGATCCAGAGCTCCTTCTTACCCATCCTTGCCGTCTTCTTACCCTTCCTGCTTCCTGGGCCCCTGTGCCTTCCTTTCTTCTTCTGCTCATGCCTTATTCTTGCCCTGTATCTGCTCTGCCCTTTGACGGGCTTCTTCCTAATTACTCCCTCCTTAATGAGCCTCCTTATGTCTTCCCTAGTTATAGCTGAGGCTACATCATCAACTCTCTCGGGATCAATCCATATCCTGTTCTCGCCACATTTTAACAGCTCAGCCGCAATTCTCCTCTGCATCTTGAGGGTGTTCATGTTACCACCTCACAATCTTGGGTTTAGCACCTTAATTCCAAGCTCCTCGGCCCTCTTAAGTATCTCAATCCTCTTCTTCCTTCCAACGGTGTGGGCTATCCTTGCAGCCTGCCTCTTTGGATCAAGCTTTTCGAGTTCCTTAACGTTGTGGACGAGGACTTCCTCGTAGCCACTTGGGTGCAGTCCCCTAACGAGCCTTGGGGAGCTCCATCCAATGCTTGGTGATCTTGGCTTGCCCTTGAGCTTGAGCCTCATCTTGCTGTCTATGCCCTTGGGCCTCCTCCACTTGGGATCGTTCTTGAACTTGGGGTACCTCCACCACTCCTGCCTGAGGAACTTGGGCTTCTTCCTCTTGAGCCTCGCCCTCACACGGAGGAGCCTCTTAAACTCCTTCTCGTCCATTTATTCTCACCTCAGAATGTTATGGGCTTTCCAGCCTTCTCAACGATGTATATACCGTCCTGGAATACTCTCCTATCCCACTTGGTAATCCTAGTCGCCTGCTCAATGTTTGCCGCGGTCTGACCAACTGCTTCTTTGTCAATGCCCTCGACGATGATCTCCTGACCCTTAACCTTAACAGTGACCCCAGGAAGTATCTTAGCCTTCCTGGGAGCCTTCTCACCGAGGAAGTTCTCGATTATAACTTCGTCACCCTGAACCTTGACGGTGATCGGGAAGTGGCTGTAAACTACCTTAAGCTTGTACGTGAAGCCCTCTGTGACACCCTTGATCATGTTGTTTATGTGAGCCTTGAACGTTCTCACTATGGCTATATCCTTTCTCCTTGGGAAGTCTTTGTAGATTACCACCTTACCGTCCTCGGTGAATATCTGCACCCCTGGCCAGAAGAACTTCCTCTCAAGCTCTCCCTTGGGTCCTTTAACCTTTACAACGTTATCTTGAACCGTGACCTCGACACCCTCTGGTATTTCAACCTCTTCCCTAACCCATGCATCGACTGGCATTCCTCTCACCTCAGTAGACGTAAGCTATCAATCTCCCGCCAATTCCCTTCTCTATAGCCTCTTTGTGGCTCATAACTCCTTGGGATGTGGAAACGATGAGTATTCCAAACTCGAATGCTGGAAGGAATCTCTTCTCCCACTTCTCGAACTCCGAAACCTTCACTGGAAACCTTGGCTTTATTGCACCAGCCTTGTTTATCCTGCCAAGGAGCTGAACCCTGTAAACTCCAGCCCTTCCATCGTCAATGAACTCGAACTCGCCAATGTAGCCGTACTTCTGCATGACCCTAAGTACCTCGCCGATAAGCTTTGAGGCTGGCTTTATGTAGACCTCTCTCTTTCCGACCCTCTCGCTGTTGGTTATATGAGAGAGAGCGTTTGCCAAGGGGTCAAGTAGCGTCATCTTTTCTCACCTCACTCATACTTCCTGAAGCCAAGCTTTGGAGCTACCTCTCTAAAGCAGTGCCTACAGAGCATTAAACCATGAATCCTAATTATCGGGCCGTACTGGCCACACCTAATACATCTTCTCGCTCCCTTTCCAAACTTTCTCGGCTTCCTCTTATTATAGTCAGCCTTCGCCATGCATCATCCCTCCACAATCTCAACTCCAAACTCTTCCATCATGTAAACCATACCCTCTTCCTTCGTGAGCTTGTGCCTTGTGGGTATCTTAGCCCTCTTCCTCTTCCTCCTTGCGACCCTAAAGCCGGGCCTCTCTAGGGTAACGCAAACGTCCATACCGAAGATACCGATCTCAGGATCGTACTCAACCCCAGGGATGTTGATGTGCTCCTCTATACCAAAGCAGACGTTACCGTGCTCATCAAAGCTTGAAGCTTTAAGCTTGTTGTCAACGGCCGCAAGGAGCCTCTTGAGCATCTCATAGGCCTTTGGGCCTCTCAGGGTTACTTTGACGGCGATTGGTTCTCCCCTTCTAATTCCGAAGTCCCTGTTTGTCTTCTTGGCCTTCCTCCTTATTGGCTTCTGACCAACCAATTGCTCAAGCATCTTCTCGGCCTTTGTAAGCCTCTCACCGCTCTCTCCAACGCCTATGTTAATTGTGACTTTCGCAATCTTTGGCCTCCTCATTGGGTGAGCTTCCCAATCGGCAAGTATCTCTTCCCTGTTTGGAATAGTGATTGCCATTTATACCACCTCACGGAAGGGAGATCTTCGGCTTGTCCCTGCCAACGACGAATGCGTACTCCTTTAGGGTGTCGAAGAGCTCTCCCTCTTCATCTTCAATCGTAACTACATCTGGCCAGCCCATTGGGAACCTCTTTATGTCGACTATCTTACCCTTCCTTGCGACGTTCTTACCCTGGGTAACGAAGACATAGGCACCCTTTTCGAATGGGAGGACTTCAACGATTTCCCTCTCCGGAACTTTCATGAGGACCGTGTATGAGGTGAAGTAATTGTCCTTCTCGCTGAGCGGAATGAGATGGTTGGTTCCATCGTGGAAGTTCAGCTGTACCTTAGCCCCCTTAACCATCCTCTTGTTCCTAATTCTCAGTGGCTTGATGTTTGCCTCTTCCTCGCTTATTGGGTGGAGAATTAGCTTTCCAATCCTGTTTGGAAGAACCCTGTAGTGCTCACCGGTCTCTGGGATTGAGACTACATCCATAATTCCAACTGGAAACTTGTAGTCCTTCCTGACCCTACCATCAACAAGGAACTTGCCCTCGTTGAGTATCTTCCTGGCCTCTCTCGCGGTCTTAGCATAACCAAGGTAGTCCCTAACTATGTACAACAGTGGAATTGAAGTCCTCATGTTGTGTGGTCCTGGCCTTGGTCTAACTGCCCACTTGTAGGCTTTCCTCTCTATATACCATGATGGAGGAGCAGCAAGTCTCTTAAGGTGCCTCTTAGGTCCTTTTCTCGCCATTATCCAGCCCTCCTCTCAATTATTTTCTTCCTCTTCTCATCGTCAAGATTGAGCTCGATAATCATAACGTTCGAGGGGTGAATTGGGTAGAATACCTCGGTTCCGTTAGTCTTCCTTAGGGTTGCACCCTCAACGTAGATCCTGTACCTCTTTAGATCGACTTCAACAACCTTCCCCTCGTGTCCCTTGAAGTCCCCTCTCATTATCCTGACCTTATCGCCCACCCTAACAGGGAGATTCCTAACCTTGTACTTCTCTCTAAGCTCCCTGCTAAGGAGGGCAGACATTATCTTCTGCCTAAGATGGAGAGGAGCGTTATATAGAAACTTCCTCTGCTTCCTGGGTTGCTTTGAATTTAACCTCATCATGCTCACCTCACACAATTATGCTCGCAATGCTACCAATTCTAACCCATCTCTCGGCAGCTTCCCTAGCTACTGGACCTCTAATCTCGGTTCCCCTTGGAACCCCTTCGGGGGTTACAATTACAGCGGCGTTGTCCTCGAACTTGACCCTCATGCCGTCAAGCCTTCTATACTCCTTTCTCTGCCTAATTATCACGGCCCTAACTACCTGGTGCCTCATGTCGGGCCTTCCCTTCTTCACCGTTGCAACAACCATGTCACCGACTCCAGCTGAGGCAAGCCTCCTCCTAGTTCCGTGGTACTCAACGACACCAATTATCTGGATAACCTTAGCACCACTGTTGTCAGCAACCGTAAGGTAAGCGCCAATTGGAAGGGCCCTAGTTGGTCTGACGGGGCTCACACCTCTAGTTGCACCAGCACCCTTCTTTGCCATCTACGTCACCTCCTCTTCTCCGCCCTCTCGAGAACTGCCACGACTACGAAGTGCTTCGTCTTGCTTAGGGGCCTCGTCTCAGCAATCAATACTCTATCCCCAACCTTTGCGTTGATGCACGGTGGGTTGTGAGCGTGAATTCTGCTTCTCCTTAGCTCATATCTCTCGTACTTTTTCAGGTAGTGGTAGTACTGTCTCTCAACGGTGACGGTTTTCCTTGGCTTGTCACTAACCACGATGCCCTCGAATACTCTACCGTGGATCTTGAGGTGTCCATGCCAGGGACACTTGGGATCGTCACACTTCTCAGCGGGAGGTTGAACCCTCAAGCCTATGTCTCTCATCATTTTCTCCACCTCTTCTTTAATCTCATCTCAGGTCTGCCCACCAATCTTTCCCCAGGTATTTTAATTTTTGTCCCATCTTCAGTCTCAAATTCAAAGATGCAAATATCCTTGGGAACTCTCCAAACTTTCTCCCCCACTATCACGAGGGTGTTCCTTGTCTCATCGACGACGTAACCTTCAATCCCCACGAACCCAGGATGCGTAGAGCCCACTACCCTAACCCTGAGGCCTATGAGCTCGTGCCAGATTATGTTCTTTCTGTTTACTCGACCTCTATGAGATCCTCGGAAAATCCAAGTTCTGCCAATAATTTCTTGATACGGTCCCTGTGATCCCCCTGAAGCTCTATCCTTCCGTTCTTTGCCGTTCCTCCGCATGCCAGCTTCGCCTTCAGCTTCTTTGCGATCTCCTCAAGGTCAAACTCCTTCTCATCTATGCCCTCTATGATGGTCTTGATTTTTCCGTACCTTGCTCTCTCCGTGTAAACTCGAATTCTCTGCTGCTCCTTAAGGACCTCCTTAAAGAGCATCTCATCCAGTGGGTTTACTATCCTCGGCACCAAACACCACCTTCACTTTTTGCGCATTTCCCTAAGCTTCTCCCTCTTTATGGTAAGGAGGCGGGCAATATCCCTTCTCAAATTCCTAATAACCATCGGATTTTCAAGGGAAGTACCCATAGTGAGCATTCCCCTCTCCTTAGCGAGCTGGAGCCTCAGCTCTCTAATTTTAGCATCTATCTCCTCTATGCTCATCTCCCTGATTTCACTGGGCTTCACTTTCGGTCACCTCCTCCTCTACAGGCTTCTCGAGGATCTCAATTTCATCCGGAAGCCTAGCATCTGGAGGCATTATTGCGACCTTAACACCAATTACACCGAGCTTAAGTAAGGCCTGTGCATAGCCCTTGCTTACGAGAGTTTCAGCTGGGTTTCCAACCTTTGCGAGGTAGCCCTGGTAGAATCTAACGCTCTTAGCTCTCTCACCAGTAAGCTTTCCACTAAGTCTTATCTCAACTCCCCTAGCTCCATTGTTCATTATAGCTCTCATAGCAGCGTAAGCGGCTCTCCTGAAGTGGATACCCCTCTCAAGGGCCTGAGCAAGCCTTACTGCCTGAACCTTAGCGTTGAGGTATGGATTCTTGATCTCCTCGACCTCTATTTGCGGGTTCTCGAGGCCAAACTGAGTCTCAAGTATCCTAGTGAGCTGCCTTATTCTCCTTCCACCCCTTCCAATGACGTAACCAGGGTTTGCAGCGAATATTATCACCTTGGTTCCAAGGGGGGTCTTCTTAATGTCAAGCCCTCCGTAACCTGCCCTTCTGAGTTCCTTCTCAAGGAATTCATCGATGAGCATTTCCTTAACGGCCTCGCGAATGAAGTACCTCTCAATTGCCATGAGCTCACCTCCTAATCTCCTCAACAACTACCTCTATGTGAGTTGTCTGCTCGTTAAACGGTGTGGCCCTTCCAAAAGCCCTCGGATACCATCCCCTGAGTACGGGTCCCTTGTGAGCTACTATGTGTATTATTCTCAGCTTGTCAGGGTCAAGACCCTTCTGCTCTGCGTTGTTCCTCGCGTTGAGGAGAATCTTCTTTATTGCCTTGGCAACCTTAACTGGGTACCTTCCTGGGCCGAAGCCCTTTCCTGGCTTGTGGCCCTGGCTGTCATTATACCTCCTCAGCGGAACGGGCCTCTTTAGGGCAATTACATCATCAAGGTACCTCAGGGCATCATTGAGCATCATTCCCCTAAGCTCCCTGCAGACTTCAACGGCAAGCTTTGGTGATATCCTAAGGTCTCTACCGCTTGCCCTTGCCATTCTCTCGGGATCATAATTTTGGAAAGAGTAGCCAAAGCGCTTTGCCATTTAAACCACCTCACTTGACGGCAACGAACATTGATGACCTCGTAGCACCGATACCAGGTGCTCCGTGCTGTACCCTCTTCCTAGTTGGAGCGAACTCCCCAAGATAGTGCCCTATCATCTCCGGCTTAATTTCCACTGGAACAAACTCCTTACCGTTGTGGACGTAGATCGTCATTCCGACCATTTCTGGAAGGATTATCATGTCCCTGCAGTGAGTCCTTATGGGCTTGTTGTACTTGCCCTTCTTAGCAAGTCTTATCTTTCTGAGGAGCTTCTTCTGCTCTGGGGTAAGGCCTCTCTTTAGACTTCTTCTCTGCCTTGCGGGGAGTAGCTTAGCTAACTCCTCAAGGGACATGTTCAACAACTGTTCGAGAGTATAACCGCGATACCTAAACTCCTTCCTCGCCATTTACACCACCTCACTTCCTCCTACCAGTTCTCCTCGCAGCGATATGACCAACCTTCCTTCCTGGAGGAGCCCTCCTTGAGGTCGTGGTTGGCTTACCTGGGTGGTGCTCCTTACCACCGAATGGGTGGTTGACCGCGTTCATCTTAACACCTCTTGGCGTTGGCCAGAACTTGTTTCTTGCCTTGTACTTGTAGTAGGCCTTACCAGCCTTAACTAAGGGCTTCTCAAGCCTACCTCCACCGGCAACGACACCAATTGTTGCCCTACAGTTTGGATCAAACGCCTTGAGCTCACCGCTAGGTAGCTGAACTATAACCTTGTCCTTTTCCCTTGAAACAACTAAAGCATAAGTCCCTCCAGCTCTCACGTACTTTCCTCCGTCCCCAGGAACACCCTCAATGTTGTAGACGTAAGTTCCCTCAGGTATCTTTGAGAGTGGTAGGGTGTTGCCGATTGCAACCGGAGCCTCCGGCCCAATGTATACCTCCTGACCAACGAGCAGCCCTTCAGGGGCAATGATAAGCTTCTCCATTCCATTTTCGAACTTAACCCTTGCAACTGGTGCAGTCCTACCTGGATCGTGCATTATCTCCTCAACTACTCCCCTAAGGGTTTTCTCCTGGGTGTAGTTCAGGGGGATGTACTTTACAGCACCCCTAAACCTGTGGGAAGGTGACTTGAAAGTGGGACTTCCTTTACCTCTCCTTTGCTGGATTAGACTCTTACCCATAACTCACCACCTCAGAATAATCCTAACCTTGCGGCAACTTCACTCGCGCTGTACTCGGGCTTGAGCTTAACATACGCCTTCTTCTCACCCTTAGGCGTTATAAGGGTGTTCACCTTCTCAACTTTCACATTGAATATCTCCTCAACGGCTCTTTTGATATCCTGCTTTGTAGCCCTTCTGTCCACTATGAAGGTGAGCTTGTTCTCCTTCTCTATTAGTGAAATCGCCTTTTCCGTGACTACGGGCCTAATTATAACCTTGTACGGATCCATACCTCATCACCCGTATATCTCCCTAAGCCTCTCTATAGCACTAACGGTCCAAACTGTTAACCTTCCGGGGTGAGTTCCAGGGGCCAGGTGCTCCACACCCAAGTTGTCAACGACAACAACATCAACTCCCGGGTGATTTCTTGCTCCAAGGACTATTCCTTCATTCTTCCCAACGACGATGAGTGGGCCCTTAGCCTTCTTGTACCTCCTACCCCTCATCTTACCCTTCCCAGCCCTAACTCCGCTCTTCTCCTTAGCCCTCTCGATGTCGTCCCAGATGCCGAGCTTCTTGAATATCTCTCTTGTCTCCCTTGTCTTCTGGATCTTCTGAAGGTCATCAACCACTATAAGTGGGAGCTGAGGAACGTTATCAACAACGTGTCCTCTCGCCTTAACGATGTCATAGTTAGCGGTTGCAGCTATGGCACTCATTATTGCCAACCTTCTCTCCTTCTTGTTGATGTCCTCCCAGATTATCTTCTCGACCTTCGGTGGGTGGGTCCTCCTTCCACCCCTAGCGAATGGAACGAATGCAGCATACCTCGGTGGTGTCTTGAGCCTCTCAACCCTCGCCATTCCGTGGCCCTTTCCTATGTTCTCGGTGACCCTTCTCTTACCTGCCATTGGATCTCTACCCTGGGGCTGTATTCTGTGGGTCCATGAAGCTATGACAGCCCTCCTTATAAGGTCGGGCCTAAATGGAGTGAAGAACACCCTAGGTAACTCGATCTCATCAACGGGTTGACCGTTAAGGTCGAAAACCTTAACCTTCATTTATCTCACCTCACTGCTTTGACTCAACACTAACATAAGTGATTTGTGGCCTCTGAACAGGAGGCTTCTTCTTTGGAGGTCTTATAGCGGGCCTAACCCTAATTATTCTCTTGACGGGCCCAGGAACACTGCCAGCAATCATCATGAAGTCGCTCCTCACGATTCCATAGTGTGGGAAGCCACCCTTCGGGGTAATCTCGATCTCGTTTCCATTCAAGTTAAGCTTGCCGTTCTCACCTATCGCAATTAACCTCTTATTGAGTTCAGTCCTGTGGTGGAATCCTGTCTGACCTGCCATTGGAACTGTCCACATTACCCTAGCCGGGTGCCATGGACCAATTGAACCTACCTTTCTCCTACCCTTGCTGTCCTTGTGGGCTCTAAGCTTAATTCCCCACCTCTTAACTGGCCCTTGGGTTCCCTTACCCTTTGTGACTGCGATTACATCGAGGAGTTCTCCCTCTTTAAGAACCTCACTAACCCTAAGCTCCTTTCCGAGCCTCTCCTTTATGTAGTTGAACTTCTCCTCAACGCTAGTTCCACCAATGGCGTACTCCATGACTTCAGGTTTCTTCTTGAGCTTAATTATCCATGGTTGGGTGCTTACGAGGGCCCTAACCTCAACTATCTCCCCTTCCTTTATCATGTCCTCAAGCTGGCCGAGCTTCTGCTCAAAGACTTCTTGAGTATAGTTCTTTGGTAGGGTTGCAATTCTCCTCTCGAGGAGCTTGTAGAATGTAATGTCCTTAGCCTTCTTGCTTGGGTAGTTGTCGAGTGGGAAGTCTGGGATTATTACCTCGGTTGCAGTTTCAAAGCCAAGATAGCCCTGCCTGTAGGCTCTAATTCCAAAGATCCTTAGGGGTGGAGTTTCAATTATTGTTACTGGCACGAAGATCTCCTTTCCGTTTGTGAGCCCCGGTTCGTCGTCAATCATTAATATGTGCGTCATTCCAGCCTTGTACCCTGCAAAGCCAAGCATCCTAACCTCTGTCTCCTTAGGCCAACTCCTAATTCTTGGGACTATGCTTTTAGCCCTCTTTCTTGGGCTGAATCCAAGTGAACCCTTCCTTGGTCTGTGAACCTTACCCATTCTCAATCCCTCCTAATGACATTAAATATCGCGAGAGTCGCTAACAACGCTTCCTCCGTTCTTACAGTCTTCGTTTTTTGACCTGGAATTGTGTTCACGATTAGATCGAACTCGAAATCCTCATTATATTCCTTCAATATCTCCATGACCCCCTTTCGGGGAGAGCCGAAGACTATACCGACCTCGCCCTCAAGGGGCACTTCGGCATCTCTCACGTCGACACCCCTACGGGATGTCGCGATGACCACGTCAAGGTCAGCATTTTTAAGTGTTTTCGCTAAAGTTTTCCTACTCAGGTGAACCTTATAACCCCAGTAATCCGGAGGTTCAGCAGGAACTACGCGGAGAGGTTTTACTGAAACTATTTTGAATGTCCACCTGCCTTCCTTTGTAATTCCCTTTACAAGTGCTGGTCTGTCAAGTCCTATGTCGGCGAAGAGCTTTTTTCCGCGCCTAAATGCAAAGCCTTCCCTGATTTCCCCTATCCTTGGACTGGCTTTTGGTTTGTGGCTTGGGATCTGGAGGGGAGGCATTACACCAGCATACTTGAGTTCGGGCATTAATGGGAACAGTTTTTTCCTGAGGTACTGGGGAGTTT
The DNA here is from genome assembly GCF_002214605.1 of Thermococcus chitonophagus. Taxonomy (NCBI): domain Archaea; kingdom Methanobacteriati; phylum Methanobacteriota; class Thermococci; order Thermococcales; family Thermococcaceae; genus Thermococcus; species Thermococcus chitonophagus. Next base: position 625,876 of record NZ_CP015193.1, on the reverse strand, counting down.
CAGCGTACTCTAGCAGGAGCTTGATGAACTTGCCATCCTTTCCTCCGGCCCTGTATATCCATATGTGTTCAACGCCAAATATTGCGCACGCCCTAGCTACTTGTCCTACCTTGTAGGCCTTGAGTTTCGGGTCATTAGTTTCTTCCAAGAGCGAATCTGGAATGAATACGTGCCACGCCATTTCTGCCCTCCAAGGCTTTCTCTTATTCTGAAAGCTGTGGTGGTGTTTCAGTATTTAATTTAAAAGACTTTCGAAGGTTTCCACCCTCACGGAATAAAATTTTATGAAAAATTTTTGCAAACAGTAGAAGAAAGGAGAATCAACATTTTGACTTGACGAGAACCTTTATCAGGTCGAAATCTCTTATAAGTCCGACTAATTCACCCTCTCCCCTTATCACAGGAAGCTGTTCTATATGGTGTTTAGCCATTTTCCTAGCCACATCGTACACCGTCATGTGAGGCGTAGCGATTATGACCTCTTTGGTCATTATTTCTTCAACTGGTTTATTTGGCAGTTGCAACTCAAACTTCTCAAACAGTAATGTTGGGTGGCTTTCCAAAATCCACTCCTCCTCACTTGATGCAGCGAGTTCAGTAGACTTCATTATCCTCACAATCTCACTATCTTTGAGGAGATCTGTTTCATCCACGATTCCAATGAGCTCACCATTATCATCAACAACTGGAAGTGCCATTGCATTAGACAATAGCAAGGCTTTTAAAGCAGCCTTAAGGGGAGTCCCCTTCCATACTATGCTTACGTGCCTCTGATAATAAGGCTCGATTTCGATCTCCTTATACTTCTCAGTCTTTGCTAAGTACCTCCTTATTATGTCTCCAACCGTGAGTATGCCAACGGGTTTCCCCTCCTCATCAACAACTATTACCCTCCTGTAGTCGTACTCCAACATTAGCTTTGCGGCCTTTTTTAGATCATCGTTCTCCTTTACAGTGGGAACATCCCTCTTAACAAGCATTGCTAACTGCTCTTCATCAGGATTAGTCAGTACGCGCTTTATGCTGATTATTCCTACGAGCTTACCTTCCTTGTTAACCACTGGAAAGCTCCTGACTTTGTACTTCTTAAAAAGCTCAATAGCATAGTTTCTCGTGGCGGGTAAAGTTATCGTCACTGGGTTCTTTGTCATTATTGTTTTCACTTTCATAACAACACCACCAAATAGCATTAGGCCCTTTTGCTATTATTTAAACCTTATGAAGATGGAGAAGAGAAAGGATATTACTCCCTAGCTATCTTTATATCCTGGGGTGTAACGAGGATCTTTGGAGGGTCTTTACATACCATGGCGATGTCCCAGCCAAAAGTTGTCGCACTCATTTTGACTTGCTCAGCAACTTTACTAAGGATCTCAGGCTTTGATATGAGAGGTGAGAGATCAACTATTACAATATTGCCGGCACTGACTTCATCGGAAACTATCTTCAGGTCATTATAAGTAGATATCTTTACCCTTTTGACATAAATAACCTTTGGCTTTATTATCTCCTTTACTATCTTATCCTCCTCAACTGGTACAAGCTCAACTTCAGACTTTTCCTCTGTTACTTTTCCCTTAATTGAAGTGATAGGCTTAGTCTTTTTCTGAACGTCCGGCTTCTTAAGTTTATCAAAGAGGCCCACTTTCATCACCTCTATGCTCGTGATGAATTACCAAGCTTTTTTCTTCAACACTCCTTATAACATTTTCCGAATTCAGTCAAATATAACGTTTCTCCAGATCTCTCTTACCTTCATGATGTGTTCTTTCGGGGTAGCAATTATCAGTATCCACCTGGGGGTCTGCCTACGCTTTATCGCAGAAGCTAGGGGGGTAACTTTAGCTATCGGCTCAACGGTTCCATCTTTAAGAACAACATTAACCTCCACCTGCTTTAGCCTCGGTTCGCTTAATATTAATTCGGGGATTGATAACTCAAGAATAACTTCCCCCTCCTTTGCTCCTATCCTATCAGCTAATTCAAGCTCTTTCTCTCTCCTCTTCTTCGAGCTACGATAAAGAGATGTCAGTGCTCTCTTCTCTTCAGATGTCAAATCTTCAGGACTAACAACCACAGCAGCTTTGAATAGTCTCCTCTGCCTTATTCTCCTTATTATGTCCCCAGGATAGCCACCCAAGTCTTCGAGCTCCACAACAAGCCTGTCATCAGTCATCTTCCAGAAATCCTCAAGCTCACCCTCATCTAAGGCGTATTCTACAGCCCTTATCAACATACCTTCTGCTATTTTGACCGTTCTGTGAAAGTAAACCCTAGAGTACATTAAAGACCTCGCAACGAGCATTCCCTCTACCGCTTCAATTCCCTTCTCATCTATTACAAGCTCTCCATCAATGACTTTCATTACCGTTAATAACCTCTCCAAGTCTATTATGCCATGGGCAACCCCCGTATAGTGGGCGTCCCTACTAAGGTAGTCAAGCTGATCAACATCTATATCTCCATGAATTACCATTCTAAGGTATTTTTTCCCGTGCGTTCCAGCGATTAGCTCACCAATTTCCTTGGGGTCAAAGCCCAAGTTATTAAGAATGTCAGGCAATTCATTTGGTACCTCACAGATTTCTATTTTCCCCTCAACGACACTCCTACTTACCTCCATATGGTCACTAAATTCAAGCCTTTCGCGATATATCCTCTCAAGGGTATGACTAAAGGGTCCGTGCCCAATATCATGCAACAAAGCAGCAAGCTGAATTAGCATTGCCTCCTCCTCTTGAAGCTCAAGTTCAAGGGACAACCTTCGTGCAAGGTACCAAGTCCCTAGAGAATGCTCAAATCGGGTATGGTTTGCCCCAGGATACACTAGATTTGCAAGCCCAAGTTGCTTTATACACCTTAACCTCTGAAATTCAGGAGTTTCAACGAGTTTCATGACCTCCTCTGGAATCTTCATGCTCCCGTGAACTGGATCATGGATTATTTTTCCGTCCAAATGCAACCCCGTAGAAAAGCTTAACAGGAGAAATATTAACCTTTTTCTCGATGGTTGGTCTAAGAGAGGTTTTAGATACAGAAAATGGGATAATTATAATAACTGGAAATCCTAGGTGGTTACTCAAGTACTTCATAGATAGGCTCAGCGAGAAGGGCATGGTAAGCATGGAAACACTGACAATACATCCAAAGTTTCCCGAAAGGGTTATTACAGGAGAAGTATTCTCAATGGACACAAGATATAAAGTCATCTTCAGCGTAATTGAAGGGAAAAGAGCTGACATTCTTAAGAAAGTCCTAGATAACAAAGACAGGGCTGTCGTCATTGACTACGAGAACATGTACATGTTCACCCAGGCACTCAAATCCAAACTCGGAAAAGAGGCAAGGTATTTACTAGCATACAAGATGGAAACTGTAGGTTTTGAGAGATTAACAGTCGCAAAGCTAGATAGAGGGAAAATAATCGAGAAGAATGATTACGTTAGAAAGAGGTCATGATATAATTGCCCACTATTGTAACTTTTGGGAGTGACAATATGCTGAATAAAGCAGATGAGGCAACGTCTTTGCATTAGTTCATTAATCATACATAGCAAACATGGCGGATAAATTCTGAGAGCGCCCCAAATCCGAAAAGTTTATATATCCCCATTTTCAAAAAACAAAATGCAGATCCCCCATAAATGACTAAATTAGGAGGTGTGGATGATGGGAGAGTTACCAATTGCCCCAGTTGACAGGCTTATAAGGAAGGCAGGTGCCGAGAGGGTCAGCGAGGAGGCAGCAAAGATCCTCGCTGAGTACCTCGAGGAGTACGCAATTGAAGTTTCAAAGAAGGCTGTCGAGTTTGCAAGGCACGCCGGAAGAAAGACCGTCAAGGCCGAGGACATCAAGCTCGCTATCAAGAGCTGAAGCCTTTTCTTGACTTCTTTACTTTTGACCATTACATTTTAAAACACGGTTTCTTTTCTGCAATCTGGTGAGAGAGTTGTACATAGAAACACAAGAAGAAGAGCCCGAAATAAAGCTTCCACTTCCCAGGGTCGGGATTACAAACCTGAGAACCGTCGCGAAAATAAACTGGAAGGGGAGAGTCTATACATTCATTCCAACGTTTGAAGTTACAATAGACCTCACAGAGGAGAAAAAGGGCATTCACATGAGCAGGCTTATTGAGAGCATAACGGACGCAATGAGCGAGGCCATTGAAGAGGAGGTAAAGAGAATACATACATCCCTTGAAGAACTCGCCCTTGCGATAATAAAGAGAATCGAAGAAAAGCATCCTCATAGAAGGGCGGAAGTTTGGATAAAGACAACCCTAATACTTGAAAAGGAGACACCTACAAGCAGAAAAATCAGCTATGAGCCATATGACGTCGAGGTCGGAGTTATCAAGGAGAGCAATATTGAGAAGGTTCTCAAGGTTAGGGTTATAGGAAATACCGCCTGTCCCCACGCAATGGCCAACAACCAAGGAAGAACACACATCCAGAGGGCAATAGGAGAGCTGGAGATAAGAACGGACTTCGAAGAGAACATAGCACTAGAGGACATGATAGAGGTAGTTGAGAGCTCGTTCAGCTCTCCAACGTACACCCTGCTCAAAACCTCGGATGAAAATGCCGTCGTCAGGAGAATGTACGAGAATCCAAAGTTCGTTGAAGATGTTGCAAGGGAGATACTCGCCAAAGCTAAGGAAAGGTTCAAAGGCAGAATCCACGTGAGGGTAATTAGCAATGAGAGCATCCACAAGCACGACGTTATAGCTGAAGCTTGGGCTTAAACCTCTCCTTTAGTTCTCTTAAACAGTTCGAACAGAATGTTGGTGCCCTTAAATCCCAATCCTTCAAGTCACTGGGAGGGTTCATCACGCAGTCATTTTTGCAGTGGGAAAGGCCATATAAGTGGCCTAGTTCATGAAGGACACCCTTAAACACCCTCTCCACGAAGAGCTCTCTATTTTCAGTATGAAATGGCTTTATTGAGAGTGCAAGGACGTGATAGTTGGCTATTGAAACTTGAAGGCCCAAGTATTTCTTGTAAATGTCAAAGTACTCCTTCCTAGACCCTATTGGATACGTCGTCAGACCGAATATCTTGGTTATACTTTCGTCATTTACATCATTTCTCATCTCAACTAACCTGCCGTAGAGGGCCTCAACTACGGCCTCGAAAGAATACATCTTAACTATTCCATTCTCGGTTCTCACCTGAACTAAAGTTCCTGGGGGCAACTTTATGTGGCCCCCATAGACTGGAATAACAGGCAGATCAATATCCCGAAGGTAGGACTTAACCCTATCGTAGACCTCAAAGAACACCCACTTATACTCCTCTCCCCCCATGTAAACGAAGGCAACTAAATCGGCCATCAGGCCAACTTACCGGAAAGGACATATAAAAGTTATTTTTGAAGATGAAAACATGGATACCCGAAAGGCGCTGCCCCTAGTGGTTCTTATATACTTCACAATTGGACTAGCGTTTGTAGTCAACCAAAATCCGTGGTTCTCTTTTACAGAAAATGCACTAAGTGACATGGGATCCCTCAAAAATCCAAAGGGCTGGATATTTAACCTGTACATAATAGGCCTTGGAACTTTGGGGTTAATAACGGCCAAAGCCCTAAAAAGAGATGTGCTTAAAATAGCGATGCTTGCTCTTATCCTTGTAGGAGTGTTTCCGGAGGAAAAACCATTACACACTCCATCAGCCGTTCTAACTTACCTACTATCTTTCTTAGACATGGTGCTTTACGGAGGGATGTGGAGAATTATCGGCCCAGGAACTTTTATCTTAATGATAGCCCTTATAAAGATAGGGATTGGATTAGCGATCCCAGAAGTTATTGGGGCGATGGCAATCATCACTTACATGATATACCTGGGGTGGAGAGAATGAAGGTCGTTGCACTATTAAGCTCAGGGATAGATTCACCTGTTGCGATCCACCTAATGGCGAGCAAGGGTGTTGAAGTTTATCCTCTCCACTTTAGGCAGGATGAGATAAAGGAGGACAAAGTGAGAAGGCTTGTAAAGAAATTGAGAGAGATACACGGAGATCTCGTAAAAGAGCCCCTAATAGTGGACGCCTTCGAAGTTCAGGCTCCAGTTTTTGAAAAGCTAAAAGAGATTGGAAAGGCAAAATGGACGTGCGTATTCTGCAAGTACACTATGTACATAGTAGCAACTGAGTACGCAAAGAAAATTGGGGCAGATGCCATTATAACAGGGGACTCTCTCGGACAAGTTGCATCCCAAACTCTTGACAATCTAATGGTTATAAGCACCGCAACCGATATGCCAGTCCTCAGACCCCTTATAGCATTGGATAAGGAGGAAATAGTTAGGATTGCAAAGGAGATAGGGACATTTGAGATTAGCATAGAAGAGGAACCCTCTTGCCCCTTCGTTCCGAAGTTTCCAGTAGTTAGGGCAGGTCTTGGACAGTTTAAGAAGATACTTGAAGAGGTAAAAGATAAGCTCCCCAGGGATGTCCTATGAAACCCCTCCAATTAGCGAGCTACCTCCTAGCACTGAACGCCGTTTTGATATTCGTTATGTATCAGGGATCTGGTCTGTACCAAGCGTTTGGACTCCTCAGCCTTTTATTGGCCGTTGGAGTAAGAAGTGAAGTTAAGATAGCAATAAAAACTGCGCTTATATACGCAGGGGCCGAGTTCTTCTTTGCCCTCCTCTATTTAATGGTCGGCAACCTACTTTCGGCAATAGACGCCGGAATAAACCTCCTAATAATCCACGATATACTTACCTATGTGCAAGAAAAATATGGGAAAAGTTAAGCACACCTCTCCTCCTTATACTCAGGCTCAGGCTTCTTCTCTTCCTTGGCCTTCAGGATTATCCTCGCATCAACTATTACTGCCCCTTCTCCCTTATTGTACACGAAGACTGGGTTTAGATCCATTTCCTTTATGTAGTCCTTGAGATCATCAACCAACTGAGAGACTTTGAGGAGCATGTCCACTATAGCATCTATGTCAGCTGGCTCCTCTCCTCTTGCCCCAGCTAGAATTGGGTAGGCTTTTATCTCCGTTATCATCTTCCTTGCATCCTTCTCAGTAATTGGGACGAGCCTAAACGTAACGTCTTTCAGAATCTCAACGAATATTCCACCGAGACCGAACATTATTGCATGGCCAAACTGAGGATCTTCTGTGACTCCAATGATTACCTCCCTTCCTGGCTTGAGCATTGGGGCAATTAGAACACCAAGGATTTCAGCGTTAGGGTTGTACTTCTTCGCATTCTCGTGTATCTCCTCCCATTTCTTCTTGAGTTCTTCCTCGTTCTTTATGTTAAGCATCACAACTTTAGCATCGCTCTTGTGGAGTATCTGGGGTGACATGAGTTTCATCGCCACAGGATAGCCAATTTCCTTCGCGTACTTAATGGCCTCATCAAGGGTCTTTGCAAGCTTCTCTTCTGGCACGGGCAAACCATAAGCCTTTAAAACCTGCTTTGCTTCGTATTCAACCATAGCCGTCCTGCCCTGCTTCAACACCTCTTCAATAACCTTAACGGCTTCCTCCTTCATTTCTCATTCCCCCTAAGATATTTGGCATATCTAACCAAGCCAGCTAAAGCCCTAACACCCCTCTCAGGGGTCGGATAAACCGGAACACCTTTCTCCTCTAACATTCTAGCATATTTGTCCGTCTTATAACCCCCCATTGCGACGGCAACTATCGGCTTCTCACTCTTCTTTGCGTAATCAGCTATAATATTTATGACTTCCTCTTCATCTAACAGTGGAACTTGGAATAGAACAATTACAAGGATTGCATCAACGTTTGGATCCTTGGTGAAAGCTTCAAGGGCAAGCCTGTACCTCTCTGCGTCTGTATCCCCCACAACGTCCGTTGGATTGCCAACGACTGCATGGGGCGGGAACCTTTCCCTCAGGAACTTTATAGTCTCTTCGCTTAGTTCGGCAAGCTTAAGACCGAACTTAGCTACGGCATCACTCGCCATGACTCCAGCCCCACCACCATCAGTTATTATCCCTATCCTGTCGCCCTTGGGAAGCTTGCACTTTGCGAAGGCCTTAGCTAAGTCGAACATGTGCTCAAAGTCCTCAGCCCTAATGATTCCAGTCTGCTTGAACACTGCATCATAAATTACGTCCTGACCTGCAAGCGAGCCCGTATGAGAGGATGCGGCTTTAGCCCCATACTCAGTCCTTCCGCTCTTCAGGGCTATTATCGGCTTTATCTTTGTAACTTTCTTGGCGACTTCCATGAACTTCCTTCCATCCTTAACGCCCTCAATGTAGAACGTCATTACCTTGATCTGATCATCGTGGGCGAAATACTCCATCAAATCAGCGTCATCAACATCTATCTTGTTTCCATAACTAACCATCTTACCAATACCAATTCCAGCCATTGCGGCCCAGTCGAGCATTGCGGCGGCAAAAGCTCCACTCTGGCTTATGAATGCTATCGGCCCACTCTGCGGTCTATCCATCTTCTCCTCTGGGAGGAATACTGTATCAACGCCGGTATCCGGGGCGTAAACTCCAACGCAGTTAGGCCCGATGATCCTTATTCCATGGGCCCTAGCTATCTCAAGTATTTCCCTCTCCATCCTCTTTCCTTCCTCGCCAAGCTCACCAAATCCCCCAGTAATGATAATCACTGCCTTAATTCCCTTTTCAGCTATCTTCTTCATAGTCTCTGGGACGGCAGGAGCCGGGATTGCAATTACAGCTAGATCGGTATCATCGGGCAACTCAGAAACGTCATGATAAACTTTGTAACCCTCAATCTCGTCAAGTTTTGGATTAACGGGATAGATATTACCCTTGAAGATCCCCTTCTCTTTGTTCCTCTTAAAGTTCTCGAAGATGACATTTCCGACCTTTCCCCTCTTGTTAGTTGCTCCAATTATTGCAACAGCTCTCGGCTCAAAAAATGGTCTTAACTGCTCCCTAATATCCCCTTCATTCATCATTATCACCCTTAAAATCGCTTTTCTCTTGGAATTCCCGCTAATATTTGGTGATTTTCACTTAAAAGTTTTATGAAGATAAAATTATCAAAGGAACGAAAGATTTTAAATCAACCCTACCAGCCCTCAACTATGACGAAGTTCATCTTCGTAACGGGTGGAGTAGTGAGCGGTCTTGGGAAAGGAATTACTAGCGCTTCAATAGGACTTCTAATGAAAGCGAGAGGGTACACAACGACGAACATCAAGATAGATCCCTATCTCAACTATGACGCCGGTACAATGAACCCCTATCAGCATGGGGAAGTTTTTGTTCTTGACGATGGAGGAGAAGTTGACTTAGACTTAGGGAATTATGAGAGGTTTCTTGACACTAATTTAACGTTCGACCACAACATAACAACTGGAAAGGTCTATTCAACGGTCATAGAGAAGGAAAGGAAAGGGGAGTATCTAGGAGCTACGGTTCAAGTTATTCCCCACATAACGGACGAAATTAAGAGGAGAATAAGGGAAATAGCCAAGGATTACGACATTGTTGTAGTTGAAATTGGAGGAACAGTTGGGGATATAGAGAGCATGCCGTTTCTCGAAGCAGCGAGACAGATGCAACTTGAAGAGGGAAGAGAAAACGTTGCATTTGTTCACGTTACGTACGTTCCAAAGCTGAAGGTGGTTGGGGAGCAGAAGACTAAGCCAACTCAGCACAGCGTGAAAGAGCTCAGGAGCCTAGGAATCCAGCCAGACGCAATAGTGGCAAGGAGCGAAGATCCCCTCGAGGAATCTGCAAGGAAGAAGATAAGCCTATTCACGAACGTTCCCGAGGAAGCCGTGATAAGTGCTTACGACGTTGAAGATACTTATGAAGTTCCCCTGCTCCTCGAGAGGGAAGGACTAGGGAAATACTTAACGAAAAGGCTCGGCCTCGAAGATAGGGAGCCCAATTTGAAGGAATGGGAAAAGATGGTAGCTAAGTACAAGGCCCTTCAAGACACCGTTGAAATAGCGGTTGTAGGCAAATACGTAAAGCTTACCGATTCTTACCTGAGCATAAAGGAAGCCCTAAAGCATGCAAGCGTGAGCAATGAGGTTAAGGTAAAGATAAGGTGGGTTGAGGCTGAAGATATAGAGGAGCATGGAACAAAGCTGTTGGAAGGTGTTGATGGAATAATAGTCCCAGGAGGATTTGGGGCGAGGGGCTCAGAGGGCAAGATAATGACCATTAGGTATGCAAGAGAGAACGATATTCCCTTCCTGGGAATATGCTTTGGGTTCCAGCTTACCGTTGTTGAATTCGCAAGGAACGTCCTGGGGATGAAAGGTGCACACTCAACCGAGATAGATCCACAAACGCCCTATCCTGTGGTAGATCTAATGCCCGAACAGAGAAACCTAGATAAGCTTGGAGGAACCATGAGGCTGGGGGCTTATCCTGTGAAGATAAAGAAGGGAACCCTAGCGTACAGCCTGTACAGGAAGGAGCTTGTTTACGAAAGGCACAGGCACCGCTGGGAGGTTAATCCGGACTACATCGAGGCCTTTGAGAAGGCTGGATTAGTGTTCAGCGGAATAGCAGGGGATGATGAGAGGAGGATGGAGATACTCGAGTTGCCGGACAAGAGATACTTCATAGCAACCCAGTTCCACCCAGAGTTTAAGTCGAGACCCATGAGGCCAGCCCCAGTATTTCACGGGTTGGTAAAGGCCGCAAAAGAGTACAAGCAGGAGAAATGATACTTACAAACCACGCAAAGGAGAGAATAGCCAAAAGACTAGTAAAGAAGAGAAAGCTGGATAGGATTTATTCCGCCCTCTTTTCTTTTCTAAGAGATGCCGTAAGGGTTGAGATCGAGGACACGGTAATTTTCACGAACGGCAAGAAAACTCTAGTCGCCGTAAAGCTTAACGGCGAGCTTCTTGATTTAAAGGAAATTGTCGAGAGGGTTAGGGACATTGAAGATACCTATGAGTGCGTGTTCTGGGATAAAAAGCTTGTAAAGATAACGAAACCCAGGAAATTTCTCTGCGAAATACCCCCAGGAAAGTACTACTTTTACATAAACAGGGAAAAGAAATCTATGTACATAGGCACCCAGGAACCGCTACTTGCTTTAACCTTCAGGCCGGCAAAGAGATGGGAGAGAGTGCTATTTTACTTCAGCTGAGTGCCTCCTGGGTTTTGTTAAGGCATCAACCATCGTGAAAACCACCGTGATAAGCCCTCCAAGTCCCGCAAAGAGGAACATGTTCCAGAGTGGATAGTCTAGGAGTTTAGCGAGGTAAGAGCATGCGAATTCCCATAGGGAGGCCGATAAAAACGCCAGTGGAACTGAGTATCTGTGCTTTTTCTTTGAGATCGCTGAGACTATGAGCCAAGGCAACAAAAGTGCCAGTGCCACCGTTGCAGTTGCTAGGGCCACCGCAACTACGGGGGAGTAATATTTAGCCAGTCCTGTTGCTGTTCCCGCTGAAAACACTACAAAGAGAGCGGAAACAAACCTTTTTCCCACAACCATAGCCATCACCTCAGGCCTTTTGGTGGTGCTCAGCCATGCGAAGCTGGATAATATCGAGAAATGCTACAAAAATCCCCGGAATCACGACTACCCAAGGACTAACACTCCAGTCTAAGAGTTCTACTTGCACTATTCCGACTATCATATAGGTTATAATAGCGGACAGTCCCGCCTTCGCCTTCGAGTATCCCCTAGCCCTTAGCAGGAGGTATACCACGAGGGAAATACCTAGTAATATAGCAGTACCTACCCACGCATCCATTAAGCTTGCCCTCAAAAAGACAATTTACTACCCATAATATATAAAATTTTCTAAGACTCAAGAGGAACAACAAGTATCTCACCAAAGGGCTCTTCCTGCACCATCTCCACCTTGCCCATGTTCTCGAGGAACAAGAGATAGAGGAAAGTTCTAGCTATAATTTTAGGATCAACATCAAACACTAGATCCCAGAACCTTATCGGCTTCCCTGTTTCCCTGTATAATTCCTTCACAATCTGGTAAAGCCTGTTCACGTGCTTCTCTATGTCAACTCTAAAGTCATCAACAACGAATATTTCTTCCTCTATCTCTACCTTCTTCTTTTTCCTGGGCTTCCTCCTCTCTGCCTCCTCAAGGGCATCCATTAAAGCCTCGATCAGATCGTCAAGGGTGTAGTAGCGTTCAACCCTCCTCAATGGGGGAACCAGCGGGTCAACTTCAACCCTTATTTTTTCTTCCTCCTTTTCCCCCTCTTTTTTCTCGTCTTCTCGAAGTAAAGCCTCGCTCTTCATTCTGACGAGAATTGCCGCAGCCAAAATTGCCCTAGCAGAAATTCTGAGGTCAAGCTCCTGCATCTGCCTAAGCATCTTTATGTACTTCTCAGTTAGATCAACTATGTCAATATTCCATGGATCCACTTTACCCATTCTCACGAGCTGTAAGAGAATGTCGACGGGAGTTACTTCGGGCTCAAATCTGGACTCCATTCAAACCACCTTGATCCAAGCATTATTTATCCGCCTGTATCTCCCTTTTAGAGCTCTAAGCTTCCTAAAAAATTTCTCCAGATATTCATTATCTCCCACATATATTACCTTCCCATGCTCAGAAAGTTCGAGGAGGAGTAAATGACCCTTTGCAAACATTTTCTCGACTTCCTCCAGCGTATAAGCTTTTGGATCTATTACCGTCTCGGTCTCATTTAGGAGGTACAGTAGTTTTAATCTCTCATCGAAGTCCTCAGGAAGATTTCTCGCTACTATAAAAAGGTCAACATCACTACCTAACCCATAAGTTCCCTTGGCAAATGAACCAAAAACTACAGCAAGTAAGACATTAATCCCGTGTTTTTTAAGTGTTTCAATGTACTCCCTTATGTCATTCATTATTCTGTCTTCCATTTAGCGACCTCCATGACGAATTTTAATATTGTCTCAGCAAGATTTATTGCTTCTTCAGCATCTCTTTTATCGTAGAATTCATATGGGGCGCCCTCAACATGAGCATCTGGATATCTCGCTGGAATGTAGAGCCTATCAAGAACCCTAGCGATTCTAAGGATCTCCTGAGGAACTTCAATACCCTGAGATATGAGAATGGAAAGGAGTTTAGCAGTGGAGTGGCCATAGGCAGGAATCCCTAGACCAAGCAACAGCCCTTTAACAGCGAATTCTGCTGCTTGCTGAGCCTTAAAGCATGCCCATGAATAGAATCCGCTCTCAGCATCAGCTCGAGCACTCCTAAGTGTATATTCGGCCTGCCTGATCCATCTTTCAAATTCCTCCCTGTCAAACATTCTGCCTCCTCCTTATCTCCTCAAGTATTCTCATGGCCTTCTCGAGGCTTAGCGAAACCACCTTGCTAACGCCGTCCCTCATTGAAACCCCTATTATCTTGTCCGCGTTGGCCATCATAACGTCCCTAAGGGTTATCACTATGAACTGGCTCTCCTTTGAGGACTCCTTGATTAAGTCTGCAACCCTCTTCACATTGGCATCATCCAAGTGGGCATCTATCTCATCGAAGAGGTAGAACGGAGCAGGCTTGAACTTCTGAATCGCGAATACAAACGCTAAGGCTGTTAAAGCCTTCTCTCCACCGCTCATAGCCTCTATCCTCTTCACATCCTTGCCAGCCGGCTTGGCCTCTATCTCGAGCCCTCCTGAGAATGGATCCTCTGGATTCTCCAAGATTAGCCTAGCGCTTCCCCCAGGAGACAGCTTAGCGAATAGCTCTGAGAAGTTCTTGGCTATGGCCTCAAACGTCTTCATGAAGACGTTCTTCTTTTCCTTCTCTATCTCGTTAATGAACTCTATTATGCTCTCCTTCTCGGCCTCAAGCTTCTCCCTCTTACTCTTCAGCTCGAGGTACCTCCTCTCCACTACCTCAAAGTCCTCTATGGCCTTCATGTTCACGGGCTCTAGAGACCTTATCTCTTCCTCCATCTCCTCTATTTCCCTCTTCAAGGCCTCGAGATCAAGGGGAATCTCCTTTATTGACTTGATGATCTCCTTGTCGAAATGCTTTAGCTGTGACTTCTTCTCCTCAAGCACCGACCTGAGCTGGACATCCCTGACCCTTAGAGTGTTTGCCTCTATTCTGAGCTCTTGAATCCTCTTAGAGAGCTCTTCTTTCTCCTTCCTTAGTGAAGAGATTTCTTTCTCTAAGTTCTTCCTGCTCTCTTTGGCCCTCTCTATCTTGGAATAAACTTCTTTTTCCTCCTCCCTAAGCGATTCAAGTTCTTTGGTCAGCTCTTTAAGGGCTTCTTCATTCTCCTTTATGTTGGCCTTGAGAGCATTTATCTTGTTGACCAACCCCTCAATTTCCTCCTCTAACGAAGCCTTCCTGGGGAGTAACTCCTCGTTAAGTCTCGATTCAAAGGCCTCAAGCTTGCTCTCTACCCTACTGAGCTCTTCCCTTAGCTTCGCTATCTCCCCCTCTATAAGTCTTATTTTCTCGCTGAGTTCTCTAGCCTCGGGGTTCTCGAGGGCTTTCTTCAGCTTATCTCTCTTCTTTTCAAGCCTCTCTATCCTCCCTCTGAGCTTTGCCAGCTCTCCCCTCTTGGCATGAATGGCCTCTTCTATTTTCTTTATTTTATCATCTGAATTCTTAATTTCCTCCTCTATTGCTTTTTTCTCGGCCAAAAGCCTATCGAGATCTTTCCTCGTTATCTCTATTTCCTTTTCAATGTCGCTGATCTTTATCCTAAGCTCAAAACCTTGATTTTCCAAAGCCCTAAGCTCAACTTTAAGGGAATTAAGCTCAGACTCAAGAGCCTCCTTCTTGGCTTTTAGAGACTCCACTTCCTCCCTAAGCTTCCTCGTATCTACGGCCAACCCTCTCGGCTTGTAGTGACCTCCAGTAATGGCCCCGCTTTTCTCATAGAGCTCTCCCTCCAAGGTCACCATTCTGACTTTACCGATGTGGGGTCTTGCCTCCTCCATTGAGGACACTATGACCGTATCGCCTAGGGCGAACCTAACGGCACTGTCTATCCTGGGATCGTACTCGATTACATCCGTGACTGGAATGCCAACGGAATCATTTGGCTTCCTTGGCTTTATCTTGTTCAAGGGGAGGAAGGTTAGTCTTCCAAGCCTGTTCTCCTTCAGGAACTTAATAGCCTTCTCGGCGACAATCTCGTCTTCAACGACTACGTTGTCCGCCCTATTGCCGAGGGCAACCTCAACCGCAATCGAATATTGGCCATCCTTAACCCTTATTAATTCAGCCAAGGTTCCGTAAATCCCAGGGATGCCCGAGCTCTTTAGGGCATCTATTGCTCTATTCCCCCTTATCTCGCTCTGAGCCTCAGCTTTTATTAGTTCTCTTTCGAGGGAGTTGAGCTTAGATTTTACATTTTCCAATTCCCTTCCTTTTTTCTCAATTTCACCCTCAACCTTCCTCCTGCGGGAGGAGATGGAGGTTAATTTGCCCTCCAGCTCGCTGAGCTGAGCCTTCTTCTCATCAAGTAGAGAGTTAAGCTCCCTAACCTTCTCATCTATACCGGGCAACCTCGCCTTCAGAACGAGAATTTGAGACTGCAGCTTTTCCTTTTCACTCTCAAGCCTTTTTATCTCAGCTTCTCCTTCGTAGAGCTCCTTTTTAGCATTCTCCAGTTCCCTAACCACTGAATCAAACTCCTCCCTTGCAACGGCGAAAGTCCTGTCTATCTCGCCCAACCTTACCACTAAAAGGTTCCTCTCCTCCTCTTTCGCCTTTATTTCCTCTATTAGGGAATCTCTCCTCTTAGACCACCTGTTTATCGCGCCCTTGGTTTTCTCTATCTCGCTGAGAACCTTTTTCAGTTCATCTTTAGCCCTTATCAGCCTCACTTGAGCTTCGTCAAGCTCCTTCTTTCCAACCTCAATGTTCCTCTTGGCCAGCTCTATCTTGGAGTTTATCTCACCGATCTTCCTCGTTACCCTAAGGGCCTCCTCGCTACTCTCCCTTTCAAGCTCCTCTTCTATTTTCTTCAGCTCATTTTCCTTCTCGACGATAAGTCTAGCTACTTCCTCTATTCTCCTCTCAAGTGATTCAATTTCTTCCTCTATACTACTCCTCTTCGCCTCGTTTGAAGACAACTCCTCTTCAAGCCTCTTTATCTCACCGAGAAGCAGGGCAACCCTAGCCTTCTCCACCCTCTCCTTCAGATCAAGGTACCGTAGGGCATCGTTCCTCTCCTTCTCGAGTTTGTCAAGCTGTTTCTTTACTTCCCTTATGAGAAGATCAACCCTTGCGAGGTTCTCCTCAGCCTGCTTCAGCTCCTGAAGGGCCTTCTCCTTCTTAGCATCGTACTCCGCTATTCCTGAAATGTCATCAATTATAAGCCTTCTTTCCGTGGGGCTCATTTTGATGAACTTCGTTATGTCACCCTGAAGGACTATGTTGTAGCCCTCGGGAGAGATCATTGCGGCACTTAAAAGATCAAGGATTTCGCTTCTTGTAGCTCTCTTTCCGTTTAGCCAGTAAGTGCTCCTTCCATCTGGGTAGACTCTTCTCTTAATTACAACTTCATCCTCATCTATTGGAAATCCCCTGTCCTCATTGTTGAAGTATATAGCTACCTCAGCATATTTAGCTGGGGGCTCGCTTTTTGTTCCCGCGAATATTAGGTCACTAATCCTCGTTGCCCTCATGGCTTTCGCCGAGAGTCCACCGAGGACGAAGAGTATTGCATCCCCAATGTTGCTCTTTCCGGAACCGTTAGCTCCAACTATCGCGGTAAAACCCTTCGAGAAGGGGATAACAACCTTCTTATTACCGTAAGATTTGAACCCCTTAAGCTCGAGCTTCTCTATGTAGGGCATTATTTAACACCTATCAAACTAAGCCGAGAAATTGGTATATATAGCTTCCTCCATTCTCTGGAGGTGGTAAAATGTACAAGGGGCTGACGATAATATTCGGCTTTCTATTCCTGGGGGGGCTGATAGAAAGTGCCGGGGTACCAATACCGGGAAGCGTTCTTGGGATGCTCTTACTAACCCTTGCACTAATCACGGGAATTGTCAGGCTTGAAGACGTTGAGAGAGAAGGAGAATTTCTCGTTAGGAACATGAGCATTATGTTCATCCCTCCAGGAGTTGGAATAATACTCTACTTGGATCTCCTTAAGGAAAACTTAGTTGCGATTGGAGTTGCCCTAGTTCTGAGCTTCCTAATCACTCTATTCGTGACTGCAAAGACCGTGGAGGTGCTCAGAAGATGAATATTTTTGGAGTATTCTTAACGTTCTTCCTGTACACGGCCTTTTCCTGGGTGTACGCAAAGAAGAGAACCCCGGCTTTAAATCCAGTCCTCCTCTCAATAGTCACGATAGCAGTTATTCTAAAGGCTACGGGCATTAAATATGAGGAATACATGGAATCAGCGAAATTTCTGAGTTTCCTCCTGGGGCCGGCCGTTGTAAGCTTAGCTATTCCACTCTACAAGCAGTTGTCCATAATCAGAGAATACAAGAAGGAAATCGCGGTTGGGGTTGTGGTGGGAGGAAGTACGGCGATACTATCGGCGGTTTACATGCTGAAGGCCTTTCATGCCCCTGAAATCCTTCAGAGGAGCTTTGCTCCGAAGAGCGTTACAACTGCAATAGCTATGGGCGTAAGCGAAAAGATAGGAGGGATTCCTCCCCTGACTGCAGTACTAGTAATACTGACTGGTATCCTGGGGAACGCCCTAGCTCCGGAACTCCTAAATATCTTCAGGGTTAGGGATAGGGTAGCGAGGGGACTAGCGACGGGAGTTTCCTCCCACGGCCTGGGAACCGCAAGGATTATAACTGAGGACGAGCTCGCTGGAGCCGTTAGCGGGCTGGGAATGGCCCTAAATGGTGTTTACACGGCATTTATCCTTCCGGCAATCATAAACTTCCTCGTTTAAGTGCGTGCTCAAGAACCGGATCGCTGATCCTGTATTCGATGTTCCTTCCATCAATAATTTTCTCGAGGAATGCAGCCTTAACTGAGATATCAAATTTTGATATTAAACCCCAGGGGTAGATAAAGTCAGTTCCAAGAACCTTAAAGCCCAGCAGTGAACCGAGAAATAAATACCCAAAGAAAAGCGAAAATTTTCAAAATATGCTAATTTAGCTACTGGTGAAAGCAAAGGCTGATTTCCATCATTATTAAAGCTAGCTATAAAACGGATTTATTGTCAAAGGAAGTCCAAATAAAACTGCCAAGAAAAGACAACAAGGGTTAAGGATTTAACATTGTAAAGCTCACTAATATGTCAGGTAACGAAAATGAAGATGAAGTACAGTGAGACAGGCAAGAAGACATATTTATACATCCAAAAATTCTATATGCAGACTAAAGATTATGCGATCACCGGAAGAGCTGAAGAGAGTAAAAAGAGCTTGAAAAGCCCTTTCCAGCAGTACTTAGCAGGGTGTTTAGGGGGGAGTTAGATGTTTAATCTAGGAACTTCAGATGTCATTGGAGCTGGGATTGTTGGAGTTACACTTTCACTTGTTATGATGCTGATTTTATTCATATCAAAGATAATCAAAAAGGAATATCTTGACATTGGCGAACCCCTTCGAATTTCTAGCATTGTTCTAGTCGTATCATTAGCTTTAATTGCGCACACTGAACTAATATATTTCATTTCAATAATCATTATTGCAACAAGTATCACAAAACTAGAGTTTCTCTTAAATCTCGTAGCTATATTAAGAGGAGGGGAAGGAGCATCAAAATATTTCGATACTCTCCAAAAAATCCCTTACGCCTCTTCGCAAGAAATACAGGAAAAAGAAATCAGAAAACGTGAAGAGCTTCAAGATGAATCAAAGATAGACAGAGGTTCCATTCAAATTAAACACGTTGAAAAAATACCACCATATGTTATTGAAGAGCTCGCAATCAGAGAACTTGAGCGCAAATATAATTCGATAGCCAAACGAGAAGTTAAGATTGGTAAATACGTTGTCGATGCTATAATGCCCCTAGACGATAAAACAGATGCCATAGTTGAGATAAAAATTAAACCTCTTCCACCCGAGTTTATCCTCAAAACAATAAAACATCTAGAGGCTGCTAGAAAATTATACGAAAGGATATACAAGAGAAACTCTGTAATACTACTTGGTATTGTTGGTGCAACTCCTGAATATATTCGCAATTTAAAACAGATAATCGATCAAAAGACGACTTCAAAAATTCCACTAAAAATTGAAGCGGTGAGTATTAATACGGAATTAAGTGGACAATGACCTCTAAATCTCTCAATGTAACAAGTATCACAAAGGACTATCACTCTGCACACCTTAAGATACGCAACAAACACCAGAATTTACCCTCCTCACCCAGAATAATCCCGTCCTAATTATTAGTACCCACGTGTTTACTAAGAACATCCCTTCTCTCCTTGGGTTTTGGATCGAAGTACAAACTACCACCCCAGTAGTATACTACTGGGGTGGTAGTTTAAAAGGGTAGTGAAGAAGTAGTCAACATGGATCCTAGGACACTGGCACTTTTTATAATAGCGTTTATCCCGTCAAGGATCCCAGGGACGTTTAACATGTGGATAGCATATTTAGTGTTCTTCTACCTCCTAATTCCAGTGGTCCTGTTCAGGAAAGAGCTTAAGGACGTTGGCTTCAAACTTCCAAAAAGCTGGGGGAGTACACTAATACTCCTTGGAATTGCAGTCATAATGAGCTTCCTGGGGCTCCTTGATGAGAGCATGAGGAGTTACTACCCCAGGTTCTCTTACTTAGGTGTTTATAGCTTCATCCTAGGAGAGCTCAAAATGGGCGTGGTCATGTTTACCCATGAGGCGTTCTTCAGGGGCTTTCTCCTTTTCCCCATCGCAAAGAAAAATAAGTGGATAGGAATACTAGGGCAAGCAATCCCCTACGCAATTCTGCACATTGGAAAGCCCGTAATAGAGATCCCCTACTCCTTTCTTGCTGGCATAATATTTGCAATAGTAGATTTAAAAGAGGAAAGCTTCTTCCCGAGCTTCATAGTTCACTGGCTTGGCTCAGCATTCTTTGATATCCTCTGTGCTTTAACGTAGCATCCCCTCAAGCTTCTCAACGAAGGCTATGCTCCTCTTGACATCGGCAAAGTACTCCTTGGCCTTCTCAACGTGCTCCTTCTCGACCCTCTTGCCTCCAGCTATTATGCTCGCAGGAGCCAGCAGCTGGACTGCGTATCTTAAGCTGGTTTTCTCGCCGAGCTCCGCAAGGTACTCCAAAGCCTCCTCGCTGAGCTCTATTCCCTCCTCTTTGGCCCTTATCTTTACGATCTCCCTGATCTCCTCCTTCTTGTAGGGCTCAGTGTTTATTATTAACAGCCTGTCAAGCATGTCCAGCGGAATTCCGTGTGGGGCCTCAATATCCGTTCCTCTAATCTTCGTCATTCCCCTATTGGTTGCCAAGATTAGTATTGGAGCCAGCTCGTTCTCCATTGCTCTGGCCAAGAATGAGAATGCCTCAATGTCGAGCATGTGGCACTCATCTATGAAGAGCACCCCAGGAACAAGTGTAGCCTTACCCTCCTCTATCCACTGCTTAACTGTCTGATCAACCCTCTCCCTGATCTCATCGTTTATCTCCATTCCACCGCCAAACAAGAGGCTAAATATTCCTCCGGCCCTCGCGTTTACAACGTCAAGGTCGTGGAGGGTCACAGTATAAGTGAACTCCTTAACCTTAAGAACAGGACCGCTTGGCAATTCGACTTTCCTCCTGAAGAATAAACCTTCCTCCTCCTTCGTCGTTCCGACCCTTGAAACCCTTCCAGTCTCGGCATCGATCTGTATTACATCCCCCTCCTCAATTCCAAGCTCGAGCAACTGATACGCTATTTCCCTGCCAGCCCTTAATACCTTCTCATCGTCCTTTGTCTTTAGCGTTATCTTAACGCTCTCAGGTATCTCTATGTAGGGGTTGAAGGGGTGCCTCGTTCTCTTGATCTCTATCTTCTCTACCATTCCCTCGTAGACCTTCCTCTCCTCGCTGATTCTAACACCTATAGCCCTCCTCAAAGCCTGCTTCAAGAATTCAGTCTTCTTAACCTCTGCAGAATAAATTTCACTACCGCTTATTTGAACGAAGGGAACATCTTCACCAAGCTCCTTGGCTATACCCATAGCTATTGCCGTCTTACCGCTTCCCGTTGGTCCAACCAGCAAGATGCCCTTGCCAGCCAGTTTACCCTGCTTTATCAGCTTAACGGCAATTCCAGCGGCTTCCCTAGCCTTGATTTGGCCGACCATTCCATCCCCGATGAACTTTGCCTTGCCGTTCTCATCTAATCCCAATCCCTTTATATGGGAGTGCATTCCAACTCTCTCAAACTTAACCGCTGGGAGCTCCTCTATAACAGGCATTTCATCACCCCCAGCAGTTTTTCTTCCAATAGGTAATTAAAATAGTGTTTTAAAAACTTAGCCCCTGGAGAAGCGACCATCATCTCTAGTGTATGGAAGCTTGTGGACGTTCCTTTCTAACCATCCTATTCTATCAACTCTCCTAATATCGAATTCAGGAACATACGGTTTTATGTCGAGAAGGGGAGTTTCGTCAACTATGTCAACATCTTCAACGTACAGAATGTTCCCCTCTATTCTCAGAAGCCTCACAACGGAAATTCCTATGGGATTAGGCCTGCTTGGAGCCCTCGTGGCAAAAACCCCATGGTACTCATCGTGCATGTAAGGCTTTACAAGCAGGGAGCCGGGCTTAGCCAGGTGAAAGTGGTAAATCAAAATTATGTGGGAAAAGCCGTCGAGATCCTTCAAACCTTCAGCGTACTCAGGGAATACTATAACCTCACCTCTAACTCCCTTAGCTACGGAAGACTGTATGGGAACGCCCTTAGGCTCTTTGAAGGGCGTTCTAATTATCCCGATGGGCTTATATCTAATCTCTATCATCTTCCCAACATCTTGTGGGCTCTTGCTAAATGTTTAGCCGCTATAGCCGCGAGTAGGGATAATTCTCCAGCGAGAACGGCACCAGCGACTATCTCAGCGAACTTCTTAGCGTTTATCCCAGGAGGATCCCCTCCACCGGCAACACCCATTATCTCTAAGGCCTCCCTCTGGGTTGGAACCCTAGTACCCCCTCCAACGGTTCCTATTTCGAGGCTCGGCATCGTTATGCTTATGTACAAATCGCCTTCGGGAGTCACTTCCGCTATGGTTATCCCGTGAGAGCCCTCGGTGATCTGAGCCTCATCCTGGCCGGTTGCCAAAAAGATAGCACCAACTATGTTGCCGAAGTGGGCGTTGAAGCCATAGCTACCCGCTTGAGCGGAACCAACGAGGTTCTTCAGGTAGTTCACTTCCGCGATTAGTTCTGGAGTAGTTTTGAGTTTCCTCTCAACTATCCCCCTGGGGACTACAGCTTCAGCAACGACTGTTTTTCCCCTGCCGAGGATAAAGTTCACGGCGTTGGGCTTTTTGTCCACGCAGAGGTTTCCAGATAGTGCTAGGTATCTTACATCGGGAAAGTGCTCCTCGATAACCTTCATTATCTCCTCGCTCGCTATTGTGACCATGTTCATTCCCATTGCATCCCCAGTCTCGAATTCAAAGCGAAGGTAGAGGTTCCTGCCTACTATGAAGGGCTTAACACCCCTAAGCTTTCCGTGCCTTGTGACCTTACTTACCGCCTTCTCCTGCAGGTACTCAAGGTTCTCCTGAACCCACTGTGCAACTTCCCTCGCCCTCCTAGCGTCGGGGCACTTTATCAGCGGGGCCCTCGTCATCTTGTCATCCAACAAAGTAGTAACGACTCCACCCGCCTCGGTCAAGGCTGAGCAGCCCCTGTTCACGGAGGCAACTAGGGCTCCCTCCGTGGTTGCTAAAGGGATGTAGAACTCTCCCTTGGCGTACTCTCCGTTTATCTTGAGAGGTCCGGCAACGCCCATTGGGATCTGAACTACACCGATCATGTTTTCTATATTCCTTCCGACGAGCTGGTTGGGATCTATGCTATAGTGACCTATATGCTCGAGCTTTATTCCAAGCTTTCTCTCTAAGGCTTTCCTTCTTATCTCGGTTGCAAGCTTCTTATCACCGTTAACATAGTTTTCTACTTGATGGAGCTTAATCTCTCCCCTAGCAACTTTCTCTACAATTTCTTCAACGTTCATGGTCTCACCTCTGTGTAGAAGAGCCAAATATCCACTCTTCAGTTAGTTGTCCAGCCTCTTTAAAAGCTATCGCAGCATCACTATGAGGCTTATATACTAGAACAGGTATTCCAGCATTCACAGATTCAGGAACTGCATCATCGAATGGAATAACTCCCAGAACGGGAACACCTATATCGCTTTCTATAACCTCCACTATCTTATCAATGACATCTGCTGCTTCCCTAACTTTGTTTATGACTACTCCAACATCTAATCCAAATCTGTCTCCCAATGCTTTAAGCTTCAAGACTTCGTTCTCAACCATAGTCTCAAATGAATATATTGGAGATCTTTCAATCTCCACAACTATTATCTGATAATCAAATACTTCAAATGCGGGGAGAGTATCAAAGGGTACTCCAGTTGGTGAGTCTACAAATATTAGGGGATATTTGTACTTGAGATTCTCTATTATCTCCCTCAATCTTTGGCCTGAAATTCCTAGAACATCTTCTAGCCTTGAACTTCCTGGCATAACGTAAACCCCAGTTTCTTTATGCTTATAAATTGCCCATTCAGGATCCATATTGGGGTCTTTAACAACGGAGTGGAGCGTGTACTTCACATTATCCAAGGCAAAGTGAAGGCCAAGATTTGGAAGGTAGAGATCACCGTCTATAGCCAAAACTCTATACTCAGCTTGGGCAAAGTACGTGCTTAGGTTTGCAGTCGTTGTGGTTTTTCCAGCTCCACCCCTTCCTGTAACAACGATCACTGCCATATTTGTCCGCCCCTGAAGCTTTAACAAAAGACAAATTAGTCTTCAAACGAAGAAGATATAAGGTTTTTGCTAAGGGGTTGGATTTCCTTCAACTCAAAGCTTCAAAGCTTTTCATTGATTAAGGAATATCCAAATTGGTATAATAAGGTTTTTAAATTCTATGCAACTTTAACCGTTTAGATAAAAATGATAATGTGATTAAAGATGAGCGAGATAAGGAAAAAGCTATGGAAGCTAGCATGGCCCGCAATAGCTGGAAACATAAGTCAGACACTTCTCAACTTAGTTGATACAATGATAGTTGGCCACGTAAGTGCAATCGCCCTTGGCGCAGTCGGCTTAGGGGGAATGGTAAGCTGGTTCATGTTTCCAATAATGATGGCCGTATCCACGGGAACACTAGCTGTAGTTGCGAGGAGAGTTGGAGAGGGAAACTATGAGGAGGCATCAAGGGTAGCGGAGCAGAGTATGTACATAGCATTCATCCTAGGGATCCCCGTGATGCTTTTTGGGATATTCTTTGGGGATGATATACTCAGGATAATGGGTGCTAGGGGAGAAGTCTTTGAGATAGCGTACGCCTACCTTAGAGTACTCTTCTTTTTCTATCCGATAAGGTTTGTTGGCTTTGCGTTCTTTTCTTCCCTGAGGGGAGCGGGAGACACGAAAACGCCAATGCTTCTAAATATATTAATGAATGTTGTAAACGCAGTCCTCGACTATCTCTTGGTGTTTGGAAAGTTAGGATTCCCCAGGATGGGTCCAGTAGGTGCCGCTTGGGCTTCAGGAATAGGAATTACGGTTGCGTTTCTCGTTGGTCTATACCTATTTATAGCCCACAGACTCGTTTTGAAGCCAGTGCTAGAGCTAAGGATAAGATGGGAGATAGTGGAGAAGATCCTTAGAATAGGAACACCGACGATGCTGGAAAGAGGATTATTCAGCTTCTACAACTTTCTATATATGAGCATAGTCACTAGGTTCGGAAAGATAGCTCTTTCAGCCCACCAAATAGGACTTAGAGTAGAGAGCATAGCGTACATGCCAGCTTTTGGCTTTAGCATAGCCACTTCTGCCCTTGTTGGTCAGAGCCTAGGAGCTAAAAAACCAGAGCAGGCAGAAAGAGTTGTTAAAGAGGCAATGAAAATGACAACAGCTTTTATGACGATAATGGCCTTCGTACTTGTCGCTTTCCCTGGTATCCTCGTAGAGCCCTTCCTTTCAAGGTCAGATCCAAACTATGAGGTCGTCAAAAACCTTGCCTCTATATACCTAATCATAGTTGGTATAAGCGAAATTCCGCTAGGCATAATGTTCGTGCTAAGCGGTGCGCTTAGAGGCGCTGGTGATACAAAAAGCCCCCTCTACATAACCGCAATCAGCAAGTTATTCTTCAGAATAATTCCCTCGTACATACTTGGTTTTGGATTCACGATTCCAAGGTTTACCATATTTGGATATACATTCCCGGGATTCCACTTTAGCGGCCTAGGTGTGGTTGCCGCTTGGATAGGGATGAGTCTCGAGACATTCATAACCGCCGGACTGTTCTGGCTGGTGTTCAGAAGGGGGAAGTGGAAGCACATCAAGATTTAGACTTCAACTCTTTTATTATTTCGAAAAGCTCATCAACATCCCTGACGTCTTCCAGCACTCTCTTTGGTATAACTGGGATCTTGCTTATAACCTCCGCCCTCGCATTCTCAAGGACGAACATACCCTCGCTCCCTATGAACTCCGTTATCTGACTCACTAGTCTAGCCCTCTTAAGCGTCGCACTTGTCTTCTTCTCATCTATGCCGGTAAGCAACTTTGTCTCCTCGTCCTCCTCCTTCCCCACGGCATTAAAGGGGGCCCTTCTAATCTTAACGACATCCATTCCAAGCTTGTGTAGCTCCTCAAACACTTCCCTTTCAAGCTTGCTCTCGGGCTTTGAGCCTAGGGATACATCTTCAAGTTTCGCCCGCAAAACGTCTACAGGCTTAACTAAGGGCTCATCAAAGATCTCCTCCAACCTGAGGGCTACTTCAAGACTCACAACGGCCTCACCTTTTTCATACCTCTGGAGGCTCTTTCTCGAGACGCCAACGTAAGTAGCGAGCTCGGCTAAGGTGTAGCCGTGTTCTTCTCTGAGCTTCCTCAGCTTCTCCCCATCGATCTTAACGTAAAAGCCTCCCCTCTCGGCCATTATAAGGGGAGGTTCCCCTTCCGCGAACATGGAGTAGAGTGTTCCTGGGGTTATCGCATAGATCCCAAACCTCTCATACACGACACCATCTTCAAGCTCAAGGTTCTTTGTTTTTAGGCCAACCAAAAGAGGAGAAGCCCTAAAAAGCTTTGCCAGCTTTTTTAAGTCCTCAGCCTGCTCCTCAGTGAATTTATCAATATTTGTGAGGGTTTTTATGAATAGCAAGAGGAGACGCCTAGTGGCAACTAGGTCAAAGCATCCTCCCCTAAAAGTGAACCTCGCCGTTTCAAATCCAATGCTCTTCAGTATCTTCTCGACAACGTTTGCTAGCTCCATCAATCGAATGTTTGACAAAAAAGTTTATAAAGTTAGCATTTGCCCTCGATGACCTCCGCTATCAGCCTGCCCGCTAAGGTCGGTGGGAGTAATCTCCTAGGTGCGTGGGTTATCAGCCACTCTTCTATCTCCCCAGCAACCCTTCTACCTTCTAGTATTGCCGTTCCTATGTTCCTGGGACTTATTACGTCCCCAGCGAAGAATATCCCAGAGTCCTTGAGTATCTCTTCATTCGCACATGTTATCTCCCTAATTGGATTTGTTGGAATTTGACCTATAGCGAATATTAGGTAGTCTGCTGGAATTGTAATCCGGTCATCGGTCTTAATTACACTTCCCCCAACAATCTTTGTCTTTGCGAACTCGACTTCCCTAACTTTTTCATCCCCGATTACCCGCTCAGGGGTAACGTACTCAACGAATTTAACTCCTTCATTTATTAGCTTTCTAATCTCAGCCTTTGCGTAGCTGTGTCCCAGCGATCTCCTGTAGGCTATCGTTACTTCCCTTGCTCCAAGGAGCTGGGCCTCCTTAGCCATGTCAACTGCCGTGTATCCTGCACCAACCACTATAACTTTCTTTCCCTCAAAGTCTGGGAGTTCACTCTCCGGGAGGTATCCTATCCTCACCATCTTTATCTTGACAAGGGTGCTTAGGGCATCCATGACTCCCGGAAGGTCGTGCCCAGGAATCCTAAGGATCCTCGGCCTCCATGCCCCTGTGGCTATTAGGATTGCATCGAACTCGTTCATCAGCTTCTCTAGGGAGATAAACCTCTCCGCCCACTCGTCACCCAGCTCCTTCGGCGAGTCATAGACAACCTTCGTTCTCATGTGGAACACTACTCCGAGCTTTTCAATTTCCTTAACGCCCTCTCTCACACTCTTTATTGGAATCCTCCACTCCGGAATTCCAAAGGCAACCATTCCTCCCGGCTCTGGCATCTTGTCGTATACATGGACTTCAAAGCCCCTACACGCTAGATTGCAAGCTGCTGAAAGTCCAGCAGGCCCTGCACCGATGACCGCGACCTTGAAGGGCTTGGTTTTATCTCTCTCACCACAGGTGCAAAACCTCATGTTCACCACCTTTAGTGGCTAAGTTTCCCTACCTTATCATCCTTCTCCAATACCACTTGTCATATCACCAAAACCTCTACATTGACATATCATCAATATTGAAAACATTCAGAGAATGTATTAAGCTTTTGAAATATTTTAGACAAAGGAACACTTTTGCCCAGCCAAAACGGAACACTTTAATAGGAGTAGAGCATTGATGAATACGTATGAACGTCCTGATCACGGCATCATCGAGGGGGATTGGCTTTAACGTTGCAAGGGAGCTACTCAAAAGGGGACACTCTGTGGTAATATCATCGAGCAACATAGACAACTTGAAAAAAGCCTATGAGGAGCTAAAAGACCTCGGAAAAGTTGAATATTTCAAGGCAGATCTTCTCGTTAAAGATGACCTAAAAAGGCTAGTAAAGAACGCCTGGGAAGCCCTTGGAGGAATTGATGCCTTAATATGGAATGCTCCAAACATTAGGTGCGAGCCCTGCATGGTTCATGAAGCTAGGTACATGGACTGGGCCGAGGCATCTCTCCTTCACCTAGCCTCCCCCGGATACCTAACAACGCTTTTGATTCAGGCATGGCTTGAGAAGAAGATGAAGGGGATAATAATATATCTAAGCTCGGTCTCAGTCTTAGAGCCAATGCCACCCCTTTTATTGGCAGATTCTGCGAGAGCTGGGTTGATACAGCTGGCTAAGGGAATATCAAGGTCATATGGAGGAAAAGGGATAAGGGCGTACACCGTACTGCTCGGAAGTTTTGATACTCCAGGGGCAAGGGAAAACTTGACAAAGCTCGCTGAAGAGAGAGGCATTGATCCTGAGGAATTCTGGAAGAGGGAGGTTATCGGGAGAACACCGCTAAAGAGAACCGGACGATGGGAGGAGCTAGGCGCACTAATTGACTTCCTCCTAAGCGAAAATGCCGAGTACATGCTCGGTTCAACGATAGTTTTTGACGGAGCAATGACGAGGGCGGTGAACCTCTAATGTGGGAGAAAATTCTGAGACCAAAGTTCCTAGCTAAGAAAGTTAAGGAAGATCCAAACAAGTTCAAATCACTAGGATTTCACGTTATTGAAGTTGTCGGAGAGGGTTATGAGCTCGAAAGCCTTGTTGAGTACTTCATATACTCCACGTTCGGGAGGTACGTGTATATAGTGGAGCACGAAGGCAGGAAGTTTCTAGCTAGAGGGGACAGGAAGATAGGAGAGATGGAGTACCTTGTTAAAGATGAGAAAGGCCTAATGAGGCTCATCCTCAAAGAAATTAAGAAGAGCACGCGGGCTGCACTGTTCGGAATAACAGTAGGGTTTGCCATGGCGGTTGGAGGGCTAGTTAGTATTTGGAAGCCCGAATTCTCCTTTATCGGGGTTATGCTAGGTGGAGTCCTTGGCTCGGCAATAACGAAGATCTTCGAATACTACCTCATTGGCTATTGTAAGACTTGACCTTCTCAACAACCCTGACCTCTTCAATCCTAGTGTAGGGGTATTGGCCCCTTTCATCCTTCTCCACAGCCTTCACCATGTCCCATATCGTTAGTAAGGCCACTGTAGCACCGGTCAAGGCCTCCATTTCAACGCCCGTCTTGTAGTAAGCCCTAACCTCGCATGTTACCTCAATGTAATCTTCGCCGAACTCAAAAGTTATGTCAACACCGGTAAGGGGAATCGGATGGCAGAGGGGAATTAGCTCTGGAGTTCTCTTTACAGCCAAAATTCCGGCTATCTGAGCTGCAGCGAGGACATTTCCCTTTTCTATTTTTCCCTCCCTGATTAGCTTTACGGTTTCAGGCTTCAGCCTTATCCTGCCCCTTGCTACTGCCCTCCTGTAGACGACGTCCTTGTGGCCTATCTCGACCATCTTTACACCCTTTTCATCGACGTGTGTTAGCCCCTTCATGTGCTGAGGATGGAAAAGGGGATAAATAAGCTTAAGGTATTCGATAGGTTAGCTAAAACACTAAAGCTCCTCGAAGATTTTTAAACCTCCCCTCCCCACACATCACGTGCTCCTGCATATAGGGATTGATGACACAGATTCACCGAACGGAATGTGCACAACATATCTCGGAGCGCTCCTCTACAGGGAGCTCTCGAGGTTAGGTGAGCCTTTAGACCTCCCCAGACTTATCAGGCTAAACCCCAACATCCCCTACAAGACGAGAGGAAATGGTGCCGTAGCTTTGATATTTGATATTGAAGAGGAGTATATTGAAGAAGCAAAAAGCCTCGTAATAGCGAAGGTTAAAGAGCTCGCCGATTTTTCCCATGAAAACACTAACCCTGGAGTGGCCTTCCTTGAGGGCGAAGTACCCCAGGATCTAACGGAATTCTCACTAAGGGCATTGAGGGAGCACGTTACAATAGAGGAAGCAGAAAAAGTGGCAAAGAATATAGGAGCTGAGATAGCAAAGTTCAAGCTCGGCAGGGGAATAATCGGAGCCCTCGCAGCTATCGGATATCCTCTCAGGAGATACACATATGAGCTCCTTGCATACAGAGACCCCAGAAACAGGGAGAAGGAAAGAAGAGTCGATAAGGACTCGGTATTCGAGATGGACAAAAGGTTCTACCCGTTTACATACGATAACGTCGATCCCTACAAGGGAACCGTGCTGATAACCCCTCACGGGAAGGATCCAGTTCTCGTTGGAATAAGGGGCATCGATAAGGGGAAGGTTCTGCAGGCCTTCGAAGAGGTGAAAATATACGAGGAAGTCATAATGTTCCAACTGTATAAAACAAACCAAAGCACCGACGACCATCTAGTCCCAAAGAAGATTAAAGACGTGAAGCTCTATGACAGCGTGATAATCCGTGGGAAAGTTGCAAGCAGGTACTGGGAGAGGGGAAGGCACGTGTTCTTCGAGCTTGAAGATGAAACCGGGAAGATTAGGGTTGCCGCATTCGAGCCAACGAAGAAATTCAGGAATTACGTGAGGAAGCTCCTTCCCGGGGATGAGATAATAGTTGCTGGGGGCGTTAAGGAGCATGAGGGAGTTTTAACTGTAAATCTCGAGAAGTTCTATCCAATAAGGCTTGTTCCGAGAATAGAGCTGAAGAAGCCCAAATGCCCCAAATGTGGAGGGACCATGAAGAGCAAAGGTGACTACCTTAAGTGCAAACGCTGTGGCTTCAAGATGCCCAAGATATTAATTCCCGTGGAAAAGCAGAGAGATTTAAAGAGAAAAATATATGAAGTTCCTCCAGATGCCAGGAAGCATCTCTCGAGGCCTCTTGTGTTGCCCGGTGGTGAGGATAGCATTTTAACTGTTCTCTGATCAAAAACCTTTTATCGAATTCTCCCCACTTCTGGCCGATGGCTAAATTAAGGAGATTCATCAACATCTCAGAGGACATATTCGTAATAAGGAATCTAATAGGGGCAATCCTCCAAGGTGTTGGATTAGCATATTTAGTTCCCGTTCTCCTGGTGTGGTTTTATCCAGATGAAATAAAGCTCTCAGTGTACTTTGCAATCCCTGGGGTTGCGTGTATACTCCTGGGCTACTACCTCTCACGGCATATAGAGCAGGTTGAGGATGTAAACCTGAGGCAGGCAATGATGGCCTCGGCCTTCGTTTGGCTGTTTGCATCTTTCGTGAGCGTCGTTCCGTTCATGGCTATAGCGAAGATGAGCTTCATAGATTCCTACTTCGAAACCATGAGCGCTTGGACGGGTACTGGACTAACCATGATGAGCCACCTCGAGAGTTATCCAAAGATTTTACTCTTCTGGAGGGCGTGGATGCAATGGCTTGGGGGGATAGGAATAGTCTTAGTTGCTCTGACGGTTCTAATAAGACCAGGAGTTGCTGCCGCGAGACTTTACAGGGCGGAGGCAAGAAGTGAGAGGATTCTCCCAAACTTCGTCAACACCGCCAAGATAATCGTGCAGATCTACACATTACTAACGATCCTGGGAGTCTACCTATATTATGTAAATGGAATGAGCCTCTTCGACGCAGTCATACACTCAATGACGGGCCTTGGAACGGGTGGTATGAGTAGCCACGA
Organism: Thermococcus chitonophagus; assembly: GCF_002214605.1. NCBI lineage: Archaea > Methanobacteriati > Methanobacteriota > Thermococci > Thermococcales > Thermococcaceae > Thermococcus > Thermococcus chitonophagus. The sequence goes on along the minus strand of NZ_CP015193.1, from coordinate 594,436 downwards.
CTTAAGTATAGGCTACTTCCACTCCTTAGCCATAGAGACTATCACCGTCTTCTTAATGATTCTAGGTGCCACGAACTTTACCGTTCATTATAGGGTTTTCGTTAACAGATCCCTGAAGGAGTTCTTCAGGGACATCCAAGTTAAGGCAATGCTGATATTCCTAGTTCTAATAATCCCCCTAATGGCATTCTCATTGGTCAGGTTCGGCCACGTAGGACCCATAAGGGCCTTCAGGGAGTCAATATTTCATGCAGTATCTGCAATTACATGTACAGGATTTGGGATTTCAGACCTATCCAAGTATCCAGAAGCCGACAAAGTTCTGCTATCACTTTTAATGGTCATAGGAGGAAGCGCCGGAAGTACTGCCGGTGGAATAAAACTGATAAGAGTCGCCCTAACATTTGAAAGCCTCAAGTGGACAATAGAGCAGGCAATCTTACCAAAAGGGGCCGTAATAAGAAAGAAGGTTGCAAATTATGAATTTTCGGAGGAGGAGATTCAGGAAGTTCTCGGTTTCACTATGACTTACTTTGCATTCCTCTTGGTTGGAGCTATGTACATGATGCTGAGGCTTGGAGTTAAGTTCGTTGATGCACTATTTGAGAGCGCATCAGCGATAGGCAACGTAGGGCTGAGCGTCGGAATAACTTCCCCAATGCTCCCCCCGGACGTGAAGACCGTGCTGATACTTTTAATGTGGATAGGAAGGTTGGAAATATTCCCAACCTTAGTGTTCCTCGTGGGTGTTGCAATGATGCTCCCCCGGAGGGCTGAGAAGTGAATATCATTGAAGTTGAAAACCTAAGCTTTAAGTACAAGGGAGCAGGGAGGTATTCTCTTCGAGATATCACTCTATCCGTGAAAAAAGGGGAGTTCATTGGGATAATTGGTGGAAGTGGGAGCGGAAAGTCAACGTTCTGCCTCACCCTAAACGGAATAATTCCCCACTCTATTCAGGGAACTTTTGAAGGCAATGTTATAGTTGCTGGATTAAACACGAGAGAACACTCAGTTGCAGAGCTTTCCACTAAAGTCGGACTAGTATTCCAAAATCCCGACTCCCAAATATTTAACATGACGGTTCTCGAAGAAGTGGCTTTCGCTCTGGAGAATCTCGGAGTAGAGAGAGACGAGATGTGGAGGAGAATTAAATGGGCTCTAAAGTTAGTTGGACTGTGGGATAAGAGGGAGGAATTTCCGCCAAATCTAAGCGGAGGGGAGAAGCAGAGGTTGGCTATAGCCAGCGTTCTTGTCATGAAACCGGAAATTTTGGTTCTAGACGAGCCAACGTCTCAACTGGATCCAATGGGAAAGGAAAGCGTTCTAAATTTAATCAAACTACTCAATAAGGAGGAGAAAATCACGATACTAGTAGTCGAACACAACACAGAATTTCTCCTTGAAAATGCCGATAGAGTATTTGTCTTCAGCGATGGCAAGATTATTCTAGAAGGTAAGCCCGAAAACGTCTTTGAGGACGTTGAAACGCTGATGAAGATTGGAGTCAGGATTCCGGCGAGGATTAGGATAGGCTACGAATTGAAGAAGAAAGGGCTTCTAAAGAGGGCTACGGTAAGCGCTAAAGAATTAAAGAAAGCACTCAAATTGCCACAAACATAAACCTTAACTTTAGGAACAATTACCCATTACTGGTGATTATATGAACGTGTTCTCAAGCACGAGAGAGCTATATGAAAAGTATAAGCCAACCCCCCTCGTCAAGTTAAGCTTGAGGGGGGATGTCTTTTGCCAAGCTAGAGTTCTTTAACCCATTTAGTAGGAGCATAAAGGACAGAGCTGTGTACAGTATGATAATGGAAGCTTTTAGGAAGAAAAAGTTCAACGGTACAAGGAAACATTATGAAGCCACTTCTGGAAATGTTGGCATTGCAATGGCAGCTCTATCCTCAGTGTTTAACCTTGAATTCAGGGCATACATACCAAGTAATACCCCAAAGGCTACGGAGACTATAATAAAAATATTTGGGGCAGACGTTGTTAGAACGGATTTTGATGTAATAGATCAGGAATTCATAGAATACGTGAAGAAAGAAGCAGAGCGCGACAAAGCAATAAATCTAAACCAATTTGAAAACGACGCCAACTTCTTCGCTCATTACACCATAACTGCAAAGGAGATAGAAGAGCAACTAAAGAGTATAGGAAAAGTCCCAGAAGTTGTTATAGCTGGAGTGGGAACATCAGGGCATATAGCAGGGATAGCAAAGTACCTGAAGGAAAAATATGGAACCAGGGTCATTGGCGTTGTTCCAGCCAAAGGGAGCACGATTCCTGGAATAAAAAGACTTGAGACAAAACCAAAATGGTTTTTCAAAGTTAAGATTGACCAGGTGGTTGATATCACAGAAGAAGAAGCATTCGAAGGCATTGTTAAGGTAGCACGAAATGATGGCCTACTAATAGGAATGAGTTCGGGAGCAGTAGTTGCAGCTTATGAAAAGATAAAGCCCGAAGGAACAACGGTCTTAATATTCCCCGATGACGGATTCAAGTACGTTGAGATATTTGAGAGGCTTCTAGCAGGAGCTCGAGATATGACTTCCTCTCAAATCTCTCAACCCCAAGCTCCTTGAGTATTCTCTCCAGCCTTTCAACAGCTCCTGGAATCTCGTCTTTTTCTTTTACCAATGTTTCAATTTCAATGAACTTGCCAAGACCTTCAACATCGTCCAAGGTTATTGTGATTCCCTTGTCAACATAATACTTCTCCCTAGTCTTTACTATTGTAAGGACTTCCTTAAAACCGAGAGCCTCAAGGAGCTGAGAGTACTTATCGACATCATCAATCTCAACTTCAATCTCCAGCCTTGTCTTGGACCTTGGATCTATTTTCGGGCCTTTATACGTGAGAAAGGCCTCAAAGTGTCCATTAAACCGTTTTATCCTGATCCTTAGAGCCTCATCAGTCTTTGAAAAGTCCCTACAGGGATGTTGGTAATAGATGTCCTCATGAATCTCCCTGCGCATGAACCCAAACTTCTCCCTTACCCTCTCAAATATCTCATCGGTCGCATATCCCTTAAGTTCCACTTCGTACATGGCTCCTCGATATTCTCTCCTCCAACTTCCTTAAACAGCTTTCGCAGTACATCCACGACTTCATATCGGTATCTATGATCGAGTTCGAGAAGTGCATCACACACTTCGGATTTGGGCAGTGTTCCAAGCCAAAGACATGGCCAAGCTCGTGCATGGCCTCTTTTAGAGCTCTCTCCTTGAGAAGCTTCCTATCTGGTGGATCACCATAGAACTCTGGGTACAGTCTATACAACGAGATAAGAGCAGCCCCAAACCCAGGATGAGCTATACCAAATATGAAATTCAAACCAGGCTCGTACAGATCAACATCAACTACTCCCAAAACTGCAAGGGCCTTAAAATCTCTCTTTACGAGAGAGAGGGCTGGAAGAAAAGCTCTTCCTAAGAACTGCCCCCTGTACATGTCAAAGGCATGAGAGAACGCGTTTAGAGAGAGGCTACCAATAACTCTAACCTCTATCCTATACCTTGCGTAAAATCCTGAAAGATTTGTTTGAAGAAAGGAAAGAACGTCCCCAGGAACTTCCCCAATGGGGACTATTGCTATCATTCCCATCACGGCGTAAAGTCCATGGGCTTAAGCTCCTCAAGCAGAGCCTTTGCGAGCTTAATCGTGTTGTCCACATCCCTCGCATCGGCGAGCTCAACTTGAGAGTGCATGTATCTTATCGGAACGCTCAAGACTGCTGTAGCCACACCCTCCCTGTTTATCTGCATCACGTTTGCATCCGTTCCAGTGGGCCTGGGGGATGGCTCAACTTGAAGCGGAATGTTATACTTCTTAGCCACTTCATCGGCAAATGCCCTAAGCTTCGGATTTATGTTGGGCCCAACATCCATAACTGGCCCTTTGCCGAGCTCTGGGACTATCTTGCCTTTATCATGGGGTTGCTTTGCGAAGGTAACATCCATCGCTATTCCTACATCAGGGTCAATAGCAAAGCTTGCGACTCTTGCTCCCCTAAGGCCTACCTCTTCCTGAACCGAGGCAACTATGTATATATCCGCCTCATGATCACTAAGTTGCCTAGCAGCCTCGATCATCGCATAGAGACATATTCTATCGTCAAGATAGGGAGTTGCAAACCTGTGCTCGCTGAGTCTCGTGAAGTTTGGAGCGAACTCTCCAACCGTCCCAATCTTAAAGCCCATTTCTTCAGCTTCTTCCTTACTCGATGCTCCAACATCAACAACTATCTGATCCCAGTCGATCTTGCCGCCTTTGTCCTGCTGGCCCCTCCTCAGATGAGGGGGCAGAACCCCAACGACTCCATATCTCTCTCCCTTGTCAGTGAAGAACCTGATTCTTTGAGCAATAAGAGTCTCTGGGAGGACACCACCTATTGGAACAAGGTGTAGATAACCGTCTTTATCAATGTGATTAACCATTAGGCCTATCTTATCCATGTGTGCTGCTACCATAACTTTTGGGGCAGAACCCTTGAAGTGGGCTATAACATTCCCAAGTCTATCAACTTTGACTTCATCTGCAACTTCCCTGAGGAGATCGACGACAAGATCTCTTATTCCGAGGTGCTCGTATCCAGAAACTCCTGGGGTTTCAATTATCCGTTGCATGAGTTCCCAATCAACCATCTTTTCCACCCCCTTAAAATCTGTATCTAAGTGTACTCAAGGATATTTAAACAATTCGGGATAGCGAACAAAAGTATTAAAACTCTGCATTCATAGATTTCTGGGGGGTTGACTATGGATTACTATCGTAGGCATCCTTATCATCAGAGCATTCGCAAAAAGAAAAACGTTGAGTATGAGGAATATGCGTACGTGTTAGATTACCTTCCGAACGGTTATCCAGATCTAAGAACGGGCCACTACCTCGGGAAGCCCGTTGCTCAGGTGATAGGAGAGAAGGCCTTCACATTACTCGAGGTAACTCCAAAAGAGGATCTAATGCTGTACGAGAGGGTCTTTATTGGGAAGGGAAATAGGGATAAGATAGCAATGATAAATAAGAAGTTAAGTTATGAAGAGCTGACGGATACAGCAAAAGCCGAGTTGCCGTACGTAGTTGAGGAGATTGTTAAGAATAACGAGGAGAGGTTTATCAAATTCTTTAACGTAGCCCCTCCAATTACTAACAGGCTCCATAGCCTCGAGTTACTCCCAGGAATTGGGAAAAAGCACATGTGGGACATCATTGAGGAGAGGGAAAAGAAGCCCTTTGAGAGCTTCGAGGATCTAAAGAAGAGAGTCAAAGGTCTGCCTGATCCTGTAAAGATGATAGCGAAGAGGATACTCGAAGAATTGCAAGGAAAGGATAAGTACAGAATATTCGTTGGTCAGCACAGGATATTTAGGGATTAAAATGCTCAAGGATAGGCTCTTTTCCCTTCTTTCAAAATATAATTTGAAAGCAAGGGATTCCCTGGGACAGAACTTCTTGATTGTTCCTGATGTTATAGAGAAAGCAATCGAAGTTGGAGAAGTGAGTAAAAGCGACATTGTTTTAGAGGTTGGCCCTGGACTTGGGTTTTTGACGGAAGAACTGGCCAAGAGAGCTAAGAAAGTCTACGCTATTGAAGTGGACAGGAAGATAATTGAGATACTAAAAAAGGAATACAACTGGAAGAACGTCGAGATAATTCATGGAGATGCCGTGAAAGTTGAGTGGCCTGAATTCAACAAAGTGATATCAAATCTACCTTATCAAATCTCCTCCCCATTCACGTTCAAACTCCTCAAGAGAGATTTTGATAGGGCAGTTTTGATGTATCAGCTCGAGTTCGCCCAGAGGATGGTAGCAAAACCTGGAAGTAGAAACTATTCCAGACTCTCATTAATGGTTCAAGCCTTGGCTGATGTGAAGATAATAATGAAAATAGGAAGAGGTGCCTTTTATCCTCGACCTAAAGTTGATTCAGCCCTAGTTCTCCTAGTTCCCAAGCCCAGAGAATATAGAATATACCTAGACGAAAGGCTTGTAAACGCTCTCTTTCAACATCGAAGAAAGATTGTAAGCAAAGCTCTAAAAGAATCTGCACATGTTCTGGGAGTAGAAAGAGAAAGGATAAAGAACATTAGCCTTCCACACTCAAACAAAAGAGTTTACCAGCTAACTCCCCAAGACGTTAAGGATATTGAAGAATTTCTGAAGGCGGAAGGTATTATAAAGGGAAGCCCCAAGTAATATTTAATGAGCGTGATATAATGCCCGATGCTTTGGGCCTACTCAAGGTATTGACCGAACTTGGAGCTGTCATAATTTCAAGCCTTTGGCTTTATCTTATGATAAAACACAGAAGGGCACTTCCATATTCAATCGGAAAGCTTGGAAGAATACTAATTTGGGGATTAATTCTCATCTGGATCGGGTTCCTCGTCAACTTTGCTAACGAATTCGTGCCAAAGCTAACTACCTCTGTAACCGTGATAAAGCTCTCCAAAACTATGGATGACGTCTTTGTTATTTTGGGAGCAAGTTTAGTGACATACTATCTCTATCAGGTGTTTGAAAAGAAAATACCAAACGTTGAACCAATGCAAATTTCTATAGACATGAAGGGGGCAAAGTTGCCTCCTGGGGCGTACCTACTATCTTCGAAAACTCCTCTCCAGGAGGTAATGAGGCTTCTTGATGGAAAGAACATTCTAGCGATAACGAGAAGGCCCCAGGATTATGAAAAGTTAGGAATCCCTTACATATGGCTCACCAAGACCGAAGGAGAAAATACCCTTTATCCCACCAACTTACCCAGACTCCTCCACACTATGGTAACTCACGCAGACGGCAATACTGCGTTCATACTAGACGGCCTTGAATATCTCATCTTAGAGAATGGCTTTGAGAGCGTAATGAAGTTCCTCTCAAGCGCAAGGGATTATATGTTGATGAAAGGATCAGTTTTGATAGCACTTGTAGGAGAGAAAACGTTGGATGAGCACCAGCTTGCAGTATTAAAAAGGGAGTTAAAAGAGCTCGAGATTATTTAGAATACGTTGACTTTGTCTTCCAGTATCATCTTCTGTATCTTTGTTATGTTTGCCAACCATTCATCGGCTATCTCATAGGCATCCTTCTCGAACTCCTTGACACTGTGACCCTGCTTCGGAATAACCTGAATGCTGGCAACTAGAGGTTGGTCAATTGGCTTGCCTATCTGGCTGAGTATCCTCACGTAAACCTCCTCAACTGGAAGGGCCTCTGCTATATCATTAGCTATGAACATTGCAAGGAGGTTGTATATCTTACCCACATGGCTAACTGGGTTCTTACCGGCAGCAGCCTCCATGCTCATGTGCCTGTTTGGAGTTATTAAACCGTTAACTCTGTTGCCCCTACCCACGGATCCATCGTCACCTGCCTCGGCAGACGTTCCAGTAACGGTGATGTAATAAATATCCTTATCAGGATCGTCAGCCGTGTTAACGTATATGTTAACTTTTCTTGAGGTTATATCTTTAGCCAGCTCTTCAACGGCCTCTTTGATCTTGTCCTTTACCTCCATGTACTCCTTGGGATCTGCAACTTCACTGTCTACTATTGCGGCGGCAATCGTCAGGTCAATCTCATCCCCCTTCCTGAGCCCCATGACCTTTATGTCCTCTCCAACCGCCGGGTTCTCCTTCTTGAACTTCTCCCCGTTGAGGAGCCTCTCGGTCTCAAGAACCAGCTTTTCGGTTTCGGTTAATGGAGCAAAACCAACTCCAAATGATGTGTCGTTTGCAAGCGGTATCGGGTTCTCCTTGGCTTTGTTAAATACGCTCACAAGATCAACGCTTCCCTGACCGATCCTTGAATCTATTACAACGTGGTTCTCAACGTCGAGGTGCCTTATATTCTTCTTCAGGTACTCCTTTGCCGCCCTTATGGCAACCTCATGAACAGGGAAGAGCTCCTGATCGACCAGCTCAACAGCCCTTCCGGATAGTAGAATGTAAATTGGTTTAATTACCTCACCGCCCCCGAACTTTGGATAGGCCCTTCCTCCAACTACCTCCACCTGATCGGTGTTGTGGTGAAGTATTACTCCATACCTCTTCATGTACTCTCTACAAAGCGCTCTGCTCACGGCTTCAGCGATTCCATCAGCTATGCTATCTGGATGACCAATTCCCTTTCTCTCTACTAGCTCAACCTTCTGCATTTCAACTGGTGTCCTTACAATTTCCTCAACAACGATGTTCCTCGCCATGATCGTCACCTCACCAACCCAACGCCCAACTAAACTTATATAATTTTCGGCATATAAAATAGCTTCGGATTATTCCTATTGGTTATTAAAGGACAAGGTTTAATTAACGGACCGCCGAGATTAGAGCGACCGGGAAAGCCGGAGGTGGAAGGAATGACAATCGTCGATGTTAGAATCCTCGTTGAAGGAGCAAGTGATGTTGAAGTTGTTAGTAAGGCACTCCAAGGCCTCGCACTGGGAAGTGAGTACAACATAACGATATCATCCATTATACCCACGACTAACATAGAGATAGCGAAAAGCGCAGCTGCTGGGGCAGATTTACTGATAATAGCAACAGATGCCGATAGGGTAGGAAGGGAGCTTGCAGAGAGGCTTTTCAATGAGCTAAGCGAGATGGTAGGGCACATAGAGAGGATGAAGTTACCCCTGGGCCACGATCTAGAGCACATAGATGTAGAGCTGGTTAGGAAGGAGCTAAAGAACGCCCTAGTGAGAGCCGGACTGAAAACCCTCCAGAGGCTCCCAGAGTACATGGAGCTTAGGCGGGATTACCTCGACTTGAAGGGAAAGTTTGAAGAGCTTGAAAAGGAAAATGAGGAGTTAAAGAAGAAAATCGAGGAGTTGGAGAGAAAATATCAGGAAGCCCAAGAAGAATTAAAGAGAGCGGAAGGAGAGAATTCAAGGCTTATGGAGATAGTCAAGAAGAGAGCGAAGGTCTACAAGCTGGAAGAGAAGTGGAAGGAGTTATTCCCGGGGATCGAGATTCCTGGAGAAGAACTGTTTGACAAAGCAGTGAAAACTCTTGGCTTCTCAGGGAAGGTTATAGTCGGGCAGGGATTCGTATACGCCGAGGATGAAAAACTATTGGAGGAACTACTCAGGACAGTGTATTTGGCCCTCAAGCTGACAGAAAAAGAAGAGGAAGAGAAGGAAGAGACTATAGTCGAGGAGGAGGCAAAAGAAGAAAAGACAGAGGTAGAAGAAGTTACAAACGAGGGAGAGAGCGTTGAGTGATCTCGAGGAATTTGCTACGTACCTAGAGCTGGAAGGCAAAAGCCAGAACACGATAAGGATGTACACCTACTTCATTTCAAAATTTTTTGAAGAAGGGTACTCCCCAACGGCAAGGGATGCCCTCAGGTTTCTGGCAAAGTTAAGGAAAAAGGGATACTCAATGAGAAGTTTAAATTTAGTCGTTCAGGCCTTGAAGGCATATTTCCGATTTGAAGGGCTTGATTATGAAGCAGAGAGATTGAAGAACCCAAAAGTACCAAAAACACTTCCAAAAAGCCTAACACGGGAAGAGGTAAAGAGACTAATTGAGGTTATAGACAGCCCCAGGGACAGATTAATAATCCTCTTAATGTACGGGGCAGGGCTGAGGATCTCCGAAGTCTGCAACCTAAAGAAGGAAGATATCGATTTCGAAAATCATCTCTTGAGAGTTAAAGGAGGAAAAGGAGGAAAAGATAGGATTATTCCTCTCCCCGAGGAACTCCTAGACGAGATAAAGAGGTACCTTGATGCCAGAAAGGACAGCAGTCCCTACCTCTTCGTGGAGAAGAGAAGGAAAAAGAAAGATAAGCTGTCTCCAAAGACCGTTTGGCGGATAATTAAAGTATATGGGGAGAAAGCTGGAATAAACCTAACCCCCCACCAGCTAAGACACAGCTTTGCAACTCACATGCTCGAAAGTGGCGTTGATATTAGGATTATTCAAGAGTTACTCGGACACGCAAACCTCTCAACAACCCAGATATACACGAAGGTTACGGCCAAGCATTTAAAGGAGGCCGTTGAAAAAGCAAGGCTCCTAGAACATTTAAGGGAGGTGTAAGTAATGCTTATCAGGGCTTTTGTTCCCGCCCATATAACGGCTTTTTTTGTTCCAGTAATTAAGGAAAACCCTCAGCTTTCTGGTTCTCTTGGGGCCGGGATAAACCTCAATAAGGGAACCAACGTTTTTTTGAACACTGAAGAGGCCAGTCTTGAAAGGCACATTCATGTAGCCTTCAATGGAGAGCCTGTGAAAAGGGAACAGGCAAAGATAACGTATTACGTCACTGAAAAGATGCTCCCGGAAGATTTCGTAGGAGAAGTGGAGATATGGCAGTACTTCGATTTCCCAAATGGCTATGGCTTCGGCAACAGCGCTGGTGGAGCTCTAGGAACGGCACTCACCCTTGCCTACAAGTTCGGAAAGACGCTCCTTGAAGCAGCCAAGATTGCTCATGAGGCAGAGGTTATCCATGGAGGAGGACTAGGAGACGTTGTTGCCCAACTAACTGGTGGAATAGATATAAGGATTAGGGAGGGTGGGCCTGGGGTGGCTGTTGTCGATAACATACTTCGGGACGAGTACAAAGTTCTAGTTGTCCCATTGGGAAGACTAAAGACCAGGGACGTCCTAAGTAGTGACATTGTTCACGTGATTAGCAGAGAGGGCAAAAAATCCCTAGACACTCTCCTAAAGAATCCAACGCCAGAAACTTTGATGAATGAAGCAAGGAGGTTCGCAGAGGCAACTAACCTTATGGATGAGGAACTGAAGGAGATAAGCAGAGAAATAGACAAGGTGATTTCCCTACAGTCTTCAATGATAATGCTCGGCAAGGGACTGTTTGCCCTCATAAAGGAGGGGGAAGTTGATAAAGTTAAAGAGCTATTACTTGACTTGAACTTAAGGTTTGACATACTAGACATCTACTGGGGAAAGCCAATAGTAGGAAGGTGGATTGGGGATGAATAGCGGTCTTTTAATTGCTACCCTCATAGCGATAGCAACGGCCACGTACTTTAATTACACCGGAAAGAAGACAGAGGGATTAATAGCCTCTGGTATTGCTGGAGGACTTGCACTCTCCCTATTATTAGAGAACATCCCAGCACCAATTGCTTTTACAATCGGAGCCGTTGGAACTGTGGTCTTTGAGTGGTACAGGCTTAAAGTCTTTTCATCACCTCAACAAAAACCTCGTAAGGGGCATCGGTCTTAATCCCGGTTGGGGAGAAGTGGGTTCTTGTTGCCCTGTATCCCCTTTTCCATAGGGCCTTTATTATCTCCCCAAGCTTTTTGGTCTCAACTTTAATCCTCTTTCCAATTGCATGGGTATCATAGAAGAGAGGAATATCCAGTTCCTCATGGAGCATGTGCATAAGCTTTAAGGCCTCCCTGGGCCTTGCGAGTTCAACCCCCTTCTTAACCAACTCAAACATTTCATTAACAATGTCTTCGTTCTTTAAGGGTCCCAACCAGACAGGGCCATAAGCATTTGGCCTAGTTGGTAGGAAACCTCTCTCTATTTCAAACTTCCCAGTTCTTTCATCGAAGTACACATATCCAAGGTTCTCTAGGCTTTCATCTCCCTTCCTAGCCCCGTCCCTCAGCCTAACGAAGGCCCTAAAGTAGTGATCCTTATAGTACGCTAAAAGAACCTCTATCCCCAAGTCGTACTTTGCAGCGTAGCGAGCTATTATCCCCACTAATATCCTAGTGCCAACCTCATGGCATAGTTCACCCCTCAAGGGGACAGCAAGGTACTTCCTTAGACAGGCCTTTGGATGGGCCCCACACAAGGGAGCACCGTCGGTTGCCGTAACCCCAAGAATGCCCTTCCTCTTTACACTTCTCAATGCCGTATCTAGGAACTCCATTGGGGAGCCAAATGGGTCAAGGTCTATGAAGTGGAAGTACCTATGCTTCTCGGCCATCAGCCTATTTGCATCATCATGATTAACGACTATCCTTTTCTCTCCCTCAAGAATTGCCCTATTGCTTTCTTCTTTAAGTTCCCCAGGGAAATTCAGGAGCACATTCCTCTTCATCAGCTCATAAGCTTCCAAACTTATATCGTTAAGCCAAACTTCCTCAGCTGGAGTTTCTAAAGCGAACCTTATTCCTCTTATACCCGTAGCCGAGAGTGCGTCGAGGACTATCTTAGGTTTTAGAACCTTCAGTAGGAGAACCACTACATCCCTATTTAAGGCCATTCTAGGGTTGTAAAAGACTGGAGAATCATAGATACTCTCAGCTTTTGGCACTAAAATCTTGGCCTTCCCTTCAGTAACTTCAAAAAGTTCCATTTTCCCACCAAAAAACAAAGTTAGTCAGAGAATCTCAACGTAATCGCCAAGGGCCTGGCCGGGTAGTCCCTTCTCAAACCTCGCCCTTACTGCCCCCCTAGTTCCGTGAACCCTAACTATCTTGCCCTTGAGAACCTTACCGCTTGGGCTCTTCCAAACCACGAGTCTTCCAATGAGCTTTGAAGCTTCTTCCCTGCTGTTAACGTTCAGGGGCTTGATGATCATAACATTAGTGTGCTGGTTTTCCTTGCTTCTCCTGTAACTTAGAACAACGCCCTTGATTCTCATCCTCACCACCGGGCATACATAGCCCGAGGGATTTTTAAAGCTTATTCCTAGCCGAAAAGAGGTATTTATCAATTATTTTCTCAATCTCAGGGTTGTGATAGTTCTCTCCGAGGGATTTATTTTCAGCTATGTACCCAGAAAGCCTTATTGCAAGCGTTCTATTCTCCATGAAGAGTTGATATATCTTGAAGTTAAGTGCCGCCTGCCTCTTGGAGAGTTCAATGAGTTTTCTTCTCAATTCTTCAATTTCCTCTTCCTCCTCCATATCCCCTCCCCCAAAGGGCTTTATTTTCCTCCATAAGCCGTGTTAGCTCTTTTTTAAGGAGCTCATTGTCCTTTTTCATCTCCTCATATTTCCTCTCCATCAATGCAACAAGCTTCTCCATTTCCTTTATCCTTCTCTTCAACATTTCAACTTCTTCCACTCTACCGCACCCTGAAGGTAGTTACCCTTACAACATAAAACTTCACCGGGAGTGAGTAAACAACGCTTATAGATGCACCAAAGAAATTGGAAAATGGGTGAGAGGATGAAAGTTAAAGTGGGAATTAATGGTTATGGAACCATTGGAAAAAGGGTTGCTTATGCTGTTATGAAGCAGGATGATATGGAGCTCATCGGAGTTACAAAGACAAAACCAGATTTTGAGGCCTATAGGGCCAAGGAGTTGGGAATTCCCGTTTACGCAGCAAGCGAAGAGTTTCTCCCAAGATTCGAGAAGGCCGGGTTTGAAGTTGCAGGAACACTTAATGACCTTCTAGAGAAGGTTGATGTAATTGTAGACGCAACCCCAGGGGGAATGGGAGCAAAAAACAAGCCCTTGTACGAGAAAGCGGGAGTTAAGGCAGTATTCCAGGGGGGAGAAAAGGCAGACGTTGCAGAGGTTTCATTCGTAGCCCAAGCAAATTACGAGAAGGCCCTCGGAAAGGACTACGTTAGGGTAGTCTCGTGCAACACAACTGGCCTCGTTAGAACGTTAAGCGCGATTCAGGAGTACATAGACTACGTCTATGCTGTAATGATCAGAAGAGCAGCAGATCCCAATGACATAAAGAGGGGACCAATAAACGCTATAAAGCCCACTGTGACAGTTCCATCCCACCACGGACCTGACGTCCAGACTGTAATTCCGATAAACATAGAGACCTCTGCATTTGTCGTTCCAACGACGATAATGCACGTTCACTCAATAATGGTTGAACTCAAGAAGCCCCTCAAGCCAGAGGACGTCATTAACATATTCGAGAGCACCACAAGAGTTCTACTATTCGAGAAGGAGAAAGGCTTTGAAAGTACAGCTCAAATAATAGAGTTCGCGAGGGATCTACACAGGGAGTGGAACAACTTATACGAGATAGCTGTATGGAAGGAGAGCATAAGCATCAAAGGTAACAGATTGTTCTACATTCAAGCAGTCCATCAAGAGAGTGACGTGATTCCAGAGAACATTGATGCCATAAGAGCCATGTTTGAGTTAGCTGATAAGTGGGAGAGCATAAGAAAGACTAACAAGAGTTTAGGGATAATAAAATAACTTTGCTCTCCCAAAAAATTATTTTAAGGATTTTGTTAATAGTGTGTAATGCGAGTGGTCATGATGGGAAAAGGAAGTTCGGATATAATCTCCCAGTTAATTGATCTGATAACAACGGCAATTAGTGAACTCAGGGAAGAAGGCTTAGAACCCGATATAATGCTTGTTGGCCCTGAATTTAAAGGCTATCTAACTGAAGAGCTGTCAAGACTTGTCAACTTGAAGATATACATAATAGATGAGCTAGGGGCCGATGCCGTGATCGCAGACTCTAAATACCTTGGACAGCTAAAGAAAGCATCAAAGAGAATATCCATAGAGCCCTTCCTAGAGGAAGAGGAATGGGAAGAAATAATAAAACAGTTGCCAGAGATAAGTGAGGAATGATTAGATTATATTCCCAAGCCTTTTCTTCAGAACGTATCCAAGCCCTCCGCCTATTATTATTCCCGAAACTGCTTGGACTATGTCATTGTAGAACTCCCCTATTGCACCAGCTGGGCCGTAGAGTAAGTAGGCAACGCTAACATAGCCTATCACCATCACCGCTCCACCAAGAGTTGTTGCTACGAGTATCCTTGCATAGCTAGCATCACCCTTGGACAAGTATCCAACGACAATACCCTCGCTCCCCTTAATCACGAGGGTGAACAATGCCCAGGATGGGTACCCCAATAGATCCGCCAGAGCAGAACCAACGCCTCCCGCGAATCCTCCGATGAGAGGCCCAAAAAGAACCGCGGTTAGCATAATCATAATATCTCCAAAGTTAAGGTAGCCCTGGGATGCTGGAATTGGTATTCTAACTACCATTGTCATCGCCGTAACTAGCCCAGCCATCACAGCAGAGAGCGCCGCTACGTTGGCTGCCTTGAACTTTTTTCTGTTTAGGAAGATGTAGCCGAAGTACACTATTGTAACTATTGCCACGATAGCCTTAAAGTATGGAACGTAAGCTTGGAGTGTCTCCTCATTCATGATACCACCCAATGTTAAGCTAAAACTTGATTTGAATATAAAGGTTAAGTTTAACAGGGTGATAACATGAGAGAAAGCGAGATAATTAAACTGTTCATGTCAGAAATCAGGGATGAAATCCTTGGAGATGATGCAGGTTATATAAGGGTCGACGACAGATGGATACTTCTAACGACAGATATGCTCGTGTGGAGAACTGATGTTCCAGACTTTATGAACCCAGAAGATGCTGGAAGGAAAGTCGTTACCATGAACGTTAGCGACATAGCAGCTATGGGTGGAGAAGCAAAAACTTTTTTCTTCTCTATAGGGATACCAAAGGATACCAGCGAAGATGTTCTTAGAGGCATTGCCCGCGGAATTAAAGAGGGTAGCAAAAGGTATGGTGTCAGGGTAGTTAGCGGAGATACAAACGATGTTAAAGAAATAGTAGTAGATGGAGGAGCCCTAGGAATTTCAGAAAGACTACTGCTCAGGAAAAATGCAAAACCTGGAGATCTTGTCTGCGTTACGGGAGATCTAGGAAGGCCTCTTCTTGCTCTTCTCCTATGGCTCAAGGGAGAAGATATTCCAAAGGATGTCCTTGAAAAAGCTAGAGATCCAATTGCTAGAATCGAGGAAGGAAAAGCACTCTCTAAAATAGCAAATGCAGCAATAGATATAAGCGATGGGCTCTCAAAGGAGCTCTGGGAAATTGCAAGAGCTAGCAACGTGAGGATAATTATAGACGAAAACTCACTACCAATCCACCCGACGGTTAAAGAGCTAACCGAAGACCCAGTTGATATTGCCCTAGCAAGTGGGGAAGAGTTTGAATTGATTTTTACGATACCCCCAAACAAAGTAAATGAAATCCCCTTTGAATTCACGGTAATAGGCAGGGTTGAGAGAGGAAATGGCGTGTACTTAGAAGGGAATGGAAAGATGCCCATGCTTGGATGGGAGCACTTCGTGGGGTTTGGAAATGCTGAGCATTGAGAGCTTCAAAGTTAAAGGTGTTGAAATAACGATAGCCGTGCTTTGGGATGAGAAAATCCATGGGATAGCGTATTCATTGAATGATAGAAAATTTGCAGGAGAAAGGATACTTGAGGTAGTGAGGTTCCTCGGTAGAAGGGGAATTCTAACAAGTACAGAAGTCAAAAAGTCGGAGTATCCAAAGATCGTGTATGAAGTCTTAGTAGGAAATATAGGGAACCCCGAGGGTTTTGAGTATCTATCCCTAAAAGGTTTAACGAGCTTCGAGAAAAAAGTCTACGAATGGCTTGTGAAAAACGTTAAAAGGGGAGAGGTTATAACGTATGGCGAGCTCGCTAGAGCATTGAAGACCTCTCCACGGGCAATAGGAGGAGCAATGAGGAGAAATCCATATCCGATAATAGTTCCCTGTCACAGAGTCATCAGCAGGGAAAATCCCTGGTTATACACTCCAAAGCCCGAATACAAGAAGTTCCTGTTGGAGGTGGAAGGATGGACAAGTTAAAGCTGTATATTGGCCTGTTTATAGCAATAGTCCTCGGTGTTGCTGGATTTATTGTTTGGAAATGGGGATTTTGGATGCTAATAAGGATAATATTAAGCCTCGGATTCCTGGGATTGACACTAATGCTGGGATTCTTCTTGGCATTGACAATCTATGCTGAAAGCTGGAAGTACGCATTAATGCTACTACCCTTCACAGCGATATCAGCGTATGGAACCTACCTCTCGATTACCTGGCAGAAGCTCAAGATAGTCGGCGGAATAATAGCGTTCTTCATAGTTGCAGTAGCATTCGGAATCTGGTACATCAGCGAGCCAGACTTAAGCTTGGCAGACAGATTTAGGAGTGCGGAGAAACTAGAGAGGATGGGAAGGTATAAGCAGGCGGCAAGGAAGTATGAGAAGGCCGGAAACTACAAGAAGGCTGCAGAGATGTATCTTAAGCTGGGTTGGCTTGAGAGTGCAGCGTGGGCTTATGAAAAGGCTGGAGAATACGCAAAGGCTGCCGAGCTATACGAACAGCTATATGAGAAAGAGAAGGACACCTACTACCTAAAGGAGGCCCACGAGTACTGGAAGAAAGCGGGAGACATGGAGAGAGCTGCAAAGGCCCTAGAGAAGTATGCAGAGGAAGAACCATGGTTCTGGGAAGATGTTGCAAAGCTCTATGAGGAGTTGGGTAATGAAGAAAAGGCGAGAGAAGCATGGCAGAAAGCGTTAGAGTACTACAAGAAGGAAGCAGAGGAAGAGGGAGTATTCTGGGAAGACGTAGGAAATATAGCCAGAAAGCTCGGAATGGAAGACCTCGCCAGAGAGGCATACCAGAAGTTCTTAGAGTATTGCTTAAAGGAGGCAGAAGAAGATCCAATGTGGTGGAAGCACGTTGCTGAAGCTTATGAATACTTAGGAGAGAAAGAAAAAGCTGAAGAGGCAAGGAAGAAATACGAGGAGTATAGACAGAGAATTATAAAGGCCAATGAGGAAACTTCTCACTTCCCAGGGGAAGAGAAGGAGAATAAGGAATAAATACCTCTTCTCTTTATTTATTAATGCCCCCGCAAGCGAGGGCTTGGCCGATTCTTAATGAGGCCAGGTGCGATGCGGGGGCGACAGCCCGGCCTCAGCGAGGTCCCCTCGGGAGGTGCCTTCCGCGTCACGGAGTGCCGTGACCGGGGGTAACCCTGGCCGGGCACAGGCCCGCCTGGGTTAGCCCGCCTGAGAGTGGCTAAGCCTTCGATGAGGGCGGGTGTTACGGGCGGGCCACATACAATAGCAAAGGTGATGGCCATGATACGCTTCATTCTCGACACTAGCATCTTCGTCAACCCCGATGTAAGGAAGAAGTTTGGTGAAACTCCCACGGAGGCTATGAAAACGTTCCTAAGCTACGCGGAGAAGCTCTTCGGAAAGGTGGAATTCTACATGCCCCCAGGAATTTACAGAGAGGTCATGCACTTCGTCGAAGAAGAGGAAGTTTCACCAGAACTGGAGCTTTATATAATAAAGAAACCCCCAAACGTTCACGACATAAAGATTCCAGCATTTGTAGTGTACGAGCTAATAGAGGACATACGGAGGAGGGTAGACAAAGGGCTGAGAGTTGCAGAAAAAGCTGTAAGGGAGAGTGTTCTCGACACAGAAAACGTTGATAAAATAATCCAGAAATTGAGGAGGAATTATAGAAAGGCCCTTAGAGAGGGGATTCTTGATAGTAAGGAGGACTTTGAATTGATTCTCCTTGCAAAAGAGCTTGATGGAATAATAGTTTCTGCAGACGTAGGGATACTAACATGGGCTGAAAAGATGGGCATAAAATGGGTTGACGCATTTAAATTCAAAGAAGTGCTAGAAGAACTTGTCGAGAAGTTCAGAAGTGAAAGTGAAAAGGAAAGGAAGTGAGTTCAGATCTTCCTCTCGAGAACGATCTCGATGGTTGAGGTGTTTGTTGTCCTGCCATCAGCAGTTGGAAGCTCCTCGGTGCCTATCTTAATCTCCTTAACATCTACGGTGTCCTTGAGGAACCTGTTCCTGACGATCTCTGCAACGTCAACGGCCCTGCTAATAGCCCTACCACGGGCCTTTATAACGACCTCCTTTGCACCTTCGTTGAACTGGGTTATGACGGCTAGGACGTAGTTCATAACAGGCTTCTTTCCAATGTAAACGACGTGCTCCTCAGCCATCTCTTGACACCTCCTGGCTTTTTGTCATCACCCAAATGCTTACGTTAAGTTAAATACTTTTCGGTTATCAGCTCTCTCCCTCAATCTCTATGACCTTCACATTTATTGGAAGCTCCTTGAGCTCATTAACGGTTCTCTCTGCAGCCTTCTGAGATCTGGCCAACATCACGAATGCAACATCACCTTTGTACCTGGCCTCGGTAAAGCTTATTATGTCCCCCCTAGCAATACCGTAACCTATTACCTTCCTAACTTCATCCTCGTACTTTGCTACGTGCTTTTCCGGAATACTCAGGAGGACTCCATAGATCATGCAACCACCCCTCTTAAAATGGTAGAAAGGATAAGAGAGATCATCCCCTAGCCTGCTTGAACTGCTCCTGGATTCTCCTGTAGTACTCCATCGTCTCCTTGCTGACCGAAGGTCCAATCTTCTTGAGGGCCTCTTCGAAGTCCTTCATCGTGACCTTTGCTATCCTCCTGATCTCATCCGCCTTCATGCCCTCCTTGAGTATTCCTTGCTCCAGTGCCCTTCTCATGGCTATCATTGCAGCCTCTCTGCACACGGCCGCTATGTCAGCTCCAGTGTATCCCTCGGTTCTCTTGGCGAGCTCTTCGAGGTTGACGTCATCGGCTAGTGGCATGTTTCTGGTGTGTACTTTGAATATTTCTAGCCTTGCCTTCTCGTCGGGCGCTGGAACTAGGATCAGCCTGTCAAACCTACCCGGCCTAAGCAGGGCTGGGTCGATTATGTCGGGCCTGTTGGTTGCTGCGATAACTACAACACCACTGTTCTCAACGAGACCGTCCATCTCGGTGAGTAACTGATTGATTATCCTGTCAGTTACCCTGTTGACGTCAGTTCCTCTTCTCGGGGCAATGGCATCTATCTCATCTATGAATATCACCGTTGGAGCTGCTTGCCTTGCCTTCCTGAAGATCTCTCTAATGTTCTTCTCGCTCTCACCGACCCACTTGCTGAGGATCTCTGGACCTCTGACGGCTATGAAGTTGGCCTCGCTCTCAGTTGCAACTGCCTTGGCTAACAGGGTCTTACCTGTTCCTGGTGGTCCATATAGTAGGATTCCCTTAGGTGGTGTGATTCCATAAGCCCTGAACGCCTCTGGGTACTTAAGTGGCCATTCTACTGCTTCTCTGAGTTCTTGCTTTACGTCTTCGAGTCCTCCAATGTCATCCCAGTGGACGTTTGGTACCTCAATGAGCACTTCCCTCAATGCTGAAGGCTCAACCATCTTGAGCGCCTCGTAGAAGTCCTTCCTTGTTACCTTGAGCTCATCTAAGACCTCTCTTGGTATCGTCTCAGCCTCGAAGTCGATCTTGCCCTCCCTGATCAGCCTCCTAAGTGCGGCCATTGCAGCCTCCCTAGCCAATGCTGCCAGATCAGCACCAACGAATCCATGGGTAACCTCGGCAAGCTCCTCGAGCAGGTAGTCTATCAGCTTGGCCTTAACCTCATTGTACAAGTCCTCATTAATCTCCTTGAGTACCTTTGGAATCTCTTCTTCCCTGCTTGCCTTGACCTTCTCAATAGCCTTGTCAATGACATCCTTGAACTTCTCATCCTTCTTAATTTCCTCGAGAGCCCTGAGCACGTCGCTCCTTCTGAAGTCTGGTTCTATTGGCATTCCTCTTGTGTGGATTTGTAGGATTTCCTTCCTACCCTGCTTGTCTGGAACACCAACCTCAATCTCCCTATCAAACCTTCCAGGCCTCCTCAAAGCCGGATCAATAGCATCAGGCCTGTTCGTCGCACCTATGACTATGACCTTGCCCCTGCTCTTGAGACCGTCCATTAAGGCCAACAGCTGAGCAACTACTCTTTTCTCGACCTCTCCGGTGACTTCGCTCCTCTTTGGTGCTATTGCGTCAATTTCGTCGATGAATATTATTGCTGGAGCGTTCTCCTCAGCCTCCTTGAACACTTCCCTAAGCCTCTCTTCGCTTTCTCCGTAGTATTTGCTCATTATCTCGGGCCCGTTGATTGCGATGAAGTATGCATTAGCCTCGTTGGCCACGGCCTTAGCTAGTAAAGTCTTACCAGTTCCTGGGGGCCCATACAAGAGAACACCCTTCGGTGGTTCAATGCCGAGCTTCTCGAAGAGCTCTGGGTGCTTGAGTGGTAGCTCTATCATCTCCCTGATTTTCTCTATGACGTCCTTGAGACCACCAATGTCCTCGTAGGTGACTCCAGTGGTCATTCTCTTCTCTACTTCCTTCACTGGCTTCTCACTAACGTTGAACTCCGTGAACTCCGTAATCTGAACTACCCCGCTTGGCTGGGTTGCGGTAACTACAAACGTTAGCTCCTGACCGAGAACTCCGATCCTGATGTAGTCTCCCCTAACTACCGGCCTACCAATAAGCCTCTCGTGTAGCCACTCAACGAAGTCCCTGCCAAACCTTATCGGCTCGGTTGGGGCCAGTGTTACCTTCTTAGCCTCCCTGACCTCAGCCTTCCTGACTATAACCTCGTCACCCAAGCCAACGCCAGCGTTCTTCCTGATCGTACCATCCATCCTGATTATCCCAAGACCCTCATCCTCTGGATAAGCAGGCCATGCAACAGCTGCAGTATTCTTGGTACCAATGATCTCCACAATGTCACCCGGTGAAATTCCCAGCTCTCTCATAGCCTTCCTATCAATCCTAACAATACCCCTACCCACGTCCCTCTGATAGGCAGAGGCGACCTTGAGCTTAATCTCCTTCCTCTCAGGCATCTTGCATCACCTCACTATTTTCTTTACCAGCGGTTACTAAAATCATATCTCTTTATAAACTTTTCGATTGAATATCCTGACCAAAAAAGAAACTTTTAAGGGAAGATAATCACTCGATCTTAACTTCGAAGCCCTCACCTTCCTTCTTTGTTGGGTGCTTCTTTGGAATCCTGATCTCAAGGACACCGTTGTTGTACCTTGCCTTGGCCTTCTCTGGGATTACCTCCTCAGGTAGCCTAATGACCCTCCTGTATCCTGTGTAGTACCTCTCGATCCTTACTGCACCCTCCTTTTCAAGCTCTTTTTCTCTCTTCACTGTGGCCTCAATGTACACAGCATCGTCGGTTACCCTGACCTTTATGTCCTCCTTCTTGACTCCGGGGAGCTCTACCGTGATTACGAACTCATCGCCTCTGTCGAATATATCAACGAATGGCTCTCTCCAGACCTCACCGACTCTCTCCTCGTAGTACTCTGGCTCGCTCCATCTCCTATAAGTCCAGAATCTTGGCCTGCTGAAGAACTCATCGAACATTGCATCAATTTCCTCCTGAATTTCTCTTATCAAATCAAATGGATCCCATACGTCCCACCTTCTTCTCCTTACCACCATTTTCCTCACCCCCCTCTCACTTTTTTGTTACCAATAGTTATTAAAATATCATGGCTTTTAAACCTTTCGGCAGGTATGTTAAATAGCCCTGGTTACATAACTCAGTCAGGTGATGAGATGAAGCTCGATGTAATCTGTATGGGCAACCTCAATTACGACATAACGTTTCTAATGGAGAAGTTCCCAGAGTTCCATGAGAAGGTTAATGCAAAATCAGTGTATACAGGGCTTGGAGGTTCCGCAGGGAATACGGCAAGCTGGCTGGCAAGCTTAAGACTTAGAGTGGGATTCATCGGGGCTGTTGGCAATGATGACTTTGGGAGGTTACACATAGAGTACTTCAAGAAAGTAGGTGTAGATACTGGGGGAATTAAGATCGTTGATGACGCAACTGGAGTTGCGGTAATGATGGTAAAGGGAGAGGATAAGAGAATAGTCAAGTATCCTGGGGCAAACAGATTCAAAGAAGTGAAGGAGGAATACTTGGCGAGAGCAAGACACCTTCACCTCTCCTCTAACCCTATAGAGCTCATAAGGGAGGCAATTGAGAAGGCTAAAAGGTTGGGATTAACAGTTTCATTTGATCCCGGAGAAATGGAAGTTCCCCAGGATATCGAGGAGAAGCTTGACATCTTGATGATGAACGAGGACGAATTCAAGAGAAAGTATGGCAACTTAGAAAAGATAAAGGATGTGAAGGCTAGGATAGCTATAGCAACCTTGAATGGTGGTGGAGCTCTCGTTAGGGATGAGAGTGGAGAGGTACATGAAATAAGGGGATTATCGGCTAAGGTCGTTGATACAACCGGAGGTGGAGATTCATTCAATGCGGGCTTCATATACGGCTTTCTCAACGGATGGGACGTTGTAAGCTCGGCTAAGCTCGGGATGCTCTTAGCTTATTTAACGGTTCAAGAGGTAGGGGCAAGAACAGCCATTAGACCCCTTGATGAAATAAGAAAAATTGCCAGAGGGCTCAAGCTCGAAATCCCCCTTTAATAGCTCTTTAGACCTACCTCCCTTGCCCTCTTCTCGCTCCATTTATAACCCAAGTATCCAAGGATCAGATATGCCAAGGATATTGCTGTTAAATAAGCTATTTTAGCCAAACTTTCAGCTAACCCATGAGCAACTACACTTCTAACTGCCTCAGTGGTTGGAGCATATGGAAGGATAAGTGCCAAAAGTCGGAGAGTGTTAGGAAGAATCTCCACAGGATACATGGCACCACTGAGCGCAAAGACCAGCATCTCCATGACGTTTATGAAGGGTCCAGGATCTTTTAGGTAAAGCACTATTCCAGCTACGGTCATGCCAAGACCTATCATGCCAATCGATCCTAGAAGGAGAATCAAAAGGCCCTTCAGCAGTCCGGAAAAGCTTAGAGTTAGGCCAAAGACAAAATAGAACAGCGGAACATAAACTGCAAGGTATAGGAAGTTTAAGACCAGCCTAACTAGGACGTTCCCCAGGAAGAAAGTTATCCTTCTCATCGGGGCGGCAAATGAGTACTCAAGGGTTCCAGCATATAGCTCATCGACTATGCTCCACACGAAGCCACTCATGAACGTAAGGCCGAATGCCAGAACCATGAAGCCCAAGACGGCAAACGTCAGGTAGTCGGAGTAACCCGTAAGCCTTGCAAGTGCCTCTGATGTCCTCTTCCCCGTGAGGCCCAAGCCTATCAGCAGGGCGTTTGCTACAAAAAAGAGCCCCATAGCTATCTCGCTGACGAACCACGCTTTATAGCTCAGGAACACCTTCCAGCTCTTCCTTGCAACGCCCATTAATGCTCTAAGCTCAGTAGCCTCCATAGCCCATCATCCTCGTTATCCTCTCCGCCCACTTAAATATGGCCAAGCTTACCGCCCAGTACAATGGGATTAAGATGATCATCCACTTTATCTCATGAGAGACCGCGGAGTACGTGTAGCCAAGGAAAAGCTTTCTGATAGCGTTTGCTGCATGGGTTAGTGGGATTAGGGAGGAAATAGCCCTTACATCCTGGGGGAGGGTAGAGAGAGGGAAGAAAACTCCCGAAAGGAAGAGGATAGCGAACTCGAGGATATTGGCTAGGGGCCCTATGTTCTTGAGCATCATCACTAGCCCGGAGAACATGAAGCCAAAGCCCAGGAAGGCCAAGAACGAGAGGAATAGAACTGGGGTTACCTTAATCACTGCGGTTAGGCTTATCGGTATGTGAAAGGCTAAAACACCAAACACGAATACGGCAAGCATTAGGGCAGAATCCATGAGCATCCAAGCTATGGCAAGGCCCAAAATCATCTTTAATATCCCCGTTGGGGATGCAACGTTGCTCTCGAACGTTCCCCTCTGAAGCTCTCTCCTTATTCCCCAAACTGAAGCTTCCATCGGCGAAACGGAGACCCACCATAGTGTATACCCTATGAGAACGTACGTCGGATAATCACCCACACCCGTCGAGGCCTGAAGGAGGGGGGAAAATCTACCACCAAGAATGGCTTGACCGAAATATATGAACTGAACTAGGAAGACTATACCAACCAGCAGGGAGCTAATAACCCTTAGAGGATAGCGGAAGAACATCCTGAACTCCTTGTCAATTATCGCGAGTATGCTCAATCCCTCAGCCCCCTCCCCGTGAGCTTTATGAAAACGTCCTCAAGGGTTGGCTCCTTAACTTCGACCGAAAGAACCTTGGCATTTCTCCTAACCAGGAACTCGACGAGCTTAGGGATGTCCTCCTCATCGAGGCTACCCCTCAGAACCGTGACCCCATTCTCCTCAGACACCTTAGCTAACCCAAACGGATTGTCCCCAGGGTAGTTCCTCACTCTGACTTCAACTATCGTCTCATCTTTGACGAGCTTCTTCAGACCCTCGGGAGTATCTAATGCTATTATCCTCCCGTGATCTATTATCGCTATCCTGTCGCAAAGTTCTTCGGCCTCATGCATGTAGTGAGTCGTCAATAGAACTGTCTTGCCCTCCTCCTCAACGAGCCTTTTAACAAGCTCCCTAACGAATATCGCGCTCTGAACATCCAGACCTAAAGTCGGTTCATCTAGAAAGAGAACTTCCGGATCGTTGATTAGGGCTTTAGCTATAGCCAAGCGCTGCTTCATTCCCCTCGAGTAGTTCATGACTAGGTCATTCCTCCTCTCCCACAGGCCCACCATCTTTAGGAGTTCCTCAATCCTCTCCTCGGCTTCACGCTTTGGAACATAGTAGATGCTGGCGAAGTACCTCAAGTTTTCGTAAGCTGTAAGCCTCCAGTAGAGGGTTCTTTCACCTTCAGCGACAAGATTTATCCTCTTCCTTACTTCCCTCGCCTCTTTAACCACGTCGTAACCCAAAACCCTGGCCTCACCGGATGTCGGCTCAAGGAGCGTGGTTAGTATTTTTATCGTCGTGGTTTTACCTGCACCATTAGGACCCAATAAGCCAAATAACTCTCCCCTTTTAACGGTGAAACTTATCCCCTTTAACGCCTCAAACCACTCAACTTTTCTGAAGGGGAGAGGGATCTTCTTAGGGTAGAGCTTCCTGAGGTTCTTCACTTCGATTGCTTTCATAACGTTAAGAGAATCAAGCAAGAGAAATAAAAAGGTTATGCGTTCCTTTCTGACTTCCTGAAGGATAAGGAGTGTGCTCCATCATTAGCTGCAATTTTAAATTCATACGTACTTGGCTCAAAGTCCGGGTTAGGAGACTTGAGTATGCTCATGGTCTCAACGAGCTCACCATCCCCGATTCTCGAGTTGAATACTATGACAACGTCACTCAAACCGGAAACCCAAGCGACAAACTTTCTCGACACGACATCCATGTTAAGGAGGAATATTGAGATTATATCCCTCCTTTTATACACCTTTGCGAGATGGGCAACCTCCGCATTCAGCAACTTTATAGTGACATTCTCATCGAATAGCGTTACGACACCATCCAAGGTGTAAATTAGCTTGACTATTCTCTTCTCACCGGCTATTGGGTAAATTCTTTCCTCATAAACTCTCTCTATTTTTGGAGTTAATGTTTCCTCCGTGGGATTTGGTATTGTGATAACATAATCATCATAAGGAGGAATATCGTACTTTGATCCAAATATATCAAGAATCTTCACTCTCCTCTCTTCTCGAGCCAACCTTTGAAGATTCAATCCCACAAAGGAAGCCCGAGATATCAGCTTTATTACAGGGAGGCTGTAATTGTGGATCACGCCAAATGAATTCCTAAAGAGCATGTTCTTGAAGATTTCAAAGCCGAGGGCCCAGCCTAGAGAAAACGCATCGTACATTATTGTAATTGTCGTACCCCTTATCAACCCTCCTCCGATTGCCCTGTCTATTTCCTCGATATCAATAGGTATGGGAGAAAAGAATTCAAAAGAGGAATCCATAAGGAAAATCACCCCTCAACCTTTATGAACTCAATAGCCTTTCTAAGATCCTTGACTATGTTCCTGAGCTCTATTATGTTCCTCTTAACCTCTTCTAGAGATGACGCCTGCTCCTCAGCACTCGCGCTAACTTCTTGTGCGCTAGCAGTCATCTCTTCTGCACTCGCCGCCAGATTTTCGAGAGCCCTCTTAGCATTCTCAACGTGCTCCTGGGTATTGGTGATTTCAGATTTAACGGCATTGAGCCTCTCCTCCACATCATCTAGCAACTCCCCTATGTTCATTAGATAGCCAACAGTCTCCTTCAGGAAATCAACGGAGTTATCTACTATCTTAACGCCTCTCTCGGTCTCTTCGACTGCCCGCTCGACTTTCTCTTGGATGTCCCTAAGGATGGATCTTATCCTATCAGCAGCATCTTTGCTTTCTTCAGCCAAGTTCCTAACTTCCTGGGCAACAACAGCAAAGCCTCTTCCGAGCTCACCTGCCCTAGCTGCTTCTATTGCTGCATTCAATGCTAGAAGGTTAGTCTGCTCAGCTATATCTGCTATCGTGTTTATTATCTCGCCAACGTTCTTGCTCATCTCGGCAACTTCTTGAACTGCATCCCTAATGACTTTCATGGCCTCCTGAATGTCTCCCACTTGAGTTATCGCTTTCTCACCTTTCTCCTTGCCCTCTCTAGCTATCGATATTACCTCATTAACAATCCCACTGAACTCTTCCATTGCATCGACAGTCTTCTGGGTAACATCTGCAGTTATGTTCATGCCATCCATTATCATGCTTATGTTTTCCTGTTGCCTCTGGGCTTCAGTACTTACCTGCTGGATAGCCTCTGCAACTTGATTCACAGCTTCAGTGATTTCTGAAGCTATCCTGGTCAGCTCATCAGCCCTCTTCTCTAGGGTCAAGGCCAAATCCTTCACAGTTTTCATTAAGGTTCTCAGCTGAGTTACCGTTCTTCTCATAGCATTGAGGATACTTTCGAAATCACCTTTCGCATGTAAGGTTATATCGTCTCTCACGTCCCCCTCGGCAATTTTCTCCATTCTCTCGGTGATGACTTCAAGGGTTCTGAGAACATCCTGGGATATTGACCTAAAGGCCTCCAGAAGTTTTCCTATTTCGTCCCTTTCCCTGTATTGTATCTCCGTTATCATTCTCCTAGCATAATTCAACCTTCCTTGGGCTATGTTCTCTGCAACTCTTGCCATTTTACTTACAGGATCAAGTGCAGACTTCATTAGACCATAGGCAACGACTCCAGACCCTACAGCGACTGCGGCCATAGCCCCTATGCTGATCCATAGGGTTTTCTTGAGCTGAGAGAGGGCGGAGGCCATGCTAGACTGTATCGCTTCAGCAGAACCCCCAGATCTGACTATCTGCATAGTCTTTTCAAGGTTATCGTAGAGGTCAGATATTGCCATGTTCTCTATCACTATTGCCGTTACAACAGCCAAGACGAGAGGAAGGAATATCGATAAGGTCAGCTTCTTCTTGAATTTCATTTACTCCATCACCTCCCATATTGTCCCGCTGCTTCCCTTTAGGTTAGGAAAAACGCTTTTGCTAACAACGAAGGATTTACCATCGTTTGTGAGCTTCAGAACTATTGGAAATATCATTTTCAGCATTGAAACGACTTGTAGAGAAACATTCCTCATAGAATCAGTATTCAAGAAGACTATGTCTCTGACGTCCTTGTTTTTCGTGACAACGTATTCCCCTATGTCATGAACCTGCTCGATTAACTCTTTCTTGTCAAAGATGTTCATTATGTTTTCTATGCCGAGCTGCATGTTAATGAAGAATCCATTATGATGTCTAACGTTGTCTAGTAGCTTTCCTAGAGCCTCTTCGTATAAGGTCTTGTACACTGGATACGCTGAAATTGGAATTTTGTGAAGAACGTTCCCGACGCTAATCTTCCCTCCTACCTTTATTACCGGCACATTCTCTATAAGGTCAGTTTTCATGCCGAGCAATTCTGCCTGATACTTGTATATTGGTAGGGTATCGAGGAAGTCCGTAATTATTATCAGGGCTCTGTCCCCATATTTGTCTATGATCCTTTGTAGTATTGTAAATACTGTAGGGCCTAGCACATCTTCGGACGTGTATTCAAC
Organism: Thermococcus chitonophagus; assembly: GCF_002214605.1. Lineage (NCBI taxonomy): Archaea > Methanobacteriati > Methanobacteriota > Thermococci > Thermococcales > Thermococcaceae > Thermococcus > Thermococcus chitonophagus. The sequence goes on along the minus strand of NZ_CP015193.1, from coordinate 565,798 downwards.
AAGGACGCTTATCTTTTCTTTCTCGAGGACATCCGAGATCTCCATAGCTACCCCACCACCTGTCACATAATATAACAATTATTTGAGAATTTTAAGTTTTGTGTGCACTTTTGTTCAAAATTTTTATTACATGATGTTACAGATAGATATATTTTTATAACAAATGTCCAAAATTAACAAAAATTGTTGAGAATAGAAAAGGGTCCAAATATTTAATACTCTATACCAGAAAAGTAATCAGGATTATTTTGTATAAACAAATTAACAAGTTCGATTTCCGAACATATCTTTAGAATAAACAAATTTATAATACTGAATAAATTTACTGTTCATTTAGTAACAATTCCAACAGTTCATTGAAAAATTCCTTATTCTCAATGACTCTTTTGTATAATCTAACAACGGTTGGATACTTTAAGTCAACTATAGCCATAATAGTTGATGGTGTGAACTTCAAGTACAGTGCAAAGTATGCTATAAGTACTATCCTCCTCAATGAATGAACACCGCTCAGAGGTGTCCCATCAAGCTCATTGAATGTCTTGCCACAATTCTTGCACTTAAATCGCTGAACCTCAAAACCGCTTTTCCTATTTATGAAACCAATCTTAACGATTTCACGAGATCCACAATAGGGACAGATAACCTCACCTCTTAATTTTCGCACTGCATTCAACACTTCCTCATCACTTAGGGAAAGGAGCTTTTGGATGTCTAGGATTACTTCCTCTCTCATTTTCTCTCCGGAGTTTTTAGAACTGTTTTTTTTTTTTTTTTTTTTCAGCCCTCTTCAAATTTTTGGAAAGGAGGCTTATAAACGTTTGGTTGCACATCTTGCCGAATCCCCTAACATCCTGGCCTATGTTGAGACGATCCTGATCAGTCTTATTATATCCTTAACTTCAAGTATACCGTGCACCCTCCTGTTCTCATCGATGACTGGAAGGTGATGCTTCCCAGTCTCAATCATGAGCTTTATTGCATGTCCAAGATCATCATTGACGCTTATCGTTATAGGTCTTTTGACCATCACATCGGCAACTCGTGAAGCTCTAGTTAAGGAATACCTTTTCAGCATTCCAAAGCCGACAACTGAATACTTCCTGGGAGGAATAAAATAGCTAAGGATATCCTTCATCGTTATAAATCCTATAAGCCGATCGTTTTCATCAACAACAACAGCCGAAGTTTCTTCACTCGTAAACATGTTTATAAGCTCGAAGATGGGGGTCTCAGGATGCACTTTCAGGAACTCCTTGTCCATAACTATTCTCACGGGAACCTTTGAGATGTACTTTATATTATGGCTGAGCTCTTCTTTTCGAGCAAGGAGAACCAATTTCCTCTTCCCCATTATCCTAGCTATTTTCCTTTCCATCCCGAAACCCCCAGGAAGGCCTCAATACTCCTCTGCCTCAGCTGCTTAAGTAGCCAGCTCTTCTCCAGATACTTATCAAGGGGATGTTGCAATATTTTCCCAACTTCATTTAAAGCTTCCGTAAGAGTTTCAAAAATTCTCGGCTCATTTTCCAAAGCCTTTTTAACCCCAATCCTAATTTGCCACACGCCAACCGGAGCATAATACGCAGGAGTGACTTCCCTAAACACAATGGCACTTGCCTGCCTCCGTCTCTTTCTCAAGTGCTCTAGAACGCTTAGTCTAGCCGCATAGTAAGCCCCACTTGTCTCTTCTGCATACCCCTTTATACCCCTAAAGTCCTCGTAGTCGTGAATTACCGTAGGCTCATCACTACCGAAGAGGGAACCCTTGAGCCAAACTTCTAGGAGCTCAAAAGAGTATCTTCTGGGAAGCAACAACACTACATACCTGTTCCCCAGGAATTCATGGAGATACAGCTCGTACTTATCTACAGTGCCATAGTTCAGGATGATCTTTCTTAAGTAGTTCCCTATTGTGTCCTGGACGGCTGTGATGCTCCACCTCGTCGGAACGATCTTCTTCTTTATACCAAGGAGACCTGCAGAGAGTAATCTTATGATGTAGTACTCATCAAATCCAGCCTCATATAGAGTTACCACCGCATCTCTTGCCTTCAGTTCATCACTAACAACTGAATCAACCTTCCTGGGAACTTTTGGATTTTCGACTACCTCAAACTTCTTTAACAATCCTCTGGGTCCTATAGGAGGAGCAAATTCGCTTGGCAGGACTTTAACAATTGGTTTTCCCTTTAACAGAATTTCACTATCAACGGGCCTAGAAGAGAGTGCAAGCTCTTGAATGCTCTCTATCATCCTTCCAGATTTCCTCACATCAACGTCAACTCTCACCTGGCCCATCACGAGAAGCGATCTGTACCTCAGCACATCCCTTATTGTCACGTTTTCCCAAGATGACGGATTGTCTAAGTAAGAAGTTTCCCCCTCAATTGGAGGAACTAGAGGGCCAAGTCTAACCTTCGGATAGCCATATTCACCAACGAAAATGCTCGGTGGAGAAGATCCAAAGATGTCTTCCCTATTTATTAGTGGTGTAACCTCCCGAACTGCTCTAAATCTCTCAAGTATCGGACAAACTGGCCTACCACACAGCAACTTTCTGCCTTTACATATAGCGCAGATTTGAGAGTTGACCTTTATCATACAATTATTACTCAACTCCTCTGGAGAATTTAACCTTTCGGTGTCCAATGGAAAACGATATAAGCTGAGTAAACTAACTTTTCATTGGGAAAACTTCCAAGGGTGGTGGAAAATGGTTAGGGCGTACGTTTTATTGACTATCGAGATTGGAAAGGTTGAGAAGGTTATTGAGGAAATCAAAAAGATACCTGGTGTTACAAAGGCCGACGCCGTTACTGGCCCATATGACGCAATAGTTCACATAGAAGCCTCAGACTTAGGAGAGCTAACGAGGAAGATACTTCACGATATTCACAACATAGATGGAGTTATTGACACGACAACTGCAATAGTCGTTGAGATTGAAGAAGAGTGACTATCTCCTCCTCTTTCTAAGCTCTCTGATTTTCTGGGCAACCAGCTTCAAAGTTTTCGCCTTCCCGTACGGGCTCTCAACAATTATCATTCCATATGTTCTCAGATCTTCCTCAACTCCAGAAAGCCTTGGATTTAACTTATCTCGCTCAACACTAATTATCTTGGCACCAACTATCTCCAAAGCATCAATTATTTCATCTAAAGATGGATTATCAATGGCCAGGCCTTTCGGAACGATTCTCCCATATTTTCGAGTGAGCCTACCGTCAAGCTCGGAAGGCCACACAACGAATTTTCCCATTCAAAATCCCCCAAAATTTAAAAATTTCCTGGGTTTAAAATCTTTGGGGAGTGATTATGGAACGCAATATCATAGCTAAAATGATCATGGATGAAATTAAGAACGGCGACGTTGCGATAATAGAGTACCCTAGCACATTTCCAGTTCACGATCTTCTCTGGGACAGCTTGGTCATGAACTTTATTAGAGAGTTCGAAGTTGTAATTGACGATTTCTTTGGGATAGGCGATGTGCTTTTCAGAACATATATCAGGAGGATATCTCACGATAGGTACAGAGAAGTCATGGAAAAAGTTGTGGGAAAAGTAAAGGCCGTTAAAATAGGGCCCGGGAAGATAAGCTATAGCGAGATAGTTGAGGAGATCCCCCTAACATACGACTTATCCGAGTTCATAAAGCTATATTATCCTGGGATAAGGGAAATACTTGCAAAATCATCAAAGAGAGTCATCTTTATAACTGTTGGACTTGCAGAGTACCTGCACTTTGGAGGAGAGAAAGCATTAGAGACTATTCTCTTAAGCAGGAGCGTTCTGCCTATAGAGGACTGGACGTCGATTTACCTCATAAACCTAGACTTAGCTCCAGAAAAGAGCGTTGCTGCTTTGGAGGAAATAAGTCCGCTAGTCATTTACACATCAAACAAGGGAGTTCTGGTGAAGAAAGGATGATTAGAGAGGGCGAGAAGGTAGTTCTCGTTGACCCAAGGGGAAAGAGGTACCTCGTTACAGTTCAAGAGAGGGATTTCCACACCGACTTAGGGATACTAAAGCTTGGAGAGATAGTGGGAAAAGAGTTCGGCGACTCTCTAAAGAGCCACAAAGGTCATGAATTCAAAATTCTAAAGCCCAGGATAGTTGATTATCTAGACAAAATGAAAAGAGGCCCTCAGATAGTCCATCCTAAGGATGCAGCACTTATAGTTGCATACGCAGGAATTTCCCCAGGGGATTTCATAGTGGAGGCAGGAGTAGGGAGTGGGGCCTTAACCCTCTTCCTAGCTAATATAGTCGGCCCCCAGGGAAAGATAGTCAGCTATGAGATTAGGGAAGACTTCGCAAAGCTCGCCTGGGAGAACATAAAGTGGGCGGGCTTTGATGATCGAGTAACAATAAAGCTGAAAGACATATATGAGGGTATAGATGAGGAAAACGTGGATCATGTGATCCTAGATCTCCCCCAACCCGAAAAGGTCGTGGAGCACGCTATGAAAGCACTCAAGCCCGGAGGATTTTTCGTCGCCTACACCCCCTGTGCCAACCAAGTGATAAGGCTTAGAGAAAAACTAAGGGAGTTCAAGGACGTTTTCATGAAGCCAAGGACTATTGATGTGGTAATTTTTGAGCAGGAAGTAAAGAGAGAATGCATGCGGCCCACAACGACAATTCTCGCTCACACGGGCTACATAACATTTGCCCGAAAGATTTGAACTTTTCGTTTTAAACCTGCATATTAAAAAATTCTTAAATTTTGGCACTTTGTGTTACTCTTTTGGATGTTGGTAATACATCATTTGAAGATATTTTAAGATGGTGATACAAATGGATATCAAATACGTAATTAAGGAGTACTGGAATAAAAGAGCGGAAACATTCGATAGATTACCCGGACACGTCTCATCTCCTAACGAGTGGAGAAAGCTACTCTCAAGAATTTTTCCTGAGAAAATGAAGATATTAGACGTGGGAACAGGTACGGGATTCTTAGCGATGAGACTAGCTGAGCTGGGTCATGAGGTCACTGGTATTGATATCTCAGAAAATATGATAGAAATAGCAAAGAAAAAAGCACAGAAAGCAAACTTACAAATTAAGTTTATAGTTGGTGACGCTGAAAGTTTGCCCTTTAGGGACGAAAAGTTCGACGGCGTAATCTGCAGGCATGTCCTATGGACACTCCCAAACCCAGAAAAAGCCCTTCTTGAATTCCTTAGGGTAACGAAATCTGGAGGTAAAATTGTTATAATAGAAGGAAACTGGAAGCAACCTAAAGGTATTAAAAAAGCCATTAGAACTGTTGCAACGCTTATATACGAAAGAAGGAAACCTACCAATCTACCACCCTGGATCTATGAAAAGCTTCCCCTCAGAAGAGGGAAAGTTCCTGATTCAGTAGTGAAAGCCCTAAGAAATCTTGGTATCGAAAATATTACAGTCGAAGACTTGTCTTGGCTTAGAGAAATCCAGAGAAAGGAGTTTCCTTTTCTTTACAGGCTTGTCTGGTCAAATTATGAGTACTATTTAATCCAAGTAGTCAAGGAGGGTTGAAAATGAGAAAAGTCGGATTGCTTCTTGTTTTGATAATAACGATGGCAATCTTTGGAGCCGGATGCATAGGGACCAAAGCCACCCAAACCCAAACGGGAAAGGTAGTAACTATTACGGACATGATGGGAAGGCAAGTCAAAGTCAAAGTTCCAGTGCAGAGGGTTGTCATAACATTCAACGTCGAAGAATACCTTGCCGTTGGTGGCGTTGATGCATTAAAGAAGATAGTGGGATGGAGCAGGTATTACTGGGAGGGAAGAAGACCCACCGTATGGGAAGTTTATGTAAAGAAGTTCCCATGGATAAAGGACATCCCAGACGTTGGATACCCATGGAAGGGAACGTTCAGTGCGGAGAAAGTCATTGAACTAAAGCCAGACGTTGTGATAATGTCAAAAGAGCAGTATAGGTATGCAAAGGAGCAGATAGAAAGGATAGAGAAGGCAGGAATTCCAGTTGTGTTTATCGACTACTATGAACCATTCAACATAACGGCCCACGAAAAGAGCACCATGATCCTTGGCATTCTACTTGGAAAGGAGGACAGGGCAAAGGAGTTAATCCAGTATTACAAGCAACAGGTTCAAAGTATACTCGAAAGACTTCAAAAGGTCGAGAAGGAGTATCCAAAGCCAAAAGTTCTACTTCTGGGTAAGGGATGGACAAGCTATGGAAGGAACCACTACAGGGGGAAGATGATAGAATTCGCAGGAGGAATAAACATAGCAGCAAACGTTCTAGAGAGCTCAGGGGAGATAAATCCAGAATATGTCCTCAAGGAAAATCCAGACGTCATAATATTCATCGGAAAGAAGGGCTGGAACGTTGACTTAGGCTACACCGTAAGCAGGGAGAGAGCAAAGGAGATGCTAAAAGAGATAATCAAGAAGCCAGGTTGGGAAAATCTAAATGCTGTAAAGAACAAAAGGGTTTATGCAATTCACATCTACTTCGTTCACGGACACATCTATGACTTCGTAGCCCTCCAGTATTTCGTAAAATGGTTCTATCCAGAGGCATTTAAGGACATAGATCCAGAGAAATCATGGAAAGAATTTCACGAGAAGTTCTTACCTGTAGAGTACAACGGAACATGGGCAGTAAGCTTAGCAGATCCATGAGGGAGCTAAGATGGAGGTAGTTTACAAAGGAATAATAATTAGGAGGATTCAACTCCTTACACTTTTTCTTTTTGCATGCCTCCTCTCTTTCCTTCTAGATCTCTCAATAGGACCCGCATTCTTATCACCTAAGGATGTGTTGTTAGGCGTTTTAATGCCCAACTCAGTTGATAACGTAACGAGAGTTATAATATGGGACATAAGACTCCCGATAGCAATAACAGCGCTTTTAGTTGGAGCTTCCCTGGGAATCGCAGGAGTTGAAATGCAAACTATCCTAAATAATCCCCTAGCAAGTCCCTACACCCTTGGAATTTCTGCGGGAGCTGGATTTGGGGCCGCTCTAGCAATCCTGCTTGGAGCAAACATAGTTTTTGTTCCAATAAGCGCCTTCATCTTTGCAATGCTATCAAGCTTACTGATATACTCCATAGCGAAAATTAAAGGTGCCAGCACGGAGATCATGGTTCTGGCTGGAATTGGGATAGTATTTCTCTTCAATTCCGCCCTTGCGTTTATAGAATACTTGGCGTCTGAAGAAACACTTCAGGCTATAGTATTTTGGCTGTTCGGTAGCTTATTAAAGGCCAGCTGGACTAAGGCAGGGATAATATTCCTGGGATTTTTACCAACGTTCTTGATCCTCATTAAGAATGCATGGCAACTAACAGCGATGAGATTAGGAGATGATGGAGCGAAAAGCCTTGGAATAAATGTTGAAGAGTTAAGGCTCAAAGTTCTAATTTTAATATCAATTTTAACGGCCGTTGCAGTGTGTTTCGTTGGCACTATTGGATTCGTTGGACTCGTTGGACCGCACATAGCTAGAATGCTAATCGGAGAGGATCAGAGGTTCCTCATCCCAGCTTCAGCTCTAAGCGGTGCCTTCATACTATCCTTTGCATCGGTAATCAGTAAATCCGTTGTCCCAGGAGCCGTGTTACCGATAGGAATAATCACATCAATGATAGGGGTTCCGTTCTTCATGTTCCTCGTCATGAGAAAGAGGAGGGAGTTCTGGTGAGCTTAGAGGTAATAGGACTAAGCTTCTCCTATGATGAAGAGGTACTCAAGAACATTAGCTTTGAAGCCCATCCTGGGGAAATAACGGTAATCTTGGGGCCTAACGGAGCGGGTAAGTCAACACTTCTAAGGTGCATAGCGGGCATGTTAAAGTGTAAAGGAAAAGTAACGTTCAATGGAAAACCAATGGATCACGAGGATAGGGTAAAAATGATAGGCTACGTACCCCAGGAATACTCCATAAGAGCCCCTTTAACCGTGCTTGAAACCGTTCTCCTTGGAAGGATAACCCAGATGTCTTGGAGGGTTAAGAGAGAGGATTTAGTGGCGGCATTTAATGCCATGAAGAAGGTTGGCATAGAGAACCTTGCTAAGAGGTACATAGGGGAGTTGAGCGGGGGTCAGAGGCAATTAGTATTCATAGCCCAAGCACTTGCAAAGGAACCAAGGATACTCTTGTTAGATGAACCAATAAGCAACCTCGACCTCAAGAACAAGCTTAAAGTTCTGGAGATGGTCAGGCAGATAACAAGGGAGGAAAACATCGTAACAATATTAGTACTTCACGAGCTGGACTTTGCCATTAGATATGGGGATAGAGTTGTGGTTCTGAACAAGGGAGAAGTTTACTGCAGGGGAAATCCCAGGAAGGTAATAACGGAAGAAATGATCCTGAGAGTGTACGGTGTCAGGGCCAAGGTAATTCATGGAGAAATCCCCCACGTCCTACCATTAAAGTCGGTAGATCAAGAATCAGACGAGAGGGGGCTCATCATCGAGAGTCCTCTCAGGGTACCGTGAAGATCATCATCTAAGAGAAAGGTTTATAATTTGAATTTAAAGGTAATCCATGGGCATGGGCCCGTGGTCTAGTTGGTCATGACGCCGCCCTTACGAGGCGGAGGTCCGGGGTTCGAATCCCCGCGGGCCCACCATAATTCTGTTCTATGGTGAAATGCATGAAAGTTAGGTACGATCCAAAGAGCAAAATCCTATACATTCTGATTAGAGAGGGAGACGTTACTGATACTGACGAAGTAACGGAAGATGTTTGGGTAGAATACGATGAGAAGGGAGATATAATGGGAATAGAGATTTGGAACGCCGAAATATCAAACAAGCTTCTTTTTGAGAACCAGAAAAACTACAAAACTCAATATACCCAAAGACACTAGAAGCATTGCGAAAATTCTAGGATTTCTCTCAGATACCATCGGTTGGGAAGTTGTTGTTATTGGAGTATTCGGCTCTATTACAGAAAGATACAAGTCTTTCCTCATGGTTTCATTTCCCTTCTTGGCGACTATGTAAAGGTTAATGCTCTCGTTTAACGTCAAAACTATTTCGCCTTCGTTAGACTTAGCGAAGTTAGAGTCAATTACCTCACCATTCGTATACCAGTATATCGTTACCTTCTCTCCCTTATCAAACACCTGTTCCGGAGTGTTCTTCTTCAAGATTATGAATAGCGGCTCATTAAAGTTTGGCTCGGCTGCTTTTATTATCTTGTAGATAACTCTCATTTTCTCCCAATTCACGGTTTTCCAGTCATCAAGGAATATCCCACCAGTATCGCCACTTTCGGGATTCAGACACCAGTAAAAGAAGTTGTAAATTCTCTTTTTGATTAACCAGTCCGAGAAGGCATCCTGCCAGACTTTGTCCTTGCCAGTATATTTCCCGCCCCACTCTCCAATCACGAGGGTATAGTTAAGGCCCGTCAAGTAACCGAAGTGTGTCTCCCATATTTGAGGCATGTTCTTGGGAAAGTCTGGGGAATCGAAGTAGGGCATGTTGTAAACGCTGGGCCCATAAACGTGAGGAGAATAGACCACCTTGTCCCTGGGCAACCTAACGGGATAGTACTTGACCCCCATTAAGTTCTCTCCCCAAAATGTCCACCAACCTTTCTCCTTGATCACCTTATCAATCTCAGGAACGTGAGTATACTGCGTCCCCTCAACGAAAATCAGCCAATGAGGGGCAACTTTGAGTATAGCTTTGCCAACTCTCTCAGCAAATAACCTAAAATCTGTATTATCTCCAGTCCCCCAGGATGCCTCATCGTGAGGTTCATTCTTTATGTCGGCCCCAATAACGTTTGGATACCTCCCAAACTTCTTCGCCAAAAACACCCAGTCTTGGATGTACTGTTCCTCGCTGTAGTTATCCGTGTACCACAAGGGCTCAATTTCGGTACAGCCGATTCTATGATAGTCAAGGAGCACGTAAATACCGAGTCTATTGGCCTCTTGAATTATCTTTTCCATTATCTCCAAGCCTGTTAAGTTCCTCAAATCAGGATTTAAATCATAGTTTATCATGTTAGGATTGGGCATCGCACCATGAATGGTTTCACTACAGAAGGGGAGCCTAATAGCATTAAAGCCAAGTCTTTTAACGTCTTTGAGGATATCTTTCCAGTTTCTGACGTTTAAGCCATAAACAACGTGATCCTTAAGCTCAAAGCCAAACCAACTAACCCCAAACAGGTAGATTCTCTCCCTTTCTCCGGTTGTCATGTTAACTTTGTATATGTTGCCATCAACTGCCTCATAATAGACAGAAGAAGCCAACACCGGGGAAAGGAGTGCGAGGAAAACAGAGAACATGAGAAGGAAAGTTAAGAATTTCATAAAAGTCACCTCTTATAGTAGAGCCAGCATGCTACCCAATGGTTTTTTTCGGCTTCAACCATTGGGGGTCTCAACTTGAAGCACTTGTCCATTGCCTTCTCACACCTAGGAGCATACCTACAACCCCTAATCTCGTAAACCTTCCCCTCCTCCCTCTCAGGCTCAATCCCCTTAAACTCCCACTTCACATTCAAATCAGGAACACTCTCCAAAAGCATCTGCGTGTACGGGTGGAGCGGATTATGAAACACCTTCTCAGTATCACCCCACTCCACAATCGTACCCCTATACATTATGATAGTCTTATCACTAATGTAATACCCCAAGGCCAAATCATGCGTAACAAACAAGACTGAAGTACCATACTTATCCCTGAATTCTCCTAAGAGGTTTAGAATATCAATCCTAGTTGAGGCATCGAGCATTGACACAGCCTCATCAGCAATTAGTAGGGAAGGCCTAACGAGCAAAGCCCTAGCAATCAATATTCTTTGTAATTGCCCACCACTGAATTGATGAGGATACTTACCCAAGACTTCCCTGGGGTTAAGGCCAACACTCTCCAAAGCTTTTTCAACAAGCTCCTTCTTTTCATCCTCCGAAACATCTCTGAGAAAACTCCTGAAGACTAGGTCAAAAGCCCTGTCAACCTTATGCAAGGGGTTAAAACTTGCAAAGGGATCCTGAAACACTGCCTGCACCTGCTTATAGTAGTAAGTCTTAAGCTTCTTCTTGTCAAACTGTAGAATATCCTCACCCTTGAATAAGATCCTGCCAGAGGTTGGCTGGATCAACCTCAAGATTAACTTTCCAATAGTAGTCTTACCACTACCACTTTCACCCACGAGAGAGACGATTTCACCCTCATTGATTGTGAAAGAGACGTCATCCACAGCCCTAATTTCAAAACCACCAATAAGGCCAGAGGTGAAGATTTTAGTCAAGTGTTCTACTTTAACGAGTTCCTTGCCGTTATTCATAATCACTCACCCCCAAGCATGTGGCATGCAGCATAATGATCCTCACCAACCCTCACGAACTTAGGCTCCTTCTCTGGACAAACATCCATGGCGTATGGACACCTTGTATAGAACCTGCATCCCTTTGGCGGGTTGAGTAGACTTATCGGGTAACCACTGATTCCATGAAGCTTCTGCCTCTTGTAGTGAACACCCATCCTTGGTAGTGAGTTTAGGAGCATTTGCGTGTACGGGTGGGCTGGGTCATTAATCACTTCTTCCATTGGACCAATCTCCACAACCTTCCCAGCATACATGACCATTACAGTATCAGCAATCTGCTTCAAAAGTGCTAGATCGTGAGTAACGAAGATTATGGATTTTACAATACCCTCTTCCATGAAGTAATGGAGTAATTCAATGACAACTCTTTGTGTTGTAACGTCCAATGCTGAAGTTACTTCATCAGCAATCAAGAGGTCAGGGTTTAATAGTGTGGAGACGACCATTGTTGCTCTTTGCCTCATTCCACCCGAGAGTTCCACAGGATACATGTCAGCAACCTTAGGAGAAAGCTTGACCATAGCAAGCCTTTCTCTGAGTAACTTCTCGACTTCCTCCCTATCCGTATAACCATGCTCTCTAGCAAGATCCCAGACGATATCCTTGATCTTCTTTGTAGGGTTTAACGCGTTCATTGCATACTGTGGAATGATTGAGAGCTCAGTATACTGGATTTTTCTAGCTTCTTCTCTAGAGAGTTGCATTAGATCCCTGCCCTTGAATAATGCCTTACCGCCCATGTGCTTCATTGGGGGTTTTCTAAGGATTAGAGAGTGGACTAGGGTTGATTTACCACAACCGGACTCACCAGCAACACCGAACACTTCCCCCTCTTTAACCTCAAACGAAACACCATCCACAGCCTTAACATAACCCACTGGGGTAGAGTAATAAACACGAAGATCCTCAACCCTAAGCATACTCATCCTCACTCCCTCCTCAAACGAGGATTGAACACTTCCTCCATTCCGAGGTTGATGAAGAACAATGCCGTGATTATCAGGGTTATTATGAGCCCTGGCGGGATGAACCACCACCACCAGCCGAACTGAAGGGCATTGTGCATTATTGCCTTCTGGAGTATAGTTCCCAGGGACACCATTGTCGTTGGACCTAGACCTATGAAGTCAAGTGTAGCTGATGCTAAAATTGCACCACTGATCTGGAGGATACCAACCATGACTATGTACGATATCATGTTCGGCATTATGTCCTCGAAGATTATCCTGAGGTCCGAGAGGCCCGTTAGCCTTGAGAGGTTCACGAATTCTCTGTTTTTGAGAGAAAGTGTCTGAGCTCTAACAGACCTAGCTACCCATGGCCAGTTTGTTAGACCTATAATCAGGGCCTGTACTGCTGGGCTTCTTGCTTCGAGGTATGCGGCAACTAGGATCAGGAGGACTATTGAAGGGATGACCAGCATTATGTTAACGAACATCATGAGTAGCTCGTCAACTAGACCGCCTTTGTAACCTGAGACGAAACCTATCGTTATTCCCAGGATAGTTCCAATTATTGCCGCAAGGAATGCAATCCATAGTGAGGTTCTTAAACCGTACACGAGCTCCGTGTAGACATCCCTTCCCTCCTTGTCGGTTCCCAGGATGTGGAGGACTTCGACGGTTTTTCCTGTGTATGTGGTTATATTCTCCCTAGTCATTGGTGGGAGAGTCTTAGTTGAATATGAAGCAAGCTTGATTTTACCTACTTGCTCATAATACAGACCGTCACTCGCGAAGGGCGTGAACAGTGGGCCAACTAGACCAAATATTATGAAAAAGACAATTAAAGCAAATCCAAATTTGAACTTGTTGTTCTTAAATGCCAGCTTAACTAGCTCCATTTTCATCCCTCCGTGTAGCTAACCCTAACACGTGGATCGATGAATGCATACACTATGTCTATCACGAAGTTTGCCACTAGAACGGCTATAACTATCATTAGAAAACCGCCCTGGAGGAGGAAGTAGTCCTGGCTAAGTGCTGCACGCATTAATAGAACGCCAACCCCGGGGTAGTTGAAGACTATTTCAGTGGCAATAGCTCCGGCAACCATTAGACCTAATTGAAGGGCAAGTCCAGTAACCTGGGGCAGAATTGCATTTCTGTAAGCATGCTTGGTCATTAACTTCTCGCTTGCACCTAGAGCCTCAAGGTACCTGACGTAGTCAGCCTCAAGCTCATAGATTATCATGTTCCTCATTCCTATGGCCCAGCTACCGATCATGACTATAAAGAGGCTCAAGAATGGAAGTATCCAGTGTTTTAAGAAATCTGCTATGAATGTTAGAGACAAGCTAGGAACTAGGTCAGGGCTGTATGCTCCCTGGTATGGAAGCCATCCCAACTTGACACCCACTACATAGACAAGCAACATTGCAAACCAAAAGTATGGGATGCTTGCTAGGAAGTAGAACAGTGGCATTACATACTTGTCGTATTTCTTGTTCTTTCCTGCTAATGCACCCAGCCAGTTACCAATTATCCAGCTTAGAACTATTGCTGGAAGCAGTATTGCGATATCATAAGGGAGAGCATGCTTGATTAAATCTGTGACCGGGGCTCTATAAAGGATACTATACCCAAGATTCCCGGTCAGCAGTGATTTCCAGAAACTTATAAACTGAGCATAAAGGGGCTTATTTAACCCATATAACTCTTCATAAAATTGCAACAATGTCTGTCTCTCTTGGGGAGACAATCCCAAAGCAGAGTTTATCATAATTTCTATAGGGTTACCAGGCATTAATCTTGGAAGGAGCCAGTTCAGAGTAACAGCGAAGAAAAACGTCAAAAGATAAACGACGATTTTTCTTTTGAGATAGTTTTTAAATCCCATTTCTCTCCCTCCTCGATTTTATCCATAAAAAAATAATGTAGAAGGGTTCAGAGCCTCCTCCTTCTCAGGAGGAGTGGTACTGCCGCTAGGGCCAGAATTGCTGCTGGACCACAGATACCTCCCTTAGTCTGAGTTGGCGATGCTGTCTGGGTCACTGTGACAGTCTTTTCAACAGTCTGTGTCTTTTCAACGGTCTGGGTCTTCTCTACCGTCTGGGTCTTCTCGACGGTCTGGGTCTGGACTACGGTAGTTGTCTCTGGGCCGACTGCCTTAGCTGGCCTGACACCAAGGAATGCAAGTGCTGTACCCCAGGTACCGAAGCCTGGCCAGAATATTGGGACACTGTATGGGTTCTCAGCGTTTGGCCAGTTAGCCCAGTACTGGGTGTTTGCCTCGTAGAACAAGGTACCCATGTAGAGTGGAACTGCTGGAACGTCCTTAAGCCAGATCTTGGTTAGCTCTCTGAGGAGCTCAACCTGCTTGGCCTCGTCTGAGGTCTTAGCGAGCTCGTCTAGAAGCTGGTTAGCCTCTGGGTTGTAGTAGTTACCAAAGTTGGCTCCACCCTTGTCGCTCTCGTTCTTGTAGTACATTAAGTCGTAGTAGACGCTGTATGGATCTGGCTTGAATGTTCCAGCCCAGTGCATGGTAAGGTCAAAGTCTCCAGCCTGCTGCTTGCTGACCATTGTACCCCAGTCGTACTTCTTAACGTCAACCTTGATTCCGATAGCCTTGAGTTGGTTGACGACAATCTCTACGGCCTGCATCCAGTCGCTACATGGACCACATGCAGCGAACGTTAGGACGAGATCCTTACCGTTGTACTCTCTCCAGCCATCTCCATCTGTGTCCTTGATTCCAGCCTCATCGAGGAGCTTTGCTGCATCAACTGGGTCACAGTACTTCCATCCGTACTCCTTAATTAGCTGGTCAACGCCGATCTTCTCCTTCCATGGCTTCATGACGTTACCGAGCGGGGTCTGGTCTGGGAGATCGCTTATTGGTCCCTGCTTGACGATCTGTGCTGGACAGATGGCCTCAGCTATGGCCTTCCTGACGAGTGGGTTGTCAAGTGGCTTGTGCTTGGTGTTGAAGTACATTATAACTGGAACAACTGGTGGGAAGTATGGTGGCCTGTCAAGCCAGCTGACGATGTGTGGGTTCTTCTTCTTGAGCTCGACGATGTCGACATAGTAGGTACCTACGTCAAGGTCTCCCTTAAGGAACATGTTAGCCGCCTGGTCGTTTGAACCAACGTAGAGCTGGACGATGTACTTTGGAGCTGGTAGGCCGAAGTACTTTGCACCCCACCAGTCATCGTTCCTAATGAAGATTGCCTTCTGCTGAGGTATAACCTTGTAGACCTTGTAGGCACCTGAACCGACAAGGTACTTCTGCTCATCGCCGAGGAAGGTCATGGTCTTAACTTTCTGCGGGTCGATGTTCTTGAAGATGTGCTCTGGCAGAATTAGAACGCTGTAGAGCTCATTCCTCCATGCCCAAACGTTGGGGGTCTCCTTGAATATGAACTGGACGGTTCTATCGTCAACGACTTTTATCTCCTGAAGGCCATACTTTGACCAGTCCTTAAGACCGACCTTCTGGTAGTACTCAAATGAGAATTTAACATCTTCAGCTGTAAGGGGCTTACCATCCTGCCACTTGGTACCTTCTCTGAGTTTAACCTCAAAGACATTTGGCTTAACCCACTTTCCATATTCAGCAAGCCATGGGACAAGTTCCGTCTTCATGAAGTTAAGCATGAAGAGTGGCTCGAAAACCAGACCAGCTATTGGGATTATGTTACCTCCCTGGATAGGGTTTGCGTTTGTTGGTGGGGCTGAGTTTGCTGTATAAAGGGTTTGCTCTCTTGGAAGTTCTTCTTGGGCAGCTACTACCCCAACGGTACTGAGGAAGAACAAGGCCACCAACATTGTGGCTAGGTACTTTTTCATAGCAGACCACCTCATTATAATTCATGTCAAATTTGTAAAAGAGTGCCAGTGTATATAAGGTTTTTGGTGAAAAATTTAAAGCACCAATGGATTTATTTTTACATTCGTTCTGATGTTATTGCCAGTCATCACCAAAAGACAGAATTATATCCTCCAAGTTCCAGGGCTGGAAAAATTATAAAAATGAATGGATCTATAAAGTAAACTTGGGGAAAGATGATGAAATTCTATTGGGGAGTTGTTCAATCGGCATTCCAATTCGAAATGGGAGATCCTTATAGAAGGAATATCGACTCAAGAAGCGACTGGTGGATATGGGTTCGTGATCCTTATAACATCAAAAATGAGCTTGTTAGTGGAGATCTCCCAGAGGAAGGAATAAACAACTATGATCTCTATGAGATTGATCATAGGCTAGCGAAGAATCTAGGTTTAAACGCATATCAGCTGACAATAGAGTGGAGCAGAATTTTTCCATGCCCAACATTCAGCGTTGATGTAAGTATAGAGCAAGATGGTTATGGCTTCATAAAGAAAATCAAGATAAGGAAAGAGCATCTCGAACAACTCGACGAGCTCGCAAATAAGAGAGAAGTACAACATTACATGGATGTACTAAAAAACCTGAAAAAATTAGGCTTTACAACATTTGTAACTCTCAATCATCAAACTAATCCAGTATGGATTCATGACCCTATTGAAGTTAGAGCGAACATAGAAAAGGCAAGAGCAAGAGGATGGGTCGATGAAAAGGCAATAATAGAGTTTGCAAAGTTTGTAGCATATGTAGCATGGAAGTTTGATGAGTACGTAGACTACTGGGCAACCTTTGATGAGCCAATGGTAACCGCAGAGCTGGGTTATCTGGCCCCTTATGTAGGATGGCCCCCAGGGATACTAAATCCAACTGCCGCTAAGAAGGTAATTCTAAATCAAGTGATAGCACATGCTAGAGCTTATGATTCAATTAAGAAGTTCTCAGATAAGCCAGTAGGGATAATCCTAAATATAATACCAGCATATCCCCTTAACCCGAATAATCCAAAAGACCAAAAAGCTGCAGAGAATTATGATTTATTCCACAACAGGCTATTCTTAGAGGCGGTGAACAAGGGAAGACTCGATATAGAGATATCTGGAGAGTATGTAAAAATACCTCACTTAAAGAGAAACGACTGGATAGGGAATAACTATTATACGAGAGAAGTTGTGAAGTATATAGAGCCAAGATACGAAGAATTACCTCTTGTTTCATTTGTCGGAGTTGAGGGATACGGATACTCAGGAAATCCAAACAGTGTATCTCCCGACAATAATCCAACAAGCGATTTTGGATGGGAAGTATTCCCAAGGGGTCTTTATGACTCGACGGCAGAGGCATATGAGTATAACAAGAACGTTTTCATAACTGAGAATGGCATTGCGGATTCAAAAGACATCCTAAGGCCAAGGTATATCGTTGACCATGTTAAGGAGGTTAAAAACCTCATAGAGAACGGAATAAAAGTGGGTGGATACTTCCACTGGGCTTTAACGGACAATTATGAATGGGCTATGGGATTCAAGATAAGGTTTGGACTCTATGAAGTTGATCTCATAACAAAGGAGAGGATTCCAAGAAGAAAGAGCGTTGAGACTTATAAGAAGGTTGTTGAGGAGGGGATTGAATGAAGACTATAGCCGTTGATGAAAGCACTTGGAAGAAAATTAAAATGCTAAAGGACAAGCTAGAAGCCAGATCATATGACGAAGTACTCCAAAAACTTATAGAGACATGGCACTTAGTTGAACTTGATAAGAAAGTCGACAAAGTAGTAATGAATGACGATGAAGCTGAAACCCTTATCAGTATAATCAAAAAGAAAAAGGAGAGTTGAATCATGCCACTTCCTCCAGAAATTACATTTGATAGTGCTGCCCTCCTAAAGATGCATTCGAAGAGTAGAAAAAGGATACTCGAGATAACCCTGGCAAAGTTTAACGTTAATTTATCAATAGTCACAATATACAGGTACCTAACAGCAAGGGCATACCTTAAGAAAAACGTTGAGCTTGAATTTGATATCCTTAAAGATATTTACACGATAGTCCCATTAACCGAAGATATAATCATTAGGGCATCACAAATTGAAGCAAACCTGCTCAGAAAGGGTATAATTTTAGACATAGAGGATATATTGACCGCAGCAACAGCCATTCAAACAGGAAGCCTCTTAATTGCAGACGATGCAAAGAGATATGACCCGATAAGAAGGTTTGGCTTGGATACAATGCCTCTCAATAAATTTCTAAAAGAAGTAGAGTTAATGGTAGAAAAAGAGCTCATATAAGTTCAGCAAAGGGCGTGATGTGATAAAAGAGCCCTGGCATTATTCTGAATCCCTCTGCATACTTAACTCCCGCCTTCTGCCCATAGTATAAGGCCACAGTTCTAAGGAAAGGTTCCCAAGTTTCCCAGATGTCATCAGGGAATTGGCTTTTATGGGCCCTAATGGCTTTGAGTTTTAGATCCATGACGTCGGTTATGTCAACAAAATAGTTTGGCCTGCTTGTATAATAAAGACCTATAAATGAGACTGAATGTGGTTTTAGTCCTATATCAAGATCAATATTTGAGAAGTTGGGGAGCGGTGAGAATGCTACCGCATCTAAAGCTAAGAATCCAGTAGCTCTATGATCAGGATGAGCTTCATACGGCAACCATGGATCGGGGAGAAACACCCCATCTGGCTTCTCTTTTCTTATTATCTTAACAAGATCTTTCCTAACTTCTCGAGAATAAGGTAACTCCGTGTCCCTGTAATTGAGCCAGTAAATTTTCTTTACCCCAAGCATTTTTGCACTTTCCTCTTCTTCTTTTCTCCTGATTTGAGCTAATTCATGTCCTGTTATGTTCTCATCAGTAGTCCCCATGTAACCATCAGTCATGCAGATGTATATCACCTCAATCCCCCTGTCCGTTAGCCTCTTAATTGTCCCTCCCATTCCTATAACACAGTCATCAGGATGAGGTTCAATACAAAGAACCTTCTTTACGTCTTTTAGTGGATTCTGGAGATCGAATTCAAGGACTTCATTGAGTAATCTCTTAAAGGCAGTCTCAAAATCATTTATCTCCTCGAACATTTCAGCGCACCTCCTACAAATTTCCTTCACTTATAAACAATGTACAATTAATAAAATTTTTGCAGTTTATAACCCTACGACTTAAAATACCCCAAAGAGAAGTTTCTTCGGTGGGAATGTATGGTCAGCAGTAAGTTTAAGGAAATACTCCTAAAGCTTGGAGTATCCCAAGAGAGGATAGAAACTTTAGAAATGAAAGGAGGAATAGTTGAAGACGAATTCGATGGAATTAGGTATTTAAGGTTCAAAGATTCAGCAGGTAAGCTTAGAAGGGGCACTGTGATTTTTAATGAGAGGGAAGTAATCTTAGGGTTTCCCCATATAAAGAGGGTCGTTAATCTAGAAGAAGGTATAAGAAGAGCCTTCAAGAACAGGGAATTCTACGTCGAAGAGAAGGTCGATGGTTACAATGTAAGGGTTGCCAAAGTCAATGACAAAATAGTGGCGATAACTAGAGGAGGTTTTATCTGCCCCTTTACAACAGAGAGGATAGCTGACTTCGTACCTGAAGAGTTCTTTAAAGATAATCCAAATCTAATCCTTGTTGGGGAAATGGCAGGTCCTGAAAGTCCGTACCTTGTTGAAGGACCCCCATACGTTAAGGAAGACATAATGTTCTTTCTCTTTGACGTTCAGGAAAAGGGCACTGGAAAGAGTTTACCAGTTGAAGAAAGGCTCAAAATAGCGGAGGAGTATGGAATTCCCCATGTTGAAGTGTTCGGAAAGTTCACGCGAAATGACTTGGGGGAGTTATACGAGCTAATAGAGAGACTGAGCAGGGAGGGAAGAGAGGGCATAGTCATGAAAAGTCCTGACATGAAGAGGATTGTAAAATACGTTACGCCCTTCGCTAACATCAACGACATAAGGATAGGGGCAAGAGTCTTCTACGAACTGCCCCCAGGATACTTTACAAGCAGAATCTCAAGGCTAGCATTTTATATTGCAGAAAAGAGGCTAAAGGGAGAGAGCCTAAGAAAGCTCGCCGAAGACTTAGGGATGGCATTACTCCAGCCCCTCGTTGAAAGCATACTCGATGTTGAACAGGGAGAGGATATTGCCGAAGTCTTCAAAATAAGGGTAAAGAAGATAGAGACAGCATACAAAATGGTAACACACTTCGAAAAGCTTGGCCTCAACATAGAAATAGTTGATATAGAAGAACTAAGTAACGGCATGTGGAGGGTAACCTTCAAGAGGGTTTATTCAGATGCTACAAGTGAAATTAGAGAGTTAATTGGAGGAAAGGCCTTCGTTGACTAAGGGGTGAGAAGATGAAGGAACTGGCATTAGAACTCGTTAAAGAAGCAATAAATGCCGCCGATCCATATAAGGCAGTAAAACGGGCAATAGCAGTACAGGGAAATAAGTTGATCGTAAATGGAAAGGAGTTTACAAAAAGCGGAGATATTTACGTTATAGCCTTTGGGAAAGCTGCCTGCGAGATGGCTAGAGCTGTAGAGGACACTGTCGAAGTCAAAGAGGGCATTGCAGTAACCAAGTACGGCTATGGAAGGCCTTTAAGGACTGTGAAAGTCATAGAAGCAGGGCACCCAATTCCTGATGAAAATTCGATAAAAGGTGCTGAGGAGGCACTCAAGCTTCTTAGCAAGGTAAGAGAAGAGGACATAGTATTTATCCTTATTTCAGGTGGAGGATCAGCACTTTTCGAGCTCCCAGAAGAGGGAATAACCCTCGAAGATCTAAAGAAAACAAACGAACTTCTAATAAAAAGTGGAGCAACGATCCATGAGATAAATACCGTAAGAAAGCACATATCAAAGGTCAAGGGAGGAAAACTTGCAAAGAGAATTAAAGGTATTGGAATAGCTCTTATAATCTCAGATGTCGTGGGAGACAACTTGGAAGCTATAGCCTCGGGCCCGACGGTTAAAGATCCAACGACTTTTAGAGATGCAGAAAGGATACTTAAACTGTATGGAATATGGGAGGAAATACCAGAAAGTGTTAGAATGGTAATAGAGAAGGGATTAAAGGGAGAAATTGAAGAA
This sequence comes from Thermococcus chitonophagus, assembly GCF_002214605.1. Lineage (NCBI taxonomy): Archaea > Methanobacteriati > Methanobacteriota > Thermococci > Thermococcales > Thermococcaceae > Thermococcus > Thermococcus chitonophagus. The sequence goes on along the minus strand of NZ_CP015193.1, from coordinate 544,539 downwards.
ACTCTGAAAGAGGATCTTCCAAACATATACAACTTCCTAGTGGCAAGCAATTCCAAGTCCTGTGAGGCAATTGTAAGGAAAGCCAAAGAGAGGGGATTCGACGCTCATATTCTAACCACAGTTTTAGAGGGTGAAGCAAGAGAAGCAGGGATCTTTATATCATCTATAGCTAGGGAGATCCTTGAAAGAAAAAGGCCCTTTAAGCCCCCAGTAGTTTTAGTGTTCGGAGGAGAAACAACAGTAACAATTAGAGGAGAAAGTGGAAAGGGGGGACCAAATCAGGAAATAGCTCTTAGTGCTTCAAGGAAGATAGCTGGCCTTAACGTTACTATAGTCGCATTCGACACAGACGGAACAGACGGACCAACTGACGCCGCTGGAGGAATAGTTGATGGAGAAACGTATGAAAAGCTGAGAAACGCAGGAATTGACGTCGAGAAGGAATTATTTACTCATAATGCCTATGAAACCCTAAAGAAAGTTGGGGCCCTACTTTTTACGGGACCAACAGGCACCAATGTAAACTCAATAGTTATTGCAATAATTGGGAAACCTTAAATATCCCCTGCATTCATAAGTTTTGGTGTGGGGGACTCTTATGGAGTCCATGAATGAACTTTTTAACTTACTTGACACTCTTAACCCAGGGGAACTAGTACTAATGAAAGCTGAATCAAGTTCTTATGGCCCAGAATTCTTTGCAGTCCTATTAGAGAAATATTCAGAGCTCAGGGGCAGAGAACTCGTTATAGTTGACATGCTCGACACACTGCATGTATTCTCAGAGCACCTCAAGATACTTGGCTTCCAAGACATATTCCAAGAAACTCCCGTAATAAAGGTTGGAGGTACAATTAATGTTGGAAAGGTCATAAAAAGAATTAGCGTTGCCGGAGAGCATCTACTCTATGTAAAGAGATACAGAGACGTTCTTGAAGAGTACTTAAAGGACAAGAAGGAGAGTGTTATTGTTCTAGTCCTAGGGTGTGAAAGACTAATGGCCTTGCTCTCAAGATTTAGCGAATTCTATCAGATAATAATTGAAACACAAAAACTATTAGGGCATAAGAAGATCATAACAATCTATGTAATTGACACCAGTGTCACAAAAAAGCTCCCACTAGATCCCCTACCAGAGCTTGAGAGAATAGCGACTACAGTAGTTAAAGCTGAGCCTAGAGAAGGGGCGGGAGTATTCAGAGTTGAAAAAATGCCAATAGTTGGGATTATAAAAAGAACAATAGAGATAACAACTCCAACTATCATGAGTCTGCTATTTACATTGAAACAAGTCCGTACTTGAGTAGTTTGTTTACTAGCCTTCTTCCCTCGTTTGTTAAATCAACAACTTTTCGGATCATAACAATCTTCAAAAGCCCCTTGTCAATCATTCTATCATATATTTCCTCAATTTCCTTCTCACTAACGCCCAAGAATTGGTGCAACTCTAAAGGATCTATTCCAGAGTAAAGGGCCACCAATATCTGCTTTTCCATTTCATCTAAAGCCTCAAGTTCCTTTAATTCTCTCTCCATGAACTCCTGAAACTCTGCTTTCAGCGTTGGAAAGTCATCCGCTATCTTCATTATAAACTCCATTAACCCAGGGTTGTATTTTAGAAGGTATCTAAGCACGAACAATTGAGTTTGTCTTTCGGGGATATAGAGATAAGATGTAACACTCTGGTTAATGTGATAGTGTCTTATCTTCCACGCTCTAACTTTCTTGCCATCCATATCGACTTCCTCAATTTCTATATCCTCAATATCCGAGAATATTGAAACTGGCTTCTTTTCCTCAGTAATAACAACGACACTCCTTTCAGTCTTTTGTGTCCTGGCTGATTTTACCTTAACTACCCTAAGCCATCCTTTCTGCCACTTAGACTCCATATTTATTGCTCCACCAACTATCCTCGCGAGCTGTATCATTGCAGGCTTTCCATTGATTAGCGTTTCAAATATCTTGTGTATGAACTCCAAAAACTTCTTTTCGTCATATATGAGGAGATTTTCCTCTATCGTTAGAATAAGAAGGAGTTCTCCTCTCGTGGGGATATAGAATTTCATTCCAAAGTGTTCTTTCTCAGGATTTAGCTTAACTTCATCAGGTATCCTAACATTAATATCACTCAACGCCGAAAATGGAAAACTGTCCTCGCCAACTACCTCGCCCATTTTTAGATATTTTATTATAAGCCTATCCGAGTCTAACTGGGCTATGGCATCTCTCCAACTAACCCCCCTCAGGCTTTTCCAAGAGGACTGAATAGCCACTTTAACTCTAGTTTCAGCTATCGCCATATTTGTGCCCCCATTAGAGGGCCTCTAGTTCTTGAAGCCTCGCCTCAAGTTGCTCCACTTTCTTTCTCAACTTTTCAACTTCTTGACTAAGTTGGATTTCAAGTGGCGTTACGGCAGGATTTTCACCCCTCTTCTTTATAAGATCATCTAGTATTGAAAGTGCGCTGTTGATGTTTGAGGTTATCCTTATAAGCGCTTCATCGGGAGATAAAGTTATTGTTCTTTCTTTTCCCTTTTCCCTGACTTCTATGGGCAGTTTAGTTCTAGCAACGTAGCTTATCATCTGGTTTAGTCTGTCCCTATCACTTTGAGAGGGAAACCTTGCAAGCCATAGTCTTTTGAACTCATCAAGTTCCGCCAAGACTTTCATAAGGAATGCATTATATTCGTCCTCGCTTATGAAACCTAGAGCGTATCCCCTTGCAACATCAAGCAACATTAGTAGTCTCTCTTTCTTCCGCTTAGCCTCATTCAGCACATTTTGCACTTTCTCGTCTATAACTTGCTTCAACTTCTTAAGGATCTCTTCCTCATTAACTCCTCCCTGGAAAACCTTCTTTCTTTCTTTTTCAAAGCTTTCCTCAGCCTTTTTGCTTCCAATGGACTTCGTTGGAGTAGTAACTTCTCTAGTTGGTGTTTCAAGGGTACTGGTCGCTATCATTGCTTGGATAGCTCTCATCTGCTTTGAAAGCATGCTGGATATTAGCATTGAAGATAGTAGCACTGCAATTACTACCGCGACCACCAAGACAATTATTGTTAGGATATCCATTCACATCACCTCCCAAAAATTATGAAATAGGGAAAAACTAAAGCTTAAACTTTGATATAACTGCCCTCAGCCTGTCCACGATGTCTTTGAGATCCTGGGAGGCCCTTCTAAGTTCTTCAATAGCAGCAGTTTGCTCTTCCATCGCAGAGCTGACTTCTTCTGCACTTGCGGTGGTTTCTTCAGCGCTTGCAGCGAGGTTCTCAAGAGCTCTAAGTGCATTTTCGATCTCTTCTTGTGTCTTAACTATCTGGGACTTAACATTACCCATTCTGTCACTTGTTTCTTGAAGTAACTCTGCTATGTTACCAAGGTAGCTTATTGAATCCCTGAGCGTATCGGAGGATTCTCCAATGACCTGTACTCCTTTCTTCGTTGTTTCAACTGCTTCTCTTATTTCGTCAGTAATCTGGTCAATTATGCTCTTAATGTTATCAGCCGCCTGCTTACTCTCCTCGGCAAGCTTTCTAATCTCCTGAGCGACTACTGCAAACCCTCTACCAGCTTCTCCTGCTCTAGCAGCTTCAATTGCCGCGTTTAATGCCAGAAGGTTAGTCTGTTCAGCTATGTTGGTGATTACGTTTGTTATCTCCTCAATGTTCCTACTCATCTCAGCAACCTTACTTACTGATTCCTCGATTGCATTCATCATCTCCTGGATATCACTTATCCTCTGGAGAGCTTCGTCTCCCTTCTTGCTACCCTCATTGGCTATGTTGACGACTTCATTGACAGCCGTTTCAAACTCATCCATAGCCCTAACGCTCTCCTCGCTGACCTGTGAGACGAGCCTTACTCCCTCTGTTATCTCGTTAATAGTCTCTTGTTGCCTCTGTGCTTCGGTACTAACTTGCTGGATCGCCTCTGTAACTTGGTTTATTGATTCTGTCACATCATTAGCAACTTGAGCAAGGACATTCGCTTTCTTTTCAAGCTCATTCGTCATTTCAACTAGGGCTCCCATGGTCTCTTTGAGTTTCTGAGTCACTGTTTTGACGTCTTCAATGACTTCTCTAAGTTCACCTTTAGCTTCAACGCTCAGGCCGTTACTCAAATCTCCCTCGGCTAACCTCTCCAGTCTCTGGCTTATTGCCTGTAGGGCCCCTATCATGTCTTTTCCTACTGCCTCAAATGCTCTTATGAGTGCACCAATTTCGTCATTCTCAAGGTACCTGATTCTCGAGAGCTTCTCCCTAACTTCACTCAATTTACCCTCAGCAAGCGCTTGAGCAACATCGGCCAGGCTTATGAGCGGCTTTAGAGATGAAGCAATGATCCTGTACATAATCACGATGAACGCTATTGCAAGTATTATTAATATTGCAACCGTCAGTAGCGCGCTCTTCTGCATGTCCTTCTCCATTAGGGAAATAGCATTCAGTGCAGGCCCAGTGATTTCCTCTTCTGGGGCTCTCGCAAACACGTACCAATCAACGCCCTTAATCTTCCTACCCGCAGCTATTACTTTTACTCCTTGCCATTCATAGGTTATTATTCCCTCCTCCTTGCCACTCTTGAGGAAGTCGGCTATAGGCTTAAGCTGAGGATAGTCGTTCACGTTGAGCTTCATTATGTATTCCTCGTTTGGATGTACTATTGTAAGACCATCTTTGTTTAATATAAAGGCGTAACCTGTTTTCCCAACCTTAGATTCTTTTATTTCTTTGACAAGCGTGTCTATAAACACGTCAAGCCCAATAACCCCTATCAGCTGGCCATTGTAGTATACCGGAATCGCATATGTGATTACCCACTTTCCTGTTGTGGCATCTGGGTAGGGGTCAGTAAAGACTGCGTGACCTGCCTCAACTGCCTTTTTATACCATGGCCTCTCTCTTGGGTCGTAACCCTGAGGAAGTTCCTCTGGAGGGTACATGTACATATTTCCATTTATGTCTCCAAAGTAGACATAGTATATCCTAGGCTCAGCTTCTTGAATCAACTTAAACCTGCTTAATAACAGCATCCTTAGAACTTTGTCATAGCCTGGCTCTCCAAAGTCTGTTCCATAAATTGTTTTCATATCTTGCAGGGAATTTAATACCATATTCTGAGCTACTTTTCCCAGGGCTATTATTTCTTCAAAGAATGCATCAAACTGCCCACCTATTCTGTTGACTTCTGCCAAAACCTCCTTCTCTGCGAAATTCTGCATTACCGGTAATACTCTTTCTGTAGCACTTTTAGCTGCCCTCTTTGAACCGTAAAGCATTAGTGCTCCTGAAATTAGTGCAAGTAATAGCATCCCTACAATGACTGTCCCTGCAACTTTCTTCTTGAACTCCATCCTTCACCACCCCCTAGTAGACTTTCTCAATAACTTTTCCTCCTGAGACTTTCCTCATTCGAACCTTTCCAGTGGATAAATCCAAGTAAATTGTTCTACCCCCCTTTCCACCAGTATCTTCAGCGACAAGCCTTATTCCAAGCCTTTTGAGCTCCCGCTTTGCTACTTCAACGTTCTTCTGACCTATCATGAGATCTGCACTCTTTACATTGTCGAACATGTGAGCTCCTCCAAAGAGCTTAGCTTCAAGCCTAAATTTTGAAGCTCCAAGCTTTAGGACATCCTTAAGTAGTAATTGTAACCCCGTATCCACATATTTGGCAGGATTTCCTCTGCCTCCATACCTCGAAGCTTCAGGAAGTAAGGCATGCAACAATCCGCCGACCTTGGTAACCCTATCGTAAAGGGTGATACCGACACAGCTACCTAACCCATACGTGCTTATTATTCCCCTACCTTTACCAACTGCATAATCACCGATTCCAACTTTGATCTCCTGAACCATCATTGCTTCTCGACCTCTTCAATGACCTGGCTTTCTAGTTTCTTCACAAGCTTAGTAAAGGATTCAGGAGTCGGAACAATGTAGAAGAAACTCTCAACACCTATGTCTTGCTTGTGGAAACGAGACTTGAAAATTATAATACTCTCAACATCCCTGAGGTCTGGTCTTCCAAGCTCCTTCTCAATATCGTATAGAGATTCTGCGGGCTTAGGAGGACTAAGAGAGACAGGCTCCCCAATTAGGTTCGAGAGGATATCAGTATAAACTGAGATTAAGATATTCCCAACTTCCATTATTGCTGATTTACCCATCTCATCAAGTTCAGTTAGACTCCCAGGTTCCATGCCCATTAATACAGCGGTGATGTTTAGGGCACTCTGCTTAGGGAACTGAAGAATTGTCAATCCAGAGAGACCTTCAGTTATATCAAACATGACAGTGAATCCCTGGGAAACTCCTCTCTCAGCTAGTCTTTTGAGGAATTCCACCCTAGAAACTATCTCAACTTCAGGTGGCTCCATCTCTATAGGGCCGCCTATCATCTGGGAGAGGGCTGTTAGTGCATGGGAAATCGCTATGTTTGATGCTTCTTTAAATATGTCTTTATACCACTCGCTCTTCTTCATGCTAATCCCCCCATCAGCTTCTCAAGAATCTTCTTCATATCTTCAGGTTTCGGGAAGAGTAAGAAGTGCTCTTCGAACTCAACCCCACTAATTGTTATCTTAGTTTCAAGGATGATAGTATAATCACAGTATTTCCCAATGTCCGCCAATGCAAAGTCAAGAATAGCAGGAAGGAAATCTATAGCCAAACTCGGAGGGCTCTGCTCTATTGTTATTCCGAGAAACTCACTGAGAGCATTTGCAAAAGCTGAAATTAAAATGTTCCCCATCTCCATAAATGAAGACTTAACCATTTCATCCATTTCCTTCGTCGTTCCGGGGGGATTGCCCATTATTATGTCAAACATTTTAAGCGCGTCATCGTAATCTGCAATGAAGAAAGCATGGCTACTGAAGTCTTTTCCGAGTTCTATGTAGACGGCAACTTTAACATCTTCTCCCACGATCTCAGGAACATGCTTTATTGCGACTATCCTCAGATTTGGAACGGAGATGTTGACTTCTTTACCTGTCATTTGGCTTAAAGCAGTTGCAGCGTGAGAGGCGCCTATGTTGAAAGTTTCAACTAAGGCACTTTTTGCAAATTCGTCTAAATTTTTGATGTACTCTTCAAAATTCTCGGTTTCAGCCATGATATCCACCTCCGAGTAAACCGCCAATGTCTATGATGAGAACGACACTTCCATCTCCCAGGATTGTAGCCCCTGCAAAGCCCCTGATGTTAGATAGGAACTTGCCAAGGTTCTTGATGACTATGTCCCTCTTGTGCAACAGCTCATCGACCCCTATTGCAACCTTCTGGGCCCCATAGTCGACGATTATAGCAGGGAACCTCTCAACGTCGGGTGTTGGGAGACCGAAGAGTTCGTGTAGCATCACAACTGGGATTATCTCTCCCCTCAGGACTATAACGTGCCTACCACCGATTGTCTTGAGGATCGATGGTTCAACTTCGATTGTCTCGAGAATGTTGTTAATTGGTATTGCATAGACCTCATTCTGAACTCTAATGAGGAGGGCCTGTATAATCGCCATGCTGATTGGTAGCTTAAGAATGAACGTTGTACCTTTCCCAACTTCTGTCTGAACTGTAATGGTACCATTCATTGACTTCACGACTTCCTTGACCACATCCATGCCAACGCCTCTTCCAGAGACATCGGTGACTTTATCCGCGGTACTGAATCCTGGCAGGAATATTAAATTGATGGCCTCTTCATCGCTTAAACTCGCCGCTTCTTCTGGGGTAATTAAGCCTCTCTCTATGGCCTTCTTCTTAACCTTCTCCGGGTCTATTCCCCTACCGTCATCTCTAACAATTATAACAACGTGATTCCTCTCTCTCTTCGCTATGAGTTCAACCCTACCAGTTCTTGGCTTACCTTTGGCAACTCTCTCCTCAGGAGGCTCTATTCCGTGGTCAATAGCATTCCTGAGCAGGTGAACCAAAGCATCTCCAAGTTTCTCGAGAATCGTCCTGTCAACTTCTATATCGGCACCCTCCATTATGAACTCAACTTCCTTGCCCATCTTCCTCGCCAGCTCACGAACCATCCTGGGGAACTTGTTGAAGACCTCTGCTATTGGCGTTAGCCTCATCTCCATTATTTCGTCCTGTAACTCAGTGAGTAACCTTGATAGAGTTGAGAGAGTCTCCAATAGCTCCCTGTCACCGAGTCTTTCAGCTATCTGCTCTAACCTACCTTTCGTGATTACGAGCTCACCAACGAGGTTCATCAGCTTGTCAAGGTGACTAACATCGATCTTAATTATCCTAGAAACCTTAACTCTAGGAGTTTCTATTTTTGAAGGCTTTTTCGGCTGCTTTGGTGGCTGTTGAGACTTTGTAGGCTTTTTCTCTCCCTTCTCAGTTTTCTCTTCTTTCTTCTCTTCTCCTGTGGAAATCTCAAAGCTCACAACATCAGGATGCTTTTTGAGTATCTCCTTGATCTTATCCTCACTCTCTTGGGTTCTAAGCCTAACCTCAAAATATTTGTTCTCGATAAAGTTCCCATTCTCGATATCCTGCCTGCTGGGATTAGTTTCTATTATCATACCAATTTTTTCTAAGTCTTGGAGAATAAGGTATCCCCTAGGTCCCTTAAGTGGCGCATCAGGCTGGAAGAATACCCTGATTATGTACTCCTTCTCACCACTTTCTTCTTTTTTCTCCTCGCCTTCCTCTAGTATCTCAACTCTCTCAACTTCAGGATGTCTCTTAATGACTTTTTCAAGCTCATCCTTGGGAGCATCAGTAGCGACCTTGAATTCTATAACATCTTGATTAGCGTTACCATCCTCAATAACTCTCCTATCTGGATTTGTCCAGAGTACCTCCCCTCTCTCCTCTAAATCCGAGAGAATTAGGAATGCTCTCACTCCCTTGAGGGGGGCGTCTTTCTGGAAGTAAACCTTTATATGATATACCTTACCCGTTACAGGCTTTTCTTCCTCGGGCTTCTCTTGCTCCTCCTTCTTCTCTTCTTCTACCGGCTTTTCCTCCTTCTTCTCTTCTACTTTCTCTTCACCTGCCTTTCCCATAAACTCATCTGCTCTCGCAAACAATTCTGAAACGTCAACATCGCCTTCACTACCAGTCTCTTCAATATTATCTACCATAGCCTCAATGGCATCGAGGAACTCAAGAACGAGGTCAACTAACTCTGGTGTAAGCTCAACCTGACCATTCCTTATCGCATCAAAAAGGTTTTCCATTTTGTGAGCGGTTTCACTGAGCTTCATGAAGCCCATGGTTGCAGCAGTACCTTTAAGCGTGTGAGCATCTCTGAATATCTGATTTATGAGCTCCATCTTCTCTTCTTCGCTACCTCCCTCCTTCACTATCTTCTCTAAGGTAAGGATGGCATTGCTAAGGCTGTCAATTCTGTCTCTCGCATCCGCTAGAAATTCATCTAGATACTGTGAAAGGTCTTCCAATGACACCACCCCCTCGTATCTTGTTCACGGCCATAACCACTGTCTCAGGTATTTTATCCAGAGGAACTACGTAATCAACCATTCCAGTTTCGATGGCAGCTTTGGGCATTCCAAAGATTATCGACGTCTCTTTATCTTGAGCTATTGTTATTCCACCCTTCTTCTTTATTTCCACAATTCCCTGTGCTCCATCTCTTCCCATCCCAGTCATGACAACTCCAACAGTTCTTCTGCCGAAAACTTGAGCTGCAGTGATCATCATAGGATCGGCTGCAGGCCTGACACCGTGGATCTTAGGCTTCTTGTTCAGGGTAATTACGGGCTTTCCATTTCGTAACGTTACCTCCATGTGATAATCACCGGGAGCAACGTAGGCCTTCCCCTCTTCAACCACGTCACCCTCTTCGGCCTCCTTAACGTCAATCTTAGATACACTGTCAAGCCTCTTCGCGAAAGACCTGGTAAACCCTGGGGGCATGTGCTGCACGAGCAGTATTCCCGCCTTTAAATCCTCGGGAAACTTCGGGAATATCTTGAGGAGGGACTGAGGACCACCAGTTGAGGCGGCAATTGCGACGGCAATCCTCGCGGGCACTGAGGGCCTAGTTCTCCTAACTTTCTGCGCCCTTAGTAGCCTTATCCTCTTGAGTTCAAGGAACCTTCTTGGAACCTTTGCCGCCTCCTTGATCTTCGCTATGATCTCATCCTTCATCTCTCGCATGTTTATTGAGATTGAAGAGGAGGGCTTGGGGATGAAGTCAATTGCACCATATTCTAAGGCTTTTATTGTCGCCTCGGCGCCTTCTTGGGTCAATGCACTTATCATGATCACAGGGGTGGGGTACTTCTTCATGATTATCCTAAGAGCATCAAGACCGTTCATTCTTGGCATCTCAATGTCTAAGGTTATAACATCGGGCCTGTGCTTCTGAACCATCTCTATTGCTTCAACGCCATCTCTTGCCTCACAGCAAACTTCGAGCTCTGGGTCAGAGTTTATGATATCCTTGAGTATCTTCCTCATGAACGCTGAGTCATCTACAACTAACACTCTGATTTTCTTGTTAAGCAGGGGCATGTTACCACCGTTACGATGATAATACTCTGTTTACCTCTTCTATGACCTTCTGAGCCTGGAATGGCTTGACAATGTATCCCTTGGCCCCGCTCTTCAGGGCCTCCATGACCTTAGCTTCCTGACCAACTGCAGTGATCATGATTATCTTGGCGTTTGGATCAATTTTCATTATTTCCTTAACAGCGGTTATTCCGTCCATTTCTGGCATAACTATGTCCATAGTCACTAGATCTGGCTTTAGCTTCTTGTAGAGCTCCACTGCTTCCTTTCCATTGCTTGCTTCTCCAACAACCTCGTGTCCTGCTTGGGTCAGGATTTTCTTCAGGAGCATTCTCATAAAGGCCGCATCGTCAACTATCAATATCCTAGCCATGCTTCTTCACCTCCAAATTCTTCTTATATACTCTAGCAACGAGATCGTAAAGCTTAAACAACTTCGCAGCATTTCCCAGGATTGTCTCGGTTTTACCTAGGATAAGATAACCGTGATCCTCAAGAGAATCATAAAGCTTTTTGAATATCTCCTCTTGAGCTTCTCTGTTCATGTAAATAAGCACGTTCCTAATGAATATCACATCAAAGCCCTTCGGATAAGGTGAGGACAGCAAGTTAAGCCACCTAAAGGTTACAAGTCTCTTGACGAAGGGTTTTATCCTGTATCTCTCCTCACTTATTCTTTCGAAGTACTTGGGAATCATGTGCCTAGGAACCTGTTTTTCGACGGCATCAACTGGATACTCACCTTTCATAGCAGCCTGAAGTGCCTCTCTGTCTATATCAGTTGCAAGTATTGAGACCCTAAACCCCCCAAGGTTCTGACCCAAAACCTCGTAAAGTGTCATCGCAATTGAATATGGCTCCTGTCCTGTCGAACAAGCAGCACTCCAGATTTTTATCGATCTTACTCCCTGCTTCTTTTTGAAGTCAATCAGCTCAGGCAGTATTTTGTTCTGAAATGTCTTCCAGACTATTGGGTCTCTAAAGAATTCGGTAACATTTATTGCGATCGTGAACAATAACTCCTCGAATTCATCCTTATTCGTCTTTAGCAAACGGTAGTACTCCATGTAGTCCGTAATCCCAAGCTTTCTCATCCTAGCTCTAATTCTCCTCTGAAGGTAGGAATCCTTATAAGCATCCATACTAACGCCTAACCGCTTGAAAATTTCGGCTTTAATCAATTCATATCCTTTCTGGGATTGCATCATCAGTCCCTCTCCGAGTTGTTGAGGGATATCCAAGCGTTTAAAGAGGTTTTCGTTCCTTATACAATACTCGCAAACCTTTAATAAAAATATTTTTATGCACGTAGTTGTGTAGGTACCCTTGTAGGTCTTTCTAACTGGTGAATAAAGGCATGAAACTACACAAATTTATGAATGTAGCATAACGAAAACTTTTTATCAGATTTTGGCCAAATTATAGTCGTAATCGTTGAAATTACACTTGCTCCAATATCGATGATGATCAATTAAAAACTTTCCAAGGAGGCGAGAAAGTTGGGATTATTTTTCCTCCCCCTTACTGGCATCTTCCTAGTTAATTCAGGCAAAAGGGAGAAAAACGACTATTTATTTAGGGAAGTAATGAACTACCTAAGGCAGGTTCTAGAGGGCAAGGATCCAAAGCCCCCACTCGGGTTGCTAGAGGAAGATGCCAAGGTTCTAGAGGAAGTCAAAAGGAGATTAAGAAGACCTATATACGGACCAAAAAGAACCGTAGAGGTGTTAGAAAAAGTTGAGGTACACATACGAGAAGCTAGAAAAACCGCCGAAAACTTAGAAAGAGAATTCGAATCTGTTCAGGTAGGGGACCTAGAAACAACTAATGAATTGGTATCAAGGTTGGAAAATGAAAGCATGAAGATAGCCGAGGTAAATGATTACATTCAAACTTTATCCGCAGGTATAGAGGAGATGAACGTTCAAGCTCAACAACTCTCAGAGTTCGCGCTTGAATCTGCATCGATGGCAGAGAAGGGTAAGGAAATTTCTGATAACGCCGCACTAAAGGTTGCCAGAATAAGCGAGGTTAGTGAGGAAATGGGACAGGCCGTAAATATTCTTGCAGACTATTCAAAAAAGATAGACGAGATCGTCTACGTTATAACCTCCATAGCTGGACAGACAAACTTACTCGCGCTAAATGCAGCCATAGAGGCTGCAAGGGCAGGAGAAGCTGGAAAAGGCTTCGCAGTTGTAGCTGAGAATATAAGAGAGCTAGCAGACAGGTCTAAGAGATCTGCAGAGCAGATAAGGGACTTGATAAGGGAGATGCAAGAGAACATAAACAGGGTAATTGAATCAATTCAGGAAAATGCGAGAGTAACCCAGGAGGTAAAAGATGCAATACAGGAGCTAATAGCAGCGTTCGATGATATTGCTAGGAGAGCCAATGAAACAGCAAACATGGTAAAAGAGCTGTCAGAAGGGATAGACGAGCAAGCAAACTCTGTTCAGATGCTCGTTGAAAAGATAGACTCCATATCAAAAGACGTTTCTGATAACTTGAATTTTGCGACCCAGCTTGTAGAGACAATTAAATCTTCTCTCGAGACCCTAGATACAATAAGAGATAATGCAGAAAAGCTAAAGGAGGAACTTGACAAGGCTCTTCAAGAAATAGAAAATGTAAGGGGTGGTAGAAAGTGACGGAGATTCAGGTTGTTGCATTCAGGTTGGGAAATGAGGAGTTCTGCCTGGAGATATCCAAGGTCAGAGAGATAAAGGAGATGATGCCCATAACAAGGGTTCCAAACGCCCCAGACTTCGTAGAGGGAGTAATAAACCTCAGAGGTCAGATAACCACTGTAGTGAACCTCAAAAAGCTCCTCGGATACTATGATGATGAAGATCTAAGCAACAAGAAGATAATAATCGCTGAAGTAAACGGCGAGATCGTTGGAGTTATAGTGGATGCCGTATCGGATGTTCTAACCCTCACTGAAGATCAGATTGAGCAACCACCAAAGACTCTTGCCTCGAAGGTAGACATGAGGTTTATAAAAGGAATAGCTAAGATAAACAACGGCGAAAGGCTACTCATAATGCTCGACCTAGACAAGCTATTAGGGGAGAGCATTTAGCATAAATTTTAATTTAAGTTAACCAACTATAGACACGGAGGACTAAGATGCTGGGATACATAGCCCTAGCTCTGCTCTTCATTGGTATCTCTGGATTCCTAATTTATTATGTTAACAGCACGGTGAATAAGGTAACTTCAAAATACTTCGAGCTCAAGGATTTGATTAATGAGCAGGAAAGCGAGCTTGGAAAAATAAAATCCTGGGTTCAGGACGAACTCAAGAAATTTAAGGATAAGATAATTGAGGAGAGTAAGAAAGAAGAGAAATCTGTTGACGAAATTATTTCTTGGAAGATTAAGAGCGTTCAAGATAGGATCTCTTCTCTCGAGAAGGAGTATAAAGAGTTAAGATCAAAAGTCCTTGCCCTTGAGCCTTTACCTTCGAAGCTTGATGAGATTATGGCAAAGCTTAGGGAACTCGATCCGGAGGTTTTGAAAGAGCAGGTGAAGGATTCAGTTAAAGAAGAGGTACTCAAAGAGCTACAGGAGGAGATAGAGAAGTTCGAGCAGACGCTTGAAGAGAAGAAAGAGGAAGAGCTTAAAGAGTTCCTTGACCTTCTCACGCTGACTATCGACCTTCCGCCGGAGAGGATACAGGATGGACTGTTACAAGCAAAGAGAGCCCTTCTCTCTCTTAGGGATCTGGCCAAGGTCTACGTTTTGACTGGCAAGGGCGTTGAAGAGTTTGAAAAACTGAAAGAGACTTTAATAGAGCTACTTAAAGAGCTGAGGAAGCTCGCCGTGATCTCAATGCCCGAAGATGAAGTGTACTCAGCTTTAACGTCCGTCATAGTTGGAATAAAGAGGCTTAAGCTACCGATGAGCGAAGATGGTAAGGAGCTAAGCCCTGAAAAGAGCTTCATAAGAATTCACAAGGCTATTTATGATCTCACTGGTCAACTAGACAAAATAGCAGAGAAGATAGAGAGCCCAATCCCAGTAACACCAATCGAGAAGGAGTTCTACGAAAAGCTGAGGCTTCAGTTTGAAGAACTCAAGAGGCTCGAAAAGCAGGTACAGGAACTCATAACAACGCTAGGGAACGTTGAAATCGAGGAAGAAAAAGAGGAAGACAGACTTAAGGATATAGAGAAGATACTAAAGGACTTGGGTGTCTAAAATGTTCTTTAACAAGGAAAGCAAGCTAAAAGAACTGTCCTCCATAGTGACCAATGAGCCACAGTGGTTACGTGGTGTATGGGCCAATAAAGCTCCGGAAAACTGCACTAGTTCTCGAGTTCCTCAAGAGGCTTCCCAAAGAATACATATTATGTAAACCTCAGGAGAACACCGGTAACAAGCTACGATGAATTTTTGGATGTTCCTGTTTTCAATAGATTCAGAAGAAAGAAAAAACACTTAAAGAAGTAGCCTCCATAGCACTCTCCGCGGGAGAAGTCCTGGGATGCCAATACCATACCAGCTCCTTAAAGAAATTCTAAGAGAGAAAAGCCAAAAACGCCTTTTCTTACATTGCAACACTCCTATAAGAGATTAGAGGGGCTTGAAAACCCCATTTTTATTCTCGACGAGCTTCAAGTTATTGGGAGGCCTAAATGTTGGATGGATCCTTGATATACGAGCTCTTCAACATCTTCATCCACATAACGAAAGAGAGCCACCTCGCCCATGTTTTTGTTGTAACGTCAGACAGTCTATTTGTCCAAAAGATATGGAGAGGCAATGTTACAAGGAAGGGCCCAATACATTCTCGTGGATGACTTCAACGAGGAAACAACTATATGAGATTCCTAAGGGGCAACGGATTTAATCCCAAGGAAAGAGAGATTGGGAAAACCTATCTACCTACTAAGAGTAACTTGGAGAGAGGACAAGCTGGCTGGCATTCTCCCTTGCGACCCTAAAAAACCGGGATGAGGAACTCTGCAATAGGGCGATCAAAGGTTCTATCGGAGTTTGAAAATAAAGAATCAATAAGGAGGTTTGAAATAAGCAAAGATATTGAGTAGTTGATTAGATAAAACATCCTTTTCTTGGATCCGAGAAGGATGATGTTAAGACCACAGGGAAGGCTAGAGCTGAACGCTATAAGGAAATATTTAAAGGACATGATATAATCCGAAACCGGGAGGAGAAGTGATAGAGATCATAGCGTTCATCGTTGGCCTAGCTTTACTAATAAAGGGGAGTGATATATTCGTTGAAGCTGCAACCAGAATAGCTAAAGCCTTTGGTGTTAGCGAGTTTTTAATAGCCCTAGTTTTGGCAAGTATAGCTACAACACTGCCAGAAGTCACTGTTTCGGCAATCTCCTCTTACAAGGGCAACAGCGGGATTGCCCTGGGGAATGCTGTGGGAAGTGCCCTAGCCAACATAGCCCTAATTCTGGCAGTTTCAGCCATGATAATGCCCCTCAAGGTGGATAAGATAGCGAGTGAGAACTCCCTAATAATGCTTGGGGTTTCAATCTACGCATGGTTCCTAATGTCTGACGGCGTAATATCAAGGGTAGATGGAATCACCCTAATACTCCTGTACTTCCTCTTCCTGGGATACCTCTACAAGAAGCACATTACCTTGGAGGAAGTTGAGGGAGGCAACGGTAGCGTAGCCAAAGAAGTACTCATACTCTTCCTCTCGGGAGGAATGGTAATAGCCGGGGCGGAATTGGTAGTTGACAGCGCCGTAAAAATCGCCAGAGCAATGGGCATTCCAGAGGTCGTTATAGGCGTGACCTTGGTTTCAATAGGGACATCACTTCCCGAACTTGCAAACTCACTCACTGCAACCCTGAAGAAGATACCCAACGTGAGCGTTGGAAACATAATTGGGGCGAACATACTTGATATCCTCATGGTCATTGGGATAGCCTCAGTTATAAGACCAATAACCGTCGATGAGTCAATAATGAAGGTTGTAATGCCGATAACCTTAGGAGTAATGCTCGTCCTTACGGTCTCCCTCTTCAGAAACCACAAGGTCGGAAGAAAGACGGCAATTGTACTACTCCTCATCTATGGATACTTCCTGTACCTGCTAACCCAGGGAAAAGTGTATATACCCGCGTGAGAACTTAACTTGATGAAGCTCATCCCAGGGATAGCCTACCTACAAGTTCAGAGGCAGGCCTATGTGGGTTACTCTATGGCCCTCGCCGGATGGATAGGGGAGTATATTCTAGCCTATGAAAGATTTCCTAAGCCAAACTTTATTAGGAGAGCCCTCAATAAATTGGGATTCTCATTCTCCTCCGAGGAAGATGATGAGAGGTACTTCACAATGTTCTACACCAAAGGCAATACTGGAGTTACGGCGAGCTGGGATATTGAGGAGGACAGGCTTTTCATTCAGATATTTCCCCTCAGAGGGAGAATAGGGAAAGGGATAACTGTAAGAGCTGAAAGGATAGAGCTCTACGATCAAGAGGTAGTATCGATTGAGCCCGCGCAAAAACTGCCACGGGGAATCAGGAGCTTGGGAATAAATCCGCTCATAATCGAGGATAAGGTTCCGTTGTCAGTTCCCTACTGGGGAAGTCTATACGAGGAGTGGCAGGAGGACTTAAAGCTACTTGTCATGGTTGATGAAATTTTTGATAGGCTTTACAGGGAAGAATACAGGTGTCCGATTTGCTTCTCCCCGCTGAGAGAAGAAAAAGGTGTTCTTGTGTGCGACAGATGCGGCTTCAAGTTCACCCCAGTAAACGAGTTTGAGAGAGTGGTTGAAGAGCTCACCGCTGAAGAGTTTTCTTTCTGACCTTAAGCTTCAAGCCATCAACGTCAATTACCTCAACTTCATCCCCCACGCTCAGGTTTTCATCGCTGTAAGCTATCCATGTATCTCCCTCAAGTTCAACGAGGTAGTGATCCTGAGCGACCTTGACAACTTTACCCACTTTGCCCTTAAGCTCAAAAGTGTACTTCTCCCTGCCTAGATCCCTGGTTTCCTTCTTTATGAACCTGGCAAAGAGCATGTACGAAACAACGGCAGAGATCAGGGATACAACGAACGACACATAGAAGTTGATTCCAAACATCAGTAAGAGACCAAGGACAGCAAATGCTATCCCTATTGGTGTTATAAACGCCGCAACCATCATATCCAAGAGTATTATCAGCAGGCCCAGGATCAAAAGTAGAATTGGGAAGACAAGCATAGCATCACCCCATCATCTTCTCAAGCTTCTCTATATCCTCATCTCCATTCTCCTTTTTAGGTTCTTCGGGCTTTGGAAGCTTTGGAGGCTCTTCCTTCAGCTTTTGCAGTATCCTGAGGAGGCCTATTAATGCTTCAGTCTCGTAGGGAACTATCAAGTTACCGTACTTAGCGAGCTCTGGAAGCTTCTCTATGTACTGCAAGGCCAAATACTTCTCGTCGGCTAACTTTAGCGCCTCCAGCACTTTTCTTATTGCCTCGGCCTGACCTTCCGCGATTAATATCTGCCTCTGCTTCTCACCTTCAGCCCTCAGTATTGCGGCCTGCTTCTGTCCCTCAGCCTCCCTGATTGCTGCCTCCTTCTTACCTTCCGCAAGTAAAATCATAGCCCTCTTTTCTCTTTCAGCAGTCATCTGCTTGGCCATTGCTTCCTGGATGTCCTTTGGTGGATCTATCCTCTGGATCTCAACCCTAGTAATCTTGACTCCCCAGCGATCCGTTATCTTGTCAAGCTCTTCCCTAAGCCTCGCATTGATTATATCCCTGCCACTTAGGGTCTCATCGAGCTCCATCTCACCTATAATGGCCCTTAAATTAGTCTGGGCCAGCTTAACTATAGCCATCAAGAAGTCGCTGACGTTGTAAACGGCTTTAACTGGATCAAGCACTTGATAGTAGACTACTGCATCTACGGTAACCACAACATTGTCCTTACATATGACTTCCTGGGGAGGGACGTCAATAACATGCTCCCTCATGTCAACTATCTTTACCCTCTCCATGAAGGGGATTATGAAGTGTATTCCTGGGTCGAGGATCCTGTTGAACTTTCCTAGCCTTTCCACGAGACCTTTCTGGTAGGGCCGTATCACCTTAACGCTCAACAGGAGCATTACCAGGAGGAAGATGCCCAGGATTATTAATGCGATACCTCCTGCCCCTATCATAGAGGAGTCACCAGTTAAAGTATCCCCGAGGGAATTTAAATTTATCGTGATTAATTAAATACTATTATATCATTTATTGGCAATAATTATTCCAATTTGGAAAAGATTAAGTTTAAAAGGCAATGTGGGAGGTTTAGATTGGGAGTAGCCCCGTGGTGTAGCGGCCAAGCATGCGGGACTTTGGATCCCGCGACCCGGGTTCGAATCCCGGCGGGGCTACCACCCAACATCACAATTCATCTAAATACTACTCCCATTGCTCCACTAAACAATTCCATGAAGACCTCAAGCTGTTGGCTAGGAACTCCTTTTCTAGCACTTCTTCATAAGGGGTCACGAGACCACTTTTATGTCCCGTGACTCATTTCCTAAGTTCCAAATTCGAACAATTTTTCGTCTTTGACTCGCGACAAACACTTTGACTTTATTCAGAAGGCCTATCCCACGCCTTCGGAATAGAATAAAATTTAAGCGAAAAATTATGGTATCGTTTCTTCTGTCGTGTTCTTGCGCAAAAACTTTTCCTATGTGCTCAGGATAGAGTTCCCTATTTCTCTAAGAACTTTCCTCTGAACAGTCGTGGAGTTAGGCATTGTGGGAAGTGATAATAATTGAGAGAAGAGCTTGGGAACTCCAAGAGAAATAGAAATTTTCTGAAGGTCCCAAGGAAAATTGAAAAAATGAATAATCTCGACTAATGAGGCACCAAACTGAACTAAAAGATCACTGGTTTTGTTTACTTTTCTCCTCAAAACGACCGTATCCAAGGCTAGTTTTTGCACCAACACCATGATGCTTTAGTGCTCCAACCATTAACTCCCACGCAACTTCAGTGAGATTCTTCTCGGCTGTTGATGACTGTGCAACGGCAAACAAGAACTGAACTCCACTCTTCACTGTAAGGAATATCACGGGAACAGGATTATACCAATCTCCTGGAGGCTTGTTATCCTGCTGATAATATGGCCCATAGTGGGGATTCATTATGTCCCACTCAAATACATCCATTGGCCCTTCGTCTTCTCTTGGAACTAGCAAGGCATCAAAGAACACGATACTACCTTCCTTGTCCTGGGTCCCAAATATATCAATGATATCCCTAACTATTCCCCTGAGATTAACATCGCTCTCAGAATCATTACAGACACCAAAAGCACAAAGAAATTCATTAAGTTCTCCACTTGCGTGACTGGGCACTTTGACTTTACCAGGAAATCCATCTGCGTCCCCCTTAGAGAGCAATTCCTGAACTTCCCCTGCCCTCTCAAAGAAATCCTTACTAAATCCATCAGCACCTTCAAGTAATTCTGCCAGCATTTCAATTGACCAAGCCCTTGTTACGCCTTTTATTGCCGATCCAGGAATGTATGGAACGCCGTAGTTTCTCAGGAGCCTTATGCTCGTTTCATAGATGCTCTCATCTCCTAGGCCAACGACCAGCCTTGACTTAGTTGCTAAAATTCCCCATTTAGCGTCAATCGACTCCAAAAACTCATCTTTGTACCTTTTGTAAAAATCTCTGTAAGTTCTGACCAAGTATTTCGGAATTACTATCTTCTTAAGCACCCTCTTCAAGGCTTTTCCTCCAGTTTTTAGTCCATTCTCCTCTAAAAAGGGGGCAAATTTGTTGAGAAGGAGGGAGAGATTGTCTACAGTTCGCAGTGTGATTTTGCCATCCCTGTCCCTAAGGACTGAAAGGAGATCCCTGGAGAGGAAGTACAGTGGAGCCACTATTCCTCACCTCGCTCGTCCCCTTTAAGCATGGCATCAGCGAAACGCCTCATCCACTTGAGGAGGGCAATGACTTCCTCAGTTAGCGTTAAAACTTCTGTCGAGCTTGCTCTGGTATAGTATTCAATAGGGTTCTTGCTGTGAATTATTTTCTCATCAAGCCACTCCG
This sequence comes from Thermococcus chitonophagus, assembly GCF_002214605.1. Classification (NCBI taxonomy): domain Archaea; kingdom Methanobacteriati; phylum Methanobacteriota; class Thermococci; order Thermococcales; family Thermococcaceae; genus Thermococcus; species Thermococcus chitonophagus. The sequence goes on along the minus strand of NZ_CP015193.1, from coordinate 523,984 downwards.
CTATGTGCTTGTAGAGGTAGGCATAGGCCTTCTGGTCAGCCTTTTTTAAGTCGTTAAGATTTATTTCTTCATAGTCCCCATTAGAATTCCCAATTTTCGAAAGATAGAATGCTAAGGTTTGGCCCAAGCCATTGGTTAGTATCAGGGTAGGCGCGCTTCTAACGTAAGACCTATACTTCTTCTGAATCTCCTCGCTCGTTCCCCTTACCTCAAGGACTTTATTGTAAGCAAACTCTGCCCTCTTCTGCTCAAGCGTTCTGATGTCCATGGACACCACCTCAGAGAACCTTTACTTTTACAAAGCCCTTTCCGACGGTCTCATCCCCACCAACCTGAAGGTACTTCTTGCTATCCAAGAAGCTCTGGAGTTCCCTCTTAACCATCCCAGCATCCTTTAATGAGCCTCCTTTAGGCTCGGATATTGCTATTATCGAGTATAGAAGGGTATCCGCAGGTAAAAACTCCTCGTACCAAAGGCCACCCTCCTTAACTGTACCTCTGCTTTGGTCTATGGCTATTCTAGCGACTATCTCCGTGGAGAACTTAACAAAGGCACTGAATACGTTGTTGCTAACTATGACAAGCCTCTTCCCCAGATCATCTACGCCGTCTGGAACAATTTTCTTTATTGCATCGATAATCTGTGAGAAGTCATTCTCTTCAGCAGTCAAGAGGAGATCTTCTAACACGACTAAAGCTTTATTGTTCCTGTTTATTGTGAGTATCGAGTCTTTATGTACCAACGCTTTCCCATCTTTAACAACCTCAGGAATGTTAAAGCTTGCAATATCACTCCTCCCAGCAAATTCCATGTCCCTCTTAAACCTCTCCAGAACCATAGGACATGTAACATAGGCAAAGACACCCCTAGCACTCCTCACCGGGAATAGCAGTATCCTCGCATCTCCTACTGAAATTGCACCTGCGTGTTCACTTGCTCTCTCCGTGTCTGGTCCAAAAATAGAGTATATCACTCCTTTATCCTTGTCCTCCTTCTCAAATGCATTCCTCAACACTCCCTTAAGGCTTTGGCCCCATATGGTTGGGAAGCCGGTGTGGCGCTCCCTCTGAATTGGCAGATCAATAACACTCAGCTCGGCCCCACTTCCTGCGTGGACAGGAGTTATGGAATACAACCCGAGAACCAACGCCTCCTTATACATCTAGAGCACCTCCTCTATGTTGAGTTGATAAACGTCACCAGGCTCAACTCCAGGAACATGTGATTCAACAACTACGACTCCAATCCTGGGGTCATAAGTACCGACCCAAGCGACCGGATGATAGTGGTGAACGAGAAAGGCGTAGAGCCATATTGGGCCCCTTCCGCTGAGAACTACTCCCTTATTTGCCTTAACTTTTGGTGGATTAAGAGACTTCAGCTCCTTAGGCTCAAGAATCCCATCTATTTCAAAATGAACTACAGTGAATTCTTCAAGCTCAACTGTTTTAAATTTCAGCATGAGAACTCAACCTCCTTCATTTTATCTCCGAGGTACCTCCTGATGTCCATATTTCTCAGATTCTTCCTGTGTTCCTCGATTTTTTCAAACAGCGTTTTCACACGTTCAAGCATTCCTCCTGCACCGAAGACGTCTTTTCCAAGGGGAACAATGTATCTGGTGCTGATGAGCTTTGGAATGAATTCGCTGGGCCTCCCATAACCAGCGTCCGCTATTATCTGCTCCAGCTCGCTTCTCGAGATTACCTGCCTGTAGCTAAATTCATCAATTAACCTCCTCAGAATATCCCCGTAGCCCAGGTTTAGGGGAGGCAGATCGTACCAACGATTCAGTATTATATCTGCAGACCTCATGAAGTCTTCTCTTTTCCTGGGGAGCTTATCTAGCCACTCTGGTTCCAGCCTGCTCGAATTTTGAAAGACATAATAGTATCTGGCTGGAATCATCGTGTAATCACCGGCTATCATCAAAGCTAAGTTTAGCTGGTTCGAGCCTCCGATCAGGTTAACCCACACCTCTTTCCTCTCAAATCCAAGGAGCAGAGCTCCGGCAGTATCTAAAGCATTCTCAAAGTCCTGATAGTCAACGGTAACTAAATATAGGTACTTAGGGAGACTTATAGCGTCAAGTCCTTCCTTCTCCAGGATGCCGTTTAGGTGCGAGAGAAGCTTGCATATGTACTTCACGATAGGCCTTTCAATCGGCTCCTTACCATTAGACTGCATCTTGAACCAGCGAGATTCGTACCTAAGGGGTAGCCCACCTTCTATGGCCTCCTTAGAGTCCAGAACTATTATAGCCTCAGGCTCACCCTTGTGCTTCTCATAGCTCCCCTTTCTGGGGGCCTCTCCGGAGAGCTCAAAGAACTTTCTTGCCTCCTCATGCCCAAACCTTGCCGCCACCTGGAGGATGTACACACACGTAAGGGGCATTGTTAGGGCTCCCGGGCTAAGGCCCAGGCCAGAAATATGGTACACGCCCATTACCCCATCACCCCTGGAAGAACTAGTCCGTAACCAAACTCCTTCATGAGGCCTGCCTTCAGTGGCTTTCCAATCTTAACGGGTTCATCAGCCTCAACCCAGACCACGGTTCCAGGTGGATACGCGTAGAGAGTCTCTTTGGGCATTTTAGCCTTCATGTCCCAGCCGGTTACGGCAATTTTCCTTCCCGTAAATATTTTCAGAATTCTTCCCTTGATTTTCAGTTCCTTTAAAACTTCCCTAATGCCACCTCCGGGAATTAAAGGTGTCGCAAAGTACAGGCGGATAAGACGACTCTCCCTATCATTAACTTTCACCGGAAACTCATCTCCGTTGAACCTGTACGTGGCAAACCTGGACTCACCTCCCAGCCTAAGCATGCCTTTCTCCTCGATGATCCCCTTAACTTTGTCTTCACCCCTTTCAAAGTACACTTTGAGCGAGACTCCCTCCCTGACCCTCAGGTTTACAGTACGGTACAGCAGGCCCTCCACCACAACCCTCCTGTCCCTATCGATGCCAATGCCTACGCGCTCCTCCAATACGTATACATCCCCAGTAGGTACGGGATTAAATGGCCCACTACCCCCAGCTAGGTAGCGGGTAAGGGCATCTAACGTTAGAAAGCCTCCGGCGGGCTTAAATCTGAGGGTTTCATTACCTTCACTTTTGGCAACTACTATAACTCTGCCCAAAACTTCCCTGGGCCTGAGGGGATAAACTACGCCGTTATCAATAGCTACAAGATCTTTGGGAAGAGGAAATAGTGGTTTACCGCCTTTAGCGAAGAAAACACCGAGAATTGAGAACCCAGGCTTCCACCGTTTTAAATCACTGTTGTAGTTTATTAAGTCAACTCCTCCTTTCAGGTAGAGGTTTGCCATAATTGCCCCCGCTATCGTGTGAGGTAGTGGTTCTCTAGTCACGGCAACATGGTACTCGCCGGCGGAAAACTCCCTGCTTTCCCTAAACATTAGAACGTCATTTGGGAAGATCTCCATCACCATAAGGCCCACCCCGCCTCTAGGAGGATCTTGAGGAGAACCGAAGCTCCCCAAACCTGCTTCTTCAAAACTAGACCGGCTATTATCTTGGCCTGCTTTTCACTAAATTCCTGAGCCAATTTATTCTGCAACTCAATGAACCATGCAGTTTCGGGATCGCGTCTCTGCCATATGGATTCTGCTACCTGTTTTATTTTCTCAAAGGAATCGTTGTTGGGGTTCTCAGGATCATCCACTATAACCTCAGCCACGAGATCGTTAACTACCCCCGCATCTACCCCAGGAACTTCCCCACTTGCAATCCTTACCCTTATGTTCCTCACGATCCACAGAAACTCAGCAAACCTGTCAACCAGGGCTTCTTTTTCATCCTTTCTATAGCTTGAATGCCTCGACACTTCGTATTTAACTAAATTCAAAACCGCCAGAGGATCGTTTGGCCATACCTTAGTGTCCAGCTCATAAAGCAACTTCCTGCTTATCTTGCCATTTCTCATTTCTTTAAGGAAACTCTCCAAGTGTTCCCCAGAGAAAACGCTCCAGTTTGCTACAACCCAGTAGTAAGTGCCGCTGTGCTTCCTGTACCCTATTGCAACTGCGTTTCTACCGCTCTCCTTTGCAAGATGCTCAAGCTCCGCAACCTTTCTCACCGCTATATAGAGAGGCTCCTTGTAGTAGGTTATCAAAATCCCGGCGCTCATGCTCCTACTGCTTCCTTGGAGGTACTCAAATCCATTCCAGTCCTCACGGAACTTCTTCTGGATTTCATAAGCTAGTGAGAACACCGTATCAGTTGGAGCGACGGCAAAGACATCATCACCACCAGCATACAGCAGCTCAGCACCATAATCCTTTGATATCTTTGGAACGTGGTTCACCGCAAAGTTGCTGAGGGAGCGGGTTATTGCCACGTGAACGGTTGGCGTTGAGGGCCTCTTAACCCCCAGCCCCTCGCCAGCTAGTGTGTATTCGCCAACGTCTTTAACGCTCTTTGTACCGCTCAGGAGTTTACCCATGTTGTCTCCATCCATCTTAAGAAGGCCATAGTACTTGGGAGGCTCACCTACCAGATCTTCGAGTTTAGATACCCCAGTTTTCAGGTCCTCAAAGTTAATTTCAGATGGTAACGAGTCCCTATCAACGCCAAAGACCTTCGCAACCGCATCCTCACTTCTTAAGTTATCCTTGTACAAAACCTCACAGTCCGGCTCAAGCCCTTGGAACAGGGGCCTTAAGTAGCCTGCAAGCTGAGCAAGTATGCCTTCGAACTCTTGTTTTGTACTCCCACCGAACTTCGGAGGCTTCACTTCTCCCCTCCACTCGCTTCTAGCGCCCGTGTAAAAGAGCTGGTGGAGGAAAATATCATACCACGTTACAGGCCTGACCTTTGATCCAGACTCATTTGTCACGAACAGCTCATCTTTATTGAACCTGTCTAGAGATTTCTCCGTAACCCTCCTCATTGCAACTTCGCTCACTGACATGAAGCCTTTTGGCCCCTGCTGATCGCTCCGCTCATCCACTCTCTCAGAGATGCCTTCTGCGGTTTGTTCCACCCACAAGTAATCCGCCTTCCAGAGGGAATAGAACCTCGGATAGAACCTCTTAACGAGGCATAGAGGACATAGCCTCTCATTTTCTTTGATATCATATATTCTCCTGCTTCTGAGCTTGTTTCGCAGGGTATTCCAGCTGTGTTTGACGCTGTCTTCTTCATCTCTGCCCCCCACTGCCAAGTTCTCTCCACAGAGTGTGCACTTAAAGCCCTTGGGTTGCTCAGGCGGGAAGTGCTCCACAGACTTAAAGTCAGTCAGCTGATCGAGAATTGCAAAAACCTCAGAGTAGTAGTGGATTTCATTACTATCACCGACAATGCTTAGGTACTTCCTCAGAGCACTTTCAATGCCAGGAGTCTTAGAAAGCGGAAACGCCTCAACAGTTATTGAGAAGTAGTTGCGAACGGTTTCATTATAAACTGGATCCTCTTCGAAAATGTCGCCGAGCTTATAAAAGCTCCAAGCTGCCTGGAACAACTTCTCAAGGAATCCCCTGATCTCGTTCCTAACTTCTTCTTCAAGTTCGTTAACATCAACGGTTCCCGGGACTATCGCGAGAACTTTGTTGGGCATGTTAGCTATGTCCAGCTTGTCCCTCTCTTTCAGTATCTTAAGCTCATGCTCAAAGAACGGCTGGCCTCTAAGGTGGGGAACTATAATGGCATTTGGGCCAAACTTCCTCCAGAGCCTGGATATAGCTAGGTACGTGAGGAAGCTTAGTATGTGACTGCCCGCCCACAGATCCCTCTCGGTTCTCGCGTTGCCTATGAATCCCTGAACGGGGGAGAGTTTAAACCTTACTAGAGTTGCCTCTCCATTTCCGGCCTTTAGCTGGGCGTAGATGTCAAGTCTACTGAGCCAGTCATGGTCTGGAACAAAGGGATCTGCCGGGAGATTAACTAGTTCCCCCGCAATTTCGGGAGTTAGGTTTAGTTGCTTCAGTTCTTTCTCGTAGGCATCTTTAAGCATCTTGGGCAGATTATTCCACAACTTCGCGAACTCCTCCATGGAACCGGCGTTTTTCAGCTTATTGACAACATCATCTTCAGCTTTCCTAAGTGCATTCAAAAATTCCTCTTTTTCATTTTGTGAGGAGTTTCTCCAGAACTTAGATAGGTGCACTAATTCCTTCTCTTTGGTACTTATTGGATGCTTGAGAACGAACTTGGTTAAAGTGCGAGAATCCTTAGGGGAATAGCTCGAAAGCTTCTTCCACTCCTCTGGCAGGTCATTGAGGCCCAATAGATAGCCAAGGATCCTTGAAGGAGCAACTTCTAGGAATGCATCTGAATAAACTTCCCAAGGTCTTCCCATATTAAACCCTCCCAGGCCAGACCTTATATCCAGCTAAACCTTTATCACCAATGAACTTCTCCCTATAGAAATTAACAACAGCCTCATTATCTTCGGCTCTATGAGAAATCGGATTCTCAAGAGTTATTAGTCCAATCCTATCCCTTTCCCCCTTAATTTTCTTCCTAAAGCAGAACCTTCCTTCATATTCTGGATACAGCTGATAAGCAAAGACAGTTACAACTGGAGATACTGTGTCTCCAAATTGGGACAGAGATAACCAATAACCAGAAGCTCTTCTTCTTATAAGCCGATCACTCTCCTTGGGGCAATTACGGGGGGCTCCTTTCACGCCCTCAACGGTAACTTTATAGTTTGCATAGATAAGGGGCAACCCTAAGTAATATCTTTTTTCCTTGCTTGAGGAGCCTCCTATACCCCTATTAAGATCATGAGATAGATTATAATCAGCAAACTTGAATCTGAAACCATCCACAAATTTCCTACCTGCCTTCCTGCCAAGATACCATCTCCCAAAATTATCTAAGGCCCCTATCCAATCCTTTGGACGCTCATGGTCAAGCACGAAGACAGCAGCATACTCAGGATGAAGTATAGGATATTTAGGGTACCCTTCAATGGGCGTACGAGATAATTCATCTCCAGGCCCCGCGAGTGCCTGCTCACTGAATTCCAATATCGTCTCAATAATATCTCTCAGCTCATCAGGAGTCTCAACAACGTAAGAGTTGCAATCATCAAAACTGCAATCTCCCGAAACTTTCGAGATCTTTAGGCTACCAGCCCCTCTTCTTGCCCTGAGGCCAAAACCACCAAGGTGTATTGCCAATAGCAGAGAGGCCTCTGCAAGTTCCAACGCTCGTCTATCTGGCGATCTAAGAATAACTCGGAATCTTGATTGTGGCGGGAAGAAACTTGATTTACTTTTAATTTTTATCTTATTAGATTCCCTCTTTTTGTCGAGCATCGAAAAGAAGAAGTAGTCTACGTACTCAGACCATGCAATGGCATTTTTCCAGCTATTAGAAGTTTTATCAATATAACCATTTGGGGGGCTAGATGCTGAAGCTACTACAGTAACGAGGCTTTTCCTTACCTCACTTTCAGCACACCCAAAAATTCTGCACTCCGCTTTCTTCAGCCCAGAGATGTTATCTCCAAAGTAATTTCCAGCCAAGGCCCTGAACCACCATCTCATTACTCCCTTCACGCTGGCAGCCCGAAATTCTGCCGTGCTCTGGTCGGCACCGTGCATGAAAAGGGGAGTAATATTCTCCAATTCAAACGTAACCTCGTACATTAACCATCCCCCATAAATTTGAGGATGTAGATAACAGGAAAGAGTGTCCACTAATACTGCAGATTAAAGTATTAAAAATTTTTCTGCGAAAAGGTTAAAATTATTTGAATATTGAAGAACATTTAATAGTATAGCAAATCCCAGGGAAAACCGCTATAAGCAGAAACGTATAACATGCAAGCATGAAGGCGATAGCCCTATTCTCGGGAGGAAAGGACGGTCTCTATGCCGTTTACCTGGCACAAAAGCTTGGATACGACGTCACTTACCTACTAGCATTGAAGACCACCATCGGACTCTCCCCCCATTATGAGAACTTACGCTCTCTTAGGAGGCTAGCTAATTCAATGGGAAAGGCAATGCTCACATTTGACATGAGCCAAGGAACGGAAAAGCTCATCGAGAACCTTAAGGCCCTCTCTGTGGAGGCGATAATAGCTGGAGATGTGAAGATAGAGGATCACTACAGGTGGCTTGAAGGGATAGCGAGGGAGGCGGGGCTAAAGCTGGTGGAGCCACTTTTTGGAATGGACACCCATGAGCTGGCCAGGGAAATTTTGAGTGAGGGGTTTGAATACTCGATAATAGCCGTAGATAAGAACAGGCTTTCAAGAGAGTTCCTGGGATACACGTTCAGAAGTGAAAGAGATCTCGAAGAGTTCCTAGCCAAGAACCCAGGAATAGATCCGCTGGGAGAGTATGGAGAGTTCCACACGGTGGTTACTAAGTCCCCACTATACACGAGGAGCTTCGAGCTAAAGCCGATAAGCATCGAAGAAGATGAGAGGTACTATTGGCTGAGGTTTGATGTAATCTAGCTTTCACCAAATTTAATTTAAGTAATGGTACCGTTACTAGGTTACGGGGGCATTACATGCTGTTTGATCCGAGGCCAAAAACAAGAAGAGAGGAGTTGTTTGACAGGGGGGAGGAGCTGGAAGAGTTAATTGAGGCAACTAAAAGATACCCTCTAACCCTGCTTTTAGGGATCAGAAGAATTGGAAAATCATCGATCCTTAAGGTTGCCCTAAATGAACTAAATGGCATTTACATAGATGCGAGAGAGCTTTACTTCGAGTCAGGAGGCTGGATAAGTAGCAATTCACTGAAAAAAGCCATAGAAAGAAGCTTAAATGCAACAAAGCCTACATGGAGGAAGGAGTTGGCAAAGATCCTTAGAAGAATAGAGGGGGTTAAAGTAACGGGAGTAGAGATAAAGTTGAGCAGAGAATCGTCTCTTTCTGAGCCTTAATGAAGTAGGGGCAGTAATTGCAATAGATGAAGCTCAATACCTGAGATTCTACGGAGCGAGAGGTGGTAAAGAGTTTCTAGCGTTAGTGGCATACGCCTACGACAATCTTGAGAGCCTCTCCTTCATACTCTCAGGTTCAGAAGTTGGTTTGCTACACGATTTCCTGGGAATTGATGACTACAACTCCCCACTTTACGGAAGGGCTTACGGGGAGGTCACAGTTGAGCCTTTCTCGAGGGATTTATCTAAGGAGTTCTTGAGGAGGGGATTTGAGGAAGCAGGAGTGAAGATTAGTGAAGAGGAAATAGAAAAGGCAGTTAACTTCCTTGACGGAATCCCCGGCTGGCTCGTTGAATTCGGCTACAGCTACATTCACACTAAAAGCTTCGAAGAGGCTATGGAGAAAGTGCTCAGGAAGGCAGAGGCAATGATTATAGGAGAAGTAAGAGAGTTAGAAAAGAAGAGCCCAAGATACTCCCTAATCCTTAAGGCAATATCCCTGGGCCTAGACAGATGGGAACTAATAAAGGAATACATTGAGGTGAGAGCTGGAGAAGTTCCAAACTCACGGCTCGCCAATCTACTCAAGAACCTCGAGAAGATGGGATGGATAAGGAAAGAAGAGGGGAGATATAGGATAATTGACCCAGTTGTAAGGAAAGTTATTTCTAAAGCTTTATAATCTCCAGCCCCTAAGCCTCTCATGCCACCTCAGAGCCAGAAACAAGACTATGAAGAACACTACGATGTAGTAAGCTAGAAAGTAGGGAAAGTAGGGAAGGTATCCCAGGATGCTTAAGGTGTATACAATGGTGAGGATCAAAACCAAAACGAGGAGCAGTCTGTAAACCTTTCTCTTATCCATCTCACCACCTCCAAGCCAGTATGGAGAAGAAGGCTATAACTATTAGCGTCCACACGAAGGTTACACTTATCGCTTCTTCAGCCTTGAGTTCGTATTGGGCTAAGATTGCGTTGGCGGCTATTGCAGGTGGCATCGAGGCTTCAACCAATATCGCATAGAATATCTCCCTGGGATAACCGTGCAGGGTTGCATAGACGAATGCAAAAGGTATCAAGCTCCTAAAAGTTGCAACCTCTATTAACTTCCTTACGGAGAACTTACCCAGAGATATCCTGGAACCGAAGTACACGAGGAGCAGAGGGATGTTAGTCCATCCCACGGTCTTTATGGGATTGAGGAACCAGTCCGGCAACCTGATCCCAGCTATAACAAGGGTTAAAGCTAGCAGGTTGGCAAGCGTTGGGGGAAACCTCAAGGCTTTCTTGAAGCTCTCCTTTACGGAGGCCCCTCCCGTGGAGTAGTGTGCGGCTATAAAGGTTACAATCGGAAGGATTATCAAGGAGTTAGTCGTTGAGTACAGAATCACGGGAGTTATATCATCCAAGAAAAGGCTCGCTATTGGGAATCCTAAAGCTGCGGTATTTGGGTAGGAGGAGAGAACCATCAAGGCGCCTCTCCATTTTCTATCTTTTACAAACAGCTTTGAGTACAAAAATGAAGCGAAGAGGCTTATTCCTATAACCAAGAACACGTACAGGAAAACTATCTTTATCTTTAGCAGGTAAGAAAGGTCTTTGCTAGCGACGTTTCCAAAGACAAATAAGGCGAAGAGAATTTCATTTACAAGCCTTCTCAGGATGTAGAAGAACCTCTCGCTCTTTATTGCTCGCCTGAGCAGGTAGCCCAGGAGGATCAGTGAAAGCATCTCTGGAATGTTCATGTCAGTTCGTCGAGTTAGTGTTTTAAAGGTTTATACATGGCTTGAAAAGGGACACCGTTCCAACAGTTCACTAAAATAAAACCCGGAACAAGCATCCTCGCCCTAAAGGACGAGACTTTCAAAAGAAAAATAGGAATAAGATTAGGACAGATATCCGAGTTCTCTCGCTTTCTTTATTACAAGCCCAGCTTCCTCATCTGGAGTCATTTTTGGAGTATCCATAAAAACCTCCGGATTTTCAAACTTCTCATCACCCCTTAGGATTTCCAAAGTTTTTATCCCCAGATCTTGAAATCCATGTTACATCCACCAAACAATGCTATCTCCAAGAGTTACCAACAGTCTTTCAAATTTCCCAAATCCAAAACCTAGGTTAGGTGAGAAAGCTAGGGCACCAAAAACCCAAGAAAGTGGAACCCTTAATTTCCCTCATACTTGACAAAACACTAGTCAAATGGTGTATATTCTCAATAATCTTCCATCCTATGACGCCAAGGGGATTCATTGATGTTCTCGATGCCTATCACGAGCTTTATCCGGAAATAAAACGGCCGGTTGTTATAGATCCTATCGAAATATCTTAGTGAGAAGCGTGAGGGGATTTAATCTAAAGGCCGTGAAGAGACCGTAATACCACTTTAACCCAAGTCTGTCCAGGCCAAGTCCAATAATCTTCAACGGTTTTAAAGCTCTTTTCAGCTTAAATTCCTCAACAGTCTTCACATAATAGAGCCCTCGGAGAATACGAACTGCATAGCCATAGGACAGGAGATAGTGCACTACATACTCTGGATCAGCATTAAATTTAGTACATACCTTAACCAGTTCTTCCTTTGTAATAACATTTCCGCCGTATCTGGAGAGGATAAACCTCACTACACTACAATGTTCATGTCTTTAATTTGTGGAATAAGAGTCAAAAAAATTTGTTCTACAATTCCAACCCCATATCGAGATATTAGATAGGGAATATTTAAACCCGCCCACCAACTCCGCTGAGCCCAACTAAGAATTCTATTGCTAGGCCCAAGAGGATGAACCCCAGCATTTTCATCCCTGCTCATTTCTCATCATTTAATAAGTATAACTTCAGCTCCAATCTCTCTGGCTTTTTCCCCCTGCTTTTCATCACAAGTAACGAGAGGAGCATTGAGACTTAACGCTTGAGCTATAAAAAGGGCATCGTAAACGGCAATTTCTCTTTCAATGGCGATCCTTAGGGCTTCCTTTAGATACTTTGAATTCGGCTCAACAATTAGAAGCCCCTCCTTAACTAGCTCAACCATTGCATTATAAAGTTCCTCCGCTTTTTCCCTACCAAAAACTTTGTACTTAGTAACGTACTTCCACAGCACATTCGTCGCTTCAGTGATCAGCATCTCTACCGTGTACGGTTCTCGTTCTGGCTGTAGATAGGGAACTACTTCCTCCCAGCCCTCTTCCCTAATGAGAACCTTTGAGAATGCCGAAGTATCAATGACTATCACGATCCCCCCTCACGAGATTTTTTGCCGCTCCTCTGGGCGCCTCGGGAAGCGTCTTCACTATGCCTATAAACCTTTCAAGAGCCTTTCGCTTTCTCTCTTCTTCTATCCTCCTTTTTATGAACTCTCTTATCTCTTCACTCCAGTTAATTTCTCCCCTAAGCTTGTCCATTTCCCTTTTTAGCTCTGGTGGGATTCGAATGCTTATAACAACCGAAGTCATGTAATTCACCATAAGCAAATTCTGTATTACAAAATTTAAGTCTTTCGAGTTACAGCATTTCTGGCTCTTCCTTAGAATACCCGGGAACTCCACTTTATCATGAACAAATGCAAAAATACATTCATTACCTTTTCACAAGATGAATTCTTGAAGTTCCTTAGTTTCTCCGCAACTATCCTTCCTAATTAGCTTACCCCCTATAGGGAACCTCTAAAGATAACCTAGTAGCCTAGGCCTCCCCCTAACCTTCTCCTCTTCCAAGCTTACTCCAGAACGTAAGCCATATAACCACTCTCAAATAGAGAAAGAAAAAGGGTCAGGAGATAACGCACTTGCTCCATCCACAAACTGGACAGGTTGCACAGCCGCTCTCCATCTTCAGCTCAACCAGCTTTCCTTCCTTCTCGTAGCAGACCGGACAGTAAACAACCCCAAGAAGCTCCTTTATCTTCTCCTCTGGAATCTCCTGGGGCTTAGCCTGCCTCTGCTCCACCTTAGCCGGGGCTGGCTTATTTAGCTGGAGTGAAAAAGTTAACTGCTCGCTCCTGCCGTTGAGTATGTTATCTATGTTCACGAAGTTCTTTATCCACGGTTCCTTCTCTACTATCTGAAGAAGGATCTTCTTTGCATATTCACTAGGCTTTGGCTTGAACCTCCTCTTCTTCTCACCCTCAACACTATATACTTGGACGGAGAGGGAGCCGTCCCTGTAAACCGTTACACCCTTGCAGCCGAGGAAGTACGCGAAGAGGTACGCAGCCTTCACATCTTCAACTGTAGCTTCATTTATCATGTTGATCGTTTTACTTGCGGAATCTGTAAGCCACATCTGAATGCTTGCTTGGGCCAAGATGTGGTCGAGCCAGTGGATGTCCAAGGCCGTCACAAATACTTTCTGCATGTCCTCAGGGATCTCCTCTATTCCCTGCACTGAGCCGTAGTTGTCGCTGATCTTCTTCAAAAGTTCTTCACTGTAGAGGCCCCTCCTCCTGAGCTCAGCCTCAAACACTGGATCGACATAGTAGAACTCTCCCACAGTAACGGATTTCTTGTAGACTAAAGCATAGACCGGCTCAATTCCACTTGAGGTGTCCGCTATCATTGAGACAGAGCCTGTCGGCGGACAGGTTGTTACCATAGCATTTCTAACGCCGTACTTCTTTATTTCCTCAACTAATTTATCCCAAGGTAAGTTCCAGATCTCTGGGTGATAGTAGCCCTCAACTGGAAGTTCGCCCTTTGGATAGCCTGACTTCTCGTAGAGCGGGAAGGTCCCCCTCTTCTTTGCTGCCTCAATCGAGTACTTGTAGGCGTAGAAGGTTAAGTACTCGGTGACCTTGCGCATGAACTTGAAGCCTTCCTCGCTGTTGTAGGGGATGCCAAGCTTGAACAATGCATCAGCCAATCCCATCATCCCAACGCCGATTCTCCTCGTGAGCTTGGTGTTGTAATCGATCTCTGGGAGGGGGAACTTGTTGACGTCTATTGAGTTGTCGAGGTACTTTGCCACTTTTTGGATGACATAAGCGTATTCATCCCAGTCGAAGTACGGCTTTCCGTTTTCATCGTACTTAACGAACTTCGCGAGGTTTATGCTCGCGAGATTACAGGATTCGTACTCGTAGAGAGGCTCTTCTCCACAGTTCTTGCTTATTATTCCGTTGGCTACGTATTCGTGGACTTCCTTCATGGTAAGGGTGTAGACCATCTGCTCTCCCGCTTTCTCAACGCTAATGACCTTTCTGCATTCACCGCCGTAAATTTCAACACAATCTCCTTCCTTTACTTCCTTGAGCTTTACATAATTACCGTTAACTTTGACCTCGTGCTCTTCATCTCCTATGAGCTCCCTTCCGTCCTCAAGCACTATCTTTATTGTCGGCTTAACTCCAACCTTCCACACATAAGCCTCAACTGGCCTTCCGTTTGAGGCTATAACCTTAATGGGGCTCAGATACGCTACTTCCTCCCCGTCCCTTCCTAAGACTCCTTTCTCAATGACCTCCAATCTTTCAATGTTTTCATTCTTGGCCAAGGTGAATAATTCCTCGATTGCAATCTCTCCTTTCTCCGTGAGCACCTTAGTGCTTCCGACAACACACGGGTTGGTAGCCCTTATCGGCCCGCCTTTGGCCTCCTTAAGCACGTTTCTCCTGTTTATCACGTCGAAGAATATGACTCCTGGGTCGGCCTTGCTCCAAGCCATGAACGCTAGCTCCTCAAACAGGGACTTTGGATCTACCTCCCTAACGACCTCACCAGTCCTGGGGTTTATTAGAGGATACTTCTTGCCCTCCTTAAGGGCCTCCCAGAAGTCCTGCCAGATGCCAACGCTTATGTTGAAGTTAGCCAAAACGTTCGTTCCTATGTTCTTTTCCTTAGCATGGATGAATTTTTCGATATCTGGGTGCCAAATCTCCAGAATGCCCATATTTGCGCCTCTTCTGACATTGTGGACCAATATTCCGTTGACGACATAGCTCTCAGTCTCTGGAACCTCTAGGTGGAACACTTCTCCACTAATAATTTCTTTTCTGGTGACCCTAGCAAATGCGTACCTCTCGTAATTCTTGACCAGACTCTCAAGCTCAGGGAATTCCTGGCTATTTCTCCGCAGCATGAACAAGCTCACGCCTTTTGTCGACTTACCATTAGCAAAGTAAATCCTGTGCTTCTTGTAGAACTCTTTTGCCCTAGTCCTATCCCTCCTCTTGATGTCCTCGTACAGATCCTTCAGCAGTTTCCCGCCGAAGGGTATCTTCCTGACATTGCTAATTGAGTACTTGAATTCTGGTTTCTTTCTGGGCCTTATAAAGCCGATTTTGTCATAGAACAGCTCAGTACTCAAGCTATCGACGATTGAGACAACATATATTGGGTTCTTTGAATACCTGCCAGGGTAGTTTGATTCCCTAACCTTGGCTATAATCCCAAGGCCTAGAAGGGCAAGCTGAACCTGCTTAGCAAGCTCTGGAGATGCCGTCGAGAGTGATACCCTACCATCCTCTCTCACAAGACCATCCGCCTCAAATAACCCTCTGAGGAACGCCGCTATTACTTTCTCATCAGACTGAAGTATTAACCTGGGAATCTCTGCCCTAGCGGGGCTCTTCTTCTTAAAGTCGAGCTTTTCAAACCACACCTCTAGGGGTTTTGAGTACCACACTATCTGATAGTATCTACCCTTCCCCTTTCCTTCCATCTCTGTAACGTATCCCTTCAATCCAAAGAGCTCCTCGCCAAGTTTAAGGAAGTAGTCAACTAGCTCTTTCTCATTCTCCCCAATGGAGAATATCAGCCTTCCATTGTTCCACGCGCCATCCCCTATGTAGAACCCCAAGAACTCCGCAAGTTTCTCATCGAGCTCTGAAGGTGTTTTAACGGTGTTGCAATTGTGGTGGACATTGATCCCCAAGTCCTTTATTGAGGGAAGCCTCTTCCTTTCCCCTCTCCAGCCACCAGCCACGATGACTACAATGTCCCCCTCCTGCAACTCTTCAACGCGCTTCCATTTGAAGCCATTGGCATCGGCGGTAAGAACTAGCTCGTTGTACGTTGCGTCAAGGTAGTTCCCAAGATCGGTCCATATTCTGTACATCTTCTGTGTTCCGATCTGTCCCATGTACGCATCCACGAACTTTCCGTCGCTGTAAATTGCGTCCATAATTGGGAACTCCGTCTTAGGGTTAACGACGAGTTCTCTGAGTTGCTTTAATCCCTTGTCCGTATAGACATAGGAATCTATGCTTACACATCCTCCCTGCTTTATGACGTCACTAACGGCGTCTATGAGGTGCATAAACGAAACAGGGCCACTATTGGACGTATAAATGCCGTTCCCTGTTAGAAGGTGGACATCTTCGACTTGGATATCATAGACTTTTTGAAGTCCAAGAGGTTCTATTTTGGATATCCTTACTGGATAGAGCTTTGATAGCATTGTAAAGTACTCGACTTCCTCCTCATCAAGGCCAAGCTCATCCTTTAGCTCAAGTACTCTCCTTATAAATGCTCTGTGTGTAACTTTAGAGCTATATGAAAGGAGTTTATAAGTATTTTGAATCCTAGCCCGAATTTCTGGTTTCCTAATTTTGTAGATTGCATTGAAGGGGAAGGAATACTTCCTGTTCTTTCCATTCTCTTTTAACTCTGAAACTGCCTCTCCTCTAATCTTCGAAAGCTTAACTGACTCAGTAAGTTTTTCAAACGCCTTTAGCTTCATGTCCTTGGTCTGAATTCTTAGGGTGTACACTTTCCTGTGACCATTTTGCTTGGGCTTATACTCCTGAATGCTCGTGACAATACCAAGTGCCATGAAGAGAAGCTGAACCTCCTTAATGAAACGCTCCGAAATAGACTTAATAGCAATCCTATAATGGTGGTCTATGGTTCCATCTCCATCAAAGAACCCCGCCAAGAATGCTGCCATAACGCTTGGCTTGCTCCGGAAGATTAATTCAGGAACCCTTATGTTCTCTGATTTGTCTTTGCTAAGCCCATTTGCCTCAAGGAACTTTACAATCTTCGTAGAAGGTATTACAAGTGTTACCTTATGCTGATTCTCTCTAACAAACTCCTTTGGTTTAATACCAAAGATCTCCACGAAATATCTTTTTACTTTTTCTTTAATTTCCTCTTCGCTCGTGTTTAGGTATATTTCAATCTTCGCGTTCTTCCTTCTACCGTTCTCATAGTAATGCCTTATATGACCGTCTGCATAGATTATTCCAATTAGATACGCTAGCTTCTCATCGAGGATATTTGGTAGCTTAACGTCATAACCATTGCTTTTTAGCTCAACGTTCGTGTTGAGCTCCACATATGGAGCATCAAACTCATCAGGCGCTAAGATGTAGATATAGTCACCTTCTTTAAGTTCCATTAAAGGTTTAAGGACTGGATTACCGTCTTCATCAAAGACTAAGAACTTGTGCTCCTTTGTGACTTTAACTTCATATCCATCTTCAGTAATAACTCTGAATACCTCCATCTCCCCGTTGTCATATTTCTCCACTATCTTCTTAGTTCCCTTGTGAGTGACTACCTTTGGCGAAGAATTCATTTTTACGAGTTCTTCAATAGGAATGAATCCCCTGTCGGTCAATATTCTAGTATCTCCAGTAAAGCATGCTGCCCCAGTTGTAGTTCCAACAATGTCACCCTCAGGCCTGAGCTTGGAGAAGTTCATTCCAGTACCGCCACCAGCCTTCTGAATCATTGCAACGTCGTGAGCAGCTTTCATTATGCTCTCCATGTCATCCTCAATTGGAACCACGAAGCAGGCTGAAAGCATCCCAAGGGGTCTTCCCGAGTTAATTAATGCGGGAGTGTTTGGCATGAAGACTTGGTTTGTCATAAGCCTGAAGTACTCCTCTATCTCCCTCTCGTACTTGTTAAACTCTCCCCTCTCCAACATTGATAAGAACTCGTCAATTGAAACCTTCATCCTGCCCTTCTCTGCAAGCTCCCTGTAAAGATTGACCATCCTCTCGAAGTGGTACTTGTTTAGCCTGTACTTCCCAATAGAATACTTCCCATCAAACTTCTCGAAGTTCTCAAGGTAGTATTCAACCCTCTTTAAGTCCTGCTCGTAGTTCCCATCCTTGTCGAAGACCTTCTCATCGTACAGGAGATCTGGAATTACCGCGAGGATTGCAACCCTCTCAAATAATTCCCTGGGGCTTTCCACTATATTGCCGTTCTCGTCCCTCTTTAGGTACCTCGATGCTAGAACCCTGAGGGCATTTATTGAGAACCTCTTGTCTATCTCATCCAGCTCTTTCTTGTTGAGGATTCTCTTCTTCTCCTCTCTTATTTCAGCCTTCTTCTTCCTGTAGAGGATGTAAGCCTTAGCTACTTCAAAGAGTCCTGCACGCATTAGCTCTAGCTCAACTATATCCTGAATGTTTTCGATGTGGGGTATTTTTCCGTCGTAGAGCTCGTTGATCCTCTTGACTATATTCTTCACGACCTCATCGAGCTTCTTCTCATCCCTAACTCCCACTTCCCACATTGCCCTTTGTACAGCCCACCTTATACGTGACTCATCGAAGGGAACTATCCTGCCATCACGTTTCATCACTTTTTCAACTGCCATAAGCACACCCCTGTCATTTTGTTTTTAAAAAGGGGCAATCGCTGTAATATTATCAGCACCCAGAAAGTTAGAGGCTCAGCTATTATACCTTGCCCTTAGGAGTCTTATCAATTGTACAAAAAAATTTGAGAGAAGTTGTCACAAAACTAGGCAGGTTAAATTATCCTTTGAGGTCATCTATCCTGAAGACACCCCTGTCAAGAACGTACTTTCCTATGTATGCATACCTAACCACGACGCTACCGTTTAAATCCTGGGGGAGGGAGAGTTCTTCCATGCCCTTCACGTTGAAAACTTTCCTGTAGACCATGGTACCATTATCTAGGAAGCCCTCTACCACTAATTTACTTCCCACGGGATCCGAAAATGCCATGACGATTTTGCTCCCTTCTCTTTTAACTGCAACGTTTGGATGTTCAAACTTGTACACCTTGATTATTCCGCCGTCCGAGTAAACGAGCTTGTATCCAGGAGTGCCGTTGGTGAAGAGTAGTCTTATCATTGGAGTGTTGAATGTTTTTGCGTTCGTGACTATGGCGTAGTTGTAGTTTAGGTTCACGTAAACATACAGATCAGATTTTTGATCCACTCTAAAGCTTTTAATCCCCGACTTATCCTCTATGAAAACTTCCCTGGGAAGAACCGGCTGGCCATGGACTGTCATGATGAAGTCCTTTCCGACGAGAACATTTACACCATCACCATAGAACCTCAGGTAGCCCCCCTCCCTCCCTGCAGGATACAGAATCAGAAGACCGTAGCCGGATGTCTTCGGGTTTAACCCCGCAGTCTCAACTATTGCCTTTGACTTGTAGATGTAATTCAATGCTACAATAACGTAGTCAACACCCATGCCCATGAGGGATCTATTACCTACAAGGCCTAGATAGTACTTCGCGACGAA
Organism: Thermococcus chitonophagus; assembly: GCF_002214605.1. Taxonomy (NCBI): domain Archaea; kingdom Methanobacteriati; phylum Methanobacteriota; class Thermococci; order Thermococcales; family Thermococcaceae; genus Thermococcus; species Thermococcus chitonophagus. The sequence continues at coordinate 504,659 of NZ_CP015193.1, read as the reverse complement.
TGCACTCGGGCCTATCTGGGCAACGGGAGCCCTCGTAGAATAGTACGTCACCCAGTTTCCGTAGTCCCACCAGACCATAACTACATCGTTTACGTTTGAGTGGTTCGCGAGGTAGTCAAGAGCCCTCTCCCAGTTGTCGCTCATCTCCGGTTTTAAATGATAGGTGTAGTAGAAGCCGTGGAGGAATGACGCTAGGAGAACCAAAGTAACTACAGCCGTTGCCACAGTTTTCTTAAGCTTTAAGGAAGAGAACCCCAGGGCTAGAAGCATTGAGAGGGCAATGGAGGCAATGAAGAAGAACCTCGTCCATATAAAGGCCATTGGAAGCAGAGCTATTGCCGTGCCCAGAATAAGAAAGTCCCATTTGTCTGGCTTCCTGAACTTAAGCACGGCTAGAGGAATTAAAAATATCTGAAGCCCATATGCCTCCCAAAAGTCCCCTATGCTAGGCCTCTGTGTTTCAGAGATTGGAAGTGCTTTGAATAGTGTGCTCAGGCCCGAGTAAAATTTACCAAGAACGAAGAGAGATACAAGAGCCAGCACCCCAATAAAGGCCACTTTCATTCTAAAGCTCATTCTCTCTTTAAGGAGTAGCATTACGGCTAAAACGGCAACTGTGGCTAAGGCTAGGAAGATATAGTAAGTCAAGAATGCATCTCCTAAGAACTTAACCTTAAAGATCGTGAACTGTCTTGGAAGTGATCTGTCGTAGCCAAACATGCCGTAACCAAAGTACCTCCCAAGGATTCCAGCTAAGACCGCAGAACCAAGTGTTCCCGCTACAAGGACTGCTACCTTCTTAATGGTAGTTTTATCACCATAGAGAAAGCCCCAGATCGAGAGCATGAGGGCGTTAACAAGGGCCAGAACGAAGATTGGGTAATAAGCCTGCCAGAATATCGATGAGAAGGATAGAGATAGCAGAATTAGTGGATAAGCTACTTTTGGCCTTTCAAACATGATGGAAAACCCCAAGAACACGAGTGAGTACCAGAACAGCATGTAATTGTCTCCCCTGTAGTAGTTAGCACATGATCTCATTATGTGAGCGAAGCTTACCGAAAGAAGGAAAGTTCCAAGTAGGGCAACCTTATCATTATACATCTTTCGAAGACCATACCACAGAAAGACCAAGGTGAGAATTCCAAATATCAGGGGAGTTAACTTAAACGCAACTTCCGGGGAAATATGAAGGACTTTAGATAGGTAACCGGGGGTCATCCAGAGGCCAAGGGGATGGTAATTGTGAACCTGCATGCCCCAAGGACCGAAGGCGTAGGGAAAGAAGTTTATCCATTGGCCTTTTTCCAAGGAGTACTCTATGTACTTAAGGTGAAAATAAGGATCATAGCCGAGCATGTAATTAAACCTCAATGGCAGCAACCTTAGTACTATGGCTAGGGTTAAGATGCCGATGAGCAGGTACTTTTCCCTCTTCATATTCCCCTTTCCTGAATTTAAATGCCTTCCCTTATAACTTTTTAAGCTCCAAGGAGATATTAAGGGACGGGAATTAACATGGACGTTTCAGTGATTCTGCCAACGATGAACGAGGAGGAAGCAATAAAGGCTGTACTCCCAAGGATAAAGGAAGTTCTGGAGGATATGGGGGTAGAGTACGAGATAATAGTGGTCGATAAGAGCCAGGACAGAACTCCTGAGATAGCCCAACGATTGGGGGCCAAGGTGATAAGGCAGAGGAGCAAAGGGTACGGGGGAGCGTACCTCGAGGGTTTTAAGGTCGCGAAAGGGAAATACATAGTGATGATGGATCCTGATGGGAGCTATCCGCCCGAGGACATTCCTAGACTTTTAGAACCCCTTATGAAGGACGAAGCCGACCTGGTCATTTGTACTAGGCTTAAGGGCAAAATTCTACCCGGAGCCATGCCATGGCTTCACCGGTACATCGGCAATCCCTTGCTCACCAAGATCTTAGATGTGTTCTTCAAGACAAACGTTTCAGATGCACACTGTGGGATGAGAGCTTTCAAAAGGGAAGTTCTGGAAAGGTTGAACCTCAAGTGCAGGGGGATGGAATTTGCTAGTGAGATGATAATAGAGGCCGTGAGGGCCGGTTTAAGGATCAAGGAGGTTCCTATCACCTATTATCCCAGAATAGGAAAATCAAAGCTCCACTCGCTGAAGGACGGCTGGAGGCACCTAAGGCTGATGCTCCTATATTCACCAACGTACCTCTTCCTAATTCCCGGAATATTGATAATTATTTTAGGGATAGCCCTTATGATCTACGCCTATAACACGAACCCCTTTAGGGTTCACACGATGATCCTGGGAAGCCTTCTCGCTATAGTGGGCTTGCAAGTCCTCAACTTCGGGATATCTGCCAAAGTTTATGCAGTGAAGGAGGGATTCTCAAAGCCCGATGAGCTAACGGAGTTTTTCATGAGATACTCTATACTGGAGGAAGGTCTAGCACTTGGAGGGTTCATGATAATCTCGGGATTCCTCCTGGGACTGTGGATATTCTACCAGTGGTACAGGAGAGGTTATGGGGAACTTTATGAGGTTAAGGCTGCAATCTTAGTCCTAACCTTAATAGCCGTCGGACTGCAGGTTGTCTTCTTCTCGTTCTTTATAAGCATCTTCATGCTTAAGGAGGGGTTCGAGTGAAAATCCTCATGCTCTCCCCCTACTTCTATCCAGAGGGAGGAGGTCTTGAGAGGTATGCATTTAAACTCGCTAAAGATCTGGCTAAAGAGCACGAGGTTACCGTTGTGTGTGCAACAAGGGGAAAGGAAAGGGAGGAGGAAATCGGAAATATCAAGGTTATAAGAAAAAAGCCGAACTTCATACTCTCAAACACCCCAATAAGGGTGCAGCTTCCCTTTGAAGTGATAAAGATTGCCAAGAAGACGGATTTGATAATAGCCCACACTCCAGTTCCCTTCTATGCTGATGTTGCTTCTCTCGTTGGGAAGATCCTTGGGATAGATGTTGTGGTTTTTTACCATACAGGCGAGCTCGTAAAGGGATCCTTGGTAGATATTTTAGCGAGAGTTTATGAAAAGACCGTGGAGAGAATTACGTTAAGGAATACCAGGATAATAGCCGTCTCAAGGTACGTGCAGAGGGTACTAAAAAGGAAGAGGTTTCGGGCTAAAGTTAGGTACCCTCCAGTTGATGAGGCCTTTTTAAGGGCAGAACCAAACTATAGAGGAAGCTATGTTTTATTTGTTGGCCAGCTGGGGAAGTACCACAGGTGGAAAAACTTGGAGTTGCTACTAAGGGCCATGAAGGGGATAAATGGCAAGTTAGTTGTCGTTGGAGATGGAGACCTGAGGGAGTACTACATTAGAGAAGCAAGGAGACTTGGAGTGGATGCAGAGTTTAAAGGATTCGTTAGTAAAGAAGACCTAGTAAAAATCTATAAGAACGCCAAAGTACTTGTTCTGCCGTCTTCAAAGAGCGAGGGATTTGGGATGGTTGTTATAGAGGCCATGCTACTTGGAACTCCAGTCGTAGTTACTGGGGTTGGGGAGCTACCTGTTATCGTTGAAGATGGGAAGTGTGGAATTGTCATAGGAATTAGTGAGAAAGATATCAATAGGGCGTTGAGGCTCTTGCTCGAGAATGAGAAAATCAGGAGAAAGATGGGAGTCATTGGAAGGAGAAGGTCTACTTTCTTAGCTTCCAGAACTCAAGATTTCCTAGGTGAACGTTTTCTTTTATAGCACCTTTCCTTTTAGCATGAATTACCACATAGGGACCTACATACCATACCTCCAAGTCTTTTGTATTGTTTATGGTAACCCATGCTTTGAAGGTTATCAACCAGTCAGGATCCCAGGATATTGCCTTGGATATGTTCCTATCTGGCCAGCAATAATTTCTGAAACCCAAAAGTAGAGGATGGGGAGTCCCAGCTAAGAACTCCTGAGGATTAGCATGCTCGCTTAGTATCTTGAATACCTCCGCGTCATACCAGTACCCATAGTCTTGAATACCCTCTGCCCCTATGTCGCTGAACTCTATGACTGCAATGTTGAACACTACAAATTTAGCTATTAAAAATATAGCCAGAACTTTTTCCAGCGAAAATCCAACTTTAAACTTCTCATACAGGAGCACTAGGCCTCTGCCAGCGAAGATACTTGCAAATGCAAGAGAGCCAAAGGCGTATCTTTCAAAGGGCCCATTGATAATGAAGCCAATTATTCCATTAAGGGTAAAAAGAGCTCCAATTGAGACAACCTTGAGGCTTGATTTTTCTTTCAGTGCATATAGGAAGCCGATCGTTATGAGGGGATATGCAACTATAAATTCGATCCAATCCCTGATCAAGAGCGGGATTAAGGATGAGAAAGACATTATCGTTCGAGATGGATAAGTTATAACAGTTGTTTTTTCAAACCCTCCGTATCCTATACTAACCAAGTACATAAAAAGGAAGTTTAGGGTTACTACAACTAATGATACCACAAAGATCTTCAAGAATTCTCGCCTTTTGGTGATCCTTGCATAGTACAGATAGAAGGGCCAAACAACGAGCCAAGATTCTCTTGCCCAGAATGCCAAGCCTGCGAATATTGAGGACAAAAGGGGTTTATCTTCAAGCCAATAAACGGCTAGTAGCATAAAGAGAGTCCCCCAGGGTTCAAGGGTGTATCTTGCCCCATACCTTAGAACGGTAAATGCGAAAAGGAAAAGAATTGAGCTGAGGAACGCTTCTCTTTTCCCAAACAACTTTTCAGCTATCTTATAAATCAGGAGAACATCGAGCAACGTTGCCAGAGATGTGGAAAGCCTAAGCAGAAAAACTCTCGCGTGAACGTTGGATACAACAGCTAGAGGTGACGTTAATAGGAAGACTAGGGAGGATCTGGGCCTAAAAGTCAGGGAAAATGCTAATTTTGAAAGATTGATATACAGCATCTCATCCTGAAAAAGTCTGAGGGTAAAAAGTGGGAGGAATATTAGAGCAAACCACAAAACAAATATTCTTTTCATTTGCCTTCCCTCCTCTTCCCGACGAGCATAAACGAATCACCTGAAGATATCGCCATATACTTCCACTCCTCATCCTCAGCAATCATGAATAACTCCCCATCTTTCCTCGATACGTAAATGACCCTGAGCTTTCTCTTAGGCCTTGAGCGTAAGTATAGAACACTTAAGGATATTCCAATTCCCAGAGATATCATTGAGGGATAAATAGTCAGCTGGACACGGGAGAGATACAAGAGAAGAGCCAGTAAGTAAAAACTTGCGATCGTTCTAATATTGGGATTATCCCATTTGGGCTCGAAGTACTCAATCCACAAGTTTATGACTCCAATTAATAATAGGTAGTAAACCCCAATTGCGATGTCGTTTGCATAATTTTCAGCTCCTAATGCAAGCACAATAGCTGATAAGATCAGGCCAACAATTGCATAGAATACGAACTTTTGTCCAACTGAAAACTCCTTGTAGGCCTTTTTAAGTCCTAAGACTGCAGGCTCTATGAACTTTGGAGCCTTTACAAGAACAATTCCTAGCAATAACATAAAGGATATAGCGACAAAGACCATCGCAAACCACGAAAGAGTAGGCTTAACTACTATTGTGGTGGTGGCAACCTTAGGCTCTCTTCCCTTAGGGGTTATGTAGAACTTCAGCGTGTACTTACCCGGAGGGGTTATTCTAGGCAATCTAGAGGATTGGAAGATGTGAACTATTTTGCCAGCTGAATATTCCCTCCAAGAGGGATGTGAGTACGAATACACCTTTATTCCATGGTAGTAAACCTCGAGTTTAATATCAACCTCGTCCACAATGCCGACTTTATTCATTATGTAGAAATCAGCCCTTATTTCATCGCCAGGATGGTACTCTTCCCCATTTAGGATTATTAAGGCTACAAGGTCACTTTCATTAACTATCAGGTATTTCTTTGGCTTGAGCTCTAGGAGGATATCAGTTAAAGAGAGGTAGCGAGCAATGAAAGTTGAATTCACGCTAAGGGAACTCGCATTTACAGGAGTTGCTGTAAAGTTTCGGATAAAAAGAGTACCAGAACCGTTAAAAACAAACATCAAAGCCGTAAAGTTTGCATCCTTTTGAGGAGTAGCAATGACGGTGAGATTTATCCATCCAAAGGTTTCCTCACCAATCTTTGTAAATTTAGTTGCATATAAGAACGTTCCATTACTTGAGAAGTACCCTATTTCCACATAAGTCTCGTTGAAATTAATCCCTTTAACAAGAGCGTTAAATTTCCAGCTGGTATTTAAAGGATATCTGGGAGAAACAAGAAGGGTAAAGGGCTCACTTTTTAAAGATTTAACTATTAGAGTCCCATTTATGTTCTCGATAGACGTATTTATAGGCCACCAAGCATTTTGAGCTGTCACATAAGGAGTGATAAGTAACAAAAATGTAAAGAGTAATGTCCTTTTCATCGCTTGAACCTCCCAGTTAGCTTTCTGAACATTGAGGATATTATGGATACAAGTTTTTGTTTAGACTTTTGAGTTATCTTTTCAACTTTCTTTGCCCATCTATCCCCCCTTTCTCTTCTCCAATCATAAAAGATGTAAAGTATGCTAAAGATGAAGGTAGTTGCTGATATTACAAGGCCTCTTTCAAACCAATCCTGGGGAATGTAGCGGAGGATAATGGTTAGGTTACCCGTCTGGTTTATCCAGAACCCATTGATGACTCCATAAACAGGGACTGGCTTAACTTTCTCTACAAGTTTCCCATCTTTGTAAACCCTTGCTTCCCAAAGTGGATCATACGCCTCGGCGAAGGTAAGGAAAAATGGTTTTGTTGCATATACCTTAACTCTCCATAGGGTAGGATTAATGCGAGTGTAGTTCTTCACAGTTGCAGGTATTCCGTTGACTATGAATAAATCTTCAAGGGTTTCCTTAGGAGTGTTGACAGAATAAAGCCAGACAACATCAAGAACTGGAAGTTTATCAACTGGATAAACACCGATGCCGTCGAACCATGTAATTGCCGGTCCTTTCCTTGGGTCAAGAACCCAGCCTGCGTTAAGTATTATGCGAATTTTCGTGACATTCTCTGGGATTTTAACTATACAACGATATTCAGTCCAATTGAAAGTGCCAGTTCCGGTTCTTCCTGTGGGGCATTGGCGAAGTTGTTGCCACTTTCCGAAGTTTTCAAAATAACCCTCGATTGGAATATTGCTACCATTAACATTGTATGTTTTCATGTGAGTGACAATGATATACTCCCTTCCAGGGGTTACATTCATGGCCACGCTCTCAATCCAGCTCCAACTCAATGGTTTAGTTATGTTAGTTTTGACTTTCAAGCTGTAGATACCATCTATAGAAGTAGTGTTGTCTAAGCTGACGTTGAATTTTGTATTTCCTATTGACCATCCACTAGTACCATTTTCAAAAGACGGGTTCTGAAGGATATTAGAAGAAAGAGCTTCGATTGTTAGATTGTATGTGCCGATCGTGAGGTAAAATAGCGGTGAATACCAGAGCCTAGAGTTATTTAATATTGCAACATAGCTGTAATTTCCTAGGGATACTCTAACCACGCCACTCCCTTTTAGTGCAAATCTGTAGGTCCCATTTTTCATTATGCTAATTGCAGTTTTTTGTTCTCTAGTTAACGAACTGTTTATAAGTTTTAGTTCATATATGATACTTTTATTTGAAAATAACCTCTCGATATATTTTTTAGTTTTTAAATACTCTTCTTTTGGAATAATAGCAATAATATTTATAGCATTCTTTCCATTAATACTTTCAATGTTTAGTGTATGTAACCCTCTGTTCAGATTTACTTCTCCCACCTTAACCCACACAAATCTAGCATCGTCGATTACTCTTGTATTGATTATTGTAGAAGAAAAATTATCGATACGAAACTTTAATTTCCCCCCCTCATTATTTTTAAACACCCTTGCAAATGTAATATAGCTGGAAGTTGTAGGAATATTTATCGGGATCTTAACTTCCTTAACTTTGTCAAATGTAAAGAATCCGTAATCCATTTTGTATGGATACTCCCATCTGTGAGGTAGGTTTGAGACATATGGAGTCCACATTCCATGGTGGGGATCCGTTGGATATCTCGCACCTTCCTTGTTATATCGGGTTAGAGGATATATATCATTCCTGTTAATAAAATGAACCATAATGTCTAAATAGTGTGAATAAAATGGAAGGACTAATGTATCCGAGTATCTAATAACGTTTTTGTTAATATTGTCATCTAAAAGGACAACACACCCATTAGAAAACTTAAGCGGCCATAAATCTTCTAAAGTTTTAAGGCCACCACCAATTACTATAATGGATTTTGTCGAAATTTTTGAAGTATTATCTAAAACTTTATATACATAGTAATGGCTATTGTTAAATATTAACATAAAATCTTCACTTTTGTTTAGATACCCGATGATTTTTCTGTTAATTAGTCTGGTAGTGTCATTACTAATTATCAAATACTTAATTCCTATATTTCCGAGGATATCTGCTAATAAGTCGGTATTGCCCTTGTTAAGTAGAGAATGTTTAGACGAAAGCGTGAAATCCATAAAGTAAACCCATCGATTAAATGAGGGCCATATTGTTGGAACCTCCGAGTTATATATATAGAAGTATGTTCCACCAGATTTCGGCATGTACCACCTAGGTGAAGACAGAGGAAACCATATTGCCCTATCTTCCGCTGTGCTCCGAAGAAAATCGTTAACTTCTATGTATCCTTGAGGAATTGTAAAAGGAACAAACCATTTGTTTATCGTCCCATACATAAAGAATGGAAATGATCCAATAATGATTATTGAGGTTAATATTATAATTGTAATAGATAATAGGGCATTACTTCTTTTAATGTGTTTAATTCTCTCCAATATCTCTCTTACTGACACTCCAAACAGAATACCGACTGAAATACTTATCAGCTGTGCTGGAATTCTTGGGGTCCTAAACATTCTACCTATAAAGAAATTCTCTGGAGACTCAGTTACTAGCCAATTAACAAATTCCTTGGAGGAAAACAGAGCTACAGTTAATGAGAGCAATATGGCAAAATAGTAGATCCTTCTTGGTATTACTATTCTTTTTTTGTTATGTGTGAGTATAAGGGCCAAGATAGATAATATTGGTATAACAAGTGCTAGTGCCATTTGAATAGATCTTGAAATTGGTAAGCTACCCCAATCCATTTGTTCCGGAAGTAAGAACCAGCTGAAGCCATTAAGTAGTTTTATTGGATCTCCCTCTTTCCATGTTATTAGATAAGCTTCCTTGTTTAATGGAATATTTGCATATTCAGACTGACTGGATGCAAAGATAAATAAGTTCAACCCTCCAAATAGTATAAATACAGTTATTAACATTATCCAAATTTTTAATGTTTCTAATAAACAACACTTTTTGATTCTACAGGTAATAAGGTGGTATATTGTATAAGTTATATAAACAATAAATGAGGCAAACAAATACCTAATATCGAAAAACCCAGAGTACGTCCCAAGTATGACAGAAAGTATTATATACTTCGAAGAACGTTCTTCAAGTCCTTTAATAAAATATATGACAACCAAGGGGAAAAGGGAAAATCCAAACATGACAAAGATTTCTGTAAGCTCTCCTATAGCAAAAAACGGATAGGACATATAATATAGCCCTGCTAAGACAGATGATATGTAGGTGGTTATGCTGTTTCTATAGTCTCTCTCAATTATTGAGTAAACAGCATAGAACATGGAGAACCCAGCTATAGAAAATAATAACACATATATCCATGGAAGTACTCTGAACATCGAAATATTTAGATGTTTACTAATTATGGCAAATGGCATATAGAACAAGCGTGAAAGAAACTGTATAACGTTTTCAGAACGAGTCAAATGATAATTCCAACTATACGGCTGGCCGTACAATCTTAAAAACAACTCAGGATCTCCCACCCATGAATGAATTGAAGTAATATTACCAGCTATTGTAAATTTCCTAAGGGCAAATATTGCCACAACCACATACAAAGTGTAAGTTGCTATAAATAGTTTTTTATTCTTCATCATCTTTTTTACCTCCACTTATTTTTATATGTAGCATAAAGTAGTTTTGGTTTTCTTACCATTGGAGTAAATTCCCTGTAGAAATTATAAATATCCTCAAGCCCTACCAAGGACAACAAGCGCTTAAAGGTAGATAAACTAAGTTCTGATTTAACAACAACTTTTCTCCAGTCTTGTCTGCTATAGTTTGTATATAAGGATTCTAACTCATCGAAAGCTTTCGGAATAACATCATTCCAATAGAAAATGTTTTTTATCCTGTATACATACAGGAAAAGATTAATTAAATTCTTAATGTTATATTTTTCAAGAATGTAATTGACTTTTTTAATGTTTAATTTCTTCTTAAAAAGGCCCCTCAGTGTATGAATATCCCACAAATTTATTCTTCTATGTTTACAGATTGCATGGGCTATAACAAAAACAAGCTCATATTCCTTTGGAAGGACATACATCTCGATACCAGACATTATCTCTTTTTTCTTATATTCTAAAATATCCTTAATTTCGTTGCGTAGTATTCTAAAATTACCCCATGGTACGAAGTCATGAAAATCAATTTCAAACCCATGTTTATACAATCCCACACTAGGATATAAAAGTATAATTGGGTCTATTATCCTCTTATTATTTTTAATAGCAACCACTGTAGGTACCCACGATTCCCTCTTAAGAGCATCTATTGCCCTCGGTATATCATCTGGATCTATTAGAATGTCAAGATCTGAATCTAGTTCCGAGAAGAAGGGAGGCAACGATTTGAAAATAGCATAATTAATATTATTCTCATTAAAGACATCTACAACTTCTTTTATTAATTCAAGTCGTTTATGTCTTAATTTTAAAACCTTATTTAAATCACTCTCTAGCTTATATTTAATTTTTTCATCTACAGGAAGCGACATCACATTCCGAAGTAGAGGTAATAGAATTTTTTGCTTTTCAGCAATACTTATGACTTTATCCCAATCGATCTTTTGAAAGTCAAATAAACTCAATAATTCATCTTTTCTTCCGTCTATATCTAAAAATGGATCACTGAGGATATGAAGTAAATGCTCTTCCTGATTATATTCGGGCAACTGTTTTAATATCACGTTATGAACTTTCTTTATAGTCATATTAATCGGCGAATCGACATATATTATTGGAGAATTAAGTCTTTGGGCAATATCTTTAAAGTGTCTCCTATTACATTCAACGAATTCAATAGAATCATAGTCAATACCTTTTCTTCTTTCAAATAATTTTTTTGAAGGCCCATCCAAAATTATCTCTATATCCCCCCTGATTATATTTCCGAGAGATATTATAGTTTCATAAATTCTCTTCGATACTAACCCCCTACAATAGAATGGAACTAAATTATCATATAAATATGCATCGACTATAAGTGTTTTCCTCTTATTTTTTAATTTTATAAAAATAGATGTAAGGGCCTTGTCAACTATTATAAAGTTACTTAAAACATAATATCCTACCGAGGCCTCTTTCTTCCCAAGGAGCACATTTCCATATTCCTTCTTGTGCACCTCCTTGTAAGTTTTGAAAAACTTCTTAAATAGCTTGTACATAAAACCACTAATTAAAAGATTTTCAATATTAAGCTCAAATTTCATATATCCTACATTGATTCCTGCATATTTCAACTCCTTCTGAAGTTGTCTTGAAATTGTTGTCTTCCCACTACCATCTGGACCATCGATAACAATTATCATTCTAATCCCCTCAGATTAGTTCTGAGAATGTAGCAGTATGTATATTTTTCTCAACTTTTCTCCAATAACATTGTTCGAAAACTTTTTTAAAACATCTTTCTCACCATGAACTACAAATTTTTTTACTATTTTCTTATTTGTCAGAAATGCATTAACATACTTTATCCAAGTGGTAATATCTTCAACTGTAACTACTGGTATTTTCGTAGTCCCAATAAAGTCTATAAATCCAACTCTATTGGAGACTATAACTGGGAGTCCAGTAGCAATGGCCTCGAGAGCTACTATTCCAAAGCTATCATACCTTGAAGGGAATATAAAGACATCACATGATGAATATATATGTACCATTAGATTTTTAGGAACATATTCCATTATAACAATATTTTCTATCAATCTGGGGGGTATTTGAATGTTACTCCCATTTGCTAGAGCTAACAGCTTTACTTTCTTAGGAAGCGTTATCTCCGAGAGAGTACTCAAAATTTCCAATGCTATGTCTAACCCTTTTGTATATATGTCCCTTCCTATATATAAGATGTAATAAGATGAATTTTCTAATTTAAGCATTTTACGGGATTTCTCCTTGCTTTTAACTCTCCCAATTTCAAGAAATTTTTTGTCAAAACTATTTGGCAAAACTACTATATTGTTTCTTATGTTGTAATATTCTATAATGTCTTTTTTAACATTAGGTGAAACAACAGTCACGAGATCACTTAAGTGGCCAGGAACACTCTCATATAGAGATAGTATAAAATTAGCTAACTTTAATATTAATCTATAAACTAACGAACTCTTAAAGGCCAAATGAATACTAATGACCCTAAACCAAACACCATGATATGTATGAATCCACTTGGCCTTCTTTCCCAAGAGCAATACAAATAAAGAGTAACCAAAACCACATTCAGCATGAGAGTGTACTACATCATACTTTCCAAAATAAGCAGAAAATCCAACTAGAAAATTGTATACTATTATGTCAAGCAGTTTTAGAGGGGGTACCCAGATTGGCCTATAGATAATTTTAGTTCCATTTTTGTCCGTTTCATTGGGTTTTTCATTTTTGTTATAGGTCATATAAAAGACCGTTATACTCTCCCACTCTAATTTAGACAGCATTCCAACATGCTGCCTAACTACTTCTTCTACACCTCCTTCTCTCTCGGGGGAATATTTCGAAACTATACAGAGTTTATTCTTTACCATTTTAATCCCTCCACTATACCACGTAAATAATAATACGCCAATCTCAACTTAGTCTTAAATCGTTTATTATATCCAAACAAAATAACCATCAAGTAATATGCGGTAATTATCCAATTAAAAATTAAAATAAATACTAAGAGTTGATGTCTTTTTGAATATTTTTTATGGAAAATAACCCTATTACGACCTGCATAATACGCTCTAATTTCATTATGTACGTGGAAAAATCTAGCCTTCTCCTTTATCTCTTCAGGCAAAGGTACATCATGCCAAACTTTTGCAGTCGGTACAGTGTAAATTTCATATCCCGCAATCGATGCCCTCCTGCAAAAATCTGCCTCTTCATAATGTATTGGGAAATTTTTGCTGTCAAAATATCCAATTTTATCAATGACTTCTCTCCTTATCATAAATGCATTTGGAAAGTCCTCTGAGAGTAAGGGTTCAGAGAACTGTCCCATATCAATTTCACCTCTTCCGATAAATCTAGTTAATGATGTGTAGTAATTTCGTTTTATACCAGCACACCATATCCGATGAGGGTCTTTATAATAATACATAATTGGGCCAGCTATACCAACTCTTGGATTATTCTCCATAAATTTTACAAGCTCTGATATACATCTTCTGTCAACAATATTGTCATCATCAATTACAAAGATATAATCGCCATGTGAATTTCTAATACCGACATTCCTACTTTCGGCAACGAATTTTTCCTCCTTATTAAAGATGAACCTAACTCTAGGAAACTCTTTTATTAGATCTCCATAATCCTCCCCATCAGCATCAACTACAACAATTATTTCCAGTTTATCCTTGGGATAGTCACTTTCAAGCAGAGATTCAAGTAATCTTCTCAGTTTATCTTTTCGTTTATAAGTGGGAACAATTACTGAAACCAAAGGTTGCGTGTTCATATTACAGCCCCACAATACTCTTTAGCTCATTAATGGATACAAGTAGATAATAAATAGGCTCAGCAATTTGCTTAAGTTTGTCTAATGTCCCTCGTATTTCAGTTTTATCTTGCGGATTATATTTCACTAAAGCCATGAGCTCATAAAGCAATCTTATAATCTCCCTTCGTGTTTCATCATCTATCATGTTGGCAAAGACATCGATTTCTTCTGAATTCTTAACATCAATACCACAGTTTATCAACACATTATCTCTCACTGTAATATGTTTAGAGTTCTCAATACGTATGCCAGAGGGCATTTCTGCTTGCTGGAGAACGTGAATAATCCCTTCAATAACTTCAATAGCTTCGAGTGTTTCTATCATCTACGTACCCCCTAATATCTTTTCAAATTGTCGTGAGCTATCATCCCAATTGAACCTCTTAGCCCATTCCAAGGCATTCCCACTTAACCTTCTCCCAAGCTTTCCATCACTATACAATCTTTCAAGAACCTCACCCATTGCCTTAGGATTAGGCTCACACAGCAACCCATTGTAACCGTGTCTTATTGAGTCCCTCAGCCCAGGAACGTTATACCCTATCGCTGGGGTTCCCATGGCATTAGCTTCTATCACGACCCTTCCCCACCCTTCCCGTATCCCTGGGACTAAAATTACATAAGCTCTCTTCATTAGCTCCAATTTCTCTCTTTCAGTAACAAAACCCTTAAATTCAATATTTTCCCTGTTATATTGCCTTTTAAGTTTTTCCATTAACTCTCCCCTCCCCACTATCCATAGCCGCCCTTCTCCAAATTCTAAAAAAGCTTTTATGGCATCTTCGGGCTTTTTAGTTGGGGTTAACCTACCTACAAATATTGCGGTAAATTCCTTCTCCTTTTTGGGAACTTTATCCAGGACTTCTTTCCCAAGCCCATTATAAACCACATGAACATCCCTAAACTCCAATCTCATCAAATCTCTCTTTGTGGATTCTGAAACAGTTATCGTCTTTATACTTCGATAATGCTTCAGCCAATATGGCTCCAATATGTACTTCCCAATAACATTTACAGGAAACCTAGTCTTGTAATCCCAGAATTCAACGGCCAACTGGTGGATCAGTGCCACTACTGGCTTATCAACATATTTGGGTGTCATGAAAGGTCTTGTATTTATCTCATCTATAACGAGATCAAACTCATTCCTATGATCCCTATAAAACTTCTTAGCATGAGCATAGACTGTATCAAACACCCCAACGATTTTTCCTTTCCTAACGATCTCAATACCGTCCATTTCTTCCCTTTCCTTAGCTCCTTCAAAATGTGAAGTAAAAAGGGTAATTTCAAACCCCCTCTTCACTAACCGCTTTGCAATTTCGTGAGTGTAGACTTCAGCCCCTCCTGCCTCGGGATGCTTTATATCCTTCCAGTTTAACCATAGAATCCTCATCTTCTCCCCCCATTGTAATAGTGCAGGATGTTCTTCCTGTAAAAGATAGCAATAGTATCAACAAACATATTAAACACAGATTCAAGGTTGATATTCGAATCAAATTCTTTGTGCTCTATCCTTACGGGCATCTCCTTTATTCTGTATCCCAACATACTTACAACGGTCAAGAGCTCAACGTCAAAGGCGTACTTCTTAACGAGAACCCTGGGAAACACGTCCTCTAGAACCTCCCTCCTGAACACCTTCAAGCCAACCTGACTATCGCTAACGTTAAGACCAACCAAGAACTTGACCATGTTCCTGTATACTACGCTAAGGAACCTCCTTCTCTCAGAATACTTAACCCTAGCCCCAGGAACATACTTAGATCCAATAACCACATCGTATCCACTTAGCAGAACGTTAATAAACCTAGGTATCTGGGAAGGAGGAATGTCCAAATCAGCGTCATAGAACACCACTATATCTCCACTACTCTCTTCAAAGCCCTTCTTGAGCGCAAAGCCCTTCCCATGGTTGTTGTAATAGTCAACGACCTTAACTCTCCTATACCTCCTCGCGAGCTCCCTAGCAATTTCCCCGGTTCTATCCGTGGAGCCATCGTTAATAACGACTATCTCATAGTCTAACCCACTAATCTCCTTCATCGTCTCCCTAACTGCCATCTCAAGAAACTTCTCCTCGTTATACGCTGGCATCAGCACTGACACCTTCATGCCTCAGCCCCCATGCATCTAAGATTAAAACCGCAAAGGCTACTGCACTTGCAAGGATTACAGCTCGGATTATTCCAATGAATGTTCTAGTGTAGGATATACCAGCGATCTCCACGGCAACCCCGAGGATTAAAGCCAGTAAAGTAAGCCACGATTTCCTTATGGAGAGCAGGTAGTTGAACAAAACGTTGACCATAGACAGAAACATCATCCCCAGACCATACAGCCACAGGTAGCCCGAGATCGAGAGGTACTTCGCTCCATAAATCAGCCTTATTATGAAAGACGGAAATAGAGCATAAGCAACAACGGCCCCTCCGGAGATAAGCAGGACTATTCCAAGTCCCCTTACCAAAATCTTGAAGTGATCGCCCCCGTTCTCGAACCTCTCCGCCGCTTTAGGGAATATAACCATGCCGACAGCTCCTGGGGCAAAGAGGATAATTTTGCCGAGGACTGAAAGGGCTGAATATTCTCCAGCAACTGTGGGGGAGAAGTAGTGCTTGGCCATTATCACGTCAAGGTTCCACATTACTGTATAGGCTAGAAGAACCAAGAAAGTGAATGTGCCGTAACTTAAGATCTCTGGAACATCAACCTTCTCACTTTTCCATCCCAGGATATCCTTAAGGAATGCTAAGGTTATTATCAGGGCACCAACGTTGGCCAGTAAAATGCCAAAAATACCGCCCAAAACCCCGTATCCAAAGATTATAAGCCCTATACCCCCTACAAACTTAATGAAGGACCAAGAAACCACGCTAAGGCCTAAAGAGATAAACCTCTGTAGGCCCCTCAAAACTCCTTGATAAACGGGAAGGAGAAAACTCAGGGGGAGAGATGCAAACAGCACTACAAGGTACAGACTATTATCTATCTTCAGGAAATTGAGTATCCATGGAGAAGCTAACAGTATGGATATATAAATAACAATACCTAAAATCAAGACGTGCTTAGTAAATCCAATTATAAGACCTTTAACTTTTCCATAATCTCCCGTGGTTGAGTACCTAGTCGTGAACTTTGTTACAGAAGTGTTGATTGTCTGGGAAAACACCGAGAATATATACAACAAGGAAAGCAAGCTAAACAGCTCCCCATACTGGGAGGGAGTTAAAAATCTTCCCGCAAACAGTTGGTAGAAATAGTTGAGAACATTGGATACCATGACTGCTCCCGTCATTATTGCAACATCCTTGTAGACGTCGTGGTGCAAGAGTGTGTTGATGAACGCCGCTGCCCCTCTGCGCATGCGCGCTCCTCCCAATTACTCCTTTTAATGATTATGTTTAAAAATGATTTGTGTAGGTGCTTTGTGAGGTTTCAATTAAAGCTTGATTAACTAACAACTTGAACAATACTAGGGTTTTAATTGACCACAATAAGGCACGAGATGATTACTCCTAAAAGAAAAAAAGCAACCCAGTATTTATATACAATGAAAGCTGAGATGGTAATCGAGAAATTTAAATTGAGAGCTTATAAGGATATATGTGGTGGGAGGGATGCCAATCGTTGTTGAGGCTGTCTATGAAGGTGGCGTCTTTAAGCCCTTAAAGAAAGTGAATCTAAAAGATGGCCAAAAAGTCAAAATAAAAATTGAATTAGATGTATCCAAGTATTATGGGGTATTCGGAAAAGCTTCTGCAAAAGAATTAAAAGAATTAGAAGAGGAGGTTCAGATGTGATATTCGTCGATACGAACATATTTTACAATTTTCTCTTTGAAACCGAACTCAGTCCAAGAGCAAAAAAGATCATTGAGATGCCTTATGAACTTGTTACATCATTTACTGTTCTGGATGAGCTCGTTTATGTTGTTATTAGGAAGCTCGCTGAAAAGAGATATAGGATAAAGAGCTCTTTTGATTTAAGAAAGTTTATCTAAAGTTATATTTGGGTTACTTGAAGATAGGGGTATTACAATCTTGCCCGACTATCAAGAGGTCGGTGAATGGAGAGAAGTAATGAAAAAGTACAAACTCTTACCCAATGATGCATTAATTGCAATAACTTGCGGGCACTATGGAATAAAGAATATAGCAACCTTCGACGAGGATTTTAAACGAGTTAAGTTTCTTAAAGTTATACCATAAGAAAGCCAAAAGCTATTAATTAATGAACAATCTTCCACTTAAGTTCGGGTTTTTATTTTCTTCCTGTATACCTTAGCACCCTCTCGATTACTGGGTCGATGAGATTGTACTCATCGCATCATTTCTCAATATTCGATTAAGTTTTTACATTGCAGTATATGCAGTATATAATGTTTTCTTGTCTATCCTTTTCCCTTCAATCCTTTCAAGATAAGCCTTTATTGCCGACCATGTATTGTAACCTTCTGAAATTGCCATTGTTATCCTGAGATATCTTGATGAGTATCTTGAGAGCTCATCTATTATGTCCTCCCTTGCTTTTTGGAATATCTCATCTATTGCACTACTATGTGTTTTTCCGCGATAGCGTAGCCAACCATACTCCCTGAGCCATCCAACAATACCATCAAGTACTTCGACAGCATCTTCTATTTCCTCGTCTGGCACGCTCATTCCAACTTCCGCAAACCCTTCTTTGAGGTACCGCAATACTTTATCCGCGGAGATATTGCGCCTCATCAAAAATATCACTCTCCTTTCTCCACTGTTTTCGATGTCATCAAGAACGTCTATAAGGTCAATGTTCTTGTCTTTGAACCCTACGCCCGAACCTGCAATTGTCACACTCCTCAGCGAACGAAAAAGTCTCATAACGAGCGCATACCTTTTTCTTGCATCAAGGGATTCTATTTTTATAACGTTTAGTGACATATTCGCGTGGGCATTCCAGAGCTTTCTTGCATCTATGTAAACGCCGGAATTGTCTATTTCATTGAGAAGAACTTTTACGAGAGTTGTCTTGCATACGTTCCTTCCCAGAAGCATTGGCAATTGAAGTGTAAAGGTTCTGACATGTGAGATTATAAGAACTAAAACTCGGAACATATATTTGATAGGTGGTGTTCGAAGTGAGCTTAAAGATTCTCCTAGTCAACTCTGGTTATCCTCCCAATAATATCGGGGGAGCTGAGATATACGTAGAGAGCCTAGCAGAAGCTCTAGCTGAGAAGCACAAAGTGTTTATTTACACAACAAATCCCCCCAGCAAAAGTTCAGATGGTATAAAAATTCTAGGGATAAAAGAACCTTCTTCAATCCGAGGACTCCTTATATCTACCACCTACAAGAATCCTAAAATTGAAGAAAATTTTAGGGAAACTCTAAAGGAAGTTGATCCCGACATAGTGCACTTCCATAATATATGGAGGTTTAGAACCGCGAGACTGCCAATTATTTCAAAGGAGGAAGGATATCCCACAATAATGACACTCCATGACTATTGGTTCATGTGCCCGACAAGCCTACTCATGTTTAAAAGACAAATCCCCTGTTCCGGTCCAAATCCTCATAAATGTGCCGAATGTTGGAACTGTACTGTATTAAACCTTGCACCTATGAAATTCTCGGCCCTTAAGAGTATCTTAGATTACGTGAATACACCTACTGAATTTTCACGCCGCTTTGAGGTACTTAAAGAGACTCTAAGGATCATTGATGGAATAATTGCCCCCTCTAAGTTCCTCGCAAAGATGGCGGTTTCAATAGGTGTACCTTCAATCAAGATTTACTACATTCCAAATGGCTATCCTTACTCACGCTTTGTAGGATTTAAAAAGAAGAGAAGTTATTATGACGACGGAAGAATAGTTTTTGGATTTGTTGGCGTACCTACACCACAGAAAGGTGTCCATATTGCGACTTCAGCTCTGAAATACCTCAAGAACGCTAACATCGAGCTAAGGATTTATGGAAAGATAATTAATAAAAGTTATATTAAAAAACTTGGAAATGATCCTAGGGTAAAAATTATGGGAAAGTTTACCGACCCAAAGGAGCCCTATTCGGAGATAGATGTACTATTATTTCCATCATTGTCCTACGAGAATTGTCCTCTCGTATTAGCAGAGGCAGCTTTATCAAGGGTACCAGTTATAGCATCAGATCTAGGTGCAATCCCAGAATTCGTTATCAATGGTGTGAATGGATTTCTGTTCAAACCAGGAGACCCTAAGGATCTAGCGGATAAGATGAAATTGATTATAAAAGATCCAGAATTAATAAGAAAAATGGGTGAGGCCCAGATGCCCCCAAGGGATATACCATATCATGCAAGTGAAATTTTAAGAGTTTATAAGAAGATCATGAATTAACTTTCATGAGCTTTGCCTTTCTTATACCTCTTTCTATTGTCAAAATACCTAAAGACACGTCTGTCATTTTAATTCCTATTTTTTTGGCTCTGAAACTTAATTTTTTCAAGAGTTTCCTATTTTCAAACAGTAGAAAGATAAGTTCCCTAATTTTTTTAGTGTCTCCCGGAGATACTATAAACCCATTTTTTCCATTAAACACGATATCGCTAGCCCCAGCTTCTGTCGTTGTAATCACGGGGACACCGTAATAAAAAGCTTCATTTACCACAAACCCCCAGGGATCATGCAGAGTTGGGAAAACAAAGATATCAGAGATACTATATAACTCTGCCTTTTCTTTGCCGGTAACGTATCCAGGAAACTCTATATTATTACAACCTCCCGCTTCTCTTTTTAATATCCTCTCATACTCTCCTGAACCAGCTATTATCACTCTGATCCAAGGAATACCACACAGCGCCTGAATTAAATATTTAAGACCTTTTCTTTCTTCAAAGTAACTTATTGAAGTTACTGTGAACTCATCCCTCTTTCGAGAGGGTATAGGCTCCATCAACAACATTTTCGGATAAACCTGAGTTGTCCCTGTTGAAATTTTACTAGAAGGAACCCCCCTTCTCAGAAGAAACTTTCTACTTTTTGAACTATAGACTACGAAGCTATCTACAAGGGAATATAGTACCCTTTTTATTATCTCGTCAATTATCTTTAGTTTCCTAGTTTTAGATATGTAGCCGGTATCTAAGTGACCAACCCACATTAAGATAGGCTTTTTTGCTATCCATGCAAATACTGTAGAAAGAATAACAAGAGGATATATATCGACGTTATCCGCTATTATTATAACATCACTATCCTTGATTCGCTTGAACAGTTTGTACGTAGGTATGTTTATCACATAATCACCAACTCTTATTCCCCGCAGAATTAGATATTCAAAGTTTTTCCCAGAGCTAATCTCCCAAAGTCTTTTTGAACTCTTCTTTTTTCCGAAGATTACGGTTACTTGATATTTCTTCCCCAATTCTTCAAATACAGGAATCCTATAGGGAGCAATCTCATTATGTATCACTGTTAGCTTCATTAAAGACACCCCTTTCACTACTTTTTGGGTAAGATAAGTCCATCTTAGGAGAGCTCCACAACTATTATCTAAAAAGTGTAACGTCTAAGGAACTTACTTCCCAGACTAGCCTCCTACTCCGAGACTCTTTTAAAAAATTATAAAATAGACCCTCCAGGGAACAATAGTCCTGGTGGGATTAAAATGAGAATAATTGCTTCACCGGCGTATAGAAATAAATCAGTGAACCCTTATAATTATCTCCTATATATGCATATTTCAGAATTGGGAGTGGAAGTAGAGGATTTTTCGATATCGAAAGTACTTAAGGAGAAATGGGATATCTGGCACATTCATTGGCCGGAAGGGTATTTAAATAGGAAGTCTTTAATCAAATCAAGTGTTCTTACTACCAGCCTTATGGGCATGATTCAATTTTTAAGAATGAAAGGGGTCAAAGTAGTGTGGACAGCCCATAATATTACTACCCACGAAAGATACCATCCGAAAATTGAAGAAAAGTTCTGGAAAGTTTTCACTAGACAAATTAATGGATACATAACCCTAAGTAAGACAGGTAAATTAGAATTATTAAAACGCTATCCCCACCTAAGAGATGTTCCGGGATTTGTAATACCTCATGGACATTATAGGGGAATATACCCAAACTACGTTTCAAAAGAAAAGGCTAGAGAATTATTAGACTTGCCACTAGATTCCATTGTCATAACGTTTATTGGTCAGATTAGGAAATATAAGAATGTCCCTCACTTAATAAGAGTGTTCTGTGAGATTCCAGACAAAAATATATACTTAGTTATTGCAGGCAAACCCAGTAATCAAAAAATTAAAAGGCAGATAAGGATTAGTACTATGAAGTGTTCTGATAGAATTAGGACATATCTACGTTTCATCCCAAAAGAGGAAGTTCAAATATTCCTTAACTCTGCAGATTTAATTGTTCTCCCATACTCCGAGATCTATCATTCAGGAACAGCATTATTAGCTTTATCCTTTAACAGGCCTGTATTAGTACCAAATCGAGGTGCAATGTGGGAACTTCAAATGGAAGTTGGGAAAAAATGGGTAATGATTTATGAACCGGAACTTACCCCACACATTCTAGAACAGGCTATTGATTGGGCAATTAATACCAACAGACAATCAAATGCCCCCCTTTCACAATTTAACTGGGAAAAAATAGCTAAAATGACAATAAAAGCCTATGAAAGAATCTTGGAAAGTCCTTAGAATAATTCTTATTTTCTGCCAAAAGACCCATCAACATAAAAGGCATCTTAACCTTTGCTCCTCTACGATTTAATAATAACATCCCAAAGAAAAAGCTCCACTTCCCGTTCACTCAGTTCATAAGAAGTTCTAAGTATGATGATGTTTCGTAAATTTAATTATCCCACGAGCTAATTCAATGTTGGCCTTTAGCCACCCTTCTAATGTTCCAATATCATATCTTTTACCTATGATTTCCCTAGCAATTATCTTAGCTCCAGAATGTAGCATTATCCTAAGTGCGTCAGTCAGCTGTATTTCTCCACCTTTTCCAGGTGGCGTTCTTCTTATAAAATCAAATATCTCCGGCTCTAGTATGTACCTTCCCACTATTGCGATGTTACTTGGAGCTTCAGCACGGTTAGGCTTTTCTATAAGTTCATTTACCTCATAAAAGCCGTGTTCTATTTTATTCCCAGAGATTATACCGTACTTTTCAACTTCTTCCCAAGCAACTTTCTCAACACCTAATATAGTACACCTGAATCTCAAGTAAGTATCCATTAGCTGTTTTATTGCTGGTTCTTCGCTTATTATTATATCATCCCCAAGGAGAACTGCAAAAGGTTCTCCGTTTACATGCTTCTCCGCATATCTTATAGCATCTCCAAGGCCCAAGGGCTTCTTCTGTCTTACATAATATATGTCGACCATTTCTCCAATCTCCTCAACTATTTTCAGTTCCTCATCCTTTCTCCTCTCTTTCAAATAAAATTCCAGCTCAAAGCTTCTGTCAAAGTAATCCTCTATCGCCCTCTTACCCTTTCCAGTAATAATTAAGATATCATCAATTCCAGCTTTTATGGCTTCCTCCACTACATAGTGAATAACAGGCTTATTCAATATTGGGAGCATTTCCTTAGGCATTGATTTAGTTATTGGTAACATCCTCGTTCCTAGGCCTGCTGCAGGGATTACCGCCTTCCTGATCTTCACCAGCACACCCCCTCGTAAACCTCGGCGGTTTTCTCCGCATTCTTCACGCGCCTGCCGTCGATAACTATTTTACCTGAGTAATCCAATTCCTCGAATTCAGGCCACTCCGTCAGGATTAGAATGACATCGGTAGAATTAAGAACCTCCTGAGCGGTCTCGGCATAAGCTATTCTCTCCCCCACGTCTGGATACATCCTCCTGAAGTTCTCCATGGCCTTTGGATCGTAAGCTACAACATTAGCCCCTTCCTCAAGAAGCCTCTTCACAACAACGTAAGCCCTAGTCTCCCTAACGTCATCCGTATTTGGCTTGAATGCAAGGCCAAGAACACCCACAGTTTTTCCTTTAAGCTCGGGAACATGCTTCTTAAGGAGCTCTATGAGCTTCAACGGCTGCCTCTTATTAACCTCAAGAACCGCCTTCAACAGAATTGGATCTTCACCAAGCTCTTCCGCCTTCCTAACGATAGCCTTAACATCCTTAGGGAAGCATGACCCTCCAAATCCAATCCCACTCCTGAAAAAGTGAGGGCTTATCCTGTGATCTAGGCCCACACCTTCAAAAACCTTCCAAGAGTCTATGCCAAGCCTCTTGCAGATATTTCCAATCTCGTTGGCGAAGCTTATCTTAGTGGCAAGGAATGCATTTGAGGCGTATTTGATCATCTCCGCCGTTTTTATGTCCACAAACAGCTTAGGAGCATCAAGAGGCGAATAAAGCTCTTCAAGGATTTTTTTAGCTTTATCATCATTTGCGCCTATAACTATCCTGTCCGGATTGAAGAAGTCCCTTAATGCAGAGCCCTCCCTCAAGAACTCAGGATTCATCGCTATGCCAAAATCTTCAGGAGCTTTCTTTCCCGAGTATTCCTCCAGTATAGGCAGAACTACCTCCTCAGTAGTCCCAGGAACAACGGTACTTTTAACAACCACAAGATGATAAGAGTCCTTCTTATTCAAGGCCCTACCTATCCCCTCAGCAGCGGATCTTATATACTTAAGGTCAATAGAACCATCTTCCCTAGAGGGAGTCCCTACACAGATAAACGTTACATCGGAATTCAAGATAGCATCTTCATAACTCGTCGTTGCCCTGTATTTACCCCTAAGCTCTCTCATGAGCTCTTCAAGACCCTCCTCATATATAGGAGGTACTCCTTCGTTGATCTTTCTAACTTTCTCCTCGTCAATGTCAACAAAAACAACATCATTCCCCAGCTTTGCAAACCCAATTCCCGTAACGAGGCCAACGTACCCAGAACCTATGATGGAGATCCTCATCAAACCACCCATTATATTTCCCCACGCATCACTTTAAAAATCATGACGAACATTCAAGGATTGGTAGTCATGGGAGATTACTGCATAATCCTCAGGAAAAAAACCGCAAAGGCTGGTGGAATTTCCGTGTATGCAATGAACCTAGCCAGGAGGCTGGGAAAGGTAAAGTTCTCACCCCAGGAAAAGGTTTCGTATTTCTTCTGGCAGTTCATCGTAATTCCTCTCTGGCTCATTAAAAGTAACTGCGAAGTTTACCACCCGGCCGGGCTTATAGAGGGAGTCGTTTTACCTATATTAAAGCCAAGAGCAAAGAAGTACATAACCGTCCACGACCTAATTCCCTTAAAAAGGAAGAGATCAGGAATCCCTGGAATTATAGAGAGGGCAGTTGTAAGGCTGGCCCTCCTCTCCGTGAGAATGTACGATAGGATCTATGCCGTCTCCCACCTCACCAAAATAGATCTAGTTAGGAGAGGAATCCCTGAAGACAAAATCAAGGTAATCTATCAGGGGATAGATGAGAAATTCCTAAGCCCCGTCAAGGGCAAAAGCGGAGAAACTTTCAATGTTGGGTACATATCCAGGATGGAAGGGTACAAGAGGCACGAGCTCCTCTTCGATCTATTTCTTGACTACAGGAACCCGAATGCCAGGCTGTACCTCGGAGGATCTGGGGAGCTCTTCGACAGGATAAAGGAAAAGGCGGCGAAGGATATGAGAGTTAGGGTTCTCGGATTCGTGCCAGATGACAAAATCGTTGAATTCTATGACAACCTAGACGTTTACGTGCATCCATCAAAGTACGAAGGATGGGGATTGCCGATAATAGAAGCAATGGCCAGAGGAAAGCCGGTGATAGTCTTCGAGGATTCAGAGATCCCAAGGGAGGTAAGGGGGAGATGCATAGTAATAAGACCAAGTAACCTCCCACGGGTTTTGGAGGAGCTCGAGAAAAACAGAAAACTACTAAGAAAACTGAGCATTAGAGCCAGGAGATTGGCAATGATTATCCTTAAGAAAGGAAGACTGCCTCCCAAAGCCTAACAATCCTATCCCAGGAGTACTTCGCTGCAATCTTTTTTGATGCAGAACCAACGTTGCCCCAGAGCGCCCTTAAGATACCTTTGGCAAAATCCCAAGGATCAAGATTTACAACGAGGCCATTCTTGCCCGGCACTATAAGGTACTTCGAGGCATTCATTCTATGATCAACGGTAATCACGGGAAGGCCAGAGGCATTTGCCTCCAACACTACAATCCCAAATCCCTCCCTCGTTGAAGGAAATGCAAAAACTTTGGAAGCTTTCATGTGTGCTATAACGTCCTCGTACCTTTCAAGGAAGCCGAGGAATCTCACGTTCCCAGATAAGCCTAGAGATTTACTTAGCATCTCCAGCCTAGCCCTCTCGGGACCATCTCCGATTATTATGATCTTCAAATCGGGAATCTCAGTTTTCAAGATCTTCATGGAGTGAAGGAGAAGGTCAACGTTCTTCTCCTTAATGAGCCTCCCCACAAAGATGACATCGGACTTCTCTTCGGCCGGCTTTATGCTCTTTATCCTCTCGTAGTCTATACCGTTTGGAACAACTGGAACATCACTCCTAAGGCCCGCCTTATACAGGTCAAGCTTAGTCTTAACGGAAACGGCAACGTGTTTGTCAGCGAGAGCTATGAGACCTTTCTCAATGATCTTCCCAAAATTGCCAAGGAAGCCAAGATATTCCTCCCAGTAATCTCCCCAGAATTCATGCCAAGTTATGAATACGTTCTCCTTATTAAGAATTTTAAGGGAATAAGCGGGAAAGTATGGAGCGGCCTGGCAGTCTATCACATCAAACCTTTCCCTTTTCATAGCCCTAAGTAGTTTCAAAGAATGAAGGAGCGGAGGGAGGATGCTCCTCCTGCCGCCCGCGTACAGGCTTTTAAGCTTTACAGTTCCATGGTAAAATATCCCCTCTCTCTCGATGACCTCAGGCCCATCCCAGAGCTTGTAGCCGTAAACGTGAACCTCATGCCTCCTAGCTAATCTAACCGCAAGCTCGTGGATTCTCTTCTCAACACCCCCCTTCACCCAAGGGTATATTACATCGTACACGAAGGCTATCCTGATTATTCACACCTCCTCAAGGCCTCAACGATCTTATTAACGACATCTAAGGCGGTAAAGGCTTCCCCCTTCTCCTCCTTGACCAGATCCCCTGCGTAGCCAACGAGGAATGCCCCTGCTTGGGCCGCCCTTAGGGGTTCATTGCCCAAAGCCAAAAATGCCCCAACAACTCCTGCAAGAACGTCGCCTGTTCCTCCCGTGGTCATGCCCCTGTTTCCAGTTCTATTGTAGTACCATCCCCTTCCATCGCTTATAATATCGTAAGGCCCCTTAAGTAACACCACAACATCCGATTCTCTAGCTTTCTCCATAACGAGCTTAGCTTTCTCTTCAAGTGAACCCTCTGGCCTAACTCCAAACAGCCTGTAGAACTCTCCGGCATGTGGAGTCAGCACCGCTTTCTTCCCCTTTACCAATGATAAATCTTCAGCTACAACCTTTAAAGCGTCAGCATCTATAACTATAGGCTTATCGCACCTCCTGAGGAACTCCTTAACGAACTCTTTGGTTTCTTCACTCGTCCCGATTCCAGGACCTAGAACTATGGCATCTACCCTCTCGGCAAGCTCCAGTGCCATATTGAGATGCTCAGGACTTAGATTCCTACCTTTAGCTTCCCTAACTATCAGATTCGGATCTGTAATTTTCCTCGCAACGGTCTCGGGGGTTAGCAGGAACACCAAATCAACCAGGTAGCTTGCGGCCTTAGCTGCCAGGTAAGGTGCTCCATAATAGTTTTCACTACCACCAATCACGAGCAACTTCCCGTTCTGGCCCTTGTGCTCACCTTTCCTTCTGAACGCGAACTTGACGTGGGCTGGGCCAACTAAATGGTACAGCTCCCTGGGGTAGCCTATCTTCACTATAACCCTCTCAAAGTCCCTAAATTCTTCCTTGTCCCACTGGAATGTAACCGCGAAGTCGCACTTCACCCTTACCTCAGAAGGATAACCGCTTGGCAGGTCAATGCTCACTATCTTAGCTTTGCCAGAGTACTCGTTTATCTTCTCTATTGCCGACCTTATCGGTTCTCTAGGCTCGCCCTTCGTTCCGGCCCCAAGAAGGGCGTCAACTATCACGTCAAAATTAGAGAGATCAAGGCTTCTTATCTGGCTTGAGTCTTTTAGTATCTCTACTTTTACAAACTCCAAGTTCTTTAGTATATTCCAGTTGAGCTTAGCTTCTTCGCTCCTTATCTTTGCCTCATCCCCCACGAGAAATACCGTAACGTCATTCTCAAAGCTTAAGTGTCTTGCAGCAACGAAGCCATCCCCGCCGTTGTTTCCGGTTCCACAGAAGACGGCAACTTTAAGGCCCTTTCCAAACCTATCCTCTATGACTCGGGCAACTCCAGCTCCCGCATTTTCCATTAGCTGGAAGGGAGTTATTCCAAGCCACTTAGCATTTATGTCCCATATGTAAACATCTTCGATCCTCATACTCATCCCCCAGAATAAGATACCCGGGGAGAACTTTAGGGTTTTTGCTATCTAGTCTAGTTATGTCAAAGAAAAGTAAGGAAAGCAAATATCAAAGAGATAAAAGCCTAGATACGGCATACTTGAGTATACCACCATGCCTGATGTACTCTACCTCAATTGGAGTCTCAAGCCTGACTATTGCCTCGAATTCAACGGTTTTCCCTGGTTTTCTCGCAATAACTTTCACGGTCTTTCCTGGGTACAGATCATCAAGGCCTATTATGTCGTAAACCTCGCTACCGTCAAGCTCCTTCCTCACCGAGGGATCCTTGAACTGTAACGGAAGAATTCCCATACCCACGAGGTTGCTCCTGTGTATCCTCTCGAAGCTCTCAGCAATTACGGCCTTAACTCCCAACAATGCGGGCCCCTTAGCGGCCCAGTCCCTGCTGCTCCCAACTCCGTACTGCTTCCCCGCTATAATTATGACCGGAATGCCCTCCTGCTTGTACCTCATCGCGGCATCATAAACGCTCATCTCCTCCCCGGTCGGCCAGTAAATTGTTTTGAACCTTGCAAATGTTCCGCGCATCATCACTTCATGATTTCCACGCCTTGCTCCGTAGGTATGCAAATTATCAACACCGAGTTCTCTGAGATATTTCCCTGCTGGACTTTCAGGATCTATCTTGCCAGCGGGACTTATGTCATCCGTGCTAATCCTATCGCCCAGGAATACGAGAACCCTAGCTCCCTTTATATCTCCCTTCAGGGGCTCAAGCTCGAAGAAGGGCGGCTTCCTTATGTAACTCGATTTATCATCCCACTCGAACAGCTCTCCTTCGTTCGCCTTTATCATGTCCCAGTAGGGGCTCTCGAAGAGGTTGGAGTAGATTTCCTTGAACATCTCCTCCCCGACGATCTTCTCCAGCCCCTTGATCTCTTCTCTGGTGGGCATGATGTCTCTAAGGTACACTGGCTTCCCGTTTGGATCGTAAGCCAATGGCTCCCTCTCAAAGTCAATGTTTATCCTTCCAGCTATCGCGAAAGCCACCACGAGAGGAGGACTCGCGAGGTATGTATGTTCTATGAGCGGATTTACTCTCCTCCGGAAGTTTCTGTTTCCGCTAATTACAGCTGTAGCAACTAACCCTTCACCGATGGCCTCTTCAACCTCCCTCTTAAGCGGCCCGCTGTTGCCTATACAGCTTGCACACGCGAAGCCGTTGACGTGAAAGCCTAAGGCTTCAAGGTAGCTCATCAAGCCGAGGTTTTCTAGGTACTTAACCACGACCCTGCTTCCTGGGGTGAAACTGGTCTTAACCCAGGGCTTAACCTTTAAGCCCCTTTCAACGGCCTTCTTGGCCAGCAGAGCTGCAGCAAGAATGTTGAAGGGATTGGATGTGTTCGTACAGCTGGCTATCGCAGCTAAAGCTACAATTCCGTCTTCAACCTCGTGCTCTCCCTCCAAAACTATCTTAACTTTTTTCTTGGGCTTGAAGCTCTCCTTCAGTTTCTTCAAAGGAATTCTGTCCTCGGGATGGGTTGGGCCTGCCACGGAAGGTTCGACCTTCGAGAGATCAATCTTAACCACGTCATCGTACTTAGGTTCCTCCTCCCTGAACATCAGGTTGAGCTTAGCGTACTTCTCCACTAGCTTAGCCTTCTTCTTCCCCCTCGTGAGCTCTATGAACCTTATCGTTTCCCCATCTATCGGGAAGTAACCTACTGTCGCCCCATTCTCAGGCGTCATGTTCGCTATAACTGCCCTGTCGAATGCCGAGAGGGCCTCAAGGTTTCCCGTATACTCAAGGAACTTCCCAACTACTCCCTTCTTCCTCAGCTTCTCCGTTATTGTGAGGACTATATCAGTTGGCGTTACCTCTGGACTCGGTTCGCCCTCTAGAACAACTCCAACGACCTCGGGAACCCTCATGTAGTAGGGCTGGCCCAGTAAAGCTGCCTCGGCCTCTATCCCTCCAACTCCCCACCCGAGAACTCCAATGCCGTTAACCATCGGAGTGTGGCTGTCTGTCCCTAGCACCGTGTCAGGATACGCCAAGCCGTTCTCGTAGAATACTATTCTGGCGAGGTGCTCCACATTTATCTGGTGTATGATGCCCTTCCCTGGGGGAACCACTCGGAAGTTCTTAAAGGCCTTTGAGGCCCACTTCAAAAGGGAGTATCTCTCCTTATTCGCGTTCAGCTCGGCCTTCATGTTCTCCTCCAGAGAATACTTGGTTCCATGATAAAGAACGATCAGGGAGTGGTCTATAACCAGCTCTACCGGTATCTCTGGATTAACCTTTGAGGGATCCCCACCCTTCTCGGCGACGTAGTCCCTCATTGCAGCAAGATCAACAACTGCAGGAACTCCAGTATAGTCCTGCATTATTATCCTCGCAGGGTAGAACGGGATCTCACCCTTCCTCTCAAATATGTTCGCTAGGTGCTCCTCGGTAACTATTCCGTTGTTGAGGTGCCTTAGGACATTCTCAACCAAAATCCTGAGGGAGTATGGAAGGGAATGAACGTCATAGTCCAGCTTATTCAAGCTGTAAAACTTTATTCCATCCTTCTCCTCCAGGTACATTACAATCCCTCCATGGCCTTTATAACTTCCTCGGCAAACTCTTCGGTCTTCAAGGCCTTCTCTCCGGGCTTAGCCAAATCTGCAGTAACTTTCCCGCTCTCTATTGTCTTCCTCAGGGCTTTCCTTATCAGCTCCGTTGCCTCGATCCACCCCATGTACTCCAGAAGCAGTGCAACGCTTAGGATTGCTGCTGAAGGATTAGCTATCCCCTTCCCCGCTATATCCGGAGCGGTCCCGTGAACGGGCTCAGCCAAGGCTATGTAGTCACCGAGGTTAAGGCCGGAGGCCATTCCAACGCCACCAACCAAGGCAGCGGCGGCATCGCTGATGTAGTCACCGTTGAGGTTAGGCGTAACTATGACGTCGTAGGCCCAGGGCTTGATTATTATCTGCTGGAACATGTTGTCGGCTATCCTGTCGTTTACCAGTATCTTCCCGGGCTTCTCCTCCCCAATGCTCACGTACTCAGAGAACTCCTTCTCAGCGACCTCGTAGCACCACTCCCTAAACGCCCCTTCAGTGAACTTCATTATGTTGCCCTTGTGCATTATCGTTACAACCCTCCTCCCCTTATCCACCGCCCACTGGAGGGCCTTCCTCATTATCCTCTGGGTGGCAAACTTTGAGATTGGCTTTAAGCTTAGTCCAGAATCTTCCCTCACCTTTATCCCGAACTCCCTCTCCAAGAACTCGAGAACTTTCCTTGCCTCTTCCGTGAAGGCCTTCCACTCTATTCCGGCATAGACATCCTCGGTGTTCTCCCTGAATATTATGAAGTCAACCTTGTCCGCGTAGGCAAATGGAGTTGGTGCTCCATAGTACTGGACTGGCCTGACGTTGGCGTAGAGGTCGAGAACCTTCCTCAGGGTTACGTTGAGGCTCCTGTGTCCGCTACCAACTGGCGTCTCAAGGGGGCCCTTCAGGGCTAGCTTTACAGTTGCTATTCCTTCTATGGTCTCCTTTGGCAGGAGCTCACCCTTCTCCTTGAGGGCTTTCTTTCCGGCCAAAAGCTCCCACCAGATTATCCCCCTCTTCCCGCCGTATGCAAGCTCAACAGCTCTATCCGCGACCCTTATGGCTACTGGAATGACCTCCCTACCAATTCCGTCGCCCTCTATAACGGCGACAATTGGTTCATCGGGAACTTCGAGCTTCCCACCTCTAACCTCGGCGATTTTACCTTCCTCAGGCAATTTCATCTCGATCACCTCATTTCAACAGGAACGTACTTCTTTCCGATTTCACCCACGTACTGCAACCTAGGCCTTATCAGCCTGTTATGCGAGATGTATTCAGCCAGATGAGCGGTCCAGCCAGCTATTCTACCCATTGCAAATATCGTCGTGTACAGCTCTATTGGAATACCCATTGCGTGGAACACTATTCCCGACCAGTAGTCAACGTTAATGCTAACACCCTTCTTACCCAAATGCTCCAAAACAAGCCTCTCCAGCCTCTCAGCTATCTCATAAAGGGTTTTATCCCCCAACAGTCTAGCGTACTTCTTGAACACCTTTGCCCTGGGGTCATAGGTTTTGTATACCCTATGCCCCGCGCCCATTATCCTCCTCTTCTCCTTTAGTGCGTTGAAGAACCACTCCTCAACTTTCTCCGGGCTGCCGATCTCCATGAACTGCCTTATCGCTCCTTCCACAGCTCCTCCGTGCAGTGGTCCCTTTAAAGCCCCAATTCCAGCCACTATAGCTGAGTAGTAGTCGCTCAGAGTTGAGCCAACCGTCATAACCGTTAGAGTTGAGGCATTTATCTCGTGCTCGGCGTACAGGATTAAGGCAACGTCCATGGCCTTCTCCCATTCTTTCGGTGGTTTTTCACCGTGGAGCATGTAGAGGAAGTTCGCTGCATGACTCAACTTCGTTGACGGTTCAATTGGGTCAAGCCCGTTCTTTATCCTGTACAGGGTTGCAACGATAACAGGAATCTTTGCGGTAACGCTTATTCCCTTTCTGAAGACGTCCTCCGGGGTTGCACTCGGCTCTCCATTTAGGTTCCCCAGAAAAGACACCGCAGTCCTCAGAGCCCCCATTGGATGGGCCGTCTTAGGGATCCTGTACAGGAGATCGAGGAGCTCTTCGGGTAACTTCCTACTCCTTGCAAGCTCCTTGGAGAACTCCTCAAGCTCCTTCTTCGTCGGCAACTCGCCGTACCACAGGAGGAAGGTTACCTCCTCAAAGCTGCTCATCTCGGCTAGCTCCTCTATGCTGTACCCCCTGTAGTACAGCTTCCCCCCAAACCCGTCTATGTAACATATGCTGGATTGATCTATGTAAACATTCTCTAGACCTTTCCCTGAGTTGACCACCGTGTCCCTCACCTCCGAAGGTTTTCGGGCTTCAACAATGCTTATATCATTATTGGATAATTTTTGGTAAATTGTGCAACTATTCTTGACTTTTGTAAAGTATAATTTTGGATAGATGTTTAAAATCAGCGCATTTTATGGGAGTTAAACAAACCCTCTCTAAGATGTGAAAAATTTTTAAAGCAAAAAGGATAGTTTAGAATATTCTCCACAGTCAGTGTACATACATATTCACGGTGCCATTCTCGAACATTATTAGGCGATTTAGCTAACTTTGTCAAAATATTTTAGGCCAGAATAGAAAAATATAAAAGATCTTCCTGTATCACTAAGAGGGACAAAATGGGGAAGGGTAGAGAGCCATGAGGTTCAACGATGATAAGGACTTCTCGGCCTGCGGTATCTTCGGCATAATGGACAGGGCAGGAAGGAGGTTCAGCGGGAAGCTGATAGTTGAAGCAATGTCCCTAATGAAGGTCAGAGGAAATGGTCTAGGGGCGGGCTTTGCAGTCTATGGCCTCTACAAGAAGTTCAAGGACTATTACGCGCTCCACGTGATGCTAGACAATAAGGACGTGAAGGAGAAGGTGTACAATTACATCAGCCAGAACTTCGACATAGTTTACGAGGATGAGATACCCGTGAATGATAAGGCCAACGTAGTTGACCCTCCGAAGTTTGTCAGGTACTTTGTCGCTCCCAGGAAGAGGGGGACGGAGAAGAGCTTGAGCGATGATGACTATGTGATAAAGAAGGTCATGTACGTGAACAGGCACATCGACGGTGCCTACATAATCTCATCCGGAAAGAACATGGGCGTCTTCAAGGGAGTTGGCTTCCCTGAGGACATAGCAGACTTCTTCATGATAGAGGAGTACAGGGGCTACATCTGGACCGCCCACACGAGGTTCCCAACTAATACTCCAGGATGGTGGGGAGGGGCTCACCCCTTCAGCATCCTCGACTGGACCGTCGTCCACAACGGAGAGATAAGCTCCTATGGAACTAACAAGAGGTATCTCGAGATGTTTGGCTACTACAGCACGCTGAAGACGGACACAGAGGTTATGGCATACATATTCGACCTTCTCATGAGGAGGCAGGGGCTTCCAATAGAGGTCGTAGCCAAGATACTCGCTCCCCCTATGTGGGAGGAAATAGAGAGGATGCCCGAAAAGGAGAGGAACTTCTACAAGGCCCTCAGGATGGTCTACTCACCCCTGCTTGTTAACGGACCATGGGCAGTTATAGTTGCGAGGCACGGAGAGATGTTTGGATTAACGGATAGAATCAGGCTGAGGCCATTAACCGCCGCAGAAAAAGGAAGCCTGTTCATGATATCATCCGAAGAGGCTCCAATAAGGTATCTCTTTCCAAAGGTGGATAAGGTTTACACCCCATACGGAGGGGAGCCCATAGTAGCGAGGCTCGAGAGGTGAAATAAGGTGATATCTCACGTTCTTCCCGAGTTCCTCGTTGAGAGGGATGATAAGAGATGTATAAAGTGTGGGGCCTGCGTCTATCAGTGCCCCTTTGGAGTTCACCAGTGGAATGAGGACAAGAGTGACATCCTCATAGACTACACCAAGTGCGTCGGCTGCCAGAGGTGCGTAGTCTTCTGCCCTACGGATGCCCTCATAGTAAGGCCCTACCCGGGAAGCTACAAGCCGAACGCCTACTGGACAAAAGAGGTAATAAGCGACATAAAGAGGCAGTCAGAGGGAGGAGGAGTTCTATTAACTGGAACTGGAAACGATAAGCCGTACAAGGTCTATTTTGACCACATCCTTCTCAATGCCTCCCAAGTGACGAACCCGCCAATTGACCCACTCAGAGAGCCGATAGAGCTCAAGACTTTCATAGGAAGGAAGCCCAGGCAACTCGAAATAGATCCAGAAAATATAGAGATAAAGACCGAAATTCCCCCCAATCTGGAGATAGAAACTCCGATAATGTTCGCGGGAATGAGCTACGGTGCATTAAGCTACAACGCATTCCTCGCGATTGCTATGGCTGCTAAAGAGTTCGGAACGATGTTCAGCACGGGCGAAGGAGGCCTGCCACCAGAGCTGAGGAAGAAGTATGGGGACCACGCGATAGTGCAGGTCGCTAGTGGAAGGTTCGGCGTTGATCCAGACTACCTAAACTCAGCTGCGGCCATAGAGATCAAGATAGGACAGGGAGCAAAGCCCGGAATTGGAGGGCATTTGCCCGGAGAGAAGGTGACGGAGGGAATAGCGAGAACCAGGATGATCCCTCCGGGAACCGATGCTTTGTCTCCAGCACCCCACCATGACATCTACTCGATAGAGGACCTCGCAACTCTAATTCACGCTATAAAGGAGGCAACAAACTACGAAAAGCCAGTGTTTGTTAAGGTTGCTGCCGTTCACAACATAGCGGCAATAGCGAGCGGAATAGCAAGAGCTGGGGCCGATGCAATAGTTATAGACGGCTTCAGGGGAGGAACAGGAGCAACCCCAAAGATAATCAGGGATCACGTTGGAATCCCGATAGAGCTTGCCTTAGCCTCGGTAGACAGAAGGTTAAGGGAAGAGGGGATAAGGCATGAGGTCTCGCTGATAGTTTCCGGAGGGATAAGAAATTCTGCAGATGTAGTGAAGGCAATAGCCCTTGGAGCCGATGCAGTTTACATTGGAACTGCAGCGTTAATTGCGATAGGCTGTACCATGTGCCAGAAGTGCTACACGGGGAAGTGTCCCTGGGGAATAACGACACAAGATCCAGTTTTAATGAGGAGGCTAAGTCCAAAGGCAGCTGCTAAGAGGCTTATCAACCTTCTGAAGGCCTGGAGTCTCGAAATAAAAGAAATGCTCGGTGCAATGGGAATAAATGCAATTGAGAGCTTGAGGGGGAATAGGGACCACCTGAGGGGTATTGGCCTAGAGGATTGGGAGCTTGAAGTTTTAGGAATTAAGGGGGCGGGAGAATGAGTTTGGCTGGAATAGTTAACCCATATTTAGAGAGGGTGAGGCCCATAAAGGATCTCGCGGAATACGTGAAGGTTGAAGGGGAAGTTGCCGAGATAAACGCGAGAGATCTAACGCACAAGGAGGTAAATGACCTAATAAGGGAGTGCGTCATAAGGGGAGCGAGGAAGATAATCCTGAGGAACGTTTTTGGTCAGAGATTTATAGGAACGAGGCTTGCCCTCAACGGGATAAAGGTTGAGATAGAGATACACGGGATCCCAGGAAACGACCTCGGTGCCTTCCTTGCGGGCCACAGAATAGTAGTCTATGGAAACGCCCAAGATGGAGTCGGAAACACCATGGATTCAGGTGAAATAATAGTCCACGGAAGGGCGGGAGACGTAGTTGCAATGAGCATGCGCGGAGGGGAAATATACATCAGGGACACCGTTGGCTACAGGGCGGCGATACACATGAAGGGCTATATGGAGAGGAACCCAGTCCTCGTAATTGGAAAGACAGCCCAAGACTTCCTCGGAGAGTACATGGCCGGAGGAAGGGTTATAGTACTGGGAATTGGAGTTGATAGGCATAAAGCCAGGTACATAGGAACGGGAATGCATGGAGGTAAGATATTCATAAGGGGGAAGGTGGAGGAGTACCAGCTTGCAAAGGAAGTTACGTTCGGGGAGCTTGATAAAGAAGACTGGAAGTTCCTGGAGGAGAAAGTGGGGAAGTTCTGCGAGTACTTCAACTGCGACAAAGATGAGTTGCTGGGGGATAACTTTACCGCCATAATCCCGAAGAGCAAGAGACCCTACGGAGCTTTGTATTCTGGGGAGTGATTTCCTTTTTTCTATGACCCTTACATTTTCTCTGAAAGCCTCGTCCTTTAGGGGATGCAGTAAAAACAACAAACAGCAGTCAGTAGTTAAATCCCGTAACTAGTAGGACTCCGAAGAGGTCACCGTAAAGGGTTTCACGTTACCCTCCAGCATTGGAGGTAGACATTTTTCAAGAACCGCCCTTGAGCAGTTTAAAGCTCCTCCAAGATAATTCCTAGCCATTCAGCGGTAGGATAACTGCCTATACCGGGCCCACAGGCTGAACCTCACCTTGAAGGACCCACAAACCCCCCATCAATGGTGAGGGCACAAACCCTTGCCCTTGTTTGAATGTCCATTTTTATACGTAAAGTTTATAAAGTCAGCACTGAGAGTTAGTATTGGGTCTCGTAGCGGGGTGGG
The DNA here is from genome assembly GCF_002214605.1 of Thermococcus chitonophagus. NCBI lineage: Archaea > Methanobacteriati > Methanobacteriota > Thermococci > Thermococcales > Thermococcaceae > Thermococcus > Thermococcus chitonophagus. The sequence continues at coordinate 467,189 of NZ_CP015193.1, read as the reverse complement.
GCAGCTAGGAGTGCCCGCCGGGCTCATAACCCGGAGGTCGGAGGTTCAAATCCTCCCCCCGCTATACATTTATTTTCTGTGGTAATTATTTTCGGAAGATGTTGAGTAATATGCTTGAAGAAAAAGTTCCAGCCTCTCTTGTTTTCGTGGTATGGTGAACCCAACTAGTTCAGCAAACATCGCAACACTTCTCCTCCTGTGAATGCTGATTCTGTAAAGGTCGCTGGTGTACCTGTACTCCTGCCCTCTAATTACAACTTTTGTTCCCTTCTTTCTAGCTAGGTAAACAGTAGAGTGAATTGCCATACCCTCAAGCAACTCCCTACAGAATTCAAGGACATCCTTGTCGTAGTTATCCGCCGTTATACTGGCTTTTTGTGGGTTCTTTTTGCTTATGGAAACGCTCCCCTCGCTATCAAAGAATCCCCGCAGGAATTCCACGGGCCACCTCCTCGCAACTTCAAACAGCTTCTCTCTCGACCCAGTTAGAAACATGTAGAGCTCCTTACTTGTAGCTTCAACGACCCACCTTCCCACTCTTGAAGAATCGTTCTCCCAGTAGATGCTCGGCCTCAACCCAATGCCCTCGAGAGCCTTGGCGAAAGCCTCTGCAAACTCCCTGTCAATGACTTTAAGCCTTATTCTGTACCTATACCTCTCGTCAAGGCTTACGCTCCCATCTCCAAAGTACACACCAACTACATACGCTAATAAAGGCGACTCAAGGTTAATCCTCCTAACCTTCCTTAAGGGATCGCTCTCTCCCTTGCACCACCTAATCACGGTGGCCTTTGAGATCCTAACCCCGTATTCCTCCTCAACGACTTTAGTTATCCCAGAATAGCTCAAACCATCCTCCCTCAACCTTTCCACTTCTTTGCGGATCTCTTCAACCTCCTGGGGAGTCAAATCCCTAAGGACCCTCACAATTAGAACTACTTTAGCTAGTACTTAAGCTTTTAGATGTTGGTAAGCTTTATAACTTCCAACAATAGTTACAAAGGCCTGCGATATAACGGTGGCCGTAGCGGCTCCAGATACCCCATACTTCATTATCAGGATGTAGTTAAGGACGACATTCAGGAGGGCCGTAAACCCGACTATCTTTGTGAACTCTAGCTCCTTTCCGGTTGCATTCATCAAACTCCCTATGAGGGAGTTAAGGAACATGAAGGGAACGGCAATCCCCAGGATCTTGAGAACTGGGATGCTGGGGAGGAATTTGCTCCCCAAGAAAATGCTAATCAGGAGATTTGGAAATACCACTAACCCTCCAGCACCCAGGATTCCCAAACCTAAGAGGGCAAGGTAGGCCTTATTGAACAGCACCCTGACGGTTCCCTTGTTCTCCTCCCACAGCCTCGCCATTGGAGGGAGAATTGTTGGAATAACAATCCCAGGTATCAAAAGAGCAACCTGAACGAACATATAGGCACCCCTATAGATGCCAGTCTCGTAGTTTCCCCTCAGCAGGTTTAGCATCACAACATCAGTCTGATAGTATATCATGGTAAACAGGTTGATCAACCAGAAGGGATACGACTTCCTGATAATCCCAAGCCATTCCCTGGGCCTGAACTCTGGCCTTACGAATCCCGCAAGTTTAACTGTGAAGTATATCCTCATGCTGTCCCTGATTGCATACCCAACTATTAAAGCTCCCACGAAGGCCTTGAGGGATCTAAGATGGTACAAAATTGGAACACCCGTCGCAAAGGCCCACACTCTTTCAGCGATTCTCACTATAGACTCGTACTTCGTAACTTCATGGGCATACATAATTCCGCTGAAGAAGAGAGACACCCAATAAAGAACGGCCTCAGCACCAACTGCCAAGATTAAAAGCTTCACCCAAAGTGGTTTTGGCAGGAAGAACGTTACAACAGCTAGGATTATGAAATTAAGAAATGCTAAGAATATCTTTAAACCCAAAGCCACAGGAACCAAGTCGTGAAGCCTGTTCTTGTCCTTAGATACCTCTTTTGTTATGTAGAAGTTAATACCAAAGTCTGAGAATATCCCCAGGATTCCAACATAGTAGAAAATGAAGGAGTAAAGACCCAGACCTTCCGGGCCTAAAGTCCTTCCCATGACCACTATTATACCATAAGCTAGAACCCTCGAGAGTAGTTCGGCAACAAAAAGCCAGCCAGCGTTTTCTATGAGCTTCCACTTGAGGCTTTTGGCCATCGCTAAAAGAAGAGGAGGAGGGTTAAAAAAGCTACCTCTCCAGCGGATAGTTCGGGGCTTCGTTCGTGATTATTATATCGTGCGGGTGGCTCTCCCGTAATCCCGCAGAGGTTATTATCACGAACTCACCCTTCTCCTTTAACTCCCTAATGTTCCTTGCCCCAACGTAGCCCATTCCTGCCCTTAGACCACCAACTAGTTGGTATAAAACCTCGCTGACAGTTCCCCTGTAGGGGACAACCCCTTCAACGCCCTCGGGAACGAACTTCCTCGTCTTCATGTAGCCCCCTTGGTAGTACCTCTCCGCGCCTCCCTTCATCATTGCCCCTAGAGATCCCATTCCCCTGTACTGCTTGTACTTCCTTCCATTTATTATAACTTCCTTTCCTGGGGCCTCCTTTGTTCCCGCTAAAAGGTTACCTAGCATTACCGCGTCTGCTCCTGCCGCAATAGCTTTGACTATATCCCCAGAGTACTTTATCCCCCCATCCGCTATAACGTACAACCCATACTCTTGAGCTCTGTCAGCAACCATTGCAATGGCCGTTATCTGAGGTACTCCGACTCCTGCGACAACTCTAGTTGTACATATGCTTCCCGGTCCAATTCCGACCTTAACGGCATCGGCAAAAGTTAGGTCATCTACGGCCTTCGGATTTGCTATGTTCCCAACTATGAAGTCTGCATCGACCTTGGCCCTCATCTCCTTCATTGCCTTTATCGCCTTGAGGTTGTGGGCGTGTGCTGTATCAACAACTATAACATCAACTCCAGCCTTGTCAAGCGCCACTGCCCTCTTTATATCGAAGGGGCTTACGGCTGCAGCAACTAGCAGCTCACCGTTTTCATCCCTCACTGCATTCTTGTATTTCTTCCTCGCAACTAAGTCGCTCATGGTTATGAGGCCGATGAGCTTCCCTTCCTCGTTGACGACTGGTAGCCTTTCTATCCTGTTCTCCATCATTATCTTCAATGCTTCCTCAACGTCAACGTTCTCAGGGACTGTTATCACGTCCTTCGTCATCAGCTCTCTGACGGTTCTGCCCTCCCTTGCGGCGATATCCGTCTTGCTTATTATTCCGACTACCTTTCCATCTTCAACCACTGGCAAGCCGTCGATGTCGTGCTTTTCCATGAGGAACAGTGCGAACTCCACGGTTTCATCTGGACTTATTGTGATTACGTCCTCAACTATGAACCTTTCAGCTTTCTTCACCCTCTTTACCTGCTCGACCTGCTCCTCTATGCTCATGTTCCTGTGTATAACTCCTAAGCCACCCTCTCTCGCCATTGCCACTGCCATTTCCCATTCAGTCACTGTATCCATCGCCGCGCTCAGAATTGGGATGTTCAGCTTTATGTTGGGGGTAATCTGCGTAGAAACGTCCACATCTTTTGGTTCAACCTCTGTGGCCTGGGGAATCAGGAGAACATCATCAAACGTATATCCCCTAATTGCATTCTCGAGCTTCTCAATGAATTTTCCCATCTTTTCTCTCCTCCTCACCCTTTTTGAGGAAGTAATTTATGAATATAAAAATCTTTAGGGCAATCTTTAAATATACATTTTTACCCAGTATTGAGTAAGAGGTGACAAAAATGATACACATACTCGAGGAGTACTTCAAGAACTACCCAGCAAGGAGGAAGGTCGTGGAGTTCCTTTGGAACGCTGGACTGTCAGTGAGGGATGGTAAAGTATACATCAAAGATGTTGAGGTCCCCATAACTGGAATAGCTCAGGCCACTGGAGTGAACAGGAAGATAGTCTACCACACTATAGAATACATAGAATCCAAGCCCGCCTTGAAGATACTCTTCGAGAACCTCTCCCCGAAGTCGAGCTTAATTTCAATAGCCCCCCTTATGGGGTGGGAGGTGCTTGAGCTTACAATACAGAAGGGATCCTACGAGAGGGTTCTCGCAAAGGTACTTCAGATTTTGGCCGAGAAGAGGATTAGGGTGGTGGAGATATTTGGTAGCAATCCTTATGAGGACAAGAGTAAAGCTTACCTCGTGATAGAAGGGGTTCTCCCCTTTGAAGTTATAGCCTCCATGAGAACCGAAGGAGCACTTGAAAAGATAGTCATCCACACGCCAGAGAGGAATAAAGAGAGGATGATATGCCCAAAGTGTGAGGTCAAGTACTGCCCCAGGAAGGTAATCTTCACCCCAGGATCCTGAATCCCCTTTCTCCCTTGGGTTCTTCCCACTGTATCTCCACCCTGGTAACCCTGGCCAGTGGGGGCCCTTGATGGGCCCATCCTATTAACGCCTCAACTCTCTCCTCTTCACCCTCAAGCACGGCCTCAACGCTCCCATCAGGTAAGTTCCTCACCCAGCCATTTACGCCAAGCTTCCTTGCTTCTCTCTGCATGCTCCACCTGAAGCCGACCCCCTGAACCCTGCCGTATATTCTTAGGTGAGCCCTAACTATTGCCATAGCTCCTCCCACCTATACATCCCTCGAGATGCTTAAGATATTTTCCTGAGCTCCACCCTCAGCTCCTCCAAGTCTATTACCACATAGTACCCACGAGAGAGAGGGCCAGGATTGACGGCTATCGTTTTTCCTATCCTCTCCACGCCTCTGCCCTCGTGGATATGGCCGCAGATGCATAAAGGAGGCTGACTCTCTTCGATAAACTTCCTCAGCCCCCTACTGCCTGCATGAACTCCAGAGAAAGTCTTGTCTAGCTTCGTACCGTACGGAGGAGCGTGAGTCAGAATAACGTCTCCTTCCCTGTAGTTCCTCCTTAGGGACCCGTAGATTTCTTCATCCGAAAACTCCCATATCGTCGAAAACGGTGTGACGTTTGAGCCGCCGAATCCAACTATTCCCACGCCCCCAATTTCAACTCTCTTATTGTGGACACTTATCCCAAGCCTCTCCAACGTTTCAAGGACATCCCTTCCATCGCAGTTTCCCATGACCGCCAAGATCGGCTTTCCGGCTTCGAGAAGGGGGGACAGTATTTTTTCAGCCTCTTTCCCATTGCTGAAGTGGGTTATGTCTCCAGCCACTAGGATTAAATCAAAATCATCAGCTTGCCTTGCTAATGCCTTAACTCCTTGGTAGCTCCCGTGTATATCAGTTATAGCGAGGATTCTCATTTTATCACCCTAAAAATCTCAGCATGGCCAATTATAAGCCTTAAGCTTAAAAGGTGAAATTTTCTTCATAAATATGGTGGTGGACTTGGGGTGGAGAGAAGAGCTGAGGAAGGAAGGTTTTCTAGATGTTGGAGACTTCATAATCGAGTTAATTTATGTTAACTGCCCCTGCGAGCCGATTCCACCAGCTCTAGCCATATACGACAAGAAGGAGAACGAGTGGTATAGGGTTGACGAGATAACGGAGGCAAACAATTACACCGAAGCCTGTGACTGGGCCATCGAAGTTATAGAGAGAATAAGGAATGGAGAGGAGGTCAAGATAGTAAGTCTGGATGGGCCGGCTCCGCCAAAAGTAATTGCGAAGTTAAGGAAGACTCTCCAAAAATTGCTTGATTAATGTTAAAATTACCACCCAATATTGAGAAGATTAAACTAGAACTTGCCAAAAGATTTATAAGGGTATTAGATGTGCACCTCGGTAAGGGAACTAATGAAGTACGATGTCGTTATAATAGGTGCCGGTCCTGCAGGCCTTTTTGCGGCTTATGAACTTGCCGAGAAAAGCAATCTGAGAATTCTAATTATTGAAGAGGGCGGAGACGTAGACCAGAGAGTCTGCCCAATGTACGAGCTCGGCTACTGTGTCGGATGCAAGCCCTGCCACATAATGAGCGGTGTTGGAGGAGCTGGAGGACTAAGTGATGGAACTGTTAACCTAAGACCCGACATCGGTGGGGATCTTACGGAGTTAACTAACGATGAGAACTATTCTTGGCAACTCGTTTGGGAGGTAGATCAGATCTTACTTAAGCATGGGGCCCCCAGGAATCTGTACAAAGGAGATCCCGATCAAATTAGGTATTGGGAAAGAAGGGCAGCTCAGGCAGGAGTTAAGTTCATCCCAATAATTCAGAGGCACATCGGTAGCGATCACACCCCTAAGGTAATTAAAAGCATCAAGCAGTACTTAGAGAGCAAGGGAGTAAAGTTCATGCTCTGGACTAAGGCCTTGGAGTTCAACAGGGGCTGGGTTAAGGTTCAGAGGGGTAAAGATATCTTCACGATAGAGGCCAAGTACATAATCGTGGCCCCGGGAAGGGGAGGAGCAGAGTGGTTCCATGATGTTGCAAAGAAGATAGGGCTAAAAGCGAGGCATGGACCAATAGACGTTGGAGTTAGAGTTGAGGTCCCGGCAATTATCATGGAGCCGATAACGAGCATAAACCACGATCCCAAGTTCCACATCTATACAGATACTTATGATGACTTCGTGAGGACTTTCTGTACTAATCCATACGGCTTCGTAGTAGAGGAGAAGTACGACAGCTACGTTGGCGTTAACGGACACTCAATGAGGGAGAAGAAGAGCAACAACACGAACTTCGCCTTTCTAACTAGGATAGAGCTTACCGAGCCCGTGGAAGATACAACGGCTTACGGAAGGAGTATAGCTCAACTAGCAACAACAATAGGTGGAGGGAAGCCCATAATCCAGCGTTTAGGTGATTTAAGAAGAGGAAGAAGGAGCACATGGTCAAGAATAAGGAAGAGCGACGTAGAGCCAACACTTAAGCACGTAACCCCAGGAGATATAGCCATGGCCCTGCCTCACAGGGTTGTCACTAACATAATTGAGGGTCTTGAGAAGCTCGACAAGGTAATTCCCGGGGTTGCAAGCGATCATACCCTCCTCTACGCCCCAGAGATAAAGTACTATGCAATGAAGGTCGAAGTGAACGAGCTGCTTGAAACGAGCATAGAAAACGTATTCGCCGCGGGAGATGGGGCCGGGTTGAGCAGGGACATCGTCAACGCTGCGGCAACTGGAATCATGGCTGCGAGAGGAATACTTGTGAAGGAGGGCCTCTTCAATCTCAAGGACTTTAAGAAGCCCGGGAACTGGAAGCAGAAGATAGAAAGCCTAGAGCCAGAATCACTTTGAAAACGCCCACTTGAGAAGGAATGGAGTAATTAATGTTGTTACAACTACCATAGTCACGGGAATAGCGAACAATCCCCTATCGAACACTCCCTCCCTAAGGGCTATGTTTGCCATGATTAAAGCTACTTCCATCCTGGGGACCATTCCAACCCCTACTTGAAGGGCTTCAACGGGCTTGAACTTCATCATTAGCGCCCCAATTCCACATCCAATTACTTTACTTATTATCGCAACCAGCGAGTACAGGCCAGCAAAGAGTCCTGCATGGAGCAAAACGGTTATGTCACTCTCTATCCCTATGCTGACCAAGAATATCGGGATGAATAGGGAGTAGCCTATGGTTATCATCCTGTCCGTTATCTTCTTTGCCTCCTCGGTAGTTGCAACTAATATCCCCGCGAGGTAAGCCCCGGTGATCCCAGCTATCTGGAACTTTTCAGCCAGATAAGCGAAGAAGAGCATTATAGCTAGGGCGAAAGCTGTTACGGTTTCTGGAAGGGTTATCCTCTCGGAGACCTTTAATGCCTCTCTAATTGCAGGGTGCCCCAGGAATATGCCAGCGAGGAAGAACAGGGCAACTTCAACGAGAATTATTATAACGTCAAGCACCCTCACGCTTCCCCTCACGTTCATTGCAACCAATATCGTTAGGATCATTATTCCCAGGATGTCATCAACTACTGCCGCCGCAAGTATCGTAGTCCCAACTTTCGTCCTCAGCTTCTTCATCTCCATTAGAATGCTCGTTGTCAAGCCAACACTCGTAGCCGTTAGTATTCCTCCCAAGAAGAGGGACTGAATATCAGTAAAGCCGAAAGCCAGCCCGAGAACGTAGCCCAAAAGGAGGGGGAAGAAAACACCCATTACAGCTATGATAAAGGCCGAGAGACCAACGTGCTTGAACTCCTCAACATCGGTTTCAAGTCCAGCCAAGAATAGGAGGATTATAACGCCAAGCTCTGCAAGCAGCCTCACCTCGGGGCCGTAAGAAACGAGGTCGAGAAGGGAGGGCCCTATTATTATCCCCCCAATGAGCTGGCCAAGTGCAGCCGGAAAACCGAGCCTAAGTGAGATGTATCCAAAGACCTTCGCAATTATTAGGATCAGGGCCAATTCTAGGAATACGTCCATACAAACTCCTCCTTATTGTAGCCTGTACCGGACATATTTGAGTAGTATAAAATTTTAAGGATTTTCTCTTACCTCAGGAAGGTGAGAATTGTGAAATGTAAATTTTGCTCAAAAGAAGCTTACATAAAACTCCATTATCCTAAAACGTATCTTTGCATTGATCACTTCATCGAATACTTTGAGAGAAAAGTTCAGAGAACAATAGAAAGGTACAAACTTCTCCGAAAGGATGAAAAGGTTCTCGTAGCGATAAGCGGTGGTAAGGACTCCGCGGTTACAGCTTATGTTCTTAACAAGCTAGGTTACAATATTGAGTGCCTCCACATAAACCTAGGCATAGGAGAGTATTCGAAGAAGAGTGAGGAGTTCGCAAAAAGGCAGTGCGATTTAATCGGGGCCCCACTCCACATAGTTCGGATAAAAGAAGTCCTGGGATACGGTATAGGAGAGGTAAAAACGAGAAGACCCCCATGCTCCTACTGCGGACTAACGAAGAGATACATAATGAACAAGTTCGCCTACGACAACAACTTTGATGCCATAGCAACCGGTCATAACTTGGATGATGAAGCCTCGTTCCTTCTCAACAATCTTCTGCACTGGAACACAGAATATCTAGCGAAAGGAGGCCCTCTGCTCCCCGGAGAGAATAAGTTCGTTAAAAAAGTAAAGCCCCTCTACGAGCTCACGGAGAGAGAAGTTGTAGCGTATGCCCTCGCGGTTGGCCTAGATTACATCGTCGAAGAGTGTCCACACGCGAGAGGAGCAACAACCCTCGACATGAAGGCAATATTAAATGAGCTTGAGGAGAAGAGGCCCGGAACGAAGTTCACGTTCGTAAGAGGGTACCTGAAAAAAAGAGGTTTATTTGAAGTCGAAGTGGAAAAGAAGGAGCTAAGAGAGTGCAAGATCTGCGGAATGCCGTCGAGTGGAGAAATTTGCGCATTCTGTAGATTCTGGGGGCTTAAAGAGCCCCTCACTTTTAAGGTGGATCGTGATGAAGATAATCTCCGAGGCACCTAGGGAAAGGGTTAGGCTACTCAAACTCGTTAAGCTCTATGCCCTATACTCTATCCTCTCTGCAATACTCTGCTCGATAATCGTAGGGGTTTACTTATTTAGCGAAAAGCCCCATAGGTCAATACTGTACCTAGTCGGAACTTTCCTTTTCGTGACGACGTATTTAATGCACCTAGACTTCCTAGATAGGCTGAGGAGAACTCGTTTTAATCTATACTGGATGTTTTTCAGAAGGTATTCACCTCCCTTCGGATCATATGGGTTCCTCCATATAATGATCTCCCTCGTGCTTGCCGTTGCAGACGTCCTAAAGGGAGGCTATGGAGTCTTAGCGGCTCTAATTGCTGTAAAAGGTCTCTTTGAGATAATACTATACGGTGAAATACGGTCCCTAATGGTTCTCTCATACCTCCACTTTGAACTGACTATGAACAACATAGACCTGCTCGTTATAATAGATCCTTTTTCTAAGTAAATCTTTTAGTTTTCTCCCACTGGAGCTTTCCTATTATCAGCCTAGCGAGCCCCCTCGTAGTGTAAACAACAGAAAACCCCACGAATATCAAGAAGTACAGAGGATATGCTAGAACAAAGGTCCAGTTGACGTGATACCTCATTCTTTTCTTTTCAACCCAGTTAGAATAAGCTATTGAGAACCAAAACAGGAGGAAAGAGAGAAGGGCCAGAATCAGGGAAACCTTTGGAGGTATTATTGAGGATGGCGGCTGCTCTATGAGCATTAAGTAAGAGTTAAGCACAATTGATGAGAACCAAAAAACCGGGACTAAATAGCTTAAAAGGTAAAAATGCTCTATGAAGGCCTCAGAGATGCTCGAGGCCCCTCTAATAACAGGCCAATAATAGTCAACCATAACCTGGAAGTGGCCTTGAGCCCATCTAGACCTCTGCTTTATGTAATGCTTTACATCCTCAACAGCCTCCTCCCACCCAACAACTCCATGATAATACCAGAACCTGTATCCTGAGATAAATGCTCTCGCCCAAAGCTCCGTGTCCTCGGTGACTACATCCTCATTAAAGAACCCAAGGCTTGACAAGTGATCATACCTAAGGAGAACTACAGTACCACCATTTTTACCATTTTCATTAAGCTTCATATCCCCCTCTATGGCAACGTTAAAACCAACGAGCCTCTCAAGGGTTACGAACTTAGTTATGAAGTTCCTCTTCCAGTTTCTAGGCCTAACGTTTCCCTGGATTCCTATAACGTAGTTTGGAGCTCTCTCCATTATCCTAACTAGTTTCCTTATTGCATCCCGGGGTATTATGTAGTCAGCATCGAGTATGAACACGAATTCAGGCTTTGGAAAGGCTATGCTTATTATCTCAAGCGCGTAGTTCAAGGCCTTGGGCTTTTTTCTCCCCCTCTCCGGGGGTACGTTTATTCCAACGACTCTATTATCCTTTCTCTCAAATTCCCTGAATATCTCGAGGGTTCCATCGGTTGAGTTATCGTTTATCAGGAATACTCGCATATTTTTGTAATCTTGGTTTAATACAGACGTTACCGTAGCTCTAATTACTGATTCTTCATTGTGGGCAGGTATGAGTACATAAACGAGCGGATCCAAAGGAGTTGGTGGATCATTAGGCACTTCAAAGGGATAGTCCCTTCTAGTGGCCAGCATTAGGAGGGAGTAGAAGATCGCACCAGAAAAGACCATGAAAAACAGAAAGATCAGTATGCCCTGCAAAACGAGCCAGAGAGGGAATATCTCAAGTAACCCAAGGACTAATAGTAGGTACAGATAGAATGTTGACTGAATTCTCAAGGAAGGTCTCATGAGTTATCGATAGTTTATTATATTGGATATTTTAAGAGGATTTGCGTGGCCGTGATAAAAATAGTCAATCCTTCATACCAAGTGGCGTTTATACGAGAGTTCTTGGAGGGAGGAGAGTTCATGGAATCCTCGAGCCAGGAAAGGATAGTCGCTCAAGGTAATGTGGGAAAAGCACGATTTAAGCTAATCTACGAATTCTCTACTGGAAATATAATCATCTGGACCCCCGACGAAGATATGAAACTAATATTATCAAGGCTCATAAAACACGAGAAATTCCTTCGGAACTCAATAATAGTTGGCTTTTCCCATGAACTTGAAGCTGAAGGAGATGGGTATACACTAATCAGAAAGAATAGAGGGACGGTGAAATTCATTAGGGTAGGTGAGGAGGCGTGGGTAGCCAGAGGAGAAGATGGCTGCTACTTTTCAGCTACGATAAGGGGACTAAGGGAGATTTTAGAAGAAATATAGCAATCGCCGGAATATTCATCGTTTGGTCAATTATTATCTTTCTACCATTCTATAGAGCTCCCGAAATCCCCGCCCTTCCTGTTGATGGAAATGGGCACTTGTTTAAAGTTTATAAGCTCATTCAGGATGGATGGAAGCCATGGATAAATGACTGGTACACGGGATATCCATTTCTCAAGTATTACCCGCCCCTCTCATACTTAGTCGCTGCCTTCTTTGGGAAAATTCTAGGAACACCTATTCGGGGACTAGCCATAACATTAACTCTATTTTCATTAATTGGAATGGCCTCCCTCTATAAGCTGACTAAAAACGTGCCACTGTCATTACTTTATCCAACACTGCTTGCGCACTCTCCAATAGTGACAATTGAAGGTGCATATCCAAGGCTGTGTGCACTTCTCGTAGCCCCAGCCTTCATCTTGGGAGCAAAGCTGATATTAGAGGGGAGTGCTAAAGAGATAACCCTCGGCTCAATGTTGGTCTCGATAGTCCTACTAACTCACCACTCGGCTCTCCTCCCCCTTGTAGTTCTAATGGCCGTCCTTTACTTAAGGAGAATCCCCAGCGGATATAATATAGTGAGAGCTATTGGAATAATTCTTGTGCTGACGGCTTTCTTTTACGTGCCATTTATCCTCGATTACAGGTACTCCAACTTCTTCACAATAACCAAACACCCATACTTATTCGAATATACGTCAATAAAACTTAAAGAGATCCTACTATCAAAGTACCTCCTCCTAATGGTCCCGCTGTTGCTTACACTGCTCTTGAGTGTTAGAAAAACCATTAGACACATTACATTAGCTGTCACGCTCATAATACTTGCAACGGGATACTATTCACCGGTTAGAAGCTTCTATAGCTTGCCACTGCTCTCCAAGATGCTTCCCTACAGATGGCTTGATGTTCTGCCTCTAGTTTTAGTCCTGGGAAGTTCTGAAGTCGAGAGGAAGTCAATTGTGAAGATAACAGCAGTTGCCCTAATTATCGCGGTAACTCTAGTACTACCCTACTCCATCGGAGGAATGCCCAAAGACTATTTGGAACTCGCTGAGTTCTTGAAAGACGAGAAAGAGAGGGACTGGAGGTTTTACGTTGTTCCAGCTGTCGCCCCCTATTCTTACCTCCCAGCTTTAACAGGTAAGCTAAGTCTAAACGGCTGGTACCATGAGGGCAACCCTGCGGATAAAGAATACTCTAGGATGGTGTATGTTGTTGACAGAGTGATACACCATGGCCAAGACAACAATCTCGCGGAGCACTACCTCCTACCCTATGCCGCGAGATTCTTCATAACGAGTATTCAGTCACCAGTTCCGAAACCCTACAAATACGTCGGAAAAATTGGAAGGTTCAGAATATATGAAGCTAATACGAGCTTCTTTACACCTGTAGATCTGCTAATCGTTGGGAGGTTCTATGACCTTCCCTACAGGTATATATACATGCCCTCACTTACTGACATACCCCAAGGGGTAAGAACTGTAATGTACTTAGGAGAACCCAAAAAGAGCGAAGAAAGAATCCTGTTAGGCTTTGTAAAGGAAGGAGGCACCCTGATTGTAATCCCTGAAAGGGCCGGAGAGTTCCTGGGCATTAAAAGCGTTTTAATAGCAATGCCCAACGTAACGGGGTTTGCACCATTCGTGTATGAGGGAAAAACATGGTATGGACCCGTCTTTAAGGGGAACCTGACCCCCATTGTTAAAGTGAGCAACTATACCCTCATCGGGTTTAAGGACGTAGGAAAAGGCCGTATCTATTTCATTGGTGGAAACTTACTCTTCCACTCACTTTACTGGAACTCAAGCAAGGAGCTAAACTTCATATTCTCCCTAGCCAAGCATGAAAACGCCTCTCTGGAGTATGGAAACTTCATAATTGGGGATACGATGTTTAGGGCAACTCTCAACTCCACATCAGGGGTAGCTGCCATAATCTCAATAGCATACTATCCATACTGGAAGGTCTACATAGACGGCAGAGAAGTGAAAGTTTGGAGGGACTACAGAACCGGCCTTATGGTTGTGAGCATCCCCAAAGGCGTTCACAAAATAGAAGGGGTGTATAGGGATCCATTTATTAACCTGCGGTATTACTCATTGCTAGGATGGGTGCTAGCTGGGGCATATGTCCTGACGAGAAGAAAGAAAACTGGAAAGATTAAGCCGATGAGGCCTCTTTCGGGCCCTGATCGGTGATGAGGGCCTCCCTAACCGAGGCTTTAAACTTCCCTGAACCTTATCCTCAGCCTCTCCTCCCCATCCAAAGGCAACATCACTGTGTAGCTAACGCCCTGCTGAATAAAATCCCATCCGCTTTCGCTCTGGCTTAAGGTTTTCACCGGGAACTTCCAAAGCATAACTTCCCTATCGAACTCAAGCTTAAATTTGCCAACAGCATACTTGTCGTCGACTTCAATCTCCCTTACATTGAGCACCTCAGGCTTCTCCATCACGCTCTGAACTGCCAAGTTAAGCTCTATCGCCAGGATCCCTTTCCCCGAGGCAACGTAGTCAACGACGAAGCCATCCTGCATTAGTCTAAACGATTTTTCTACCTTGAAGTCTTCCTCCTCGAACCAGAGATTGACTCCATTCTCAAAGACCTCAAAGCTATACGGCCTGGTGGGCAGTCTCAAGAGCTCATCGTTTCTAGAGAGCCTGAAGTCGTCAAGTGTAGTCCCTTCAGGTATTAGGTGATCCTGGAGCATGAACCTCTGGAACCTGTCGTAGGCAACTTCACCTCTAAGGTTTTCAGGGAGCCTTTTTTCAAGCTCATGTATACTCGAAACTCCCCCTCCGTTGTATGCAACATCAACACCATGGTAGTGCTCCCATCTCCTCGCTAGAACATCCGTATAGTTCACTAGCCTCCTCTTGCTTGAGAGCTCAACAAGAGAGCCCCCGTAGGAGGGCTTGAAAACGGCGTAGAAGTTATCTCCCTCGAGGAATACTTCCTCTCTGCCGTCAAAATCTATATCCTTTATGAAGCTACCCGTCTTTACGTAGGTGTTAGCCTTTATTATGTTACTCCAAATGGCCCTCCTTAGGTGGGGAAGGTATATTCCACCAAAGAGACCGTGCCAATAGGCATCGTTACACTGCGCCTTGAAGAGATACCTTCTCGCTTCTGGAATTTCCCTTACAAGCCTACTTACCATCAGCATTCTCTTGTGCATGTAGTTGCTCTCCGGGTACTTGTAGAAGAAGTTCTTCCAAATGCCTCCCCTCACGAAAACCCTATACTTCTCAAACATCCCCTTGAGCTTGAGCTCGTTTACAAACTCTACGAAAAGCTTTGCCTGCTTCGCTGGAAGAGACCACTCACTCATCTCGAAATACGAAGCTATTGGGAGGTAGACCAAGCCCTTCGGCCTGAACCTCTCCAAGTACTCAGTGTAGAGCATCAGGTTTATCCTCTCGTCCGAGGTGATACTTTCGAAGAACTTCTTTAACCAACCCTTTTCATAGACCCACTCATACGTCCCGGGCCATACTCCAAACTTCTCTCCATCGTCATGGAAAACCGCAACCTTGCTCTCGTCCTCTTCTTCAAGTGAGTGAAGGTAATCCAGAACTTGATCAACCGGCCTGAATGGGATTAGGTAGCGTAGTTTTTCATCTATTGGAAATACAACGATTGTCTCCCCTCCGTCTTCTGTATAGTACGGCCAGAACAGCTGCTCCTTGAGAAGCCCAGCACTCATGAAGTGGTAGTCATCGACGACGACGTACTCTATTCCGCTCTCCCTCAAAGTTTTCACTAACTCGGGCTGCCAAACCCTCTCGGTAAGCCAGACTCCCTTAGCTTCGAATCCCAGGCTTTTGGCCCATTCTTTCATGAGCTTTATCTGCTCCAGCCTGTCTTCCTTTGGAATTGCAGCTAGTACCGGCTCATAAAATCCTGCAACGACGATCTCTACTTGACCCCTCCTCACGAGGGATCTTAGAAGGTCTATGTACTCAGGCCTGTTTTCCTGAAGCCATTCGATTAGGGGTCCGCTTATGTGAATGGCAACCTTCATCCCAGGATACTCCTCAAGGGTTTCAAGGAAAGGTCTGTATGCCTTTTCATACGCCTCCTCAAAGACCCAACCAAAGTTGCCGAGGGGTTGATGATTGTGTATTCCAAAGATGAAGTTTATCATTCAAACCACCGTATAATCACTACGAGTGGTGAAGGTTTATAAGGAATTTGCTAAACAATCATAATTACCCTTTTATAATCCTAGGAGAATTAAAAATTTGGAGGTGTCAACGTGAGCAAGAAGCTTGTGGCGGTACTAGTGATATTCCTAGTCCTCCTGTGGTACGCCCTCAGAACCGCTCAAATACCACCTGCAAGCATTCAAGCATCAGCAGAAGTATTCTACATAAACAACGAAACCGTAACCATAGTTGAAAAGGATGGATGGGGGCTATTTACTCTAGAAGTAAAGCCCAGGGTCTCAGGATTTACGTTCGAAATTGAGTTTCCTGAAGGCACTGAATACTTAATCAAGGTCAACGGAAAGGAGTACAGGGGGAACACGACTTTCAAAACGACAATAGACAAGGATAGTGAAATTTACATAAACTTCAGGCTTCCAGACGAAGATACCAAGAAGCTCTATAGAGGGGAAGGTCAGTACTACTTAATAATAAAGGCAAGCAAGCTTCCAATATGGCACGTAGAATATAAGATAAAGCTAATTCCAAGGAAAGAGAAAGACTAGCCCTATCATTCTACCATTTTTACTAGCATTTTTACTAGCCCGAGTTCGTTTCTGAGCTCAGTCATACTTATCACTTCTCTCAACCATCATCATGTTCTGAATCTGAATATGACTATCATACCCTGAAAAGGCTTCTATTGAGATCAAGAATTGCAACTGCAATCGCTACACAAGGCGACTTGTTTAGAGCTTGCAAAATATGCACCAAACCCCAGAATACTAGGGAATCACTATCGCATCCCTTTTACCTACAAACCTGATCCTACTTAAGTATAGCATATTGACAGATAATGCTTCTATTATGAAGTAGTAAACGTACTGAGAAAAGAAAGCGAGCAAGGCTAAGGTTCTATCTCCAGATGAGAGTTTTAGAATGTGCCCATATTCTCCGAGTATCTTGGGTGATAAGCCTTAATGATAAGCGCGGAGGCAGTTATTAAAACCAATAGTAGATGGGCATAGAGAACCAACCAGTCACCCGAACGGGGTTTCCTTTCCACAGCTTACCCCCAGCTGGGGTTTAACAACCTAAAGAAAAGGAACATAAAGATAACCTCCAAGAACATTTATGCACTATAAGAGAGCAACTATCTAACAGGTTAAGATTTAGGCCTTGATGGGGATACTATATATTAATTAGGAGAAAAAAATAAAAACAATATTTCTAAAACAATGAAGTGATGATTAACGAGGATAACATTGATATTGGAATACTAATTACTGTTATATCTATCTTGTCTGGAGTCGTATTTAATAGCAATATAATAAGCGATATAATTAATCCATCTAACCCCACCCCAGTTATAGCTGTAGAGTTATCTCTTGTCATGCTATTTAGTTCCATAGGATACTATGTTGCAAGTATTAAACTGCCAGACATGAAGAGTGAATATAGAGAAATTTCTATAATGCAATCTGTGATATCTTTGGGAATATTGGCAGGCATAACTGTGTTTTGGGCTAGTACAAAGATAGTGACAATTAAAGAAATGTCCAATAGTTCATCACTCCTATTTTATGTGACTATTTTTGTAGTATTGCTATTGCTAATATACTCCGAATTTAAATTACGAAAATTAATAAGAAATATTCAAAAGTTATTTGGCATTATTAGCGATTCACAATCAATTTTGGGGATAAGTCTAATTTCTGTTAGCATAATCTTGTTGGTGGCCTTTGTATATAGTGGACTTAGTCATGTCTTCATGTTAATCATGCTAATATCTCTTCCTGCATTTGGAATAAAGATAAAGAAAGAGGCGCAAAAAATGGATGAGTCTAATAGGATAATACTATATAGAGTAAGCTCATTTGTTCTTATAATGAGCATAGGGGCAATTCTTAATTATAGCATACTTATTTTACATGCATAAATTACACAAAATAGGTGGGTTTAATCAGGATATTCTGTCCCTAAGGTTCATTTTGGATATCCTCATTGTTTTATACCTTGTCTATGTATATCTGTATATCATGTATACACATTACAACGCAAAGCACTTTCAAAAACTTCATATTAATATAGCTGAGGTGCTTGGGATAAGCTTTATTGCCTTCATGTTGTATTATGTGAGCTATAAGAAAAATAACCAGCTTCCTGGCCCTAACTATATCCCATTTATAGAACTTTCTTTGGTTATATATACATTTGTAGTAATTCCTACATATGCCGACTTTATAGAGGAGACTATTAAGAAAATTATTAAGATGGTCCAAAATATTTATCCGAAACCTTAACATTTCTAAAAAGGGATCAGCAAGAGATTTAAAATTAAAAAGCTATAGTTAAATTAGCCATTTCTTGACCTCCTCAATTGCTTCCTTGGCTTTTCCTAGGTCTTTTATCTTACCCTGGGCCAACTCCTTCCTTCCGCCGCCTCCACCGCCCGCTGTAGAGGTAATGACCTTTGCAAGATCTCCAGCCTTAAGGTCAAGTGCATTACCAACCGCGACTACAAAGTGTCCTTCCGTGCTTATCAACACCACAACCCTGTTGTCCTTCCTAAGCCTGTTGGCAGCTTCCCTAAGGTCGTTCATTGTTCCCTCCACTATGGCCCCTATGAACTCGATATCATTGACTTTTTCAACCTTATTCTCAAGCTCGTACACCAGCAACTTTGCGAGTTCCTTCCTGAGCTTCTCGACCTCCTTCCTCGCTTCCTTCCACTCGTTGAAGAACCTCTCAGCAGTCTCGGGAACCTTTTCTGGTGGAACCCTTAAGATCTGGCTGGCCTTCTTGAGTAGATCCCTTTCCTTCTGCCACTCTTTTACAGCTGCCTCACCGCAGGCGAAGATTATTCTCTCGACTCCATCCTGTATCCTCTCAGTCCTCAGTATCTTTATTGGACCAACTAAGCCCGTATAAGGCAGGTGGGTTCCACCACAGGCTTGAACATCCCAGTCCTCTATCTTAACGACCCTGATCTCTCTCCCTGGGACAACTCCACCCTGATAAAGGCGGAAGCCATACCTCTGCTCGGCCTCGGTCCTGGGCAACCACTCCCAAGTGACCTTCCTGTTCTCCATGACTACCCTGTTGGCCAGCTCCTCGATTTTCTTCAACTCCTCCTCGCTTATCCTCTTGTAGTGGCTTATGTCAAGCCTGGCCCAGTCCGTCGTTAATTGACTCCCAGCCTGCCAGACGTGCTTTCCTAAGACCCTAACCAAGGCACCCATGAGGACGTGAGTTCCCGTGTGGTGCCTCATGTGCTGTATTCTCCTGTCCCAGTCTATCCTGCCTTTGACCTTTACTCCTTCCTTGAACTTTCCTGGGTTCTCTACCTTGTGGAGGATAACTTTGCCAACCTTCTGAACGTTCGTTACCTTAACTTCCTCCCCATCAACTATGAGAACGCCGGTGTCGTAGGGCTGTCCTCCTCCCTCCGGATAAAACGCCGTCTGATCAAGTATCACCCAGTCATCTATCACCCTTAGAACGGTAGCTTCAAACTCCTTTATGAAGGGATCTTCATAATACAGGGTTCTCGTATCTGGGATGTCCTTAACGAGCTCGAAGTCGACGACTTCCTCTTCTTTTTCCTCTTTAGTTTTCTCGGCCTCCTTGGCGACGAGGCTGTAGAAGTTGTCGGGGATCTTGACCTCTACTCCTTCCTTCTCCGCAATTTCCTTGACTATCTCTGGGGTTAGGCCATGGCTCTCGTAAAACGTTATGAGCTTTTCAAGGGGTATCTCCTTTATGCCTTTTTTCTTCAGTTTGCTTATCTCCCTCTTCACTAGGTCTGAGCCCCTTCTCAGCGTTTCAGCATACTTCTTCTCCTCGAGCTCTATCATCTCGAGAATTATGTCCTCCATTTCCTTGAACTCTGGGAACGTCTTGTGGAGCTCCTTTATGTGCATGGCCACGATCTCGGCAAGAGGAACTTCAAGGCCAAGTTCTCTCAGATGCCTTATGCTCTTTCTTATTAAAAGACGAGCAAGGTAGCCGGCCTTTACATTCGACGGAATTACACCATCTGCAAGCATGAAGGTTAAGGCCTTGGTGTGGTCAGCTATCGCGTAAATAAGCTCGTAGGGCCTTATCATTCTCTCGAGCTCTTCCACGCTTATCCCTACGCGCTTGGCAACCTGCTCCCTCAAGTACCTCAGATCACCCATGTCCTCTATGTCAAACATCCCAGCCAGACGAGAGTTCTCCATGAGAATTCTCTCATCAATTCTCTCTATGCCAGCCATCTTCTTGAGGGGCTCAATTACATACCCCAGGACAGCATCGTAAGCCGTAGGAGTCCCCTGGCTCATCCACACCAAACGCTCAAGCCCATAACCAGTATCGACGACCTTGGTTTCCATTGGGACGTACTTCTCTCCCTTTATCTCCACTACTTGGTCAGGTGGAGCGTTCTCAGGGGCCTTCTTGTACTGCATGAAAACCAACGTGGCAACCTCAAGGCCACGGTAGAGCACCTCAAAGGCAGGCCCAGCGTTTCCTCCACCGGCCCAGGGGTTCTCCTTAAATGTTATGTCCTCAGGCTTCATCTTAAGCTCCTTTGTGAAGAACTCGAAAGCCAACTCAACAGTCTCGTCCATCCAGTAAATAGGCTTCCCTGGGTAGTTGAATGCATGATGAGCCATCATCTCAAAGATCGTGAAGTGCCTGCCGGTAATTCCTACGTTGTCTATATCAGTGAATCTTATGGAGGGCTGAGAGATTGTTAGTGGATTAGCCGGGGGATCTGCCTCACCGCTGATAACCCAGGGCTGGAAGTCCATGATTGAAGCTCCGACTAATAAAACGTCATCTCTCCACCTCGGCAGCACTGGGTAGCGCTTCACCCTCCCGTGGCCCTTTTTCTCAAAGAAGCTCAGAAACTTTTCCCTCATCTCGTCCAGCGTGTACTTCTTTGGAATTCCTGGCTTCCCTATGAACTGATACTCGTCACAGGGAGGATCACCACAGGTCTCTCTGTCAGGGTCAAGAGTCCAGAAGGGCTTCCCACAGACCTTACACTTCTTCCTTATCCATCCCTCTTCCTCAAACATTCTCGTTTTCATAACTAGCTCCATTTCACACCCCTGAAACTTCAAGGCAGGGAGGGGTTAAATATTTTCTTGATCTTTTTCGAACTCGTCTTCATCGATTATGATGAAGGGGATTTTCATCTTCTTCAGGAGCTCAATTAGCTGGTTGTACCTCTTCTCCAGCTTTTCGAGCTTGTACCTCAGGTTTCCGTTTTCAATGGCGAGGGAGGTTACCTCCTCGCTCTTCATTCTGAGCTGGGTGTTCAGCTCTATTATCCTATCTTCGAGCTCCCTAATTGACCTCTCCAACCTCTCAATTTCCTCCAGATACTCCTTGCACAGTCTTCTTTTTATCATGATATCAGCTCCGCGAACTGCTCATCATCCAATCAGGGGGCTCCAGACTCATCACTTCATCTATAGATCGCCTTCTCTGTATAAATAGTTTTAGTCCCCTGTGGGGAGGCTTAAAAACCCTTGAGTAGTAGTTTCAAACATGGAAGATATAGCCCAACCAGAAGGAAACGTGCGAAGGAAGATACCCATATCTCTCGTGACAATTAGAAAGGCTAGGCTGTTTGACCTTCCCTATATAATGAAGATAGAACACCTGTCATTTAGGGAAAAGTATCCCCGCGGGCTCTTCATGACGTTTATGGAGGCCAACTCGGAAACATTTCTCGTTGCCGAATACAATGGCCAAGTTGTGGGGTACGTTATGGGATACCTCAAGCCAGATATGGAAGGGCACATAATGAGCATAGCCGTTCACCCAGACTACCGGGGAAATGGAATCGGGAAGGCCCTAATGATAGCCGTTATAGAAAGACTCTTTAAAAGAGGAGCAAGGTGGATAGGGCTCGAGGTCAGGGTTAGCAATGAGAGGGCGATAAACCTCTACAAAAAGCTCGGGTTCAAGATTGTCAAGAGAATCATAAGCTACTATTCGGACGGGGAAGATGCATACTACATGATCCTAAAGCCGGAAGATTGGGAAAGGGTGAGGATGGCATGAAGAAAGTCATAGAGTTCTTCCTGAGCGGGGACAGAGCTTACAGTGAGAGAGAAAAGGCCATCAATCAGCTTTACCATAACAGGGGATATGGAGAGCTCAAGGGAAATAAGCTTTTTCTTTCCTTAATTGAGGCAGCCTACCTAACGGAGAGGGGCTGGATAAAGGTTCTCGATGGAAGTAGAGAGTTGAGCTTCCAAGATCTAGTTGAGCTTGGAAGGAGAAAAGATGAAGATTTTGACATTAAGTATCTCGTCTACAAGGACCTTAGGGACAGGGGATACATAGTTAAATCCGCATTAAAGTTTGGCTCCCACTTCAGGGTTTATAGGAAGAATGCGGAGCATTCTGATTGGCTTATATGGGTTGTGAGAGAGAATCAGAAGCTTTCTCCTAACGATATCACCGCAAGGGCTAGAGTGGCTCACGGAGTAAGGAAGAGCATGGTCATGGCAATAGTTGATGAGGACAATGATGTCGTTTATTACAAAGTTGAGTGGACGAAGTTTTGAGTATGGTGACTACGTATGAGGAAGGTAATAGTTGTAACTCTGATTTTAGCCTTATTGGCATTAACTTACTTCCTTCCAAGCTTGAAATATCCTCATGAGAATTCTCAGTTGCATCCATCTATAATTTTGGGTTACGCATACGTAACTCCAGATGAAAAAGTTAAGCTCAGGGTTTTGTGGTGTCTCAATGGTTCTGAACAAGTACTTTTAAAATTTGGGGGCGTGAAAAAGGTTCTCGTTCCAAAAGATGCTGATATAGAAATGGGAGAGATTGAAGGAGAAGTTGTCATTAAACCGAGTGGGGACATTAAGGGTTTGTTATTTGCTCTCCCTGAAGGCTCTAGCAAGGTATATTTAGCTAGAGTCAACGTAAAAGTAGAGTTCGGGAGTAGCTATCCGCTTAAAATTACAAAAAACGCAACGACTTCGATAACTCTATATATTAATGGGACTTACACAACATATTATGGAGTTGAAGTCGTAAATCCTACAAATGAAACGATCAAGCTCAAAGGAGTCATATTCCCAGTTCAAGGAGTTAAGATTCTCAGCTTCGGATTCTCAAATGAGAGTATATTTGACGTCCCCCAAGAGCCCGTAAATTTGTCAAGAGTACTTTTACCTCACGCTAAGGGAACATTGGTCATTTATATCCAGATAGATAGGGAAATTGATGGCTTAGTGTTCAAACCAAAGGTCATCTTGGAAGTCAATGGAAGAGAATATCCACTCTCAGTCCCCGAAATGACTTTTGTGAGAGCTATATGTAGAAAAGAAAAGAGATAAATCACTTCAAAAAGCCAGTCTTCTTTCCTAAGTCCTCAAAGGCATCAATTACAAGCTTCAGATCCTCCTTTGAGTGAGCCGCTGAAGGTTCAAGCCTTATCCTTGCAGTTCCAAGAGGAACGGTTGGATAAACTATGGCTTGAGCAAAGATGTTGTACTCTTCGAACAGCCTCCTTGAGAATTCCTGGGCCAACTTCTCATCGTAGAGCATTACCGGAGTTATCGGGTGCTTGGTGTTACCCAAGTCGTAGCCGAGATCCCTAAGTCCCTTCTGGAGGTAGTGCGTGTTGTCCCAGAGCTTCTTAACGAGCTCATCGCTCTTCTGAAGTATCTCAACTGCAGCAATTGCAGCTGCAACGTCCGGTGGATTCATTGCACTTGAGAACAGGAAGGGTCTTGCCCTCTGCTTGAGGTATTCGATGGCCTCCTCAGGCCCCGCAACGTAACCTCCGATGACTCCAAAGGCCTTGCTCAGCGTACCCATCTCGAAGTCTACCTTATCGTGGAGCTTGAAGTGATCAACTATACCCCTTCCGTGATCTCCCAGGACACCCTCACCGTGAGCGTCGTCAACGTAAACTATTGCATCGTACTGCTCAGCTAATTCAACGATTTCTGGGAGTGGAGCGAGGTCACCGTCCATTGAGAACACTCCATCCGTGACAATTATCTTCTTCTTTTTGTCCTTGTTTTCCTCAAGCTTCTTCTTCAAATCTTCCATGTCAAGGTGCTTGTAGATAACCTTAGGAGCACCGCTGAGCCTCATTCCGTCGATAATGCTCGCGTGGTTTAGTTCTTCACTTAAGAACACTCCATCCTCTCCCTTCCTAAGGAGGGCGCTAATTGCTCCAAGGTTTGCGTTGTAACCGCTCTGGAAGAGAATTGCAGCTTCTCTCTTCTTGAACTTTGCCAACTTTTCTTCAAGCTCAACGTGGAGCTCCATGGTTCCTGCTATTGTTCTGACTGCACCAGCACCAACTCCATAATCAAGGATGGCCCTTATCGCTGCTTCCTTAATCTTTGGATGTGCAGCTAAGCCAAGATAGTTGTTTGAACACATGTTCAAAACTCTCTTCCCGTTCACAACGATCCATGGGCCCTGGGCGCTTTGAACAACTCTAATAGTTACGTAAAGCCCCTTCTTCTTTAGTTCTTCAAGTTCTTCCTTAATCCAGTCAAGCTTACCCATAAGAACCACCGGCCAATATTTTATATTTCATGCATATAAAAGTTTTCGGACAAATTACAGTTTTCAGAAGGTTTTTATTTAGGTTTGGATAGAGGCAAGGGGAGATAAAGATGATAGAGAGGGTAAAGGGAACGAGGGATTTCCTCCCGGAAGAGATGGCGAAGAGAAGGTGGGTGTTCGAGAGGATAAGGGAGGTTTTCGAGAGGTACAACTTTAAGGAAATTCTAACGCCGGTAATGGAGTACACTAAATTGTTCGAGCTTAGGAGTGGAGAGGAAGTAGTGAAGCAACTGTACGCGTTCAAGGATAAGGGAGGAAGAGATGTCTCTCTAAGGCCGGACATGACATCGAGCGTTGCTAGACTTTACGTCAATCAGTTTCAGAATGCCCCCAAGCCAATAAAGTGGTACTACATAGCAAACATGTTCCGCTACGAAGAGCCCCAAAGCGGTAGATATAGAGAGTTCTGGCAGGCTGGAGTTGAGCTCATAGGGAGCGACAAAGTTGAGGCAGATGCTGAGGTTATTTCCCTCTTCGTTGAGAGCTACCTCTCCGTTGGCTTGAAGGACTTTACGGTGAACATTGGGGACAGGGTTCTTCTTGACGAGTTTGCAAAGATGCTTGGAGTTAAGGATGATATAGGCCTAATGAGGATAATAGACAAGAAGGACAAGCTAACCCAGGAGGAATTTATAGGAGAACTCAAGAAGTTCGGACTTGACGATGCAGGGGTTGAAAAGGTGCTGTCGCTGGTGGAGATAAAGGGCAAGCCTAGCGAAGTTCTACCCAAGGCCGAAGAGCTGTTTAAGAGCGAAAAGGCTAAGGAAGAAATAAAAAGATTGTATGAACTAGTTGATCTCCTAGATGCCTATGAAGTTTCATCCTGGGTCATGATTGACTTGGGAATCGCG
The DNA here is from genome assembly GCF_002214605.1 of Thermococcus chitonophagus. Classification (NCBI taxonomy): domain Archaea; kingdom Methanobacteriati; phylum Methanobacteriota; class Thermococci; order Thermococcales; family Thermococcaceae; genus Thermococcus; species Thermococcus chitonophagus. The sequence continues at coordinate 441,898 of NZ_CP015193.1, read as the reverse complement.
AGGGGATTTGACTACTACACGAGCGTTGTCTTTGAGGCGATAGCCCCTAACGATCTTGGGATAGGCTCCATTGGCGGGGGAGGGAGGTACGACAACTTAATTGAGGTCTTTGGTGGGAGGCCCACTCCAGCAACTGGCTTCGCGATAGGGATTGAAAGACTAATCCCGATTCTAGAGTGGAAGGGACTGATTCCAGAGATAGATCTCTCACCGGACGTATACGTTGTTCCAGTGGGAGACACAAAGAGGGAGGCAATATCAATAGCCTCAAGGCTCAGAAGGGAAGGGATTAAGGCTGAGGTAGAGCTCATGGGAAGGAAGCTGAGAAAGGCCTTGGACTATGCAAATAGGATTAAGGCCAAGGCAACGATAATCGTGGGTAGGAAGGACTTGGAGAGGGGAGTTGTAACGATTAGAGATATGGAGAGCGGAGAGCAGAGAGAGGTAAAAGTCGAAGAAGTTGTCGGTGAGGTTAAAAGGTTTTTAAGGAACTGACCGAGTTATTAGTGTGATGAGCGCCATCGATGCTGAGCGGTGATGACCGGATTCCTGGCTGACCTTTCTTTTCTTTCGCTTGAGGGTGTTTTGAATGTTCTTTAATAGGGAGAGTGAGATTGAAAAGATAACAAAGATCATCGAAAACGAGCCAAACATGGTCAACTTCGTTTATGGCCCTATAAACAGCAGGAAACTGCCCTCATGTTGGAAGTTGCGAATAAGCTCCCAGCAAATTTTCCAGTTTTCTACATAAACTTAAGATGGCACTCCATAAGGAGTTATTCGGATTTGGTCGAGGTATTTATGGACATAAGAAGGTCAAAAATGGACATAATCCAGGAAATAACAAAGCTAACTCCGATTCTCACAGGTATTCCAGTTCCAGAGGACGTTATCAAGGAACTAAAGGGTGCTGACGACCTGTTTAAGTACTTGCTCAGGCTGTTTAATGATCTGAAATCCCAGGAACGCACTCCAGTCTTAATAGTGGATGAACTGCAAAAGATTGGAGATTTAAAAGATCAATGGGCCAGCTTTATACGAGCTGTTTAACCTTTTCATAGCCTTAACCAAAGAAACTCACCTCTCCCATGTTTTTGTAGTCACGTCAGACAGCCTGTTCGTAGAGCGCGTTTATGGAGAAACGACGCTACAGGGCAGGGCCAACTACATTTTCATTGATGATTTCGACAGGGATACCGCCATGAGATTCATGAGGGAACTCGGATTTACCGAAGAAGAAGGGGAGCTCCTGTACAGCTACTTCGGAGGGAAGCCCGGTTACTTAATTCAGGCCAAAAGCCATAGGAATAAGCTTCAAAAATGGTGTGAAGGAATTTTAAGGCTAAGGACCACGGAAGTTTTAAGGCTTATCAAGAAGGACAAAAGAACCTTAGATGTCCTTAAAGAATTCAGGGAGAACGAGAAAATTGAAGTTCTTGAGATTGACGAGCCAACAAAGACCTTAATAAGGACAAATATCCTCTTCTATGACCCACTAACTGGTTTATTAAGGCCCCAAGGAAGGCTAGAGTTGAATGCAATAAGGAAGGCCTCATCCCTTCTTTAGGCATCTCTCTAGGGTTTCAAGTATTTCCTCCTCAGATCTGAACTTCATTATGGTGAGGAGTAACCTTTTAGCAACTTCGTTCCGCTTTAAGGCCATCTGTATCTTTTCCTTTATCTTTTGGGCCTCCTCTGTATCTTCGGTAATTTCATTTAAAGCCCTCAGGAGGTTATCCCTTGTCTCCTCGATGTCCCTAAGGATGTTCTCATAGAATGCAGAGCTCCTCCACTCCCCAAAGTTCTTCATTGCAACGAAGTACGCCTTCCTATCTCCGGGCTTTTTTATCCTCTGAACTAAGCCAACTCCCTCAAGAACCTTCATGGCAGAGCTAACGTGTGAGAGTGAGTAACCCGTTATCTCGGCTATTTCACCCAAGCTGAGGGGCCTATCGGACAAGAAAAGGGCACCGTAAATGTAGCCTATGAGCTCGCTCTGGCCCAACCTCCTCGCGGTGTTTGCAAATGTCTCCATGATTATCTTCTTAGCCTCTTCAATGCCCATAAGTGACCACCACAATGTTTTTAAATTTTTGAAATTATAAAACTTTCGGAAATTTCCGAAAGTTCGGTGGTTAATATGCTGAGGAAGATAGCGAGGGTAATAGTGGTATACAGGCACTCGCTCGCGATAATAACGTTGTTCCTCCTAATCCTGTCAGCTTATGGGTTAACTCAGCTTAGGTTTGAGAGTGATCTTTCTAAGCAACTCCCTGAAGATTTAGAGGCCGTTAAAAGCTATTTCACCCTTCAGAATGAGTTCGGCACGGGAGGCTCCGCTCTCATATACGTGAAGATAAAGTCCACCGAGGAAGTTTCCGACATAAGGGATCCCAGGGTAATACAGGCGATGTATAACCTGGAGCAGAGGCTGAAGCAGAGGGAGTACGTTACGGATACTTTCAGCATTGCCGACCTGTGCGTTCAGATCCTGGGGAGGCTTCCAAAGAATAAGGAAGAAGTGAACTTCGTTCTCAGCGTTCTTCCCGAAAAAGCGAGAAAGGGACTAATCAGCGAAGACTATTCTTCAACGATAATAATAGTCAACATGAACAGGGAAAGAAACCAGAAGGCCCTAGTCAGGGTCTACAACGATATAGAGAGCGACATAAAGAGGTCGAACTTCCCCCAGGGAGTGGATGTAGTCCTTACAGGAGACCTCGGGATAACGTACAAGGTTCTCGAAATGCTACAAAACGACATGAACAGGACGATGGCCGTTGCTGGGGTAATAGTCATTCTCATTCTACTGTACTTCTATAAATCCCCGATTAGAATGCTCGTTCCTTTAATTCCATTAGTGTTCGGTGTGGTCATGACCTTGGGCTTTATGGGTCTCCTCGGAATTCCATTGGATATAGCAACGAGCACGATTGGGGCTATGATTATAGGTATGGGTATTGATTACGGTGTCCACGTTACGAACAGGTACTACGAGGAGAGAGCCAAAGGTGAACCTCCAGAAGTCGCTGCAGAGGAAGCTATAGCCGAAACGGGAAAGGCGCTTTTAGGTGCTGCACTTACTACTATCGCCGGATTCCTTGCGTTGTCAATCTCAACTCTTCCCTCCCTCAGGAGGCTCAGCATAACCCTAGTCATGGGGCTTGGCCTTACGGCCCTGAACGCTGTAATAGTAACCCCTGCCCTAGCGATATTGGAAGAGGACTTCAGGAGGGTGGTTTTGAAGAAAGAAGAGATAATATCAATAGGTGGCGGTGAAGGGAAGATAGCCTTTATCTTTGGCAAATGGGGGGCGTGGATTAAGAGGTTCCCCTGGGCCGCTTTACTGATAGCCCTGGTAATTTCAGGAGTTTCATTTTACGGATTGACAAAAGTAACGACGGAGGTCAGGCTCGAGAAGATGATTCCAATGGATCTTCCAGAGATAAAGGCTCTACTTGACATAAGGTCAGAGTTTGGAGGTCAGGACGAGGTTTACGTTCTTATAAAAGCTGACGATGTTAGGGATCCAACGCTCGTTAGGGCCATTCTCAGGTTCGAAAGAGAGGTCAAGGCGGACTCTTACATGAACAACGTTTTTTCCGCCGAAAGCATAGCTGATGAAGTGCTACAAAAGTACGGCTACATACCCCAGGACAAGGAGGAGATAAGTGAAGCACTTAAGGATTCGTCTCTTGTTTCCTCGGACTACTCCATGACGATAATAAAGTTCAAAGGCAACTTTATGGGAGTTACGCAGAGCGAATTTAACAGAATAATGGAGTACTTCGAGCAACAAATAAAACAGGCAGACTTCCCGCCCGGAACTAAAGTTGAGCTTGCCGGAGATGCGTACTTGAATTACGTCCTCAACAATCTAGTTAACGAGGAGCTTGGGAAGATATCGACTATCGGAACGCTCATAGTCGTTCTTGTCGTGTTTCTCATATTCAGAAAACCCACCATCGCAACGGCTATGATAATGCCGATGTTCCTGGGAGCTTTATGGACGATAGGGTACATGGGACTCGCTGGAATTCCATTTTCTCAGACTTTAGCCGGTGTTGTATCAATGATAGTTGGTCTCGGAGTTGATTACGGCATGCACATCACCCACAGGTTCCTAGAAGAGCTTAGAGAAGGAAATAAAACTCCCATAATAACCGCGATGGAGAGCGTTGGTCCTGGCATTTTAGTTGGCGCGTTGACGACTGCAGGAGGTTTCTTAGCATTACTTACCGCTCAACTCACAGCTATACACGATTTTGGTAGGGTTCTTGCGGTTGGTATATTTGCATCAATGTTTTCGGCTTACCTCGTAACTCCAGCAATATTGCAACTGGAGTTCGGAAGAAAGCTTAAGGAGGTGAGAGAATGAGAAGAGTTGGAGCTATTATACTCATTTTAGCCTTACTGTCTTCATTCGTTACACCATCTCTTGCACAAGGTCCAGAGTTACTGTATGAAGGTTATATGAACAAGGGAGACTATTTACTAGTTGGACCCCTAACGATAATATTAAAGGATGTTGTTTATGACATGGCTCACGGAGAATGGAAAGCAATATTCATAGTTCTAGATGAATACATGAACCCTATTGGTCCTAATCTAACCAAGATATACGTTCCAGATGAAGAAAAAGTCAGACAACTCCTCTCAGATCCGACATTTTTAAGGGCCATGGCAGAGACCCTTGGGTATGATCCAAATAACCCTGTCCAATATGCAGAATTCCTAAATTGGCTCTCACAAGCTCCAGAGGAAGAAGTTTGGAATGCAATTGTTGAAACTATTAAAGAGCATCCAGAACTTGGAATAAAACTAGAAGATATCGCAAAACCCTACTATGTCCCCAATGCACAACCAATTGGAGCAAATGAAACGATAAAGATTGAATATAAACACAACTACATTTACATTACAGCACTTTCTGTATACCCTAACGGTGCAAAGGTTAGTATAAGTGGACCAGTTCAGTGGAGAGCTTCAATGATACAAGGACTACTCCTTTCAAGAATTGAAGTCAAAGGGCCAATAGTCCCGGGCCAAATATTCGAAGTTCATGTTCATTTGAAGAACATTGGATCAAGAAAAGTGAGATTCATTACGGTAATCCTATCTCCAACTCCAGTTTTGCCGGAAAGAACAAGTAGCGAGGAGCAGCAAAGCAGTGTTGCCTCGATAATTCCACAGACACTTTCGCAAACTGGGGTTGCCCAGGGAAGCCTTTACCCGGTAGAAACAACTATGAAATACGTCGACTATATAGAGCCTGGGGAAGACAAAGTAGTTACGTTCCTGTACAAGGCCAACGAGAATGCAAGGCCTGGTGATTATCCCCTGTATTTGACGGTTGTTTACTTTGCCTATACCCAAGGCGACACTATGGAGCAGAGGGTCCTGTATGACTCAGCTGCCGTGACAATCTCCAAGGATTATGAGGCAGCATTTTCAATCGTAAAGCAGGAAATTCCGAAGGTAGTTCATCCAGGTGAAGATTTCACTATAGAGGTGACACTAAAAAATGAAGGCGCAGATACGGCAAAAGATGTAAAAGGAGAGTTTATAATCGGAGAACTCGGTAAAGATGTCTTTTTACCACGCTCTTCAAATCTTTTCTACGTGAGGTTCGTCGATCCTGGATGGTACACTACCCAAGAGTTCAAGGTTCACGTGAATGAAGATGCAAAGACGGGAACATACACATTTAAGCTCAAACTGACATACTATTCCGGAAACAGCAATAAGCAAATGACCCAAGAATTCGTGTTCTCAACGACAGTCATAAGAGAAAGGGCAGCCTTTATAGAAATCGAAAACGTAACACTTAATCCCGAAAAGATAGAGCCCGGAATGACGTTTAAAATGACACTAACGCTGAAGAACGTTGGTGAAGGATACGCAAAGGGGCTGAGGGTAAAGATAATCCCAGTTGAGGTTCTAGTGAAGAGGGAGATTCAGAAAGTAGATTTATCCCAGCTTTCCTCACTTCCAATACCACAAAGCAAACAACTATCTGAAAACCTGCAATCTGCGATAAACCAGTTGATAGGAGAAATGGCAATGGAAAGGATGCCCGCGTTTTTGCCAATAGGGGAGGATAACGTCAGGTACGATGGGATAATTCTTCCAAACCAGACCGTGAAGATAACATTTACACTCAAAGCTAATGACAGGCTGGAGAACAATGTATACCCGTTAAAGATATCTCTCACGTACTTATCGTCCCCAGATGACAAAGAATTCTCCGACGAGAGGATAGTTGGAATAGATGTTACCGGCACTGAAATGATAGTGATAAGCAAGATATCCACATCACCAGCTAGAATACTCCCAGGGACATCAGATGTGGAAGTGTCATTTTCAGTTGAAAACGTAGGAAGTGGTGAAGCAAGGTACATACTCATAAAACCACTACCCAAATATCCCTTCGAGCTGAGTGAGACGAGTGACCAGATAATAAACATTGGAACCTTAAGGCAGGGAGACTCAGCCCAAGCATCTTTCAAGATAGACGTGGACAAAAACGCAAAGCCTGGAAGGTATGAGATTCCGCTATTAGTCACGTACAAAGATCCTGTCGGTAGGTTCAAGAACATAACACTCATGATTCCAATAATAATTGAGGAGAAGCCAAACATTGTCATAGAGAAAGTTGAATTCAAGCCCGAACCAGTACAAGGTAAGGATGTTGAAATTTACATCACAGTTAAGAACATTGGAGGGGAAAAAGCTGAGAGCGTGGTAATCGAAGGAGTCGTCAGGTCATCTCAGCCTTTCACCCTCGTCAAGAGGACTGATTATATAGGCACCCTTGAGCCGAATCAAACTGGAGAGGGCGTAATTACCCTAACAGTCGATAAGGATGCCGTACCAAAAGTGTACAATGTGCTAATAAGGATTAGAGCTGTGGGTGACAGAGATAGAGGGGATGACAACGTTTACATTTTCGAACACACAATAAAAATTCCAGTGAAGGAAAACATAGAAGAAAAGGAAAGACTCAAGAATTTAGCAATTCTGGCAGGAGCATTGGCAATAATTGTTACGATAGCGATCTATCTCAAGAGGAGGAACTCCAGCTTCTGACTTTTTCTCGCAATTTTATTCCGGCCAAAACGCTTACAACGAGGTCAATTGCTATAAAAACGAGGCCTAACAGGATGTCTTCTTCAGGTGTCTTTCGGATTATGAGAGGATTTGAGTACTTTGTTATCAAATCTATAACCTTCCAAAACGCCGGGAGCATTATTATTCCAGTAGCGTAATACCATATATGTGGATCACGCCTGAGATACTCTTGGATTGTCTTACTGAGCAATATTATAGCAATTCCAAGTATTACATATGAGTTTATGGCATTTAGATAGATTAAGAATGCTATAAGGTCACTACTTGGAATTCCTCCTATCATCTCCTCAGATATGCTCTCAAGCATCAGGTAAACCCTTATTGCACCACCTAAAATAACTATTAGGCCCGTGACCAAGCCTATGAACGTTATAAATCCCCTGCTTATTAGCTCAAGGGGTCTTAGTTTAACGCCCTTTATAAAGAAGTAGCCTCCAACTATCAGCATCACAACTCCACTAACAGCAGAAGAGACTATCTGAGCACTTGGCGGATATTTCAATGATATTAGTTTAGCTATACCATAAAGGAGAACTATAAGCCCAGGAATCCCTAAAACAACTTTCGAAACCTCAGGATCGTTCATGATCTCCTTTAGGTATCTCACAATTATGTACCATGTTGTTTCTATCCCTGGGCTCTGCTTCACGACTACCCTCCTCGTACTCACTATCGGGACTTTTGAAGTTATAATTGGAAAGATCTGCTCGTCCTCGGCACCGTCTGTTACGGGAATAACGCCATCAGCTGGAAACACCTTCAAAACCTCATCTAGCTGCCTGCTGAGCTCCATGTCGCTCTTAACTCCCACGTTGTGATGGCCCGTAATCAAGGCAACTTCAACATCCTCGAAATCCCCGCTTTGCTTGAGCTCGTCATACAGCTTTACAGCAGCAAATAGAGTATTAGCATCACTATCCTCAGGATCAGCCAAACTAAGCTTTACTGCAGCATCTAAGCATTTATCCCTTCCAATAACTGGCCCCTTAACACCAGCCTTTACCCCAAAATCATCGTCCCTATCTATAGCCAAAACTAAAACCCTCATTTCCTCACCTCTTTACGGGCTGGAAATCCCAACCTTTAGGGAAAGGAAGTTTTTATAGGTTTTTAAATGCTCTTTAATTCGACCACGCCACCTACCCAGTGAAGACTGTATGAAGGATGCTCTTGAGCACCACTAAGGGGAGGAGGTCAGCTTCTCCATAACCGCTTTAACTTTATCCTCCATGTGTCTCTCCTTGTCTCTTCTGTCATCTATCTTTATGTACGTAACTACCCTCTTAATGCCCAGCTTAAACATGAGCTCATGTGCCTCTCTTACGACTTCCAGGCCGTCCTTGAGGTCGTCAACCTCGATTATTGTTCCCATCGGCGTTAGCTGATACTTCACTCCTTTCTCTTCAAGCAGTTTAATAGCCTGGGCTATATACTTACTTACGCTGACCTCACCAAGGGGAATCAATGAGAACTCTATTATTACCGTCATTTGACTTCCCCAAGTTATTTACCACCCTATTGATTTAAAAATTGTGCTCCAAATCTTTAAATTTTAGACGAACCTAATTTTTAGGGGATGTGAAATGTTCAAAATCGACAGATTGAGGTTCGGAACCGCTGGAATACCCCTTTCGACCCCAAAACCCTCAACGATAACTGGAATTGAGCAGGTAAGACAGTTAGGACTTGATGCCATGGAGCTTGAATTCGTGAGGGGTATAAACATAAAGCCGGAGTTAGCTAAAAAGATTAAGCATGTCGCCAAGAAACTTGATGTAGTTTTAACTGCTCACGCTCCTTACTACATAAATCTTAACGCTAAGGAAAAAGGAAAAGTTGAGGCGAGCAAAAGAAGGATAATTCAAAGTGCCGAAAGACTTTATGAAGCCGGGGGTTGGAGTTTAGTTTTTCACGCTGGTTATTATCTAAAGCAACCTTCGGAACAGGTTTACAAGAATATAAGATCTGCATTAGAGGATATAGTTGAGGAGTTGAAATCTAGAGGAATAAAGGTCTGGATAAGGCCAGAACTGACAGGTAAGCCCACGCAATTTGGAGATCTTAGAGAACTGATAAAGTTGAGCCAAGAAGTCGACATGGTTCTACCAGCAATAGATTTTGCCCACGCCCATGCTAGAAATAGAGGAAGATGCAATTCTGAGGAAGAATGGAGGGAGATGCTAACTTTAATAGAGAACGAGCTCGGAAGGGAGGCTTTGAAGAACATGCATATTCACATAAGCGGAATTGAATATGGGGAGAAGGGCGAGAAGAGGCACATTAACTTGCAGGAGAGTGATCTTAAGTGGGAGGATCTCCTGAGGATTCTGAAGGAGTTCAACGTTAAAGGAGTGGTAATTAGTGAAAGTCCGAACATCGAGGGTGACGCAATTTTAATGAAGAAGAAGTGGGAGGAGCTAAAAGTTTAAAAGTATTTGTCAGCCACTAACCCCACGAGATTTCTCCCGAAGAAAATCCGAATAGGGGGGAGTGTGAATGAACCCGTTCCACGACCTTGAGCCCGGACCAGACGTTCCAGAGGTTGTCTATGCTTTAATAGAGATACCAAAGGGAAGCAGGAACAAGTACGAGCTTGATAAGAAGACAGGACTCCTAAAGCTTGACAGAGTCCTCTACAGCCCATTCTTCTACCCAGTAGACTACGGAATAATACCCCAAACATGGTACGATGACGACGATCCATTTGACATAATGGTCATAATGAGAGAACCAACATACCCACTAACGATCATAGAGGCAAGGCCTATTGGATTGTTCAAGATGATTGATAGTGGAGACAAGGACTACAAAGTTCTAGCTGTTCCAGTTGAGGACCCATACTTCAAGGACTGGAAAGACATCGACGACGTTCCAAAGGCGTTCCTAGATGAGATTGCACACTTCTTCAAGAGATACAAGGAGCTCCAAGGCAAGGAAATCATCGTCGAGGGATGGGAAGGAGCAGAGGCTGCAAAAAGGGAAATCCTAAGGGCAATTGAGATGTACAAAGAAAAATTCGGAAAGAAGGAGTGATTTTCTTCCCTTAAAATTTTTGTTTGGAGGATGAAAAATGTACAAGATAGTTACGGTTAAGGACGTTGTTAGAATTCCTCCCAGGATGTTTACAATGGATCCAAAGGAGGCAGCTATGATTGTTCTTAGGGACACCTACGAGGGTAAGTATGACAGGGATGAAGGAGTCATACTTTCAATAGTAGAAGTAAAGGAAGTTGGTGATGGGATAATAGTTCCCGGAGACGGGGCAACGTATCACGAGGTAGTTTTTGACGTTCTCGTTTGGGAACCAAGACTTCATGAGGTCGTTGAGGGAACCGTCGTTGATGTAGTTCCCTTCGGAGCGTTCATAAGGATAGGACCAATGGATGGCCTAGTCCACATAAGCCAGCTCATGGATGATTACGTGGTTTACGATGAAAGAAACAAACAATTCGTAGGAAAAGAGAAGAAGTACCTTCTCAAGCTCGGAGATGAAGTTAGAGCAAGAATAATCGCCGTCAGTCCAAAGAGCAGAATAATTAGAGAGAACAGAATAGGCTTAACGATGAGACAACCTGGGCTAGGAAAGTTCGAGTGGATAGAAAAGGAAAAGAGAAAAGAGAAGGAGGGTAAGAAGTGAGCGAAAAAGCCTGCCGAAACTGCCACTACATAACTACTGAGGACAGATGTCCTGTCTGCGGTAGTAGGGATTTAAGCGAGGAATGGTTCGACCTAGTGATAATAGTAGACGTCGAGAACAGTGAAATAGCCAAGAGAATAGGCGCAAAGGTCCCAGGAAAATACGCAATAAGGGTGCGCTGATGATAGTTTTTAGACTTCCTGAGAAACTAAGGTACGAATTAAAAAAGCCCATGGGTAAGTTGATAGAAGGCGAGATACCCAAACCATATTTAAAAATAAAAGACTCAATCTCACACCCCCTTGTTACGGTGGGAGATGTCGTTACTGAAAATATTCTAAAGGTCGGAGTTTTACCCAATCTTGCCATATATGATCACAAAACTGAGAGAAGAGAGTATAAACCAAAAATAGATACTAATGCCATAATTTTGACCGTTAAAAATCCTCCTGGGGTCATTACTATCCCTCTCCTCCGAAGCGTTAAGAAAGGGTATGAACTCGTCAACAGAGGAAAGAATGTTCATATAATAGTTAACGGCGAGGAAGATCTCGCCACAATCCCCGCAGTCCTCTACGCTCCCTATGGTGCAACGATAATATACGGTCAGCCCCGAGAAGGCATAGTGCTTATAAAGGTAACACGTGAATGCAAACGCAGGTGCGCGGAGATAATGAGAAGGATGGAGGTGGTGAGGAATGGAGATTAGAATAACTGAAGTCAGGGAGAATAAGCTTATCGGAAGGAAGGAGATATATTTCGAAATTTACCACCCAGGAGAACCCACACCAAGCAGAAAAGACGTGAAGGGCAAGCTTGTTGCCATGCTTGATTTGAACCCTGAAACGACTGTGATCCAGTACATAAGGAGCTACTTCGGAAGCTACAAGTCAAAAGGCTATGCAAAGTACTATTACGACAAGGACAGGATGCTCTATATAGAGCCCGAGTACATCCTCGTGAGGGATGGGATAATAGAGAAGAAGGAGGGTGAGTGAAATGGGACAGAAGTGGAAGCTCTACATAGTTAAGGACGGGAAAGTCATAAGGAAGAACAAGTTCTGTCCTAGGTGTGGGCCCGGAGTGTTCATGGCAGATCACGGCGATAGGTGGGCCTGCGGAAAGTGCGGTTACACTGAGTGGAAGAAGTGAAGGTGGCCCCATTGGGCCTTTTCTCCAATATAATTCTTAGAAAGTTCAAGAATATAGCCCCCAGATACGAAGAAATAGTTAGGGCTTATAGAGAGTTTCTTCTAACTGAAGAGGAGTTTACAATACCTAAAATCGAAAAGATCCTAATTCCACTTGACAGGTATTCCGAATCTCCCACAAACACCGTCATTGAATACTTAACCTCATACCCAGGATCAACGATTTTGTTACTTTATATAATAGACGGGGAAGTTTGCAGGCTTATTAGAGAGACCATTGGAGAAAATGAAGCAGAACTGTTTAGAAAGAGGGAACTCGAGAAGGGACACAAGACACTTGAAAAAGTTGAGGCAACACTACCTTCAGATAGTTTCACAGTGAAATCCCAGTTAAAAACCGGCAACAAGGCAGAAATAATCGAGGAGATAGCTAATGATTTTGATGTCGTTATAATCTCAAGGCACTATGGAGCTGAAACAACAAAAACGCACCCCGTAAGTCCTGTCGTTCTTAGAATTCTCCAGAACGTTAAGATCCCTGTATTGCTTTATTAGGAGGTTAAACCAATGACTCCACAAGAATTAATTGCGCTTGGGGTATTTATTGCTGTATATATCGCGATAATAAGCGAGAAAATCCACAGGACTGTAGCGGCAATGTTTGGCGCTTCAATAGTTCTCCTTGTAGGGATAGTTCCATGGGAGAGGGTTCCCCACTACCTTGACTTAAACACGATACTCCTACTTGCTGGAATGATGGTCGTAGTTAACGTCAGTAGGGAAAGTGGCCTGTTTGAGTATATTGCAATAAAAACAGCAAAACTATCAAAAGGTGATCCAATGAAAGTTCTTCTCTTCTTTTCTATTGTCACGGCCCTTGTAAGTGCTTTTCTTGATAACGTTACAACGGTTCTCCTCCTCACTCCAATGCTCCTCTATATAACCAGACAAATGAGAGTTAACCCAGTCCCATACCTCCTCGCGGAGATATTCGCCTCAAATATAGGTGGCACGGCAACCCTGATTGGAGATCCACCAAACATAATGATAGGATCGGCCGCAAAGCTCAGCTTTAACGAGTTCATAAAAAACATGACGCCGATAGCTACCGTAGATCTTATCCTTATGATTGGAATTATCTACCTTATGTACCGGGGAGAGCTGAAGAAGGCAGAGGTCTCTTTGGCGATACTTAACCTTCGGGAGGAGGATGCTATAAGGGACAGAAAGCTGTTCAGAAAATCGATAGTAGTTATCTGCCTCGTAATGCTATCGTTTTTCCTTCACGATACAATAGGAGTTGAACCGGCGGTAATCGCGTTATCAGGGGCATCTCTTCTTTTACTGTGGAGTGGAGAAGCTCCAGAAAAAGCCCTAGAGAAAGTTGAATGGGCAACCCTCTTCTTCTTTGGAGGCCTCTTTATAATAGTTGGCTCCCTTGAGGAAACTGGATTTATAGCCCAAGTCGGAGAGTGGATAGTCCATCAGATCCACTCGGAAACCCAAGCCATCCTCTTGATTTCTTGGCTTTCCGCCTTCTTAAGCGCTGTAATTGACAACATACCCTTCACGGCGACTATGATTCCCTTGATAAAAAGCATGGGATCTACCCTAGACACCTATCCACTCTGGTGGGCATTAAGCCTAGGAGCGTGCCTCGGTGGAAATGGGACGGCGATAGGGGCGAGTGCCAACATAGTCGTCTTGGGTATAGCTTACAGGGAGGGAATAAGGATAACATTTAAGGACTTCCTTAAGGTCGGTATGATAATAATGCTGATAACAGTTGGAGCTGGCTCTTTAATCCTTATAGCGAGGTACGGGTGATAATATGAGCATGAAGATCCTCGTACTCGTAGATGGAAGTAAGTGGAGTCAGAAGGCTGCGCTGTATGCGTTCTCAGTCGCGAAAAGGAAGAATGGGAAGGTAACTCTGTTTTCGGTCCTTGATAGAAGAGAGGCAAAAGCCCTAGCATTTCACCTGAGCATGAGAAGCGAGAGCCTAGAGAAAATAAAAGAGTTCGAGGAAACAATATGGAAGGACATGAAGAAGAGCGTCAAGGAGGTAATAACAACGCTCCTTGAGATAGGCCAGAGGGAGGGAATAAACTGCTCTTTTAAGATAGTGGAAGGCCATGCAAAAGACAAAATCCTTGAGGAGGCTAACTCTGGAAACTACGACATGGTCGTGATGGGGGCTTATGGAAAGAGTGGAAAGACGAGGATAGGGTCATTGCTCGAAGATGTCGTTGGTCAGATAAGGATTCCCGTCATGATAGTTCGCTAGCGCATGTTTTCAACATACAGGAACAGACATTTGAGGTACTCGGTATCTTTGGATGCCATCAGGATGGGATGGTCTGGAGCTTGAGTCCTGTAAGGCTCAAGCATCTTAAGGAACTTTCCGGCCTTTGCCCCTGCGGCAATTATCATATCTTTGAACATCTGTAGATCAACGTGCTGGGAGCATGAGCACGTTACAAGAATTCCCCCATCCTTAACAAGGTTCAGTCCCGCGAAGTTAACGTTAAAGTAGGCCCTTAAGCCAGCCTTCAGATCCTTCTCATGCTGGACAAAGGCCGGAGGGTCAAGTATTACTACGTCAAACTTCTCCCCTTTCTTTTGGAGCTTCTCCATCTCCTCAAAGGCGCTCCCCACGATAAACTTCATCCTATCTTCAACTCCATTCAGCTTTGCGTTTTCTTTAGCGGTTTCTATGGCCCTCGGAGACTTGTCTATAGCTATAACTTCCTCCGCCCCAGCTATAGCGGCGTGAATTGCGAATCCTCCTGTGTACGTGAAAACGTCGAGAACTCTGTCTCCGGGTCTCACCCACTTTTCTAACGCTAACCTGTTTTCTCTCTGGTCAAGGAAGAAGCCGGTTTTCTGACCGCGCATATCAACTATGAACTTTGCCCTACCTTCCTCTATTATAGTCCTGTACTTCTCCTTTCCCAGGAGAACCCTTTCGATCTCGGGCAGGCCCTCCCTTCTCCTGCTCCTCCCCGTGTTCTTCTCGAACACGGTTTCTATTTCGGGCTCGACTTCCATTATAGCCTCGGCAACGTCGAGCTTGAACCTCTCCATTCCAGCACTCGATATTTGTAAGGAGGCTATGTCATTGAACCTGTCAACTATGAGACCGGGCAGATAGTCAGCCTCTCCATAAACCATTCTGTAGACGTTGGTGTACCTGAGAACCTTCTTCCTGTACTCGTTTGCCTTCCTTATCCTCTCCCTGAAGAGATCCTTGTTTATCTCAACATCCTTTTCCTTCGTGACTATCCTCACCATTATATTGGAGTGAGGGTTAGCAAAGCCTTTCCCCAGAAACTTCCCACCTCTCGTGTAAACCTCAACTATATCACCAGGCTTTATCTCGCCCTCTACTCTCACCACTCCCTTCTTGAATACTATCATTGCACCTTTACCTATCGCTCTCGCTGCTTGAGCATCAACTACAACCCTTGCCATCTCAACCCCCAATGTGGAATAGAAAAGAGGATTTAAAAGGCTCACCTAACCTCGCGTCATCATCAATCAGCAAGGAGAACGACGATCATCGCCTTAAATTTCTTCTTTAACGGTGACGAATGAGACCATCGTTACCGTCTGTCCGACTCCCTTTATCTCTCTGAGCCTGTCTATAACTATCTTACCAACCTCTTCAGCATTAGATGCTCTTACCTTTAGGAGAAGATCCCACTCACCCGCTATGATGTGAACCTCATAAACCCCTGGGATTTTAGCTATCTGCTCGGCAACTTCTCTCTGAGTTAATCCAGAATCGGGATCATATCTAATCAGAATGAATGCTGTAGTACCGAGGTTTAGCTTTTTATAGTTTGGCTTTATGGTAAACTTCTCGATTATACCCTCTTCAACCAACCTCTTTATCCTGTAATGAACTGTTGTCCTGGGGATTCCTAATTTTTTGCTTAACGTTGCAATATTTTCCCTTGCGTTATTTTTAAGCTCCTCAAGCAACCTCCTATCAACCTTGTCTAAGATTTCAGCCATTATCACCACCTTTCAAGTTATTGACGCATGTTCATTATTTAAGATTTTCTTTTAACCATCTATGAAATTCCTTTAAAGCTTTTCCCCTATGAGAGATAGCATTTTTTTCTTCTGTTGTCATTTCGGCAAAGGTCTTATCGTAACCATCGGGAACGAATATTGGATCGTACCCAAACCCTTGAGTACCCTTCTTTTCATGAGATATTTTTCCATAAACCTTCCCTACGAATATATGAACTTTCCCATCATAGTACCCAATTACGCTCTTGAAATACGCTCTTCTATTTTCTATCCCTTCCATGAGCTTTAATATTCCATCTAGGCCTATAGTCCTGTACACATAAGCTGAATATACTCCTGGAAATCCTTCTAGGGCTTCTATAAAAAGGCCTGAATCTTCTATAAAAAACGGCTTGGAGACTTTATCTTTTAGCCACCTAATCCCGAATTCAACAACCTCTTCTAGAGAATCAGCCTGAATTTCAGGATAAGGAAATTTAAGTTGCTCCACCTCAATGCCAAGGGGTTTGAGTAGGGAGCTTGCTTCCTTGACTTTACCTGGGTTTGAAGTTATAAAAAATATTTTCATGGAAAGAACCTCAGTCTATTTTATAACCTATCTTCTCTACTAGTTCTCTCCTCTCCTTCTTCTGCTCCTCCGTCTCTATCTTGTTCGCTGCTTTACCGTCAACCACACCCAAAACAGCTCTCCCAAGTTCCGTCTCGGCCACTATCACTTGGAATGGATTTTCACTAGCTCCATATACCATTGCTACCGCAGGGTGGTTCTTTATCGTGTTGAGGACATTTATTGGATAAGCATTCTTCATCAGTATCACGAAAACGTGGCCAGCACCTATCTTAAGGGCGTTCTTTGCAGCTAACTTCTCAAGCTCAGGGTCATTGCCTGTATACCTCGTAAGTTGAGGCTTTGCCTCATTCATTGCAATCCCAAACTTTATTCCAGGAACAGTCGTTAAAAGAGCCCTGGCCAGATCGTCCACGGTAAATATAGAGAAGTTACCTTGGCCTATTATTACCTCAACACCTTCCGGCTTCTCTATATCGATTACTTCAATCCTTACCATCTAGCACCACCAAGTGGTTTTAGGTATTGAACTAAAAAATTATTCTATACCTGCATCCACAATGTAGAAACCACAATCGTTTTTAGGAGAGAGTAACAAATTTTTACCGATGCCTTATGGCTTCAATTGATCAAGATGAGCTTGAATGGCTTCTCACAATACTAAACGAGCATCCAAGAGAAAGCCTAAGGAGTATCTCCGAAAAGGAAGGGGTAGAGTACCATAGGCTGAAGAGAGTATATGATAAGTACTACGGGAAATACGTTTTTGTAAGTGCAATATATGACATCGTAAAGCTTGGACTAAAAAGCTATGTTGCGTTTCTTTCAGTTCCAAAAGTAGAGCTAATGACTAAAGCAAAGGAGATTCTAAAGAATCCATTCATCGCCCATATAACACCAATATTTGGATTCAAGAATGGGATACAAGCGATATTACACGTTCCAGTTGATCAAGAGAAGTACATCCCAGAAATGTTGTCCAAATATTCCAATGACTTTGAGTTCTATGAGGTATGGGCCAGGAAGAGGGAAGGGAATGTAAAGTTTGGAAAATGGCAATATTCTTATGAATACGCTCTCCTCCTAGATGCATTAAAAGTAGATGCAAGAACTCCAATGAAAGAACTTGAAGCACTAATAGGGAGAAAGAGGCCAACAATAAAGTTCATGATAAATAAACTAATTGAAGATGGGATAATAATAGGATTCTACGCCTACGCCGAACACGTTGAGCCGGTTTATGATCGGTCTTTCATAGGCATTGCTCAAGATATCGATATAGATGAGTTCCTTAGAAAGTTCCAAGATATTGAGATAAAGGTTGGAGTATTGAAGCCTAAAGGGTATTATTTGGAGTGGTTTTTCTCCTCAAAGGATGATATGGGAAGCAAGATTCTAGAGTTCAGCCCCTACGTGGAGAAGCTTGCCATTGGATACCTAGATATGTTCCAAGAGCTCAACAACGAACACCTGAAAACGAGATTCTCGAGAATGGTAAGAAAAGATGGCAAGGGATACAGATCAATTTTAGAATTTTAGCTCTTCATTTCCTTAAGTATCTTCTGAAACTCGGAGTAGTCGGTCACGACTTTCACACCATCAAGCGTCTCAAAATATATCTTCTTTATCTTTATCTTCCTAGCTTCAGTGTACTTCATCTCCGGTGGATCATATTCACCGGGTTCGACTATTTCATCTTCTATCACGTACGTCTTTAACTCGGGCTCCCCTACATACTTCCAAACTTCATAGAACACCCTGGGCTCGAGGTGTATTTCTCCCTCGAGCTCAATGTAGTCTGCGCCTATGTCCTCTAAGAACTCCTTAACAACCTCAGAATTCATGCAGAACCACCCCCAATATTATTTAGTTTAGGATGGTTAAATACCTATCGCAATCCAAAAACTTTAAATTAAGTATTCCCCTTTTAACCCCCATGCTCGGTGGTGGCTTTTGGCTCAACTAAATTCGAACGCTTCTTCTCTTCTTGCCTAGCTAGGACTTTAGGAGGTGGTTCTAATGCCAGAGGAATTTAAAGTTACACCCTGGGACGTAGAGGGAATTGTAGACTATGACAAGCTGATTGAGCAGTTCGGAACGAGCCCACTGACTGACGACCTCCTCGAGAGGACTGCAAGACTCACAAAGAGTGACCTACCAATATTCTTCAGGAGAAGGTTCTTCTTCTCCCACAGGGACTACGACAAGGTTTTAGACGACTACGAAAGTGGAAAGGGATTCTTCCTGTACACGGGTAGGGGCCCAAGCGGTCCCATGCATATAGGTCATATAATACCCTTCTTCGCCACCAAATGGTTGCAGGAAAAGTTCGGCGTTAACCTGTACATCCAGATAACGGACGATGAAAAGTTTCTATTCAAGGAGAAACTCACCTTTGAAGACACAAAGAGATGGGCTTACGAAAACATACTAGACATAATCGCGGTAGGCTTTGATCCTGATAAAACCTTCATCTTCCAGAACAGTGAATTTACGAAGATATATGAAATGGCAATCCCAATAGCCAAGAAGATAAACTTCTCAATGGCAAGGGCTGTTTTCGGCTTTACCGAGCAGAGCAAGATAGGAATGATATTCTTCCCGGCAATACAGGCAGCACCCACTTTCTTCGAGAAAAGGAGATGTCTTATCCCAGCTGCAATTGATCAAGACCCATATTGGAGGCTTCAGAGAGATTTCGCTGAGAGTCTCGGCTATTACAAGACCGCAGCCTTACACTCAAAGTTCGTTCCACCGCTAACTGGGCTCGAAGGAAAGATGAGTGCATCCAAACCCGAAACCGCGATATACCTTACGGATGATCCCGAGGAAGCTGGAAAGAAGATCTGGAAGTTTGCGTTAACGGGAGGCCAACCAACGCTTAAGGAGCAGAGGGAAAAGGGAGGCAATCCTGAAAGGTGCGTGGTGTTCAAGTGGCTCGAGATATTCTTCGAGGAGGATGATAAAAAGCTCATGGAGCGCTATTATGCATGTAAAAATGGAGAGCTGACATGTGGAGAGTGCAAGAGATACCTCATACAGAAAGTTCAGGAGTTTCTGAAAGAGCACCAGAAGAAGAGGAAAAAGGCAGAAGAGCTAGTTGAGAAGTTTAAATACACCGGTAAGTTGGCCCAGGAGCAATGGAACAAGGCGATTCCAGAACCACTTAGAAAGTAGAAAAACTTTTTAGCATATTCCAAATAGTCAACATTGGGGGTTTAGTTACCTTGAGTAAATGACTGGGGGTGATATCAATGACGGACGTTGAGGAGAGAATCAATCAGATCATCCAAGTTCTCAGGGAGCAGGTTGTCCAAGATACAGTTGTTCCCAGGAACATTAGAAGGGCCGCCGAGCAGGCTATTGAAGCTCTCATGAATAAGGATAAGGAGCCCGCAGTTAGGGCGGCCGATGCAATAGCAATACTTGAAGAAATTAGTGAAGATCCCAACATGCCTCTCCACACAAGGACGATAATCTGGGAAGTTCTTGGAGCTTTAGAGCAGATAAAGTGATCCCTCTCTCCTTTCTCCTTATATAGTTGAATTTATATAGATGATACCCTCTTTCTCTTCTGGGAGGAATATGAAGGGGCTAATAGTGAGACAACCCTATGCCAAGTGGATAGTTGAAGGTAAAAAAGTGTGGGAAATTAGGAAAACCCCCACAAGAATCAGGG
Source organism: Thermococcus chitonophagus (assembly GCF_002214605.1). Taxonomy (NCBI): domain Archaea; kingdom Methanobacteriati; phylum Methanobacteriota; class Thermococci; order Thermococcales; family Thermococcaceae; genus Thermococcus; species Thermococcus chitonophagus. The sequence continues at coordinate 421,691 of NZ_CP015193.1, read as the reverse complement.
GGAGGATAGTAATAATTTCCGAGAAAAAGGCCCTCGGCACTGTTGAACTCGTGGATGTTCTCGGCCCTTTCACCCCAGAAGAACTCGCTAACCACGAAAGTAAACACCTCGCAAGCTACGACTTTTTAAAGAGGTACTCAAATGGGAAAAAACTTTATGCGTGGGTTCTAGCAAATCCAGTAAAGTTCGACCCTCCTCGTGATGTTGAAATTCCCAACGGAGCTCAAATTTGGGTGAATCTAAAGAATTGGAGGTGATTGGATGTTCGTAGTTGGAAGCGGGGCCTTACATTTAAAGGAAGAACTCTCGAAAAAGGCAGAGATAATTGAAGTCGAGATAAAGAAGTTCCCAGACGGTGAAAAGTATGTAAGGATTCTTGGAGAAGGAGAGGAGGCAATAGTAGTTCAGTCAACATATCATCCCCAGGACGAGCACCTAATTGAAGCACTTCTCCTGGGGGATGCCCTAAAGGAGAAGGGATTTAAAAGACTAAAACTCGTGGTTCCTTACCTGGCATACTCAAGGCAGGATAGAGTCACAAAGGACGGAGAGCCGATAAGCATCAGGGCAGTTATGAAAATGCTCGGTCTCTACTATGATGAACTTTACGTTTTTGATATTCACAACCCGAAGACCCTCGAGTTCTTCCCAGGGAAGGCCCACAATGTTTCTCCTGCAAGGGTTATAGCCGAATACTTCAAGGAGAAGCTTGGAGAAGGAATAGTCATGGCTCCAGATAAGGGTGCCCTAGAGAGAGCTAGGGCGGTTGCAGAGATTTTAGGGTTAGAATACAGCCACTTTGAAAAGAAAAGAATCTCCCCAACTGAAGTTCAAATGACTCCAGTTGACGTTGATGTTAAAGGAAAGAACGTGCTCATAGTTGACGACATAATAAGCACGGGAGGAACGATGATAAAGGCCGCAAACCTCTTGAGAGAGCTCGGAGCGGGGAAGATATTCGTTGCTGCAACCCACGGGGTGTTTGCAGAGGGAGCCATTGAAAGAGTAAGCAATGCAGTTGATGAGCTCGCAGTAACCAATACTATTCCAACTCCAGTCTCAAAGATAAGCATCGTGCCTGAGATACTCAACGTATGATTTTTGTATTTCCTGTACAACAATATTTTATAGTGGTGAAAGTTAATGAAGGCTATTATCTTGGCTGCAGGTAAAGGGGAAAGGCTTAGACCCTTGACCGATGACAGACCAAAGGTTATTCTTAAAGTTGCCAATAAGCCCATTATAGAGTACGTTATAGAAAATCTTGACCCCTTTGTCGACGAATTCATAATAGTGGTTAGATACATGAAGGAAAAGCTAATCAACCTCCTAGGAGATGAATTCCACGGAAAGCCGATAACTTACGTGGAGCAAGTGGAAGGAGAAGGGACAGCCAAGGCCATATACTCCGTAAAGGACTACATTGAAGAAGGTGAAGAATTCTTTGTGGTTAATGGAGACATATATTTTGAAGAAGATGCCGTACGAGGATTGTTACATGTCTTTAAGAAAAACAACGCCGATGCAGGGCTAGTAGTTAAGAAATTCGACGATTTAAGCCAGTTTGGATTGGTAGAAGTTGATGGCGGATTAGTTAGGGGGATAAGGGAGAAGCCTGGGAAGATTAGTGGATTTGCAAACTTAGGCATTTACATCTTCAAGAGCGATGTTTTCAGATTCATAGAGAAAACGGAGATCAGCGAGAGAGGGGAATACGAAATAACCGATACCCTAAACCTGATGCTTGCATCTGGAAAGAGAATTGCCTATTATGAGTACAAAGGCTACTGGAACGACATAGGAAGACCTTGGAACCTTCTCGAGGTCAACGAGTACATACTGAAGACGAAGCTGAAGCATGGCATAAGAGGAAAAGTCGAAGAGGGCGCCGTAATAATACCGCCAGTTGAAATTGGGGAGGGTACAGTTGTAAGATCTGGGAGCTATATCATAGGGCCTGTAAAAATCGGAAGGAATTCTATTATTGGCCCCAACTGCTTCATAAGGCCTTACACAAGCATCGGCGACAACTGCCATATAGGAAATGCCGTTGAGATAAAGAATTCGATAATAATGGATCACTCCAACGCACCCCACCTCAATTACGTTGGAGATTCTATAATAGGCGAGAACACTAACCTTGGGGCCGGAACAATAACTGCGAACTTAAGGCACGATAATAGGACGATAAAAGTCGAAATTAAAGGAAAGCTTGAGGATTCTGGCAGGAGAAAGCTTGGGGCAATTATAGGGCATAATGTTAAGGTAGGAATTAACGTCACCATTTATCCTGGGAGAAAGATAGGAAGCAATGCATTTGTTGGCCCTGGGGTTATAGTTGACAAGAACATACCCCCGAACGTTCTTATTGTAGTTAAGCAGGAAAAAATGGTGGTAGAGAGATGAGCATTATCCCTTACCTTAACTTTTTCTCTAGGCTAATCTTATTTATAGTGGCCGTCTATAAAGCAGTGAGAACTAGAGAAAAAGGTTGGACAATTCTCTCTATAGCATTTCTAGTTTCAGTTATGGATATCGAGAATTACATTCTGAAGCCCCTAGGAATTTCAATAAATCCCACAGTATATCCAATAGTTAGCAAGATACCAAACTTCTATATTGGGATTTTAACGCTAGGCGCAGCGTTTATGCTAAAATACGGCAATATAAAACCTAAGCACATTTTAATTGTTGGTACAACTCTCATGGTCTCATATGTATGGATATTCGCTATGGCCATTGGGATTTTTAAGGGAAATTTCACCTTAAGATCAATAGTTCCTTCTTTTATCCTTGGCGGTTCAACCCTCTATCTCGCCATAGTCCTCTGGGAGTATGTAGTAGAGAAGAGAAGTCTCCAAATACTTTTTCCACTCGGTTTAGCAGGTGTAGGATTATTAAACCTCACGTATCCATTTACTAGAGAGATTAACTGGTTTTACCCTCTAGCTTTCTTCGGAGCTGCCATTTTTAGGTTAATGGCTGCCATAGGAGCCCTAAAGATGATAATTTTCTCACCTAAGGTTCCAGAAAAAAGATCAATTCAAGCGCTAAAGCCAGGAGCCTATTGGACGGAAGATGAAGCTAGGGCACTTGAAATAGCGCGCAAGATGAACACTGTCATGATAACGAGGAGGTATCCTGTGAAAAACAATGGGAATGCTCTTGTTTATTGGATAACAAAGGTCAAGGAAGGAGAGATAAAAGAAAACGTTTACGCAATCTCACCAACTAAGATAGACATACTTACAGACTTAATCGCGAGGGCGTTCAGGTTGGGTTATAATCTACTATACATAGATGCCGTAGAGTTCCTGATACTAGAGAACGGTTTCAAGGCAACGGCAAAGTTCCTGTATACGGTGAAAGACATAGCAATAGGAAACAACGGAAGCGTGATACTAGTTCTGAATCCAAAAGTTCTACAAGAAAATCAATTGAAAATAATAGAGAGGGAGTTTCAGAAACTCTGAAGCTCCTTAAGGTAGAGGCCGTATTTTACAAGGGCGTAAACAGCGTCAACACCATCCTCGACGGTCTCAAACACCGGAACTCCCTTCTCCTCTATTCTCCTGGCCATCTTCTCCGGGAATTCTCCTCCCGGGGCCACGAACACTATTGGCTTGCCGTACTCTTGTACTTTTTCCATTACATCAACGATGCCTTCATCCAAGGCTGGACTCTGGAACAGGGCTATAACTGCCAAAACATCAACGTTTGGATCTTCCAAGGCATACCTTATCGCAAGTTCGTACCTGCTTGAGGGGGCATCTCCTATGACGTCAATCGGGTTCTTGTAGCTCATGTGCTCGGGCAACTTCCCCTCTTCGATAGCCTTTCTGAATTTCTCCCTTGTTTCCTCACTAAGCTCAGCCAGCTTTAGACCGGCCTCAAGTAATCCATCACTCATCATAACTCCAGCACCACCACCATTGGTCACTATTGCCACTCTATCTCCCTGTGCAGGCTTTTGCATCGCTAAGGCCTTTGCGTAGTTGAAGAGCTGTCTCATGCTCTTGGCGGAGAGAACACCGCTCTGCTCAAACGCCGCCTCGTATATCTTATAACTTCCAGCCAGAGAGCCAGTATGAGACGCGGCAGCCTTCGCTCCCGCTTCCGTTCTCCCGGCCTTTAGGATTATCACTGGCTTTACCTTCGTAGTCTCCTTCGCTACATTGAAGAACTTTCTTCCATCCTTAACGCCCTCTATGTAGGCCGTTATTACCTTCGTTTTTGGATCATCCTTTAGATAGAGCATGAAGTCGCTTTCATCTAGGTCAGCCATGTTACCTAAGCTGATGAACTTGCTCATTCCAACTTCATGCCTAGCGGCCCAGTCTAGTATTGCCGCTCCAAAGGCTCCGCTCTGGCTCATGAAGGCAATTGAACCGAACTTCGGCCTCGCCTGTCTCTCCGGGGGGTTAAAGTTACAGTCAAAGCCGTTCTCTAGGTTGGTAACTCCAAGGCAGTTGGGACCAACTACCCTTATCCCCCACTTTCTTGCCCTTTTTACGAGCTCCTCCTCCAGATCCGCCCTACCAGCCTCTTTGAACCCTGCGGAAATGACAACTGCGCCTTTAACGCCTTTCTCTCCACATTCATCTATTACGTCGGGAACGAATCTCGCAGGAACTGCTATTACAGCAACATCAATCTCATCGGGAATTTCTTTTACACTCTTATAGACTTTAAACTTCTTTCCATTGACCTCTATTTCTCCCCCCTTAACGTTTACAGCGTATACCTTCCCATTGAAGTTTGCCGTTATTGAACGCATTATTGCATTGCCAACCTTCCCTGGAACATGTGATGCTCCTATTACTGCAACGCTCCTAGGGTAGAACAAGAAGTCTAACTCTCCGGCCATGTGAAACCACCTAACCGAGGAGAGAAGTTTTACATATATAAAACTTTCCAACTTGGATTAAATATCCAAAAGCTTAAAGAGCTCTTTTGATTTTTCGACATACTTATGAGAGTACAGGAACGTCAGGAAATTTAGGAAGTGAATGAGGGTTATTTCATTGAGATCTACCTTAGCTACTTTCTCAATCAAAGGTTGTGAATCCAGCTCTATAGCGTTGAATACCTCCTCAAGTATTCGAGTAAATTTTTCTTTATCCTTTATCCCAACACCCGCCTCCTCCAGTATACTTATCAACTTGGCCATTTCTCTTATGAGGTAAGTCCTTCTAAACTCCTCCACGTCCTTGCTTGGACCCACCCTAACTAAGAAAAGGAGTGCTACCCTACCATAAACCGTTTCATTGCCCAGTTTTTCAACTTCTTCCACTAAACCGGCATCCTCAAGGGCTTTTATATGTCTGTATATTGTCGATCTATCTTTTCCTAGGGTTTGGGCTATCTCTGAAATTGTCATTGGATGATTCCTTAAAAGACTAAGTATTTTGATTCTTGTAGGGTCTGAAAGCACTTTTAGTTGCTTTGGATCTGAAATTATCATTACATCCTTCCTACACATCAGTACTCCTCCAACTTATCCTGGGGTGTTTCCCCTTCTTCAACAATCTTTTTACCCGCAGCAACCATGTCGATGCTGTGAACAACACCTCCAAATTCCTCGATAGTCCTGACAATTTCATCATAATTAAGATTATCTCCAACGATCGTTATCTTAACGTTCTCAGTCTCCTTGTCTATCTCAACCAAAGTTATGTTGACCCCCTCAACTCCTTCAAGTTCACTAAGTCCTAGGGCTAATTCGGTAACTAATGGTTGGTGGGGCTTAAGAACGTCCAAAACTAAGAGTCTTATTCCTTTCGCCATTCCCCTCTCTCACCTTTTTAATGTACGACTTAGCTTTTTAAGTAATTCTATGTACTCATCATCCCTACCGAGCTCAGCCATTGCAAGCCATTCCACAGCATGTATTATATCCTCATTCGAGAAGTCCCTTAATTCCTCTTCCCTCTCTTCCATTTCCTTTGAAATTTTCACTTTAACTTCATGCTCCTTCATTAACATCTTGTCCATTATGTCAAGGAGTTCCTCCTCGTTAAACTCATAACCCAGTTTTCTGAAAATGTCAAGCTTAGTCTTTAGTCTTGACCTTGCAAAATACCTTAGTTCCTCATCACCTAAGTATAGGTTTATGTAAAACACGTCGGCCGTTCTCCCATAATACTTCTCGACAAGGTTGCCCTTCATCTCTGTCCTTTTGACCTCGACTAGACCAGCATCCTTCAGCTTTTCAATGTGGTGATATATGGTCTGTGGTGTCTTCCCCAGGATCTCGCTGAGCTGAGAAATGGTCATTTCTTTGTTCCTCAGCAGCTGAAGGATTTTCCTCCTTGTATCCTCAAGCATGACCTTAATAACCTCGGGATCCGTAATTACCTTCACTCTCTTGCTCATCTTCAATTCCCCCATACAATTTTAACGTTCTGATTTATGTTTACATGATACATTAAAACTTTTTCCCTTTATCCCGGATGATTTTAGGAAATTATTCGGATACACATGAGGCAAATATGACATTTAGACTAATAAACTTTCATCTATTGGATTAAATTCTCATTTTCAGGTTTAAAAGCCGAGAGCATACTCATTGTACTAAGGCATTGGTGGATCCTTGTGGGCCAAAGTGGGCCTAAAAATAGTTGCTCTCTCAGAGGAGTTTCGGCTAAAAGAGGAAAGAAGATCAGGGTTCATCTCTACCTTGATAAGGAAGTGGTCGGAGTGATGGAGCGTTTTGCTCTAAACAAGTCCAAATTTATTAATCAAACGTTGAGGTGGGTCTTTTTTGGTGAAGAACCACCAGAATTTGTTAGAAGTCAATGTGGCGGGCCCGGCGGGATTCGAACCCGCGACCTCCGGCTTAGAAGGCCGGCGCCCTATCCTGCTAGGCTACGGGCCCACACCCGGGGTTAAGTTATGAGATCGATTTATAAATTTTGCTTGACCATTCTAATCCAAATACCACTCTTCCCAACCTTCTTGAACCCAAATTTCTCGTAGAGCTTCATTGCCCCATAATTTTTCTCACCAACCCAAAGCTCTATTGTGTCATTGAAATTCTTTAAGAAGTCTAGACAAGTTATCAACAGCTTTTTCCCAATTCCCTTCCCCTGATACGATTTATCTACGACAAATTCATGAATTGCTCCAACTATTCTTCCTTCATACTTGCTGAACCAGTCCTTGTCGCAAACAATGAATCCAACTATCTTATCTCCTATTTTAGCCACGAAGAAGCCATCGGGAGCCTTTTTCCAACACCATAAAATGTAATTCCTGGCGTAATCCTCACCTTCACCACCGTATTCTTCAAGCCCCTTGTACCCTTCCATATAAACCCTTATTAGTTCATTGAGGGTCTTCTCATCGAGTGACTTCAGTCTCTCTATCTTGATTTCGCTCATCGAAAGGGGATAATCTAGGGATTTTAAAAAGGTATGGTGAGTGAAATGCTTGAAGATATCCTGGGAAGATACTTTGATGAAATTCCGCCTTCAGTAGTCAGGGCATGGGAAGTGGCTAGAGAGATGCTCGGAGAGGGAAGCCATGGGCTCTCACACACTTTGAGGGTTCTAAAGCTATCCCTATACATTGGAAATCACGAGGAAGCGGATCTAGAGATTTTAGCCTTAGCCAGCTTATTGCACGATGTCGCCAGGCCTTTAGAAGACAAGGGGCTAATCAAGGATCATGCAGAGGAGAGCGCAAAGATCGCTGGTGAAGTTCTTAAAGACCATCCAAAGGTTAAGGAGGTAGTCCACGCGATAGAGGCACACCGTTTCTCTACTGGGCCTAAGCCTAAAACGCTAGAGGCGAAGATTCTCAGCGACGCTGATAAGATCGACGCTTTAGGTGCCATCGGGATTGCTAGGGTCTTCATGTACTCTGGAGAGCACGGGAGAAGCATAGAGGACTCAATAAGGCACTTCAGGGAGAAGATACTAAAGCTCAAGGACTTAATATATACAAACACCGGAAAAAGAATAGCTCAGGAAAGGCACGAATTTGTCGAGATGTTCCTCAGGCAGTTAGAGAAAGAGCTCAGCGAATTTTGAATTCAACGATCTCTCTAAGGAGATCAAGAATCCTTGAATGTATGCTCATAGGAAGGCCATCCACGGTGACTTCCCTCTTCTTGCTTATCCCATCGATGACCCCCGCACTAACGAGGGCCCTAACGACCTCGATTTCATTGTAGTCCCTGAGTAAGTTGACACCTTCCCTTATTGACATATTGGCCACCAAGCCATAGGCCCCCCAGTTAGAGACGCCGGCAACTATTAGTTCAGTGGTTTTGACTATTGAGTAGTACTTTCCTTTAAGGTTCAAGTTACCCATGCCGATCTCGTTGCCCCCATCTCCGATCCCTATCGTAGGAACTGTAGCTTTAATGAAGAGTTCATCATAGGGGCTAACCCTGATCTCCATACCAGAGAACGAGTAGTACTTGCCGTCACTTGCCCTTCCTGGGGTTTCAACACTGACTAAGCAAGAAAATTCTTTTTTTGGAATTTCCGTTATTATATTTGAGTAGAACTCTTTCAGTGCATCTGCAATTATATCCTCCGTGAGTATCGTTGCCTTCTTACCTACTTCATCTAATGCTAAAGCTAAGGCAAGTGCCCCAGGGGGGCCATCGGTCTCAGGGATCATTAAAGGGGGGATTGGAAAGTCAGCAACTATCAGGACGTCTTTCGAGGAGAGCAGAATGTCCGTTGCATTGTCTATATAGTTCGGCTTAATAGCTTTGTATTTGAGGTATAACTCTTGAACTCCCCTGCCTCCTATGTCCGTGGCTATTAGATGATCAATCACTTTTCTCAACCTCGTAAACGATTATTTTAACTCTCTTCCCCTTAATCGCCTCCTTTAACTCCCACCACAGCCTCGTGGGGTTTTCCTCCCTGTGCACTAGGACGTCGTTCCTAGCCGTCTCTACCCTTCTTTCCTTATATCCGACGAATACCCCTTCCCTTTCAAATATCTTCTTCATTTTCAAGCACCTCCAGAGCTTTCTTCAGCTCGCTTATCGATCTTATTTCAACGTGAGGAACATTAAAACCATTCTCACCCTTTTTATTTACCCACACTCCTTTCATGCCCACGGCTCTAGCACCTAGAATGTCCTGCTCCAAGTTGTCACCAACCATAACTGCATCTTCTGGCCTCACTCCAGCCTTTTCGAGGGCCATTATGAATATCCTGGGGTCTGGCTTTATGGCATTTGCATCGTCCCTCGTAACGACAACATCAAAATACTCAATTATCCCGGTGACCTCCAGCTTTTTCCTCTGATACTTCGGCCCGCTGGTTATAACTCCGAGCTTATACTTTTCCGCTAGGATCTCAAGCAACTCTCTAACCCCAGGATACAACTCCACCTTGTAGGGATATTCCTCAATGAACTCCTCAAACTTATAAGGGAGGCCAAATTTCCGGAAAAAGAAGTTCCAATCATGCCACTCGTAAGTTCCCTTCCTAACCTCTATCTCCCTTAGAAATATCTCCCTTGCCTTGTAAACGGGAATTCCAAGTTTCCTGCTAATCTCCCAGTATATCTTGGGGAGGATCGTCATCACGAGAGGCCACTCCGTTAGCAGGGTTCCATCGATGTCAAAGAACACTGCCTTCACCATTTTCTCACCAAGAGAGCCAGTACTTCCATTCCCTTTATGGCTCTATCCATTTTAACTCCCCATATTATATCCTTCTCTCTGAGTATATCCTGGAACCTCTGAAGAACCCTTGTTACGTCCTCGAGGGATGTCTCTTCGCTTGCGAGGATGTTAATTAACCCTCTCTCCCAAATGCCCCAGTGCCAATCAAAGTCCACAGAAGTTAGCAATCTCAGTATCCCAATGTTGCACCCCTTAACTATCTGCATAAAGTCTGCTAGGTCAACATTAACTAGCATTTGATTGTTAAGGTACTCGTACAGCTTGGTGAACATCTGACCTATCGAGGCAGATGCTTCAAGGTAAGCCTGCCAAATTGGCTTTTCTTCCCTTCCCCTCAGAAATTCCCAGAAAGAGTCGTAGAACACGGTCTCGAAATTTCCTGCCCACCACGGTTTATTCTCAAAAACTAGCTCTTTCCCAGGGGACAAAACGTAAGCAAGCTTGAACAAATCAGAAGGAGAATTATCAAGAATATAAGCTAATATCTCCATGTTCACGGGCTTGTTATCAAATATAATCCATACGTGGGTTCCTTTTTCTATTCTCCACATTATCTCCTCAAGCTTTTTCAGGAATATCTGCTTATGAAATAAGTATGAAGTAGGATCTAGGAATAATTTCCTTGCATTTCCGTACTTTATGCCCCAGACTACCTTCATTCCATTGTTCCCGATCCCAATGAATACGGGTCTCATCCTCCCTCCTCCAAGATAAAAGGAAAAGAATCACTCAAGGGTTGCGTGTTTCTTCCTCATGTCCTTCTCAGTCTTCTGGAACGTGGCCATTAAGAGGGCAATAATCCCATCAAGGAACACCATTGTTGAATCCTCAAAGAGAGTTCCCATCGGCGCGGTCCACTTGTACTGGGTAAGCATCTGCCTCGCTATATAGTCAGTAGGCAGGTCAGTCTTAGTCCTTCCTGGAATTTCAACAACGACATCAGCAAGCTTACCCAGCGTTGAATCTTTGTATGAGGTTATTGCAACTACCTTGCCTCCCTGTTGCTTTGCTATCTCAGCAGCGTCCACTATGGTCTTGGTCTCACCTGAACCGCTGATTGCTATCAAGAGGTCTCCCGGCTCAAAGGCTGGAGTAATGGTTTCACCAACGACGTAAACGTTGAAGTCGAGGTGCATTAGCCTCATGGCAAATGCCTTACCCACGAGACCACTTCTTCCAGCTCCGTAGATGAATATCTTGTTTGCTCCTATCATAGCATCTACTAATCCTCTTACCTCTTCGAGCTTCAGCTTATCTGCAACTTCCTCAATGTGCTCGGTTATGTCCTTCATGGCCTTCCTTATCGTCTTCATGTACTCGTCCCAGAAGAGGTCAATTATCTTTCGTGTGACTTCCTCGGGATCCTTGGCCTTGGTTATCGCACTTCCCACGATAATTATCGTCGCTCCAAGCTCTATGACCTTTGGTATTGTTTCTAAATTTAACCCACCCGCAACAGCAACTGGGACTTTAACGGCCTTTACTACTTTCTCCAGGTCCTCAAGCGGTGATTTACCCTGGGCCTGCTCATCTATTCCGGTGTGAACTAGGATGTAGTGGACTCCCATCTTTTCAAGTTCCTTAGCCCTCTTGACCTTGTCCTTTACCCCTATAAGATCAACCATGACCTTTATTCCATACTTCCTCGCGACCGCAAGGGCGTCCTTTATCGTTTTATCATCGGCAACTCCAAGTATTGAAACGACATCAGCCCCATGCCTCGCAGCCATCTCAACTTCTAGGGCTCCAGTATCCATTGTCTTTAAGTCTGCAACAATCTTCCTGTCTGGAAACCTTCTCTTCAAGAGCTCAACGGCCCTCATTCCCTCCTTCTTTATGAGGGGAGTTCCAACCTCGAGCCAGTGAGCACCGCCACGAGCAGCTTTTTCTGCGATAGAAATGGCCTGCTCTATGTCGGTTAAATCGAGAGCAACTTGGAGGATCATCTCTCACACCCGGTGATGAGTAGGGAAACCCTCTTTTAAACTTTATACTAATTATAGTTCGATGGAAATGAAGGTAATTAGGAAAATTTACTGGACTAAGGACTTCGACAGTAGCCATTTCCTTGAACTGCCTTACGAAAGTAAATGCCTTCGTATTCATGGGCACACATACAGGGTCGAGGTAGAGATCGAGGGTGAGCTCAACGAAAACGGCATGATATTTGACTTCAACCACCTCTCAGAGTTAGCCAAGTTGCTGGATCACAGGCTGATAGTCAGCGAAAAGTGGATCAAGGAGAGCGAAGAGAACGTTACAGTTGAAAAGAACGGCAAAAGGCTTGAGTTGCCAAAAAACGAAGTCGTTATTATTGACAAGCCAAACGTCACTGCGGAGTATCTGGCGGAGTGGTTTGCTGAGAGGATTTTGGAGAAAGCAGGTAAAAACGTCAGGAAAATTAAGGTAAAAGTGTGGGAAGATCCAAGGAGCTACGCCGAGATCACTCTAGAACTTCAAGGATCTTAGCCTTTACTATTCCCTTTCCGCCCGTTGGCTCAACAAGGGTTGCCCCACAAACCAAGCACCTGACCCTAGTTGCAGGGTGGCTGAAGACTATCTGCTCGTTACCACAGTCAATGCACTTAACTCTAAGGAATCTTGACCTTGGCATTGGAATTATGTTCTTGGGCAACGCCATGGCATCACACCTCCACGAGCTCGAACCTCTTCACTCTGAACCCCTTACCTCTCGTGTGGGCCTTACCACATACGGTACACCTGAATCTTAAGTCAAGCTTCTTCACTGGCTTTTCTCTTCCCTCTGGCTTTGGCCTTGGGAATCCTCCGTAACCTTTAAGGATTCTCCTGAATCTCCTCTGACCGGCACTAAGCTCGCTCCTTGGCCTCTTCTTTACCTTCTCGACCTTGTGAATGGTGTGCCTCTTACAAAACGGACAGTAAGTCCTTATCTGCTTTGGATACTTCATATCCTCCACCTCCTCACGGGGCCCGGTGGGCTCCTTTCTCGGACACCCCCGAGCCATGCCCAGTGATCATGCAATCATGGGTGGAAGGTGGGAGTTTAAAAACCTTTACCAATTTTCTAGTGATGATAATCTTAGCCTCTGCAAGCCCAAGGAGGAGAGAAATCCTGGGAAGGTTCTTTGAGATAAAGGTCATTCCTAGTAATGCAAATGAAGAGAGCAACGCGGAGAGGCCAGAAGAAAAAGCCATGGAGATAGCCAGAAAGAAGGCCCTGTCTATAGCTTCAAGCTACCCCAATGAGACGATAGTTGCCGCAGATACAATAGTTGTTTTTGAAAACAGCATCATGGGAAAGCCCAGGGACGAGAGTGAGGCACGAGAAATGCTCAGAATGCTTAGCGGGAGAGTGCACAGAGTCATAACTGGCTACTGCATAATCCACAGGGGGAAAATAACAGAGGGATACGAAGTTACTGAAGTGAAGTTCAGGGAACTAGATGAAGAGCTAATTGACTGGTACCTCAAAACGGGCGAATGGAGGGACAAGGCTGGGGCCTATGGAATTCAGGGCTATGCCTCGGTATTCGTTAAGTGGATCAAAGGGGACTACTACAATGTTGTCGGTCTGCCAATTAAAGTAGTTGTCGAACTGATGAAGCTTGGCCTCAAACCAAAGACATGATTTTTAAGGCTCAACGGAATATCACCTCTGGTGATTGCCATGGAGAATCCTTACGAGATTACCGCGGTTGTAGCAAGGGAAATCCTTGACAGCAGGGGAAACCCAACCGTTGAAGTTGACGTTTACACTAACGTCGGTATGGGAAGGGCCGCGGTGCCAAGTGGAGCATCAACTGGAACCCACGAGGCTGTCGAGCTAAGAGACGGTGGAAAGAGGTACCATGGAAAGGGGGTCAGAAGGGCCGTAGAGAACGTGAACAAGATCATCGCCCCCGAGCTCGTTGGAATGGACGTTAGGTGGCAGAGGGAGATTGACACTCTTCTCCTGGAGCTCGATGGAACCGAGAACAAGAGCAACCTCGGAGCGAACGCAATTCTCGCTGTTTCTTTGGCAGTGGCAAAGGCAGCTGCCGACTCCCTAGACCTTCCGCTGTACAGGTACATAGGCGGTGCAAACGCCTACGTTCTGCCCGTCCCACTCAGCAACGTCATAAATGGTGGAGTTCACGCTGGAAACGAGCTCGACTTCCAGGAGTTCATGATAATGCCGGTTGGTGCCGATTCATTCAGGGAGGCAATAAGGTGGGTGTCCGAGACCTACCACGTCCTCAAGAAGGTGATCATGGAGAAGTACGGCAAGAACGCGGTTAACGTTGGTGACGAGGGAGGGTTTGCCCCACCAATGAAGGAAGTGACCGAGCCTTTGGATGTACTCATAAAGGCCATTGAGGAGGCAGGGTACAAGCCTGGGGATGAAATAGCCCTAGCCTTAGATGCAGCATCAAGCGAGTTCTTCAACGCTGAGATCGGCAAGTACGTCGTTGGGGGGAAGGAGTACACGAGGGAGGAGCTCCTTGAACTTTACAAAGAGCTAACTTCAGCTTATCCGATAGTCTCAATTGAAGACCCATTCCACGAGGAGGACTGGGAAGGCTTCGTTATGATCACCAAGGAGCTCGGAAAGAAGGTGCAGATAGTAGGTGACGACCTCTTCGTTACAAATCCAAAGAGGCTTGTCAAGGGAATCCAGATGGGTGCAGCTAATGCACTGCTGTTGAAAGTCAACCAGATAGGAACCCTAAGTGAAGCCATTGACGCAGCTTACACTGCATTTAGAGCAGGCTACGGAGTTATAGTCTCCCACAGGTCGGGAGAGACTGAGGATTCAACGATAGCAGATCTCGCAGTTGCCTTAAACGCAGGACAGATCAAGACTGGAGCCCCTGCAAGGAGCGACAGGAACGCGAAGTACAACCAGCTAATAAGAATCGAGGAGGAGCTTGAAGGAGTCGCAGTGTACGCCGGGAAGAAGTTCAGAAAGGTCTTCTTCTGAATGTTTTTAAACCTTCTTTTCTTTTAACTCTCATGCTTCCAAGGGCGAAAACATTTATCGAGAAGTTCAGGCTTGAATCGAGCTTAAGGGCCCTTGAGAGGGTAAAGGATGAGCTGCCCCAGGAAGCTTATCTCCGGCTGAAGAGCCTCGTAGAGTTTAGGCTTTATGGAAGGGAGTTTTCTAGGGAACCTTTAGAATTCAAGATAGCCGTCGCTTATTCTGGGGGTAGCGACAGCTCGGCGACCGTTAAGATACTCAGCTGGGCAGGATTGAATGTAGTTCCAATTACGGCAAAGCTACCCCAGATGGCAGAGAAGACCCTTGAAAGGGTGAGATCCCAGGGAGCAGTCCTAGTAGAGGTTCCCAGGTACATGGAAGAAATGGAAAGGCTCATGGAGAAGAGAGCCCCAATCTGCGGCAGATGCCACTCGATGGTGATGAACGCCGTTGAACGGAAAGCTAGAGAGCTGAGCATAAAAGTTGTTGCAAGTGGGGATATGCTAAGCGTTGGTAGCGGTTCCATCTATAAAAAAGATAGCATGATCGTGCTTAATCTGCCGGCTTTTTTAGCACTAAACAAGGCTCAGCTTTTGGAGATCCTTGGTTGGAAGGAGTACGAGCTCAAGTTTGGCTGTCCCCTCTGGAGAGAGGCCGTAAAGAAGGCACCGATAATGAAGAGATTTGCAATTCAGAGGATATTGAGGGAGCTGAGGGCAGGTGCTTTGACTGAGGAAATGGCAAAAGAACTCATAATGGACGTTCTTAGAACTTAAACGAACCTTGCAGGCCTTAAAGTTTTCACGCTTATTTCCTTCCCTACAGTTACCCTGAAGCCCTCTTTGGCCACGTACGTTTTAATCCCCGTGACGTTCTGGATGAACTCGGCCTCCTTGTACGGACCAGCAAAGTGCATCTTCATTCCAGCGTGGGTCATTATCAAAACCTCGGGCTTTTCTTTCATGGCCTTCACCATGTACACTACATCCTCCGTGCATAGGTGGTAGGGAATCCTCATATCCCTGGGCCTCGTGACTGAAGCTATCAAAACCCTAGCCCCCTCGTGCCACTCGATGAGCTCATCGAAGTACTGAGTGTCCGGAATGTAAGAGATGTCCCCATAAGAGGTCTTTAACCGGAATCCTATCGTCGTTGGATCGCTGTGGATGGAAGGAGTTATTATCATTTCCTCCTGTCCTATCTTGAACCTGTCCCCAGGGTTAGGGGCGTGCACTTCCTCGAGGGCGTCGAGGTGATACTTGCTCAGTGCAGGGGTGTGGTTTTCATCTCCATGGACTACGCTTTTTGAGCCAATGAGTATCCCCCTCTTCTTGGTAACCCCATACGTCATTCCCTCAACCAAAACCTCCGCATCGTTGCAGTGGTCGGTGTGTCTGTGAGAAATGAAGAGAACGTCGATCTTCCTGGGGTCTATCTTGTACCTCCACATCCTAACTAACGCTCCAGGCCCAGGATCAACATAGATATTCTTGCTCGCCTTTATGAAAAAGCCCCCGGTAGCCCTTGCCTGAGTTATCGTGACGAACCTCCCACCACCGCCACCGAGAAAAGTTATCTCTATCATCTCACACCTCCCCCATAACATCACCTGCTCAATTTTTAAGCGTTCTTAAAGGCTTAAATACGTGAATTTAGCGTAAGTTATTGAGGGATTAAGCATGATACTTGACGCTGACTACATCACCGAAGATGGAAAACCGATTATAAGGATTTTCAAGAAAGAGAACGGCGAGTTTAAGGTTGAGTACGACAGAAACTTTAGGCCCTACATCTACGCCCTTCTCAAAGATGACTCGCAGATTGATGAAGTTAAGAAGATAACAGCCGAGAGACACGGGAAGATAGTTAGGATCGTCGATGTTGAGAAGGTTAAGAAGAAGTTCCTGGGGAGGCCGATTGAGGTTTGGAAGCTGTACTTTGAACATCCCCAGGATGTTCCCGCGATAAGAGATAAGATAAGGGAGCATCCCGCAGTTGTTGACATCTTCGAATACGACATTCCTTTCGCGAAGAGATACTTAATAGACAAGGGACTAATCCCAATGGAAGGAGATGAAGAGCTTAAATTGCTAGCATTTGATATCGAAACCCTATATCACGAGGGAGAGGAGTTCGCAAAGGGCCCGATAATAATGATAAGCTATGCAGACGAGGAAGGAACCAAGGTCATAACGTGGAAGAAGGTTGACCTCCCGTACGTCGAGGTAGTTTCCAGCGAGAGGGAGATGATAAAGCGGTTCCTTAAGGTGATAAGGGAGAAGGATCCCGATGTTATAATTACCTACAACGGCGATTCCTTCGACCTTCCTTACCTAGTTAAGAGGGCCGAAAGGCTCGGGATAAAGCTACCCCTGGGAAGGGACGGCAGTGAGCCAAAGATGCAGAGGCTTGGGGATATGACAGCGGTGGAGATAAAGGGGAGGATACACTTCGACCTCTACCACGTGATCAGGAGAACGATAAACCTACCAACGTACACCCTCGAGGCAGTTTACGAGGCAATCTTCGGAAAGCCAAAGGAAAAGGTTTATGCCCACGAGATAGCTGAGGCCTGGGAGACTGGGAAGGGACTGGAGAGGGTTGCAAGGTACTCGATGGAGGATGCGAAGGTAACGTACGAGCTCGGCAAGGAGTTCTTCCCAATGGAGGCCCAGCTTTCGAGGTTAGTTGGCCAGCCCCTGTGGGACGTTTCTAGGTCTTCAACAGGCAACTTGGTGGAGTGGTACCTCCTCAGGAAGGCCTACGAGAGGAATGAATTGGCCCCAAATAAGCCGGATGAGAGGGAGTACGAGAGAAGGCTAAGGGAAAGCTACGCCGGAGGGTATGTTAAGGAGCCCGAAAAGGGACTTTGGGAAGGATTAGTATCCCTGGACTTCAGGAGCCTGTATCCCTCGATAATAATAACCCATAACGTCTCACCGGACACGCTGAACAGAGAAGGGTGCAGGGAATATGATGTCGCCCCAGAGGTCAAGCACAAGTTCTGCAAGGACTTCCCGGGGTTCATCCCCAGCCTGCTCAAGAGGTTGTTGGATGAGAGGCAAGAAATAAAAAGGAAGATGAAAGCTTCTAAGGACCCAATCGAGAAGAAGATGCTTGATTACAGGCAACGGGCAATCAAAATCCTGGCAAACAGCTATTATGGCTACTATGGCTATGCAAAAGCTCGTTGGTACTGTAAGGAGTGCGCAGAGAGTGTTACGGCCTGGGGAAGGGAGTATATAGAGTTCGTAAGGAAGGAGCTGGAAGAAAAGTTCGGGTTCAAAGTCCTGTACATAGATACAGATGGACTCTACGCCACTATTCCTGGGGCAAAACCTGAGGAAATAAAGAGGAAAGCCCTGGAGTTCGTAGAGTACATAAACGCCAAGCTTCCCGGATTATTGGAGCTTGAGTACGAGGGCTTCTACGTCAGAGGGTTCTTTGTCACGAAGAAGAAGTACGCGTTGATAGATGAGGAAGGGAAGATAATCACCAGGGGACTTGAAATAGTCAGGAGGGACTGGAGCGAAATAGCCAAAGAAACCCAAGCAAAAGTCCTTGAGGCGATCCTAAAGCACGGTAATGTTGAGGAGGCCGTAAAGATAGTTAAGGAGGTAACTGAAAAGCTGAGCAAGTACGAGATACCTCCAGAAAAACTCGTTATTTACGAGCAGATCACCAGGCCCCTCCATGAATACAAGGCTATAGGGCCGCACGTTGCCGTGGCGAAAAGGTTAGCTGCTAGGGGCGTAAAGGTGAGGCCCGGCATGGTCATAGGGTACATAGTACTGAGGGGAGACGGGCCAATAAGCAAGAGGGCGATTCTTGCTGAAGAGTTTGACCCCAGGAAGCATAAGTATGACGCTGAGTATTACATAGAAAATCAGGTTTTGCCCGCAGTTCTTAGGATATTGGAGGCCTTTGGGTACAGAAAGGAGGATCTCAGGTGGCAGAAGACTAAGCAGACGGGTCTTACGGCGTGGCTTAACGTCAAGAAGAAGTAGTGTTTATATACTCATAATGCGAGTATTAAATTGGTGAGAGGATGGCGGTACTAAGCATAAGGATTCCGGATGAGCTAAAAGAGAAGATGAAGGAGTTCGACATAAACTGGAGCGAGGAGATCAGGAGGTTCATAAAAGAAAGGATAGAGTACGAGGAAAGAAAGAGAACCCTCGAGAAAGCCTTAGAGCTAGCTAAAAAAAGTGGAAGTGTGAGTAAGGGTTTCTCAGCAAGAGCAGTGAGGGAGGATCGTGA
Source organism: Thermococcus chitonophagus (assembly GCF_002214605.1). NCBI lineage: Archaea > Methanobacteriati > Methanobacteriota > Thermococci > Thermococcales > Thermococcaceae > Thermococcus > Thermococcus chitonophagus. The sequence goes on along the minus strand of NZ_CP015193.1, from coordinate 402,836 downwards.
TAGTCATTGATGCATCCGCCCTGGTTATGGTAGTGCTTCAAGAGCCAGGATGGGAGAAAGTGCCAATTGGATCAGAAGTAGCTACTTTGGACTACGCATACGTAGAAGGAATGAACGCCATATGGAAGGCCGTGCGATGGAGAGAACTTACAAGAGAGCAGGGAAGGATGAAAATAACCGTGCTTAGGATGATGAAAAGCTCAATAACAACTTACAGAACAGAAGATTTCTTCGAAAGAGGGTTGGAGATAGCGCTTGACGAAGGAATAGCAGTATACGATGCCTTTTACATAGCCCTAGCCGAGTCCTTGGATGCGAAGTTAGTTACGGCCGATGAGAAGCAGTACAAAGCAGCTAAGAACTACGTCCCCGCGAAGCTCGTATGAACCTGTAAATATCAACCTTGATCCTTTCAAGTCTTTTCCTGTGGAAGAAGAACTGTGCGGGGATCTCGATCTCAGTAGTCAGCCTATGAGTAACTACAAAATTATTTTCCTGGGAAAACCTCTCTATAAACTTCCTAACCTCGGGTTTTGCCAGATGGATTGAGTACACCACATCAGAAACTTCAAATGCCTTCAATAAGAAGGGCCTATCAGCATGCTTCCGCTGGCTTCCAAAGGGAGGATTCATAACCACTGTGTGGACTTTCTCGCTGAACTCACTAACGTCCCCTATAATCACCTCAACGTTATCAAAATCTTTGACGTTCTCCTTAAGCACCTCAACCGCCTCAGGATCAACTTCAACCGCATAAACCTTCTTAGCTCCAAGCAATAAAGCGCCAACAGTCAAAACTCCAGTTCCTGCCCCTAAGTCGGCAACAACCTTACCTTCAATGTCCCCCAGAGAATATGCGAGCCATAGGAGTTCTGATGCCGCATTCCCTGGGGTTCTGTACTGCTCTAGCCAGGGCTTAGGGTTTCTGAAGCCCTTCAGCTTTGATAGCATAATTGCAAGTTCCTTTTTCCTCATCACCACGCAATAATTTTTAATCGTTTAAGCCTTTTCCTGAATTATTTCACTGAACTCAACGAAATTTTGCCATTATTACTATCTTGACTGCGTAATTTTCTTAAGTGTGAAACTTCTTTTTCATAGGTGGGGTGGTCGAATGGTGAGGATAGTCCTCAGCACAGATGAGACTTTGACGAGCACCTACCACGACGTCCCACTCTTGGACTTCCTTGGCTGTGCACCCTACGATAAGCTACCAAAGTGGGTGTTCAGGTTACTGGACAGCCAGTTGCCAGATGACAATGGAGTTCTAACTCAAGCTCCCTACGGGCTCAGGAAAATTGAGGCCGCTTTGCTGAAGTGCTTCTCAAGATATGAAGTTGTAGTGGCTCACCCCAGGAAGATAGAGCAGTTCATCGATGAAAGCACTGAGATAGTGGCACTCTACGAGATGGATCCCCTTGGCCTGGGCCCAGTAACGATGATGTTCACGAACGGAGGCCAGTGGAGGAGCTACACCTCCGTGAAGTTCAAGGAGCTGGTTAACAGGATAAACTCCGTTAGGGAGGGGAAGAAGCTCAACTTCAAGCTGGTAGTCGGAGGACCAGGAGCGTGGCAGCTCGAGATGAGGAGGGAGGAAAGAGAAAAGCTCAAGATAGATCACGTGGTTATTGGAGAAGCTGAGCATGTCATTTGTGACATCTTTAATGAGGTAATCAACGGTTCCGCCGATGAAACGATATTCGTCAAGGGATGGCCTAGGGTTGAGGAGATACCAACGATAGTTAATCCCTCCTATAAGGGATTAGTCGAGGTAATGAGAGGCTGTGGGAGGGGATGCAGGTTCTGCGAGCCCAACCTCAGGGTTGCTCGCTTCATCCCATTGGAAAGAATAGAGGAAGAAATAAGGCTTAACATAAACGCGGGAATAGACCATGCTTGGCTACACAGTGAGGACATCTTCCTGTACAAGGTCGAGGACAGGAAGAACTTCTACCCAAATGCCGAGGCAGTTATTGAACTATTTGAGATGGCAAGGAAGTACACTAGGCATGTCAATCCAACGCACGGAACTGTAGCTGGAGCCTTAGCTGTCCCAGGAATGATAGAGGAGATATCGAGAATAGTTGAAGCCAACGACAGCCACTGGATCGGCATACAGGTCGGAATGGAAACTGCAGACCCGGAGGTTATTGGAAGGCTCATGAACAACAAAATGAAGCCCTTCTCACCTGAGGAGTGGCCTTGGGTTCTGCTCAACGGAACGTACGTTTTCAACAAGAACTATTGGTTCCCGGCCTACACCACCATTCTAGGGCTTCCTGGGGACAATGATGATGCCGAGATAATGACCGCTCGGCTGATAATTACGATGGAGAAAGAGCTGGAGGAAAAACTTGGGAATAGAGCACACTTCACGATTACACCCCTAGCCTTCGTTCCTATGGGGGTTCTGAAGGGAGAAGAATTCTACAAAATAGATGAGATGATAACCTATGGCCAGTTCCTTCACCTCTACTACGCATGGAAGCACATGGCAAGGGAGATCCTGAAGGGCCTGCCCAAGGTCATGAGGGGCAACCCTTTCCTACTTCCGTTCTTCCCACTAGCGAGGCTCGGGGTCAGGATAGTCCTCAGGCAGATAGAGAAGTGGGGCAAAAAGAGGGGATTTGAAGTCAAGAAGCTCGAGCCCTTGGATATAAGGATAGAGGTTGAGGAGCACAGGTGGAGCTACAGGCCAAACCTAGCTGAGGCATATTAAGACTTCGCAATTGAAATTGCGTAATCAACGAGCTTCCCCGCGATGTTAATCTTTGTAGCTTCATAGGCCGATTTGAACTCCATGGTCGGATTAACCTCGTTAACTAAAAGCCCATTTGGCCCTTCAAATATGTCTATAGCCAAGGCACCTTCACCGAACGCCTCCCACGCTTTCACAGCCAGCTCCTTAACTTCTTCCTCCTCGCAGGGCTCAGCTTTGGCTCCTCTAGCGGCGTTAGTTATCCAGTGGTTCGAATAGCGGTAGATCGCCGTCACAAACTCTCCTCCAATCACGATAGCCCTTATGTCCCTTCCGGGCTTTTCAATGAATTCTTGAAGATAGTACACCTTGTAGAGCGGATTTCCCATCCACTCCCTGTGCTCAAATATGCCCTCGGCCGAAACCTCGTTGTCAACCTTGGCGATTAGCCTCCCCCAACTGCCAAAAACGGGTTTTGCAACAACTGGATAGCCCAGCTTTTCTGCGGCTTTGATTGCGCTGTTCTTATCGAAAGCCACTGCCCACCTTGGAACCGGAACCTTCTTCTGCAGTCTTAGCGTGGCAAGCAACTTATCTCCCGCCTCATAGATCAGCCAGTGCGGGTTTACGGTTGGAATCCCAAGTTCCTCAAACAGCTTTGAGATATAGAGGGCCTTGAAGTGGCTGACGTCCCTTATAATCACCACGTCAACATCGAAGTTCTCGGGGAATATGAGCTCCCTATCATTTATCATGACAACCTCTCCCTTTTTCTCGGCCTCCTTTTTCAGCATTAGCTCTTCTTTCCTGAGTATTGTGAAAGTTATCCCTATCCTCGTCATGGTCCCACCCTTTCCAAGAATTCCTTGACTAGCTTGGGATTTGGAGAGCCCTCAACGGGCTTCTTAATGCCCTCCTCCAGCGATACCTCTATACCATAGAGCTCGGAAATTTTCGAATAGAGCTCTTCAACGCTCTTTGAATCCCTTATAAGGGAGGCAACCTCCATATATACCTCCCTGTAAGGCCTTCCGGTCTTTAGGGAAATTTTTTCTGCTATATCGGTTGCAAGGATCGGGAAGAGCTTGGCATCCCTGAGCATTGCCCCAGGATTTATCTTCATTCCTTTAAACGCATCCCTGAATACCTTAATAGTTGTGAGCGTTCCCTTCAGTATTGCAAATGCGTGCTTGTTTGCTTCCTGCATGTCCAAGTTGTACCCGGTCGGCAACCCTTTCAGGATCGTGGCCATCGCAACGAAGTGGCCCAGTGCTTCTCCAGCCCATGCCCTCGCAACTTCCATGGTAACGGGGTTCTTCTTCTGGGGCATCATGCTGCTCGTTGCTAAGTGCTCTTTGGGTAGCTCAACGTAGTTGAAGTTGGGGGTAGAGAATACGACAAGATCTTCGGCTATCCTGGAGAGGGCTATAGATAGAGAGACATCTATAGAGCATGCTAACAATAAGAAGTCCCTGCTACTCGTGGCGTAGATGGAGTTCTCGGCTATCCTCGAGAACAATGTATTCTCCCTGTTAAGGGGCACGGATGTTCCCCCTACCGCCCCCGCGCCTAGCGGAGATTCATCGAGCCTTCCTAAGGCGAACTCCAAGAAATCAATGTATAGGTTAACAAGCTCTATTATGTGACTTAGGTAGTGGGCGAACGTTGAGGGCTGGGCAGGCTGGAGATGCGTGAACGAGGGCATTATTGTGTTAAGATTCTCCTTAGCTTTTTCCACTAAGACCCTCTTGAGTTCTTGAAGCTCCTTTATCTGCTCCTTCAGCAGTTTTTTGACCTTCAACCTCAAAGCACAGGCAACGTGATCGTTCCTACTCTTTCCTAGGGCTAAATACCCCTCAGCCTCTCCAATCTTGTCCCTGAGGTATATCTCTATAGCCTCGTGAACGTCTTCGGCTTCAATGTTAAATAATACTCCTGGGTTTTCTTTGAGTTCTTTCAACGCCTTTAGAATTTTCTTCTTGGCTTCCTGGGGAATTAAATGCGAAATAGATTCAACGTGAGCTTCGAGGCACTCTATAACCTCAACCACTATCTCCCTATCCTCTTCCATTGAGGAGATGTAGTCAAGTACAAAGGAGGTCGTATCACCAAGAAGGGCCTTCCTGTACATCTAAATCACCAAAAAATAAGGAAGAATTAACTCGCGAGCTTCTCAATTTCCTTTATCGTCTCTTTAAGCTCGCTAATACTCGTTACGGTCTTTGCTCCGTGCATGACATTGTACGCAAGAACGCTCTGCATCCCAAAGAGCTCGATGAAGCCCTTGGCTAGCTTCTGGTCGAACGTGCTGAACTTCTCATATGTTGCAACCTTGATGTCGTAGAGGGCGTTATCGGAGTGCCTTCCAACGACCACTGCATTGCCCTTCCATAGCTTAACCTTTACCTCACCGTTCACAACCTTCTCTGCTTCGTCTATGAAGCCCTCGAGGGCGTGCCTCAGTGGCTCGTACCAGAGACCGTTATAGACGAGCCAGGACCATTTAGAGTCAACGAACTCCTTAAATTCGAGCAACCATTTGGTCATCGTGAGCTTCTCGAGGTCATAGTGAGCCTTTATCAGAGTTACAGCTGCGGGGGCCTCATAAACCTCCCTGCTCTTTATACCCACGGTCCTGTCCTCTATGTGATCTATCCTCCCAACACCATGCTTTCCCGCTATTTCGTTGACCTTAAGTACAAGCTCTAGAAGGGGCATCTTCTCTCCATTGAGTGCTACAGGAACACCATTCTCAAACTCTATTGTTAGGTATTCAGGTTCATCCGGTGCTTTGGCTGGAGAAACCGTCCACTCCCACACTTCTTCTGGAGGTTCAGCAAAAGGATCCTCCAGGACTCCGCCCTCAATGCTCCTGCCCCATATGTTCTCGTCTATGCTGTATATTTTGTCGCTCACTGGAATTCCGTGCTTCTTGGCATACTCCATCTCCCAGTCCCTTGTGAGGTTCCACTCCGCAACTGGCTGGAGTATCTCAGCTTCTGGCATCAACGCCTTAATTCCGAGGTTGAACCTAACCTGATCGTTGCCTTTGCCAGTGCATCCGTGAGCTATGATATTGGCACCTTCCTTCTTTGCAACCTCAACTAGCTTTTCAACTATGAGAGGCCTAGCTAATGCCGTAGCCAAGGGATAAGCCTTCTCGTACAGAGCGTTGGCCTTTATTGCCTTTGACACGTATTCGTTCGCGAACTCCTCTTTTGCATCGATGTAGTAGTGCTTAACTGCCCCAAACTTGTAAGCCTTCTCCTCGATCTTCTCGAACTCATCTTTCTGGCCGACATCTACGGTTACTGTTATCACTTCAACTCCCAGCTTCTCCTGCATGAGCTTGAGGATAACTGAGGTATCGAGACCACCAGAGTAAGCTAATACCGCCTTCATTATATCACCTAGGTATTCCAGAAAGAACAACTTTTTTATAATTTTTGTAATTAACGTTACAAAAAAGTAAATAATGTTGCAAATATAACATTATCTGGCCGAGCCTTTGAGTTCTTTGATTAATTCCCTTAGAGCTTTCTCGGCCTCTATCTTTGAGTAGAACTCATATTCTCGCTTTAGAAACTCGTAATGATACTTCTCATCTTCAGCAAGCTTAAGGAAAGTCTTCTTATGCTTTGGGTTTTCAAGGAGATCATGTAGCATTAGGTAAACACCCTCTGACAGCTGCTCCGCGTCCATTCCTATAGACAGAACATCAAGGTAATCTCGCACGGTTTCCAACCGATAGTCCCCCTCCCTGAATACTTGAGACCAAGTCTTAAAGCGAATTTCAGAAGGCTCTTCCCCAGGGAACAAGGCCTCAAATATCTCCATGACTTTCCTGTCATGATCCTCCTCCATCTTCATGAATTCCCGAAATCTCTCCGTGGGATAACCTTCAGGGAGCTTCTCGGAGAGAAAGCGATAGAGCTCCGTAGAATCTATTTCTCCCTTAAGGGCATAGCTAAGAATGTCTTTTAGGGAGTACTTGGCGAGTTCTTTCAGTATTTCCCTTACTTCGTCCTTGATACCTGCCCTCCTCATGAAGAGCTCCAACGCAGAGCTCACAGAACCACCTGTTATAAATATTGTAAAAAATAGTTGAAAAATGTTTGGCCTAAATCATCCCAAGCCTTCTCTTAGCTTCATCACTCATCCTGTCTGGCGTCCATGGTGGATCAAATGTCAGCTCAACTTCAACATCCTTTACCCCAGGAATCTCCAGAACCTTCTCCTCAACTGCTCTCAAGATCCATAGTGTAAGAGGACATCCTGGGGTGGTCATAGTCATCTTGATATACACAGTATTGTCGGGGTTTATCTTCAACTCGTATATTAAACCCAAGTTAACAACATCAAGTCCTATCTCGGGATCTATGACCTCCTTAAGCTTCTCCAGAATCATTTCCTCCGTCAGCTTAACGTTCTCTCCGCCTTTCTGCTCCCTCACAAACCCAATTTCAACCTGCTTAACGCCCTCAAGCTCCTTTATCCTGTTGTAAACTTTCAAGAGCGTTGCATCATCTATCTTCTCTTTGAAGGTTATTTTAACGGTGCCATCCTCAACTTCTAGGCTCTCAATTATCTCGTTCTTCCCGGTAATTTCCTCAATAGCCCTCTCAACTTCTTCCTTCGTTACCAAATCTCCACACCCAGTGGTAGTTCCAATAAACAGATTTAAACCTTTTGGGTCAAAACTGTTCCATCAATTTTATTCCACTTAATCGTTTGATAAACTGACAAAATTAGTCCCAGAAATATGTGTTTTAAGTCAATAAAATTTAATAATGTCAAAATGCACACGTTTAAACAAGGGTGAGAAAAATGGAGAACGCTCTTGAGAAGCTTGAAAATATTCTTGAGAAGGAGCAGTTTGAGAAAATCAGGAAGATAAACAATCCCTACCTGCATGAATTCTTAGCAGAATGGATTGAATGGCTTCAGCCAAGCAAGATTTTTGTTTGTACCGATTCGCCGGAGGATGAAGAGTACGTCCGCTGGAAGGCCCTCTATTACGGAGAGGAAAAGATGCTTGAAATGCCCAGGCATACAGTTCACTATGACAACTACTACGATCAGGCAAGGGACAAAACAAACACAAAACTCCTAGTTCCAAAGGGAGTTACCCTCCCATTCCTCAACACAATAGAGAGGGAAGAAGGGCTTAGGGAAATAAGAGAGATAATGAAGGGAATCATGAAAGGAAAAGAACTGTTCATATGCTTCTTCGTTCTCGGCCCAAAGAATTCGGTCTTCACGATTCCCGCAGTTCAGCTGACGGACTCGGCCTATGTAGCCCACTCAGAATTCCTGCTGTATAGGAAAGGTTACGAGGAATTTGTGAGGATGGGGCCAACTAGGAACTTCTTAAGGTTCGTTCACTCCGCTGGGGAGCTTGATGAGAGAAAGACAAGTAAAAACCTTGACAAGAGGAGGATATACATTGACTTAGTGGACGAGACTGTGTATTCAGCAAATACGCAATACGGTGGGAACACTATAGGGTTAAAGAAGCTCGCGTTTAGGCTCACGATCCAGAGAGCCGTTAGAGAGGGTTGGCTAAGCGAGCACATGTTCCTTATGAGGGTTAACGGCCCGAACGGGAGGAAAACGTACTTCACAGGAGCTTATCCAAGCATGTGTGGGAAAACTTCAACGGCGATGATACCCTGGGAGAACATAGTGGGTGACGACCTCGTCTTCATAAAGAACCTCGACGGCAGGGCTAGGGCAGTAAACGTTGAAATTGGTGTCTTCGGAATAATAGAGGGAGTAAACGAGAAAGATGATCCAATTATATGGAAGGTTCTTCACTCTCCAGTCGAAATTATATTCTCTAACGTTTTGGTTAAGGATGGTAAGCCCTACTGGAACGGGATGGGCATTCCAATACCCGATGAGGGTGAGAACCACAGTGGAAAATGGTGGCGCGGGAAGAAGGATGCAGAGGGCAGAGAAATTCCTCCAAGCCACAAAAACGCAAGGTTTACCGTTAGGCTTGAAGCGTTCCCCAACCTCGACAGGGAAGCCCTAGAGAACCCGTGCGGAGTTGAGGTCGGCGGAATGATATTCGGTGGCAGAGACCCAGATACATGGCCACCCGTTAGGGAAGCGTTTAGCTGGCAACATGGAGTAATAACAATGGGAGCTTCGCTTGAGAGCGAGACTACAGCGGCAACCCTCGGCAAGGAAGGAGTTAGGGCCTTCAACCCGATGTCAATTCTCGACTTCCTGAGCGTCCACATAGGCGATTACATTAGGAACTACCTTGAATTCGGAAGAAAGTTGAAGAAGACACCCAAGATATTCGCGGTCAACTACTTCCTCCGGGAAAACGGCCAGTGGTTAAATGAAAAGCTTGATAAGGCAGTGTGGCTTAAGTGGATGGAGCTTAGAGTCCACGGCGACGTAGAGGCTATTGAAACCCCGATAGGGTACATTCCAAAATACGAGGATCTTAAGGCCCTGTTCAAGCAAGTACTGAACAAAGAGTACACTAGAGAAGACTATGAGAAGCAGTTCAAGATTAGAGTTCCAGAGTTGCTTGCAAAGATAGACAGAATATGGAAGATATATGAGCCCCTGGACAATATCCCAGAGGAGCTCTTTGAGGAGCTTGAAAAAGAAAGGAAGAGGCTATTAGAGGCAAGAGAAAGGTATGGAGAATACATAAGTCCCTTCAAATTCCTCAATCCATGATCCTGTACAGCTCGTTCCAATAGATATCCTGAAGCCACTGGACATCCCTTACAACTTTTTTGTTATTTACCTCTAATATAAACTCCTCACCAGAAATTTTTCCGAGTACATTAACTGGGAGTACCTTCCTGACCTTTTCTAGGTTCTCCTCCGGGAACGTGATGATATACCTTCCGTGGCTCTCGCTAAAGGCAAAGTCCACGGGGCTTAGTGGGGTCTCAAACTTAGCAGTAACTCCAACGTTGAACCACGCGCTAATTTCCGCCAAGGCTACAGCAATTCCACCCTTTGACACATCGTGAACAAATGACACTAATGACCTCTCAACGAGTTCAAGAACTCCATAAGCGTTTCTCCTTTCGTTCTCAAGGTCAACTCTCGGGGCTATCCCCTTGTTAATCCCCAGGATCCTGTACAGCTCAGAACCTCCAAGCTCCTTCTTGGTTTCTCCTACAAGAGCAATAAGATCTTCTTCCCTGGGGCCCTTAGGTATTACTTCGAGCTTAACCTTTCCTAGGCCTGCAACGACGGGAGTTGGCTTTATTGGCCTATCAACGACCTCATTGTAGAAGCTGACGTTCCCGCTTATATAGGCTAGGTTGAATGCTTTAGCTGCATCAGCTAAGCCTCTCACGGTCTCAGCAAAGGCCCAGTAAACTTCAGGCCTCTCAGGAGAGGCGAAGTTCAAGTTGTCAATTAATGCCAGAGGCCTGGCACCAACGCTAACGAGATTCCTCACGACCTCGGCAACCGCTCCCATAGCTCCGTGATAGGGGTTTAGATAGCTGTGCCCAGGATTACCATCGGCAACAAAAGCCAGGCCATATTCATTATTTATCTTCAGAACTGCAGCATCAAATCCTGGCTTTACCACAGTCCTTCCTTGGACTTCGTGGTCATACTGCTCCCATACCCACCTCTTAGCTATAATATTTGGGCTCCTCCAGACTTTCTCAAAGGCTTCCTCCAAGGAAATTGGGGGGGTTTCAACTTCCTCCTCGACCCTATACTCCTTTAAGGGCCACTTAATCGTGGGGACGTCAGTGAGGAGATCTATAGGCAAATCAGCAACCTTCTCTCCATTCCAGTAGACGATGAAGCGAGGCTCCTCTATCGTCTCACCTACCACGGTCCACTCAAGTCCGTACTTCTCAAATATTCTTCCCAGAGCTTCAACGTCCTCTGGCTTTACCGCGAAGAGCATTCTCTCCTGGCTCTCGGAGATCATCACTTCAACGACATTCATCCCAGGCTCCCTCAAGGGAACCCTGTCAGCGTATATTACTGCCCCAAAGCCCTTCTTCCCGGCCATTTCTGAGGCTGCACAAGTTAGACCTCCCCCACCCAGATCCTTCAATGCCCTAACTTTACCCGTGTATACAGCTTCAAGCGTTGCCTCTATGAGGAGCTTCTCCGTGAAGGGGTCGGGAATTTGAACTGCTGAACGATCCTCTTCCTCGGCGTTCTCACTGAGCTCTTCGCTCGCGAATGTGACCCCATGAATTCCGTCCCTTCCAGTTCTGTTACCCACTAACACGAGCTTTAATCCCGCTTCGGTAACGTAGCTGTGAACTAAGTGTTCAGGCTTCATTATCCCTATGCAGGCGACATTTACGAGCGTGTAGTTGTCCAAGCTCTCATCGAATTCCGTCTCTCCCCCAACGGTTGGAACACCGATTCTGTTACCGTAATCAGCTATACCTTTAACTACGTACTCGAAAAGGTACCTGTTCCTGTCGTTCTCGAGAGGCCCAAATCTTATCGGATCTAACAACGCTATGGGCCTAGCCCCCATACATAGGATGTCCCTAACAATTCCACCAACTCCAGTTGCAGCCCCACCGTAGGGTTCTACAGCTGAGGGATGGTTATGGCTCTCTATTCCAGCCACTATCCAAGTGTCATCCTCAAACTTTATTATCCCGGCATCCTCCCCTGGGCCCAGAACTACGTGCTCGTTATTCGTAGGAAGAAGTTTGAGCCAAGGCCTACTTGATTTATATGAGGCATGCTCGCTCCACATTACTTCAAGCATTGCCCACTCAAGCTCATTTGGCTCCCTACCAAGCCTCTCGCGAATGTATTTTTCCTCGTGTGGGAACATAACTGACCCTCCATCAATTGACAGAAACATGTAAAAACAGAAAGTTTTTAAGGTTTATTTTGACAGAAAAATGACAAAATAGAAGGATAAAAGAAATGCTTAATGAGGTTGTACATAGAATCCAGACTCAGCCCATCCTTTCCCCAGGATCATATAGCTCCCCTCAGTCCCATAAGGAAATCTAAGAACAACCCTTGCTGTTCCTATTCTATCCACTCCTGCAACTACAACCAATATTCTATTCCTATTCCAGGGATTCCTAATACGCTCTATGACACCTATACCCTTTGCACAGGATACAAAATCGCCTGTAACCTCTTTAAAATACCTCTCAGAATATCGGAAGGAACCAAGCCAGGTCACATTTGATGGATTTCTAACAAGACACCAAGTTCCATTGTACTTAACGAATTTTATTGGGAGTACATCATTTAGCTCCCTGGTGATATTATTTGAGACTGGACCACCTACAAGAATCACATTTTGCCTGAGATCTTCTGGAATAACTGCTTTATCAAACTTAACAGTCACATTAACTTGAGTACCATAGGTAGATTTGAACATTTCCTTCACTTCATACTTCAATCTCTCTGCAGCCCTTTGATCAATGAGGATCCCACTCTTGTCAGGATTCCGAGTACCATAAATAATTACTATTCTTCTGCTATCTAATACACTCTCGGCGAAATCTTCACCAAGAATCGGCAACTTCGTGTCAAAATACCTCGAAACATTATCCTCGGTAGCCCAGCTTTCCATGTGCCTTATGAGAACTGGGAGGTAATCAAAGAGTGTCTCATTCTCATGCTTCGTTTTATTGAATCTTTCTATTTCTTCAAGAAAATCCTCCGTTAGGAACAGCGAGTAAAGAAGATTTCTGTACCTAACGAAATCTCTTGGCACCCCCGCATTTAAACACATGAACTCAGCAACACTCTCCGTAATCCCCTCTTTGAAATATATCGTATAATTGGAGAAATGCATAGGATCGAGGCTTGTAATTTTTGGGTACCTAGTCTTTATACCACTGAGATAGTAGGAAACGTTCTTAAACGTTACATTAGTTACCAGTTGGTCTACGAGGGGATGTGTAAACTCGTGAAAGATCGTGCAGATGCCTTGGTACCTGGATACCCCCGCAGCATGTAGGATTCCTCCCACATAATAAGCTGTCGTATTCGTGAAGCCAGAATGAGGATGGATATAGAGGGAATACGAAAGCTCAACCTTATAGTCTTTAAATGACCTGCCAAATAACTCCCTATGCAATTTCTCTGTTATATTAAGATAGGGTCGGTAGATAGAAGTTAGGTTCTCGTATTCTTTCCTATGCCTCAGGTAAAATTCAGTAAAATTTGAGTCCCTCGCAAATTTCTCCAAAATTTCTGGAAGATCCTCAACTAGCGTTTTATTATCCACAAACATAGCTATAGCATAATCTCTATCTATGTAAGAAGAGTCGTTAGCAAAGAGTTCCCTGATGTACTTTACAGCCTCATGATTTCTATAAGGGAAGAAGTACTCCAAAACGTCTCGGGTGTAGTTCCAAGGGGCTATAACGAAGGGATCCTTCCAGCCGAAGGCCAAGATATATACTACAGAAAACAGTTCCAAGTTAGGATTTACTTCTACAGTAACCTTTGCCTGAACAGGCGTTACAAAGCTAAATAACACAATCCCAGTAACCAGCACAACGAAAATTTCTTTCTTCATAATACCTACCAATTACCGTCCTCTGGAGTGCTATATATCTTTTATCTCCCATTAAAGTACTCTTTTGAGAGCCTTGCCCTTTAGAGCAGGGATTGTCAGCGTTTAACCCACTCCACCATGCTCTTAAAGACTTTAAGTCCATCTTCGCTCCCCAGGAACCTGTCACTTGCCCTCTCAGGGTGGGGCATCATTCCCAGGACGTTGCCCCTATCGTTGCTCACCCCAGCTATGTTCAAAACCGACCCATTGGGATTCGCTTCCTCGGTTATTTCCCCCTTCTCGTCGCTATACTGGAAGACCACCCTAACCCTTGAGGGATCATCAATGTAATAGTTTCCTTCAGCGTGTGCTATAGGCATTCTAATAACCTCTCCCGGCTCGTAGAATTGCGTGAAAGCCGTGTTGGTGTCAACTACTTTAAGGTGAACCCATCTGCAAATGAACCTCGGGATCTTGTTCGGCCTCAATGCACCTGGCAGAATTCCAGATTCCGTTAGAACCTGAAAGCCGTTGCATATCCCAAGAACTGGCCTTCCTTCTTCTGCGAACTCCCTAACCTCCTCCATTATCCTTTGCCTCGCCGCGATAGCTCCTGCCCTTAGATAATCGGCATAGCTAAAGCCCCCAGGGAGAACGACGCCGTCGTAATCCTTTATTGACTCCTGATACCAAACTCTCTCAGCCTTTCCTCCCGCCTTTCTTATGGCCTCGACAGTTTCAAAGTCACAGTTCGTTCCTGGGAACACTATAACCGCGAACTTGGGCATCTCACTTCACCGGCTCAATTGTATACTCCCAAGTGTGAATCAGGGGATTTGCAAGTAGCCTCTTACACATCTCTTCCACTTCTTCTTCAGGCTTCTCACTTTCCAAGACGAACTCAAAGCACTTTGGAACCCTCAGCTCTTCAACTTTGTAGCCAAGGTTTCTGAGTGCGTTGCCTATGACTCTCCCCTCTGGATCGTTTAGACCCTCCTTCAGCCTAACGAGAACCCTAACCCTCCACTTCACCCATATCACCTTGCCATAAATGTGTAAAAATTCGAGGTTTTTAAGGGTTATTTACACATGAAAATGTTAATGCTCAAAGGGTAAAAGAAGAGTGAGATTAGCTCTTCCACCTGGGATTGTCAACAACCTTAACTTCGCCGTCCTCTTCTATAACTACCTTGCTGAATCCTTTCTCAGCTATCGTTCCGTAGTCGTGACCCGCATCGGCGGGGTAAATTGCGAGAAATATGAACGGTTCATTTCCAGTATTAACGGTTCTGTGGGCCCAATATGGAGGGACGTAAACTACGGTCCCAGGCTCCATGGGAATCCATCTCGCCTCCCCCTCTGGAGTTTGAAGGAGCATGCCCCCCTTACCTTTTAATGCAATGTAGATCTCGGCCCTATCTTTTTTGGCATGGAAGTGCCCTTTGGTAAAGAAGAACTCTTTACCGACTTTCCCTGGGTACAGTACTGTGGTTGCAAAGTTCAGGTCACCCTCTTTTTCTTCCTGCTCCACTGCATAAACTTCGTAGACCACGGGATCTCCGTTCTTGACCATTTCCTCCCACGCCTTCTCATCCAAGAAGTATCCCTTCATGTCACTTAATCTCCTTACGGACTTCTTGGCCCCAGGAATTATCCCAGTTTCAAAGTCCACCTTTACGCCAAGTGGCTCCTTGTACATCTTCACCACCATTAGTGTCTTCCCTTCTCCTCTTTTTCACTTTTTCCATCTCTCCCTGCATGTAGCTTATGTAACCCATAATTGAAAGAGCCATCCCCATGATCATTATAAGAAAGCTCAAGGGAGATAGATACGAATAAGGATAGGCATATCCAACGACGGCAAAAGAGTACCTAACAGGATTGCTGGAGCTTATCCTAGGGAAATCTGTAATATTTGTAATCGTTACTGGATTTCCCGATATGTTAACGATTTTACTGTTCTTATTCCACGAGATCATAACGGTTGCATTCTCCGAGTATAACGTTAGATTGGCACTGAGTATTGTAACAATGTCCTCGTCCTGGATCCTATAATATCCAGTAACATTACCAGTTATTTCCTTTTCAACGACTTTAACGTCTAAGGCTACTAAAGAAAGGATGAGAGCAGCAAAAAGGAGAGAAATGCCAACAAAGATTGTAGGATACCTTAAGGCATCTTTTAGTGCCATGACTTAGCACCGCTAGATTTTTCCAGCCAAGTGGCATTCAACCCAGTGGTTGTGAGAGTACTCAACTAGCTGAGGCTCCTTCTTATCGCACAGGCCTTTCTGGAAGTAAACACATCTCGGGTGGAACCTACAGCCTGGTGGTATGTTCACAGCACTTGGAACTTCACCCTTGATTGGGAGCTCCTTTATGACATCCTTTCTTGATGGGTCTGGCTCTGGAACTGCGGCGAGTAGTGCCCTTGTGTAGGGGTGAATTGGATTATCAATTACTTCCTTTGCCGGGCCCATCTCCACTATCCTTCCAAGGTACATCACCGCAATCCAGTCGGCAAAGTACCTTGCTGTAGAGAGGTCGTGAGTAATGTAGAGGTACGTAACACCCATCTTCTCCTTTAGCTCCTTCATCAGCTCAAGGATCTCTGCCCTAATTGAAACGTCAAGCATTGAAACTGGCTCATCTGCAACTATGAACTTCGGATTGAGGATTAGTGCTCTGGCTATGGCAACTCTCTGCCTCTGACCTCCTGAAAGCATGTGTGGGAATCTTCCAACGTACTCTTCTGGTGGAACAATCTTAACCATCTCAAGGGCCTTGTATATCAGCTCCTCCCTTTCAGCCCTAGTCTCACCTATTCCGTGGATAAGGAGGGGCTCTTCAAGGACATCATAGATTCTAAATCTCGGGTTCATTGAGCTGAAGGGATCCTGGAATATCATCTGAACTTTCCTTCTGTAAGCCTTTATTTCCTCCTTTGTCTTTAGTTCCGTGACATCCTGTCCGTCCAAGTATATCTTACCGTCCGTGGGATCCAACAGCTTCATAACCAGTTTTCCAGTTGTAGTTTTCCCACATCCGCTCTCTCCTACTAGTGCGAATACTTCCTGCTTCTGAACCTCAAAGCTTACTCCATCAACTGCCTTCACGAACTTGGGAGGCTCTCCCCTGAGTGATGCGAGTAATCCTCTTCTGACTGGGAAATACTTCTTCAGATTAACAACCTTTAGGATTGGCTCGGCCATATTACCACCTCACAGGAGCCAGCATGCCGCGTAGTGATCCTTATCAACTTCAACAAGTTTTG
Organism: Thermococcus chitonophagus; assembly: GCF_002214605.1. Lineage (NCBI taxonomy): Archaea > Methanobacteriati > Methanobacteriota > Thermococci > Thermococcales > Thermococcaceae > Thermococcus > Thermococcus chitonophagus. The sequence continues at coordinate 386,366 of NZ_CP015193.1, read as the reverse complement.
GTTCTTCCTGTCTACACCTATCCATTGCATATGGACATCTTGGGTGGAACCTGCAACCAGTTGGGGGATTAAGCAAGTTTGGTGGGCTTCCTGGGATGAACTCGAGCTTTTCAACATCTTCATGTAACCTTGGAATTGCAGCCAAGAGCTTCTGGGTGTAGGGATGAGCTGGCTCGTTGTATATCTTTTCACTTGGCCCTATCTCGACAATCTTTCCTGCGTACATTATTGCTACTCTGTCGCTTATCTCGGCAAGGATACTAAGGTCGTGAGTGATGAATATCATTGAAAGACCAAGCTTCTTCTTGAGCCTCTTCATTAGGTTTATTATCTGAGCCTGAACAACGACGTCTAGGGCCGTTGTAGGCTCATCTGCTATGACTATGTCAGGTTCAAGTATTAGTGCTGTTGCTATGACAACTCTCTGCTTCATTCCACCCGAGAGCTCGTGAGGATACCTGTAGACTATTTCTGGATCTAGACCGACGAGCTCGAGGTACTTCATGGCCTTGTCCAAGGCTTCTTCCCTACTCATTCCTCTATGGTAAATTAGGGGCTCAATCATTTGGTATCCAATGGTATAAACAGGGTTAAGGGCGTTCATTGCACCCTGGAATATCATTGAGATCTTCTGCCATCTAATTTCCCTTCTGAGGACGTCCTCCGGGAGGCCAACTATCTCCCTGCCATCGATCTTTATGCTACCGCTCACTATCCTTCCTGGGGGCTGAGGCATTCCCATTAATGTGAAACCAATGGATGACTTACCACATCCGCTCTCTCCAGCGAGGCCAAGCACCTCACCCTTTTCAAGGTCAAAGGTGACGTCATCAACGGCTTTAACAGGACCTCTGGATGTGAAGTAGTACATTTTAAGGTTCTTCACTTCAAGAACCTTCTTCGCCATCTTCACAACCTCCTTAGTCTTGGGTTCAGCACCCTATCAAGCGCGGTACCGAGGAGCACGAACGTGAGTGATACTAATGCAATCGCAAGTCCTGGGGGAATCACCCACCACCAGTAACCATTAATAGTAGCACTTGCAGCTTGGGCATCGTGAAGCATCTGACCCCAGGTTACAGCTGTAGGATCTCCCAAACCTAAATAGCTAAGTCCTGCCTCGGTGAGAATTGCACCTGGAACGCTGAGGGCTATCTGGGCGAATGCATAGGGTAATAACTGGGGCATTATGTGCTTGAAGACTATTCTGCCAGATCCAGCACCAAGGGCTATTGCAGCTTCAACGTATGTCTGCTCCTTGATCTGGAGTGCCATACTTCTCGAAACTCTCGCTATTCCTACCCATCCAAAGATGACCAAAAGTAGTACTATTATTCCCAGGGTTACGTGGCCGTGGAAGGATGAGGCCAGCAAAATCAAAATTGGCAATGTAGGTATTGACGCCATGAACTCCTGGAATCTCATCATCATCTCGTCTGTCCATCCACCGAAGTAAGCGCTTGCAACTCCGTAGAGCACTCCAATAAAGACACTCAGAACTGCAACTGAGATACCGATTATCAATGATATCCTAGTACCCCAAACGAGACCTGCCCATATATCCCTTCCCATTGTGTCAGTACCCATGTATCCATATGTTCTTCCCGTGAAGATAACTTTCATGTGGTTGAAGTCAACTTTATCTCCTGGGTTGAAAGTGTAAATCTCAATATCAAACTTGTAGGTTCCCTTAAGAGGCTGAGGATTTACCAAGATACCAGGCTGAGCTTTTGCAAAGAGGACTTTCATTACGTCAATAGTACTTGGTACGATCGATGCCAGATCTTTCTGAGATTCAAATTGGGAAGCCCATGAGATTATATTATTCCTGGAGATGTCATCGTATGCAAGTTGTATGACCATCCCTTCTATTAGATCTCCCGAATAGACTTCAATACTCTTCCCATCTGGCCTATGTACTGTTATTATTATATTAGCCTTAGTGTTAATATCTTGGAGCTTAACATTGATTCCTTTAATTATTATATTTGTAGGAGGAACATCGTACTTGAAGTCATATGTGAACTCAAGTTTGTAGTATCTCATGCCTCCTCCTAAGTCTTCTCCATTTACTAGGAGCTTTATATCATTGAATGTGTACTCTTTATGAGGAGCCAATTGTTTTCCTGCAAACCAATTATACCATACCGGAGGCACAGCTTTTGGCGTATCTTCCCATGGCAATTTCCATTTTTGAGGAATGTCAGGGGAGGTTATAAAGGGAGCAGCAATAGCGACAAATACTAGTAATGCTAGTAAAGCTATTCCTAGTAGACCACCCTTTTGTCTCCTAAATTCAAACCAGAAATTAGCGAGACTGTCTTTAACGTCAACCCATCTCATTTATCTCACCTCCATTACACCTGCTGTGAAACTCCAACCTTGACTCTCGGATCGAGGTATCCATATGCTAGATCTGCTAATAGAACTCCAATTAGATATAGAGCTACAGAGATATATGTTAGACCCATTATCAGGTTAAGCTCCATCTGCTGAATTGCAACCCAGTAAAGCCTACCCATCCCTGGCCAGTTGAAAACGCTCTCTGTAAGTATTGCACCGTTAAGTGACCCCAATAGGGTGAAGATTGTCATCGTGATTATTGGAGGAGCCGTTGCTCTTAGAGCATGACCATAAATTACCCTATTTTCTGGGACTCCCTTAGCTCTAGCTGCCATTATAAAGTCCTCTTGGAGGGTACCAATCATTAAGTTCCTAGTAACCCATGCCCAACCACCGAACGAAACGAAGACTATTGTAGTCAGAGGAAGTATCATATGTTTGAGAACGTCAATATAATATGCAAATCCTGTTTTTGGTGGGATTGAAGTCATTCCACCACTTGGTAGCAGATTTAGTTTAAATGAGAATATCAAGATGAGTATCATTCCAAACCACCACATTGGTATACTAGTTGTCACCATTGCAAATACTGAAAGCGCCCTGTCAAATAAACCACCTGCTTTCTGTGCTGCCTTAATACCCAGTGCAAGTCCCAAGAACATTACTATCAGGGAAGATGTTGTAAACAGTAAAACTGTTCTTGGTATTGCAATTGCAATTATTTTTCTGACATTTGTTTCTCCAAATATTGCTGATCTTACATCTCCAAATCTAAGAAGCATTGTATCTTTTGTTCTTTCAATAACCCTTTGCCAGTATGGTTTATCCAACCCATAAGCATGTAATAATCTTTTGTATTCTCTTTCTTTCCATTCTTCTAGAGCCTGAGGGTCAGATTTCGCCAACTTTTGGAGATTTGGATCTGTACGAACCCTCAAATTTATCTGTTCTTGAATAGATGATCTCAATTGTTCATCTGCAACTTTTGTAAAGAGTATTGACACAACGAAGGTTACGATAAGTAAGACAAGTAGAGCATTTGACAGCCTGTATGCAAGGTATTTCCCATACCCCACTTATACCACCCCCCACTCATATTCATCTAAGTTCGATTTTGAACATCAACATTTTCAAGCTTGTAAAACTTAAATATTTTTCCATAATTAAATGTTAGTAAACCGAGAAATACATTAGAAGAATTAGGACAGTTTGACAGAAAATATAGTAAAAGATGGGAAGAAGAGCAAAGTTCACTTTCTTCTCCTGCGGAGTAAGAGTGGTAACACTGCAAGTCCAACGAGAGCTGCTGGTCCACAGATTCCTCCCTTAGTCGTCGTAGTCTGAGTTGGTGATGGTGTCGTTTGAGCTGGGGAGCTCGTAGTAGTCTGGGCTGGTGAGCTTGTCGTTTGTGCAGGTGAGCTTGTCGTGGTCTGAGCCGGTGACGAAGTCGTCTGTGGCTTAAGGACAATGAATGGCTTCTTAGTGGTAAATGATATTGAACCTGCATATAGACCTCCCTGGATTAAAGCTGTGTACTTTCCAGGCTTCCAGTTCTTGGTTTCATCTGCTGGTATTGACAGGACGAAGTTTCCAGGACTCTTAAGTTCTGCCTTGCCCTGGTACACAGTATTTCCGCTCTCGTCAAGGATCATGACATTAACATAACCCTTGTCTGCTGGTTTCTCTCCCCAGTCCGGGAACTCCTCCTGGAGGTTTACAGTGACCCTGATCTCCAATGGATTACCGGCATTTACTCTTGGTGGGACGAATACTGTCTTTGGAACCATCCTAGCAATTAGCAGGTGCTTCTTCCAGTAGTCTGGTGGTATTGGATTACCGTTGAACCTCTTGAGTACAATGAGCATCTTATCTGGATCGTACTTCTCGATGTAGAACGGACCGTTGCTGTCGTAAGCGTGTCCATACTTGTTGATGAAGTTGAGTAGTGCCTTGTAGTACTGGGCCGGGTCTCCCTTGATGTCATCCTTTATGTACCATGGAGCCTCGTCTTCCTGGATGAGCTTCTCTATGACCTTCTTGAGATCGTCTACATGATCCTTAACGAGGAGATCAAGCCACCTGGCTCCCTCAGCCTGGCTGAAGGTGTAGTTGTGCGTAACTCCGTACTTCTGTGGGTTGGCAACTAGCTCCTCCATTGCATGCCTCAGGTACCATGGGATGGTAGTCCACCAGACGTTTGCTCCCGCGATTTGGTCATCAGCAACTGGATGGGTTATGTTTGAGTAAACTATGTAAGTCGTATCGTTGACGAATACAAATCCTAGAGTCTGTTCAAGGGTTCTGGTACTTGCACCCATTGCTTCGTCATAGTAAGGATCATTTGGCCCGTCCTTGTATGACCACTCATAGTCAAAGGCTATTGCTGCCTTTATGTCAGCCATTGTCATTGGCGTTCCATCTTGCCACTTTCCGAACTTACAGGTGTATGTAACTCTAACTTTGGCTAACTCGCCAGCATGCTGTGGAACCCACTTCTTGAGAGTTGAGTTGTAAATCACAGCATCCTTTGGAACCTTAAACGGACCTCTCTCTACCTTAAATGTACATCTTCCTGGGATTATCGTACCAGTAGCTGGATCGACATACACTGCAGGGTCACTAATTGCTCTCATAATCATGTTACCGTAAATGTCTCCACCACCACCAATTGGGTTCATAGCGTTGGTGTAAATTGAACCTCCCTGGCTGAATTCAGCAACATAAGCAACGCCATCGACTGTCTCGAGACCTCTCCACATCCACCAGCTGTATAGTCCTGATGAGACATCAGCAGCTATTCTCGTAACTCTCTCCTTGTTGACTGGGAAGTATTCCCACTGCTCTGCAATGAATACAACAAGGCCGTCCATTATACCCTGGGCCATGCTGATCTTCTGGAGATCCCAGTACTGGTCAACATTACCCTCCTCAAGAACGTACGTCTTGTTGTTGAACTTTGTCTCACCATAATTAATCATTTCAACTATTGGATCAATGTTCATGTCGTAGAGTTGCTTGAGCTTCTCGGGAGTGTTATAGTACTTGAGATCGAGAAGCTGTATGAACTTCTCAGGACCTCCGAAGTAATCGACAAGATCCTTAACAGTGGTCTCGGGCTTATAGCTCCATCCAACTGCAGCTGGTTGCTTACCCCAGATTGTTGAGTAGAACGCTGCAGTCTGCCAGTCTGGCCATTTAACGTTACTAGTGATTATCCAACCAGCAGTGTAGAGTTGCCACTCAAAGTTCTTTGGATCCTTGTAGTAGACTGCTGGTATTGCCTTCTGAGCGTTCCACAGGAGCTTCTGAACTTTCAGGTGGAAGTACTTCTCAAGAAGGTCGGACACATACATACCGATGTCTTTTCTTTCGTCTTCAACTCTGATAATGAACTTGACTGTAACTGGCTCACCATCGAAGTACCACCACTCCTTCCCGTCTGGGCCCTTCTTCAGCTCAAGCTTGTGGCCCTGCTTTGCGAGGTCTTCAGCAGCCTTCTTCATAGCCTCGTTAAAGATCTGCTGAGCCTTTGCAACGTCACCAACTGGTGAGAATCCAAATGCCTTGTACACAGGATCAAAGTGAGTGGCTGCACCTACGCTTGGCCTAACACAGCCATACATTGGCTGAGCGCTACCTCCATAGATGTTTGTAACTATGTACTGTCTGTTAATAAGGTAGTTTAGTGCAAACCTTACTTCCTTAATTGCAAATGGGTTGAAGTACTGCTTGTCTCCTACTGTAATTAGATAGGGGTTGTCGTCGTCATGCACTGGGTTTATCTGGATAGCAACCTCGCCACCAACCGACTTTATTAACCTTAGTTTATCAATAATGTCCTTTGGAAGGTTCTTGAATTCACGCCCTGAGACCGGATACAGGAAGACGTCAAGTCCACCGTTAGCACCACCTTTAGCAACGTCAGAAATCGCTGATTCTGCGTTAGTTCTAATTGTTAGATAGATTGTATCCACGGGCTTGCCCTGCTCTGCTGCTGCAACTGGGACTAGAAGGGGTGTCGCTACCATACCAAGTGCAACCAATATTGTCAATAATCCAAGCAACCTTTTCATTGTATATCACCCACCGTGTATCTCGAAAGGCACAACAATGCCACTATTGGGGAAGTATGGCATGATTTTATACATTGAATGCAGTATTTAAGGATTACGACGAATTCTGAAATCCGTTAGATAAATAGGCAATTGCCGCGATCCCTAAATTTCAAACCTTAACACGAGAGTAAAAGTTTATTATTAGCAGTTCTGGAAATTTAAGGATAGAACACAGAACCAATTAAAATAACCGGAATGCAGAGGGGAATAGAAACGCAGAAAAAACTTAAGAACCCTGAAAAATTGGGTGTAAGGAGGGAATTGAGATGGAACTTGTTATCTCTGGCAAATTTCTCCTCAATGAAAGGATATTTGACGGTTATATAGGCATAAAAGATGGCAAAATATCAAAATTCTCCCTAAGAAAATTAAAAGGTGACAGCAAGATTAAAGCTGAAAAAGGCCAAATAATACTCCCAGGATTAGTAGATGTACACGTTCACTTAAGGGACTTTGAGGAATACAAAAAGGAAACTATCGAAAGTGGAACGAAAGCAGCGATTCATGGGGGGATAACGACAGTATTTGATATGCCAAACACGAAGCCTCCAATAATGGACGAGAAAACCCTCAAGATGAGGGAGTTCCTCTTTAGAAAGAAAAGTTATGCCGACTACGCTTTAGGGTTCCTATTAGCAGGAAACAAACCAGCAAAAGCAGATTTCTACAAGATATTTATGGGAGCCTCAACTGGGGGAATATACTCAAAGAACTTTGAAGAAGATTTTAGAAAAGCCCCAGGAATAGTGAGCGTCCACGCCGAAGACTACGAGCTAATTCAGGAGTACCCAGAGAGACCACCGATAGTTGAGGAAGTTGCAATAAAAAAGGCGTTAAAAGCAGCAGAAAAGTACAAAAAGCCCTTGCACATCTGCCACGTTTCAACGAAAGGAGGGCTTCAAGAGATACTAAACAAGAAATTACCCTGGGTTAGCTTTGAGGTAACGCCACATCATCTATTCCTAACCAGGAAGGACTATGAGAAGAACAGGTTCCTAAAGGTTTACCCACCGCTGAGGAGTGAAGAAGATAGAAGGTACCTCTGGTCAAGGATAAAGGAAATTCTCATAATAGCAAGTGATCATGCCCCGCACACACCAGAAGATAAAGAGGCCGGCTCAGCGGGACTTCCTGGGCTAGAAACTGAAGTTCACTTACTTCTGGATGCAGTGAATAAAGGCCTGATAACACTATGGGACATAGTGGAAAAGATGAGCATAAACCCAGCGAGAATCTTCGGAATAAAAAACAAGGGCTGGGAAGAAGGAAGAGATGCCGATATTATAATCATCGATATGAAGAGAGAATGGACTGTCAAAGCTGAAAACTTCTACACAAAAGCAGGATGGACCCCCTACGAAGGATGGAAGCTGAAGGGAAAGGTTATAATGACGATCCTTAGGGGAGAGGTAGTGATGGAAGAGGATGAGATAATAGGAAAACCAAGGGGGGAGAGGATTGTTAGAGAGGGTTCGGCTGAAGGAAGTGTGGGAGGTCGCGAAGAACGTTAGGGCATTTAGATTTGACAAGAAGTTGGACTTCACCCCAGGGCAGTTTATAATGACGTGGCTCCCAGGAAAGGGAGAAAAACCATTCAGCTTAGCTGACAGAGACCTTATAGTCGTGAAAAAAGTTGGAAAGTTCACCTCAGAGCTATTCAATCTTAAAGAGGGAGACTATGTATGGATTAGGGGCCCCTACGGGAACGGATTTTTCCCAGTTGAGGGGAAGGTTGCATTGATTGCCGGAGGGATAGGAATTCCTCCAATATACGCCCTCGCCAAGTACGGCAACCTCGAGGAGAAAGTCCTGATTTATGGTGCAAGAAGTAAAGACGAGCTGGCCCTTCTAGACATCGAGAACTACGTTGATGAGGTAATAATAACTACCGACGACGGTTCCCAGGGAATTAAAGGGTTTCCCACCGATATTTTAGAGAAGAGAAAGGGAGAATTTACGCAGGTGTACGCCTGCGGGCCCGAGATAATGCTGAAGAAAGTTCTGGAGATAATGAACTACGAAAGGGTTCAGATCTCAGCAGAGAGGTACATGAAGTGCGGAATCGGGGTGTGCGGAAGTTGCGCCCTTGGCCCCTACCTAGTCTGCAGGGATGGACCAGTATTCAGGGGAGAACAACTTAAGAATACGGAATTTGGCCAGTACTCAAGACTACCTGACGGGAGGAAGGTGAAAATATGAAGAAGTACTCGTGGGAGGAGTTCGCGAGGCTCATGGGAGTTGAGCCTCAGGTACTGGAGAACAAGGAAGCGAGACTCTTGAAGAAGTTCGTAGATGAAATAACATGGCCAACACACTGCAACTACTGTCAAGGTTTAGATTTAAGCAACCCCAACCCAGTTCACCATCCAAGCTACGAATTAACTCCGGCATGCAACCATGACTGTATATTTTGTTATTCAAATGTGGCGGTAAAGCTGGGTAAGGCTCCAAAACCAGGCTATTATGGGTGGGACAATCCAAAGGCTATAACAGTGTCCCAGTACGGGGAGCCCCTCCTAAGCCCGAGGATAGTTGAGGTCAACAAGATGCTCAGGGAGAGGTTCCCAGAGGCCAGACTAGATCTCCAGACCAACGGCTCCCTCCTCACGAGAGAACTATGGGAGAAGCTTGATTTTGATATAGTCATGATAAGCCTCGATGCAGCGACAAGAGAAAAACACAAGATGATAACCAATGCAGATACATTTGATGCCGTTGTTAACGCATTAAGGATAGTTGGAGAAGATAAGAGCGTAGTCTCGGCCGTGCGGACGATATTCATGCCCGGAATAAACGACGAGGATATTCCAAAGATCGCGGAGCTTGCAGCATCTCTAGGGATTGATGAGATGTTCCTGCAACCGCTAACCATCCATGAGCTAAATGTTGAGAGGCTAAGAAAGGCGGGACTAGACTTTGAAAGGGCCGAAAGTGTTAGGGAATTCCTAAAGGTAGCAATGGAAGCCAAGAAGTACATAGATGTCAGGATAAGCGGTTGCCTACTGGTTCAGCTGAAGCAGATGGATCCACTAACGTTGTTCAGCGTTAGAAGGGTCGCCAGAGAAGTTGCCCCCCTAGTAAAGAGGAGCAAACTTGAGTTATAAGGTGGTAAGATGCTCAGGTGCTCACTCTGCATAAACGATGAGAGGGTAACGAAGATATTCATAATAAATGGAAGGCCAGTGTGCAAAGAATGCAAGGCCTATCTTGAGCACCCCCCAGACAAAGAAAAGATAGAAAGAGAGCTAGAGGAGATTATGAAGAGCATTGACAGAGCAATCGTGGCATATTCGGGAGGTAAAGATTCAACTGTGGCATTGTACCTAGCAAAGGAGCACTACAAAATCCCAGAGCTCAAGGTTGTAATGGTTGATCACGGTTTCATGGCCAAAGAGGCAATAGAAAATGCCAGAAGAGTTGCAGAGTACCTGGGGGTACCTTTTGAGGTTATAAAAAGGGATTATTCAGACATATTCAGGGATGCCCTTCTTAAAGCTAAATCACCCTGTAGGAAATGCTCCAAAAGAACAATGGAAATCCTTCGAAAGTATGCCCTTAAGAATGGATATAAGTATATAATAACTGGCCATGAGATACCATTCGGCCACCATCCCTACAGGCTTATGAGTGGAGGAGTTATCCAGGTAAGACTACTCTCCCTGATGACAGAGGAAGAAAGACTCAAAATCCTCGAAAGCCTACCATTTAAGCTTCCAGAGCTTCCCGGATACACAAGTAACTGTTTGATCCTGGGGCCGGCATTGGAAAGGTTTTGGGAGAAACATGGGTACTCCTTTGAGCACAGAAGGATAGCCGCGTTAGTAAGATATGGTCTTTTAGATAAGGCGAAGGCCCTAAGGAAGGTACAGAGGCCAAAAGTTCCAAAGGAACAAAAAGAATACGTGTACAGAAGGCTAGGCCTTGAGCATCTCCTTTAGCTTTTCGAGAGCGACATCTATCACATCTTCAGGCTCTGCCTCTATCTTACCCCTAGCTAGGTTGTCCGTCCCGCCGCCCTTTCCGCCAAGCTCCTCTAGGACTTTCTTGAGTAAATCTTTCATCGAGACTGGAACTTCCTCATTCCTCGCAAAGATCACGTAGTCATCACTTGCCAAGATAACTATTGTCCCAGGATTGTTTTTAACGAAATCTACTGCAAATGCCTGAGCATCTTTCATATCCCAGCTTTCTACAAAAGTTACAACATTATAATTGCCAACTTCCCAGCTTCTACTCAGTAATGCCTGCTCCTTCCACTTCCAGAGTTCCCTTCTCTGAGCATCAAACTCATCTTCAAGTTTATCTATTGACTCTAAGATTTCTCTGACTCTCTCAGAGAGCGGAGGATTCTTGTTAGGCATTATGTCAAGAGCTCCCCAGTAGTCCTTGAGTATTTCATTAAGCTTTCTTATCGCCCTTTCTCCTGCGACAAATTCAATTCTCCAAATACCCTTCGACTTCTTGTAGAATCGAATAACTTTAAGGAAACCAACTTCTTTCGTAGACTTAACGTGGGTCCCCCCACATGGCGTCATGTCCACATCTCCTATTTTTACAATTCTTACTTTGTCTTTGACTTTAGTTACGTGCTTCCTCAGAATACTTGCAATATCATCGGGAAGGTACTTGTATTCCTCTATTATGACTGGTAGATCCTTCTGAATTATAGCATTAGTTTCAAGCTCAGCCCTCTCAATCATTTCCCAGGTAACCTCACCATTGACTTCTATCTTTGCATAATCCTCAAAAATGTGGAAGCCAGAAGTGTCAAGATCGTAGAGTTTCTTTAAGATTGCAGAGAGTATGTGCTGTCCAGTATGAATTTTCATGTTTTCGTATCTCCAATGCCAGTCAAGATCAAGCTTGACTTTCTCGCCTTTTTGAGGTGTTGATCCCTTCAAAGTCCCGATATGCCATATCCCATCAGGCTTTTCGACAGTATTCTCAACTAAAATCTCGAACTCCTTCCCCTTTATCCTTCCTCGATCTCCAGGCTGACCACCACCCTCCGGGTAGAATATAGTTTTGTCGAGTTTTATTGCAACCTTTTCGCCTTCAAATCTTATGTCTTCAACTATGGCCTCAGCTTCCCGTAAGTAGGGGTCTTTATAGTACAACCTCTCAGTCATAATATACCCTCCTCACCAAGTTGCTCCTTTGAATATTCGCTAACCATTAGCCTAAGAAGAGTAGCCAGCTCTTTATTGTATTTATCTTGCATATCTGCAAACTTTCTTAATGCTAAAGCTATCCCATTAAGCCTTTTTATGTCATTTATAAATTGCTCCTGCTCCTTGGAAATTTCACTGAGCACGTTGCTTATTTCTACGATAACCTCTATATCTCTCCCCAGGATCTCAGTACCTTCTTTTATTCTGTCCATGACCTCTAAAGCGTCTCTCAAAGCATCAAGCTGGGACATTACCCTAGAGTTAAAGTCCTTTATTTCCTTAGCTAGATTCATTGTCTGAACTGCCATTCTCCTAATTTCATCAGCGACAACAGCAAACCCCCTCCCAGCTTCTCCCGCTCTTGCTGCTTCTATGGATGCATTTAGGGCAACAAGATTAGTCTGCTTAGCAACACTCGCAATTGAATCACTTATCTTCGAGACGTACTCAAGGTTCTGAACTAAAGTGTTGAACTCTCTAGCGAACACCTCAAACCTTTGGAAAAAGGGCAGGAACTCTTTTCTGAACTTTTCAAGCTCAACCATCACTTGAGATAATCTTTCGATATTTTCAAGTATCATCGTGTTGTTCTCCATGAACTTTCCACTTATTTCTTTGGCAAGTTCTTCTACTATCTTGCTAGCTTCCTTGCTTGAAGTTTTTATCCTCAATGATTGCGCTAGAGCGTTTGATGCCTTCTCTATATTTTTTATGGTCATAAAGATCACCTCATGAGGTCAACACCAACCTTTAGGTTCTCAAGCCAGTCAAGGAACTTCTTGACGTATCTCTTTGGAATTATCGCACCGTGCTGGGGAAGGATAGCTTCTATGTCGAGGTATCTAACCTTGCTTACCCAGACTTTCAAAGCTTTATTGCTAGCCATCAGCCTTTCATGGAGAGGTTTCATATACTGGACGTGCTTTTCAAAATCTTCGACAACTAAATAACCCTCATCAGGGAATGCTATTCCAATGTCACCTGTGAATAAGAACTTGCTTCTGTGGTCATAAATAGTGAAGTGCCCAGGACTATGGAGGAAATGAGCCGGAATGAATTCTAATGTTGTAGCTCCAAACTCCAGAACCTCTCCCTCATCCTGTAGCTCATGAGCATAGCTACCTATGCTCTCAAATCCAAAATGAGGCAAGAACCTTACCCATAACCAGTGGACTAAGATTTTTGCATCACTAATTTCTCTCCACAATGGGATACTCCCCGCAACATCTGGGTCCTGATGGCACATGTAGATATACTCAATATTCCTGGGGTCAATATACTTTGATATGTTCGCGAGAACTTTTGAGAATATCTTGTACCCTCCGGGATCTATGAGTATCCCTCTACCCCTGCTTACAATAAGATAGCTGTTAACGTCAACGTCTTGCCCTCCCTCTTGAGTTCCCAAATAGACAACCATGTGCTCATCGTCCTTGTAAAGGACTTGATCTTTTCTGGGATCCAAGTCCGGAGTAATAAAGTACTCTCCCACCGTTTCCCACCAAAAGAAAGATAGAAAAGAAGATATTTAAGCGATTTGCCTACATAACAACCTACACAAACACTATCTCTGAGACCTAGCTTCAATTAATGCTTTAACTCTCTTAAGCCTGAAGAAGTTCTCCCTCTCCATCTCATCTAGGTGTTGCTCAATGAACTTTATCGTGTTCCTCATCCTTGGAATTATTATGTATTCGAGAGCGTTAACTCTTCTCTTAGTCTTCTCTATTTCTCTTCCTAGTCTCTTAAGGGCTTCCTCAACCTCAGCTAACCTTACGGCGAGCTCGAGAACCTCTTCAAACTTTTCCGCTGCAGCATCCACGGTAGATGTTGTTGCTATGAACGAATAACCTCTATCACCACTCTTCCTTCTCATTTCAGGTATCTCAATTAGAGGAACTCTAACTCCCATTACGTTCCTTGTCCTCACTTTAATTTCCCTGTTTGGACTAACACCTATGGCAATCTCCTTAAGCCTTAGTGAACCAACATCAATCTGGGCTTTCCTTAAAGCTTCAAAAGCCTCCCCCATCTTCTGAATAAGCTCCTTCCTGAGATTCAAAGCCTCATCGTATATCGTAAAGAACTCCATTATAAGTGCATCCTGCTTCTCCTTGAGTAGCTTATGCCCTCTCTCAGCTAGCTTAACTCTTCTCTTGAGCTTAAGTAGCTCCATTCTTGTGGGTTTGACCTTGAGGATCTCTGGCATTCTCTGTCACCTTAAAAAGTGGTTAAGAGGAGCGCTTCCTGTACTTTGGATGGTATTTCATGATCATTTCCTTCTTTACCCTCTTCAGCTCACTCTCTGGCAGTATCGAGAGAAGCTCCCAACCAAGATCAAGAGTTTCTTCGATGCTTCTGTCCTCATCATAGCCCTGTGCAACGAACTCTCTCTCGAACCTGTCAGCGAACTCCAAGTACTTCTTATCGGTCTCACTTAGTGCCTCTTCTCCAACTACAGCAACTAAATCTCTTAAGCTCCTGCCCTCTGCGTATGCAGCGTATAACTGCTGGGCAAGCTGTGGGTGATCTTCCCTTGTTCTGCCCTTGCCTATACCATCCTTCATCAGTCTTGAGAGCGAAGGTAGGACATCAATTGGCGGATAGATACCCTTCCTGTGAAGCTCTCTGCTTAGGACTATCTGGCCCTCGGTGATGTAACCTGTCAAGTCCGGAATTGGATGGGTTATGTCATCGTCTGGCATCGTAAGGATGGGCATCTGGGTTATCGATCCCTTCCTTCCCCTTACACGGCCGGCACGTTCATAGATGGTAGCCAAGTCAGTGTACATGTAACCTGGGTAACCTCTTCTTCCTGGAACCTCTTCTCTTGCAGCTGAAATTTCTCTCAAGGCCTCACAGTAGTTGGTCATGTCCGTGAGAATTACGAGAACCTGCATATCGTAGTCAAAGGCCAAGTACTCCGCTACTGTTAATGCCATTCTTGGGGTTATAATTCTCTCAATTGCTGGATCATCAGCCAAGTTTAAGAATAACACAGCCCTCTCAATTGCTCCAGTCTCTTCAAAACTCTTCTTGAAGAAGTTTGCCTCCTCGTAGGTTATACCCATTGCCGCAAAGACTACAGCGAAGCTTTCCTCTTCTCCGAGAACCTTAGCCTGTCTAGCTATTTGGGCTGCGAGTTTGTTGTGAGGCAGACCTGAACCACTAAAGATTGGCAACTTTTGGCCTCTAACAAGGGTGTTCATTCCATCTATTGCCGAGATTCCAGTCTGGATAAAGTCCCTCGGATAAGCTCTAGCAACAGGATTAAGGGGAGCACCGTGAACGTCTCTTCTGTCCTCTGGAATTATCTCGGGCCCGCCGTCAATGGGCTTACCGATACCGTTGAATATCCTTCCAAGCATGTCCATTGAAACTGGAACTTTCAATGTCTCTCCGGTAAAGCGAACGCTAGTGGTTTTGATGTCAAGATCTCTCGTCCCCTCGAAGACCTGAACTATAGCCAGGTTCTCCCTAGCATCTAAAACCTGACCTTTCCTCTTCTCACCTGTCTCAGTCTCTATCTCAACGACCTCACCGTAAGCTACTCCCTTTACACCTTCAACTATCATCAAGGGACCGTAGATCTTGCTTATCGTTGAGTACTCCTTGCTCATGATCATCACTCCCCATATTTCTTGAAGAGCTCCTCAAACTGCTCATTGGTCTTATCAATTAGAACCTTGATCTTCTCAACATCCGGTTCAAACTTCATTCTACCGATCTCTTCCCTAACTGGTAACTTTGCTATCTCCTCAAGTGGAACTCCCCTGCTTATTGCCTCCATCGTCTTCTCGTAGAAGTTGAGGAGGACCCTCATCATTGTTACCTGCTTCTGAGGTGGACAGTAGGTATCGACTTCATCGAAGGCGTCCTGCTGTAGGTAGTCCTCTCTGAGCATCCTCGCAACCAGCAGGATAGCCCTCTCCCTCTCTGGAAGGGCATCGGGACCTACAATTCTAACAATCTCCTGCAGCTCAGCTTCCTTCTGCAGTAGCTCCATTGCCTTGTCTCTCATTTTTCTCCACTCTGGGTCAACGTTCTTGTGCCACCAGCCCTGAATTGCATCTACATAAAGGGAGTAGCTCGTCAGCCAGTTAATTGCTGGGAAGTGCCTTCTTCTTGCTAGGTCAGCATCGAGGGCCCAGAAGACCTTCACAACTCTTAGGGTGTTCTGAACCACAGGCTCAGAGAAGTCACCGCCCGGAGGCGAAACTGCTCCAATTACACTGACGCTACCCACCCTGTAGTCGCTACCCAGGGTTACAACTCTTCCTGCCCTCTCATAGAATTCAGCAAGCTTTGATGCAAGGTAGGCAGGATAACCTTCCTCACCGGGCATCTCCTCAAGTCTTCCCGAAATCTCTCTCAATGCCTCGGCCCATCTTGACGTTGAATCTGCCATCAAAGCAACGTCATACCCCATGTCCCTGAAGTACTCTGCAATTGTAATTCCAGTGTAAATTGAGGCCTCTCTCGCTGCAACAGGCATGTTAGAGGTGTTTGCAATCAAAACTGTTCTCTCCATAAGTGGCTTACCCGTGTTGGGATCGGTAAGCTTTGGAAACTCCTCGAGAACATCGGTCATCTCGTTTCCTCTCTCACCACATCCAATGTAAATTACGACCTGTGCATCGCTCCATTTTGCCAATTGGTGCTGAGTGACTGTCTTTCCCGATCCGAAGGGTCCTGGAATCGCCGCAGTCCCTCCTTTGGCCTGTGGGAAGAACGTATCAATAACTCTCTGCCCTGTAATGAGCGGAATTTCTGGAGGAAGCTTTTCCTTGTACGGTCTCTTTACTCTGACAGGCCACCTCTGATACATCTTTAATTCCTTAATCTCCCCACTTGGCGTCTTAACTTTCGCGACGACTTCTTCAATAGTGTACTCTCCCTCATCGGCAATCTCAACGATCTCTCCCTCTATTCCTGGGGGTACCATTATCTTGTGGACAATAATACTGGTTTCAGGCACTTCCCCGATAATATCTCCCCCAACGACCTTGTCTCCAACCTTGACCTTTGGAGTGAAGTGCCACTTCTTGTCCCTGGGGAGGGCAGGAGCGGTAATTCCTCTAGCTATAAAGTCACCACTTTTCTCCCTAAGGACTTCAAGAGGTCTCTGAATACCATCATATATCGATGTCAGAAGCCCAGGACCGAGCTCCACACTTAACGATGACCCAGTTCCAACAACGGGCTCACCAGGCCTAAGTCCAGCCGTTTCCTCGTAAACCTGGATTACCGCCTTGTCACCTTCAAGCCTGATAATTTCCCCTATGAGACCGAGCTCACCAACTCTAACGACCTCATACATCTTTGCCCCTTTCATCCCATCGGCAACTACGAGAGGACCCGTAACCCTAATTATCCTTCCCTTGGCTGGCATTTTCTTCACCTCTTTATCTCAACACCTATCGCCCTTCTAACTATCTCCTTTAGCAACTCTTCACCATAAAGGGAGCCAAACTTGTCGGGGATTTGGAGGATGATTGGAAGGTTAACCTCAGGCAGTTCCCCTATTTTCTGGGCAAGCCTTTCGGTGATAAGGATAACCCCAATATCATCCCTCTCAACTAGTTCCTTCAGCTTATTTCTAGCCCTCTCAACTGATAGATCAGATAAATCAAACTCATAAGCCTCATGAACCCCAGCAAGCTTGAATCCAACTATCGTGTCTTCGTCCCCCATAACAACTATTTTCATGCTACCTCACCAACGAGCTCCTTGATCTTTTCGGGCTTTACACCGTCAACAATAAGCTTTGCAATTGCCCTAAGCTTCCTAACTTCCATTTCCCTCTCCAGGATATACGTTAGAGCAACGCCAACGCTCAATGGGTAAAACTGAGCTAATTCCTTCATTCTAGTTAGCCTGTACTTCCTTATGGCTCTCTCAATTGCCTCAATATTGCCGCTCTCAAGTTCCTCCCTTACATCCCTTATAACTTGACCATACTTAGTTCCCTCAAGCTCCCCTATTGCCATTACATGATCCTCAGCGTTCACCATGGCATCAAGAGTTGCTTTGGAAAGGCTTCCCCCCTCAATTATCAGCTTCTTTAGATCTTCTGGGGGCATTCCGGCCATCTTTGCCCTGAGTATTGTTGAGATGTTCCTCTCATCTATGAGCATTCTAACGAATTCAAGAAGGATCACTTTCTCTTCGCCCTTCCTTGAGCTTGCGTACCTAAATAGCTTTGTATAGTAGTTCCTGTACAGTTCGAGTTCAAACTCCTGAACGGTTATCTCTTTAAGTAAGAGCTTCCTGAGAGGTTCTTCGTACTCGGTCCCTTCTAGTATTACCAGTATTTCCTCCATAGTTTTTGCCTCAATTATTGCTTTAACCTTTGGCAGCATCTTGCCAGCAGGTATTATGTAATCCTGAGCAGGTAAACCATTAAGCTTTGCTTTTATGACGTTAGAGATGTTCCTAACATCAATGCCCTCTTCAAGTAGCTCAAAGAACCCCTTTACCCTCTTAGGCATTATTTTTACCATCAGTTCAAGCAAATCAACAAGCGAAAGCTCTAATGCCATCTCAACGTTCCTTAAGTTCACGTTTTCAATGCTCGTAAGCCTTGAACCGTAATCGGAATCTTCAAGGTTAACAACGAAGTTCTGCAGTGTTCTACTTTCCGAAAGCTCAAGTATCCTCTGGTCTGAGAGCAATCTAGCCTCCATTGCCTTAATCCTAGCATTGGGATACGAGTAGGGTGTATACTTCCAGATTATCTGACCGGTCTTATATGCTACCCATGTAAAGACTACTGCCAATGTTGTGTCGAGTATTGCGGTTATCGTTGAGACTTCCATTTGGTTCACCCGAAGAGAACTTTTGCTATCCTAGACCTAATCTCACTCTCCATTCTCTCCATCCTTGCCTCGAAGGTGTTGTCTATCTTTATGTCTCCAGCCTCATTTTCGACTACAACTCCTCCAATGGTGTCTATTGCCTCACCTATCTCTATTGAGACATCCCCAAGTTCAGCCCTCAACTCATCAATCCGCGAAGCTATCAAGGAGAGCGTTGCCTCATTCGAATAAACCCTAACCTTCTTTTCTCCAAGTTCCTGGATAGCTGACTTCAACAGGACTTTTATTGTCTCAAAGTACTCTTCCTGGGATAGTTCCTTAAGCCTCTTTTTCACTTCCTCAATGACCTCTTGAATTAGCTCTTCCTGTACGGCAAGCTTTTTCCTTCTTACTTCAAGTCTTGCATTTGCTATTATTCTCTGTTTTTCTAGCTCGGCCTGAGTTTTTGCCTTTCTTAGCATCCATTCGGCCCTAGCTTCAGCTTTTCTCCTAGCCTCTTCCTTTATCTTCTCAGCTTCCTTCTGTGCCTCTTCTAAAATGTACTTTATCTTCTGCTCTGCCTCCCTGTTGATCTCCTGGATTATTAGTTCAGCTCCAGACATTTTTGTGTCCTCCTAAAAGGGTAAAGGATCAGAGGCTCATAATCAGGATTATTGCTCCAACGAGACCGAATATTGCCATTGTCTCAGCCATAGCGGCAAATATCAAGTTCTGAGTAAATGTCTTGGGGTTCTTGCTGACTGCACCAACACCGGCACTTGCGATGATACCCTGGGGGATTGCTGAAAGTCCGGTGAGACCAACTAAAAGGCCGGCACCAAACAGGATTGCGCTCTTGATAAGGTTCTGAGTAGTTGGCTCAGCGAACTTAAAGCCCCCTCCACCGATTATTCCTGCCGTCATTCCGATAAGGAACAGGGTAATTAGACCGTAGATACTCTGAGTCATTGGAAGACCTTCGAGAATCAATGCGTTCCTGAAGTTCTTCTCATCTTCTGCTACTGCTCCCGCGGCAGCTGCACCAGCTATTCCAACTCCAAATGAAGATGCAGCTCCTGCTATTCCTGCTCCAAGTGCCATACCCAAAGCAACGTAAACTATTGGCTCCATATCATTCACCTCCAACTTCTATCTCTAGCCTAGACACTTCCCTCTTAGCAGCGAAAGGCTCAAACCTCCTACCTTCACCTGAAAAGAACGTTCCAAAAAACTCCACATAGTGAAGACGGAGAGCGTGAACGAAAGCACCTAGAGCGTTTATCGCCGTTGAGAAGATGTGACCGCCTACAAAAACTATAATCCCTATGAGTATACCGAGAGGCACAGGGCCAATTTTAACACCCCATATCATCTGAACCATGATATTTACAACGAGCGCAATTCCAGAAGTTGCCAGTGCAAGTGCCATGAGTCTAGCATAGCTAAGCCAGTTCCCTACGAATCCGAAAAAGTCTGAGATTATCAGCAACAGTGCCATGGCACCATTGCTCATTATCTCACCTATGGCAAAGAGCACTAAGCCAAGGCCAAACACTCCCTTAAACGCAATTTCAGGAACTCCAAGCTTTGAGGAAAGGGCGTATAACGTAATGCCCACTATTATCAGGAGCCAAGGCAACTGTTCAAATACGGCACCTTTCTTGTCGCCATTCTTCCATCTGACTATGAATCCTAAGAGATAGCCCGTGAAGAGGTGTGCAAGACCTATAGCGAGGGCTATCATGAGAACATCCATCGCCTGCTTCATGGAATCCATGAGCCTAGGAACGTGAATTCCTATCATGTCAAGTGCATTGCCGAAGTAGCTACCGAAAGCTATTCCGAGGGCCATCGTGAAAGCGGATGCCCACAGCATTATCTTAGCAAACCTCCAAGTTCCATCCCTAAGCTTCGAGTGACCTTTCACGAGTAGAGCGGATATTATTCCAAGGAGGAGACCGTACATGAAATCCGTGAGCATGAAACCGAAGAAGAACGAATACGTGAACGCCATAATTGGTGTTGGGTCTATCTCGTTATACTTAGGAACTCCATACATTTCAGTCAGCATCTCAAATTGGCTGATGAACTCTGGATTCTTCAACTTGACAGGGACATTCTCAATTTCCTCATCGGTTGGAGGCCTTACATTGAGATAGACTTTTCCACCGGTTATCCTCTTTATACCCTCCACAACCTCATTTATCTTAGACTTAGGAACCCATCCCGAAATTCCAAACGTCATCTCAGTTCTAACGAGGTACTGAAGGTAGTTCGCCTTATCCCTCTCGTTGTCCATAAGTTCCTTGTAAAACACTACATCTTCATAGTACCTTTCAGCTATTTCCTTTCCTCTTTCCCTAACTTTTTCGAGCTCTTCTTCTTTGGCCTTTAACTTTTCCATATACTTGGGTATGAGATCCCTGGGTAGTCCTTCTCCTTCTGGAACCTCAATTTTCTCGAAGCCGTACTTTGCCAATACAGACGTTACTTTTCCAGCGTCCTCCTTTAGGGTAACGACAATGAGAAGTGATACAGCACCGAGATCTCTTCTAAGGATGTAAACTTTGCCTGATGTTACCTCTTCTACCTCTTTTATGGCCCTCTCAACTTTGTCCCTCTCTACGGTGCCGACCTCTATATTCAGGAAACTTCCTGCCCTCAAGTATTCAACTTCAACGTTTAGAGCAGACAGTATCTCTAGGGCCTCTATAGATGAGTTTATTGAAGATATCTCGTTATTGATCTTAGTTACCTCACTCTCAACTTCCCTTATCTTCGGCTCGACTTCAGATAAGAAATTCTCAACATCCTTTATCAAAGCCTCAATTCCACGGTATTTGTAGCTCCTCTTTTTCTTTTCCTTGGGGAATATAAACTCCTTTAATCCGCCAGATTTGGGAGGTAGGTAAGATTTAAGAGTATCAACAAGCCTTGATATTGTAATGCTATAGGAGGTAGCCTTTCTATAGAACTCATTTGGTGTCTCCCTTTGGACGTATTCAATAGGAATTTCTTCAATATGAACAACACCTTTTTCATGGAGAAAAGTTAAGATTACATCCCTAAATCTCTTTAATGTAATAACTTCCAGTTTTACCATTTCTTCAGGCTTGAACATGCCTACATCCCTCTTATTATTTTTAGACACTCAGAAACAGCTTCTTCGAATTTATCTCTCGCCCTAGTCTTTAATTCTTCAATTTCTTTTTCCCCTTCAGAAAGAATTTTCTTTGCCTCTTCCTCCCCCTGCCTTTTCTTTTCTTTAATTATTTCATCCGCTTTAGCTTGTGCCTCCTTGATAATCTCTTCCTCAATTTTACGAGCTTCACTTTTTGCGTTTTTTACTATTTCCTTTGCTTGAACCTTAGCTTTTTCAATTCTCTCCTCAGCAAGTCTTTCAGCCTTAACGATCTCCCTGAGGATGTCCTCCATGAGCATCATCCCCTTTTATGAATGTGAAAACACACGAGCAAATATGGGGACGAATTTATAAATATTTTCGAAAAATGATTGAAAAATTGCAACAGAAGTATACATTAGATGAAGTTTATTCAATTTATTCTTCCTTTTTCTTTGCCTCCATAATTTTCTTCACGTCTTGAAGTGCAGAACTTTTTGCAAAGATGACAACTTGTCCTTTAGTTGGAAGGACTGTATCACCTGAAGGTATCACTAAATTCCCCTTTTCGTCATAAATAGCTATGATTAGGGAATCTTTAGGAAGACCAAGCTCTCTAACGGGTTTACCAGCTATTGCGCTATCCTCTGTAATTTGGAATTGAATTATTTCCGCTCCCTCCCTGGGAAGTAACACCCTATCAAATCCAGGAGTCACAAGGGTTCTAAAAATGTAATTTGCGGCAATATCCTCTGGCGATACGACAATGTCAAAGTACGTCTTTAGCTCTTTGACTTCCTCAAAGACCTGTTTTTTATTTGGGTCTGTTATTCTCAATATCGTCATTAGATTCGGATTAATGTGCTTAGCTAATATGCAGGCTAAAATGTTAGCGTCATCCCTTCCAGTTAGTGCAGCAAATGCATCCGCCTTTTTGATATTGGCTTCCTCAAGAACTTTCTGATCTGTCGCATCACCTTCTATTACAAGCCCAGTTATGTGCTCCGAGATTTCCTTAGCTCTTTCCTTGTTCATTTCGATTATTGCAACATCGTGCCCTGCATTTTCAAGCATCCTAGCCACTAGTGTCCCTATTCTCCCAGCCCCCATGATGATTATGTACATGGAATCACCTCCCTTCTCCTATCAGAACCTTGGCTATCTCCCCGTATGCTGGCCTTGTCACTAGTATTCCAATGAGAACTCCTAGGATCGTCGTGAATGCAAATCCTCTCAAACCACCTACAAAGAACTTGAACAGGAAGCTCATTGCCACAATTGTTGTCGTAGCCGAGGCTAGGATTATGAAGAACGCCCTTCCCATTCTCTTCAGCACACCACTCCTCTTTACTATCCGCCTCTTGCCACTCATTGCCTCTCCCAGCAGTTCATCTGTTATCACTATCTGCTGATCAACTCCCGTACCTATGGCCGCTATTATTCCAGCTATACTTGGTAGATCAAGATTCCATCTTATTATTGAAGCAATTCCGAGGATTATCAGCACTTCACTGAAGCTAGTGAACATCACGGGAATTGCTATTTTGAGTCTCCTGTAGTGGAGATACACTATTGCCCCTACGACGAGTAATGCCGCGATACCTGCAATTAAAACCTGCCTTTTGAAGTTCTCCCCAAGTTTTGGAGAGATGTAGTCAATTCTCTCTATTGAAAGCTTCACAGGCAAAGAGCCACTTCTCAAAACCACTGCAACAATTTGTGCATCATTTCTAGCCTTAATATCGTTCTGTGAGCCTCCAATTGATATCATAACTTCAGTCTGAGGCTGACCAGTTGCTAATCCTTCTCCCACCCTGTACGGACCGTAAAGCCTCAGCACCCTACGTACAAAGTCATCCATGGGCTCATTCTTTTCCCTAGTTCTAACCTCAACATTTAATCCCATAGCTTTGAGTTCTTCTGCTAGCTTGCCATCTACGTCAACAAGAATAACTTTTTCAGAGCCTTTTGCAATCTTCGCTATCTCCTTGGCAGTTTGGTTCGTATAGACAATTATCTTTATGTTGAATGCTTTTTCAATTCTCTGAGCGAGGGTCATGTCACCCCCCATCATGAACTCAGGAGAGGTTAAGGCCTGGTAGAACTCCTTTGATACAACAAGCGTTGAGTTTACTGGAGGATCTAGAAACATGTCAACGGGATAGCCAGCCTTCCCTTTTGCTAGCTCTGCGAACCTTTCGGCGGCTTCCTTCGATATCCTGAAGGGAACTACCCATGCGCCTTGCCTGGGGTCGTAATTAACGCTACCTACGCTGAGAATGTCTTTTCCAGTAGCGAATATAACGCCCTCAAATTCGGCATAGAAAACTCCCTGCCGCTCAATCGTTTTAACAAGCTGATCAGCTTCTTCTTCACTCACATTTGCAACTTTTACAATGACGAACTGATTACCCCAGGGTTCAATCGTTATGTCCTTAACTCCCAAGGCATTAAGCCTCTGATCCAAGGCAATTCTTACCTGTTCCATGGTCTGCTGGTCAACAGGCTTTTCAAGCTTAACCGTGATTGAGATACCCCCGCTTATATCCAGCCCAAAGGTTAACCCTCTGGTTGCTAATGAGACAACCGATATTATAAGGAAGAATGTGAGAAGGATGACCCTACCGTTGAAAAGGAGCTTTTTCCACTTTTTCATTTTTTACCCTCCCTCTTGGCTATGTACGTTCTCAAAACTCCTGCGTTCAATATCCATGTGTTCATGAAGTCTGCTAACAGACCAAAGATGAGAACCGAGGCTATATCATCTATCACCTGGGCTGTAGAGAACAACCACAAAGATGCTAAAGCCCCTAAAGTCGTGGTACTCATGGTGAAACCAGTCTTTAAGGAAGAATAATACGCTTCCTCAACTGTAAATTCCTTCCTCTTTAGTAGCCTCGTCGTTAGGAGGATGTTGCTGTCAACAGAGTATCCTATTAGCATTAGGAGGGCGGCAATGGTAGCTTGGCTTAGTTCTATTCCAAATAAGTCCATCAAGGCAACCGCAATTACCATGTCAGAAAACGCCGAGAAAACAACAGTCAGCGAAGGCACGGGGACCCTAAAGAAGAGGAACACAACAATCGCCATACCTATAAATGCGTACGTTATGGCCTTTATTCCCTGCTCTTTTACCATCCGACCAAAGGTAGGCCCTATGACCGTTGTTTGAGGCTCTACATTTGGAAACATTTGCTTTAGTACTTCTCGAACTCTATTCACGTCATTACCAGCAGGAACGTAGACCCTTATCCCTCCACCTCCAGTAATGCTTGTGAACTTCTCAACATTTACGTTGATCCCAGTTTCCTTCCTTATTTTTTCGGCAACAATATCCGGATCTGCGTTTATCCCTTGGAGCGTTATAACAGAACCACCACGGAGCTCTATTCCTTCTTTAACTATGCTACCAGTCATTACGTAGTTCGCAAGTATTATTATCAAGGCAAGGGCAAAAACTATGAGGGGATACATGATCATCTTTCTTGGCTCCATTTCAACCAGTACTTTCAACTTTTCTTTGATCACGCTATCACCTCTGGACACCAAATTAAACCCCAACAATAAATCACTTTTGGTGCCAATTGAGGTAAGGCTTAAAAGTTGAAAATAAACCAAGATGTGGGTAATATGATAGCGCTGGGTATAGAAGGAACTGCCCACACGCTCGGTATTGGAATAGTAACCGAAAAAAAGGTATTAGCTAATGTTTTCGACACGCTAACTACTGAAAAAGGTGGAATACACCCAAAAGAAGCCGCAGAGCATCATGCAAGACTTCTAAAGCCGTTATTGAAGAGGGCATTGAAGGAAGCTCGTATTACACTTGAAGATATTGAGGTGATAGCTTTCTCCCAGGGCCCAGGACTGGGGCCTGCACTTAGGGTTGTAGCAACTGCAGCGAGGGCACTCGCTATAAAGTATAGGAAACCCATTGTTGGGGTAAACCACTGCATCGCCCACGTCGAGATTACGAAGATGTTTGGAATAAAGGATCCCGTCGGACTTTACGTCAGCGGGGGAAACACCCAAGTTCTGGCCCTTGAAGGCGGAAGGTACAGAGTTTTCGGCGAGACATTAGATATAGGGGTTGGAAATGCGATTGACGTATTTGCTAGGGAGCTCGGGTTGGGGTTCCCGGGAGGACCAAAGCTTGAGAAGCTTGCACAAGAAGGTAGGAGGTACATAGAACTCCCTTATGCTGTTAAAGGCATGGATCTAAGCTTTTCAGGCCTATTAACCGAGGCCATTAGGAAATATAGGAGCGGGAAGTATAAAGCTGAAGATCTCGCATATTCATTTCAGGAAACAGCGTTTGCAGCCCTAGTGGAGGTAACTGAGAGAGCAGTAGCACATACCGAAAAAGAGGAGGTAGTTTTGGTCGGAGGAGTCGCTGCGAACAACAGGTTAAGGGAAATGCTCAAGATAATGACAGAAGACAGGGGAGTAAAGTTCTTCGTTCCACCTTATGACCTCTGCAGAGACAACGGAGCAATGATTGCTTACACTGGGCTGAGAATGTATAAGGCCGGTATCGAGTTCAAGCTTGAAGAAACTATAGTGAAGCAGAAATTTAGAACAGATGAGGTTGAAGTAACATGGTAAGCTGGATAGCCCTTAGCTATAGGGTTTTAGTATTTTTAATATTTCTTGCTCTTGCGATATATAGCACGCTCCAATACGTTAGAAGTCCTTCAGAATTTAAGTCTCTATTTAGGAACAGCATAGTATTTTTCACGACAGCATCAGGTCTCAGACTTATTGACATCCTTTACCTGTATCTTAAAGTCCCATATTATAATGAAATCCACACCCTGGGCCACATAGTCATTCTGCTAAGCTTTGCTTGGATATACATCTCGTTTACCAGAAGGCTAACAGGTTTCTTCTATCCAGAAGAACCGAAAATTACAGGGGTTCATGCGTATCTTGCAACGTCACTTCTGGAAGTTGAGGGCCTACTGGAAGGGGAGAAGATCCTAGCAATAACAAGAAATCCAAGCACATATGATAAATATGATGCAAAGGTAGTGTGGGTAACAACGGCAGAGGGAACGAGTGGTGTTTCTCCTACTGCCCTCCATGTAATCCTAGATTTGGCCATTAGATTCGCCCAAGAAAATAGGGGAGGAGTTGTAGTTATTGATTGCGTTGAGTTTTTGATACTCTACAATGGCTTCAAAGCAACATATAAGTTCCTTACTAGCCTAAAAGATCATTTAATAACCCGTAACTCAAAATTAATAGTAGTTCTAAATCCCCAAGCTCTAGATGAGAAGGAGTGGAACCTACTTAGAAGGGAGTTTGTCCAACCTCAGAACGTCCCTTCTCTTTAACACCAAGATACCCCCAATGAGCGTTGGAGCCCAGAAGGATATCAATCTATCTAACACTGTCGCAGAAACGGCAAGAGCCTTTTCCACCCCAACAGCTAGAAATAGAGCCGATTGAACAGTCTCACTAATCCCAACACCCCCTGGGATGACACTTACCATAGCAACGGCCATTGATGCCATTTTAACTAAGAGAACCTGAATTACCGAAACTTTCTTCCCAAGGCTTAGGAATACAAAGTACATTCTAACTACATCAGCCATCCAAAGCACAAATGACCAGAACATGCTGACCATAACGTCCCGTTTTCTCTTGGCTATCAAAACGAGAGTAGACTTAAATTCGCCCAAGGCACCTCTAAGTTTACCTTCAATTTTTCCCTCATATTTAGAAAGCCTCCCAGGGAATAAGCGTTTGAATAGTCCAAACAACCTCATAACCAAGCCTAAAGCATATTTCTCTCGAATGGAGAACAAGAGCGTAAGTAGAACAACAAGCACCAAGAGAATAGTAGACAGTGCGAGAACCCAGATAAGGATTGTAATTCCATGTCCAACAGCATATACAAATGCTATTGTCATGAAAATAATTACCGGGACTACATCTAATATCCTGTCTGCCATTACAGTAGCAAATACCCTGGGATATGTACCATTTGAGGATTTGGCTATATAGAGAGCTTTAATGGCTTCTCCCCCAGTTCTAGCCCCAGGAGTTAAATTGTTTAAGAATATCCCGACAAAAACACCCTCAAGTATCCTCACGAAGGAAGCCTTAACACCTACACCATTTAGGAATATCCTCCATCTTATAGCCCAAGATAGAACCGTTATGCAGTACATCATAACTGCCAGAAGTAAATACCTTAGATCAGCCCGAAGCATTAACATTATAGTTTCCCTAAGGCCCGCCCACCAGAGCAAGAGAAGGATTATCAAGACCCCAATGACCAAGGTTACGTACTTCTTGACGTTCATCACTCGCTCACCTTCCTGAGCTTGGCTATAAAGAAGCCCTGGGTCAGGTGCTTGTGGGGATAAAACCTCTGCACTCTATCAATCCCTATCCCAGGAGAACCTATGAAGATGGACTGCTCTTCAAGCCTCATGCCCTTCTTCAGCATGAACTTGACATTCCCCTCGTTCTCCTCATAGCTGAGCGTGCAGGTGGAGTAAACCAAAATTCCTCCCTTCCTTAAACTCTTGATCGCCGCCCATATGAATGCCCTCTGATACCTAGCAGTGGCCTCTATATGCTTGGGCGTCCTCTCCTCCCAGAGCTTAGGTCTAACTCCTAAAGCAGTGCATGGGGCGTCAAGAAGTATCTTGTCAGCCTTAATTCCCAGCTCCGGAAGGTTTCTCGCGTCCATCTGCACTAGCTTGACGTTCTTAACGCCCAATCTTTTCAAGTTCTCCTCCATCTTTTTCAGTCTATTCTTGGATTTATCAATCGCAATTATTTCACCCCTATTCTGGAGAAGCTGGGCAATATGGGTTGTTTTACCACCGGGAGCAGCGGCCATGTCAATTATTATATCCTCCTCTTGGGGTTCCAGAACTCTAGCGGTGACCATAGAAGGTAGGCTTTGAGGATAGAAATAGCCCTTCTCAAAGGCCTTAAGCTCACTCAAGCTGGGCAACTTAAACTTCGGCATCGTAACCTCAACAGCTAACCCTCTCGTTGCCTCCACCATCTCCCTGTAATCCATCCTAGCTATCCCTATACCAACAAGGAGACCTCTAGGATCCCTAATTTGGACTTCATCCCCCTCCCTTATCCCCTTATCAGCTTTTAAAACACCAGGTGCATAGAGCATTGCCCCTTGATAAACGCTTTCGGCCGCAAACTTATTGACGACAACCGTCGGCAGGTTCGGATTGTAGTCATCGGGAAAATTGGGTCCTTCCCTTATGAAGTAAAGCCCCTCGGGCAAATACGGACTCCTTCGGGGTTTCAGTCCCTCCTTCCTGAGTTCATCAATCAGCTTATCCCTGCTTATCTTCAGCGTGTTGACCCTTATGTAGTAGTGCTCTACCGGCTCTCTGAGCTTTCTCATGAGCTCCTCCGCCTCTTCCCCGAACAATCGCCTATAATATTCCTGCAACTCTGGAGGGAATGCCTCCAAGTACGTCATAGTAAATTAAACCTCCTCGCAAGCTCAATAAACTTTAGAAGATCTCTTTTAACCTCTTCCTTATCGAACGAGAAATCGACCTCGAAATTTATCATTTCCTCATCGCTCTCCCTAATCTTCCTCCAGACATCGGCCGGAGAAATTGGCCTCTCGTAATTGTAGAAGTCGTCTAGGAAGTTCTCCATTCCGTATATAAAAGCTCTCCCAAAACCCTCTATAAATTCCCTTACAAAATCCTCCGTTATTTCCTCCTTCGGAAATGCGAAGACAAAGTAAAAGCCCTGGGGAGTCGCACCAACTTCCCCTGCGGGCCTTATGGTAAAAGCAGGGTGAGGGTACTTCATCTCCTCCCATCTACTATCTATGTAGAGGTAAGCGTTGAAAACCTCACCAACCTCTTCGACTTCAAAATCCTCGAGTTCCTGTCTAAGCTCCTCCCTAAGCTCAAAAATCCCTTCCCACATCTTGTTCAGTAATTCGTGCACTTCCCTGATCATCACTTGGGTTTCGAATTCATCCCCTTAAAACTTTTTAATTGCCAAACTCACTATAAGCCCGGTGGGAGAGATTGAGTCTAGTGGAAATTCTACTAGGAATCCTCGGGTTCTGGGCATTTGTAACCCTTCTAGGCGTAACAGTGTTTAAAGAGAGCGAGAGTGTTGAGATATCTCTCTTCCAAATCATATGGAGAACCAAGAAATTCCTGAACTTTATAGATAGGATAGGGAGAAGGCATGAGAGGTTTTGGAGGATATATGGAGATGCTGGAATAGTAGTTGGCTTCATAGGGATGGGAATTGTTCTGTACTATCTGGCCCGGCAGGCTTATAGAATACTGCATCCACAGGGACCCGTAGCCCCTGGGGCCCAGCTCGTGATCCCAGGCGTTACGATACCCCTAGTGTATGGACTAATAGCGTTGGCTGTCCTCTTAGTCGTGCACGAGTTGAGCCACGGATTCGTGGCTAGGGCTGAGAAGATTCCCCTGAAGTCCGTTGGAATTGTGCTATTTTTCGTAATTCCTGGGGCTTTCGTTGAGCCCGACGAAGAGGCATTAAACAAGGCCCCCTTAAGGAGTAGACTTAGGGTTTTTGGGGCAGGAAGCCTTGCGAATATAATAGTAGCCCTAATAGCTCTTTTAATCATCAACGGAATTGGATTGGCCTTTGAGCCGGCCGGAGTAGAGGTTAATGGAGTAATTAAGGGAAGTCCCGCCGATGGAGTTCTCCAACCTGGGGACGTTATAATTGGGATAAACGGTCAGAACTTCACGACCATAGAAGAGTTCATCAAGATCATGAACACTACGAGGCCAAACCAGACGATAACGATGACAATCGTAAGAGACGGGGAGATTAAGACCGTCAAGATAACCCTTGGAGAGCATCCAGAGAGACCGGGAAAAGGGTTCATAGGGATATATCCAACCCAATATTTGAAATCAAAGATAGGATTCACGAGGGCTTTGATGGATCTATTCTTCACTTTCTACTGGATATACGTTCTCAATGTGGGAATAGGCCTAATGAACCTCCTACCACTATACCCCCTAGATGGTGGTAGAATGCTTATGGACACACTAACGGAGAAGTTCCCAAGGATCGGAAGACCCATAGGTTATTCAGTTGCTATACTCTCCCTGATACTGCTCATAATAAACATCATCCCCTCGATTAGGGGGCTGATAGGATGATTCAAGTTGCAATAGCTGGCTCAAGCGATCAAACGCCACTAGGAGAGGCAGAGAGAAAGGCGAGAGAATTTGCAAGGGCCCTCCCCACAGATGTAATCATTCTCACGGGAGGCAGGGGCGGAATAATGAAGATCGTCGCCGAGGAGTTCACGAAAAGGGGAGGGATTGTTGTAGGGATTTTGCCCTACAGCGATCAGGGAAATGAGTTCAACACCATAAGGATAAAGACGGGTCTAAACCCTGTAGAGAGGAGTGGCATCCTCATAGAGTCCGCTGACGTCTTGGTTGTGCTCGGAGGCGGAGTTGGAACCATGATAGAGGCCCTAATGGCCTACAACCTAGGAGTTCCCATGATAGTAGTTACAGGAACAGGCTATGCAAGCGATAGATTGGAAGAATTGGCAAAAGATGGCTACTTTGATCACAAGAAAATAGTTAAAATTATTTTCACAGATGACCCCAGGGAGGCAGCAAAACTTGCAGTGGAAATAGGGGGGAGAAGGAATGAAGCTGATAACGTTTGACGTCTGGAATACACTTCTCGACCTTAATTTAATGCTTGACGAATTCTCCTTCCAGCTGGCAAAGCTGGCAGGGTTGTGCGTTGCCGACGTCGTTCAGGCGGTTATAGATGTTAGGGATGACCTGAAGAAGATGAGAGCAAAGGAAAGTGAAGATCCCAGGGAAGTTCTAACAGGTAGCCAGAGAATGCTGGCTGAGAAGCTTGGAATACCCATTGAACTCGTAAGAAGAGCAGGAGCTAGGGCTGTTCTTTCCATTGATGAAAGGCTGGTACTTGATGGAGCGGAGGAAACACTCAGGGAGGTTAAGGCGAGAGGAATTAACACCGCAGTCCTTGGAAATGTCATGTTCTGGCCAGGATCATACACGAGACTTCTCCTGGAGAAGTTTGGGCTCATGGAGTTCATAGATGCAAGCTTCTTTGCGGATGAAGTTTTAACGTATAAACCCAGGAAGGAGATGTTTCAGAAAGCCCTTGAAGCCTTTGGCGTAAGACCTGAGGAAGCCCTGCATATAGGAGACACCTACGCCGAAGATTATCAAGGAGCAAGAAACGCCGGAATGTGGGCAGTATGGATAAATCACGAAGGAAGAGAAATCAAAAAGCTAGAGGAGAGGGGATTTGAGGTTCCAAGCGTTAAAGGCCTGCTCGAGGTTCTAAATTCACTGAGCCCTTAACTTTCTCACAAGATCCTCTATCACCCCAAGGAACGTTTCAACTTCCTCAAGGCTGTTGTAAACGTGGAATGACGCCCTAACTGTTCCGTTAATCTTTAGCCTTTTCATTACAGGAAGAGCACAGTGGTGGCCACTCCTCACCATTATTTTGTGCTCATCCAGCACTGAAGCGACATCGTGCGGATGCAGTGGTGGAACGTTAAAACTTACAACTCCAGCATGCTTCTTTAAATTTCTTGGGCCATACCACGGAACCTCAAGCTCATCCAAGCCTTCAGTAGTCCTCCTAACTAGCTTGTGTTCCTGCTTCTCTATCTTGTCAAGGCCTATCCTTTCGATATACCTTATTCCTGCTGCTAAACCTATTGCCCCACCTATGTTAGGTGTCCCTGCCTCAAAACGCTCAGGAGGCTCAGTTAGCTTGTACTCGTCAAGGGAGACATCTTCTATAGTCCCGCCACCTATGAGGGGAGGCTCAAACACGTCAAAGAACTCCTCATTTATGTAGAGAACACCAATTCCCGTGGGCCCCATTGGCCCCTTATGGCCGGAGAACGCCAAGAAATCAGCCTTTAGCTTTTTCACATCAACCTCCATGTGCCCAACGCTTTGAGCAGCATCCACGACAAAGATTGCCCCCTGTTCTTTGGCCATCTTACCTAACTCCTCAACCTCATGGATAACCCCCAGGGCGTTAGAGACGTGCTGAATTGCCACAAGCTTTGCATCCTTAATTTTCTTCTCCGCATCGCTTAAGTCGAGATTTCCCTCATCATCACCTTCTATGAACTCAAGCTTGAGGCCAAGCTTTCTAGCCAACCTCTGCCATGGGAGTAAGTTTGAGTGGTGCTCATAGGGGGTCGTTACTATCTTATCTCCTCTTTTGAAGATGTGCTCCAGTCCAAGAGCCACCAAGTTTAAGCTTTCGCTCGTATTTTTAGTAAAAACTATCTCCTCAAACTTTGCATTTATAAAGTCCGCAACAACCTTCCTGCTCTCTTCGTATTTGTGTGTAGCAAGCTGGGAAAGCCTGTGAACT
Organism: Thermococcus chitonophagus; assembly: GCF_002214605.1. Classification (NCBI taxonomy): domain Archaea; kingdom Methanobacteriati; phylum Methanobacteriota; class Thermococci; order Thermococcales; family Thermococcaceae; genus Thermococcus; species Thermococcus chitonophagus. The sequence goes on along the minus strand of NZ_CP015193.1, from coordinate 353,419 downwards.
CCCCTGTGAACGTTAGCCCTGTACTTAAGGTAGTACTCATCCATTGCTTCTATTACGGGCTTAGGAGTTAAGGAAGTCGCGGTATTGTCAAAATATATCACCTCTTGGGTGAGGGGAATATCCTTTCTAACGTCATCCGGAATCTTCATGGTACCACCTATGAACACTTTTTCAAGGATCTTATAGGGGTTTCTGGACGATTTTGCCCATTTTATGTTACATTTATGGAACGTATAATTTAAATACTTGTTTCAGAATCTGGACTTTGGGTGATAAAATGAGGAACGCTAAAGTCATTGCCTTCTCAGCACTAATGGCAGCGCTGAGTTTAATCCTACAGGTGCTCCCCTTGAAGGTAAGGACTCCTTGGGGCATGAGCATAGATCTAGTTGCAGTTCCAATAATCACACTGTACTTTATCTTAGGATTTCAAGCATCAGTCTTTGGCCTTATCGTGATGACAATAGGCTTGTTTATAATCTCGGGCCCTCACACAATGGGGATAGGACCGATTATGAAGTTCTTTGCAACGCTCTCGGTAATCCTCGGACTAAAAGTTACCGAATACCTTGTTAAGGATAAGGGACTCCTCTACATAACTATGGCCTTCCTAATTTCGGCTATAATAAGAGATATACTGATGATAGTCCTCAATTATTACTTCGCTCTGCCACTCTACCTGAAGATGATGGGATATAATATAACCTCAAGAACTGAAGTCATCAAAATAGTAGAGGAGATGACAAAAACACCCTTCTGGCTCGCAATAGCCCTACCAAACACTATTCAAACTGCCGTAGATATCTTCGTTGCACTACCCATAGCTAGAAAGGCTTCAAGGCTTCAGTAGAGGAATTTTCTCCCCAAGCAAATCTTCATCTATTGCTTTTTTCACTATTATAGTTTCACCTTCCAGGAGAACCACCGACGTAGATATTTCTTCCATCATTGCAAGAATCGCAGGAGAGAATTTTTCTGTCGCATCTCTGTTGAGGAAGTAAAATGCCACTCTACTTTCATTGCCCACATAATCAGATAACATCTTTAATAGCTTCATATTTTCTAACATATTTCCAAGGAATATCAACTTGTGAATTCCAAGAACAGGATTAGTAAATGGAGGTTCTCCTGCCTTTTCCATTATTTTTGTATATTCACCAATGTTCATTATATATTTTCCCAGTTCTAGCTTCCCTAGGACGTTACCAATGCTCCTAGACCCACCTGTTTTTATAACTTTAAGACTCTCCAACCTGCCAACGTCAATTCCACTTAACTCAAGTCTTATGTAATACTCACGCAAAGTGTCCATTATGTCATCTACGACTATTGGTAATTTTGAATATGTGACAATGTCATAGAAAAGTATCTCGGGCCTTGAGTATGCCGAATATTCAACTAAGACTGTTTCACCGAGCTTGAAAGTTGATAAAAATTCTTCGAAGTCCATGACTGCGTACCTCCAGAATACATTAGCGCCTAATACTTTTAAGCTTTAGCGCGTATTCATGCTCTCATCCTCTAGAGCCTTACACTATCTTTGAATATGTGACAACTTTTGGTGCCATGAATCCACCTATAGTCTCAACATCTTTACCAACTTCACATATGTTCCTTAACATTTCGAATACATTTCCCGACAACATATTACCCTTGAACGGAACAACATCCCTACCTTTAAGGATATAACCGAGCTCAATGTTTAAAGAGAAGTCTCCCGTAATCGAGTTAGCCGTGTGCTCACCATATACACTCCTAATAAAAACACCCTCCTCAATTTTCGAGTCTCCTGGGGGCACTATTATATTAGAGGAGGCTATTTCTGGAGGAGAACTATACGATCTAGAGGCGTTGCCTCCCTCAATACCCAATAATCTCCCATATTTTTCATCCGCCAGGAAGGATTTTAAAACACCCTTGTCTATTACAGCCTTTCTCTTCCCAGGGTTTCCCTCCCCATCAAAAGCGTAACTTCCAGGCCCTCCATCAACCGTTGGATCATCCACCAACGTGAAAATTTCAGATGCAACTTCTTCTCCAGTCTTCGAAAATCTGCTCTTGCCAAGGTACACGTTTTTAGCCGAAACATTTGGCAGGAAAACGGATAGGATAGACACTAAAGCTTTTGGTTCTATAACAACCTCCCCCGTAAAGTTATCAATTTTCTTTGCTTTCGAACTAAGTTCGAACTCCCATAAGGCCTTTTCCTTAATCCCCTCTATCTCTCTATCAACATCAGGAAGGCTCCTATATACTCCAAAATGACTCCCAGTTCCCCTTCCCTTTTCATAAACGTAGAGGGATATAGCAAATTCCGTCGACTTATCCCGAGCCTCAACGCCGTTTGAATTCAAAACCTCTCTTTCTCGAACTTCAAAGCCTATAGACGCCTCTCCATTCTGAGGAGCGTCTAAAAGAGCAGTCCCCCAGGAGATTAGAGTATCAACCGTTAACTCCTCTATTCTACTATCATAGAGCCCACTCACATTTGGATATCGCTTGGGTGTGGGAAAACCCGGATGCTCACTCCTCCCCAGCTTTGCTATCTTATAGGCCCTCTTCACTAAACTCTCGAGTTTTTCCAGTTTATCGCTAAACCCACTCATGTAGGAGAAGCCCACATAACCATCGACTCTAATCCTAACCCCAACTCCTCCAATTGTTCTGTAAGTGGCCCGTTCAACTTCAATATCCCTAGTTTTTCTGAGCTTTATTGACGACACCTTGGATTTCGACCAATAGATCTCCCATTCAAAGTTCATCCTTTCAAGAATCTCAACCAGTTTGTCAATCATTCTAGACCCCCCACAACTGCCTCCGTTAAAACATGAGGCCCTCCGTCATCTACTGGAACCCATTGCCCCTTTCCACAGAAGCCTGGAAACTCAACCCTAAGGTCATTTCCAATAGCCTTAATCGCCTTTAGAGTCTCGAGTATACTTCCTGACAGGGCAACATCCCTCACCATCTCCACAATTTCACCGTTCCTGATAATATATCCTTCCTTGGCACCAAACATAAAACTTCCATTCGTTATATCCACCTGTCCCCCCTTGTCTCCTATCATATAAACTCCAAATTTAACCTCTTCTAACATTTCCTCAAACGTCCAGTCAGAAGGAGCGACGTATGTGTTTGACATCCTTACCAGAGGAACATGGCTTGCATTCTGGGCCCGCCCGTGACCATTGGGCTCGAGACCCAAAACTGCGGATGTTTCCCTATCATTGAGGTAGTTCATGAGCACTCCATCTTTTATTATCTCAACTTTCCTTCCTCTGATACCTTCATCGTCATACACATAGCTCCCAAACTTTCCGGGTATCGTTGGATCATCTATAACTGTTAGAGTATCTACGGCAATCTTTTTCCCCAGCATTCCGGCAAGTATGCTTTCCCCGCTTTTCACAGAATCAGCTTCCACAGCATGCCCAAGTGCTTCGTGTATAAAAACACCTGTCAGTTCTGGATCCATTATTACGGGCAACTTACCAGAGGGTGGCGACTTCGCAGATAGTAACTCCCTCGCTTTCTTGACTACCCTGTCAGTCCAGTATCCAAAATCTACAGAATTAATAAGTTCCCAGCCCTGGGTCCCTCCAAAGTACTTCCAGTAATTCTGCATAATGCCATTGGATTTGGCAATAACGGAAATACCCACCATGACTCTAGGAGTTACTGTTTCTATGAGGCTACCCTCAGAGCTCAGATACACCTTCCTAACGATTGAGTCAGAATAAAAGGTCTTTCTCGTTTTTATATTCTCTTCCTCAAGCATCTTGTTAACTGAAAGGGAGAATTCCAGCTTCTCCTCGAGACTTACATCACTTATTGGAATTTTTTCTTTAATTCTAACGCTATCGTGAACAGGATCAGCAGTATAAACAGAAGTATCAGCTCTCGATACCTTGGCAAGCTTTATTGCAACTTTCAACGTTTCCTCAAAGTTTCTAGCATCTGTAGTCGAGGAAAATCCCCACCCATTTATTAAAGCCCTCACCCCTATGCTAAAATCCTGATTAGCTTCGAATTCTTCAACTTTACCGTTTTCAACTGCAATGCTTACGAACTGTGTTTCCTCAATTCTCACATCTATGAACTTTGCTCCATATTTCTCCGAGTATTCCTGGATAAGCCTCAGCATTTTTTCAATTTCCATCTCCTACCCCACCACACCACTCACCAAATATGTTAAAAATCTAAGGGAGACACATGAAAGTAGGAGGTGTGTATAGTGGAGAAGAAAACAGGAACAACTACCGTGGGGATTAAAGTTAAGGATGGAGTCGTACTCGCCGCTGATACTCAAGCTTCCCTCGACCACATGGTTGAAACCCTAAACATTAGGAAGATAATCCCAATAACCGATAAGATAGCAATCACAACAGCTGGAAGCGTTGGAGACGTCCAAATGCTCGCAAGAATTTTGGAAGCAGAAGCAAGGTACTACTACTTTACATGGGGTAGACCTATGACGACAAAGGCAATGGCCAACTTACTAAGTAACTTACTGAATGAGCACAAATGGTTCCCTTACTTAGTTCAGATAATCATAGGTGGCTATGTGGATGAACCGACCATAGCAAACCTTGACCCATTTGGAGGATTAATATTTGACGATTATACGGCAACAGGCTCCGGAACACCCTTCGCAATAGCGGTTCTAGAGGATGGGTACAGAAAGAACCTCAGCATAGAAAGAGCAAAGGAGCTGGCAATTAAGGCCGTAAGAGCTGCCGGAAGAAGGGACGTTTATACAGGGAGCAAAAAAGTTCAAGTGGTTACAATAACAAAGGAGGGGATGAAAGAAGAATTCGTAACTACATAAGGGGCCTGAAATCATGAAAACAACCGTAGCAACACTCTTAATTTTTCTGCTAATATTTCAGACCCTTTCCTCGATATCCCCTCCAGATGCCATCCTAAAGAAAATAGAGTTCATAGAAAAGGAAGTCGAACAAATACGAGGGTTAAAATTTGAGGAAAAGCCAAAAATTATTATAATAACAAGGGAAGATGCCAAACTTCTATTCTCGCCTCCTAGGCCAACGAAAGAAATGAAACTTTGGGAGATAATTTACAAGGTTACCTTCATCCTACCCCCAGAAGCAAGTTTGTTTAAAGAGGAAAAGGAAGACACGGCAAACTGGATAGCAGCAACAGTAGGAGATAAAATCTACATTATAAGGGAAAACTTTTTGGAATCAGGAGATGTGGCGTTGAGGGCAACGGCTCATGAGCTCACGCATATTCTCCAGAGAGATCTGAATGCAACTTACAGCGGAAGAACTTTAGATGAGACACTTGCGATAAGGGCACTAGTTGAAGGGGATGCGGATCTAGTTGCAGATATGTTTTGCAAGAAAAATGGGATAAAAATCGTGAAAATAACCAACATAAGCCGAAAATACACATATTGGAGCCTAAACGTATTCCCTTACGTTTTTGGAGACCGATTCGTTAGGTTCTTATACGAGAAAGGAGGGTGGAAGCTAGTAAACCAAGCATACAAAAATCCACCAACATCAACAAAAGTTGTCATGTTTCCAGAGTTGTATCTAAAAGGATGGAAGCCCGAAAATGTTACAGTAAACGAAAAGGGGATTCTTGAAGATACCCTGGGGGCATATTATGTCTTCCTGATATCCTGGGAGATATACGACTGGGGTACGGCTATGGAGATAGCCCGAGGATGGGCAGGCGATAGGATTGTCCTAACGAGGAACAATAAAGTCATCTGGAAAATAAAGTTTGAGAACAAAGAACTTGCATCCTTGTTTGAAAAAGCACTAAAAAGTCTAGCCCAGGGTCAGAAAATTGCCAAATATAAAATAGAAAGAATGAACTCAACAGTCGAGATGGTTGCTCAGTTTAAACCTCCCTCATCATAATTCAGCTCGGATCCAGCTCATCATCACACTTTTAAGCTCATAAAATATTATCCCCCAAGGTGGAAATCGTGTGCGGTATAATAGGGTACATAGGCCCAAAGAAGGCATCACCAATTATAGTTGAGGGGCTTAAAAGGCTTGAGTATAGGGGCTATGACTCAGCGGGAATAGCGACTTGTCATGAAGGAAAGATCTTCATAAAGAAAGGGGCTGGGAAAGTAGATGAACTAGTAAAGAAACTAAAGTTTAATGAGCTACCTGGGAACATCGGAATAGGGCACACAAGATGGGCCACACATGGAGTTCCTAACGATATAAATGCACACCCCCACACAGATTGCACTGGTAAAATAGCAGTTGTGCACAATGGAATTATCGAAAACTTCCAAGAGCTTAAGGAAGAGCTACTACGCAGAGGGCACGTCTTTAGGAGTGACACTGATACTGAGGTTATAGCCCATCTCATAGAGGAAAATCTGAGAGTCGTAAAGAATTTTGAAGATGCATTCAGGATAACCCTTCTTAGATTAAGAGGATCCTACGCCCTAGTTGTGTTATTTGCGGATGATCCTGAGAGATTGTATGTGGCAAGAAAAGATAGTCCACTCATAATTGGTATAGGAAATGGTGAGATGTTCGTTGCAAGCGACATCCCAGCATTCTTAGCACATACTAGAAAAGCCGTGTTTTTAGATGATGGAGAATATGGAATAATATCAAGGGATGGATTCTCGGTCAAAGATATAGTAATAGGAAATATCAAAGTTAAGCAGATTAAAGAAATAACATGGACACTAGAAATGGCCGAAAAGGGTGGTTACGAGCACTTTATGCTAAAAGAGATTTTTGAACAGCCGAGGGCCATTAAAGATGCCATTTATGGAAATATCGAGGGAATTAGTAGAGTTGCCGAAGAGGTCCTTAAAGCCGATAAGATAATCGTGACTGGAATGGGAACCTCTTACCATGCGGCTCTTGTGGGCAAATATCTTATCCAGAGATTTGGAAGAATTCCCGTAATCGTTGAAGAAGCTAGCGAGTTTAGATATGAATATGAAGGCCTTCTGGATGAAAAATCCCTCGTCCTCGCAATAACGCAGAGTGGAGAAACTGCCGACACCGTAGCTGCAATGAAGCTCGCAAAGAAGTCTGGAGCAAAAGTAGTTGGAATAGTAAACGTCGTAGGTAGTTTGGCCACCAGAATAGCCGATGTAACGTTGTACACGCACGCAGGCCCAGAAATAGGGGTGGCTGCAACGAAAACCTACACAACCCAACTCACAGTTCTCACGTTACTGGGCATATCCCTGGGAAAGCTCCATGGTGTAGATACAACATACATAGAAAATACTCTACCAAGACTTCCCGAAATAGTTGACTCTGTTCTGAAGTACAATGAAAAGTTACAAGAACTTGCAAAAAGGCTTCAAGAAAAAAGGGATTATTTCTACATAGGTAGGGGAATTAGCTACCCAACTGCACTCGAAGGGGCCCTGAAGATAAAAGAGATAGCCTACGTACACGCTGAGGGCCTGTCAGCCGGAGAGCTAAAGCATGGACCCCTTGCCTTAATTGAAGTTGGGGTTCCAGTAGTAGCCATTGCTCCTACGGGGAAAACGTTTGAGAAAATGCTCTCAAACATTGAAGAGGCAAAAGCTAGGGGCGGACTGATAATTTCACTAGGAGACGATATAAGGTTACAAGAGGTAAGTGACGTTTTCATACGGATGCCGAGGGTTCCCGAAGAAGTATCACCAATAGTGTATGTAGTTCCGTTACAGTTATTAGCATATCACCTATCTGTCCTAAAGGGACATAATCCCGATAGGCCTCGGAACTTGGCAAAGTCAGTGACTGTCGAATAAGGAGGTGGTAATGTGGTTAAGGTTAAAGAAAAAGAAGAAGAGAAACAAAAGACATCAAAGCTTATAGCTAAATATCCAACACTAAAAGCTGGAATTACTCTTATCCTGACACTTATATTTGCGTGGTATGGATTCCATATAAGGCATCTAACAGCCGGAAAGTACTTCCCAGATCCTGACACCTTCTATCACTTTGAAATTTACAAGTTAGTATTGAAAGAAGGTCTGCCTAAATATTATCCGCTCTCTGATGCACCGTTTGGGAGTCTAATTGCAGAACCCCTTGGTCTTTACCTTCTTCCCGCGACATTTTACAAGATCATCTCGGTATTTGGATATAATGAATTCCAGGCATTTCTCCTATGGCCACCCTTTGTAGGCTTCCTAAGTATCCTGGGAGTTTATCTGCTTGGAAGAAAATTAGTCAACGACTGGACCGGACTGTGGGCAGCGGCAATCTTGGCAGTTTCAACCGCGAACTTCTCAAGAACGTTCTCAGGAAACGCAAGAGGTGATGGGCCTTTCATGATGATATTCACCTTCTCCCTAGTGGCACTGCTGTACTACCTATATGAGACCAGCACAAGGAAGAAAATTGTGTGGGGAGTACTCTTTGTTGGCCTAGCATCACTTTCAACTGCCGCATGGAACGGATCTCCCTTTGGACTTATGGTCCTCATTGGGTTTGCCTCCCTACAGACAATCGCACTCTTTATCTTTGGAAAGATTGAGGAGGTAAAAAAGTTTGTCAAAGAATTTTATCCAGCATATTTGGCCATCTTAATCGTTGCGTATCTCCTCACAATCCCAGGAATATCAAGGATACAGGGGTTTGTTAGGTTTGCATTTGAAGTTTACCTAGGACTGATATTCCTCGCAGTAGTGATGCTCTACGGCGGGAAGTACCTCAACTACTCAGATAAAAAGCACAGATTTGCAGTTGTTGCTATCATAGTCCTTATAGGATTTGCAGGGGCATACGCCTACGTTGGTCCAAAGCTCTTCAGATTGATGGGTGGTGCATATCAATCAACTCAAGTTTACCAGACAGTTCAGGAACTCGCTAAGACTAGGATGAGCGATGTAAAAGCGTATTATGGAGTAGAGAAGGGGAATGGACTGATATTCTTCCTCAGCATCCCAGGATTCCTGGCAATGGCCATAGCGTATATAGTCGGACTCTGGAAAAGAGGGGAAAGCCAGCATAAAGAGCTCCTCGGAATAATATTCTACATAATGTCCCTATACCTAATGTCCCTAGCGGTTAGATTCCTATTCCTTGCAAGCTATGCGATCGCGATATTTGCGGGAGCTTCAATAGGATATGCCCTCGAAATCGTTGAGAAGATGAAAGAGAATATAGGGATAAAAGCTGCATTTGCAATAGTTGTCTCAATAATGGTTCTCCTAATCCCCTTAACAAATGGCCCTGTTCTTGCAAGATCAGCTAAGGCCATCAGCAAGACAGAGGTCGAAACGACAGGATGGGAACAAGTGCTAAAGTGGCTGAGGGACAATACACCAAAGTACTCCACAGCAACGTCATGGTGGGATTATGGATATTGGATAGAGTCGAGCCTACTAGGAAACAGAAGGGCCAGTGCAGATGGAGGACACGCAAGAGATAGAGATCATATCCTCGCATTATTCTTAGCGAGAGATGGCAACATTAGCGAGGTGGACTTTGAAAGCTGGGAGCTCAACTATTTCCTAATATACCTCAACGATTGGGTGAAGTTCAATGCAATAAGCTACCTCGGCGGCGCAATAACAAGGAAAGAATACCAGGGGGATGAAGAAGGGAGAGGCCAGGTTTCAACAATTATACCAGTTCCAAAGTTCGGTGAGGCGTACATAAATCCATACATGAGAATTTCTATCCAGATTTTGAATACTTCGGTCAGGGTTAGGATAGGATCCGCAGAGTGTAGTCCCATGCTAACGGTTTTCATCCCAGGAAATCAAAAGCTTAAAGGGACAGGGGCCTGTGATAACGGAGGTAGCTTCCCGTACATCGTCTACATCTTGCCAAACATGGCGATCATGACTTACTACAAAGTTGCCACAAGCAACTTCCTAAAACTCGCTTACGGTATCCCCGCGTCAAAAGAGCCCGAATTTACCGAGAAGCTATTTTCAAACTTCAGACCAGTCTACCAGTATGGAAACGTCATTGTGTATAAGTTTACCCCATTTGCAATATATAAGATTCAGGAGCTCGTTAATGGCACGTGGAAGACAATAACTAGTCTAACCCCAGGTACTCATACGCTAAAACTCTACATCTCAGCCTTCGGAAGGGACATTAGGAATGCAACGCTCTATGTGGAGGCTGTAAACGGTACTAACGTCAAAAGGATTGAAATAGGAAGAATCGAATACATGAACCACTTACACGAGACCCCCATAGTAGTTAACGTCACGCTACCGCAAGCAGAGAAGTACAGGTTCATACTCGTTCAGAAAGGCCCAGTCGGAGTTCTTACCGGACCCCCAAAAGTGAATGGAGAAATAGCCAATCCAATAAGGATACTAAACGAGGGACAGTCAGGGAAGCTCGAATTGAAAGTCGGAGTACACAAAGACTACAAAGCTGACTTGTACTTAAGAGTCACCTTCATATACCTCGTGAGGGAGGGTGGCAAGAGCAACGACGATTACAACGCTGCATTCGAACCACACATGGATGTATTCTTCGCTACAAAGGTTAAGTCTGGAGTAGAGCTACACAAGGGAGATGACAACATCATCATTGCAAATGCGAAAATGCCCGAGGGCATAATCTCCAATTACAAAGATGAACTCAAGAAGAAGTACGGAGACAAATTGATAATAAGGGGAATCAGAGTTGAACCAGTATTTATAGCAGAGAAGCAGTACATACTAGGAGAGGTCAGAGCATCGGCTCCTCATCACAGCTCAGAGTGAGGGAAAAATTCATCATCCCCTTCTCCTTTACTTTTAAAAATTTAAAAATATTCAGGCCTCTTTAAGGCCAATATCAAGGAGCTTCATATAGGCATACCAAGCTTTATCTTGAAGAACAAATACTCCCTCAAGCTGCAATGGAATCGGAAGAGATGAAGTGAGCACAGCATAACCTTTCGCACTACCCTGACCAGTAAAGGAGTACGTCCACTCAACTTTTGAAGTCCTGAATTTATGGCCGGCAACTACAACTGTACCCTGGGGAGTTATCCTGTAGTTGTAAGATATGCCCATGTAAGAGAACGACTCTTCAGCAGGTGTGTAAAGGTTCTCCTCTTCCAAAGCCGACCAAAACGGAAACTGATACACTGCGAAAAAGCTCCCATATAAGTTTTCAACTTCCTCCGAATTGGCAAACCAGCCAAGATCCCCATTTTCATAAGGCATGTAATTGTAATTTCCAACGCCGGCAGGATTGTACATCTCATAAATTTTGTCTCCGCTGACGAGTCTTATAGCAACGAAGTTCTGACCTGCAAATATCATTGTGGCCGGAACGGGGAAAGTGAAGTACATGTCCATAACGTCGGACTCACCGTTCGTCCAAACGTAAACCTCAAGTACATCCCCGCTCTTGGGGATGAGTTTCGTGTAGTATTCGTAGACCTCATACTCCCCAACCCTAACTTTCTCAATCTCACCACTCTCGGAGTTGAAGTTGGAACCATAAACTTCTATTTTCGTCTTTTTCCTCTCCTTTATTACCGTGTACTCCTTAACTTCCCCAGATCCCGGATACCTAATCCTGTACTCGTACTTCAGGGAAGTTATGTAGTACTTTTTACCGTCAAGTTCTACGGGCTTGGAAACATCCCAAGGAGAAGCCCAAGACCCATAATCTTCCTGGGTTTCTGACTGGGTACTCTCTTCCTGGGTCGTTGTCTCCTGAACTTCTGATTCCGTAGGTATTTTGGTAGGAACGTTACCCCCAATACAGCCGCTGATCGTTAGAACAGCGACTGCAAGGGCCAACAATACAACAAATTTTTTCAAACTTAACACCTCCAAGGCCCCAGAAGAGGAGCCTTAAAAATTTCTAAGCATTTGAAGTTTATACAGATTTCGCAAAGTTTTATATTTCCAAAGGTAAAAGCTAAGCATGGGCCCGGCTCCCGCCCTCTCCGGGGAATCGTGAACCGGGGGTTCCGGCCGGGCCTACAGGGGATGAAGAGCTTTTGCTTTGCTGAGAAGATGATGACCACGCCCTTCGCTGACCTGCTTTTTTGACAAATATTCTTGGAAAATTTTGAACAAATAACCGAAGGGCTTATATAGAAGGGTCAAGAAGAAGGCCCAGTTAAGGTGATGCTCATGATCGAGAAGACATACTGTGAAGAGGTAAAACCAGAACTCGACGGCCAAAAGGTCAGGCTCGCGGGATGGGTATACAGCAACATGAGGGTAGGCAAGAAGATATTCCTGTGGATTAGGGACTCAACTGGAATAGTTCAGACTGTAATTGCCAAAAACGTAGTTGGAGATGAGGTTTTCGAAAAGGCCAAGAAGCTCGGGAGAGAGTCAAGCGTTATAGTGGAGGGAATAGTTAAAGCCGACGAGAGGGCCCCAGGAGGGGCAGAAGTCCACGTTGAAAAGCTTGAGGTAATACAGGCTGTGAGTGAGTTTCCAATCCCTGAGAACCCAGAGCAGGCAAGTCCCGAGTTGTTGCTCGACTATAGGCACCTCCACATAAGAACACCCAAGGTCTCAGCTATAATGAAGGTCAAGGAAACCCTGATTATGGCGGCGAGAGATTGGCTCCTGAAGAACGGATGGCATGAAGTATTCCCACCAATACTAGTAACTGGGGCTGTAGAAGGAGGAGCAACCCTGTTCAAACTCAAGTACTTCGACAAGTACGCCTATCTAAGCCAATCCGCTCAACTATATTTGGAGGCTGCAATCTTCGGCCTCGAGAAGGTCTGGTCACTAACTCCAAGCTTTAGGGCAGAGAAGAGCAGGACCAGAAGGCACCTAACCGAGTTCTGGCACCTGGAGCTTGAAGGGGCCTGGATGGATCTCTGGGACATAATGAAAGTTGAGGAGGAACTAGTGAGCTACATGGTTCAGAGAACGCTCGAGCTTAGAAAAAAGGAGATAGAGATGTTTAGGGACGATTTAACAACGCTGAAAAACACAGAGCCACCGTTCCCGAGGATAAGCTACGATGAGGCCATAGAGATCCTTCAGAGCAAAGGCGTGAATATTGAGTGGGGAGATGACATGGGAGCAGATGAAGAGAGAGTTCTTACGGAGGAGTTTGACAGGCCGTTTTTCGTTTACGGCTATCCAAAGCACATTAAGGCCTTCTACATGAAGGAAGATCCCCAGGATCCCAGGAAAGTGTTAGCTGCAGACATGCTAGCTCCGGAAGGCTACGGAGAGATAATCGGAGGATCGGAGAGGGAAGACAACTACGATAAGCTCGTTCAGAGGATAATAGAGGAAGGAATGGATCCCAAAGACTACGAGTGGTACCTTGACCTGAGGAAGTACGGCTCAGTGCCGCACAGCGGCTTTGGTTTAGGCGTTGAGAGGCTGGTTGCGTGGGTTCTGAAGCTTGACCACATAAGGTGGGCCACCCTCTTCCCAAGGACTCCGGCTAGAATTTACCCATGAGAATTGTGACCTCAATGGTTTTCTTTTCCTTAACTTTATTTCCGAAGTAACCTGCTAGAACTAAAAAAGGAGCACTCACAGCGATTCCAAGGGCCGTTGAGTGAGTGTAGTCACTCACAAACGCAAAGGAGAGCGCACAGAGCAAGATCATCGTTACCTCAAGTATCCTGAACTTTCTAGCGTTTCCGCTGTAGTTCTCAAAGGCGTCTAAAACAGTCCCAAAGTATATCAGCCCAATTGAAGCCAGAGCTAGAAAATAAACCCACCCACCAACTTTTAGATAAGCCAGCGCAAAGAACAAAACCCCCACAATGACCCCAATTACCTGCAAAGTCTTTCCAATTTTCATGAATTAGAATTCACGAACTACCCTTAAAAATATTGTCAACGTCTGAAGACAACTTCAACTAGAGGATCGGGAATGAAGTACCCACCGTCTCTCTTTTCGAGATAGCCGTAACGAACTAAATTCTTGAGCAAGTCGGAAAATCTTTTGTCATCGATTTTCCCGCTTATTAGTTCAAGCTTTTCCTCTATTTCACTCTACCTATGAGTTCCCTGGGCAACTATCTTCATTATGAGTTCATACCTCTTTGATAAATAGCCGAGATACCTAATTGTACCCGTAGAGCGTTAACCATCCAACAATACCATCAAGCTCCTCAACGGCCTCTCTTATCTCTTCTTCTGGAACTTCGAGGTTTAACTCCTCAAATCCCTTCCTTAAGGAATCATAACTCTCCGCCTGATTTCGGCATAGGGCCTTCCAAAAGGGGTGATTCTGGATCAATGTAGCCTGAGAAAGTCCTCAAGCAATCCCACCTCAGATCCCGTTAGGATGAAGGTTACGTTTTCAAGCCCATCTATAGCCCAAGAAATTAGCATATCATACCCTGTTCTTGAGAACCTAAGGTACTGAGCTTCATCACTTCAATAGCTTATGCCAAATCTGCCCATAGAGTTCAACCTCTCAAGGATTTCGGAGAGACTTACCTCATGGGTTACCTCAAACTCCACTCCAAGAACTTTTACACCTTTTATGCTCCTCAAGATCTCTCGAACTTTTTCGGAAGGTGAATATTTAACCAATTCGCTGAGGATCTCCCTGACTACTTCTTCTTTTGGAATTTCACCAAACTCAGAATATATCTTGGCAGCATCAATCTTAACACTTGAATATTTAGTTTCATTTAATGCGACGTTGATCAATGAGCTCTTTCCAGGCCTTCTGATGCCGAAAATCGCAATAAATCTAATCTTTTTTTGATGAACTCCTTTATGGATTCGAGCTCATATTCCCCGTCATGACTTCCTCCCCGGCCTGAAGGACGAGACTTTCGAGAGAAAAATGTAACATTAAATTCCATGGATATAAACGTTTAGAAATCAAACGCCCATTTTGGATACTCCCCAGTTAAACATGCCATGCAGAGCTTGTCGGTACCAACAGCCCTCTTTAATCCTTCAACGCTCAAGTAAGCTAAAGAATCAGCCCCTATCTCTCTCTTTATATCATCAATGCTCCTCCACGCTGCAATAAGCTCATACCTCGTTGGAATGTCAATCCCCATGTAGCAGGGATACCTTATTGGCGGAGAGGCTATCCTAACGTGCACCTCCTTAGCCCCAGCATCCCTTAGCATTTTCACTATTCTCGTCATGGTTGTGCCCCTAACTATGGAATCGTCAACAAGCACTACCCTCCTCCCATCTACAACTTCCTTAACTGGCGAAAGCTTCAGTTTTACCTTCAAGCCCCTACCCGCAGGCATTATAAAAGTCCTCCCAATGTAACGGTTCTTTATCAATCCTTCCATGTATGGAATTCCGCTCTCATGGGCGAACCCTAATGCGGCGGTTCTTCCCGAGTCGGGGACAGCAATAACGACGTCACCGTCAGCAGGGCTCTCCCTGGCGAGCTCAACGCCCATCCTGTAGCGGGCACAGTAAACGCTTATCCCGTCAATAATGCTGTCGGGCCTTGCAAAGTATATGTACTCAAAGACACAGTGCCTTCTCTCAGCCTTTGCAATAACTTTGCTATAAGCGTCACCCTCTTCAACAACAAAAACTTCCCCAGGCTCAACGTCTCTTGTTTCAAGCCCGAACATCTTAAGGGCAGAGTCCTCAGAGGCAAAATAATGGCCATCACCAATGCCATAGCTTAAAGGCCTAAAACCAACTGGATCTCTCGCAACTATTAGCTTCCCATTAAAGAGCATGACGATTGAGTAAGCCCCTCTAACTTCGTTGAAAACCTTTCTCATTGCTTCGAACTCATCCTTAAGCTCGCTGTAGTGCCTCAGAAAAGAGACACCAATGAGCTCGGTATCAACGGAAGATCTAAACCTAAAGCCCTCCTCCTCATACCTTCTCCTCACGGGGAGGAAATTAGTCAGGGTGCCGTTATGAACTATTGCAAGTCTATAACCGCAACACTCAACCTCAAGGGGCTGAACCTCGCTCAGCGATCCGGATGTTGAGTACCTCACATGACCTATTGCAAGCCTGGACTTAGCACCATTTAGGGAGTTCTCTTTGAAGACTTCAGAAACTAACCCGTGGCCCTTAACGGTCTTAATCCCACCATTCCAAAAGCTGATCCCCGCCCCCTCCTGACCCCTATGCTGAAGTGCGATGAGAGCGAAATATGCCTTTTTAGGGGCTTCCTGGGTTAACGCCCCAAATATCCCGCACTTTTCTCTCATTATTTCACCTCTCCCTGTTTTGCCAACTATATGTTTAAAAACTCTTAAAAGGATTATGATTTTTACATAAACATGGTGAAAATTATGGACATATACGAGGGAAAGGCAAAGAAAATGATACCAATTGACGAGGACAAATTCATCATGGAGTTTAAGGATGATGCAACGGCATTTGATGGAGTTAAAAAAGCCAAATTCAAGGGAAAGGGATGGCTGAATGCCCAAATTTCCGCGAGATTATTTAAACTCCTTGAGGAGCACGGTATAAAGACCCATTTCATAGGTGTTGCTGGAGATAACAGGCTGATAGTTGAGAGGCTCAAGATGTACCCAATCGAAGTTGTAGTGAGAAACGTTGTCGCAGGAAGCTTAAAGAAAAGGCTCCCCCTGCCAGAAGGTTACGAGTTGCCAGAACCTATCGTCGAGCTGTATTATAAGAGCGATGAGCTCCATGATCCAATGATAAATTACTACCACGCAAAGATTCTAGGCGTCAGCGAGGAAGAGATTAAAGAGATGGAAAGAATAGCCCTTAAGGTTAATGAAATATTGAAAAGGTACTTCGCTGAGAGAGGAATAATACTCGTGGACTTCAAGCTCGAGTTCGGAAAGAACAAGAAAGGTGAAATAGTACTGGCCGACGAGATAAGCCCAGACACGTGCAGGTTCTGGGATGCCGAAACTAAGAAGAGCTTAGACAAAGACGTATTCAGGTTCGATAAGGGAGACCTAATCGAGGCGTACAGGGAACTCTATAAGAGGCTCACAGGCGAGGAAGCACCAACTTTCTGAGAAAGTTTATTACCTCCTTTCCCAATTAATTTCGGTGATACCATGGAGTACAAGATAGAACACAGGCCAAGTTTCTCCCTTTTAGAGATTCAACTCGGCCCTGGAGAGGCTGTCCAAGCTGAAGCTGGAGCAATGGTTTATATGGATCCAACGGTTTCTTTAGAGACCAAAGCAAGGGGAGGAATATTCGGAGCACTTAAAAGGTCAATCCTTGGTGGAGAGAGCTTCTTCGTTAACGTTTTCAGGGGCCCAGGAAAAGTTGGATTTGCCCCGGGGTATCCTGGGGATATAATAGGGCTCGAGATAGATGGAAAGCTGTACGCACAGAGCGGAGCATTCATAGCTGCTTCAGAAAACATAGATATAGATGTTAAGTTTGGTGGAGCCACAACCTTCATCGGAAGGGAAGGAGTATTTCTCTTGGAGATGAGGGGTAGAGGGATGGTGTTCCTATCAAGCTATGGAGCAATTCAAAAGATCTCGCTCAATGGAGAAAGCCTTATCGTAGACACAGGACACATGGTGGCATTTACAGAAGGAATAGACTTCACGATAAAAAGAGTTGGAGGGCTTAAAAGCACCCTCTTTAGCGGTGAAGGTCTAGTGTTTGAGTTCAGAGGTACTGGGGATGTTTACATACAGACTAGGAGCTTAGATGGATTCTTAAGCTGGATACTGCCATATCTTCCGAAATCTTAGTAGAACCATATCCTGTTCCCCTTTACTTTTAGATAACCCAATGTCTGCAACTCCTTGAGTAAGTCTTCAATGGCATCTTCGTCGAAGTATATCCTCATTGTTGCCTTGTCCCCCTCAAAGTTGATTGGCTCCATAGACAGGAGAACATCCAAAAGTTCATCCTTTCTCCTTATTTCCTTCACAAGGGCAAGTATTACCTGAGCCAGTGCACTCTTGGCGACCCCCGAAATGGTGGACTCAAGGAGAGACTCCTCATCGGTGTACTCCTCTGCTATCTCCAAAGCTTTTTGAATTGCCTCAAGCTCGACTTCCATTATCTCTACATAGTACCGCTTTACGAGCTTTACTTCTGTAACTAATTTACCTCCAGCCTCTTCGAGCTCCTCTATTTTGTCCCAGACTTCCTCTATCGGCAAATCAACTTCAATTTCAAGTTCTTCCAAAGGGACTTCCTTCACCAGCTTTATCTTTTCATCCCCAGTAATTTCTATTGCCCCAGCTTTCTCAAGCGCCTCAAGAACCTCCACAACAGTTGGATCATCTATCAGCTCTTCAAATGAAAGTTCACGCTCCTTAAGTTTCTCCATGAGCGAATTAAATACACTTTCAATTTCTTCAAGTCTAGTTCTAACCTCCTCAACGCTTATTCCACCAAATTCGGAGAATTTCTTTTTTATACTAACCACATGAGATATCTCCCAACCTAACTCCTCCTTCGTCTTATTCATTATCCCTGCCTTGCTCAAAACCCTCGAAAGCTCGTTCATGTACTCTCTCGATGGAACTTCGACTCTCATCAGCTTCACCTTCAAACAACTTTCTCAAGGGATATCCAAGCATTCTCTTAACTTCCTCCACTTCAGAGTTATCAACCTTATCCCTGTTAGCATAGAGATAGAGGGAGTACGCTATAACCTTAGGATCGCCAACGCCAGAGTTTTCCAATGCCTTAGATAACAGGGGATCCTTAAGAACTTCATCCGCAAGCTTAGTTATATCCTCCCTACTTCCTTTCTCTATGGCTTCTTTGAGTCTGGAGTAGAACTTACTGACTTTCCTATATTCATCGATTTTCTCTCTAATATCTCCAGTTCCCTCCTCTCCCTTTCTCCTCCCAAAGAAGAGCATGAGTATCAGGAGGGCCAAGAACGCCAAGAGAAGGTACATGATACTCTCAATGTTTATACCGAGTACCTTGAAGCGAGCTCTGAAGAATGCCAACACAAGAATCTCCAGGAGAAGCATGACTATGAAAAGGATGTAAATGTAACCCTCCCTGTTCCTGCTAAGTCTAGATCCATACTTCGAGGAAAGGGAAGATGCCTGCCTCTCCAGCACATCCTCCAAAACTTTTGCCCTCTCTTCGAACTTTTTGGCCTCAATCTCAAGTTCCTTGATTACCATCAACCTACATTAGCGAAGGTGATATTAAACATTACCGCGCAACTTGGAATGGTGGTCTAGGATGATAAAGATAGATCTCAGTGGAAGGCTTGCATTTACAACGGCATCAAGCAAGGGGATAGGGTTTGGAGTGGCAAAAGTTCTGGCAATTGCGGGGGCTGACGTGATACTTCTCTCGAGAAATAAGGATAACTTAGAGAAGGCCAAAGAAAAAATTAAGGAGGTCGCAAACGTTAACGTTTCATACATAGTAGCCGATTTAACCAAGAGGGAGGATCTCGCAAGAGCAGTTAGAGAGGTCAAGGACATTGGCGATCCAGATATCTTCTTCTATTCTACTGGAGGGCCAAAGCCGGGGTACTTCATGGAGATGACTATGGAAGACTGGGAGAATGCCGTTGATCTTCTCCTATATCCAGCGGTTTACATGACAAAAGAGCTCGTCCCAGGAATGGAAAGAAAGAAGTTCGGCAGAATAATCTACCTAACGAGCGTTGCAATTAAGGAGCCAATTCCAAACATCGCACTGAGTAATGTGGTTAGGATTTCACTAGCAGGTCTCGTGAGGACGCTGGCAAAGGAGCTTGGGCCTAAAGGAATAACCGTTAATGGGATAATGCCTGGGATAATAGAAACAGACAGAGTGATACAGCTCGCAAAGGACAAAGCTGAGAGAGAGGGTAAAACTCTCGAGGAAGCCCTAAAAGACTATGCAAGCCCAATTCCACTTGGAAGGCTAGGAAAGCCGGAGGAGATAGGTTATCTCGTAGCGTTCCTAGCGAGTGATCTTGGATCCTATATAAACGGTGCAATGATACCTGTCGACGGTGGGAGGTTAAACTCGGTATTCTGAGTTAACTTTTAATTATTTTTAACTTTACATAGCCTGGAGGGGTTAAGGAAAGATGGAAGATATCGAAGAGTTTAGGTACGAACCTAAGAGTGTAAAAGAGATATTCATAGAAATGAAGAACACTGTCGAGCTCATGATTGACCTTGCATATGCCTCAATACTCTTTGGAGACAAAGAGATAGCAGAAGAAGTTCTAGAACTCGAAGAAAGAATGGATTTACTGAACTATCAGCTAATGACCCATACAGTTCTTGCAGCGAGGAATGTTAAAGAGGCAGAACAAGCAACTACCATACTCCAGATGGCAAATGCAATAGAGGACATATCAAATGCTGCAGGTGACTTAGCAAAGATGGTTCTTGAGGGAGTTGAGCTACACCCAATAATAAAGGAAACTATTTTGGAGGGAGAAGAAGTAATTGGGAGAATAGTTGTCTCCCCAGACTCTATACTAGTTGGAAGAACACTAGGAGAACTTGAACTTGCCAGCAACACAGGAGTTTGGATTATAGCTGTCAGGAGAGGAAAGAGATGGATATTTGGACCTGATAAGGAGTTTAAGATAAGAGCAGGAGATATACTCATAGGTAGAGGAACTAGGACATCAATAGATCAACTGAAGGAAATTGCAAGAGGGGTAATCAGGGTGATAGGAAATGAAAGAGTTAGAAGAGATTAAGGACTGTTTAATCGAAATGAAGAATCTTTCCTCTCTAATGGTGGACTTAGCGCTTTCCTCCGTTATGTACAATAGCGAGGAGATAGCGGAGGAAGTTTATCTTCTTGAGGAGAAAATTGATGAGCTAACGCTAAAAGTGAAAAAGTTAGCATTAAGGGCAGCAAAAAACCTGGATGATCCCGAAAGCATGCTAAGTGTTATAGAAATGGCCACGATAAACGAGCAGATAAGTGATTCCGCTTACGAAATTGCAGATATAGTACTGAGAGATGTCGAGCCTCACCCAATAATAAGAAAGATAATGCATGATGTTGAGGAAGAGATTGGAAGAGTTAAGGTTCATGCAGGCTCAATATTAATCGGACAAACCCTTAAACAGTTAAAACTGCCCTCAAAGATTGGAGTGAGGCTGATAGCAATCAAGAGAGGGAACAGATACATATACAATCCCTCTAGCGATGAAACAATAAAAGAGGGAGACGTCTTAATAGCGGTTGGAGCGGGGATAGATAAGCTTAGAGAGCTTTCAAATGAGAAGTCAGAGGAGGAAGAAGAGCTAGAATAGCTCTCTCTTAATATTTTCAAGCTCAACCATCTCAGAACTCGGAAAGTTGTAAGGCTCTTTGCCAGGTCTCTCGTTATAGTAAGGCCTGTTGCACCAGGGACATCCCTGGGTTACGAAGGCCATTGGATTAACTATATCCCTGGGAAATCCCACTAAGTTACCATCTTCATCGAACTCAAAATCCTCTAAAGTTGCTTTTCCTGTCTTTATGAGATAGTGAGCCCACTGAATCCGGCGGTACCTCTTTACGGGGGGAGATGCGTGATTCTCAAGTGGAGTCCCCTTGATTGGTGTAAACGCAAATAGGGACACAATACCTCCTCTCTCGTACACCTCAGCTATATTCTCAACGACTTGGGACAAATCAAACGCTGGCCACGTGACCCTTGAGAGCTTATCGGCACTTGCTCTGCTTGATCTCGCCTGGGGGCAGAACTTACAATCGTTCAAGCATTTACCCTCATAGTATGTCATTAAATAGGCCGTAGTCGGCCTCGCAAGGAGTTTAGCTTTTATCAGACCCATAGCAATTGCAGTTCCGTAAGATACCCTAACCTTCATTCTTATCCCTCCACAAGAGAGGAACATTTACCAAAATTATTGAAATTAGCGGAAGGAAAGCTATAACAGGGAACACTCCCTCATATCCCCTAAGTTGGGCGACATAGCCCAGTACAACCTGGCCCGAGAGCATTCCCAAATCAAAGAACATCGTATATATGCTTGACCCCATCGTCCTTATCTTTTGGGGTAGCCTCGCCAAAGCCATGAACTGGAGGGCTGGAAGAGAAAGCCCAAAACCAAGCCCAGACACAACCGCAGGAACATAAGAGTAAGGGGGGAACTTAAACTTGAGCAGAGAAAGATACCCCAAGAAGATTATGAAGATTCCAAACCTCGCAACGGGAATTGGTCCAATCTTATCAGCACTCTTGCCGCCAACTATTCTTGTAAGAAACGATGAAAAGCCCATCAACATCATATAGAAGCCAAAAACACTCTGACCCAACCCCGAAACTTTGTACAGAGCTGGTAAAAAGGTAACTACGCCTGAGTAAGCCATCGATATGAAAAAGAGTGCAAGGGAAGCTGAAACAAAGAAGGGCCTTAAGAGCTTTCTATAGCCCACATTCTCTTCATGCTTATCTATATGGATCTCCCCGATCTCTCTCCACACAAAGAGCACGAAAAGCGCGCCAAGTATAGAAAACGAGATCGTTAAAGCGAAAGCAAATGTAAAGCCAAACTTATCCGATACGAAGCCTCCAATTGCAGGTCCCACAATGTTCCCCAGGGAAAACATCATACCCCTCCAACCAAGAGCTTCACCAACCCTGCCCCTAGGTGCCAGATCTACAGCAGAGGAGAGAGATGAAGGGAAGAAAATACCCATAGCAAAACCATGAATTGCTCTCCCCACTGCAAAGACCGTTATACTTCCAGAAAGACCCGAGAATATGTACAAAAAACCAGCTACTATACCCAGGACATTGCCAAGGAACATCGCATGAAACCTGTATCCCTTATCCCCCACGTAGCCACCAAACAGCTTAGACACAAGGGAGACACCGCTTGCAACTCCCGCAACTAACCCAACGAGGAAGGGCTGAGCTCCCAAGGTTATCGCATAAGGGGAAATCAGGGGATTAAGGAGGCTTATTCCCAGGAAAAAGAAGAACGTTGAGAAGTTAAGGAACCATAGATACTTAAAACTTCCCACTAAACACCAGCCTCCGGCTCTTCCATGCCCTCCTTCATGTAGGCGTAGCTCATATGCTTAGTGTTCTTGGCAAAACCTACATTTCCCTGGGAGTCCACCATTATTATCCCCATCGTATCCTTGCCGAAGTACTTGGTCGCAAGGCTTATCGCGGCATCACTTGCAGTCTGAGCGTCCATTCCTAAACGAACAAAATCAGTAGCAGTCTTGGCTAGGACTAGTCTTATCGCAACCTCTCCAAGTCCAGTGCACGAGGCCCCGGCAACTTCATTTGCATAAGTTCCAGCGCCAATTATTGGCGTGTCTCCAACCCTTCCAAACATCTTCAGGAATACTCCTCCAGTAGAAGTTCCCGCCACAACCTCCTCGCCGTCGAAAGCTACAGCCCCAACTGTGCTCCTTAACACCTCAGGATATTCCCGTATAAGCTCTCCAAGTTTCTTCCAGTGCCTAACCTCACCTTTTAAGAGCTTTTCTTTAAGCTCAGCCCACTGCTTCTTTCTCTCCTCGGTTATCGGATCATACTCTGGAAAACCCATTAGCCTCGCGAACTTAACGGCACCCTCACCAATTAAGAGAACGTGATCGGTTTTCTCCATAACCTTCCTCGCCACGCTTATTGGATTCTTAACCCCCCATATGCCAGCAACTGCACCAGCCTCAAGCGTCTTACCTCGCATTATGGCAGCATCCATTTCCACTTTTCCATCTATGGTAAGAACACTGCCCGTTCCTGCGTTAAAGAGGGGGTTATCTTCGAGAACCTTCACGGCCTCCTCAACCGCATCTAAGGCAGAACCCTTCTTTAATTCCCTCCATCCGGCTAAAACGGCCTTCTTGACTCCTTCAATGACTTTAGGTATTCTGCCTTCCTTTCTTATAGTACCAGCTCCCCCATGAACGATTATCGCGACCATCTTTATCCCTACATTTAACAATATCGAAAGGTTAAAAGAATTATGGAAACGCTAACTTATTGCCATATTGATTATCGTTTCACCTATGTTCTCCAGGTACTCAAGAATCCTTCTGTAGCTATCCATTGCTATAGAAGCCCTGTAATCTATTTTCTTAGCCTCTTCACTAAGCTCGAGCATTAATTTGTCAACTTTCTCCAAATCTCTTGTTTCCACTTGAGACAACATTTCGGTAAATTTCTCTATGAGATAAGGAACGTTAATATCGCTTGGATTTTCGGCTATCCTTATTATGTGATCACCTATCCTCTCAATGTTCCTCGCTATCAAGAGAACACCTATCAAATCAAACGTCCTCCTTATTATACCACTTTCCTCGCTGACCCCCCTCTTAGATAATAACCTGTTTACGGCCCTAATTATAAGGAAGTAGAACCTGTCAAGCTCGTTCTCCAGATCATTTATGTCCCTTAGCAACTCCTTATTCTTTGGATCTTGGATTATTAGCTCAAGATCACCAAACATCGACTTAACTATTGACTCCATTCTACCAAGTAATTCGGCAAGGTTTATCTCATCTTCATCCAGTAAGCTTTTAGCAACTATCTTCTGAGGCTCATCAAGTATTATCTCAACCCCAGGAAGGCTCTGCAATGTCTTCCTAACTGCGACTTTATATAGAGGCATTTCATCTCTGAGGATAATCTCTATAGTATCATACCCCTGAATATATGCTGATATGACAAGCCTAACAGCCATATCAGGGGAGAACTTCTTGCATATTTTAAGGGTCTTCTTAAGTCCATGATCTTTTGGTTTCCCCGGAAAAATCGTTATACTGCCATCGGGATTCACTGTAAGAGAAACAATGTCTCCCTGCTTTAGTCCATGCTCTTTAACCCACGACTTCGGGAGGGAGACTATATACGAACTCCTGCCAGTGAACTGTATTTTTCTAAACTCCATAGATTTCACCATAGTATATTTAGATACCATAATCAATAAATAGTTCACTTCGATAATCTTATAAACGCTATGACATTCGTTACAAACATGGAGAAGGACGTCCCAGTGCTGGTCATTGCAACCGCCGTAGGCCAGCTCTTCCTCCAGTTTTCCTGGTTCATAATGCCCTTCTACCTCAAAGCATTAGGCTACGGAATGGATAAAATGGGTATCCTCTTCTCAATTCAAACCCTAACGGGGGGACTTTTCTTTCTCCTTGCAGGTCAGATATCATTAAGGATCGGATACAAGAAAACATTGATAGTGGCAGCTATCCTGGGGGCACTTGGGAGAGTACTTCAAATTCTAGCATTCAACTTCCTAACGCTCATCGCGGGATTCTTTTTAGTAGGCATAAATATGGGGCTGAGGGATCCAAATTATTCAGCCCTTTTAAGTGAGAAAGTTTCAAGTGAAGAAGAGAGACACAAGTTATTCTCGTACTCCTTCGGCCTCGGAACCCTTGCAAATGCCCTTGGGGTTCTTGTTGCGGGATATTTGCCGGGATACCTCATGAGCAACGGCATGCCCAAAGAAATTGCATACAGGGTCATATTATCTCTAGCCCTTATTCAGTTTGCAATTGTCCTTCCCGCGTTGGCCATAATAAAGGACGTTCCCGTAAGAGAGCAGAAGATTAAGTGGAGAAGAGATTTGATAGTTAAGATCCTCAAATTCTCCCTGCCAAGCGCCATAATAGGTCTTGGGGCAGGGATAACGATACCTTTCATGAGCATCTACTTCAACATGCGCTTTGGAAGGAACATTAGAGACATAAGCTGGGTGTTCTTTGGCCAGCAACTCGTCATGGGACTTGGCTCATTCCTCCTTCCAAAGCTCGTCAATAGAATAGGCCCCGTTAAGGTCATTACATACTTCCAGTGGAGCGCGGCATTCCTCTTCCTTATCTTCCCCTCCCTACCAACTTTCCTTCTGGCAGCGATCGTTTACGTGATTCGCTCAATATTGATGAATATAGTGTGGCCGGTAAACGACTCATTCATGATGGGATTCTTCTCAACGGAAGAAAAAGCAACAGCAGCAGGAATAAGGAGAGCATTTTCAACGTTTATGAGGGCCTTAGGCAACTATACCGGTGGTGTCCTGTTTGCTGTGTCCTTAGCCTACCCCTTCTATGCAACAGCAATTCTGTACATCCTTGCAACGGCCATGTTCTACGCGTTCTTCATTCGGCATAACGACTGAGCTCAATTCCCCTTTCCAAAGCCTTGAAGTTTATCTCCCAGAGCTTCTCCCTCAGCGTAAGTTTTATGCCCTCAATCAAGCTCTCCTTCTTTAAAGGCAATAAGCCCTTACCATAGGCATAGCCAAGCATGACTACCCCGAGGGTCCTGGGGTTTATCTTATCTGCCTCGGCCTGAAAGTTCATCATGTCAACCTTGCATATCTTCGCGATTGCACTCTTAATTTCGTCGAGCTCAGGATACTTCTCTTTCCCGACTAAGGTAGTTGCCGTGTGGATTGGGTAGGCATTTATTATAGCATAACTATCTCTACCCAGGAACCTTGCGTTTCTTAGAGCCTCCACAGGCTCAAGGGCAAGCATCAAGTTGGCCTTTCCCTCCTCTATCAGGGGAGAGTAAACATTCTCGCCAAATCTTAAATAGCTGAGGACGCTACCATAACGCTGACTCATTCCCAAAGTTTCACCAATTCTAACCCTGTAGCCCTCGACCATCGCCGCGTTCCCTATTATCCTCGAGAGCGTCAAACCTCCTTGACCGCCAACCCCAGCTATAATCAAGTTGAACTCCATTTCACTCACCAAAAATACTTGGCAAATGTAAAATATAAAGTTAAAGCTCAAGCCTCTCAAAGATCTTAAGCTTATCCTTCTCCTTTAGATAAACCCAGTCGAAGATGCTTCCAGAGCTCTCCCTAAGCCTCAGGACATCAACTAGCTCTTTGTACACCCCTCCAGCAATGCCGTTTGCTATTATTGCACTACCCTCTGCGGCTTCTTTGGCCTTAGCCCTGCTCTCTAGCTTCCTCACCTCAACACTAAAGCCGTACTTGGAGAATGCATCCTCCAGTACATCCTTAACGTCCTTGAAGAATTCCGGAATTCTCGAGAATCTACCGCTCAGGTATATTGCCTCCGGTTTTACTGAAGGGAGCAAAGTGAAGACATCCTTAACTATGGCCTCTACCATTGCGTTGTAGCCTTTAGCCACCCTCTCATCGGTTTTAGCAAGCTTAACAAACTCTTCTGGAGTTATTGTGAAGGGATCGATGCCAGCTATGTAAGCCGAGCCTCCTTCAAACAATATTAGCTTGCCGAAGTCATCTAAAGCATTAGCTAATGCATAGGCAAGCTCAGAGTCCATGAAGCCCATGCCCAAGTAGCCCGGAAAGCCCGCGGTTCCAGCCATTGCATCAACTATTTGCCCGTTCTTAACGGCCATCGCCGATGTGTAAGCAAAGCCTATCTCAACCGCTATCAGGTTAACCCTATTGTAGGGAACCCCTTCCTTCTCTGAGTGCCTAACTATTGAAAGCGCCACTGTGAAAACCTTATCAGCGGTTCCAAGGTCAATTCTGTTGGCCTTCCTCCACTCCGGAACCGTAGGGAGATGAATGACCCCAGGAGTGAAGTATATGTTTAGATCTTGAGCCTCCCTCATGAGAACCATTAGCTCCCTTAAGCCAACTATCTTGAGCCTCCTCTCAACGTCAGCTCTCGTTATGAACGTCGCCAAGGCTATCTCTTCATCTGTTGCCTCCCTTGCAGGCTTTAGAGGGATTCCATAACCGCAGGGACCAACGATGGCATCTATCTTTCCATGCTCCTCTTGAACCTGCCTAAGGATGTCAATTATTATCCTGGGGTTCCTCGTTACCTCGTTCCTGTCCACGGCAACATCAATTATGACCTCGTTCGTTTCATCATCGAACCCGAATATGTCCATGCTCTTGGTTCCAGAATCTATACCTACAGCCTTAACCATCTTGCACCACCATTATCCGCTTTAGTTATGAAAACTTCACCGCCGTCCCCATTCTCTTCCAAAAATGCCTTCAATTTACCCACGCATTCCTCAGCTTTCTTTCTACTATCCGTTAGCCCGTAAAAGGTTGGACCCCAGCTGGTTTGACATGCACAATAAAGGTCTTCAAGCATTATCTTTATCCCCTCGTTAACGAGATCGCAACAGTAAACGTTCTCCTGATAGTCACTCCAGAACTCACCTAAGAGGTGGTTGAACTGGTAGAGACCCTCTCCAAAAGTTCTGATGTCCTTATCAACGAACGCCGGGAGGATCTTCATCAGAACTATTCTTGAAAGCCTATCAGCTAGTTCCGGAGGCATCTTCTTCAGGTTTTCAAGTATCTCATCCTCCCTCTTTCTCACCTCCGCCAGAACTTTTCGAGGGGTTTCAGGAATGGCAACTACAAAGAGCCAGTTCTCGGGAACTTCTCCCCTAAATATTAGGGGGGGAACTACCTTCTCTCTCTTATCAACTGGAAAACCCCCTTCAACTATAAACCCACCAACCTTTACAGCGTAGAGGCCGAGGGCAGTTATCAAACCTCTCCTCACCGTTAGCGCGATATCCTCCCATGATAAGTTTAGACCGAAGAGCTCGCTGACGGCCTTTCCCAAGCTTAAGGCCAAGGTTGTGTGAAAGCCTACCCCGACCCACTTTGGAATGTAATGCTTAACCTCTATTTCAACTGGAGGGAACTCGTACTTCTCTCTCAACCTCTCAAGGAACTTTAAAGCATCTTCATCGTTCGTTTTATCCTTCCCTGCCTCCCTGACCTCTATTTCCAGGTAAGGGTACTCTATCGCAAAGCCAAGTGTCCCAAATAGCCTCCCCATATCGCCGCTTAAATCGGGATTTCCCGTGTGAAGATGAGCAGGGGCCCTAACTTTTATCACCATTAAACATCCCCATCCATGTTACACATGGTAATTTAAAGGTATAGCGAAAGATTAATACAATTGAAAATCAAACTTTCTCACATGGGGTTTGAAGAATACTATCGAGCATTTCCCACCTATACTGATTTAAAATCCCAAGAATATAGAAAGAGGTTAGACGACCTCGAACCACTTTTAATTAAATACATGAAAAGGAAGGGAAAGGTTCTAGACTTAGCCTGTGGTGTCGGAGGGTTCTCGTTTCTCCTCGAAGATCATGGATTTGAGGTAGTAGGTATTGACATAAGCGAGGACATGATAGCGAGAGCCAAAAGGTACGCCCAAGAGCGGGAGTCCAAAGTTGAGTTCATCCTCGGAGACGCTAAAAACTTGCCCTTCAATGATAGAGATTTTGACTACGTCATATTTATAGACAGCCTAGTCCACTTCACACCCTTAGAGCTCAATCAAGTCTTTAAAGAGGTAAGGAGAGTCCTTAAGCCCGATGGAAAGTTCATAATCCAGTTCACTGACTTAAGGGAGCTCCTTCCAAGACTAAAGGAAAGTCTCGTAGTCGGACAGGAGTATTGGATAAGCAAGATAATTCCAGATCAAGAAGAAAAAACCGTTGTACTAGAGTTCCAGAGCGAGAATAACTCCTTCAGGGTAAGGTTTAACATTTGGGGCAAAACTGCGGTGGAACTACTCGGCAAGCTGTACTTCAGGAAGGAAGCCCAGGAGAAAATAAACGACTACTCATACCTCATAGTCTATCAGCTCAAGTGACTTCTTGAATACATCAAGATGATTTCCAAAGGCCTCGTACATCTTAACCCTCGAAGCTCTATCAAGGAACTCTCCAAGGTTCTTCATCATAGCCTCATTTACAGGCATGTTTAACGGCTGAGGCTCGTAGTAGTCCACTCCCTTTATTAAAGCGGTAGAAAAGTACCACAGGCTCTTCTTGACCTTTCTTCCTTTGACGGGTGAAAAGCTCGCCCCTTTACAGTTGAAGGCAGAGTGAAGGATTATGATTACGTTAATTCTAACCCTTCCAAGGATTTTACGTCTATCCTCCGAATCTATCTCTTTGACCCTGTACCCACTTCTCGTGAGAGAATCATAGGATAACCTCACATTGTACAGATCCTCTATCCTGGGATCATAAATCAGGACGGTAGTTCCGCCAACTATTCTCAGGCTCTTTGCATCGACAACAGTATTCTCCGTGCTTAATACCGTAAGTCCATAGGAGAGGGAAAGGGTAGAGATCGTGCTCTTTCCAGTGTGCGGGTAGCCAACAAAGAGGATCCCCTTCCTCCCGTCCGAAACTGCCACCGAGTCTGTAATGAATATCCTCCCGGTCTTAGCCCCAGCTCTTGCAACAGCTTGAAGAAGGAAGAAAACGGGAGCCTCATTCTCATATGCCTCTGGAACCTGAGACTCCACGAGATACTCATCTACCCCATTATAGTCGTAGAGGTAGTTCAAGACCCTAAATCCCTCGCCCTTAACCCTCTTGACTACCACATGAGGATCTCCATTCCTCGGAAAAACATCAGGAAGGTACCTTCTAGCAAAAGAAGTTAGGAAACCTTCCTCAAAACCATCATCAAGCTCCCCTTCAAACTTAACGTTTATTCCTCCAACTCCTATCATTGTTGTTAAATTGACAAGGAGAAAATAAAAAGTTAAGCCTCCAACCTAAGCCTCCTAATCACGAACTTTCTGTCAAGTGATGCTAAGAAGCTGGCGAGCCTTGGACCCCTCTCCCTTCCAATGAACACCTTGTAGAGGGTCGAGAACCAACTCTTGCTCGGTATCCCCCTCTTCTTCGCAACATCGTATAGGACGTTGTTTAGCTCATCGATAGTAAACGCTTCACGACCCTCCAACCACTGGGCAACCTCAAGCATAGCCTCCCTTATCTCCTCTGGAATTTCAATTTCGGGAGGCTTGTCAAGTATTACAAACTTCACATCATCGGGCGCGTACTTTTCCACCCAATTCTTGGCCAGCTTTATCCTGAGCTTAATCCTCTCCAAGTCCTGGTAGTCCAGAGCCTTAGGAACGTGCCCCTGGGAGATTAAAGTTGATATTATCTTTTCCTCCGTCATATGGGGTAGCTGAACAAGAACGGCCAAGAATCTGAAGGGAGCCTGAGCTATTAACCTCTCGGGCTTCTTTGGCATTGAAAGCTCATAAGTCCTCTTAAGCTCTTCGACATCACCCTTTCCCTTCTCAACTCCAAAGTATATTCTCTCGACCTTATCAAATTCATCATATAAGTTGAGTAAGCCAAGACCAAGGTCAATCTTGATCTCCTTATTTGGCCTGTGCCTTGCGTAGATGAACCTGACGAGACCCGGCTCGAGAACCTCATATAGGTCACTCAAGAGAATGACGTTGCCCTTACTTCCGCTCATCTTGCCCTTTTGCCCCTTGATACCAACGAACTCGTACATTAGAGTTAGAGGAGCCTCCTTTCCATACACTTTCTTTATTATGTCCTTACCAGTATCATAGCTTGAGCCAGCAGCCAAATGATCCTTTCCAGCTGGTTCAAAGTCAACCCCAAAGTGGGCCCAGCGCATTGGCCAGTCTACCCTCCACCTCAGCTTAACGTTCCCATCCCTTATATCAGTCCAGCCCTCGTGACCCTCTGGGCACCTGAACTTGACCTTCCACTCCCCATCCCATTCAATTATTTCGGACTCTTTCCTGTGCTCCGGACAGTAAACCATTGCCGGCCACCAGTTCTCGGGCAGAGGAGGTTGCTTAGCTATCTCCCTGTACTTGTTAAGGATAGCCATAATTTTCCCCCTGTTCTCAAAGGCTTTCCTAATTTCCTCTGAATACTCACCTTTCTTGTAGAGCTCACTCGCATAAAGGAAGTCAACTTCCATCCCCAGCTTTTCCACCTCGCTCTCAAACAAATCCATGAAGTGCTCCGCATAGCTGTCATGACAGCCCCAGGGATCTGGAACTTCCCTAACGGGCATTCCCAAGTACTCCTTCCATTCCTGGGGGACGTTCTTTGGAACTTTCCTGAATCTATCGTAATCATCCCACATGTGGATGTGTCTGACCTTGTAGCCCCTATCCCTCAGGGCGTGACCAACTATGTAAGCAGTAAAGAGCTCCCTGAAGTTCCCTATGTGAACGTAACCGCTCGGCGTTATTCCACTCTCAACGACGTAAAGCTCCTTCTCTCCTCTCTCCCTGATTATCTTCTCGGCCATGTGATCGGCCCAGTGAACCATTTACACCACCCTCCGTGAATGGGAGGTTAGCTTTTAAGGATTTGCGGGGAGTTAAGATCATGTCCTGGGTTCACGTTGGAATAGCCCTAGCATCGATACTCATTGCAATAACCATAACGAAAAATCTCGGAGAGGAGTACGCTTGGGTGAACAGGAAAATAATCCACTTCTCAATAGTTCCTGCAATCCTCATGATGTACCTCGGGCTTATAGAGGCCAAGATTTTCTCGACGTTTGCTTTCACATTCGCAGTTGGACAGCTCTCTTTCCACGTGCTAAGGAAGGAATTCGAATGGTTTCAAATCCCGGGGAACTATGGAGAAGTTTTCTTCGCATTTTCGGCTGGTGCAATAGCTCTGCTCCTCGACCAAAAATACGCTACGGCACTCTTATTAGTTATGGCCATAAGCGATGGCGTAACTGGGGTGATAAGGTTCTTCTACTTTAGGAAAAAGGGCTTTAACGTCAAGCTGAGAAAGCACTGGACAGGCAGCTTAGGCTTCTTCTTGGCTTCGCTGATAATAGCAGTAGCGTTCCTTGAGGTAACGTCAATAGCCAAAATAGCTTGGGCCCTAGTACTTACACTAGCGGAGTATCAGCCATGGCTAGATGACAACCTAGCGGTGCCACTAGCGGGGGGAGTTTTAAGTCTAATCCTGTAAAAAGAACAAAAACTAGAGAACCCACCGGACCTTCATGGAATCCTTCCTCACCTTAAGGAACTCCTCGACTAAAATCCTCCCACTCTCCTCCATGAACTCCTCAGGATCTATGCCCAGCTCTTGAAGGCCAATAGCCTTAACATCCTGGGGAACTCCCCTAGATGTCACGTTTATCCCAATGTGAATCTTGATGCTCACCGGAGACACAGTGGCAATCGAGATGCTCAGCTTCTTATCGCCAACGTATATATCATCTCCCCTTCTCTCCACCTTAACTCCTCTCTCTGAGAACAACTCGCAGAGCCTAGCTATGAACAGCTTCTGCAACACCGAGGCAAGCAAAACGTCGGGATGCCAGAAGACCTCGATTATGTAGTGGATCATATCATCGCTCTTTATCTCCTTCCTCTGCCTCAAATCCTCTATATCGACCATTTCCTCGACCTTAACGTCACACCTTCCTCTAAATACCACCAAAGAATCTCCTAGAATGCCGAAGTTCCTGTAGGCCCAGTGGCTCCTTATTGCCGAGCCATCGTAGTCAATTCTTTTGTCCTTAATTACGAGGAGCTCCATGCGATCACCTCAGCTCTACCTTAGCCAGGCCCTTGAAGTCCTCCCTATCAAGCTTGAAGGAAACTATTCCAGAGAAGGAGCTCAAGTCTATAACGTTCCTACCCTTATTAATATCAAACTCGTCATAGGTAGCATCGTTTAACGGCAAGACAAGATCGTACTCATATATTCTAAGCTTGTTATCCCTACTAGCATTTATGATGAGCCTCGGACTCCTGTAGCCATCTAGAGGAATTCCGCCAAAAGTTCCAGCATCAAGCTTCATTGCCTCAGAGGGGAACCTTAATGGAACGGTGAACCTAACTGGAGGAGATTCCTTTATAACACCGTGATCAAGGACTACGAAATCCCTATGACCCGTGTCAAAGGGCGTAGCATCTAATGCCCCAGTGTTTGGCGTGTTGCTTGTAGCGACGATTATCTTATCTCCAACCTTCTCAAGCGATGTAATTCTCGCCCCGAAGACCCCCACAATCTTGACCATTGGAGGAGTTATATAAACCAAAACGCTTGGCCCGACTATAGTGTTCGTGAACGTGTAGTACCTCAACTCCTCCTCGCTCCTAGGTTTGTAATATGCATCGTGGTGAGCGTTGAAGCCTATTAACACTCCACCGCCAAAAGGAAGCGCATTGACCCTGAAGGGAGCGTAGAAGGTATAGAAGTCAAACAGCCTCATGAATCTGAACTCTTCCTCGTTGAAGGGATTGCCAACAAAAATACCACCCCTAACGAATGCAAAGGCCCTGTTGTTTATCGAGGCCATAGCACCAAGATGTGGTTCCAAGTATTTTTCACCATCCACACTGCTCCCTAGGGAAAATCTCTCCCACTTCTCGGTAACCATGTCAAGGGCATGGATCTCCTCCAAGCCCTTCGTGTAGTTTTTGCCTATGCCAAAGAAAGCAACATCGTGAACCTGGGTTGCCTTTGGGCTTGGTCTATCATTTAGCCTTCTTATTTTTCCAGTACGCCTATTTAAAGAATAAACACCAAGGTTTTCGTGGCCATCTTCTCTGCATAATAAAAGCTCGTCAGTATAGGGGTTGTAAAGGATTTCACTGATCTCGCCGACCCACCTTTCTGGATGGTGAAGGCTTTCCTTCCATACCAGCCTTATCTTTCCGTTGGAAGTGTCGTACTCGTGGACATGGGAGTGCTTGTGGGAGAAGTCTATAATTGCATTTCCCTGGGCTTTTCCTCTGAACTTTGCGGGAGCATGAACCCAGCCACCGAAGTATATAAATTCATCAACGATCTCCACAGCGTTATATGTATCTCCTCCAGAAGTAGGCCTTGGACCGACAAGTTCGAACTCGTAAACCTTGTGGGAATCCTGAGTTACGAAGTGAGCTTCTCCCTCAAAGGCTAGTGTAAAATACAGGGTCTCGTTGTGATATCTTAAGCCAAAAATTCCTCCGCTTCCCCATTCTGGACCATATCTTGGAGGGTATCTTTCAAGTTTCTCAAGAATCATCTTATCACCAAAAGTGTATCAGAATAGGTACTTAAGAACTTGAGGGCCGCGCATAGGCGGGTGGCCTGTCAAGTGCCTGGCCCCTCCTTCGGGGGGTAGGACCTCGGGCGATTGGGGGCGGCAGACTAAGCGGGTCGGTTGACCCTTCCCGCTTACATCCCCGCCCCATCAACCGGGTCTTCTGCCCGAGCCCTCGTCCCTGGCAACGGGCCGGTCACCCAGGCCCAAGCGCCAGGGAACGGCCGCCTATTTTCGGGGGCCGCTTCGGCCTTAGATGCTTTCAGGCCTTATCGGCTGCGGCGTAGCTGCCCGGCGATGCCCGGGAGGACAACCGGTAGACCAGAGGCCGCGGCACCCTGTTCCTCTCGTACTAGGGGCACCTTCCCCTCAGGCGGCCAACACCCCCGGTAGATAGCATCCGACCTGTCTCACGACGGTCTAAACCCAGCTCACGTTCCCCTTTAATGGGTGAACACCCCCACCCTTGGCCCCTGCTGCAGGGCCAGGATGGGAAGAGCCGACAGCGAGGTAGCAAGCCTCGGGGTCGATATGGGCTCTCGCCCGAGACGACTCTGTTATCCCCAGGGTAGCTTTTCTGTCATCCCTGGCCCCCACCGGGGAGGCACAGGGGTTCGCTAGGCCACCCTTTCGGGGCTGGACCCGCCTCTGTTACGGGTCCAGTCAGGCCGGCTTTTGCCCTTGCACTCTACGGCGGATTCCTGACCCGCCTGAGCCGACCTTAGGGCGCCTCCGATACCTTTTCGGAGGCGTGCCGCCCCAGCCAAACTGCCCACCTACCGCTGTCCCCCCTTCCGGGGGTTAGCCACACGGCGGGAGGTGGGCGGTGTCTCATGGACGGCTCCACCCGGCCCGGAGACCGGGCTTCGACGCCTCCCGCCTACGCTGCGCACCCCCCGCCGTGTGGCAACGGCAGGCTGCAGTAAAGCTCCATGGGGTCTTCGCTTCCCACCGGGGGTCCCTGGCATGCGCGCCAGGCAGAGGTTTCGCCGGGCCCCGGCCGGGGACAGCGGGGACCTCGTTACGCCATTCATGCAGGTCGGCATTTAACCGACAAGGAATTTCGCTACCTTAAGAGGGTTATAGTTACCCCCGCCGTTTACCGGTGCTTCACCCGGTTGTACCCGGGCTTCACATACCGGCACTGGGCAGGCGTCGGCCCCAGTACAAACCCTTTCGGGCTAGCTGGGACCTGTGTTTTTATTAAACAGTCGGGCCCCCCTAGTCACTGCGACCTGCGGGTTACGCACCCGCAGGCACCCCTTCTCCCGAAGTTACGGGGCCAGTTTGCCGAGTTCCCTCGGCCGGGTTTCCCCCGACACGCCTTAGGCTTCTCACCCAGGGGCACCTGTGTCGGTTCTCGGTACGGTCGCGGGGGATCGGAATTCCCGGAGGGCTTTTCACGGGCCCCAGGGATCGGCGGAACCCCCCTAACGGGGGGCCATTCGCGCTTTCACCCGGTTCTCGCCATTACGGCACTCCCCGGGCTTATACGCTTAGCCGGCCTCATCGGCCGGTCCGCCTACCCCGAGGCGTCACCCTCCGGGCTTGCGTTGCCGCACCTACCCCCGCGGTACGGGAATATAAACCCGTTTCCCTTTCCCCGACGCCGAGTTACGGGTCGGGTTAGGACCGACTAACCCACGGCTGACGACCATTGCCGTGGAACCCTGGCCCCTCCGGCGGTCGGGATTCTCACCCGACTACGCTGCTACTCCCGGCAGGATCCGCGATACCGGCGGCTCCACCGGACCTTACGGCCCGGCTTCTACGCCACCGGCACGCCCGCCTACCCGATCACGGACCAATCGGTCCGTGCGCCGGGGTCTCGGCGGCCGGCTTGAGCCCCGTCCATTTTCGGGGCCCCGGACCTCGACGGGTGAGCTGTTACGCACTCTTTAAAGGATGGCTGCTTCTAAGCCTACCTCCCCGCTGTCTAAGGCCCGGGACACCCTTTGGAGTAACACTTAGCCGGCACTTTGGGGCCTTAACCCCGGTCTGGGTTGTTCCCCTCTCGGTGGACGGCTTACACCGCCACCCTACTCCCCCCATCTACGGCGGCGGTGGGTTCGGAGTTTGACAGGAGGCCGGGGGCTTTCGCCCCCTGCACCTCCAATCAGTGCTCTACCCCACCGCCTACCTCCGGGGAGGCCATCCTGCGGGATGATTCGGCGGGAACCAGCTATCTCCGGCCTCGATTGGCCTTTCACCCCTAGCCCGGGGTCACGGGAGCGAACTGCACATCAGCACCCCTAGCGGGCCTCCATCCCTCGGTTGAGGGACTTCACCCTGCCCCGGGCTAGATCGACCGGTTTCGGGTCTCGCGGCCGTGACTCCGGGCGCTTTCGCACCCCGCCCCTCGCCCCCAGAAGAGGGCTGCGGGCCTGTCGGTTTCCCTGCGGCTACGGGGCTTAACCCCCTTAACCTCGCCACGGCCGCGAACTCCCTGCCCCGTGTTTCAAGACGGACGGTGCAACCCCGGTCCCCTCCCCTCGTACTCCCGCGTCGCCGCGGTTTCCTTCGGGGAGGCTCATTCCTTTCGGGCCGCACCCTCCTATCGCCGCCCGGTTTCAGGCTCTTTTCACCCCCCTCCCGGGGTGCTTTTCAGCTTTCCCTCACGGTACTAGTTCGCTATCGGTCTCGGGACGTATTTAGGGTTGGGAGCCGATGCCTCCCAGCTTCCCGCCGGATATCCAACCGACGGTACTCAGGAACCCCCGAGACCCTGCGGGCTTACGCCTACGGGGCTATCACCCTCTCCGGCGCCGCGTTCCAGCGGACTTCGGCTTCACCCGCGAGGGTCTCATACGGGGGCCCTGCAACCCCACATCCCCCGAACCTCGTCGGCCCGGGGTTCAGTTTGCCCTCTGCCGTTTTCGGTCGCCCCTACTCACGGCATCGCTTTTGCTTTCTTTTCCTGCGGGTACTAAGATGTTTCAATTCCCCGCGTTCCCCCTCCGGGCATAAGCCCGGAGTGCGGCATAAGCCGCGGGAGGTCCCATTCGGGAATCCCCGGTTCGACGGCTGCCTGCGCCTCGCCGGGGCTTATCGCAGCTTGCCACGCCCTTCGTCGGCGCCCCGAGCCGAGCCATCCACCGGGCGGCTTAGAGTCCTAGCCCCCCTACCGGAGGGGCCAGGCACTTCTTGGGCCACCCGCCTATGCGCGGCCCTCATCGTCGCCCCCTATTAGGGGGCCTTGGGCCCTTCCGCCCCGAGCGTTTGCTCGGGACGTGCATCTCTTCGTGGTGGACCGGCCGGGATTTGAACCCGGGGCCTCCGCCTTGCAAGGGCGGCGCTCATACCAGGCTGAGCTACCGGCCCACCAGAAAAAGGCAGGCCCGACACCCCTTTAGTCCCCCGGACGGGGTTCCCGGCGATAGGAGGTGATCGAGCCGTA
Organism: Thermococcus chitonophagus; assembly: GCF_002214605.1. NCBI lineage: Archaea > Methanobacteriati > Methanobacteriota > Thermococci > Thermococcales > Thermococcaceae > Thermococcus > Thermococcus chitonophagus. Next base: position 315,438 of record NZ_CP015193.1, on the reverse strand, counting down.
GGTTCCCCTACGGCTACCTTGTTACGACTTCTCCCCCCTCACGGAGCCCAGGCTCGACCCGACCTCCCGAAGGAGATCGGGCCTCACCCGGGCCCCGCTCGGGTGGAGTGACGGGCGGTGTGTGCAAGGAGCAGGGACGTATTCGCCGCGCGATGATGACGCGCGGGTACTAGGGATTCCAGCTTCACGCGGGCGAGTTGCAGCCCGCGATCCGAACTGAGGGCGGGTTTAGGGGATTCCCTTCCCCTTTCGGGGTCGGGTCCCATTGTCCCGCCCATTGTAGCGCGCGTGTAGCCCGGGGGTTTCGGGGCATACTGACCTACCGTCGCCCGCCCCTTCCTCCGGCTTATCGCCGGCAGTCCCCCCAGAGTGCCTCCCTCCCAGCGGGAGGGACTGGCAACTGGGGGCGCGGGTCTCGCTCGTTACCACACTTAAGTGGACGCCTCACGGTACGAGCTGACGGCGGCCATGCACCTCCTCTCGGCGCGTCCGGCAAGACCTTCAGCCTGGCCTTCATCCTGCCGTCGCCCCCGGTGAGGTTCCCGGCGTTGAATCCAATTAAACCGCACGCTCCACCCCTTGTAGTGCTCCCCCGCCAATTCCTTTAAGTTTCAGCCTTGCGGCCGTACTCCCCAGGCGGCGGGCTTAACGGCTTCCCTACGGCACCGGGCGAGCTCGAAGCTCGCCCGACACCTAGCCCGCATCCTTTACAGCCAGGACTACCCGGGTATCTAATCCGGTTCGCTCCCCTGGCCTTCGGCCCTCACCGTCGGACCCGTTCCAGCCGGGCGCCTTCGCCACTGGCGGTCCCCCCGGGATTATAGGATTTCACCCCTACCCCGGGGGTACCCCCGGCCTCTCCCGGTCCCAAGGCCCGCAGTATCCCCAGCGAGCCCCACGGTTGAGCCGTGGGATTTCGCCAGGGACTTACGGGCCCGGCTACGGCCGCTTTAGGCCCAATAATAGTGGCCACCACTCGGGCCGCCGGTATTACCGCGGCGGCTGCCACCGGCCTTGCCCAGCCCTTATTCCCGGAGCTTTTTACACTCCGGAAAAGCCGTGCCAGAGGCACGGCACTGGGGGTCCCCCCGTCGCGGTTTCCCGCATTGCGGAGGTTTCGCGCCTGCTGCGCCCCGTAGGGCCTGGACCCGTGTCTCAGTGTCCATCTCCGGGCTCCCGCTCTCACGGCCCGTACCGATCTTCGGCTTGGTGGGCCGTTACCCCACCAACTACCTAATCGGCCGCCGGCCCATCCTCGGGCGGGACCTTACGGTCCCCTTTCGGCCTGGGGACCTTCCAGTACCCCAGGCCTATGGGGGATTAGCCCCAGTTTCCCGGGGTTATCCCCCTCCCGAGGGTAGGTTACCGACGTGTTACTGAGCCGTCCGCCGGTGGCGTCCCAGAAGGGACGCCCCCTTGACTCGCATGGCTTAGTCGGACCCCCATAGCAGTGGCCTCCGGCAGGATCAACCGGAATTAAGGGAGTACGGCCGGTGGAACTCCCCACGCGGGGGAGTACCAATTCCCCGTCCGGGGGTTTGACCGGGGTGTCGGGCCTGCCTTGCCCCCGAGGGGTCCCCCCATTTCGGGGGTTTTCCTCGGGAGCGCATCTTGCTATACCCAGGGGAGGAGGGCGGGGTTCATGCCGGGGGCTTTGCCCCCAATCCCCCCGACGCCGCCGTCTTGACCCCTGGGTTTTCGCCCCCTTATTCGGGGGCTCCACCCAATAGCCCCGAACCCCTATAATGAAAAATTTTTGCACAGGTTTAGATATAGACATGAAAAATGCCAAATATAAAAGAGAATTGATAGAGAAATTAACAAAATTTAGTTAAGATTTAAGGAGTTCAAAATGTTCGTCCTCACTTCAGTCTCAATGTCCTTGACAGGTATTACCACTTCTTCTCCACCGATTTTTATTGAGAAATACAGGTCAACCCTAACGGAACTAACTTCACCATTTAGAACGTGTTCCTTTATAGCCTCCTTAAATGGTGTTGGCAAGATAATAACCTTAGCTACGACAGTCCCATAGCCCTTAGCTGGTATTATCCCACCTTCTACTATTTCTCCCTTTCCTATTCTAATATTGTTCATGAATATATCTGCACGTAAGTTGGTTATTGGAAGGGGAAAGTTATTTGGATTGTAAAGCTTTATTTTCCCAATAACTTCTATTCCTTCCTCAGAAACACTGCCCCATCTAGCGTCTATTCCTTCTATTCCTGGTGTCTTTATAGGGAGCACTCCACCAATTGTGTAGGTTTTTGGCTCCTCCTTAATGTTCTGGAGATAGGAAAGGATATCCGTCCTAAATTCCGTAGAGTGGGCAAAGTTGTAGGGGATAACATTGAGTATCTTAGCCGTTCCCGAGATCTCAACTTTACTAACCTCCTTATTCTTTATGTGGGCGATTATTGCATCAATTAACCTGTCGAGGTTTATTGTTGATCGTATTGTAACTCTCTGAGACAGGAAGCCTATCTTCACGTCTTCAACTCTAGCCACAGAGACGTTAGCTAGCTTTAGGGTCATGTTCTCAAGGGTAAGTGGGAGAGGCGAGGGATTACCAAGGTCAACTTTAAAGTCGACCTCTACCTCATCCCCCTCTATGGCACCCCACTGAGCTGAAACTTTTGGATGAAAGTTCAGTGCAAAATACCCAGTGTAAATTATCCAAACGAGGAATATAACAGCTATTGCAGTCCCAACTTTTCCCATGTTGTCCACCACCAAATCCTACTCAGGGTACTAAGGTATTTATAGGTTAGCCGAGTCATCAAAACTATGCTCGAGGAAATGCTAAGCTCTGCCTTGCTGATGCTCATAATGATAGATCCCAGTGACAAAATACTTCTGGTTAGCCTACTAAGGGAGGACTTCCATATAGAAGATGTAAAAAGTTTGATAATAAGGGCAAACTTAATTGGATGGATTCTCCTTCTGCTTTTCGCAGTTGCGGGGAAGATAATTCTTCAGGACATCTTCCATATAGAATTAGATGCCCTGAGGGTTGCGGGAGGTTTCGTGCTTTTTAAGATAGGACTGGAGGCCCTTGAAAGTGGAGGGATGGTAACGATAAAGAAGGAAAAAAATATCCTTGCCCTAGCGGCAGTTCCAGTGGCCACACCTCTAATAGCGGGACCCGCAGCGATAACGGCAGCAATAACTTTAACTGCTGAATATGGCATTCATATCTCAGTAATTGCGATAACAATCGCAATAGCAGTAACGGCAATTCTTATGATGATAGCCCTTTACGCTATGAAGAATGTGAACAAAACGGTACTAAGCGTTACAATTAGAATAATAGGCTTGTTCATAATGGCAATAGGAGCACAGATGATGATTGCTGGGGCTGGAGGAATTTTGGTTGGGATTCTCAGAGGATCTTAATGCTCCGGTCAAGGATAAGATGAAGAAGATAACCAAAAAATGCCGCTAAACCAATTACATAACTTTCACCTGTTGAAAGAGACAGACCATACCTTACACCAAGGAACGATATAAGGGCATATAGGAGGGCAAAGAATATTGAGTGAACTATTCCCCTGTGCCTTGGCATTATTAGAGTGAATAGATACCAACCAACGACGGCAGCTATGGCACCAATTCCCCAAGCGTAGATCAAGGAGTACTCTCCAGGGAGAAAGTTATGGATTCTATAGGCAACAATACTACCAAAAATTACGGAGAATATGGGCTTGACTCCCCTATGGATCAATGAGTCCGGATGATCAATATCTGGGAGGTCGCTTCCCAAGACGTAAAATGCATATCCCAAAGCAAGGGAAAGGAACGTGAGACTAATGTGGAATGTATCCTTCAGGTAATAAAGAAGGGCAACAAAGAGAGGATAAGTTATTAACCCTGCCAGGACATGCTCCTCATAATTCATTTCTCCTCCTCCATGAATTTCCTCACATAGTCTGGAACCTTGTAGTTGCCTCTTGGATCCCCTACTAAAAAGCCCAAGCTTACTAGGTGCTCAAGCTTTTCGTAAGCCTCAGTTCCAGGTATTTTAAGTTCCTTTGCAACCTCTATGTAGCTTACAGGCCCACCTTTGAATTTGTTTACTATGACTTCAACGAGGGGCTTAAATTCAGTTGGTATCCTCGTTAGGTATTCTTCTAGTGACTTTGGTTCTTCTAATATTGTCGTTACAACATACTCATTTATCGGATCAAACTTGTGCTTAACTGCCTCACTAAGCACATAGTTAAGCAATCTAAGGATTTGTCTTGGATTTCCTTTGCCTAGCTCATGAATTAATCTTATTGCGTCTTCAGTAAAAGGATATATTGGATCGGCAGTGTCCCTTATTCTGACTTTTGCAAGTCTCTTCTTAACTAGCTCTACTACCTCCTCATAGCTCATTGGGCGCAGTTTGAACTCATAGTGGAGTCTCATGAAGAATGCAGGGAATAAGTTTGAGTATTCCTCATAGGCTTCAGGTATGCAAGCAAAGGCAAAAACACTCCCTGGGGGCATGTTACTGATAAAGTGCCTCAGCATTTCAAAAAACAGGATTTTTTCTTTTTCATTTGCACCTTGCATATTCTCAAGTTCGTCCAATAGCAGAGCGGAGTAGGGGTATTTAGAAAGCTCTTGTGTTAGCATTTCAGCTATATCCCTGCTCTTATACTCGTTTATGGAAGATAGCATTTTCTCAAGCCTATTTATAAAGCCAAGTTTCCTAGATAAGTTCTCCAGGAATATGTTTGTTCTGTTTTTCGGTGGCTTCAGTGCACTAAAAATATCCCTAGTTATCTTCAGAATATCTGTTGTATCAACTTTAACGTATATCACCTTGCCCCCTTTTTCTTCTATGACCCTAGCCACGCTTTTCAGCCTCTGGGTCTTCCCCATTCCTAGTGGGCCAACAATTGAAAACGTTATTGAGCTTTTGTTCCCGATGACATCAGATAGTAAAGAGGAAATTTTCATGTCAATCTCTTGGTAAACGTGAATGGATTCTATATCCTCTATTCCCTCGCTCGCCAACTCTATGAATGGATTTCTCGAAAGACCATATACTTCGTAGGAAGGAGAAGCGTAAACGCGAAGTGCACCTTCCATTGCCGTCCCTCCAATTGGATATTGCGGCATTCTTATAAAACTTTATATACCAACTGAGAGGCAGGTGGCAATCATGGAGTTCATCGAATGGTACCCCAGGGGGTATGGTGTCGCGTTTAGAGTAAAAAGGAAGATACTGGAAGAACAATCCCAGTATCAGAAAATTGAAGTGTACGAGACTGAGGGATTTGGAAAGCTATTAGCTTTAGATGGAACCGTTCAGCTTGTTACAGAGGGAGAGAAAAGCTATCATGAACCTCTCGTTCATCCTGTAATGCTTGCCCATCCTAATCCCAGGAGGATCCTTGTAATAGGAGGAGGTGATGGAGGAACGCTAAGGGAGGTCCTGAGGCACGAAGAAGTTGAAGAGGCCATAATGGTCGAGATAGACAAGAAAGTAATTGAAGTGTCAGCAGAGTATATTGGGATAGATGAGGGATTACTTAAGAAGCTAATGAAAGGAGAGTGCGAAAGAGCAAAGTTGATAATTGGGGATGGAGTTGAATTTCTTAAACAAAACAAGGGATTTGACGTTATAATTGTGGACTCAACGGATCCCGTTGGACCAGCAGAGATGCTCTTTAGTGAAGAATTTTACAGGATGGCATATGAGGCATTAAACAGTCCTGGGATATATGTCACCCAGGCGGGAAGTGTCTATCTATTCACGGATGAGCTGACTGGAGCCTATAAAAGAATGAAACGAGTCTTCGACAATGTATATTATTATAGCTTCCCAGTCATAGGATATGCTTCACCTTGGGCATTCTTAGTTGGAGTTAAAGGGGATGTAGATTTTGAAGAGGTGGACATTGATAGGGCAAAGCGTCTAAAGTTAGAGTATTACGATCCAGAGAACCATAAAAGCTTATTCCAAATGCCCAAATATATTAGGGAAGAACTTCAGAGATTATAATATTTCCCATAGTATTGTTTTAATGCCTTTTGCCTTTCCAGGAAGTGCGTAAAAAGCAGGGGATCTGTGTCTTTTACATCCACTATTACTGCCTCTCCCCCTGCCTTTGGTCTCAATGCCCTACCTATTGTTTGTATGGTCATTACGTCGCTCTTTCCACCACCTGCAAGTATTATTGCTGAGATTTCTGGAATATCAACGCCCTCCTTAAGGAGTGTGGAAACTAGAACTGGTATCTCACCAGTCTTGAACTTTTCAAGTATCTCCCATCTGTTAGGACTTTGTGAACTTAAGAATTCAGCATTTATCCCCCTCTCCCGCAACATCTTTACGAGGATTTCACCATGATCTATCCTCTTGACATCTATCAGAACCCTGTGTCCCTGCCTTGCTAGCTCAACGGCTTTTTCAACTATAGCCCTATTTCTCTCCTCATTCTCCATAATTGCCTCTTCATATAACTCCTTATACTTGTCAGCCAAAGCAGGCATGTTTGATTCATACTCTATGACCTCAAACTTTGGCTTTGCAAGAAAGCCTTCCTTTATGAGATCCTCAGCCTTTACCTCGTAGATTATTGGGCCGACTACTCCTTCAATTTTCATTTCCTCTCCTCTCAGCCTCCTCCACGGAGTAGCCGATAATCCAAATCTGTATACTTGAGGTAGGCTCATGCCTACCTGATAAAACTTTTCAGCTGCAGAAGTTCTATGACATTCATCGAATAGAACAACTGCATACTTATTTTCTAACTTATCAACACCTCTCGATAATAGTGTTTGAATCATTGCCACTGTAACTGGACCTTCCTGCCACTTATTATCACCGACTATTCCAGCCTTTACACCTAAAACTTCCTCAACTTTTTCGGCCCACTGGTAGAGTAGCTCTTTCGTGTGAACTATTATTAAGGCGGATTTATCTATCTCATGGATTATCCTAAGGCCCACAATTGTCTTCCCGCTACCAACGGGCAGTGCTAAAACACCCATTTTTTCTCTTATGGCAAGTTTAACAGCCTTCTTCTGATACCGTCTGAGCTTGTACTTCTCGTTCCATATCGAATTCAGGGGATCTCCTTCCACGACCCTCTCATCCTTAATTCTTACTCTATATCCCTTTGAGTTGAGGAATTTCTTCACTCTTGGGAGAAGACCTACAGGAAAAGTGTTTGTATAGGGGTCATATAAGCTCTCAGCCCTGTCCCACTTCCCAAAATCCTTCCCGAAGGATAATAGGTTGTAAATCTGAAAGTAAACTTTAGGATCCGCTCTCTCAACTTTAACTTTCGCACTACCTTTCGGAATCCTAAACACTACCATATCCCACCACTACGAAGGGGATGTTTGAAAATGGGCTTTTATAAAAATTTGCATTGAGCATAGCCAACATTTTTAAAGCACAATGCCCAAAAACTCTCAAGAGGTGACGAAAATGGTCATGAAGTTATCAAAGCTCTACAAGAAGAAAATCTACAACACGAAGGGTAAATATGTTGGCGAAGTAGATGAAGTAATAATTGACATTGGAGAAAGGTACGGAAAGGTGCTTATACTGGCACTTCCAGGGGAGAGAGTAGGGGTTCCCTACGAAAGGGTTACTGCAGTCGGAGATATAATACTTGTAGAGGCTACAAATAAAAAGTAGGATTAATAGAGTAGGAAAACTTCACCCTCGATATCTTCAAGATAGCTACCGAGACCTCCAACTTTCAACTTTTCTCCATTATCTGTTTCAATCGTGATATTTGCAGTTAATGGTGTGTACTCATATTCCAGAACCTTTCCAGATATCTTTACTTGCTGTTTATCTTTGAGAAGCCTTCCAATGACTTCAATTTTCCTATTAACACCAATATTCTTTAGCACAGTTATCACAGTCCTTATATGGGTTAGAACAATTGGTTTGCTTAGTTTTTCATAATTAAGCTCTTTAATCTTTGTGCTATTATCAAAATACATAGTGTAGAACCAATGGACATAGTTTTGAATTAGCTTAGCAGACTTGGCCCAGAAGGAGTAAAACCTTTCCTTCCCTTTATTTTCTGGTAACGTTCCAAAGAACAGAGCATAGTCAATGTCTCCAATGACCCAAGTTCCCATAAGCCACGGAGCTTCCCCACTTTTTGCCAAGATAGCATTATCCTTTTCCTTCAGCCATCTAGGAATTTCAGAAAAGTTACTCACTATGATCATTAGTGCGTCATCTCTTTTCTCTATAGCATCCCTTAATTGTCTAAGAAACTCAAATGGAGTATTAATTAGGATCTCATGTTTAGCACTTCTTATTATATATTCTGCCCTTTCAATTGTGTTCTCAAAGCCGTGGATAGTCCATATTTCTGGCAATTCTTCACCATGAGTTTCTTTATAGAGATCCTCAAAAGCCTTCTTCAAGTTTTCAATGTCCTCTATAAGCTCCTTCTTGAGCCTTTCTAAGACAATCTCTGGATTTACCGGAGCATAAAGCCTAGGAGTGCCATGCATTACATCGACAAACCCTTTCTTCGATAGCGAGCTTAATACATCATAAATCCGTGTGTGAGGAATTCCACTTTCCCTCGTTACATCAGTAGCTTTACTTGGTCCTAATTTGAGGAGGGTTATATATGCCAAACTCTCATATTTAGTTAGACCAAACTTTTGGAGCTTCTGAATTATCTCATCCTCTATCATCTCGCTACCTCCCAGGTTTCATCCTTGGTGGTATATGGAGTTATATATCTATAAAAGGTTTTAGAGGTGTGAACTACTAAAGTGATAAACCATAACAATAAACACGTGCGTGATAATTATGGATAGTGTTGCGGAATTTATAGCTAAGAAATGCAGGGGAGGAAAAGTCATTGAGGTAGGGATTGGGTTCTATACCAAGGTTGCGGAGCGATTGGGGGAATTAAACATTAATATTATTGTTATTGACGCTAACAAGGACGCAATAAGAAAGGCAAGAGAACTAGGATTAAATGGCTACGTTGATGATATCTTCAACCCTTCCTTAGAGTTGTACAAAGGAGCATGTTGCATTTATTCAATCCGACCAACTCCAGAAATGATGCCAGCGCTATTAAAGCTCGCCAAAAGGCTTGGAATTCCCCTTTATATAATCCCACTTACAGGCGATTCCCCTCCCAGGGAGATGAAGTTAATTAACTACAAGGGCATACCAATATACAAGTGGGAACCATGATAGTCAAGGAAGTTTTGGATATCGCGGAGAAAATAAAAAGCATGGAGATAAGAGGAGCTGGAAGGATTGCACGGGCAGCAGCTCAAGCCTTAATGATACAGGCAGAGAAAAGCAAAGCGAGAGATGAAAAGGAGCTTTGGGAGGAATTAAAAGAGGCAGCGAAAATTTTGTACCATACAAGACCAACCGCCGTTTCTCTGCCAAATGCATTGAGGTACGTTATGCATAGGGCTAAGCTCGCTTATTCCTCAGGGGCAGATCTTGAAACTCTCAGATTCACAGTGATAAATTCGGCTAAGGAGTTTATCCACAACTCCGAAAAGGCTATTGAGAGAATTGGAGAGATCGGAGCAAAGAGAATTGAAGATGGAGACGTAATAATGACACACTGCCACAGTAAAGCTGCAATAAGTGTCATGAAAACAGCTTGGGAGCAGGGAAAAGAGATTAAGGTCATAGTTACGGAAACAAGGCCAAGATGGCAAGGAAAGATAACGGCCAAGGAACTTGCCAGCTACGGGATTCCAGTGATATATGTGGTCGATGCTGCAGCAAGGCACTACATGAAGATGACAGATAAGGTCGTGATGGGGGCGGACTCGATAACGGCCAATGGGGCGGTAATAAACAAGATTGGAACTGCGCTAATTGCTCTAACTGCAAAGGAGCACAGAGTGTGGGTGATGATTGCAGCCGAGACTTACAAGTTCCATCCGGAAACAATGCTCGGCCAATTAGTCGAGATAGAAATGAGGGATCCCACTGAAGTCATTCCAGAGGAGGAACTAAAAACTTGGCCGAAAAATATAGAGGTATGGAATCCCGCCTTTGATGTGACTCCACCGGAGTACATTGACGTTATAATAACGGAAAGGGGAGTTATCCCACCATATGCAGCGATAGATATCTTGAGAGAGGAGTTTGGATGGGCCTTTAAGTACAGGGAGCCCTGGGAAGATTAATATATGCAGAGCTTTAAGTCTTATATAGCCCGGGGAGTACCGCCGAAGGCGGAGTCGATGAACTTGGGCGGGTTATACCCCCGCTTTTTTGCACACTATTGTCCCATCATGATTTCCGAAAGACATTTAAGTTCATTGCACATTAACTTGATAACCTAGGGCAAAAGTAGATACATTAACTTTACGAACGTAAAGGACAATTTCGTCCAATGCCGAAAGCTTTATATTTAATAAGCCAAAAACATCTAATGCATAAAGATGTTCAGATGATCATATTTGTTCATTCGGAGGTGTGAGGGTATGGAAGAAGCTCTTAAGAAGAAATTTGAGAAAGGCCCACTTAACTTTGAGGCTTACTTTTCCGAGAAAGCTTTGAAGATGAAAGCTTCAGAAATAAGAGAGCTACTCAAGCTTGTTGAGACCAGTGATGTTATAAGCCTTGCTGGAGGATTACCAAATCCTAAGACATTCCCAGTTGATATCATTGATAAGATCCTAGATGAAGTTATTAGGGAGCATGCTGATAAAGCTTTACAATATGGAACAACAAAAGGGTTCACACCTTTAAGGTTGGCCATCGCTGAATGGCTGAGAAAGAGGTACAGCATTCCAACATCAAAGGTAGATATAATGGTAACGAGTGGTTCCCAACAGGCCCTCGATCTAATAGGTAGGGTCTTCATAAATCCTGGGGATATCGTGGTTGTTGAAGCCCCAACATACCTTGCAGCACTTCAGGCGTTCAGCTTCTATGAGCCCAACTATATCCAGATACCCCTTGACGACGAGGGTATGAGGACTGACCTGCTGGAGGAGAAGTTAAGAGAACTTAAGGCAGAAGGGAAGAAAGTTAAGCTCGTTTATACCGTTCCAACATTCCAAAACCCTGCAGGAGTTACAATGACCGAAGAGAGAAGAAAACATTTGCTTGAGCTTGCAAGCGAGTACGATTTCATAATAGTGGAGGATGATCCTTACGGAGAGCTCAGGTACTCCGGAAAACCCGTTCCGAAGATAAAAGCCCTAGACACGGAAGGCAGAGTCCTTTACTTGGGAACGTTCTCGAAGATACTTGCCCCAGGATTTAGGCTTGGATGGATTGCTGGAGAGCCCCATTTCATAAGAAAGCTAGAGATAGCCAAGCAGAGCGTCGACCTCTGTACGAATGCCTTTGGCCAGGTAGTTGCATGGAAATACCTCGAAGGAGGCTACCTAGAAGAGCACATTCCAAAGATAATTGAGTTCTACAAGCCTAGGAGAGATGCAATGCTTGAAGCCTTGGAAGAGTACATGCCAGAAGGAGTTAAGTGGACAAAGCCAGATGGGGGGATGTTTGTCTGGGTCACGTTACCCGATAGAGTAGATACAAAGCTCATGCTTGAGAAGGCAGTAAAGAGAGGAGTTGCATACGTCCCAGGAGAAGCATTTTACGCGTACAGAGATGTAAAGAACACAATGAGACTGAACTTTACATATGTTGACGAAGACAAGATAAGGGAGGGAGTAAAGAGGTTAGCTGAGACAATTAAAGAGGAGCTATAAAAGCCGTTATTGTTCTCTTAAAATATTTTATGTAACCGAAACTCTTTTTAGGAATATTGGTGAATTTTGTTCCAGAATATTTCCTTTGTTTTGTACTCCTTTAATTTGAAAGCGTCAAGAGGTGATATACAATGAAATGGAAGGCCACTCTATTGATGGCTATTCTGGTCTTCGCCGTCGTTGCTAGTGGATGTATAGGAGGCACTCAAGAGACTAAAACTGAAACTACAAAAGTAACACTAACAGGAGACTTCAACAAGGACGTCATAGAGATAGGAAAAATCCTAGAGAAAAACGGGATAACTGAAGTCAAATTCTCAGCTTGGGGTTCTGGAGATCCTAACAGTGTAATGAGGGTTTATGGGATAGTAGATACCGCATACAAGATAAACAGAATATGGAAGCAGAATGGGATCAATGTCAAAATAACTGTTACCACAAAGTACGATCAGAGCTTCAAGGACCAATATCAGGAATTCCTAAGCAAGCAACCCCTTGGCCAAGCAGGTGATTTCTTTGTAAATAGTTATGCATTCCTTCCAACATTGGCCGAAGAGGGTTACATACTTGACATAACTAACTACGCAAAAGCCTATCAGAACGTGATAAACGATTTTTATCCAAATCTGCTGGAAGCTGCAAAGTATAAGGGTAAATTGTACGGTTTACCCCAAGACACCGAAGCAAGGCCTCTATACGTCAGGAAAGATGTTGCAGAGTGCGCAGGCCTTGACGTAACAACGCTTCCAGAGAAAGTCAAAGCCGGGGAGTTTACCTGGAGCGACGTTTATTATTGGGCTAAGAAGGCCAAAGAGAAGGGATGTGCTGAGTGGGGTCTAATTCACAGGAAAGGTTCAGCTCATCCAGACCTCATTCAGTTCATCTTCGCATTCAATGGTAAACTCTACGATCCAAAGACAGGGAAGCTAGTACTTGATGTTCCAGCGGTATACAAGTGGCTATATGTCGAGTGGAAGTTTGCCCAGGACGGATTGTTGCCAAAGGACATTATGAGCTGGGACTGGGCCAAGCAGATACACCCAACGATAGTAGAAGGGAAGACCCTCTTCGATATTGGAGGTACTTGGTACTGGACAGAGTGGCAGACCAAGCAGTATTACCATGGTAGACCACTCACGCCAGAGGAAGTTAAGAAGTGGTTTGCATACACATTATTCCCAGCAGGGGAGAAGGGAGACAAACCAGTGACTCTTAGCCAGCCATTTATATGGATGATTAACTCAAAGGCAGGTCAACTGAATCCTAAGTATGAGGAACTCAAAGATGTGTATCATGCCCTAGCGTTTTTAATGATAATAAAAGCTAGCGATCCCGAAATCAACGCCATTCACAGCGTTATCTCAGCCCACTTACCAGTTAGAAAAGAGGCAGCCAAGTTAATTAAGGATGAGAACTGGCTTAACAAGCTCAAGAACCTCGACTTAGACCTAGCTCCAGAAGTCAAGGACAATATAAAGGACATAGTTGAAAAGACAGTTAATCCAATCAATGCTCAGTTCTTAGCTGACGTAAGTTACATGCTTGAGTACACTCACCTAGCCCCAGCACACCCGAAGTATCCAGCCTTAGCTGATATATTCAAGGAGGCCGTTGACAAGGTGCTTAGGGGAGAGATGACTCCAGAGGAGGCAGTTAAGTTCATAGAGGAGAAGATTAAAGCCGACAAAGAACTAGCGGATAATGTTGAGATAGTAGGAGAGATTCCAAAGGACTGGAAGTTCCCCCAGGGGTGATTGAATGAGAAACGAAAAGCTTAGGGATCTCTCCTTTTTTCTTTTTCCTATGGTGTTTATGGTCGTATTATTCTACATAATCCCCCTCGTGCTTACGGTCTACATAAGCTTCACTGGTATGAGGAACTGGAACGTTGATAGGTACCTCCACCAGGTTGTTGGTTTCTACAATTATGAGAGGCTCTTCCACATGTTTAGGTATGATCCCACTTTTAAGGCTGTACTTTTGACAACCGTTGTGTTCGTTGGGATAACGCTCATAATTAACGTCCTGGGAGGTTTAGGCTTAGCACTCGCCACGTTCTTTATGCGTGAAAAGCCAGCTTCAGCTTTTAGGCTTCTCTGGCTCTTGCCCAGGATGTCCCCAATAGCTGTTTACAGTTTAGTTTGGTATTATTTCTTCCACGGGAGCTCGATTGGAACACTAAATTCGATACTCATGAAATTGGGGATAATTAATCAACCTATTCCCTGGGGTCAAATAATCCCCTGGGGTGCATGGAGCGTTATAATATTCGTGAATGGATTAGTTGGGGTAAGTTTTGGTATGATAGTGTTTACCTCAGCACTAAACCAAATTCCCAAGGAACTGGTGATAGCCGCAAGGGTTGATGGAGCTTCAGCTTGGGAGATCTCAAGGAGAATACTCCTACCCCTAATGAAGTGGCACTTCCTCTATGTTCTGACTTGGCAGTTCCTAAGCCTACTAACAACGTACCCCCACCTGTTCTTACTGGTCGAATGGGACCTCGTGGATAGGGACTATGGAACGACGCTAGCACTGTATGTGTTCAATACGGCCTTTGGCAGAGGAGAGCAGGACCAGGGGCTAGCGGCTGCAGCCGCCGTTGTTCTCTCGATATTGGGGATCATTGGGGGGCTGATTACGCTGAAGGTTCTTCAATTTGAAAAGATGATCAAAAGGCCAAGGGGTGATCTCTAATGAAAGACGTCGAAACAAGGCCCAGGAAGTACGAAGGGATTTTGATACTGGCAATATTCCTAGCAACACTTCCTCTCCTCATAGGGTTTTCCCTGCTGATAATCTCAAGCTTCAGTAAGGATATGGTTACTAACTTTAACTTTAAGAGCTTCCATCCAACTCTCGAGAACTGGATCAACGTGTTCAGGGGAAAGCTGGCAATAACAGGCGGCGTTAGGGTTAACATGATTAGAATTGTTCTAAATACTTTAATCGTAGCCCTGGGAGTCTCGGGATTGGTAACCCTTGTTAGCGTAATGTCAGGCTACGCTCTCTCGAGGATGGACTTTAAGGGAAGGAAGTGGATGATAGTCTCGCTTATGCTACTTCACGCATTTCCTGGGGTGGCGTTAATCGTTGGAGTTTACCTACTGTACAGAATCTCGTTCCCTCAGGGACAAGACTGGGTTAGACTCTATTCCTTCATCTACGTAATATTTGCAAGAGCTGCATTAGAGGTTCCTATGTCTGTCTGGCTGATGAAGGGGTTCTTCGATACAATTCCTTGGGAGTTTGAATGGAGCGGTATCATCGATGGAGCATCGAGGATAACGGTTTGGAGAAAGATCATGCTGCCCCTAATAAAACCCGGAATACTTGCGGTTGCACTATTTTCATTCCTAGCCGGGTGGCAGGACATTATCTATGTGAGAACTTTCCTTATTGATCAAACACTTGCAACTTTCATTGAAGCGAACATAGAAGCAGAGTATACTCACATGCCATTAATTGCGGCAGCTGGAACCCTCTACCTGCTTCCAACGATAATATTTTTCCTTACAGCTCAGCAAATCCTCCTGAGAGGGTACTCGGGAGGAATTAAGGGGTGATAGCATGGTTAGCGTGAGATTAGAGAATATAGTTAAGAAGTTTGGGAATTTTACGGCTCTAGATAACGTTAATCTTGAGATAAAAGACAGAGAGTTTATGGCGCTCCTGGGGCCGTCGGGAAGTGGAAAATCAACACTCTTATACACCATAGCGGGGATATACAAGCCAACTTCTGGGAAGGTGTACTTTGATGATAGGGATGTTACCGAGCTACCACCCAAAGACAGAAATGTGGGCCTTGTCTTCCAGAACTGGGCCCTCTACCCACACATGACAGTGTACAAAAACATAGCATTCCCCCTAGAGCTTAGAAAGGTCCCCAGGGAAGAAATTGACAAGAAAGTTAGGGAAGTAGCCAGGATGCTCCACATTGACAAGCTCCTTGACAGGTATCCGTGGCAACTCAGCGGGGGACAGCAACAGAGGGTTGCGATAGCAAGGGCTCTAGTAAAAGAACCAGATGTCCTCCTCTTGGATGAACCCCTAAGCAACTTGGACGCCCTTCTAAGGCTCGAAGTTAGGGCAGAATTGAAAAGATTGCAGAAGGAGCTGGGAATTACAGCCGTTTACGTTACCCACGATCAGGCTGAAGCACTAGCTATGGCCGATAGAATTGCCGTAATTAAAGAGGGGAGGATACTCCAAGTTGGAACGCCAGATGAGGTCTATTACAAGCCCAAGTACAAGTTCGTGGGAGGATTCCTGGGCAATCCACCTATGAACTTCCTAGAGGCAAAGGTCGAAGACGGAAAGTTAGTCATAACAGAGGAGAGTTCTATTCCAATTCCAAGACAGTACAGAGGAATAATAGAGAAAACCGGCGTAAAGGAGGTTTATATAGGATTCAGACCTCATGACGCCGAAGTTGAAAAGGGGATATCACAGGGAATAGTCGGAGAAGTTTACTCATTTGAGCCCCTCGGAAGGGAGCAAATAGTAACGATATCAATTAACAACTCAATAGTCAAGGTATTCGCGCCAGAAGGAGAGCACTTCAACTTCGGAGAAAAGGTAACCATTAAAGTCAAGGAAGACCTTCTCGTTCTTTTTGATAAGAAAACCGAAAAGGCCTTAGAGTTTTTGGCCGAATAAGGCCAAAATTTCTTTCATTTTTGAACAAACCTTTATAAAGGAGTAAGAAGTAGCTTCATTTAGAGTGATACCTAAGCGAGAGGTGGAAATTATGAGTGGAGATGAGGTTCAATTTCAAGGAAATTACGATGATTACATAACGTACCTCAAAAGAAGGATAAGACAGCTTGAACTTCAAGTGAGAATGCTTGAAGCTGATAAGGAGAGACTTGAGAGAGAGCTTTCTAGGTTAAGGAGTGAGATGTCGAGGCTAAGACAACCGCCAGCATTTGCGGGTACTGTAATTGAAGTGTTAGATGACGACAGGGCAATAGTACAGAACTATAATGGGCCCAGGTTCGTCGTGAGAATTGCACCATGGATTGATAGGAGCAAACTAAGGCCAGGAGCAAGAGTTGCTTTAGATCAGAGAACAATGGCAGTAGTTGAGGTGCTACCAACATCAAAAGATCCAGCAGTTTTAGGGTTTGAAGTTATAGAGAGACCGAATGTAACGTATAATGATATTGGAGGCCTAAAGAAGCAACTACAAGAACTGAGAGAAGCCATTGAGCTGCCACTCAAGCATCCAGAGTTATTCGAAGAAGTTGGCATAGATCCACCAAAAGGTGTCCTCCTGTACGGGCCTCCAGGATGCGGTAAAACTTTAATGGCCAAAGCCCTAGCGCATGAGGTTAATGCGACCTTCATCAGGGTCGTTGGAAGTGAGCTCGTGAGGAAGTACATCGGTGAAGGAGCGAGGCTCGTCCATGAGCTCTTCGAGCTGGCAAAGGAGAAAGCTCCAACAATTATATTCATTGACGAGATTGATGCCATTGGAGCAAAGAGGATGGATGAAACAACCGGTGGCGAGAGAGAAGTCAACAGAACTCTGATGCAGTTATTAGCTGAGATGGATGGATTCGATCCGAGGGGCAACGTGAAGGTTATAGCAGCAACAAACAGACCAGACATACTTGACCCAGCACTGCTCAGACCAGGAAGATTTGATAGGCTAATTGAGGTGCCTCTACCAGACTTCGAGGGCAGACTTGAGATTTTAAAGGTCCACACGAGAAAAATGAAAATGAGAGGAGTAGACCTAAGGATAATAGCAGAGATGACTGAAGGGGCGAGTGGAGCTGATCTAAAGGCAATCGCAACTGAGGCAGGAATGTTTGCAATTAGAGATAGAAGGACGTACGTAACCCAGGAGGACTTCCTAAAGGCAATAGACAAAGTCCTAGGAAACGAGAGGAAGCTAATCCAGCAGATATTGTCGCATGAGGTCATCTATGGTTGATTCCTCTTCTTGTATATTTCCACGAAGAGTAAAGCCGATAGCATGTAGATAACTCCACTCACATAAAAAGGCCATGTCAAGGACTTGTTAAAGAGCCAGCCTCCAATGTACTGGCTCACTCCATAGGAGACTGTCCACGCAAAGCTCTTCAAGGCAAGTGCTGTTGATCTATTATTTTCTGCAAAGTAGCTAACATATAGGGAATCCCATATAGGGGTTTCCATATTTATTAGGAGCATTCTAAGAGTATGCAGAGCTATGGCCAAAAACAGACCATCGAGGGGAAGCAGGAATGTTGAAAAGCCACTTAAGAGCGTGAATGTAAGGATTATCCAGTAGTTGGAGAATTTTTCAGCTAGGTATGGGGAGAGCAACGTTCCAAGGCCCGTAAATATCATGAAAAATGTGAATATCCACCCAATTTTCTCAACGTTTATGCCGAAGTAATCCCTAAACCACGGTCCCATATAGTTCATCGTTATCCCACCTGCAACCCCAATGACGGCTATGGGGATGGAAAGCTTTGCTATCTTTACTAAAATCAAACACTCTAAGTGAATATCCTCTTCAACTCTCTCCCTAACCGGAGTAACTAGAACCATTATCATACCCTGAAGCGGGACGAAGAGTGAAGCTATAGCGAGGGTAATCCTATACCCCAAAAGAGAGGACAAATACCCACCAAAAAGCGTCCCAAGGCCACCACCAACTGTTGCCAGTCCCCAGTTAAGTGAGAATATGTAGTTCCTTCTCTCCTCCTCAACGCTCTCGGAGAGGAGACTCATTAAAGCTGGATACTCAAGGGCCATTCCAATACCGAAGCTTACCGAGGCAAAGATAAGGAGAGGATATATAGGGAAGAGAACGTGAATTGCCCTCGTTATCATAAAGAACAGCACTGCTAGGAATATACTCCTCCTGTACCCAAACTTCGCGGTAAAAGGACCGGTAAAGATTAAGGCAAAGGCTTGGGTCACGAATATTACCGAAAATATAACTCCAAGATCCTCATAACTATACCCAAGGGACTGGAAATAGAAGGGCTGAACGAACCATGCCATAGTGCCACCTAACCAAGCTATGAAATAATAGATAACCAGGAGATACGCATCTTTATGAAACCTGTATGACATCATCCCGCAGAATACAGTTGAATTTATAAGAATAGCGGATGTGGATGTTGTGATGGCGACGATAATATTCGTGGGAAGGTCAAACGTTGGTAAAAGCACCCTAATATATCAGCTTACAGGTAAAAAGGTTAGGCGAGGGAAGAGGCCCGGAGTTACAAGGAAGATAATTGAGATAGAGTGGAAGGGACACAAGATCATAGACATGCCAGGATTTGGATTCATGGCTGGGCTACCCAAGGAGGTTCAAGAAAGGATAAAGGATGAGATCGTGCACTTCATAGAGGATAACGCAGATAAAATAGATCTGGCTATTCTTGTTGTTGATGGCAAAGCTGCCCCTGAAATAATTGAGCGATGGGAGAAAAGAGGAGAAATACCGATTGACGTCGAATTTTATCAGTTCCTTACTGAGCTCAATATACCCACATTAGTAGCGGTGAACAAGTTGGACAAGATAAAAAACGTTCAAAAAACTCTGTACTTCCTTGCAGACAAATTCGGAGTACCATGGGATAGAATTAATGATATTTTCGTCCCAATTTCCGCAAAGTTTGGGGACAACATCGATCTGTTAAAGAGGAAAATTAATGAAAAGCTAAGATCTAAAGGATGCCAAGAACAACATGAGTAATTGTTTCCTTAACACCATCCAAAGCAGCAATTTCCTCTAGTATTTCATCAAGCCTACTCTTATCTGCTTCTATTATTAAGTCTATATCTCCAGTTACACGGTAAATCTTCTTCACCCTAAGCTTCTTTATTGCATCATAAACATGCTTCCTCTTTGTTGGTTCTATTTTAACAAAGATAAAGACATCTCCTCTTTTCTCTCCTAAAAGCTCAAGAGCTTTTTCAGTTAGATCTATAAAACCCCTACCCTTCCTAATGTATCCCAGCTCCTTCAGAACTTTTAAGTGATTACTCAGTGCTTGCCTCGTAATTCCAAGCTCTTCGGCAAGTTCATCCTGGGTCTTTTCAACTGTATGAACTTCTATCGTTTTCCCTTCTCTGTAAAGCTTCCTTAAAAGTTCAACCTGTCTATTGGTGAGCTCGATTTTTTCCCTTGTCATAGAGCTACACCATCCTTGAACTTTACAAACTTAACTCCTTTACAGGTTTCATAAATTTTTTGGCTAAAGGGCATCTCTGTCAAGTATTCCGAGCTCTTCACCATCTTCTCTAACCCTGATCCTGCCAAACCTGAGCTCAGCAACGGGCTCCTCAACAGGAGTTAAGAGTTCGATTTTCCCCTCAGCAAAGTTTATACCCTTTAAGATTCCCACTCCCAAGCAAAAGCCTTCCCTATCGATTAGTCCAACAAGGATATTGCTTAGCTTTGTAAAGTCAAGGAACCTCAAGACATTTTTGTCAATATTCCTGGGACCTTCAACTACGTCAGCCTTAACTACAAAATATTTATCACCAATTTTCCTACCGTGGATAACTACCCATTTAAAAAGCTTCTCTAGCAGAGATTTCTCCCCATCGCTTATTGGTTTACCTTGGAATAGAGATGTTCCCGTAACGACAACGTTTGAAAGCTCAAACACCCTCAACTTTGCGTTCTCAAAATATTTCCTCCATTTTTCCCTCCTTATGGCTCGCCTCTCCGCTCTTGAGAAGTCCCTTGCCTGCTCGCTAACTTGAAGCTCCATCGTTATTTCCTCATACCCCCTTAGAATTGGTTCAAGTTCATTTTCCCGTCCTAGTGCCAAAATTAAGTCTGGCTTAACGGCCTCAATCTTCATCCTTTTCAAGTCAACCCCAGAACCATAAATCATCCCCGTTGTGTCTATAAGAACCACGTCCGCAAGCCTCGTAGCGACTTCACTTAACTTGCTCACCCCCACAACCATCTCCCCAAAAAACTGAGTCGGAGTTATGCTACCAACAAAGTAGTGAGCATAAGGCTTGAGGTCTTCCATGGATGAGAAATAAGAATCAACTAGAGCTAGACTTATGGTTCCGGGAGGCAGTATGCCTTTCTGCCCAACGTCAGAATCGATTATTGCTACCTTTAAACCGTTAGATATCAGTTCATTTGCCAAATAAACAGCCAATGTCGTCTTTCCCGTATCAACGTCCCCGATTATCATTATTTTGGCAGGTTTTCGCAGTGATAGTATCTTTTTTAAAGCAATCTGCCTGTCCTCTGGAACTTCCCTCGTAAAAGACGCCTTATTGACATCCATCCATACCACCCGTTAATATTTTATCGCAGGGGTATTATCTATCAGCATGCTTGACCCATTCAGTGAGAGAGCGAAAGACCTACTAAAAGAATTCGGATCCATAAATGAATTTATGAACGCTATACCTAATATCGTTACAATCGAAGAAGTTGTTGGAAGACTAAAGGTTATCAAGTATAAGGAAAACACCAACAAATTTATGGATGTTCAAGATATAAGGGATCTTGCCCAGTTCTATGCCTTACTCGGGGCATTAGCGTTCTCTCCCTATGGTTTAGAGTTGGAGCTCGTAAAGAAGGCCAACTTGATAATTTACTCGGAGAGAATTAGGAGGGCCGAGAAAATCAGGCCTGAAGAGATCAGCCTTCCAATTCAGCTGGCAGTAGAGTTCCCAGTCAATGATATTAAGGTTCTCGAGAGAGTTTTTAGGGGACTACCACAGTACACTATTAAGATTTCAGAGTTCCTGGAGCTCTTACCTGGGGAAAAGCTTTCCAACTACTACATTTACAAGGGGCTTGTGTACCTAAAAAAGGAAGACCTAATGAAGATCTGGGAGATGGCATTTGAGAGAAATATTGAGAAAGCGGTCAACTTACTCTATGAGATTAGAGACGATCTTCCAGAATTTTATACCGAACTACTGGGTGAAATAAGGAACTTTGCAGAAGAAGAGTTCAAGACCAGATTTAGAGACGTTAAGTCAGGGATTCTAAAGCCCGAGCTATTCCCACCCTGCGTGAAGAACGCTCTCAGGGGTGTACCCCAGGGACTCAGGAACTATGCCATAACAGTCTTACTTACAAGCTTTTTAAGCTATGCAAGGATATGTCCTAACCCTCCTAAGAGAAATATAAGGATTAGAGACTGCATAGACGATCTAAAAGTAATAAAAGAAGAAATACTCCCCATGATAATAGAGGCGGCGAACCGTTGTTCCCCTCCATTCTTCGAAGATCAACCAAATGAAATTAAGAACATATGGTACCACCTGGGCTTCGGGTACACAGCTAACCCAACCCTCGAGGACAGCGGAAATTCAACGTGGTACTTCCCACCAAACTGCGAAAAGATAAGGGCAAATGCACCGCAACTCTGCACTCCGGACAAGCACTGCAAGTACATCAGGAATCCCCTAACTTATTATCTCAGAAGACTCTACATGGAGGGTAAGAAGAATGCTCCTAAGGGAGGTAACAAAGGAAGAGAGGAGTAGATTCTATAAAGAGGAGTGGAATGCCAAAGATATACCAGATTTCATAATGAATACTCTGGAATATAGAGAATTTGGATTTGACCATACCGGAGAAGGTCCCAGCGATAGAAAGAACAGGTATTTTGACTTAAGAGACTTAGAAGACTATATCAAGGCAACCTCACCCTACGCTATCTACTCCAGCGTGGCCCTATACGAAAAACCTGAAAAAATGGAGGGATGGCTTGGAGCGGAAGTTGTGTTCGATATAGACGCAAAAGACCTACCACTAAAAAGGTGCGATCATGAACCTGGGACTGTCTGTCCTATATGCCTCAACGATGCAAAAGAGCTCGCTAAGGATACCCTTATTATATTAAAAGAAGAATTAGGGTTCGAAAATGTCCACGTTGTGTACTCCGGGAGGGGATATCACATAAGGGTTCTCGATGAGTGGGCGATGAAGCTTGACTCAAAGGCAAGGGAGAGGATATTAGCCTTCGTTTCTGCCAGCGAAATTGAGGATGCATCAGAATTCAGAAAACTTTTGATTGAAAAGAGGGGATGGTTCGTCCTAAACCATTCCTATCCCAGGGTTTTCAGGCTCAGGTTCGGATACTTCATATTAAGAGTGAAGTTCCCACACCTTAGGAACATAGGAATTAGAAGGGACATTGCTGAGAAAATAATCAACTCAAAAGAGGAGATTTATAGAGGATTCGTCCGAAACGCTATTCTAGCTTCATTCCCTGAGGGAGTTGGAGTTGAAACTCTGGCAAAGCTCTTTGCGCTCTCAACGAGGTTCTCAAAAGCATACTTCGATGGGAGGGTTACGGTTGATATAAAGAGGATACTAAGACTACCCTCAACTCTGCACTCCAAAGTAGGATTAATTGCGAAGTACGTAGGGACAACTGAAAGAGAGGTTATGAAATTCAATCCTTTTAGACATGCCGTTCCAAAATTCAGGAAGAAAGAAGTAAGAGAAGCTTACAAGAAGTGGTGGGAAGAGTTAGATGAGGCGAGGGGGCTATAGCCCGCCTTCTGTACCTCCGGGGGCATTCGACTAAGCGGCCTACCACGGGCCTCACACCGGGAACTCATCGGCCCTTTCTCGGCCTTGCACCCCGCGGGACGGCCGTTTCACCGCTCCCCTCGGGATTGTCTGCGGGTTAACTCGGCTCCCGTCGCCGGGAGCCTTCGCCGCTTTCATCCACATCTCCCGAGGGACGTGTCGTTTCTGTGCCGTTGCCCTCCCTCTCGGGAGGTGCCTTGCGGCACCGCGGCCCCGGTGCGGTGGGCGGAACTTCCTCGGGTACGAGCCCGACAGCCCCCAGCCCCCTCGCCTGCTCCCCTTTACTCTCGAGAGGCTATAAACTTTTGGTACCACAGCCTTGAAACTTCCTCGACGAGCTCCGCCTTGTAAAAGGCCTCCCTCAAAGTTCTACCCACGGTAACTATCCCGTGCCTTTCGAGGACTACAGCATCATAATTCTTCATGGCCTCACTTACCTGCCTAGCGAGGTCTTCACTGCCCGCAGGTTTGAAAGGCAGAACTGGAACCTTTGAAAGGTAAAGCTGGGCCTCCGGAGTCAGCATGGGAACTTCCCTCTCGAACATGGAGAGGGTAATAGAGTAAGGAGGATGAAGGTGAACGACGGCCCTTACATCTTCCCTGTTCCTATAGACACTAAGGTGGAGCCTGTACTCGGATGAAGGTCGTATAGCCGAAACAATGGAACCATCAATTTTCATTACAGCAACTTGAGAATAGCTCATTTCCTCCATCACGGAACCAGTTGCCTTGATGAAGATGTAATCTTTGACCTTAACGCTTATATTTCCTCCAAAAGAGCCAGTCAACCCCTTCTTGTGGGCAAGCCTTGAGTAATAGACGAGCTTAGCTTTAACGTTCCTCATCGACAACCACCTCTATACCGCAGTCTGTGCAGACAGCTCTCTTCCCCCTCCACCTAAGCTCCCCACCGCACACAGGGCAGACGTTGAGCTTCCCGCTTTCCTTCCAGAGCTTGTAAGTTTCGCTGTCAACCTTTAGGATTATGGTCTTCTTCCCCTGCTTGAACTCACCGAGCACCGGGTAGCTCTTAAGCTCGAAGGTTTTCGCGTCAATTATAACGGGTTCAACTCCGAGGTTTTCTTCGTACTCGAGCTCATTTGCAGGGATTATCTCAACCACATAACAATCTATCTCCCGGTCATAATATGCTATTAACTCGAGGGCATCGCTTAAATCCCCCGTGGCGGATACGAAGTCAACAGCTATCATGTTCTCCCTGGGAATTAAAAGGGCTATAACGAAGTTGTTCCTAAAAACTCCCAATCCTTTCCCCAGAAACAGCTTCTCCAACCCTATACTCTCCAGCATCTTGCCTACAGCGTCAGGAGATGGAAGACCTTTGTTCTCAATTATTTTCCTCCAGAGCTTCTTGGCTATTGGAAAAGCCCCCATTATCGGTTCGTAGACATCCATTTCCTTCCCCTTTATCGAGCTACCCTAAAGGCCTAAATAACACTTTCCACGAGCACGGGGAGCATGAGAACTCCCATATAGGTTACCCTAAAAACCTGCCACCTTGGGGCAAGGAATCCCAGGAACATCGATGAAAGCATTAGGAATACCCCGGGAAGTCCATTGTAGAGGTAGCCCAAGGCGAACAAGAAAAGAATTATAGCTATGATGACCTTCCTATAAAACCTAAACGCAACCTTTCCCAAGAGAATTGCTACCCTGGGGGCAAATACCATAACCAGCAGAGCCGCTGAAATCCCGAGGAGGTACAAGTAGGGGAGCTCCGAAGTTGATACTTCACCAATCGCCACCATAACACCATTCCTGGTCTTGCCTGTGAGGGCGAGGTTCGCAAGTGAGAAGGCATAAGCTGCGGTATTCGTGGAGTATATTATCGTGAGATAGTCAAGGTCATCCTCCGTCAGCTTAGATCCAAGAAGTGAGGCTTGGCCGGCAGTCAGCGTGGGGAGAAGGGAAGCAAGAGACCCAAAGAAAGTTCCGAGAGCACTGAATTTTAGCACCCTCAGGATTCCAATACTTAGATCTGAGTCCTCAACCTTTATCTCCTTTGGAGGATTTAAGTAGGACTCGATTAGGAGGGGAAGTGCGAAAAGCCCGGTAAAGAGTGGATAAAATGGATCCCTAATGGGCATGTTGAATGCACAATAACCCAGAAACCCCGAGAAGAGAAATATCATGAGAGCACCAATCTTGTTCCTCTGAGAGAAAATGAGAAAGATGGAAAGGAACACTATAAAGACTAATCCAACCTCAAACCTATAGAGAGGAGCGACGAGCGAATATAGAGGATAAGTTAAAACCGCAAGTATTAGGGCTATTGTACTTGCGGTAATGGACAGTCTAACCAGCTCTCCAAACCTCCCTTGAAGGACAATCCTGTGAGAAGGTAGGAGAGAAGGAACAGTGTCGTCACCATCCGGGACACCAAATAGTGCTGAAGGAATTGAATCAAGAAATGTGTGAACCAAGCCCATCACGAATAATGTAGGGACTGGAAGGGATAATCTGCTCAGGGAGTTAACATGCAACCCGGGCGTCAAACCAGTGAGGGTGCCAAATGCAACCCCTTTTATCATCTGCAGGAAGAGTTCAAGCATATATCTTCCTCCCCCTCAACTACCAGTATTGGCTTCCTGTAATAGGTAGAAAACACGCCAAACGCTTCAACCTCATCCCCGACCTTAACCTTAACATCTGGCTTTAATTTAAGGAGTATTTTGCAATCCCCATGCCTAACTTGAGCTATTATTCTTCCCCTAACTTCTTTTACACTCTCAACGACTCCAGAAACCTTTCCAGCTTTTCCAACCTCAGGGCTACATATCATGTTGCCAAGGTCTTCCCTAGGATATAGGGTACAATCCAAGCACAAATAGTCAGAGAACCTCCTTAGGGCCTTGAACTTTACTTTATCCCCTATTCTCCCCGTAACGTTAGAAAGCGGTAAATCTAGACACTCTAGCTTGACTCTATTTTCCAGTTTCTGAATTATCCTACATTCACTCTCCGCAATTTCTCCTATGTTGGGCTTTTCTGAAACATTAGCACTTCCAGTGTCCCTGAAATGGGAAGCATACACTATTATCCCGCCTGCAACCCTAGTTATCCCAAAAACTTCAACGACTCTCCCGGGGATTAATGTGAAATTGTCCTTCAGATATACCCTCACACTCCTATTTTTCCACAATATCACCCCAGGGTTACCTCCATATAGAACGACGCCCCTAAACTTGAAGGGATAGCCATCCTTTGGGTATGTTAAATTCCCAACTACACGGTATTCAACTGGGACAAGTTTGCTTCCAAAGAAAACCCCTCTAACCCTAACAATTTCACCCTGTTCTACTCCAGAAAGCTCAAATTTAAGCTTAATTTTCTTCGGAGTTAGAATTGAAGGATAGTAATCAACCCAATATGCTCCTTCAATCTCCTCGAGCTCCATATCACCACTCTCTATTCTCCTGGGCTTTATCCCGCGTCCCCTGTACACTCCAATAACCCTATATACTTCTCCAACTTCAAGATCAGAAAAAACGGGGACTGAGAACTTTCCATCGGTTAATATGCTAAATCCATCAGAGGAATATGCACAGACGCCAGTAAACTCAACTAGTTTACCCTCCTCCGCTTCCATTATGTCAACAGGTTCTACGTTTGAGACTATATTGGCAAGGCCCAAGAACGCTAAACTCGCTAATACTAGTGCAATGTTAAGTGGTCGCATATATTACCCTTTGAAACGACATTTAAATACCTTTATTTTATGGTAATAATTTAATACCTTCCGAGGTTATATTATACTCGATCCAATCAAGCCTATGAGCCGTTCTCCTCATCCCATAAATCCTAAGATATCTCCTCAGAGTCTTACCCTCCTCCATTAGTTTAAGCTCGATAATCCCATCAACTATTGCCTTAACCATCATCTCAACATATGGTTCCTCAATTCCAGAATTCATTTCGAGAACCCAAACTTGTCTATTTCTGTGAGCGAACTCCCTCAACTCTTCTAAGAATTTGTATATTTCTTTTCTTGAAGTTTCAAAGAAAACAGGCGTCATGGAAGATATAAACCCCACTATCTTATCCGCATGTGTAGTTGAAAGTATCTTGAGCGTTGTATCTTTGATTGCATCAAGCAGTCTGGTAGTGTCGCTTAGATCGGCTATCACAGTCTCATCAAATGAAAATTTAGGAGCCTTTCTCAACCTTTGACTATATGCATCAAGAAGTATCATCTTTTCATCCAAGAAGGGCATGAACTCCCAGCCAAAGTCGAGAGCATTGCTTATGAATTCATATTTTGACACGTCAATTAAAACTCCAATTACAGGTATGCCTGCCTTAAGTTGGTTAAAAGCAAATTGCGTTAAGAAAGTACTTTTACCGGCCTTAGGATCTCCTATCAAAAGAACAACACTCCCCCTCGGTATACCACCACTTATCAAATCATCTATTATTCCAGTAGGGATTCTCTCAACTACCTTTTCAATTTTCTCTTCCCCATTCTCGAACATTGAACTCCCCCGCTCAATAGATTTCTCCGCTTGGGTAGACAACGACTCCATTAGGACCAATTTCGAACGGATACTTCTTCATTGAATGCCTCGTCTCACGCATCTTCCTAATTAGGATATATCTCTTTAGCTCTATGTTTCTCTCTTGAAGATCTAACACTATAACTCCCCTAGCAATGAATTCCTCTATTCCATACCTGCTTATTTTACCATGCTGCGGATCCGGAGCTTCAGTTGTAAGTATAGTTGTGACACCCATCTCGAGAAGAATAGTGTTCAATTTTAGCAAAACCTCTCTAATTTTTCTTTCTTCTTCTAATCTGAGAGCAATTGATGGTATTGAATCGATAACAAGTCTCTTAGCATTTATAGCCTTGACTACCCTATAAATATACCTCAGGAAGTTATCTATGTTAAACCTATCCTCAAGGACAAATCTCTCTTCGCTCGGCAAGCCAGCAGTAGCGCTAACACCATCAACTATCGCGATCATCCCTTCTTTCTCATACTTCTCGAAATCCCATCCAAAGGCAGCCATTTCTCTTCTGAGATCCTTAGCCCTCTCCTCTAGCGTAACGAATACCCCAGGCTCTCCATATTCTTCGGCCCCTTTGTAGATAAACTGGGCTGCAAACGTTGTTTTACCCGTTCCAGTACCACCAGTGAGAAGGACGGTAGTACCCTCTGGAAACCCCCCCTCAATGAGCTCATCAAAGCCAGGGATACCACTTTTAACTCTCCGGATAGGTTGATAACCCATTATCATCACCCCAAGATAATCCTGACTTATTCGATAGTTCTTGGACGTAAAAATATAAAGGTTTTGCCATAACAGGCTGAAATAATCATAGATGTCTTAGCAAAATTAGGAAGAGATTGAACAAGTTATAATGGACAAAATTCCATACCGAATATGTCTCCAGTAGCTTGGTACTCCAACGCTCTGCAGTCATGGCAAACATATCTCAATGAACAGGTCTTGCATGGATCTATGTTATCCTTAGTTAATTTCCAGAATTTCTTTAATCTCTGCTTCTTCACTATACTTCTCAGGCTTTCCCTACTCACATCCCCTACGATAAACTTCCTGAGAAGTGGACACGGAGTGACGAACCCTTCAGGTGTCACTGCAACCAAACCAGACATACAGTTATTATAAGTTATCGAGGTTGGATTGACAACCTTTCTGACATCTAGAGGGTTAAAATTCAGAGCTCTTAAGGAACCAGGATATAATATATCAACCCATACTTCTCCCCCAAAATCTATGCCTTCCCTTAAAAGCTCCCTGTACTGAGGATAAGTCACCATAACTAAAAGGATATCAAC
This sequence comes from Thermococcus chitonophagus, assembly GCF_002214605.1. NCBI lineage: Archaea > Methanobacteriati > Methanobacteriota > Thermococci > Thermococcales > Thermococcaceae > Thermococcus > Thermococcus chitonophagus. The sequence goes on along the minus strand of NZ_CP015193.1, from coordinate 286,392 downwards.
CTTATCCAAGTTGTCAATACTTTTGATTTCATTGTAAAGTACTTCCCCTATCACCTTAAACTCCCTGTTTCCGGGAATCCTGTCCCAATCCTCACTTAAAGCTGTCACGTACGTTTCAAGACCTTTAGAGGCAGCATAATTAGCAAGTTCTATAGCATCTTCAATGGTGTCGTAGTTTGTTATGTACACTTCACCCTCTTTAGCGATACTTTTGAATTCGTCAATGACCTTTCTAAACTTCTTAAGTGGGAGGGGATCCCTATACAGTACAAGCCTGTTATTTCCAATACAACCAAGGCTTCTCGGTATGAAAGATACCTCAGAAAAAACACCCTTTCCCCGACCTATCATGAGAATTAACCTTTCGAGGGCTCCAGTATGGGGGACTACAGTCCATGGTGGCTTAGCTATTGCCGTTATTCTCGCCCTACCCACAGGGATTTCATACATAAGAGCCTTTGTTTTCTCCATATCAACTCACCGAAAAATATAAAGTACACAACATTTATATTAACCTTTTCTATACCGATTTTGCACACTACCAACGATAGTATGTAAAAAAGTGACGAGAGCACTTATTCCTTTGACACGGGGATAAGCTTATTACCCTCAATCCAGAATTCACCTTCCTCGGTAACTTCCCTCTTCCATATGGGAACCCTCTTCTTGACTTCATTAACAATCCACATACAGGCGTCAAAAGCCTCTTTTCTGTGCTTACCGGCCGTCACAACCAGTATTGTGTTCTCCCCAACCTCAAGCTCTCCAACTCTATGCCATATTAGGGCATCGGTTATTGGGAACCTTGAGATTGCTTCCTCTCTAATTCTGGCCATCTCCTTCAAGGCCATATCATCGTAGGCTTCATAAATCAACTTCAAGACTTTTCTTCCATGGTTCTCATTCCTAACCTTGCCAAGGAACATCACTATCCCACCACTTTCCGGTGAAGATACTAAATTAATGGCCTCTTCCAAGCTGAAATCTTTGGGCTTTTTGAATAGGCCCACTTTCTCCCCCATACAGATCCCAACGTATTTAAGCTTGGAATTTAAAAATTGTTTGGGGAGAATAATGGAAGCCGAGAAAATAGTGGAAGCATTGAAAGAGGGAAGATTAGAGGAGGCAAAAGCCCTGCTAACCAAAAAAATAGATGTGCTTAGCGATGAGGAGCTAAAAGAAGTGTTAGAGGTGGCAGAAAGGAAGGCAAGGGAATACGAAGACCTAGAGTTATACAAAATCGTGGTATATTATTATGCGGAGTTCCTTGGAGTTGATAAGATTGCAGAATTCGAGGATCTCGCAAGAAAGAAGGGTTTTGAAGGATTACTTGAACTTGCAGATCTCTATAGTCTGCTGGGCTTTCCAGAGAAGGCCCTAGATATTTACAGAGAGGCCATTGAAGAAGAAACTGACCCAGAAAAGCTCGGAGAAGCATACTTTGGGATTGCAACGATTCATGAAGAGCTCCAAGAATATGACAAGGCCCTAGAGGTCATAAAAAAGGCCATTGAGAATCTTGAGAAAGCCAACAACAGGGAAAAGCTACTCAGGGCTAAAATCTATGAAGGCTACTTAACTTTTGAAGCGGGAGACAAGGTTAAAGCCAAAGAGAGGCTCGCAAGGTTATTACCAGAAGTCCCAAAGGGGGAATTAAAATCTCAGATTCACCTAGCCTTTGAGGAGATATTTGAGGACGAAGAAAACTATGAAGCCGCAATGCAGGAGTGCTTATATGCCCTTTTAGAGGCCAAAGGGACGGACTTCTTTGATGTCGCTTTCGACGGCCTCATAGATTTAATCTGGCAACTCATGCTGGAGGATGACTTTGAGGAGATATACAATTCCATGCCCATGTTCAAGGCCGCAATTCCAGAGTTTGAAGACTTCTTTGAAGGGGTTAGGAGAATAGCCTTGTACAAGGACGGAAAAGTAGGAAGGGAAGAGGTAAGCGAGATAATAACCAAGGTGAAAGATGAAAGGCTAGTTTCCATTCTAGAATTCCTGGGGGAGGCTGAGCTATGAGGGCACTAAACTATAATGCCGCGATAGATAGGATAGTCCAGTTCATCAAAGAGAAGGCCAGCCCAGGGGTAGTTATAGGAATAAGCGGAGGAGTTGACAGTGCTACAACAGCATACCTTGCCGTAAAGGCCTTAGGGAAAGAGAAGGTTCTAGGCCTAATAATGCCATACTATGAAAACCAAGATGTTGAGGACGCAAAGCTGGTTACCGAGTCCCTTGGGATAGAGTACAAGATCATTAACATTAAGAGCATTGTAGATGCCTTTCAGAACTCCCTAAACATCGATCTCGATAGGAAATCCCTGGGCAACATAATGGCCAGGACGAGAATGATAATACTGTACGCACACGCAAACTCCCTGGGTAGGATAGTCCTAGGAACGAGCAATAGGAGCGAATTCCTAACTGGTTACTTCACGAAGTGGGGAGATGGAGCCAGCGATTATGCTCCGCTCATAAACCTATACAAAACTGAAGTCTGGCAAATAGCCAAGAGAATCGGTGTCCCCGAAAGGATAGTCAAGAAAAAGCCAACGGCCGGACTTTGGGAGGGACAAACGGATGAGGGAGAGCTCGGAATAAGCTACAAACTTCTAGATGAGATCCTCTGGAGATTAGTTGATCTGAAAATGCCAAAAGAAGAAATTGCGAATGAGCTCAGCATCCCTGTGGAAAGGGTAGAGCATGTGGAAAAACTTGTAAAGGGCAGCGAGCACAAGAGAAGGCTACCCCAGGGGCCAAGCTTCGAAGATCTCATATTAGAGCCTTGAGGATTTCCAGCCTTCTCTTGCTCATTAACACTTTTGGATGCTTCATTAAGGCCTTAACAACCTCGAAGTAGTTTCCGCTAGCTAGCTTTTCTAAATCAGTTCCGCCCAGCAGCTGAACGAACACGTCTATGTCCTCATCCGTAAGCTTCTCCATTGCCCTCCTAAGCCTTAGCAACTTCTCCATCTTCGGCCCCTCTGTCTCCCACCACTCCTTCGTGTAGTTCTTGAGCAACTCCATGTTCTCCTCCTTTAAAGCCTCAACGATCCACTTTGCCGCTATAGTTGCGGCCTTCATTGCCTCATACATCCCGCCACCGTGGACGGGATTTACCTGCCTCGCCGCATCCCCAACCACGAGAACATTGTCTTTAACTAACTCCCTAACAAATCCCCCAACTGGAACTAGGCCAACGTTGACCTCAAGGATCTTGTTCCTGGGGATGTTGTTCTCCTTAAGCCACTTGTCAAGGTAGTACTTTGCAGTTTTCTCATTGTCCGAGTTTATGCCAATGCCTACATTGGCCCTATCTTCGTCCTTGGGGAAGACCCAGACGTAACCTCTCGGGGCTATCTCGTTGCCGAACCAGAGGTGTATGAGGTCGGGGTCGTAGCCCTCTATCAGCATTTCGTATTCGTAGGCGGAATCGAACTCGTGTGGAGGAGCGTATGTGTTTATTCCAGCCTTTCTCGCCACGGTACTCTCAACGCCGTCAGCTGCAACTATTACATCTGCTTTAATCTCCAAGGGCTCGCCCTCATGCTTGGCTTTCACGCCAACTATCCTACCGCCATCCCTCAGAACGTCAACTACCTCGGTTCTAGCGAGAACCTCAGCACCAGCCTTGGCCGCATAATAAGCGAGCATCTTGTCAAAAACCTTCCTCTCAAGTATAACCCCACTGACCTCTTTGTACCTAAGCTCCGCGGTGTAGCCGCTTGGAGAGTAAATTCTTGCCCCATAAATCTCCCTATTGATGAACCTCCTATCGTAGGGGATGTCGAACTCTTTAAAGATGTTAACGTTTATTCCCTCAGCACACTGCTTCGGGGTTCCAATCGCAGGCTTTTTATCGACCAAGAGAACGGAGAAACCAGCTTTAGCCACGTTCCTAGCAACGATGGGACCGGCAACGCCCGAACCAACGACGACGACATCGTACTTCATTGTGACACCTCCTCGTAGCTTAAGGCCCCCACGGGACACGCTTTAATGCATATCATGCACGAGATACATTTATCCCCAAGAAAATGCCAAGAAGAGGCGACTTCAATTGCAAGGGTCGGGCAAACGCCAGCACAACCACCGCAAAGGTAGCATTTATCTTCATTTACCTTTACCAGGATTTTCTTCCCCATCGCTACCACCCTCGATGATCTTTGCCTCATCGAGAAGAACCCTGCCATCATTTATCATTTTTACTGGGATGAACCGAGACATCTCCTCGATTTTCTCCCGAACTTCTCTTTCTTTAAGGTTCAACCTATCGCTAAGCTCCTCTATTGTAGCCTCACCATTCAGGAGGAGATAATGCAAGATCGCAAGCTGGGTCATGTCGCCAATAGTCTTCAAATACTCCTCCTTTATCATCTTAATTAGCTTATTTCTGTAGGCCTCAACGGCCCTGAAAGCCTCTAAAACTTTCCCAAGTTCCCTGTTAGCCTTTAAAAACTCAGAGAGCATTTCATTTAATCCCTGGGGATCTTCCTTCAAGGAGGACAAGTTCACATGAACGTCCTTAAGCTCAGCCCCATCCAGGTCGAATCCCTTATACCAGAACATGTCAGGAGTTAGTGTTAGAACGTATGACTTCGCTATTGAAATCCGGTAGTACTTCTTGGTCGGCCCTATAAACCTCTCCTCCTTCTCGTACGACTGCAGAATACCCTCCCTCTCCATTATCTTGAGGTGCTTAGCTACCGCGGTTGAGGAAACGGTAACCCTACTGCTGAGGAGGCTGAAGTAACATTCGGTACACGTTAAGTGAGACAGCAAATCCCTCCTAACCTTGTTCCCCAGGATGTAAAATACGTCAGGTTCCATATTCACCACCTACCCATATGTGTGGCGCAAAGCTTATATATTGTGCATTCAACCTTCGGTTGACAACCTTGATTGAAGCCAACTTTAGGTTTGCTAATTGGCGTTATAAACGTTTAGATGGGGGTGAGAGAAATGGGACTGATTAGTGACGCTGACAAGAAGGTAATTAAGGAAGAGTTCTTTTCAAAAATGACTAATCCCGTTAAGCTCATCGTCTTCATAGGAAAGGAGCACTGCCAGTACTGTGATCAGCTAAAACAGCTCGTTCAGGAACTTTCAGAGTTAACAGATAAGTTAAGCTACGAGATAGTGGACTTCGACACGCCAGAGGGTCAGGAGCTGGCCAAGAAGTACAGGATCGACAGGGCACCAGCAACGACCATAACCCAAGATGGAAAAGACTTCGGGGTCAGGTACTTCGGCCTTCCAGCAGGCCATGAGTTTGCGGCATTCCTAGAGGACATAGTGGATGTGAGCAATGCACAAACAGACCTAATGCCAGAGAGCAAGGAAGAGCTTGCAAAGATCGACAAGGACGTTAGGATACTCGTCTTCGTAACCCCAACATGCCCATACTGCCCACTGGCAGTTAGGATGGCCCACAAGTTCGCAATAGAAAACACAAAGGCAGGAAAGGGCAAGATACTTGGAGATATGGTGGAGGCAATTGAGTACCCAGAGTGGGCCGACCAGTACAACGTGATGGCAGTTCCAAAGATAGTCATCCAGGTAAACGGAGAAGACAAAGTTCAGTTCGAAGGAGCTTATCCGGAGAAGATGTTCCTCGAGAAGCTCCTTGCCGCCCTCAGCTGAAACTTTTTATTATTAATGCTAAGGTCAACAGACCTAAGGGAATGCTTCTGTTTAGCTTTAAAGTCCTTTCAATTTTTGGAGTCGGGTAACCACTAACTATTCTTGCACTTATTGAAATTTGGGAGTCCTTCATCTTTACGATGAGCTCAAGGCCATACCCCTTCCTTTTCCACGGATACAGGAAGGGAACAACACCTGAAAAGGCATCCAAGGCCAGATGGAAAGCAACGCCAACAGCAAACATCTTTAGCCATGGGAGAAGAGTTGACAAAAGTGCCAGGGGAACTAGAAAGAAGAGAGAATGAAGGTAAGAGCGGTGCTCCTTAGCGAAAACATCAAAATCGGGAAATACCGAGCCAAGTATGAACATCATCAAGTTAATCGGATCTGGATTTGAGAAAGAAAGATAGGCTATAGCTGGAATCGAGGCATGCTCAATCGGATCCATGTTCTCAAATTTCCCGGTTGGCTTATAAGCATTAAGCCTTAGGAAGAGAGCTAGCCTATATACGGCTGATAACAGAAATCAGTGCGAGAGGAAACGGTTTTAAGCTGCAAAATTGTTCTTTACCTTAGGTGCGTGAAAGATGGCCGAAGAGGTCAGGGAAGTAAAAGTTCTTGAAAAGCCTTGGGTTGAAAAGTACAGGCCTCAAAAGCTTGATGACATCGTTGGGCAGGAGCATATCGTTAAAAGGCTAAAACACTATGTTAAAACGGGCTCAATGCCGCATCTACTCTTCGCTGGGCCTCCTGGCACGGGAAAAACGACCAGTGCGCTAGCTTTAGCCCGAGAACTCTTCGGAGAAAACTGGAGACACAATTTCCTTGAATTAAATGCCTCAGTTTCAAAAGACACCCCCATACTGGTTAGGATAAACGGCAGGATTTTGAGGACAACATTTGCGGAACTTGATAAGATGTACTTTGACGATGACGATGGAGAAGTGTCGTACAAGGACGTTGATAACCTTGAAGTGTTGACCGTCGATGAAAACTATCGCGTCAGATGGGCCAAGGTCAGCAAGGTAATCCGCCACCGCGTTCCAGCAATTCTCAGAGTGCACTTGGAGGGAGGAGGAAAGCTTGAACTAACTGGAAATCACTCAGTTATCGTTCTCACTGAGAATGGCCTCGAAACAATAAAGGCGAGCGAGCTTAAAGAGGGCTCAATACTGCTAAGCTTCACGACAAACCTCGAGGGCTTCTTGGATATCCTCGACCTTACCGGGTACAGCGTGAGGGAAACGCCAAGGACAAGGGTATTCAGTGAGCTATCGGTTGATGAAGAAATCTCCTACATGCTGGGTCTCTACGCGGCTGAAGGTGCCATCGGATTCAAAGGAGAAACCTCGGGCCAAGTTATTTACACCCTCGGAGCCCACGAAAAAGAACTAATAGACAGAGTGAGGAACTTCGCAGAAAGGCTAGGAATCAGCGTCTACGAGAACTACATCTCCTCAGGGTTTGATAGATCAAGGAAAACTGCCTACCAAGTTAGGCTCCTAAACACGCAACTGGCGAAGTTCTTTGAACAGAGCTTCTACGACGGAGAAGGAAGGAGGGCAGAAAATAAGAGAGTTCCTGGGTTCATATTCGAGTTCCCAGTTCATGAGAGAATAGCATTCCTGAGAGGGCTCGCAGATGGCGATGGAAGTGGAGAGTGGGAGAGTGTAATCAGAATATCTTCAGTTTCAAGGGACATGCTAATAGACGTCGTGTGGCTCGCGAGGATTTCTGGAATAGAAGCAAGCATATTCGAGCGTGAGGCCAGGCTGATATGGAAGGGAGGCATGAAGTGGGCAAAGGCAGAGTTGCTCCCAGCGGAGCCGATAGTTAAGATGCTCAAGAAAATAGAACATGCGATAGAGGGCAACTGGCGCTACGAGCTTAGGCATCAGCTCTATGAGCGGAAGAAGAGAGTCAGGAAGGAAACACTAAGAAAAATCATAGACATGATAAACGAGGACAAACTGAACGAGGGCGAGAGGGGAATTCTCGAAACCCTGAAGAAGCTTGCCTACACAGATCTACACGCCCTAATGGTGAAGAAGATTGAACTAGTTGAGTACAACGACTTCGTTTACGATGTTAGCGTCCCAGGAAACGAGATGTTCTTTGCAGGCGAAATACCGGTTCTCCTTCACAACTCAGACGAGAGAGGCATAAACGTCATTAGGGAGAAGGTGAAGGAGTTTGCAAGGACAAAGCCCATAGGAGGAGCGAGTTTCAAGATAATATTCCTTGATGAGGCAGATGCCCTGACCCAAGACGCCCAGCAGGCCTTAAGGAGAACAATGGAGATGTTTTCGAGCAACGTTCGCTTTATCTTATCCTGTAATTATAGCAGCAAGATAATCGAGCCCATCCAGTCAAGATGTGCTATATTCAGGTTCAGACCATTGCGCGATGAGGATATAGCAAAAAGATTAAGGTTTATAGCCGAAAACGAAGGATTAGAGCTGACCGAGGAAGGCCTGCAGGCGATCCTCTACATCGCTGAAGGCGACATGAGAAGGGCGATAAATATCCTGCAGGCGGCAGCAGCCTTGGACAAGAAGATAACAGATGAGAACGTATTCATGGTGGCCAGCAGGGCCAGACCGGAAGACATCAGGGAGATGATGCTCCTAGCACTAGAAGGCAACTTCCTCAAGGCTAGGGAGAAGCTGAGGGAGATCCTCCTGAAGCAGGGGCTGAGCGGAGAAGACGTTCTAGTTCAGATGCACAAGGAAGTCTTCAACCTGCCGATAAGTGAGCCGAAGAAGGTCCAATTAGCTGACAAGATAGGCGAGTACAACTTCCGCTTGGTTGAGGGAGCAAATGAAATGATTCAGCTCGAGGCCCTGCTTGCCCAGTTCACCCTAATAGGCAAGAAGTGATGGAAGATGCCAGAGCTTCCCTGGGTTGAGAAGTACAGGCCGAGAAGGCTGAGCGAGATAGTTAATCAGGAGGATGCGATTGAGAAAGTAAAGTCGTGGATAGAGAAGTGGCTCCACGGTAATCCGCCGAAGAAAAAGGCCCTACTGCTGGCAGGACCCCCAGGAAGCGGCAAAACTACTACGGTATATGCGCTGGCGAATGAATACAACTTCGAGGTAATCGAGCTGAACGCGAGCGATGAGAGGACTTACGAGAAGATAGCGAGGTACGTGCAGGCAGCATACACGATGGACATCCTGGGGAAGAGGAGGAAGCTGATATTTCTTGACGAGGCGGACAACATAGAGCCCAGCGGAGCAAAGGAAATTGCAAAGCTGATAGACAGGGCAAGGAACCCGATAATAATGGCGGCGAACAAGTACTGGGAGGTTCCAAAGGAGATAAGGGACAAGGCGGAGCTAGTGGAGTACAGGAGGCTCAGCGTTAGGGACGTAATGAACGCCCTTATAAGGATCCTAAAGAGGGAAGGGATTACCGTACCAAAGGACATCCTGTACGAGATAGCCAAGAGATCAAGTGGTGATTTAAGAGCTGCGATAAACGACCTGCAAACAGTCGTGGTTGGAGGCTACGAGGATGCAAAGCAGGTTTTAGCGTACAGAGATGTAGAGAAGACGGTGTTCCAGGCGTTGGGTTTGGTGTTTGGGAGCGACAACGCGAAGAGGGCGAAGATGGCCACGTGGAATTTGGACATGACGCCAGATGAGTTCCTGCTGTGGGTAGATGAGAACATCCCCCACATGTACCTAAAGCCGGAGGAGATGGCCAAAGCTTACGAGGCCATAAGCAGGGCCGACATTTATCTAGGCAGGGCCCAAAGAACGGGGAACTATTCACTGTGGAAGTACGCTATAGACATGATGACCGCTGGAGTTGCAGTGGCAGGAACGAAAAAGAGAGGCTTCGCCAAGTTCTACCCACCAAACACCCTAAAGATGCTGGCTGAAAGCAAGGAGGAAAGATCGCTTAGAGATTCAATTATAAAGAAGATAATGAGAGAGATGCACATGAGCAAACTTGAAGCCATAGAGACCATGAAGATCATCAGGACGATCTTCGAGAACAATCTAGATTTAGCGGCACACTTCACGGTATTCTTGGGATTGAGCGAGAAGGAGGTTGAGTTCCTAGCGGGGAAGGAGAACGCGGGGACAATATGGGGGAAGGCCTTAGCATTGAGGAGGAAGCTCAAGCTCACCAAGAGGGAAGAGGAGAAAGTGGAAGAAAAGGTGGAAGAGGAAATAGAGGAAGAAGTTGAGGAAGAAGTTGAAGAAGAGGCCGAAGAAGAAATAAAGGAGGAAGAAGAGAAGAAAGAAGAAGAGAAGCCCAAGGAGAAGAGGAAAGGGAAGCAGGCCACGCTCTTCGACTTCCTGGGGAAGAAGTAGTTTTTTCTACTTATTTATCCTTAGAACCACTCCATCAAGGAAGTGAAATGTCAAAACTGGCAGGAGGACCATAAGGGCAACTTCTGTGATATCCTCTGGAGTGCATCCCTTGAGTTTTGTTAGATATGGGAATATCAGCACTGCCATTATTAGTTGATAAAAAAGTGAATAAATCAAATAATCCTGCCTTTGGGGATTTCGGATCCATAATATCCCCCACGTGCTTTACGTGACAGTTGAGGACTTACTCGCGAGTTGTGCGAATAGTGCCCCAGATAGTACGATAATAAATCCGCCCCACGACCCAGGGAGTTACATCCTGCTAGAGATTTTCTAAAGCCTTTATCCCTGCAATTAGCCAGATAATTCCCCCAGGTTACTGCAATTGATGTAATCCTTTTTAGACACCATTTTCAATCCTCCCCCAGTACAGCACGAGAGTCCAGATAAGCACATTGATCAAGGCAACAGCCAACAATTCGGGATTTTCAGTTGTAATACCAGCGAGAGCTAATCCTAAGCTTGGCAAAAGCGAAATTAGGAATAAATCGGAAAGTATGATTTTTCATGGGCATCACCTCACATTCACCCAAGGCATATTTTCCTTGTCCAATTAACCTCCATCTCAGTAATGTGCCCCTAGCAACCATTTTCATTTCAAGTTTATTCCTCGGCCAACTTCAATCCAAGTTAGTTCATGAACTGTGCCAGTATTTTGGGATTAGAGAGTACCCTATTGTAACTGTCCCTATGAGCCTTGTACGTGGATGTTTAGCTGGTGCCACGAAGCTCCCCCAATGTAAGGCCCGAAACAACTATGAATAGTGGACTTTTTGAGTTATCCTCGCTATTAGCAGTAGGCCAAGTATAGGCAATTATACTGGCAACATCCCACTTCACATCCTTTCCTCTCTTATTGTGCTCTTAGCCGTACGCCTTATAATAACTCCCAATTCCGAGAGTTTTCCCGCATTCTAATCACCTAAATTTTTTGCCATTTTAAGAGTTATTGTGCTTTCAACTATTGCAGCTATAAAAATCAAAACTATTGAAATCATTACGAGTTTGAAGAATTCTTTGGCATCTTCTCCCGTGATTATTTCTTCCTTTCTACCTAAGGCATACCTTAAAATTTCGTAAGGGATTTTGAGGCCAGCAGCTCCAGCAATTATCATTCCCGGAATCTCAAAGATGCCGTGAGGGAGTATGAGGAGGGTTCTTAACAGTCCAATTTGAGTGGCAGTAGTTTTAACTGCTGAACCCAAAATCATGCCATTGAAGGTTAAGTTCAAGAGTGTGGTGGCTCCGAATGTTATTGCTTCACTCCAGAATATGAGGGCAACTTTAATGTTGTGTTTGAAAAAGAACAAAAACCACGGATTGGAATTATCAAAAGGATTAAAGCCAAAATAAGCAGAATAGTCATGCCTGAGTGCTAAGAAAAGCCGAGAACTAAGCCAAAAAGGAAAATAAAAGTAGAAAAAATATAAGGGAGATTTAGACATAATACTCATTGAAGTCCCCCCAATTTAAAAAATAGACCTATAACAATATACATGACCAGTAGTTTTAGTAAAGTGCTTACGCTGAGGTTTTTGCGATTACTATGAGCAATCGCAGCCGCAACACCGGCTGCTAATCCTGCTACCTGCCAACTATTTGTTAATAGAGAAATAAATAAAGGTCCGCCTGAAATTACAATAAATAGTGATGCTGAAACAATGCTCTCTTGTAACTTGTTTTCCATTTTTGCTACCCCCTGACTGTCATTTGTGTCAATTAAGGAGATTATTTATTTCCAAATCTAATGACCAATTGCTACCCCAGCAATTGCCCCGATAGCAGTTCTGAGCACACCTCCAACTACGGTTCCAATTCTACTTCCAATACTGGTTCCGATCTTTGCTGCTGCCCACGCACTTGTTACTTCAAAAGTTTTTAGCACTAATACTAGCAACACTCTACTTCGTATTCTTTCCCCTATTGGCTCTCCCCTTAATTTCCATCTGGAGAACTTTGATGTAGAGGATGGCTCTTTTGCATTATGAGTGAGTTTCCTTGGGTTTACTTCCATAATGTTTCAGTATTATTATTGAGCCGAGAGCTGTAAAGGCCAAAATTGGCAGGAGGTGCATTAAAATCATTTTCTGCAGGTCGTCTGGGGTGTAGCCCTTGACCTTCGTTAAGTATAGGAAGGTCACTATTGTGCCAAAATTAAACTAACAAAGTAAAGTACAAGTATTGCCTTTTTCTCTTCATTCAGTGACCTTCACCCCCTATACTTTTAAGTGTGCTTCCTCCAGTTTGCTTCCATAACGTTTCCATATGATTATTGCACCGATAAAGTAGACGGCCAAAACTGGCAAAAGATCCATTAAAGCCAATTTCAGCAGATTATCAGGGGTATAACCCTTGACCCTTGTTAAGTACAGAAAAATACCTATCGCCATAATTATGCAAATCGTGTAAAGCACTAATACTGCTCTCTTCTCCTTGCTCATTTTTTCCCAGTTGTTTTCAACCATCTCCATCACCTCGAAATTAATGGGTTAGGATTATATCTAAAATCCAACGACTACAGCTACTACAATACCTCCAGACAACTGCTCCAAGCAATGCAAGACCGGCAAGACTGCTCTTAGTAATGACAGTAGCTATTATGGCCCCAGAAGCTCCTGTAGCCGAAGCTCCCAGGGCTTCTAACTTTGTAACCTTAATATACTATAAAGCTTTCATGTCTAACATCTCCTTCTGTCACCATCCCTGGGGCCATTAACACAGATCCTATAACTAAGGCCTTCTTCCACATTCTAATCACCCCAAACTTTTGGCTATTTTAGGTGTTATTGTGCTCTCAATTAGAGCAGCAATGAGAATTAGAACTATCGAGATTGCTACAAGTTTAAAGAATTCTTTGGCATCTTCCTCCGTGATTATTTCTTCCTTCCTGCCCAGAGCATATCTTAACAGTTCATAAGGGATCTTAAAACCTGCCGCCCCTGCAATGATGATAGCAGGAATTTCAAAGATGCCGTGAGGAAGAATTAAGAGGAAAAATGTTTTAAGCTCCCCCAAGAGCAGAGAGTCATAAAATAGCATTCCTAAATTCACGCTGTTGATAATTAAGTTCAGAATCGTTAAGCCACCAAAGGTCAAGACTCCACCGAAGGAGAGAAGAAGAGCTACCTTGAGATTGGTAGTGAAGATGTGTATAAAACATAAGCTTTCTTCGCTGAACTTCTGTCTTAAGAGCTCTAAGATTGGTTTGAAATTTACATTTTCAGGAACACTATACTGGGATGATAGAGAAACTCCAAAAATGAAACCGATGAAGAACAGCAAAAATGAAAATAGAATTAAATGGTGTTTCATATTTTTATCCCCCCAAGTCATATAGAGTTTAATAGCACGATGATGAATAAGATGAAGTTTAGTATGGATAATAAGCTCCATATCCTGTTTATCAAATGTGACTTTTCAAAAATAAAATCTTTATACGCCCATAATAGCGTGCAAAGAAATATTGCAAAAGTTCCATACTCCACGAAGGGGGATTTAAGCTTAACCAAGAGAATTTCAACAATTCCAGAAACCAGAATGGAGAAAATGAGTGGTTTAACAACTATCCTCTTAGTGTTCATATAAGTTGCCATTAGGACTCCACAAGAAAAAACTAAAAATAAATTAAAGACAATCATATTTTCCATTTTCTCACCTCACGTAACTAATTTACAATACCACTCCTACTCCAATAGCAGCTACTCCTAATCCTGCTACTGCACATCCCAAAGCAAATTTTGCTACTAATCCCGTCTTCACCATACCATATACAACTCCACCTGCAGTTGCAAGCGCACTTCCAGCCCCAGCCGCTTTTGCGCCTCTATCTACCAGGTGATCCTTTGCAAGTACTAATCCTATTTCTGCCTTCTCTACTGCTACTCCCCCTACTACCATCCCTATGGCCATTAACACCAGCCCCAATACTAGGGCCTTCTTCCACATTTTGATTCACCTCTAAGTTCTCATGAAATGAATGTTATAAATACTACTTAAAGTTTTCTTGATAGTTATTGTCACAATGTTTTTTCCTTTATAATTTTACTCAAATAGGAGATAATGTTCAAAAGGTAATTGTTTTAAGTAAATTAATTGTCATTCAGGGGCTGGTGGTGAGTGTGAAAACAATCAATATAGCCATTAAGGATTTCGAAGTTGGCATTAGAACAAGAAAATTTCAAATAATAATAGCCATCTTTGCAATAATTTCACTAGGAATAGTTTATTACTCAAAGAGGCTCGGCATAAGTGAGGGCTTGTATAAAACGCCTTTCCAAATGCTCTTTCTCTCAAGCTTCTCTAACGCATTCAACTACTCTATAGCCCTCTTGGGAATCCTCCTTGGGGCAACTTCAATAAGCGAGGAAATCGAAAAGGGAACCCTTAAGCTAATAGCATCAAAACCAACCCACAGAGACGAAATACTCATGGGCAAACTACTAGGAGGGCTTGCAACGATAGGAGTTAGCTTGGCGCTATTCTATATCCTAACAGTTGCCTTCGCACTCATCTTGGGAGTCCCCATAACCGAGGACGACGCAGTAAAGTTCCTGGCAACACTTCCCTTCAGCGTTCTCTACGGCCTGGTCTTCCTCAGCATTGGGCTCCTAATTTCCACATTCATAAAGAGATCCAAGAACGCGCTCATAATGGGTATATTCGTGTTCGTATTCTTCGGCTTTCTCCTTTCGATAATAGCTGGGATTATAGCCTTCGCTGTAGCTGGCCTGCCCCCAATTCCCAACATACTGGAGAACGCCACGAACCTGACTGAAGAGCAACTCCAAGATCTATTCCTGAAGGATCCAGAATACCAGGCATGGCTCACCAAGTTAACCACCACAGCAGAAAAGATCCTCTCTATCTCTCCAAATTACCACTACCAAGAAATCGTCAGGCTGATCTTTGGAGGAAAGCCCCAGATAAGTGAAGTGATCTCCTCGTTTGCATATGAGCAGAGCGTGGTCGAGGAGAGATCTCTCAGTGAAAGCCTAGGGCTGGCAATGAGGAACATTGTAGCATTGAGTGTTATGTTTCTAATTCCAATGGCACTCGTGTACTACAGGTTCCTGAAAATGGACATCCGCTGATGTGAATTCACGACAATATTTACAAAGCAACATTTAAAATAAATTTTTAAACACAAATAGGAAGGGCACTGCGCTGGCATCAGCAACCCCCATCTATGCAATCGTTTTGGTGTCACATGTCAACGTAAAGCACCTGGGAGTCATGATCATGCTCTTTGCCTTAGCCGCACTTCTCCTTTATGGAAGCTTTAAGGTGTACAATGGTTCAAAGATTCGGTGGGCGCTGTTCGAGATTGGATTTGTGATAATTTCAACGGTAGTTTCTCAGCTGACGGTGAGGTTCAGTTGTTGCAGGCCTTGTAGCACTGCTGGCAGTGGCAGTTGGAGAGAGCGTGAGATCGCTAAGAACTGAGGTGAGTGCTTAAAGTTATTTCCAGTAGGGCTCCCTCAGCAGAACTGCCTTCCTGAATACCTCCACCAGCTCTTCATCACTGGCACCTTCCCTCATGAGCCCCAGGATATCTATTAAGTCATCTTTCCTAAGCAGGCAGGTCTTAAGGTAGCCATCGGCCGTCAACCTTAGCCTCGTACAGTTCATGCAGAATATGGTGTTGTGCATCGACCGTACAACTTCAACCTCAACGATTTTACCATCAACTGGGAGGAAGTACTTCCTTCTCCTATGCATCCTCCTCTCCCTTATCTCTACAGCCAATTTCTCGAACTCTTCCTCCAAGGGCTTTAGGGGATAGAAGAAGTCCTTGAAGAATTGGGAATCTTCCATCTCCCTGGGGACTTCTATCTCTATCAGCTGAAGGATCGCCCCGACTTCTCCGGCGAACCTTATCATGTCCCATATCTCGTCATCATTTATTCCCCTCATAACCACCATATTGAGCTTTACGGGGTGGAAAAGCTTTGTAGCCTTTCTTATTCCCTTTAAAACCTGATCGAGGACGTCAAAGCCGGTGATCATCTTATACTTCTTCCTGTCAAGCGTGTCGAGGCTCACGTTCACCCTATCAAGGCCGGCCTCCTTGAGCTTTTCCGCAAGGGTGTAGAGGGTTGTTCCGTTCGTGGTTAAAGAGAGATCAACGACGTAGGGCCTGATCCTCCTGACGATCTCCACGATGTCCGGCCTTATCGTGGGCTCCCCTCCCGTGAGCTTGACCTTTTTAATTCCCAAGCGAGATGCTATCTTAACTATCCTCTCTATCTCCTCGGGAGTCATCCTTCGCTCTCCGTCAAGCTGACCTTCCCTGTGGCAGTAGAAGCAGTTTAGGTTGCACTCTTTCGTTAGTGAGATTCTTAAGTTTGTCACGGGCCTTCCAAACCTGTCTATCAGCATTGCAACCTCCAAGATGACATGCGGAATGATAAAAATAAGCGTTTGCGTTAACGATTTTGTTTAACCTCAACGTCGGCACACACCTTGTAGACGTGGGGCTTGTAGTCCGCTATCCTCTTCACCCTAACTGAACACTCCTTTCCCTGCCTCCTGCACTCCCTAATTATCCTTTCTTTAAATGCCTCAATCTCATCCTCGTGAACGAAGTCGTAGTAGTGGAGGTAGCTCTTGGCCTTAGACAGGGTTAAGGAGAGGGCATCGACACCCTTTGGAGTTGGGCTTACGACCCTGTCAAACTCGGGAAGCTCCGGCAGAACCTTGAACACATCCCCCTGTATTACCTCAATCTCGCCTTTAAGCCACCTCTTGTTGAGCTCGATGTTCTCATAGGCTAGCTCAACGGCCCGAGGATTTAGCTCTACGGCCGTGATTTTAACCTTCCTCATTCTTGCTATAACCAGGGCATAAGGAAGAACCCCCGCAAAAGGTAGCAGTATCTTTTCCCCATCCCTCACAAGTTGGGCTATTCTGTACCTCTCGCCCTTCATCCTGGGGTTGAAGAATACGCTGGCAAGGTCCACCTTAATTAAAACACCGTTCTCCTTGTGAATCGTTTCAAGCCTATCCTCACCCCAAATGACTTCAAGCCTTCTAACCCTGTACTTCCCCTCGTGAAAGCCCCTTCTCGCGATGACTTTCACCTGGGGATAGAGTTTTCTTATTGCCTGAGCTATTACATCAACTCTGTCCATAAGCTCTTCAGGAATCGTTATCACAGCTATATCGCCAATTACATCGAGCCTTCCCAGCCCCTCCACAATATCCCCAGGAAGCAGGTCAGTGAGGTTCTTGTATATCTGCCTCTCCGGCCTCATTGGGAGCTCCACATTAATGACATCCAAACCCAGGGATCTCGCTAATTCACCATTTGTTACTGGAAAGAATACGTAGTCGCCTTCCCTAATTGGCTTCCGTCTTCCATCAAGCAGATTTCTCTCCTTTAGAATCTCTAGTACTTCCTTGGCTCTCCTCTTCTCCACCCTCACCGCCGCCAACGTTCTGCACCCCCGCAATACCGAAGAGGCCCTGGGGCAATAGCCTTGAGAGCACCTTTTCGACTGAAGCCTCGGGGAACTCCTCCCTCAGCACGTTAAATTCCCTTTCCCCTATCACCTCGGGGCTGGTTCCAATTATGAGGAAGCCACCGCTCATTAGGACGTGATCCTTAAGCGTAAACAGGAATTTCGCCACGGCCTTGAACTCGTTGTACAGCAATAAAAATTCAACACAGTCAACGACCACAACTCCCTTACCCTTAACCCCGGAGAGGAATTTTATGGCCTCATTGAGCAACCTGTGAAGATCCGTAGGGCTGACACCATCTCCAACCCTGCTCACCCAGATAACCTGAACTCCCCTTCTTGTGGAGTCGGGTCTCTTCCTAGTTATCAACAGCACAGGTATTCCAGAGTCCGAAAGTGTGTGAACGAGGAACTCGACGTCCTTATCCCTCCTAATTATATAGGCCCCTCCAGTTCCCCTTCTCTCCTTGCCCGAGAAGGCTATTATGTACTTCACAGCCTCACTCACCAAGAGGAGGTAGGATGTCATTATGAGCACGGCCGCAGGCATCCAGTAATTGCCGTGGTACTTTGCCTCAAGGACTATGAAGACACCGGAAAAGGCCAGTAGAAGGAGGGAAACTATAACTATTCTGGCGAACCTTTTGATTTCCCCAACTAGGCCCCTCTCGAGCGGAAACACGTACATCACTATCGCTAGGGACAGCAGCGTGACTATTACCCCCGACACAACCCCTATCATTGCGCTTATTATTTTGGCAGTGGAGGGTAATATCATTTTTGGGAAGAAAATTGATATAGATGACCGTCGAAATATAAATAGGGGGTCATTTTGATCGAAAAGTTGAAGCATCTAAGGACACTTCACAGGGACTTTGAGGATAAACTACCGCTGTTGAGGGACTTTCAGGCGCTGAGCGAATGCTATCAAATTCTAAACAGGGAAATACAGATTTTGTCAGAGATCAGCGACGAGGCCTTTAAGCTGGGGAGGGAGTTTGAGAGGTACGTTCAAGAAACTCTGAGACTCGTTGTGCAGATGAAGGGGCTAATTGAGGATGCATTGGCGACCTTCAACGAGAGGGACAGATTGGAGTTTTCAATAAGAAAAATTATCCAGTTCAACAGGAACTACGATTACATACTGACTGAAAACCTCAACTCCATGATTACCTATGCCGAATTCATGGAGATAATGGATAAAGGGGGTGTTCCCTCTCACTTTATGGAGAGAATCTCAAAGGCAGAGAAAATTGTTAAGGATTTCACCCTCTTGATAAAGTTCTTAAGGCTTCTCTATGATAGGCCCTCAGACATCTTTAAGGTGGAATTCTTGCTGAGGACGCTGAATGCTCAGGGGCTTAAGTGGGTTGAAGTGAGGCATTTAGAGCGGGAGACTGGAATTCCGAGAGATGAAATTCAAGATATACTGGAAGCACTAACGCTCATTGGGATAACGGAGAGAATGGAAAGAGGTGGTGAAAGTGTCTACAGAGTCAGAGATAGCGGTGAGGATTAGGGGAATTTATAGCACGGCCCTAACAAAGCTGTTCCTTGACAGGGGGTTTAAGATAGTCCAGCCGAGCGATGTTATTGCCGAAAGGCTCGGCATCGAAAAGAGCTATGAGGACTTTGACGTGGACATATACGACAAGAACCACGGGATTACAATCGTCGGAACGAAGGTTGAGGAAGTTAAGAAGGTTTTAGAGGAAGAGTTCATCGACGTATTCTTCAGGAAGCTCCCCTACAAGCTCTACGGAATATACAAGGGAATAGTTGTAAAGAGGGACGATAGGTACGTTTACGTCGACATAGGAAATGCCATAGGAACTGTTCTGATAGAAGAGCTACCGGATGCCACGGAAGGAGACGAAGTTGTGGTTCAGGTCAAGAAGCACAATGTTCTCCCCCACCTCAGCGTTCTCATAACGATTCCTGGGGACTACGCGGTGTTGATTCCAAAGCCTATAGGAGTTCAGAGGCACGTAAAGATCTCGAGAAAAATAAAGGATCCTGAGGAAAGGGAGAGGCTTAGGATACTCGGTCTGAGCGTTGATCTCGGTGAGTGGGGAGTTCTCTGGAGAACGGCGGCAGCCTACAAGGACTGGAACACCTTAAGAGATGAGCTCGTAAGGCTGTCAAAGATAGCCGACAGGCTTAAGGAAGCAGACAAGTACTCTGCGCCGGCCGAGATCATAGAGGGAAGGGAGATCTATGATGTGGAGTTCGGGGGAGGAACGAAGAAGAAGCTCGATGAGATAAGGCACAAGGTAGTTCCAACCATCGAGGGGCACCACCAGTTCAAGTCTTACGATCCCGAGTTCACCTTAGCCGTTGAGGTTGCCGAGGGGATACTTGCAAAGATGCCTTCTCAAAGGCAGAAGGTTAGCGAGGGCTTCATAGAGGCCGTTGTCATGAATAAGGGACCAAAAGTTGGCTGGCTCTTCACGCTGAATCACGTTAAGCCGGATGGCCAGGTGATAAAGATAGGCCCAGGAGAGATAATAGAGGTTTCAACGAACCCGCTTAAGGTGAAGATGAAGAGGTTCCTCAGGCCCGGAAAGTTCTATGATGGCCTTGAGATACCGATAGAACATGGAGACTATGCAATAACTGAGATAGAGGCTGGAAAGTGGTGGTTTGTGCACAGGTACTATGATAAGGAGGGCAATTTGAAGGGAGAATTCTATAACATAAACACTCCAGTTGAGATTTATCCGGACAAGGCAAGGTACATTGACCTTGAAGTTGACATCGTCAGGTGGCCCGATGGAAAGAAGGAGATAATCGACAAAGACAAGCTTAAAGAGCACTACGATGACGGGATAATAAGCGAGAGGCTATACAAGGCCGTTCTGAAGATAACCCAGGAAGTCTTCGACAGGATCTGACTTTCCTTATATTTTTGATAAACCTTAAATATTACTAATTTGGTAATATACTTGATGGGTAATATGTTCCACGATAGGGAGCGCGAGCTCGAAAAGCTCAACGAAATCTATTCTTTCCCAGGTTCAACATTTGTGGTAATCTACGGAAGGAGAAGGGTAGGAAAAACTGCCCTCGTTAAAGAATTCTTAAAAGACAAGCTCGGCCTATACTTCTTCGTTAGTGAAAAAGATGAAACTCTACTTCTCGAGGAATACATTCAAGAGATTGAGGACAAACTTTCCCACCACATCCCACGGTACATAAAAATGAAGTTCACATCGCTAGAGGAAATAATCGAGTTCCTACTTGAATTTTCACAAGAGAAAAAGCTCGTAGTTGTTTTTGATGAGTTTCAAAACTTTAAGACAGTGAAACCTTCTCTATTCTCATCACTTCAAAAACTCTGGGACGAAAAGAAGGAAAGCTCAAACTTGATGTTAATAGCTGTTGGTTCATACGTAGGCATGATTAAGCGCATCTTTATGGACAGAAAAGAGCCACTCTTTGGTAGAGTTGACGAGTTGATAAAGCTTAAGCCCTTCGACTTTTGGAATTCTTGGACCTTTGTGCGGTCACGCATCGAGATAAGCCCTGAAGACTTCGTTGAATTGTATTCAGCACTGGGCGGAATGCCGAAGTATCTCCTCTACCTTCCGCGCTATCATAAAGGGAATGCACTCGAAACGTTAAAGGCTCTATTTTTTGATGAATTTGCTCCACTCAGGGAAGAAGGCCTAAACGTCCTCAAATTAGAGTTTGGAAGGTTTTATAGGGCATACTTTTCAATTCTTGAGGCCGTAAGCCTTGGTTATGTCACGCCTAAGGAGATAAGTGACAAGACTGGAATGAAAATTCTAACCGTTGGAAAGTACCTAAGCGAGCTGACTAACAACTACGAATACCTAGCAAGAGAAGTTCCCGTCACGGAAAATCCAGTGAAAACAAGGAGAGTCGCATACAGAATAAAGGATGAGTTCTTCAACTTCTGGTTTAGGTTCATCTATCATAACTACACGATGCTAGAGGAAAATCCTGAAAAAGTCTTTGAGAAATTTAAGGCTGAATTCAGGCCCTTTGTGGGAAAAACCTATGAGAAGATAGCCCAAGAATTCGTGGAAAAACTTGATCTTGGCTTTAAACCAGAACGCGTTGGCCGATGGTGGCGCAAGGGAGAGGAAGTAGACATTGTAGCCTATAACAGGAGCAATGTTGCGTTATTTGAGGTGAAGTGGAGTAACCTAAGCCTAAAAGACGCAAAAAGGATTTTAAGAGAGCTGGAAAGGAAAGCAGAATTACTTTCACTTAAGGGTAGGTACAAATTTGGAATAATAGCAAGAAGTATCGAGGACAAGGAAGAGCTGAGGGAAGAGGGGTTCCTAGCCTTTGACCTTAAAGATATTATTCGCTAACATCCTCTATTCCTTTATCGGTAATTTTGAAGTAGACCATGGTCCCCTCGGGCTTAAACCTGTGCCTCTCGAGAACGGCAACCCTTACTCCAACCCTCAGCCTCTCGAACCTCACTATGTCCTTTGTCTTGTAGCCCAGGGTGTGCTCAGCTATAGGCCTCAAAGAATTGGAGTTGGAGTCGTAGTACACTTGATTTACAACAATTACCGCAACGTTCTTCCTTCTGGCAAGCCACTGAAGGACTTGAAGTTGCTTAGCCAACTCGCCGTGATCTTTACTACCCTCCGATCTGTAGTGAGCAGTAATTGAATCAACAACAACAAGAGAGAACTTCTCATTAACGACCGTCTTGAGCTTAGATATCACCTGCCTCTGCTCCTTAAAATCCAGAGGCTCAAAGAGTATGAACTTCTCTAAAGCCCTCTGTGGGTCTAATCCCCTGCTCTCGGCCATCTGCTTCAATCTCTCGGGAGAGAAGCCCCCTTCGGTGTCAACGTAGGCAACCTTTCCCCCATTTAAAAGGCCAACCTGCATTGCAAAAGTCGTTTTTCCAGTGGCAAAAGCACCGT
Source organism: Thermococcus chitonophagus (assembly GCF_002214605.1). Classification (NCBI taxonomy): domain Archaea; kingdom Methanobacteriati; phylum Methanobacteriota; class Thermococci; order Thermococcales; family Thermococcaceae; genus Thermococcus; species Thermococcus chitonophagus. The sequence continues at coordinate 263,985 of NZ_CP015193.1, read as the reverse complement.
AGACCTGCAGGATAACTCCCCTAGCTACGCCTCCCCCGAGCAACTCATCTAGGGCCCTAACGCCGGTAGTCAGCATCTCCGAGACCTCATACCTCAAAGCCCTCATAGGGCTTGAGATCCTTTACGAGAACCCAAACGCGCCTCTTAACTAATTCCTGCTTAAAGCCTTCAACGTTTCCCGGGCCATAAGTTCCGTAGTGCATTGGAACGACGATCCTTGGCCTTATTATGTCAATTATATCCACGGCCTCCCTCTCGCTCGCAGTGGATCTCCCCCCTATTGGAACCAATAACACATCAACCCTACCCCTTAACTCTTTAAAGGTAGGACTGTAGTACGTATCCCCAAGGTGCGCAACGCTCTTTTCACCCTTTATGAGGTAGCCCAAGGGGTACTGGCTCGTTGGGTGCTCAGTATAGAAGGCCTCAACTTCAACCCCTCCAATGTCAAAGGTCTGGCCCGCCTCAACTTCCCTGACCTTCGTGAGGCCATCGCTTATTGCCATGAGATAAACAGTTTTCGGCCCTATGACCTCAGCGTCATTCAGCCTCGCTATTAGGGGGGTTTTGCCGTAGTGATCCATGTGCTCGTGGGTTATGAGGATATAATCGACTTTCTCCATTTTGTCCTCATCTACATCAGGATAAGGGTCTATCAAAATGCTCACACCTTTAGTCTTCACGAGAAAGCATGCATGACCATACCAGACTATCTTCATTGGCCAAGCCTCCGGGGAATTTATTCTCGAGAGATAACTTAAAAGTTGTGGTTATTTCTTAGAGAAAAAGTCTTCTAGGCTTATCACTTTTTTCTTCTTGGGCTTTTCTTTCACCTTTTTCTCCTGCCTCTTAGTTTCTTTCCTTTCCCCGTTTGATTTGAAGTTCTCCAATAGCCCGCCAGATTTAACGTGACCAGTCCTTGCCTTAACCATTTTCTGACAGATATCGTTTGGATTTATTAGGAGCGTGAGTTGCGTCTCGGGGAATAGATACTCAAAGAGGGAATCTATGTCCCTCTCCGTTAGGCATATCCTCTGTCTTGTATAGTCCTTAACGTTATATTCGGTAACGAGCATCTTGGCCGTTCCAAGGTACTTCTCTATCGCACCTTTGCTGACAGTTAGAACTATCTTCCCTCCACAAACGGGGCACTTGCCATCCATAGGAGGCCTTCTAAACTTCGTGTTGCACTTAACACAGCGGAACTCTTGTCTCGTGAAGCTCCTCAAGTTGCCTCTCAGGTCTGGAATTAAGTGAGAATTGAGGATCGTTTCGGCTACATAGTGTTCATCAACAGCCCTTATTCTCTTGGCAACCTCCAACTGTCTCCTAACTTTCTCCTCCATATCTCCCAACTGTTTGTACAGGCTGAGCTTGGGGCCCAAAGCTATGTCATCCGTATCGTGGGTAAACTTTATCCCGTAGTACATTTCGGGCTTTCCTAGCCTATCTTCAACCCTCTCTATAACACCAACCAACTCCTTCGGGGATTTAAGTTCATAAGTTGCCTCATAGAATTCAAGGGGATAGTAGCGGACTATGTCCATATTGTGTACTTCGCTGTCAACTTCCCTGGGGTCTAGACGGGTGGTAATTACAAGTGGAGCATCCATCTTTCCTCCTCTCTTCTCTGGGAGGTAGTAGCGGGAGAAGTTAAGGAGTGCATCGAGGAGTAGCATAACAGCATCCTCGTCGCCATCACATTGGTGTGTTACAATATTTTCATTTATTATAACACTATGATAATTTTTGGCATTTAAAGAGAACACAAAATCTTCATTAGGCTTAAGATACTTGATACTTCTGACTTTAACAAGCCAACCAACATTATGGAAATACCCATCATTCTTCGGCAATTCATTAGCATACTTCGAATAGACTGAGTTTTTACGCCTGCTAATGAACCCAATCTCACGGAAGAACCTATGATAGTGCTCACCTGCAATATTCAGTGCGTAAACAGGAGAAACCGGAACCTCGTTTCCACGTTCTACATGGTAGAGCCTACCCCGAGCGTTTCCTCTATTAGCGTTCTTATCAAGAGTGTAATAACCTCTGATTCCAAATTTCGAGATTAGTAACGTTTCAATGTCTTGGAGAAGAACTTTATTAACACTATACGCCACGACTCTTGGAACTGTTCTAAGTGCACTTCCATTACCCTCAAAATATGCCCTCAACATCTCTGCAACAGCGTCTTTTGGTAGTATATAAACCAGCTGAGGAATGCGCTTTGTATAGGCGTTCCTTCCAGCACTAAGAACTTCGGTAAATAGCAGATAAAGAATACGTGAGCCAATTGTAACCTTTTCTCTGTTCTCATATATCCCAAAGCCATCGCCAAAGGCTTCCCTCAATGCCTTCTTAAGATCCTCACGAACTTCCTCGTCAGCTATAGAGAAGCTTATTTGGTAAACGCTTTCACTCTTTCTTGCATAGCCCTCAGCAAGGTAATAACCCAAAACCCTCATTAAGGGTTTTATTGGGACAAAACGATTTACTGTCACTCTATCCCTCTTGAAGGCAAGCTTACAATCAGGAACATCTTTAATTGACAAACCCCTTTCCTTGAGAATACTAAGTAGTATGGAAAGCGGTACGGAGTCTCTGCGAAGGTAATCATACTTGACTTTAGCTCCAATCGAAGAAAGCCAGCTCGAGAGTCCACGAACCATTATGGAGTTCCAAAGAGACTTGAACTTCTCATTAGCGAACTCTTCTAATAAGTCAAGATGCTCAAGGGAAACCTCTTCGAATTCAACCTTTGGAACAAGTATTCTATCACCCTCCCTAACCTCAAACGCCCTCTTCTTCACGAACTTTCCGTTCTCATACACCAAAACGGGGTGATCGGGAGTAGTTTCAAAGCTCCTCCCGAGTTCCAGCTCAAACCTTATCAGATGATCCGTCGCCGGAGCCTTTATAACGTCTTCAATGTCCGTCAGAACAACTTTTCCAGTTTCAGGATCAAGGGAATAAACCTTGATGTCAGCCTTAGGTTTCCTCCTAACGTACACCATGTTCTCATAACTCTCCCCATCGAAGAACTCATACAACTCCTTCAAGGTTATTCTCGCTGGCTTTCCGTCGATCTGCACAAGTATCGTTGTGTCCCCAGGGAAGCAGTTTCTCCTCTTTGCGGCGTGGAAGTAGGGATGAGCGTAGCCAACTAGAGCATCGACAAAGCCTATTATCCTGCCCACAATTCCCGCGGAGGTGTGGGGAGCCAGACCTATGACAAGGTGGCCAATTAAGTCCTCCATTTTCTCCGCATTGTAGAACCTGGGCAATCCATAGAACTTCTCAAGTAGGTCATCAACGAACCTAGCAACCTTCAAAAGGTACTTGCCGGCCTCCTTGGAGAGTATTACATCCTGGGGCTTGAGCTCGACTATTTGATCTTCACTAACCAGCGGCTTCCCTTCAAAGTCGTGGGTGTAACCGAGCTCCCTAAGCTTCTCAACGCTAACACCTATTTCCCTGGGCCTGAAGTGAGTTATTGGAGCATCAGTAGCATCGAACCTTATCGTGCCATCCTTGAACACGTAAACATCATTCTTGGCCCTCAACAGGCCCTTCTCGAGCGGCTCTGCCATCTTCCAGCCCGATGTCATTCCCATGACGCCTTTCAGCTTGTCAATTCCGTAAACTTTTACGTTCTCCATAGCCCTGTTTAACAGTTCGGAGGGCTTGATCTTTCTCTTCGTGAAAGGCCTAAGCTTAATGTTGCACTTCGGACACGTGTAGTCATAGCCCTGTGCCTGGCTCTCCGGATATTCAGCGTTGCACTTGGGGCAGATCCATATCAGCTCTTTCCTAGTTCCGCAGTTTGGACAGAGGTGTTCGGGGCCAGTATGGCCGCACTTAGGACACTTAAAGAACGCTATTTCAACCTCAGCAATTTTACCCTCTTCAGCGGCCTTCTTTATGTCTCTTGAAGAGCCTCCAGCAAGGCCAATTGGGAACAAGATTTGAACTGGAGGTTTCATCTTTCTCTCCTTGGCCTTTTCAGGCCTTCCCATTCTCGCTCCAATCCAGCTTATCCCCCTGTCCCTAAGCTTAATCTGGTTATTCTCGTTTATTATGTCAATTACCGTGAATAGGGGCTTGGCCTTGAACTCCCACTCCAAGTTGCCCAAGGGAGTTAACAGGGCGGCAGCCCAGGGATACTCCACTATTACCTTACCCTCCTTAACGATGTGGGGGAGGCCTAAGAGCTCAAGGTGCCTCTTTACACTACCAAGAGCTTCTAGTGGTATCTCAACTATCCTCGCAAACTTTATCCCCCTAAAGCTGTCCCACTCGATTTTGGCATTCTCTTTGAGAACTTTCCAGAGCTCTTCAGCTTCTTCCGGCTTTAAAGTGTTCCAGTAAAGGGTATAGTAGGGATGGAGAGGTATCTCAAGTATCTCAGAGAAGTGAATGGCAAGCTCAACGGGCGGCTTAACTCTCAATGGATCATAGAGCATTCTTGCAAGAAAGTCGGGATCAACTTCCAAGTATTCAGCTGCTTCCTCAACGACATCCCTTGGATTTTCATTGAAGGGTTTTAGTTCAACCTCATAAACCTCGTTAACTGCCTTAACGAACTCCTGGATCCACCACTCCTCAACGTAGTTTGCGGGTAGTAGGGTTTGGTTGTTTTCGACGAAGTCTCCAAAGGCTATTATAGCATCGCCCAGGTAAAGGATCTCCTCGACCTGATCCCTAATCCTGAGGGCCAGCTGATAATCATCAACCCTGAGGACGCTACCGTCCTTCAGCTTCACTATCGGCCCTTCAGCCGTAGTTGCCGGAGTTACAACCGCTCCCTTCCCCGGCCTTTCGGTTTTCATCTGCGTTCCTATAGCGAGGAACTCGTCAACGAGAATCATTGTTGCTGGATTTATGCTCCAAGTGGCGAAACCACTGACCCTGCTCCTCCCATAGCGTAGCCTGAAGCCACCATTTGTCGAGGGCTGCGAAAATAATGGCCTTCCACCTATAATCTCCTTGGCATATTTATCGCTTGGGGCTATCTCTGCCCTGAACCTCTCGTAGAGCTCGTAGTAGAAGCCCTTCTCAACCTTAACTTTAACTTCCTCAACGGCAGTTTCCTGGGCTTTCTCTTCCTTCTCCACATCTTTTGATTCACCTTTCTCCTTAGCCTCAACGAATTCCTTTAGCCAATCCCAGCCCTCAATACCCATCTTATCTATGTACTTAACCAACTTCTTAGCCTTCTGGAGGACACCTTCGGCTAAAACGAGTATTGCTCCACCCCTCAGCTGGTTCGTCTCAACCCCAGGAACATCCCTGTGAGAAACCTCAACGTCATCGGTGGCTTCACCCGTGATTTCTATGGGAATGTTCTTCATCGCCAGCCTGACTTCCTCTGGAGATGGATGGTACTGCAACCTCGTTACGGCTCTGTGATAAAGGTCAACTTCCTCAACCATCCTCTCTATGTGCTTTTCACTCGGCTTAAACCTATCTAAACCGAGTTTCCTCCTGACGTAGTCACCGACGAGGACGCTTAAAGCCTGAGCGGTTCCACCGGAACTCCTTATGGGGCCGGCGTAGTACAAAGCTAGATACTCACTGTTATCGGCCCAGGTGTTCCTCTTTATTTTAACATCAGCTATTCCCTCTATGGGAGCGGAAACTATTCCCTCGGTAAGTATTGCTAAGGCCGTTCTCACAGCCTGTTCAGCGTACTTCTCCTTACTCCCGAAGTCCCCAAATTTACCCTCAATTATCTCATCAACAATCTTTAATGCAGCGATCTCCTTACCGTACTCCTTAACGAGCTCCCTAATTCTCTCAGCAACGCCAGGAGGACCAACCAAGCTCTCAACTCTTCCGGCCATGTCAGTTGCTTGAGGTATCTCTACATCGGTTGAGGGATCCTTACCCTGGGCCCTCGCCTTTTTAGCTATTTCATAAGCCCTATCGATCTCACGCTGAAGCATCTCGAAGTACTCCTTCATTTCCTGTGGAAGCTCCATCAGCACCACCTGCTAAAGTCAAGAACTTTCACAACTTTCGCGCTCTCAACATCCACAACGGGAACCTTTCCTGGGGTGGGGACTATGTTCACCATCTTCTGGAACTCGGTCTGAGCCTGCCAGGTTGCGGAGTTAACGAGCTGAATCCCCCTGTAAACTACGGCATCATAAACATGAACGTGACCCATCTGAACCAAATCCGGAACTTCCTCTATAACGAGCAGATCTTCAGGGTCTGGAGCTATGGGAACCTTTCCGCCAAAGGTTGGGGCAAGGTGCCTCATCTTTAGCAATTCAACCATTGGTAAGCCGGGCTTGTGGTGAGTTAGCCCAGGAACAAAGGACACTACATCCTCAATTCCCCTGCCATGGGCTATTAGGAAGTCCCTGCCGTGTAGCCTTATCACCGCAGGATTGCTTATTATTACGGCGTTCTTTAGCTTGTAAAGGGGCTTGGCATATTCCTCATAAAATTCTGGTTGGGGAACTGCGGGCCTTGCGGCATCGTGGTTTCCTGGGCCGATAAACATGGTTATATGCTTTGGAACGTTTACAAGGAGGTTCGCTAAGGCCTCGTACTGATCGAATATATCGGGAATTACTAAGTCAGAGTACTGGCCGGGGTATACGCCTATGCCATCCACGACGTCACCAGCTATTATGAGGTACTTCGTCCTGCTCACTATTTCCTCCTCTTCCTTGGTCTCAACATAACCATTCAGCCACTCTAAGAACTTCATGAAGGCCTTCTCACAGAACTCTTTGCTACCAACGTGGATGTCGCTTATGAGTATAGCGTAGACTTTTTCTTCCAGTGGAGGCTTCTGCTTCCTGTAGAGTGGGACATCCGGAAGGTAGAACTTGTTGGCAAAGAATATGCCCTTCTTTGAATAGAACCCCCTAAATGCAACGACTGCATCAGGAAGAACCTTGAAGGCATCGCGATAATCTTCAGAATCCTTGGGCAGAAACACCTTAACCCTGCCAGTTTGATCCTCAATCTCAAATATCAACCCCTTGTTCGTCTCTCTTTTGTCGTTGACTAGGCCTATTATCGTTACCTCCTCATCTCCCTTAACGTACTTCAGCTTAGCTATATCAACCACAGTCTTTATTTCGGGATTCTCCCTTAGAATTCTCCTCAACTTTTTGAGCCTGCTCCTGAAGAGGGAGGCGTAGGCCTCCACTATTATCTCGCCCTCTTTACCGTTAGCGTTCTTGGGCTTTGGAGGTTTCAGCTTCACGTGCCTCACGTCGAATTTAACCTCATAGTCGGGCTCTATTTGAGCGTACGTAAAGTTGGGATTTGGCTCGAGTATGAAGTCCTCGTAAACGGAGTACTCCTTCTCCTCGATTATTTCCTCCGGACCATAGACCATGGGGAGGCCGTATTTTGTGAGCACAACAGTTTCACCATTACCGTTCTCCTCTTCATTTCCATTAGAAAGGGGCCCTTGCTGCTCTTCAATCACATCAAAAACGTCTTCTGGAACTTCAAATTCCTGGGTCCCATTTCCAGTGGAAATAGAACTCTCCCCCTCAGAAATCTCCCCCATGATTCCTTCTTCTAGAACATCAAAGGATGAAGAGGACAGAGTTTCATTGGGAGTTCCAGTGGAAATAAAACTCTCTTCAACTGAAACACTTTCTCCACTCATCTTACCCTCTTCCACAATTTCAGCAGAGGGTTGCCCTTTTTCCTGGGTTTCCTCTGCAATTATTTGTTCTTCACGGGATTCAACCACTTCCTGCCCGACCTCTCCAGTGGAAATAAAACCCACCTTTTCTTCCACTGGAGCCTCGAGGCCCTTTACCTTCAAGAAGTCACTCGCAATTCCATCATCAATTATGAAGGTTCCCCGGGACTTTGCAAACTTTATCAGCTCCGCCAACGAGAATTCTCCCCGCTTAAAATGTTCAACGAGGATGTAGTAGGCTGCAGGAGTTAAGAGGTAATTGTTCTTGATTAGGCCTTTAACGAACTCATCCATCAAATCAGCCTCCGCTGCTCGCTTTTAAGAGAAATGGCCAAGAGAGGCTGTATCGTGTAGTCGTACCTGAACACATTCCTGATCTTATATGGGGTAACATTAAGCCTTATTTCTTTTGTCCTACCATACCTCCCCTTACTGACGACCTTCGCGTTAATTATGCCGAGCATGTCAAGCTCGTTTATGAGATCGCTTATCCTCCTCTGGGTGAGGGGCTCGAGGTCTATGTACTCACACAGATCCCTGTAAACGGAATAGACTTCACCCGTATTCGCTGGCAGATCCCCATTTTCATCTAAAAGAACTATTGCGTACAGGAGAACCTTAGATTGAAGGGGTAGAGTTTTTATTACCTCCTCCATCATGTCCTGCTCTATCTTCTCCTGGGCCTTCCATACGTGGCTTTCAGTTACCTTGTCTGCACCTTCTCTCTCAGCGATCTCCCCAGCAACCCTCAACAGGTCAAGGGCCTTTCTAGCGTCCCCATGCTCCCTTGCAGCTAAAGCGGCACATAAAGGAATTACACCCTCGTCTAGAACCCCAGGATAGAAGGCCTCCTCAGCCCTCTGCATGAGGATATCCCTGAGCTGGTTTGCATCGTACGGCGGGAAGACAACCTCTTCCTCACTCAGGCTCGAAAGAACCCTCGGGTCAAGGTACTCTTTGAACTTCAGATCGTTTGATATCCCTATAACGCTGACCTTGGCCCTCTTAAGCTCGGTGTTTATCCTCGTGAGGGAGTAGAGGACTTCATCACCACTCTTCTTCACGAGTTTATCTATCTCGTCAAGGACTATTATCACGAACCTCTCCTTCATATCTATTACCTGCTTGAGCTTCGCGTAGACCTCATCCGTGGGCCACCCAACCAAGGGCACCTCTATCCCCGTTTCATGCTTGAAGTGGTTAACGATGTTTGCAAGAACCCTGTAGTGAGTGTCGGTGATTTCACAGTTGATGTAGATAACATCAACGGGGATGTTGTACTTCTTGGAGATCTTCTTCAGCTCCTCGGTAACGAACTTTACAGTTACGGTCTTTCCGGTTCCGGTCTTTCCATACACGAAGATGTTTGAGGGAGTTTCACCCCTCAGAACTGGAACTAAGATTTGAGCAAGGGTTTCTATCTGCTCATGCCTGTGAGGTAGATCCTTAGGGGTGTAGCTATGCCTGAGCACCTCCTTGTTCTTGAAGATCTTTCTAGCCTTGAGCAACTTCTCGAAGAGCTTATCCAAGTGTAACTGCTCACCTTTGTCCATCGGTGTCCCTCCATTGGAAATCATGCTTTTTAATGACATGACCTCCATTTCCACTGGAAATGGAACTCATTTTGTTAACTAACTTTAAATGAGTATGACATTAAGACATGATTTTCAGGTGGAACTATCACATCATGAGTATTATTTCCACAGGAAGCACACGAACCAGTGGAAAGCAACGGTTATCTTTCACTCGGAGTTTTTATGCTTTGCTTATACACATGCATGTCAAAACAAGATTTGAAATATATTTCATATGAAAGACTTTCACAGGAAATTCCTCAGGAGCCCCAGGATGCTTCATGTGACAGGATTTACAAAGAGCAATGTACAAGAAAATTTCCTGTGGAAATCCAATGAACAGATTTGTACATGAAAACTGAGACATCTTTACACACTTTTGCCCAATTTTGTTAAGCATGTTTGATTAAAAGTTCAGTCAAAGTTAAACAGAAGTGAAACCCCCCAGAGTTTCATTTCCAGTGGAACTCACTGGCAAACACCAGAATAATTAATTTTTATCCCTTACAAACACTCTCCCATATTAGCTCAATCTTCTATTTAAATAATTTTCTTTGAACATTTTATAAGCAAGGTAATGTTTCTAATGAAAAAGTGGATAATTTGGATGTACAAAAACGTACATTAAATAAACAAATGGTTATTGATCAATGTAAAGATGACATGTGTCATATACTGTGAGTTTGTAAACACCTGAACCCCTGGGAAAATTTTTGGTAGATACCTTCCCAGAGAAGTTCCAGTGGAAATGAAACTCTGGGGGTTTTAAGATAAAAATAGAAACGTTCAGACAAAGGCTGTCTTTAGGACATCAGCACATCCGCACTTCCTCTCTTCAGGTATCTTTGGAATTGCTTTCCTGAGGAGCCTCTGTACTTTCTCTTCGTTCTCCTTCATGACTCTAATGACTTCTTGAGCATCCACCGGCTTCTCAGCCCAGACGTCGTAGTCGGTGACAGTTGAAATGTTAACGTAGCACATTCCTAACTCTCTCGCGAGGTTCACTTCTGGAACGAGGGTCATTCCTATGACGTCTGCAAACTGCCTGAACATCCTCGATTCTGCCCTCGTTGAGAACCTCGGTCCTTCAATGCATATGTACGTTCCCTTCTCGTGCACCGGTAGGTTTAGCTCCTTTGCCGTTTCTATGAATATCCTCCTGAGCTCTGGGCAGAAGGGATCGGCCATGCTTATATGAGCAACCCTTGGGCCGTTGTAGAAGGTGTACTCCCTCTTCTTCGTGAAGTCTATGAACTGGTCAATTATCACGATGTCCCCAGGCTTGTACTCCTCCTTAAGGGAGCCGACTGCGTTTATTCCTATTACCCTCTCAACCCCGAGCTCCTTAAGGGCCCATATGTTTGCCCGGTAGGGAACTTCATGCGGGGGAAACTCATGGTACTTCCCGTGCCTTGGGATGAATGCAACTTCAACTCCCTCTATCTCCCCTATTTCCACTGGAGCTGAAGGCCTTCCATATGGCGTGTGCACCTTCACGGTTTCCTTTGGCTCGAAGACCCCATAAACACCAGAACCGCCTATTATCCCTATCTTGGGCATGGCAACCACCGTTTAGAGTGATCTCGTTGTGCATATAAGAGTTGCTTTTCCAGTGGAAATCATGGCTGGTCTAATTTGCCAAAAATGTATTAAACTAAGTGTATTATAGTTTTAACAGAAGAGTGGAGTTGAGAGTGCTACACTCTGCTTATGAGTTATTAAAAAGAGGGGAGAAAATTAACATCGCAATCCTTGGGCCAAGGAGGATTGGAAAACTGAACTCCTCCTCAAAATTTAAGGAGGAAGCCAGAGGAGTGATTCCGTACTTAAACTTACAGCGTATTGGGAGCTTTTAGAATCATTTATCTTCGCATACGCGAGAGAACTCCTCTATGAAATTGCAAAGGTAGTTGGGAATGAAAGTGGAGAGGAGTGAGCTCTTAACTTGGGATGATTTACTGATTATTTCCGCAAAGCTTGGCATTGACAGGGAAGTTAGAGCAATCAAAGATGGTAACCTTGGAATTCTCTTTGAGATGCAGGAGTTAATTTTGGAGAAAACGGGACAAAAGGCCGTTTTTATTCTCGATGAATTTCAGGAAGTTCTTAATTTCAAGGGCTTCTTAGATACAATGCGTGCCATTACAGAAAAGCAAAGAAACGTTGCATACTTTATTTCCGGCTCTGCTGTAAGAATGATGGAGAAAATCTTATCTCCAAAGAATCCCTTCTTTGGCCAGTTTAGACGGGTTTATCTGAAAGGTTTGCCAAAAGAATATGCAATAGAGCTAGCAGAAGTGATATTGGAGAGGGCTGGGGTTAAGGTAACTCGGTCGGCACTTGAATTAATTTATAAGCTCACTCAGAGACATCCGTTTTATGTTCTAGCTGTGTGTAGGCGATTGATTGAGGAGAGCTTTGAAAAGGTTACTAGAAGAAATGTTTCCTATGCTTTTCTCACCGAACTCCTCACTGAAGGGTGACCTCTACATGCACCTTGAATACGTCTTCAATGAGTCCCTTTCAAGGGCTTATAAGGGACCAGTGCACAGGCAGATCCCGCTCATATTGGCTCAAGAATAGGGACTGAGGCTTTCAGAGATTGCCAAACGTTTGAGCAAGCCTACTGGTGAGGTGTCAAACTATTTGAAGTTCCTCTTGAGGACGGATTTAATTGTGAGGCGGAATGGTAGATACTACTTTGCAGAGCAGATAAACTTATGCGTTTTTGGCTTGCAAAGACATATCTCGGCATCACTGAGTTAGAACTTAAGCGGGAGAAATTTTTGGAGGAATTAATTAGAGAATTGGAGGAGAAGTATCTTAGGGTGAAGAGGGGCTGGGAGTTGCGAAGAAGGCCGTGATCAGGGAGAAAATAAGGGAAATTTTAGGAATAGATTTTAAGCCTTACCGGAGGGGTGATATTGAGTTTGATGGTGTCGCTTTTTGAGATAAGGTTTATGTGCTTGAGGTTAAGTAGAAGAGTAAACCAGCAACCTATAGGGATGTTGAGAAGTTCGTTAAGAAGGTTAGAGAGGGGTTTGGATCTGCAATGATGTTCTTCTCAAAATCTGGCTTTACTCAGAAGGCCAAGGAATTATGTAGGAAAGAAGGTGTTAAAATGCTCAAGCTCGAGGATCTAAATTTAAGCTAAGTTCTCTGCAGACTGATTTTCAGCGCCTCGAGATTGTTATTTTGTCTCAAGGAAAGCCCTTCTATAAACTCTCTTGCCCTTAGTATTTTGAGTATTCTTCCCTTAAAGCTGTATGTTTTAGTTTTTTTCATCCCTTATTTGGATGGTATGCTTTGTGTTTTCTGGTGTAATATATTCAGCGTTGGCGGAATACGCAACGTTGAAAAATTTTGCATCATCTGGATCCATTAGCTTTTAAGAAATTCGTAATTCTTGAAAAACCTGGGCTTTGGGTTGATAATAATGATTTTCCTATTTTCCAAAGATTGAGTATCTGGAAGGCTAGAACTTCCTTTTTTGTCCTTTCAGTCATCTCATGAGAACTCGGTTCATCCCTTTGTATCTGAGGTAATTTTTTGCCTTTCCCATTACAAGAGCCCTCTAATGACTTTCTCAACAACGGGATCTACTATCTTGTAAGTTTTCTTCCCGTTATGGAGTTCTGCTTTTATCCAGCTCATCCTCCCAAGGTTCTTGAGTAAGGATGAAAACCTAGCGTTTGTTATGTGGCCTTCCTTAGTTTCAACGTACTCCTTTATCTTTGACCACCTGTTTATGCCCAGAGATATTGCCTTCAGTATCTCTAAGTACCTCTCACTCCTCTTCTCTAACTCTGCTAGCTCCGATCTTATTAGGGATTGTGCACTCTGAAAGGTTCTCTCCAACGCTTTTCTATGATCTCTGGTGTGGATGTAGTGGTAGCCGTATTCGACTAGCCATCCTGGGATCCCGTCTAAGTTGTTGACGGCTTCTTCAAGGTGCTCTTGGGGAACATCGATTTTGACTTCTCTAAAGCCCTCCTTCAAGAATTCAACTGAGAGATCTCTGGGGAAGGGCTCTAGTGTTATCTCGTTGTATATCCTTCCAAAGAGGGGGGCCTTAGAGTCTTCGAATCCTAGAAAATCATGCAACAAACCTACCTCGGATCCTGAAAAGAGGAACCTAAGCCACTCATGATTGTCATAGGAATATGCAACAGCCAATAGAAAGTCCTTGCCACCTCTTGCCCCATAAAACCTGAAGTATTGAGCCTCATCGAAGGCCAAAACAACTATTCTCTTCCTTTTCTTGCCATATGAGTTTAACACATCAAAGATATCGGTTAAATCAATTGATGTTGGTTCAAGCTTAATTCCAAGCTCCTTTATCTTTATCCTTCTGAGATTGCCCAGGAGTTGGGTCTTAAGTTTCTCATCTGAAATTCTACCTCCTCTCATGGCCCTCCTCACGTCGATGTAAATTCCTGTCACATCACTCTCGTTTAGCGAAACCTTAATTATTGAGGACTTCCCTGTCCTCCTTATTCCAAGCAGTACCGTTATGGGATAGTTAACTACGGAGTGCATGAGCTCGAAGAGTTCTTTTTCTCTGTCAAACAGTTCTTCTTTTTTCTCCTTGGGCCTCGGATCGAACAACAAAGTATCACCCCCGATACTTAGTATCGGTGCCGATACTTAATAACACCGATACTCAATAACGTTTCTAGGATCAAAGCTTAATACTCCCCAAGTTAAATAGTTCTGAGGTGTAGCGATGGCAGAGAATAAACCTGTTGAACTAATTCTTCCAAAGGTTGAGGGGGCGGTGCTAATAGAGGGTTACCCAGGAATTGGACTTGTTGGCCACATAGCTGCCAATTTCTTAGCTAAAGAGCTCGGGATGGAGATGATAGGCTACGTTGAGAGCTCCTTCATTCCACCGATGACTTTAATTCTTGAAGGCAAACCAAATCCTCCCCTGAGGTTCTATGGCAAGGATAACATAATAATAGCGGTTGCAGACATTTATCTTCCCCCAACTCTGATAAACGAGATAGCAAGGGAGATGGCCAACTACCTTAAGTCAGTGAACGCGAGTAAAGTGATATCTCTGGGAGGGATGGGCATAGGAATGTTCAAGGAAAAGTTTGAAGTGTGGGGCGTAGGTGGCACAGAAGAGGAGAACAAGGAGCTTGAAAACCTTGGAGTTAAAATTCTGAAGTTCGGCTCGATAAGTGGGATGAGCGGTAAGTTGCTTTGGGAAGCTTCGAGGGCTGGACTGAAGAGCTACGTTCTCCTGGGAGAGACTTTTGGAGACAGGCCTGATCCAAGGGCTGCAGCTAACGTCGTTGAAGTCCTGAAGAAGATGCTCAACATAGATGTTTCGACTGAACCACTAATCAAGGAGGCCGAGATGATCGAAGAGCAACTGAGAAGAATGCATGAGCAGATGGAAGAGGCGAGGAGAAAGGTGGAGAAGCAGTATGAGACGATGTACCTGTGAGGTGGGATTATGGAGCTTCCCCTTCTCTCCGGAATAGCGAGGAGGGCTTTGGACGCCCTCCTGAGAAACCCCTTTCGGACGTTGGAGATAAGGAGCGCCAGAAACTACATCGTACTGGAGAGGGTAAAGGAGGGTGACTTAGTATTCCTCACCTACGAATCGCTTGAAGACGTAACTAGGGGGACAGAGGGTATTGTTGCGAGGGTCGTTAAGATTGAGAGGATGTTCCAGAGGGTTCCTTGGGAGGAGAGTGACGAGAGGGAAGTAAGCGTTTGCAGGGTTCAGCTGAGGCTTGTTGGCCTTGGGAGGATAATTGATGTGGAAGAGAAAGATGGAATAGTGTTCGTTAAGGTTAGGGAGATGATGCACCACGAGATTAGCATGGGCTAAAAGAAATCCAGCGTTCTCTGCTTTGACTTCTTTCTGCTTTCCCTCTTTGGTGGTTCAAGCTTTTTAAATTCTAGTCCTTCCTTTTCAAGGAGTTTTCTTGCTCCTTCTGTTAGGGAGGGCGCAACGAGTATTCCCCTTACCCTCTCCCCGTACTCCTCCTTTAGTGCATCAACATACCTCTTTAACTGACTTACAGCGTGTAAATCTGCCCTTCTCCTCTTGAGTTCTAAGACCACCACGTTTCCCTCCCGGTCTATCCCCAGGATGTCAACTATCCCATGCTTTATTGGCTTCTCTTTGAACATTGGCTTGAACCCTTCCTCTATTACTTCGGGCTTTTCAAATATCAGCTTAGCCATCTCCGCCTCGCTTCCCGTTAGCGAGAGCTCCTCATAGTCCTCAGCTAGAAAAACGGTAATTGCGTAGCTCTCTATTAACTCGACCTCTAACTTCTCCCTGGGCTTCCTTCTTATGCTGATGACCTTGTTTCCCTCCACCCTCACCACGCTTCCGGGAGGTTGCCAGTTGACCGGTTCCCTCTTCTTGTTCTGGTGTATCAGAAAGCTTCCATCTGGCTTTATTATAATAATCCTGTCCCCCTCTCCAAGCTCGCTTTTTGCCCTCCCCTCGTAATAAACCCTACATCTGGCGAATATTGTAACCATACCATTGTGCTTCTCGGCGAATTCAAGTAGCTCTTTCACATCTTCTACTGTGGGTTTTTCCCTGACTATTACCTTTCTCACATTCGACACTCTCCAACAACCATTAAAAAGGAATTGTTGATGTTAGGTGGGGGTGCTTAAATGTTCAGCCTTCACGATTTCCTGTGGAACTACTTTATAAGGCCAATGTACACGAGGGAGGGATACAATCCGATAAACACAGTTGTCTATGCTTTAATATTTGGCTTTGCCGTAATATACACGTACAAGTATATAATCAAACCCCTGAAGATAAGGGTTGATGAGAGGCTGTTTCTAGCCGTGACTCCAATGGTTATCTTCGGTTCGACCGTGAGGGCTTTGGTCGATGGGGGAGTATTGAAGCCAAACCCCTGGATTTTAACCCCAGGAATATTCTTCACAGCCTTCTTTTTGATAGTTCCCGTTCTCTTCGCGGATGTCAAGCTGAAGACGTACCCAAAGCTCACGATAGCATGGGGTGCCGGGCTGGCTCTCTATGCCAACTACCTCCTCTTCAAGAATGTGAAGTGCTGGGAGCCCTACGAGCTAACCTTACTTCACACAGCTGTGAGCTTTGTGGCGGTTTTGGCATTTTACAGGTTTAAACCCTTTGACAGGCTCTACTTGTATCCAGTTTTGGCCCACTACTTTGATATAGCCTCGACGGTCGTTGCGATTCACTTCTACCATTACATGGAGGTTCACTGGGTTGAGAGACACCTTGTCAGCTGGTTTGGGGCTTACTCATACTATCCATGGATAACCATAATTCTAGTGGCCGTCTACTACATCCTTAAAACGATGGTTCCGGATGAGGAAGAGAGGAACTACTGGTACCTTGCCATATATATCCTCGGATTGGGTCCTGCTATAAGGGATCCCGCCCAGATGGTCTTGCAGATAGCTTGTCAATGACGAAACCGGTACTGTCTGATTTGTGATGAGCACTCGGTTGGCCGAGACGGAAACGTTAAATAGAACTTGGGAGAAGGATTTGTGATGTTCCGCAGGCTCTCCTCCATTCCTTCGCTTGAGGTCCTTGGTGAGGTATCAAGGTTAGTTGGCCCCTTAAAGGAGGGGGATCTGCTTGGGGTTATAGCTACGGATCAGCTTGCCTACTCTTACGCTCTCTCTACGGCGGTTGAATCCATAGGCAGGGCTTACTATATGGACGTCTCCTCAAGGATTCCTCCCGTGGGTGGAGATGTTTTGTTTGGAAGGGTTTATTCCATGGAGGAAGTGCTTTCCGGTCTTGATTACGTTGAGGATGGTTCCCTTGTAGTCGTTGGCTCCCTCAACGTTCTTGAGCCCTCTAAGGAGGATATACTAAAGGTGAAGAGGATAGCTGATAGAAAGGGCCTTTACATGATGTTCGTCGTTGAGGAGCCTTCTTTAAATGAATTAGATCTTCTGTCGGAGGCCAAAAGAATTTTCATAGTTCCCGAAGTTTTTGAGCAGCTTCTCGTCTTTAGGGTTTCATATTATAGGGGTAAGTACAGGCTTTCGCTCAGCGTTTTGAGGACTTATCCGGACAACTTAAGGGCGCTCGGCGAGCATGAGCTCCAGATTAAAGAAGAAGCCTTGTTCCCAAGTAGAGGAGAGCAACCCCAAGAATGATTGCCAGGGCCACGTAATCTATTGGCTTCATCTTAAGCTCAACTAGATATGTCCTTTTTCTTGAGGCGCCAAATGCTCTGCTCTCCATGGCTATAGCGAGCTCGTGTGCCGTCCTTATCGTGAGAACCAAAAGAGGAATTATCACCGCTGTCATCTTTTTGGCCCTCTCGAGGAAGTTCCCTTTCTCAAGTTCAAGCCCTCTGCTCTTTTGAGCGTCCATAACGTTCTGGGCGAGAGCGTATATCGTCGGCACGTACCTTAGGGCAATTAAAACGGCTAGCCCTATCTCATAAGGAAGTCCAAGTTTCGTGAATCCCCTTATCAGATCTCTCTGCTTTGTCGTCATCATTAGGCCAAAGGCCATTATCGTTATTCCCATGAGCCTAAACGTGTACGCTATACCGATCAAAACTCCTCTTTCCCACGGATCTATGATGATCGGCCAGCTGATAAACGTTAACACGAAAACTGGGATTAGTGGCTTCAAAACCTTGAGCTGCTCTTTGATTTCAATTTTCCCTAAAATTCTGAGGCCGATAACAGTAACTACAAAGATGAGGGGGGAGTAAATTGGGTCCTTTACCATGAGCCCTATGGTCGTGAACACGGCGGTTCCGATGATCTTTACCCTTGGATCTAGGGAGTGTAGTATTGAGTTCCTATCGAGGTAGAGGGAGAACATCATCCTAGTACCACCCTTATCAGCTCTTCTTCCGACCTTACGAAGTCTATTCCAGCGTCTTTGGCTATCTTTAGAACTTCCGGCACTTCTAGGCTGTACTGTCTCAGATCAAGGTTGAAAAACTCTCTAACGCTCCCGTAAAACTTGACCTCTCCTTTATCGAGCAGTAGCACAGTGTCTGCAAGTCTCAGGAGGAATTCCATATCGTGAGTAACCAAAACTATTGAGTGGCCCTCATCTTTCAAACTCAGAAGCACTTTTTCAAGGCTCTTTATTCCCTTGTAGTCTAACCCTGTTGTTGGCTCGTCGAGAACGAGTATCTTGGGCTTCATAGCCAAAATACAGGCTATGGCGAGCCTCTGCTTTTCCCCTCCGCTGAGCTCGAAGGGGCTCCTCTCCTCAAACCCCTCGAGTCCAACGGCTTTTAGGGCCCATCTGACCCTCTTCTCTAGCTCCTTTCCAGAGACTCCAAGATTCTTGGGACCGAAGGCTACTTCTCTAAAAACAGTCTCCTCGAAGAACATTCCTTCAGGGTTTTGGAATACATACCCTATAATCCTGCTCATCTCAGCAACTGTTTTCTTCTTGACATCCACACCCTCTACGATGACTTCACCTTTCTTGGGCTTCAACAATCCGTTCATCATCTTCGTTAGCGTCGTCTTTCCGCTACCATTGGGCCCTACAATTCCAAGAACTCCGCCAGAAAACTCAAAGCTAACCGATTTAAGCACAGGTTTTCCTTCCTCGTACCAGAACCATACATCGAGGAATTTTATCATCGAATGAACCTTAGTGTTTTGAGTTAAAAGTTTTGAGAATAGAGAAAAGTTTTTATTTGGAAAAAGTTCTCCCCACATTAGCGGGGCCTGAACTCATGAGAGGTTCTATTCTAAAAGTGAGAAAGGGGAAGAAATATGCAAGTGAAAGTTGACCCAGAAGAGATTAGGAAGATCAAGCGCGAACTCGAGGCTCTACAGGAAGAGAGAAGGAACATAGAGCTTAAGCTGCAGGAGCTACAGCAAGAGTTGAACACTTGGATCCAGAAGAGAGACGAAAAGAACGCGGAGGTTAAGAGGCTCAGGGAAAAGGCAAGGGAATTTAAAGCTAAGAGGGATGAGATAAATGCCAAGATCAAGGAGCTTAAGAAAAACAGAGAGGAGATAAATGCCAAACTTGACCTTCTCTATCAGGAGGCCCTGGAGTACAGAACTAAGAGGGACGAATACAGGCAGTTGAGAAGGCTTAAGATGCCTAAAGATAAAATTGAGGAGAGAATTGAGAAGCTTGAGTGGGAGCTTCAGACTAATCCAAACATAACCCCCGAGAGGGAGAGGCAGATAGTTGATCAAATTCAAGTTTTAGCTACTGAGCTTGAGATTATTCAGCAGATTGAAAGGTTCAATAATAAGCTACAAGAGGTTAGGAAGAAGATAGACCAGCTCAAGAAGGCGAGAAGGGCTATAAGCCTAGAGATTCAGCAATTAGCTAATCAAAGCCAGCAGTTCCATGAGCAGATGATAAAGACTTATCAGAAGGCCGATGAAGTTAAGAAGGAGGCGGATGAGTATCATCAGAAGGTCGTTGAGCTTAGGGAGAAGATAAGGGAGGTTAGGAGGCAGCTCAGGGAGCTAGACAGGAAAATACTCGAGTATGATCAGAAGCACAAGGAGCTTATAGCTTACAAGCTTGTTGCGAGGATGCTCTCGAAGAGAGATGCGAACTTCGAGAAGGCTGTTCAAGCCTTGGAGAAGTTCAAGCGTGGAGAGAAGCTTACCTGGGATGAGATACTGCTCCTCCAGAGGTACAATCTCGTGTGATCGGAAATGGAAGTCGTTAAGCACGATGGGCCCGGCAGGTTAGGGGTTATAAGGCTAGATCCCCCGGTTCAAACTCCTTCACTGGCTGGAGTTGATTTCACGCTTTCCCCGTTTAACTCGTTCTTCCATCCAAAGGATTTTTCTGAATACGATTTTAACTTGGCTCCTTCAATTCCAATAAGCTACTACACTCCCGATGAGGTGATAAAGAAGGCCCTGAAGAGGCTTTGGGATGTCGATTACTCAAAGTTCAATGCCTTTTACTTTCCCGCCTTAAAGAGGGACAAGTACTATGAGGAGCTCTTCAAGATAATTGAGGAGCATGAGTTTGAAGCGATCTACATAGGGAATTCAAAGATAATGATCAGGGACCACAGGGGCTTCGTGAAGACAATTAGAGAGCTCAGGGAAAGGTTTCCAAACGCCGTGCTGATCACGGATCTAGAGCCCTTCTTCTATCCTTTGGCCGTTTACCTTGGGATAGATGCCTTTGATGTTAGATCCCTAAAGATTTATGAGTTTGAGGGATTGGGTTTCACCCAGTTCTCCCCAATAATATGGGACTCTCCCAATGATCCCATCGAGTTCGCGAAGAACATGATAAAGCTAGTCAAAGTTGCAATCCAAGAGGGGAAGCTTAGGTACCTCGTTGAGAACTTCCTGCCAACGGCTATGAACGTTGGGATCTTAAGGATTGCAGACAGGGAAAACATGGACTACCTTGAAAAGTACACGCCGGTTCACGATAAGACAGTTGTATTCATAAGCGACCACTCAATGACAAGGCCCGAGGTTTTTAGATGGCGTTCAAGGGTTCTTGAGAGGTTTAGACCTCCCCAGGGGATTGATATCCTCTTGATTCTACCGTGCTCGGCGAAGAAGCCCTACTCAAGATCGAGATCCCACACCCTCTACAGGAAGGCAATGAAAGATGCCCTTGGAAATAGGCTCTACAGGGTTCATGAGCTCATAGTTACCTCTCCCTATGGTGTGGTTCCCAGGGAGTGGGAGTGGCTGGCGAAGTACGATATAGTCGTTACGGGCCACTGGAGTGAGTGGGAGGTTAAATTTGCCGGTGAGCTTTTAGCGGAAACTCTGGAGAGGTACCCCGACATCCCGATAGTTGCACACGTTGAAGGAGGATATAGGGAAGCTGTTAAGCTTGCCATGGAGCTGACCGGTAGGGATGTAATATTCACCGCTGGAGAATCAACAACCTCTAGAGAGTCACTCGAGAAGCTTAGGAAAACGTTAGCTGAGTTCGACCTTAGGGAAGTTGACAAGGCCTACAGAAGGTACAGGTTCTATGAGAACGTTAGAAAGGTCTTCGACTTCTACTTTGGCCTGGGGGCCGGAGAAGCTGTTCTCCCGGATAACGCTCAGATAGTCGGCTCAAAGATGCTCAGGCTCATAGTTAACAACTCTCAGACTGGAACCTTCCAGGAGGGGGTCATAAGCGTAACACCCTTCGGAATGCAGAGGATATACGATGAGCTGAAGGCTTATTGGGTTGAGGTTGACTTTGAGATTAGGGGCGATGTGTTCTCGGCTGGAGTAGAGAGTGCCGATGATAAAATAAGGCCCAACGATTGGGTTGGCGTTGTTAGAGAGGACAGGGTTGTTGCCGTGGGGAGGGCCGTTTTGAGCGGTGAGGAAATGGTGAGGGCCAAGAAGGGAATAGCCGTGAAGGTGAAGAAGAGGGCGAAGAGCTGACGTCTTTTACCTATCAAGGAGGTGAGATCATGAAGTTCATCGTGAAGACCCAGATGGATATGGAGGCCGTGGCCGGAAACTACATCAAGGAGATCCTTCCCAACGCTAAGGTCACGATAGCCCCCGAGGGTTATCCTGGGATAGTTATAGTTGAGGCTGAGGAGGAGAATGCTCTCCAAAAAATTCTGGAGGTTCCGGAGGTAGAGAAGGTCTATCCAGTCTTGGTAGAAGTTCCCGCGACCCTTGAGGATATAAAGAATTCAGCTGAGGAGATAGTGAAGCACATAAACGACGGTGAGAGCTTCGCTGTTAGGACGAAGAAGAGGGGGAAGAAGGACTTCTCGAGTGTGGATGTAAATGTCGTGCTTGGAGCTAGGATAAAAGATCTGAAGAATGTTGAAGTTAACCTAAGCTACCCCGATAAGGTCGTTCAGGTCGAGATAATAGGGGACAAAGCGTACATCTCCGTTATCCCTGGGGAAGAGTACATGAAGTGGAAGAAGTATCCCAAGGAGAAGCCCAACTGCAGGAAGCTTTTCAAGAAACTGACGATAGTCCAGATGCCCTACTGGGGAGATTACAAGACCGCGAGGGCCTTTGGTGAGAAAATTGGAAGGGCCGCCCAGGCCTTTGAGGTTAAGGAACTCATAATTGCCCCTAAGGAGAAGATGAACGCTTATGAGCTTATGGCCTTTATAAGGGGGGTCAAGGAAGGGCAGGAGAGCAGGTATCAGATACAGAGGGAAGCCTATCCATGGCAGGTTGAAAAGGTTCCGGTAACGGTTTGGGATCTGTATCAGGTCATAAGGGACAAGAGGAGGAACAGGAGGCTAATAATAATCACCGATCCAAAAGGCCCAACCTTAAATGAGGTGAAGGACAAGCTGGCAAAGGACATGTACTATGCAAAGGAAGTCGTAGTCTTCATAGGGTCAAGGGAGGGAATTCCGGTTGGCTTGTTCCGGTTTGCAGATTACGTCGTGGATTTAGCCCCTTACATGACGTTCGCGACTGAACACGGAATTCCCGCGACTTTAGTTGCTTTGTGGACGATCTATGAGGAAGAGCTCAGGAGGAGGGGAGAAGTTGCTGGAGAGGATTAAAGAGCTCATAAAGCTGTGGAGGTCAAGGTGTCCCTTCTTTAGGAGATTTGAGGAGTGGAGAATGAAGAGAAAAGTTGACTTTAAGGTTCGCTGATCTTTAGGTTTATATACTCCAAGGAGGTATTCCTAAAGGGAAGTGTTCCATACTATTCGATGTGAGACCAAAGACATCGATTAAAGATTTGTTTGGAAGGAAGCTGAATATCTAATGTTTAAAGATGCTATAAAGAAGAACAGGAACTTCATTCTGATTACTGGACCTAGGAGAATAGGAAAAACTAGCTTTCTGTATGCGTCGTTGAATGAGATTGCCAAGGAAGGTGTTCCTTATGTGGTGATAGATGCTAGAGCCGCTACCTCCCTTAACTCCAAGTATCCTCAGAAAGTGATTGCCGAGCACATTTACAAGGTCTTGAGTGGAAGGAGCGTTCTTAGTGAGGTTATTTCAAGAGTCAAGGGAATTAAGCTTGGGCCGGTTGAGTTAGAACTTAAGGATAAGTTTGACTTGATAGACGTCTTTGCAGAATTAAACAAGATTGGAAAGGTCATCGTGGCCTTTGATGAGGCCCAATACCTAAGGTTTGCAAATGAAGACCTAACGAAATTCCTTGCCTGGGTCCTTGATGCCCTCCAAAACATAATCCTCGTGTTCACTGGTTCCCAAGTTGGAGTGCTTGAGAAGTTTCTAAGGTTATATGATGGCTCATCCCCTCTTTTTGGGAGGTACAACGTGAGAATAGTCTTGCCGGGATTTAATCCCTCAGAGAGCTTGGAGTTCTTGGAGAGGGGATTTAAGGAAGTCAGAATGGATGTCAGGGAAGAAGAATTGCTGTCAGCAATAAAAACCTTAAATGGAATTCCTGGGTGGCTAGTTCATTACGGTGTCTTTAGGGTCGATGGGCTGACCCATGAGGAGGCTATAGAGAAGGTTCTGGAGGAGGCAATGACGTACGTTATCTCGGAATTTAAAGAGCTCTCAAAGCTTTCCTCGAGGTACGAGGGGATAATGAAGGTTGTTGCTGAGCTGAGCGGGGGTGGTGATGGAGTAAAATTTGAAGACATAAGGAAGAAAACTAAAATAAATCCGAGGAGCCTGAGGAACTATATAAACAGGCTCATTGATTACGGATTTCTTGAGCCAACTGGACACGGAAGGTACAGGATTCCAGATCCTGTCATGTTTAGAGTTTTCAAGAGGCTTTAATCCTCTACTCCTTTCTCGGTTATCCTAAACACTGCCTCTCCCTCTGGAAGGTGTGGGGCATCTATTAGCCTTGCAACCCTCTTCCCACCCTTGCCCTTCCTTAGGTATATTCTGAGGGTTGCGGAGTGGGCTAAGATGTGCCCACCAATGGGCCTCGTTGGATCTCCAAAGAATGCATCGGGCCTTGCTTGGACTTGGTTGGTTACGAACACCGCTATCTCGTAGAGGTTGGCGAGCCTGTGGAGATCTGCAAGGTGCTTCGCAAGCTTCTGTTGCCTCTCGGCTAGGGCTCCCCTCCCTATGTACTCGCTTCTGAAGTGGCTCGTTAGTGAATCAACCACAAGTAGCTTAACGGGTCTGTCCGTGTTTAAAAGCTCCTTTATCTTATCTTCAGCCTGTTGGACGAGTAGCATTTGGTGGTTGCTGTTGAAGGCCCTTGCAACGTATATATGCTTTAAAACTTCGTCCGGATCAAGTCCCCTATTCCTCGCGATCTCCCTAATTCTCTCTGGTCTGAAGGTGTTCTCGGTGTCAATCCAGATCACTGAACCGTGTAATCCTCCCTCTTCGGGAGGAAGTTGCACCATTACCGCTAAAGTATGGGCTAGCTGCGTTTTTCCTGATCCAAACTCTCCAAATACCTCCGTTATCGCCTGTGTCTCTATTCCTCCGCCTAACAGCTTATCTAGGCTCTTACTTCCTGTAGATATCCTCCCAATGCTCTCCCTCTTCTTTAAGTACTCGTCAGCTCTCATGAAAGTTCCTAGGTTTGCGGCCTTCCTTGCGGCTTGGATTATCTTTATCGCTGCTCCCTCACTTATTCCGGCGACCTCCTTGAGCTCTATTGGAGATGCAACGGCTATTGCCTCTAGCGTGTCGAACCCTGCCTCTCTAAGCTTCTCTGCAGTCGCTGGCCCTACCCCAGGGAGATCCTCTATTGTCCTAATCTCCTTTTCCTTCTTCTTTTTCTTTGTCGTTTCTACCTCCTCCACGGGCTCAAAGCCAAGCTCTTCAAGCTCATCGATCTCCTTAACATCAGCGTTACTATTTTTCTTTGCCATATACCTCACCCTATGAGCGTGAGTTTTCAAGGTTGGTATAAGGTAAGGGATTATATACTTTTCTCAATGTTTAAAAATAGGATTATGAGTGCCCAAATTTGGAAAACAAAGCCTTACGTCCCTTGTTTTCTCACATCGCTTTGGCCAGTTATGCATATCAACTTGGCTCCCTGGGGAACTACCTCATCAAGTGGTGGGGCTAACCTCATCTCCCCCTTAACGTAACCAATTGGGAAATAACTTGGGCTTAAAATTTCAATGACATCCTCAAACTTCTTGTTCCATGCCCTTTCATCTGAGATAATAACGATATCATGCCCCTCGCTGGACTTCATCAGATCTTCAAGGACATTCACTACCTCCGGCTCAAAAATGGAGCTTGCAAGCAGTCTTCCTGCAAGCCCCCTGCTTAGAACTACCCTTTCGGCTCCGGCATTTTTCAATAAGGGGACACTTTCCTCTCTCAAGGCCTCGACATGGATTTTTGCCTTGGACATGCTCTTGACTTTAAGCGTTATGAACACAGCCTTGCTGTCATCTTCGGGGGTCAGTATTACGTGTTTAGCCCTCTCTATTGAGGCCCTCTTTAGCGTGTCGTCCTCTGTGGGATCTCCAACTAAGACCTCTACTTCCTCTGGAAGGTTCAGCTTCCTCTTCTCATCCTCACTCTCCACGATTGCCACTATCTTCCCTCTCTCGGCCTCCCCTCTTTCCATTGCCGCAATTATTTCCTCGACAAATGCCCTAACCCCAGGGCCCTTCCCTATAACGACGTAGTGATCTTTGAACCTCACACCGTGCATTCCCATCATCCTCCTTAGGGAAGATGTCAGGAAGTACTCAGCTATCAGCGAAACTAGGGCAGTAAAGCTTGATATCCCAGCCACAGCTGCTATCATTGCAACTATCTTTCCCGCCTGAGTCGTTGGAGTTACATCGCCGTAGCCTATAGTGGACATCGTGATTACTGCCCAATAAAGGGCGGTAAAGAAGTCTAGACCCTCAAAAACCATAAACAGAATTGCCAATATAACCGCGAGAACTGAAACTCCAAGGGCTAGCCATGCGATCCTGCTCTTCTTGAGCTTGAAGTGTATCTTCAGGAGTTTCCTCAGCACCGGCACTGGTAGCATGTTCCAAGATAGTTGTCAAGGGTTATATCATTATCTCACGACCCATATCGTTAGTGTCATTAGGATGTAGGTTATAACGGCAAGGGCCACGTGGGCATAAGTCCAGAACTTTTTCCTTCTTCCCAAGAAGATTAGGGCTCCCGAGAGCATCGTGAGGTTCATAAAAGCAAAGGTGAGGTAGCCGAGGGTGTAGTGATCGATCATATCTTCCCCACCGGGAATATGTATAGTGGAACACCATCTACGCCAAGTATCTCGGCTACTTGATCTTCATAAAAGGCCCCAACGGCCACGGTTCCCAGATTAAGCGCTGTAGCTTGGAGGTATATGTTCTGTCCAATATGTCCCGCCTCCATGTGGACGTACATTTTACCCCTCTCTCCGTAGTACTTTGTGGTTCTCTCGTAGTAAGCAACGAGGACTATATCTATTGCTGCGCTTCCCACCCATGCCTGATTTAACGCCGCTTTCTGGAGTGCTTTCCTAAAGTCTCCCCTCTTCACGAGTCTTATTGAATGCGAGAAGGGATCGTAGTGATATATCCCAGGTTCAAGACCCTTTACCTTTCCAACGACCACGTAAACTTCGAATGGGTAAGTTGCCCCTGCACTCGGTGCAGCTCTGAACTTCCTGTTTGGTTCGGTTATTCCCTGGGCCGCCCATAACAGCTGTGAGAGCTCTTGGAGGGTTAAGAGCTCGTTCCTGTACTTCCTTATGCTCCTCCTCTTTGCTATTGCCTCCTCAACACTCATATCTCCCTTGAGTCTTGGCTCTGGTAGCTTGATTATTTCTCCCGTCATTGCTATTTCACCTCTTTCCTTAGGTAGGTAGGGCTTTAGCAAAATCGCTAGGCTACTGACTATAACGAGGAAAACAGTGAACCATGCAAGCCTCTTCATCCATGTTACTTTGAGTTCATACTATTTT
Organism: Thermococcus chitonophagus; assembly: GCF_002214605.1. NCBI lineage: Archaea > Methanobacteriati > Methanobacteriota > Thermococci > Thermococcales > Thermococcaceae > Thermococcus > Thermococcus chitonophagus. The sequence goes on along the minus strand of NZ_CP015193.1, from coordinate 236,936 downwards.
AACCTTTTGAGTAAGGTATAGTGCCAGACCAGGAATGCAATGACGCCTATAGTTTCTGCAACCGCAACCCCTTCAAACCTGTGAAGGGCCCAAAGTGAGAGGGCAGCTCCTACCACAAAAACTACGAGACCAAAAATTCCAGTTTTGTCTCCCTCCAAAAGGAGGGAAATAGATGTTGCAAGCACTGCTAAAAACGTGAATATAAAGAATCCCCAGCTCACTTCATAATGTGGGCTTGTTCCCTCAGGGAATATGCCAACGAGAGCCAAGAAGAACATCCCTAAGAGGTACACTCCAAAGCTTATCTTCCACTGGAGCTTCTCACTTTTCACTATCATTGAGGCTGAAAAAATCATCAAGAGGAGTGCTCCAATGATTAAGGAGACGTTCATAACCCAGTTGTAGGGGAGGCCGACCTTGCCAAGGTCACTTATAGCGTTTTTAGTTATTCTCCACCAGTCTCTATGTATCAAATAAGAGAGGAGTACTCCACCAACCGAAATTACAGGCCCGATGTACGCTAGCTTCTTCATGTTCTTTACTTCGCTCTTTAGCGTTATTAACTTTCTTTCTGTAGCGATTCGTAACCTTCATAGACCTTAAGTTTTCTTCTTGCTCTTCCCCTTATTGCGTGCCCCATTAGTCTGACTATCTTATCTGCCTTGGCCTTTCCGCTTCTCATAAGCTTTCTTTCGGTTTTTATCATCTCAACTTTGAATGTGTACCCTCCAACCTCGATAACCTCCCCAACGACGAATTCTTCATCTCTGTCAACTACAACTTTGAAAGACTGTGTTATTCCCCCTGGGAGGTATATCGATACGCCGAAGACCTTTGGGTACGTTAAGCTCTCGCCCCATATCGTCTGGATCTCCTGCACTTTTGCCCTCCTAACTCTTTTTCCTCCTGGGAGCTCTATGCTCAATACCCTCACTTCATCGTTCTCGAGCTCAATTACATCCCCCACCTTTACCGTTTCGTCTTCTGGTAGCTCTGCGAACTCCCTAAAGCTCCTCTCATGTTTGCTGACTATGACCGGAACCTTTTTGAGCTTGGGGAGAGTGATCATCCAAACGTGACCGCACTCGTTGCACTTTAGTGTGATCTCCCTCCCTCTCTCCTTGATTACCTCTACATCCTCACTCCCGCACTCTGGACAGATGAAGTACTCTTCCATACTCTCACCCTGAAGCTTAAGCGGAAGGTTGGGTTAAGAACTTTTGGGGTGGGAGAATGAGGGTCATAATCTTGGGATCTGGATCGTACAGTGGAACTCCAAGGCCCCTGTGCACCTGTGAGAACTGCGTGAGGGCAAGGCTTAACCCCATGTACAGGAGGACGAGGTTCTCCGTTTACGTTGAAGGGATATTAATTGATCCAAGCCCTGATCTGCACTACCACTTGGAGAAGACTAACAAGAGGGTCAAGCACGTCCTGATAACTCACGCACACTTTGACCACATCTTCGGGGTTCCAGACCTTCAGGTGTTTAAGGAGATTAGCTTTTACTCGAACGAGCTTGGCATTAGAACCGCCCAGGATCTTTCTAGGCTGGCCTTTGGGGATATAATGCCTCGTGGGTATAAATGGGAGTACGAAACCCTAGAGTTCTGGAAAGAATATAATATTGGAAAGGCGAAGGTAGTGCATTTCCCGGTGAAGCACTCCATAGAAGTTGCCGGGGGATTTCTAATAGAGATAAATGGAGTTAAGATTGGCGTAACGGGAGATACCGGCCCTGAGATCCTTAACGATGAGAAGGTTCTTGACCTGTTACGGGACGTTGATCTTTTAATCCCTGAGATGACGAAGAAGGAGTCAATTCCTGGGGTTCACCTTGGTGTTAAGGACTCAATAGAGTTGGCCAAGAAGGTTAATGCTGAGTACACCGTGTTTGCCCATATAAGTCACAGCAACTATCCCCATGAGATTTTGGAGAAGAAGGTTAGGGAGGCTGGAATTAAGGGAGAAGTTGCCAAGGATTTTACAATTGTAGAGCTCTGATCAGTCCCTAAGGTCTTCATCACCCTTCAGCAATCCGCCATCTCATCACATGAGGAGGAACATCACCGCCCCAAGTACTCCTCCTATAAGGGTAGCTATAAAGTTTGTTCCATTATTATCAACGAGTCCTCTTCTTTCAAGCGTCGCTCCTATTAAGCTGTCTATATTAGCTCCTATAAAGCCAGCAATTGTTACCGAAAGAAGCATTTTGAGCTTGTAGTCGCTTATTGAAAATGTTCCAATTAGCCCAATTACTAGAGCACCTAGGAGGGCCGCTAATTCTCCTACCAATGTAACTGCTCCTTCTTCGCCCGGCTTTGCTTTTCTAAAGTTTGTGATAAGCCTTGGATTCTTTCCGAGGGGTTTGCCTATTTCACTAGCTAAGGTATCGGCGTTTGCCGTTGCTATTGAGGAAAAAACGGCCGCCCATCCATAATCATTTTTTATAATAACTTCAATTATCAAGAACAACAGTGGTGCAAGTCCGTTTCCTAGGACGTTTCCTAAACTTCTGTGCGTGTCAAGATTCCCAAGTTCTAACTTCTCTCTAGCCTTAAACCTTGTAGCTAGCGTTCCCATTATTAGGAATGTGAGCAGGGCGAAGAAAGTTACCCAGCTACCAAGCGAGAGAATGAGATATCCCAAGAACATTGCCCCAATTGCGCCTTTGAAGTCGAGAGCTCCTGATTTGTAGCTTAATAGTCCAAGCAATGTTATTACACCGATGTCGATGATGTTCATGCTTGTCACTTGCCTACCCCTAGATAGTTGGGGTATTTAAACTTAGCTTTGATCTGAACAGGAAAACAAGCCTACTTAGGGCTTTTTATCTAAAATTTCTGCCCAGTCAATCTTTAAATCTTAAATGTACAGTTTCTACCATATTAAATTTACCTAACTTAAAAATTACCGGGCCAAACACAAAACGGCAATTATAGTTAAGAACTTTTCAAAAACTACCATTAAATTTTCGCTTAAATCAAAAACGGTCAGATTCTTTCGGTATAAATAGATGAAATCCCGTTAATTTCTTTCCGTTAGACCAAAAAACTTTAAAAGTATCCCCGTTCCACCCTCACAGTGTAACAGGACTAGAAGGAGGTGAGAGGTATGGATACAATTGGGCACCACTACGTTGTTGAGGCTGCAGGTTGCGATCCTAAGATCATCGCTGACCCTGACAAGATTAGAGAGATATTCCTTGAGGCAGCAAAGAGAGGCAACATGGAGGTTAAGGCGAGCTACTTCTTTAAGTTCTCACCAATGGGAGTTAGTGGTGTTGTTATTGTCGCTGAAAGTCACATATCAGTCCATACTTGGCCGGAGAAGGGTTATGCAGCCCTAGATGTTTACACCTGTGGTGAAAAGGCTGATCCGGAGAAGGCCGTTGACTATATTTTAGAGCAGTTTAAGGCTCAATACGCTCATGTCTCAGAGATAAAGAGAGGAATTGAGGAAGAAGATCAAACATTCACTCACACTATACTAACGTGGGAGGAGAAGCTCGACAGAAGGAACGGACAGAAGCTTTGACCTTTATTTTTTGCTCTTCTCTTGGAATACCTCTTCTTGGCGTAACTTTTAAATACCTCTTAGCTTATAGTATCCTGAAGTGAATAAAATTCTTGGGGGTGAGAGTCATGACGAGGAGAGTCAAGACTGGCATTCCCGGGATGGATGAGATACTCCACGGTGGCATCCCCGAGAGAAACGTTGTCCTGCTCAGCGGTGGTCCTGGAACGGGTAAGACAATCTTCAGCCAGCAGTTCCTCTGGAATGGACTTCAGATGGGCGAGCCCGGCATTTACGTTGCCCTTGAGGAACACCCAGTTCAGGTCAGGCAGAACATGGCTCAGTTTGGTTGGGATGTGAGGAAGTACGAGGAAGAAGGATTGTTTGCGATGGTCGATGCCTTTACGGCAGGAATAGGTAAGAGCAAGGAGTACGAGAAGTACATAGTCCACGATCTCACGGATATAAGGGAATTTATAGAGGTGCTCAGGCAAGCGATAAGGGACATCAACGCCAAGAGAGTTGTCGTTGACTCAGTAACCACCCTGTATATAAACAAGCCTGCCATGGCGAGGAGCATAATACTCCAGCTCAAGAGGGTTCTAGCTGGAACTGGATGTACATCAATATTCGTCAGCCAGATAAGCGTTGGAGAGAGAGGATTCGGTGGGCCTGGAGTTGAGCACGGTGTCGACGGAATAATTAGACTTGACTTAGATGAGATCGATGGAGAGCTGAAGAGATCCTTGATTGTTTGGAAGATGAGGGGAACGAGCCACTCAATGAGGAGGCATCCGTTCGATATAACTGACAAGGGAATAGTCGTGTATCCTGACAAGGTGCTCAAGAGAGGTAGAATTCTAGAAATTTAAGGGGGTGATGTAGATGAGTGTGGAGGTTCCACTTAACCCAATAACGAGGAGCGAGATTCACCAGCTTGAGAGCTTACTACTATTCGCAACTCTCTTCAGGCCAGAGGTGATAGAGCTAATTAAGGATCCTGCAGAAAGGCTAACCTGGGTTGATAGCTTGGCAGTTGCCGCTGGAGCAATCGCTAGAGAGAAAGCTGGAATGACCGTGAGTGAAATTGCAAGGGAGCTTGGAAGGACTGAGGCAACGATAAGGAAGCACCTTAAGGGCGAAAGCAAGGCGGGACAGCTCGTCAGGGAAACCTATGAGCTGATCAAGCAGGGTAAGCTCGACGAGCTTATAAAGACGATAGAAATGATAGAGAAGGGCGGACTTAGGGAAGTCGTAGCTAAGGAAGAGTATGAGAAGTTACTGAAAGAATATGAGAAGCTCAAGAGGGAGTTCGAGGAGATAAAGGCAAAGGTTGAGGCTGCAGAGCTTGAAAGCCTAGAGAAGGCCAAGAAGGAGATAGAGGAGCTTAAGTCAAAGCTTGAGAAGCTTGAGGAAGAGAAGAAGGAGCTGGAGAAGGAGCTTAAGGAATACAAGGTTAAGCTGATGGAGTACGAGGCAAAGGCCAAGAGGGCTGAGGAGCTTGAAGCAAAACTCAAGGAACTTGAGGAAAAGGCAAAGGCAGTTGAAGAAGTTGAGACTAAGATTAAGGAGTACGAGGAGAAGCTTAGGAAGAAGGACGCCAAAATAGAGGAACTTGAAGCGAGGCTCAAGGAGTACGAGGACAAAATAAAGTTCCTTGAGGAAGAAGTCAACAAGCTCAGGGATGGTATAAGGAAAGCCAAAGAGGTGCTTGATTCCCTTCTCGCTTAAAGTCTATTTTTTATTAACCAAAAGTTTTTAAAAAATGATGTTACTAAAATATCGGTGATGGCATGTACCTGAAGAAAAGGCACATCGAAATTCTAAAGGAAATGCTTAAAACCGAGAGCCAGGCCGAGATAGAGACAAAGCTTCCAGAGGAGTTTCAGATAAGGGTAATAGAGCTTTTCATCCTGGGGCTTGCAGAGATACAGGGTAATAGAATTATTATAACCGAAGCCGGAAGGAAAATAGTAAAGGCCGCGGAAGGCCTAGAGTTGCCAGACACTATAGCAGATTCTGCGGTAATTAAAATGCTCGAGCTACTGGAAGAGACCGGCAAAGTTCCGGAGAAGTGGATGGAGATACTGAAGGAGAGGAAGCTTGCCGATGAAAATGGAATAACAGAGTTCGGAAGGGCTATCCTCGAGGTCTACAGGAGTACTCATCCCGTTGTATATCTGACCCCTGAAATAGCCTCGTTCTTAAGGGGAATGCCCAAGATAGGAACGCTTGATGAGCTGATAACTTTCAAGAACTCAAAGGCCTACGGTGATAACATTATAAATGCCCTTCAAGCGATGAGGCTTCTTAAGATCTCACCACCGACAGAGAAGGGTAGCGCGTTCTCAACGACACCCGCTGCAAAGTTAGCACTGAGAGCACTTTCGATGATTCCAGTATTCGCGAGGGCTATAGTCCTAAGGAAAGAAGATTTCGAAGCCCTCAAGGCTGGTAGGAAAACGGGAGAACTGGAAAGCATGGGGCTCGTTAACGAGAAGGGAGTTACAGAGTTTGGAAAGGCAATTTCAGACACTTACGAAGCAATGACTAGGGAGGAAGAGAAAGTTCTACCGATATACGTGCTTGAAGACGAGATCAAAGTCCTTAGCGCAATTAGGGAGATAGAGGAGAAGAACAAAACTAACCCAGATGTGTTGCCAACGGAGAAGGAGATAAGGGAGAAGGCTGGAATTGAAGATATCGGCGAGCTGTTGCACCTCCTTGAGAGTAAGGAGTTAATAGAAAGGAGGTTCGTAAAAGGTAGAGATACTTACTGGCTTACCGATTGGGGCAGGAAAGCTCTTGAGCATGGACCTGTTAGTGTTGATGCGATGAAAGCTGTAACTTACGCTGAGAGCGGTGATGTTCCAATAGCGGAGTGGGTAATCAAGGCACAAGAGGAGGGAATAGTCAGGGCTGGTGTAACCGATAAGGGCAGGTTCTATCTTAAGCTTTCCAGGGAAATAAAGAGAAAGCCATACCTCACAAGATATGATGCAGCAATCTTAGCTAAGCTCCCCAAGAAGAAGTACATCCACAGGGACGAGCTGGTGAGACTAGTTAAGGACTACATAGGTGGAGATGAGAAAGACATTATCAGGGCAATTGGAGAAGCCGAGGCCAAGGGGTTCATCATAGAGCTCCAGAATGGAATGGTCAAGCTGACGGAGCTTGGGGAGAAAGTTAAGAGTGCGATAGAGAGTGCGAAGCTTCAGGAGATAATAAAGGTCAAGTTTAGCCTAACACCAACGCTCTTCAACGTGCTAAGGGTAATCAAAGAAAACATCGAGACCTTTAACAGGATATGGAAGGAGAAGGGCGAAGCTAGGGACTACAAGATTGAGGAAGTTGACGTGATAAAGAAGCACCTTAGCTTAAGTGAGGAGGAAATTAAGAAGGCCCTGACAATGCTGAGGGCCCTAGGCTTCTTAGGAAGCAAGAGCATAACTGAGGCTGGGAAAATTATTCTAGATGCTTATTCCCTTTAACTTTTATTAATCTTAGATGTGTAGAAGTTAGTGGGTGGCGATAAGTATGGATCCCCTTAGTGGATTTTTTGGCTCGCTGATATGGTGGTTCCTGTTCCTGTACATCCTCCTCTGGCCACAGATGCAGTACAGGCAGCTCCAGATAATGAGGGCCAAGCTACTCCAGAAGCTCTCCAGGAAGAGGAATTCTACAGTGATAACCCTGATACACAGGCAGGAGAGCATCGGACTCTTTGGAATTCCAGTGTATAGGTTCATCAGCATCGAGGATAGTGAGGAAGTTCTAAGGGCGATAAGAATGGCTCCCAAAGATAAGCCAATAGACCTAATAATTCATACTCCAGGAGGATTAGTATTGGCTGCAACTCAGATTGCAAAGGCCCTGAAGGATCATCCTGCTGAAACTAGAGTTATAGTTCCCCACTATGCCATGAGCGGTGGAACATTGATAGCTTTAGCGGCAGATAAGATAATAATGGATCCCCATGCCGTTTTAGGTCCTGTAGACCCTCAGCTTGGCCAATATCCTGCTCCAAGCATACTCAGGGCCGTTGAAAAGAAAGGTGCAGATAAGGTAGATGATCAAACCCTTATACTGGCCGATGTTGCAGAGAAGGCAATTAGGCAGGTAAGGGATTTCATATACAACCTACTGAAGGATAAGTACGGGGAGGAGAAAGCTAAGGAGCTCGCTCAGATTTTAACTGAGGGCAGAGGGACTCATGATTATCCAATAACGGTTGAGGAGGCTAAGAAGTTAGGTTTAAATGTTTCAACCGATGTTCCTGAGGAAGTTTACGCCTTAATGGAGCTCTACAAACAGCCAGTGAGGCAGAGAGGAACGGTGGAATTTGTTCCATATCCAGTGAAGCAGGAGAGTGGAAAGCAGTAGTTATCTCCTAAGAAACTCACCAACGTCCGCTAGGTTCTTTATGAACCTTCTTTCTTCTTTTGGATTTACTATTCCCAGTCCTATTACATCTCCCCATTCGTTCATCACAACTATTTTCTTGCTTCCTTGCCATTTGATCTCTTTAACGGCCTTTTTGGGTGCATCCTTTCCCGTTGTAAAGAGGAATGACGCTTTGGGCCCCAGGATTGCGTAGTTCTTTTCTATCCTGATGAAGCTGAAGAATTCAATGTTTGGGTAGAACTTTTCAACGAGGTTTTCGTCGACTTTTATAGTCCCAACAAACGTTCCGGCCCCATATGGCCTCATCTTGAGGCTCTCTATTATTCTCCAAACGTCCTCATTTACTGCGTAGACATCCCTGTACCTACCTTCAACTATTATAAAAAATTCATGAAGAAGCTCCCCGTACTTTTCAGCTTCCTTCAAAATTAAATCAAGCTCCCAGGAAGAGGCTCTCCTAACTCTTATCTCACCACTCATCTTCTTCCTCTTCCCACTCTTCCTCTTCCTCCTCGTACCATTCCTCTTCTTCCCACTCTTCCTCTTCCCAGTCCTCCCAGTCTTCTTCCTCTACCCAATCTTCTTCCATCTCCTCAAGGAGCTCTTCTTCCTCCTCGAACTCCTTTTTAACTTTCTTTTTTGGCTGCATACTGGGATCCCTCATCTATGGTTATTTCTTTTTGGTTATAAATGTTTCTGAGGAATAGAAGTCTGGGAACAGCTCTTCTTCTTGAATATATGATTTTCCGAGCTTTAAGGCTGTATAAGCTTTTTCAAGTTCTCTCCCTAGGTAAAAGGCATGCCTTGGAGAGATGTTGAACATTTCAATTATTGTGTCGATTATGGAGTTTGGTTCGTTCCCTTCTATAGTTGCTACTAGCTTTGTTCCTCTATAGGCGTTTACGTATATCTTCCCCTTATCTATGAATATCCTAAAGTAAACACTTTCAAGTTTAACTGGCTTGCTTCTTGCTTTTATAATTCTTCTCGCCTTTTCGAACTTAACTTCCTTTCTCCTCTTCTCCTTTAATATTAGTAGTGATAGGCCAACATCCTTGAGGCCTCCTAAAAGTATCATGTCAAGCCCTCTTCTGAGCTCTCTTATGCTTCCCTTACACTTTTGGCTGGCTTCGGTGGTTAAAAGTAATGATATCTTGAGTTCACCTGCCAAGCCTGCAAGGATTGCGTTTATCCCGGGACTGTCTGCATCCGTCATTTCCGTTACATTTCCGACCCCTGAGAGGAGCACGTCTTCTGGATTCCTCTCCCTATATAGATAGAGGGTGGTAATTGATCTGCCAAAGTTTGGATAATGCTCAAGAATTGGATCAAGAATAATATTTTTATATCCAAGCTCTTTGGCCTTTTCCTTTAGATTTTCTAGGTACTTCACTCTTTCTTCCGGGGTAGTAGGGAAGTATCCTTTCTTCATATGTGTTGGTATCAGAACTACGGGTTTCTCAGTTACGAGATCCTCCACGGTGCTCCAATCAATGCTTAGTAGAAGATCTGCTACTTCAATACCCTTTCTGAGTTCCTTGGGATTCAGCGAGTCGAGGGAAATTGGGACCTGTACTTTTTCTCTGATTTCGGGGATTGCATCTAGAAAATCTACATTCGTCTCTCCGCTGATCATTCCGATATCGATTATGTCTGCTCCCTCTCTCAAATAGTATTTAGCTCGCTGGATTATTTCATCCATGGTAAGTTTTGGCGCGTCTATTATCTCCCCCAATATCCTCGTTGGAAAGTCCAGCCCCACTGGTAGGTTACCTATTAAAAAGTTCCAGGGCTTTTTGAGAGCTTTTTCGATGTACCTTTTGTTGAAAGTTTTGTTTCTGACGTCTTCAACTCTTTTAAGAGTGTCTTTGGAGAATAACTCGTCCGCTGGAACTTCCCTGCTTAGTTTAAATCCCTCCCTTACTGCCTTCAAAACAGCTGGCAGGTCTATGGCATTCTTAGGGCCCTTATAAGTAGGGATTCCTACCCTATCTTCTATTTCTTTTGCTGACCCTTTTACAAGCCCTGGGATTAGTATCATGTCGTATCCTTTTACTCCGGCTTTCTCTAAGTAATCGGCAATCATCCGGGGAGTTAAAAAGGCAGCGACCGTAACGGGGGCTACAAAAACATCGCATCCTTTTCCATACTTCCTTACTATGGGTTCGGCAAGCTTTCCAGTAACTAGGAGGATCCTCACATTATGGGCCCTCCTTCATTCCAAGGGCCTCTAGAAACTTCTCAGTTATCGCTTCTTCTACGAGCCTTAGAAGGGATGTCTTGTCCTTAGCGAGCTTAAATATACCTAGGGGGATTCTAGCTCCTCCTGCCTGTGCATGGCCTCCTCCGCTTCCAATATCCCCGAAAGCTTCTTTCATAATTGCACCTATGTTAATCCTAACGTCTCTGGTTCTTGCTGAAATCTCTATCCTGTCATCAACTATTCCAAACACGAGGACAGTTGTTATACCCTCAAGCCTCAAAAGGAAGTCTGCAGCTTCTGCTATTGCGTCCCTATTGGCTATGAATCCCACGTTACTTATTACAACGTTCTTGTAGATTTTCCTGTTAAGTATTGCCCTAGCAAGTATTTCTGCAGTTTCGGTGCTTATATCGGGGAACTCTATCTTGTCCAGAAGGTCGTAGTTGACTTTGCCCGTCAGGAACTCTATTGCCTTGATATCAATTCTACTTAACTTTGAGAACTTCTTGGTGTCTATATACATTCCATAGAAGAGGGCCGTTGCAAGGGTGTCGTTTATCGGTATTTCTAAAGCTTTCAGGTACTCAACCATGATAGAGGATGTTGCGTTTACATCAGGTCTTATATCAATGAAGCATTCTGGGTTCAGCCTCTCTTTCAAGTTTTGAAGTATCTGGTGGTGGTCTATTATTATCTCGACTTTCTTTAGGTCATCTTCATCTAAGATTGTTATGTTCCCGTTTGGCTGGGCATCTACGATTGCTATTGCCGAGTGTCTTTTGATTTCATAGCTCCCCCTAGATACTCGTCTGAGATCCATGCCTAGGACGTTTACCATTGCCCTATTCTGGTGGTGTGTTATGTCCCCTCCATACACTATCTGGGTCTTAAGGCCAACAGTTTGCGCTATTAGGGCAAGTGCTGACGCGCTTGCCATAGAATCGGGATCAGGATTGTCGTGCATCACTATAAGTAAGGTCTCAGCTCTCTCTTTTATTTCATTCAGCTTGTTTATGAGCTTTCTTGCATTTTTACTCTCTCCAACTTTTTCTATAGTTTCAACTACAGCCCTTACTATTGCGGTTCTTGGATTAATTATGTAATCTATCTTGGCCTCTGTTTCATACTGCTCTTTCAATATATTCTCTATATCCTCGACGGAAACATCTTCCGGAAGGATAACAAGGACTGAGACGTCTTTGTTATTTGTTCGGACTACGTGTAGGGTTTTTGCTATTGTCTGAACGTCTGTTGTCGTTATTATCACGAGATCCGCTCTTTCTATGTGGGCCTTGAGAAGAGTGGCGGTATATGAGAAGTCACCTTGAACAACCTGAAGACCGCTTTCCGCTAAAGTTTGGGCCCTAATTACATCCTTTTCTATGATCGTTACATCAAACTCACCCATGAGGGCCTCAGCGATTGCCCTACCAAGTACTCCACCGCCCAAGACAAGGACCTTCATACCCGCCACCTAGTCCAACAATGTTTAAATACAAGCCTCCAATGTATTTAAATGCGTGTTTCCAAATTAATCAAAAGCATGGTGATAGTTGGCATATATATACCTAATGGTGAGGAAGATGGAAATCCCCGAGATTAAGCCCTCTATAGAAAATGTAGTATGTCTATCAGGGGATGAAGTTCTGAACACGCTTCAGGATCTTCTAAAATCCAAAGATGTCAGGGGAGTTTACGCTAAGATATTTGGCAAGGATGAAAGTGATAGTTACGTTATTGAGGTGCTTGCCGATAAATCCCGCTTACTGGCCATAGAGTGTACTTACGTGCAAAAGAATGAGAAGGTTTATGGAGAGGATGCGATAAGGAAGCTTGCAGAGCTTGCAGATATACCACTCATTGTCACTGCTTACGGTCTAGATGATACAACCTTCAAGCTTGTATTGGCCAATAACATTGATGTATACTCAAAAACTCCCGCTGTCCCGCTTTCAGAGGTCTTCAAGAAAAAGGCTAAGGAGACGATAGAAGAAGCAATTACCGAAGCTAAAGAAGAGAAAGAGGAAGAGATAAAAGAAATAATGCAGAAGACGGAAGAAATTAAGGAAGAAAAGAAAGCTGAGGTCCCACAGCCCGAGATTAAAGAGGAGATCGTCATTGAAATCAAGGGTAAAAATGGGAATGAAGTTCCTGAATCCTTAAGAAAGAGAATTGAGGATGCTCTAAAAGAATATATTGGGCTTGTTAAGGCTGATATCTCTTCCAACCTCCAGGGCGCGCAGCTAAGGTCAGTGAAGATAGATGGTGAAGTTGGAGAGGGAACTCTTGCCTTGGTCGGGGAATTCTACATAGTGGCTGAGAGTGGGAATCCAGAGATAATGAAAAGGAAGGGTTTGTTCATTCTTCACAAGCACATACCCAAGATAAGGAGAGCAACTGATCTAAAGCCTATAATTAAGGATTTCAAGTTAAATGTTGTAGTTGGTGGGGAAATGAGTTCTATGGAGGCTAGAGAGAGGGAAGACGTGACTTTATGGAGACTAACTCGTCCACCTACACACCGCATAACTCCTAATCTATACCTAACTATTGATCCAAAATTCAAACAGTACTTTGTTGGCTTTGCTAGAACCCTGTTGAAGGAGATAGAAAATGAAGGAGTTCTGGTTAACAGACTTGACATTGAGGTATTTGGAGGAGTTAGGGAGTTTGAGATAAATATTAGGTTAGAGGGCAAGTCTAAGGACATCGATGAACCGAGGTTGCAGGCGAAGGTGATAAGCTTAGCAAAGAGGCATGCCTCGGAGCTTACCAAGATCGTTGGAAAGTACGTGTGGGTCAACCATGTTGATGTTGCACTCACAAAGCCAATGGAGACTGAGTTCTCAGCAAAAGCGGCGGAAATACTCAAGAAGAAAGAGGAAATAGAGAAGGAAGTAGAAAAGATGCTAAAAGAGGCGGGAATTGAAGAATTAAGTTATCTCCTAGAGGACAAGAAGAAGGAAATGGAGAAGACCTTCATGATGTCAAGGATAAATGCTGCCGTTCAAGATCTAAAGCAGAGAATGCAGGAAGAACTCAAAAACATACCAAGAGCTAGTTTGAGATGGCTCAAGGTTAATTATGAGATAAACGGAAGCACCATTGAATTATTGGTTGAGGCAAGTTTAGCTAAGTTGGAGGAGGAAGGCCTGTTCGGTGCTCTTGCAAGCGCTAATGAAGAGGAGATTAAAAGAAGGGCTACTGAAATAATTACAAGGATCCTCAGGGAAGTTTCAAGGGAACACCAGGTGCAAATAAGGATAAAGAGACTAAACATATTGGTCAGGTGATCAGCACTCAAGATCCTCATCACGATTCAGGACCTGCCGAGTTCATCATCTCAGCCCGACGACTCTTGATTGAATGTGCCTTGGGGGGAAAATGTCCCTGGGGTTTATCCCTTTTTCTCTCAGTGCATACCTTAGTTCTGTCTCGTAATCTCCTTTTTCAAGCTTTTCACTTTCATCTTCCTTCACGATGAATATCTCGTTGACTAGCTCCCTTATCGTCTTATATCCAAGCCCCAGGAGAGGTCTCATGTATGCAACGTTAAACCTGTCTTCAAGGGAGCGGGTCTTTCTAAGGTCTAAAAAGGGAACTCTATCGTCTCTTCTTGTCCCATCACTGATTCTTTTCACTTCTTCCCTGGAGGCTATAAGCTCTAAGGCCCTCTCGTGAATGTACTGAATGGCCCGTCCAGGCCTTCTATCCTCGATGCACATCTTTATTGCTCTTTCCATTATTTCCCTGGGGGCTTTAACTACTTCATGCTCGAATCCGAGTATCTCTGCAGTCTCTTTAGCGAACCTCCAGTTATCAAGAATGCCAAACGTCACTGTGACAAGCTTAACTTCATACCCCATCCTTGAAAGTATCCATGCTGCCAGCGAAGAATCCTTACCCCCGCTGAATAAATGATAAACTTCTTTCATGTTCGCTCCTTTTACCTCAGGGATAAAAGAAGTTACCCTTGCAAAAGTCGGGATAAAATGTCCAAAATCTTGACATTTAGCAACACTTAAATACTATTTCATGGAAATAAAAATTGTGGGTGGGAAAAATGGTTGAGAGGTCAAAGGTGAGGGTTCTCATAGCTAAGCCAGGGCTTGACGGTCACGATAGAGGTGCAAAGGTTGTTGCAAGGGCATTAAGAGATGCAGGTTATGAGGTTATTTACACTGGAATAAGGCAAACTCCAGAACAAATAGTTGAGGCAGTAGTTGAGGAGGATATAGACGTTCTGGGAATAAGCATACTCTCTGGGGCCCACATGGTTTTAATACCAAAGATATTAAAATTACTTGAAGAAAGGGGAATAAAACCAAATGAAGATATATTGGTAATTGCTGGCGGAATAATCCCTCCAGATGATGCTGAAGAGCTTAAGAAGATGGGGGTAGCTGAAGTTTTCGGCCCAGGAACTCCCCTCCAAGAGATAATCGAGTTCATAGACAAGAACGTTGAGAAGCTTAAGAAGTTCTGCTCGAGCTAACTTTATATTTTATATCTGGATAATTTCTCCAGTGGTTAAAATGATAGATGAGCTAATTGAAAGGCTAAAGAAAGGGGACAGAAAGGCAGTTGCGAGGCTAATTACTCTGGTTGAGAACGATGAGGAGAAGGCGAGGGAGATCGTGAAGAAAATTTATCCCTTAACTGGAAAGGCATATATAGTAGGTATTACAGGCCCTCCTGGAGCTGGAAAATCCTCCCTTCTCGACAAATTGATAAGAGAGGCTAGAAAGGAAGGGCTGATTGTTGGGGTAATAGCCGTTGATCCGACATCCCCCTTTACGGGTGGAGCACTTCTCGGTGATAGAATCAGGATGCAAGGGCACGCTACTGATCCTGGGGTCTTCATAAGGAGCATGGCAACTAGAGGTTCTCTGGGGGGACTTGCGAAAGCCACTAATGACGCGATAAAAGTTCTGGATGCCTATGGCTGTGACATAATATTTGTCGAAACTGTTGGAGTTGGGCAGGTTGAAGTTGATATCGTCAAGACCGCCGATACTGTAGTCTTAGTTACCGTTCCGGGTCTTGGAGATGACGTTCAGGCTATAAAAGCTGGGTTAATGGAGATAGCGGATATATTCGTGATAAATAAGGCTGACAGGGAGGGTGTTGATGCTACCTACTTTGAATTGTCCCTTACCTTGGATTTTGAAGCCGAAAAGTGGGAGAAGCTTGGATGGAGGCCTCCAATAATTGAGACAATTGCAACTACTGGTAAGGGAGTAAAGGAGCTCTGGAAGAAAATCAAGGAGCACAAGAAGTATCTAGAATCTTCAGGAAGACTTGAGGAGAAGAGGAGATTCAGGATTGAAGAGGAGATAAAGACGATAGCCTCGGGGATAATAGCGAGTAAGGTTGAGGCCTCAATAAAGAAGGGAGAGCTTGAGGATTTAATAAGAGATGTTCTGGCTAAAAGAATCGATCCTTACACTGCCGCGGATCGGATAATTATGGAGGTGATGTAGATGTTCAAGAAGATAGACCACGTTGGTATTGCCGTTAAGAACCTTGATGAGGCAATAAAGGTCTGGGAAGGCCTTGGATTTAAGGTTGAAGAAGTTGAAGAGGTTCCGGATCAGAAGGTTAGGGTGGCGGTTATAAAGGTTGGGGAGAGTAGGATTGAGCTTTTAGAGGCAACAAGCGAAGATTCTCCGATAGCTAAGTTCATCGAGAAGAGGGGAGAGGGAATACACCATCTTGCAATTGGAGTGGAGAACATAGAGGCTAAGCTAGAAGAATTGAAAGAGAAGGGCTATAGGCTTATCGACGAAAAGCCCAGAATTGGTGCAGGAGGCGCAAAGATAGCATTTATTCATCCCAAGAGTGTCACTGGAGTACTGTTAGAGTTGTGTGAAAGAAAAGAATGACTATTCTTCCTTATTTCTCTTTACATAGGGTTTTCCAATAGCTATTGTGAAGCCCTTAAATGAGTCGTCTTTCCTGTGGAACTCCATGGCTAGGGGCAGATCATGCTCTTCGCTAACGACTATCCTTATCAATCTAGCCCTGGGATGATTGTCGAGATAGCTTTCTTTTAAAGAATCATAATTATCGAGAGCCTTCCCTATCTCCTCCTTGTTCATCTCATAGATTTCCCTTGAATACTGGCTGTGCTCCTTTATTTCTCTGATGGCTTTCTTCTTATCCAAAGTTCACACCTTGACCCAGAAGCCGTTCTCGAACTTAAAAATGTTCCTCTTTTCGGCCATCCTTAGGGCCTCTTCGAGCTTTTCCTTGGGGACTTCAATGCCGTGGAGCTGCTTGAACAGCTCTATAATCTCATCAGTTGTCAACTTATCTTTCTCCTCGAACAGGTTGTTGGTTAGGTTTATCATGTCCTCAACGAAGTTCCACGGGAAGATTATCCAAGCCCAGTCGATATCTTTGGCGTAGTAGTCCGGAACGAACTTTGAGCCCTTTATGTTTAGGAGTGTGGCCGTCCTTATCTCTGCGGGGTTTCTGCTCTTCATGTACTCATAGGCCAAGCTCATGCTCTCTCCAGTGTCGGTAATGTCATCAACTATGAGAACTTTCTTCCCCTCGAAGTCGTACTGTGCACCGTACTTGAGTCTCGCCCTACCATCGGGAGTTGCAGTTATCCCCCAGTGCTCCACCTTTATACTTACTAGATCTTTAACGCCGAGGTAGTCACAGTAGAGCCTCGCGGCTATCCATCCACCTCTTGCGAGGCCCACTATCACATCAGGCATCCATCCGCTCTCTAGAATCTTCCATGCTCCGGCCTTGGCCCACTCCTCTATATCCTCCCAAGAAGCGAGGTATGCTGGAAACGACTTCATGGTGTCCCTCCCAAAAGAAGGGAGTGAGAAAATTTAAGAATTTTTCTCAGATAACCGCTGGGATCCCAGGAATCCTGGGGAATGGCTGGACTTCTGCAATGTGCTTCGCTCCAGCTATGAACCTGACAAGCCTTTCAACTCCAATGCCAGCTCCAGCACTGGGCTTTAGCTTTCCTGCCTTTGCAATCTCGAGGTATGGCCTAAAGGCCTCTTCACTAAGCCCTGCAGCTCTTATCTTCGAGATAATCTTCTCGTACTCCCACTCCCTCTCTCCACCACTTGAAACCTCGCCATAGCCGTAGGGAAGTATTAGGTCATAGTTCCTCCAGTAGCCGTCGACTTCCCTGTCGTAGAACTCCCTCGGTATGTTGACCACCCAGAAGGGCTCGTCCATCTCTTGGCTTGCCTTCTCGTCACTTCCAAACTCATCGAGTATCTCCTTGTAATCAAATACTTTGAAGTGCCTGGCCTTCGGGAACTCCTTTCCCGTCCACTCCTCAGCCTTTCTGAAGAGGCCGTGAATTAGTTCTTCAATTAGCTCCATAACGTCCTTCATCTTTGCACCTTCAATCTCGAAGTCAAGCTGGGTGAACTCGTAGGCATGCCTTCCATCATCTTTGCTCCTGCTCTCCAACCTGATGTTTGGTGAGAGAATGAATATCTTTTTCAGCCCCATGGCTATTGCGAGCTGCTTATGGAGTATCATGCTATGCGTTAGCCTCATCTTAGTCCCATAAACTTCCACTTCTGCCGGTTTTATCCCCTCTCCTGCGGGGTCTGGCCATAGGGGGTCAGTTATTGGGCTGAGCATTACCGGGAGGAGCCACTTGAAGCCCTTCTTGACGAAGAAGTCGGTCATGTAGTCTAGCACCTTAGTCTGAAGTTCGAGTGCCGGGCTAACATCTCTTGACACTATTTCAACTGCGTTCATGTTGCTCACCTAATTTGATGAATGCAAAAGGAGTTTTATGTCATTTGTGCAACAGAGTTTGTGAATGGGTCAAAATTGGTCACCAAAAATGGTCGAAAACTGACGTTTATTCGAGATATATAAAAAATTTTGACGGTCATCTAAAGCTGGCTACCTATATCCACACCTTTGATAACGACTAGGGGACAGACTTCCATGCACTCCCTGCAGTGGGTGCACTTCTCTGGATCAACCACTATCTTCATCCTCCTCCCATCTATGCTTATTGCCCTCTCCGGGCACTTAGTTACGCATACTCCACAGCCCACGCATTCGTATGCCCTCCTAACGAGGAAAAAAGAGGCGTAGGCTTCATCAAGCGTTGGTGATAGTATGTAGTTTGTTTCCCCATAGAACTCGTTTTCACCGGCAACTAAAACTCCCGGCTTTTCCTCAACATCTCCAAGGATTGGAGCCACTTCCCTTATTCTCTTGAGGTTTATTTTGGTGCTTATCTCCACCCTGTACTTCTTATCATCCTCTTTTATTGTGAACTTTATAGGCTCCCACTTCCTCTCCTCCGGGAGCTCTATGCCGAGCTCTTTAGCTAGGACTTTCTCTCTCTTCCCAAGCCTCCTCCATCTCCAAAAGCCGTATTTTATCCACTCTTCTGGAAGGCTGAGCCTCTTCCTCCACTTCTCAAGTTCGTTGTACCACTTCTCCCATAGCTCCGGCTTTTCTCTCTTCAACTTCTCTATTTCAGCTAAGGATTGGCTCGGACAGAGGAAGCAACCTATCCTGTCTATCCCCCTTTCGTACAGCTTGTTGTACTTCAAACGTCTGGAGAATATGTAGAGCCAGACTTCCAAGGCCGTCCAGTGGAATATGGGGGCAGCGCCTATCTCGTTTGGAACCCAGATGTTCCTCCACACCCTTCCCTGCTTGTACCTCTTGAAGCTCTCGAACTTCCTCTGGCCGACGAACATGAGTACTCCCTGGGGAAAGTGCTCCTCTATGGCGAGCGTTATCGGGCCCAGCTTAGTAACCTTGCAACACCACCTGTAGTCCATTCCTGGGGGTGAGAATACGTTTATAGCCCTCCAGAAGGCATCTTTAGCATCGGCAATGACGAACTTTATTCCCCTAGGCTCTAGTTCCCTCCTTATCTCTTCAACATTTTCAAGGGTCTCTGGGAACTCTATTCCAGTATTGTTGAAGAAAACCGTGAATTCCCTAAATGTTTCAAGTGCCAACCCCAGGACTGCTAGACTGTCCTTTCCTCCGGAGTACGCTACCGCCACGGGTAGTCCATACTTCTTCGAGACTTTCTTCATGAACTCCTTTGCCTCTTCGACTTTCTCCTCCAAGGCGATTCTGTTGGCCCTTATCACATCTTCAATAGTTGCCTTCTTCCCTTCAATTCTCTTTCCGCTACCCTGAGCTTTTCTCTTCATCTTAATTCCGGTTCCCCTTTCTCCAGATACTAACCCCTTGTAGTCCTTCTTGGCTATTCCAACTCCCACTACTTCTCCACTTTCGCTAACCACCATTACTTCATCGTTTCTCCTTATGCTCTCTTCAGCTTCAACTATGCCGACGGGGAGAACGTTTGCTCCTTTCTTTACCGGCTCTACGGCACCTTCATCGATTATAACCCACTTCCTCATTTCCTTTCCGAACTTCTCCCAGAGAAGCTTTGCGCCCTCAAGCTTCAAGGCAGGCCTCCACTCAAGCTTTATTGGGTCGAATATTATGAGTCCGAATATAAACCCGTCAAAAATTATCTCGTAGGCATCATCTTCGCTCGGGATCTTGTTAAGTAAAACGATTTTGTCCTCTAAAATCTCTTCTAGATCGACTCCATAATGTTTCATAAAGACCTCTCTGATCAGTTCAATATCCCTCTTAAATGCAAACCTGACATCGCCCGGAGGGGTCAGATCTATTCTGAAAACTCCCTCCTCGCCGTGAACGCTACACCTGTCCGAGATTAGGGGAACGTTACACTTCTCACACCAGTGTATCCAAAACCTCCCCAGGACTACCGGTCCCCTTTTCCTCACCGAACCACCTGCTAACCCCTTCCGCATAACCTTTTTAAATTTCCCTTGCTAAAACGGATTGAGTAGGAGGGGTAACCATGGCGCCAAAGATACTAGTGGAGCAGGTTGTCAAGAGAAAGGCAGTTGTGGTTAAGCCCAATGACACCGTTCACAAGGTTGCGAGAGTTCTGTCAAGGAATAAAGTTGGCAGTGCCGTTGTAATGGAAAAGGATGAGATCCTCGGCATAGTGACGGAGAGGGACATTCTTGACAAGGTAGTTGCTAAAGGCAAGGATCCGAAGCAGGTAACGGTCAGGGAAATTATGAGTAAAAATCCAGTTAAGATTGAGTACGATTACGACGTTCAAGATGCAATTGAACTGATGACCGAAAAGGGAGTTAGGAGAATTCTAGTTACGAAGTTTGGTAAGCCTATCGGATTCGTAACTGCAACTGACTTACTTGCGGCATTGGCCTCTCAAAATCATGAAGAAGAGGAAGAGAAGAGCGAGGAAGAGCCAGAAGTTTACGGCATGTGTGAGCTCTGCGGTCAGTACGGGCCTCTCTACAAGGTTCATTATGAGGGTAGGGAGATCTGGGTTTGCGAGAACTGTAAGGATCTAATCGAAGGACGATGAAGAGAAAGCACCTCCACTGAATAATGATGAAACGCCCACGGCCAGAGTCCTTTTCTTCCCCTTCGAAATATTTATGGGAAATTGTAAGTACCAGTTAATGGTGGTAGTGTGCTCTTTAACCCAAGGCCAAAGACTCGAAAGGATGAGTTTTATGATAGAGGGTTTGAGCTAATGACCCTTGAGAGGGCCGTTGAGAAGAAAGTTGGTCTAGTTATAGTTCTTGGGATAAGGAGGCTCGGAAAGAGTTCTCTAGTCAACGTGTTCTTAAACGAATCCTCTTATCCTGGGATAAGGATTGATGCTAGACAACTGTACTTCCAGCATAAAAGTGTTAGTCCAAACGCCCTTGCAAAGGAAATTCTAGAAGGCTTAATAAGGATCTCAGGAATTGAGAAGGTTAAACAGCTAATAAGTGGCATTAGGGGAGTTAGCTTTTGAGATTAAGAGAGAGCACGCAACTCTCACAGAAATCCTCGAGAGTATTAATGAGTTTGGGAGGGTTGTTCTGGTTATAGATGAGGCCCAATACTTAAGGTTCTCAAAAGCGAGCTACGTTGATATGCTCGCTTGGGCTATTGACGAGCTTGAAAACGTAACCTTCATCCTCACGAGCTCTGAAGTTGGTCTGCTTGAGGATCTTCTCAGGCTTCATAACCCCGAATCACCGCTCTTTGGCAGACCATATGTAGAGATTAAACTAGAGAGGTTCAGCAGGGAGCAGAGCTTGGATTTCTTGAAGAGGGGTTTTGAGGAAATAGGTATTGACGTAACACCGGATGAGCTGTACGAAGCCATTGAGGAGCTTGATGGTATCGTGGGATGGTTGACGCTCTATGGGTATAACAGGTTCCTGGGCTTAGGCCACAGGGAAGCCCTTGGAAGGCTAAAGGAAGATGCCGTCAGGATAGTGCTTTTGGAATTCTCAAAGCTGAAGGAGCTATCACCCAGGTACGAGCTTATAATGAGAATAGTAGCCCAGGGAAGGTACAGCTGGAGTGAGATAAAGAGGAGCTTGGAGGTAATTGAGGGGAAGAAAATTGATGACAAGAACTTCACGAACCTATTGAAAAATCTAGTCAAGTACGGCTACCTCGAGAAAACTGGAGAAGGCTACTTCATTCCAGATCCACTAGTTGAAGAGGCCTTCAGGTAGAATATTAGGCTGTGTCTCCACCTCGTTCCTACCCTGAACCTAATGTCCCTCACCGAATATCCAAGTTCTTCCCCCCTTTTGACTATCGCTTTTATTAGCTTCTCCTTATCTGGAAGAAAGAGTGCCACTTTACCTCTCTGAGTTAGGTAGTCTATGGCCTCCTCGAGGAGCTTAACCGAGAATTCTTCACCATACATGCCTCCTCCCAGGGACTCCCTCTCCGTGAGAACACCTTTCGTTGGCCTGTCGTAGTAGGGAGGGGCTGAAAAGATAACATCGAACTTCTCTTCCTGGGGAATCACGCCTTTTATTATCCCGCCATCACTTTTCACGAGCTTAACATTGGAGTTGTTTCTCTCTATGTTCTTCTTTGCGTACTCAAAGAACTTATCATCAACTTCCGTGGCCGTAACCTTGCACTTGAAAACTTTCTCGGCGAGAAGGGCCATTAAAGCTGTATGCCCCGTTCCTATTTCAAGAACTTTCTCTCCTCCTCTTAGGAATGTCTTGAGGAATATAAACCTAGAGACCGGAGTTGTCACGAGGCCCCTAGGGTGGTACTCGATATTGAGGTTGAACAGAGCCTTGGCTATGGCCTTGTTGTAGAGTATCCTTGCCTTCCTGTTGGAAAAGTCTATCCTGCCTCTCTCATCAAGGTACTTCTTGAGTTCGGGGATTATCTTTACGGCATCTCTAATGGGAAGGCCGAGCTTTCCATCCCTCCACATTTTCGATACCCTTATATGGTTTTACTCTTTAATAGTTGTTGGTATGCTCTCATGTACAAAGTTATCGTAAGTTTACTACTCATTGTTATTACTGCTGGATGCTTGGGGAATGGAACTGTAACGCCCTTCGGGGGAAGGCTATGAGAACGTCGTTGAGGCGAATAATAACTTTGCCGTCAACCTGTACAAGTTAGTTAGTGGAGAAAAGATAACTTAGTTATTTCGCCTTTGAGCGTATTCTTAGCGTTCTCCATGCTCTATGAGGGTTCTGAAGGGGTCTGTCCGTCGTGGGGGTTTAGGGAGATAAGTGAGTAAACGTTCTCCCTTGTAAATCAACCTTCACGACGGACTTGGGGTTCATTAGCCTCTCTGGGTTCATTGGGGAGTATGTCATTGGCCTTGCCCCCGCTCAGGGGGACCCCAACTCCCCGCATCCAAATGTTAAATGCCCCAACAAACTGCCTGTCAGCAATAAAACCACACTTTGGGCAGTGGAGGAGGCGTCCGTCTTGGGACTCTAGCTTACTCCCGCATCTCGGACACCTCCCCGAAGTACCGCGAGGATTAACGAATTCAACTGGGACGCGGTAAGACAGCTTCTGCACGATTTTACCCCATACGGCTCTTGAAAGTTTTCTATTAAACTCTTTACTATTGCCCCTGAACATGTTCAGCTTGTCTAAATCCTCGAGGACGAAGACTGTGTTGGGGAATTCTCTCGTTAGCTGGACTGCCAGCTTGTTTAAGTAATCCTCGATCCTATTCCTCATCCTCGTCCTGTACTTCTCCAGTAACCTGCTAATCCTCTTGGGTGCTTTCCTGTGAATGCTTTGGAGCATTGAGATTATGCCCTCATACCGTTCTTTCACCCTGTGAATGTACGAAATATCAACCTTAATCCAGCCTTTTTCTGAATGATAAACGTCAAGACTCATTAAATTACAGTCAATGCCAATCTTGATTTCAGCATTAAACTCAATCTCTTTTGAGAACGTTAAGTAAACTTCACTCTCCTTGAGTATTAATTCACCAACCTTCTAGTCTTTTATTCTGTCATAAAACCACTCGCGAGAATAGTCCAGGTAAACCCACTCGTAGGGTTTGATTGTAATCCTAACTTTACCCTCAGTAACCTTGATTAGGGGTTGTTTTAACTCTCACGAACCTCCTCTTCACGGTGGGTTTCCTTCTCCTCCTTAATCCCTTCAGGTAGTTCTCCCTCCAACTGTTGAGAATTGAGTAAGCCGTTTTTATGGCTGAATCAACGTAGTGGTTAGCGTAAGGCCAGTCCCTTAACAATTCACCCCTCAACCAATTCTTAAAATCCCTGGATTTAGGAAAATAAGGGATCAACCTTACAGTCTCGTAGTACTCGTATTTTATCTCCGATGGAATACTTATGCCTGACTTTCTTCTCCCTCCAGATTGTGTTCTCCCATATAATGTCAATTGCCTTGCAGTATCCTCTTGTATGCAGTTAACAACCCACCAACATCCCAATCATGTTTCACTTTGTACGTGAGGTAAACCTCTACCATTTATTCCCACTCACCCACAATAACTTTTAACCATTCCGAGCAAAAAGAACAGTTTCAGAAGGCGAGACTAAGGCTGAACTTGAGAAAGTGTTTGGGTTTCCTCCCAGAGAGAAGATGAGAGGTGAGGTCAGAAACTTGATCCTCAACTTAACCTCCTCTAGGAACTTCACCCTTGACATAGCAAATGCCATCTGGGTTAGGGAAGGTGCTAAACAGGAGAAGGAATACGTCGAGACAATAAGGAAGTACTATCGGGGTGAAATAAGGGAGATTGACTTCCTCAATAGAGCCTCCTCCTGAGAACCTTAAACTCTTAAGTCTCCTTCTATGACGCAGTACGTGCCCAAGTGCTTGATAAAAGATGCGTGCTTTCTTAACGCCTCCATTAGCTCATCGTCCCTAGGGTAGAACTCGTAGTCGATGTAGAAGTAGTACAGGCCGAGATCTTTCCTTGAGGGCCTTGATTCTATCCTCGTGAGATTTATCCCTCTATTTGCAAACTCTCCAAGGGCCCTGTAAAGTGAACCCGGCTTGTTCTCCTTAAGCTCGACTATTATTGAGGATTTCTTGGGGAAGCCATTACATCTAAGTGGGTTCTCAATTTCTTGATGTCCTATTAGGATGAATCTGGTCTTGTTGTTTTCGTAGTCCTGAATGTCCTCCATGAGCACGGGAACGCCATAGAGCTCTGCTGCCTCTTTAGGTCCTATCGCAGCTACATCCTCTCTCTTTAGTCTCGCGACCAGCTGGACGGCGGTTGAAGTGCTCTCTACGCTCTCAACTTCCCAGCCTCGCTCTCTTATGAACTTTCTGCACTGTGCTAGGGCCTGTGGGTGGGAAACTACTTTCCTGATTTTTTCCATGTTGTAGCCTATGAGGCAGTGCCTTATCTCGATGCTAACCTCTCCAAATATTTTAACTGGGAATTCGAGGAGCAGATCCATTGTTAGTGTTACCGACCCCTCAATGGAATTCTCGACAGGAACTACCCCCAGGTTTTTTCGTGTTACGGCCTCAAAAACATCGTAGATCGAAGGGAGAAGCCTAACTTTTCCTGAGATCAACTTGGCGAAAATTCTCGCTGCCTTTTCAGTGTAACTTCCCTGGGGACCTAGCGCGTATATCATCGGGAAACCTCACTTGGCTAAATTTTAAGGAAGTTTAGTCAGGTAGATCTGCCCACTATTCGCTCCTTATTATTATCTCTATCCTCCTTCCCTCACGGTAGCCCTTCATGGCTGAGAGCATACCCTTTATGGTCTTCTCTACAAGCTCTTGAACCCAGTCTTTTAGTGGGAGAACTTGCCCGTCTATCTTTATTATAACCCTGGGCTTTGAGCTCAAAACAACGCAGTCATCAACACTCT
The DNA here is from genome assembly GCF_002214605.1 of Thermococcus chitonophagus. NCBI lineage: Archaea > Methanobacteriati > Methanobacteriota > Thermococci > Thermococcales > Thermococcaceae > Thermococcus > Thermococcus chitonophagus. The sequence continues at coordinate 211,619 of NZ_CP015193.1, read as the reverse complement.
TCTCTCCTTTGACTATAAGCTTGGCCATCTCTGCGCAGTTGAAGCCGCAGAGGCCACAGTCTATATTGGGCAACATAAAACCTCTCTTTAGAACGAGCTCGGCAAGCTTTTCAGGCTCCTTTATTACAGGTAGTCCATCGATTTCCTTAATCCCTTTGCTCGCTATAACCCCGCTCACCGCTATTGCAAGCCCATCATTGAGCTTCTTGACTTCTTCCTCACTTTTGGCACATATCACCTTGGGTACGTGCTTTATGCCCTTAAACCCCTCTAATAACATGACGTCAGCGGACACCATGGAGAAGAGAGCGTTTATGTCCTTTGCCTTAAACAGCAACGCATCGGTATCGTGGGCCCTAACTAGTACTGCATCGGCAACCTTCGAGAACCTCCACGTGTCCGTTCCCTCCCTGTCGAAGTCAACGTGCATGCTCTTAGCTATCACGACCCTGTATCCCTTCTCCTTTAGCACCTTTGCGACGGCCTCAATTGTCGTTGTCTTTCCGCTCTTCTTGAAGCCGACAAAGGCCATGGCTTTCATGGCTCATCACTCCAGGAGCATTACCCAGCTTACATCATCTAGTGAAACTAGCATTGCCTTTCCTCTGTTCCCCACGACGTCAACCACGTCCCTGAGTAGCATAACCTCCCCGTCGAAGTCCTCAAGGATTCCCGTGAAGGAGTGCTCGCTTCCCACCGTTATTGCTATCCTGTGGCCCTTCCATTCTGTGAGAACTTTTTCAAGTAAGCTTTCCACCCTCTCACCTCCGCAAAATGAACCTGCTTAGCCTTAAAGAACTTGCTCACTTTTTAACGTTTCTTGGTGGTATAGTTTTAGCGGTGACTGTTCTTCCGAAGGTTAAGGTGGCTTATTCTATGTTTACTGGATTCAACTACTCAATCGCCGTCACACTGGCATACGTAGGATCCATAAAGCCCGACTTTTTGCTAAACACTTTGGCTAAGAAATAACCTATAGGCTTTTCATTATGTCAAGGAAAGAGCTTTTAAACTATAAATCTATTCACCTCAGGTGATACATATGGATGCCCTTCAAAGTGTTGGTATTAGGAGGAGATTGAGGAGGTTCTTCCGCAGGGATGGAAGAGCATTAATTTTTGCAATGGACCATGGCTTTGAGCATGGGCCAACCGACTTTGAGCCAGTCTGGGAACACGTAAACCCCAGGGTTATAATCAGGAAGGTCGTAAGGGCTGGAATCGATGGGGTAATGATGCTCCCAGGGATAGCGAGAATAGCTGGTGATGAAGTCAAGCCCAACGTGGGATTGATGATAAAGCTCACGAGCAAGACTAATCTAAGGCCAAAGGATGAGCAGCTGATGCAGAGCCAGCTTGCCTTTGTCGATGATGCCATCAAGCTCGGTGCAGATGCAATAGCCGCAACGGTCTACTGGGGCTCACCCCAGGAAGATGCTATGATGAGGCAGTTCGCAGAGATAGTTAGCTATGCCCACGACCTCGGCTTCCCCGTTGTTCAGTTCGCCTACCCGAGGGGACCCTACATCAATGAGAAGTACGGAAAGAAGGAGGACTACAGGGTTGTCATGTACGGAGCTAGAGCAGCAGCTGAGAGCGGAGCGGACATGATAAAGACCTACTGGACTGGTTCAAGAGAAACCTTTGCCAAGGTCGTTGATGCTGCCGCTGGAGTTCCCGTGCTCTTGAGTGGTGGGGCAAAGACCGAGAACCCTGTGGACTTTCTTAAGGTGGTTTGGGAGGTCATCGAGGCTGGAGGAGCTGGAGCCGTAGTTGGAAGGAACATCTTCCAGAGGGAGAACCCAGAGCCAATGATCAAGGCCCTAATAAGAGTTGTCCACAGGAACGAGGATCCTGAGGAAGCTGCGAAGGCTGAAGGTTTAATCTGATCCCTCTTCTTTATTCATTAAATTCTTAAACTCTTCCCTCCTTCTACGCGCGGGTGGTGCAATGCTACTTCACACCTACCGCTCATTCGACATGGAACTTCCCACCGTGGACTTGAGGGAGGCTGAGTTTGTAATCTTAGGATTGCCCTACGATGGAACCACAAGCTACAAGCCGGGGGCGAGGTTTGGGCCGGCACTTATAAGGCAGGCCACCCTCAACTTCGAAAGCTACATCCTCGACTACAACGTTGACATAGCCGAGCTTAAGATTGCTGACGCTGGGGATGTAGCTCTGCCAGTAAACGTTGAAGATGCCCTTAGGGTTGCGGAAGAGACAATTAGGGAGCTTAGAGAGGTTAATCCGAACGCGATTCCTATATTTCTGGGTGGAGAGCATTCGATGACCTATGCCCCAGTTAAGGTTCTGAAGCCAAAGAGCTACGTCGTTTTCGATGCCCACCTTGACCTCAGGGATGAGTATCAGGGCTCGAAGTTCAACCATGCATGCGTGGCTAGGAGGATAAGCGAGCTTGGCGTTAAGGTTGCAATATTTGGGGTTAGGAGCGGAACCAGAGAGGAGCTGTTGTACGCAGAGGAAAAGGGTATTGAGTGGGTTCATGCCAGAGATTACAGCTATGAGGCATTCGTTGATCTAGTCCTAGCGATGCCCGAGCCAATCTACGTTTCCGTGGATATAGATGTATTCGACGCCTCTTTAGTCCCGGAAACTGGAACTCCTGAGCCCGGCGGATTAAGGTTCTGGGATGTAGTAGAGGCCCTTGAATGGATAAGCGAGAGGAAAGAGGTAATAGCTTTTGATATAATGGAAGTTTCTGGAGATAGGTTGGGGAACATAACCGCCTTAACTGCCGGAAAGTTGCTCTTCCACATCCTCGGCATGCTCGGAGAGTTCCGCTAGGAGGTTTAAAGCTTGAAGTTCATAGCGACATGCCTCCCAGGAAGGGAAGGGGATGCAATGCTCGAACTTGAGTGGGCGATAAACGCTAGGGTTAGGAGGACGAAGTGGGGTGGCGTGCTCCTAGGAGAGACCAATCTCGGGCGGGATGAAGCGATAAAAAGGGTTAGGGAGTTTGAAACTTTTGCCCTTCAAAGCTTCATTCCCATAGATGATATAGTTGACCTTGAGAATCTTGAAGAGAAGGTTAAGGGAATAAAGTTGCCCCCAGGAAAGAGCTTTGCCGTAAGGGTTAAGGTTAGGGGGGCGAAGGTTGGAGAGAAGTCCCTTGAGAAAAGGTTGGGAGGAATTATAAAGGCAGTAAACGGCAATCCAGTAAACCTTGAGGAGCCAGACGTCATAATTATGGTTAACGTCCTTGGCAAGAAAGCTGGGATTTCAGTTCTAAGACCTGAGGAGATAGTTAAGAAGGAAGCTAGGGATTAATCCTTGCAAATTCATATGTATCGAGTCCGTCCGTGTAATATAGGCGTACAAGTTTCCCCTGGGGTACTATGAAGGCTACCCAACCCTCCACCTCTCCTCCTGGTAATAACTCAACGTACTCGAATTCTTTGAGAGTTTTTGGCATCACCACAAGTTCTGGAGAGTAGATAGTATTGTCTATCCCTGCCCTAAAGTCATACCCCATAACAGGTAGCTTATCTTCTCCATCTATATATTTGATCCTTATTTTTACGAGCAAATATTCATATCCTGGGTCAGGTTTTGGGTTCCAGAAACTCTTTATTTTTTTTCATAAGCACTTTCTCCTCTTAGATACTCTACCAGACTGAGCTCTATTTTTCTACCGAGATAATCACGGATAACTTTACTCTGAATATCTCCATAACTTGTGCTTGTGGAGGTCGCGAGGATGCTAGTTGTATAGGTTCTCGAAGGCTGTGGTTGTGAATACGTTGGAACATCTTCTCTTTCGATTAGGGTCATTGTTATGGTCTCTGTCTCGGTAACGGTCACAGTAGTTGTTTTGGTGACAGTCGATCCTCCGATGCATCCACTTACAAAAACTATCGTGGACAAAAGGATGAACAACATAATAAGTTTCTTACTCATTGCCCCCCATTTACGGAAAGGTTCACCCCGTGAACTTATAACTTTGGCGGTACTAGATAGACTGTCCTGTCCTCTCCTATTCCCTCTATAAGCCCACGGTGCCTCCTCACGCAACTCTCGCACTGCCCGCAGTGTATGGGCTTTCCATCCTCCGTGAATCCCTGGGGCATGTAGCATGAGTTTGAGTACTCGTATTTGGCATCCAGCTCCTTTAGAAGTTTGGCTATCCCCTTCTTATCCAGATTTATGAGGGGTGCAACGACCCTAACTGGATTTATGGTTGCTAGTTCTAGTGCCTTGTTGATTCTCTCGACGAAGTCTTGGGTGTTGTCCGGGAATGTGGCTCCTTCCTCAGCGTTGAAGCCCACGACTATATCTCCTCCCCCCATTGCATCAAGTAGAGAGGCAGCAACCGAAATCAAAACAAGATTCCTGGCAGGAACCCACACCGCTTTGGCAGTTTCCTTAGCTCTCTCAATGTTCTCCAGCTCTTCTGCTGTTACTTTGGGGGTTTCTCCTCCCACTAGCGTTGTTCCAGCTAGCTTAGAGAACTCTTCGAGGAAGTCTAGTCTAATAATTTTCAGCGGAACGTTGAGTTCTTTAGAGAAGAATTCTGCCACTTTATTTGTGACTCTCTCCTCATTACTTCCATAGTTGACCGTGAGCATAATAACCTCTTCGTAATTCCTCTTTGCCCAGTATAGGCAGGCCGTTGAATCCAGCCCTCCAGAGAATAAAACCACGGCACGCTTCATATCGGAAAGTAATTTAAGGGGTTTATGAAGTTTCCTTTGGTGTTTGTTATGGATAGAGTGAAGCTGGCCCTCATGCTCGTAATTCTAATGGGGATTATTGGGATTGTAATAACCAAGAGTGTAGTTCATTATCAGGGTGGGGAGATATATGAAGCTGCGAATGAGATTATGAATCTTCTGGCTAAGGGGTTTAACGTCACGGTCGAAGTGGAAACTGTTGATGGAAAAATTGTAAAGGGGGAAGCATTTGCAGCTAAAGGTTCTGAAATTACAATAATAGTTAATGGAAGTAGGGTAACGGTCGGTGGGCCTTCCGCGACTAAGGAGGAGATAAAAGCTAAAGTTATTAGGGTAATTTACCATGGCAAGGTTTATGTTTATGAGTTTCCTGGCACTCAGGGATATGGTAGAGATATTCTGCGGAATTTTCTTACTGGCAAAGAATATTCGGTTAGGTTCAGTGGAAGGATATATATAAAGAACATCTCGATTATAGAACTTGGAAAACTTAAGTATCTTGCAGATTATATGAGCTATGGCTCAATAACAATAAATGGCATATACGGTGACTCTGCGATAATTACGGCAAATTACGTTCCAGTCCAACTTCTAGAGGAGGAATTGAAAAATAAGGAGATATTTATTTATGGTATACTCTATGTTAATTCTGAATCTAGAACACTTCCCCTTAAGATTATTGAGGTGAGATCTCCATGAGAGGTCTCCCCCTTCTTATTCCTATTCTCCTCATGGCGTTTGTAAGTGTGGGACTAGGGAGAGTTAAGACGGTAGTTGTTGTTGGATTCTTTGGGATTCTCTTTATCCTGGGGTATAAGATCGGATTTCAAAGATTTGGTAATCCTAAGACCAGAATAGAGGTTAGGGAACAACCCTTTTTATATGCGTTATTATTATCTTTCCTTATAATACTATTCCAGATTGTTTTCATAACGAGGTCAGTACCTTTGTTGAATCCTTCTGTTCGGACACATCTTAATCCCAAACTAACAATGCTGACTTACCTTCTTGGACTTCCATCATCTACGTACCTAACTATTAAAGGAAAAAAGTTGGGTTACCTTTACATTCCTTTAGTTTCCCTGTATGCGTATAGAACCCCGGTTCTTGTCTCTGCTATAGCCATTACCTTGGCTTATCTAGAAGGAAAGAAAGTTCGAGGGGCTATACTTGCTGGCGTTGTGGGAGCCTTCGCAATTATTGGACTTTCCGTATTAAGAGGGGGTATGGATATTCTAATAAGAATCGAGGGGACCACGTCAGTTCTCGATGTGATAATTAAGCAGGCGAGCTTAGCGGGATTTTATAAAGGGCACCTCCAGTGGGCTGGTGTAACATCCTACATTGTTGGTGGTATAGGTCCCAGGGGCATGATAGCCCGGTACTTAGGTATATACCATGTCACAATTACCGCAACACTGGTAGGGGGCATGTACCTAGATTTTGGGCTGTTTGCGGGGATAGAAATGTTGTTGTTGGGGTTATACTATGGCATAACGGAAAAACTTATTTCTCCAATTTCCCGGGCTTTGTATTATGTTACGCTTGCCTATGGCTTAGTCGGAGTTGAAACTGGAATACTAGACTTGCCTACTTATCTAATGTTCCTTATAACAATTATACTTGCCTGGAGGGAATTTAATGGAAATGTCAGAGAAGCTATTCGTAGGATTTGGGCTCGCATTTATAATATTATCAGTTATAGGTAAGGTAGTTTTCTTTGATTCACAACTGGAGGTTGGTCCTCTAACCTATTCGATTCTTTATATAACATTCTTCGTTATTGGTCTTCACTGTAATGTCAAGGTTCCATCTTGGACTTGGCTTATCCTCTCTATTGGGATTATAGCCACTATGGGATGGATGTGGTTAGCTGTATGGCTAATTACTGCTATTCCTTTGGCGGTGTATCTTAGGATTAAAAAAAAGAATGGAACTATTGTTATTAGGAATGTTTTGATATTAGTTTCAGTCGCTGTTTTTGTTGTTCTACTCATTTGCAAATTTATCCCCCTGCTATACCCTGGACTTAGATTTAAGCCTCTTGCTGTTCTTTATCTTATCTCCGGATACGCAACAGCTTTAGCAGTTTCAATAACCCCCTCCCCTTATCTAGTGGCTTATGGTATGATACTCGGTATAGTCTCTACGTTTAGGAGTATAATAGCTCTCATTTTCTTGGCATGCATCTACAGGAGAAAATATATCTCATGGAAAACGATTTTTATTGCAATAGTAGCTGTTTTAATAATCTCACTGGCAAGAGGGCTAAACTTACATGACATTATTTTGAGGCCAGCTTTTACATACCAGGTTTACGAACGATTATATGAAATTGGAATGCCTTTTGGAAAGCTCTTCATACTTCCCGAGCCTATTCCTGGATATAAAGTTGCGGCTTTATATGGGAGTAAAACTAGGTACACATACACTATCTTTGGAGAGGCAGTAGCTGACTTTGGGGTTTTTGGTCTTTTTGAGGCTTTTGTTTTAGGAATTCTCGTCAGGACACTCAGAAGATTGGCATGGGCTCATTCTTTTGTTTTAGCTGTTTTGACACTTTCAATAGAATTGGGGCTAGATGCTCCAAAGCTTGCGGTAATATTTCTCTTTGGATTTATTACTGGCAATAATATTTATAATACGTTTAAACTTCCACTTGTCAAATTGAGGGTCAGTGGCTCTCAAAATGAGCACAATGAATCTTCTCGACAACATTGAACATTAACCCTCTAATAAATCCACGTTAATTTTAAATACGTTCCTTCTTTATCACTCCCGGTTATTCTAAGCCGGAGGTGAACGAAAATGGCGTACAAGTTCATAAAGTGGTTTGAGGAGCTCAGTAAAGAAGACGTGCCACTTGTCGGTGGTAAGGGAGCAAACCTCGGTGAAATGACAAAGGCTGGCATTCCAGTTCCGCCAGGATTCTGTGTTACAGCTGAGGCGTATAAGTACTTCGTTGAGAACGTTAAGGTTTCTAAGGAAGACGTTAAGAAGATCCTCGGTGAAAAGGCAAACAAGGGAACTATAGCTGAAGTTCTCGCCCAGGCTCCTGACGAGCCAAGGGTTCTCCAGGAGTGGATTATGGACATAATAAGCAGAACCAACGTTGATGACTCAAAGCAGCTTCAGGAGAACACTGAGGCAATTAGAGAGCTCATAAAGGCCCTTGACATGCCTCCAGAGATCGCCGATGAGATCAAGCAGGCTTACAAGGAGCTCAGCCAGAGGTTTGGTCAGGATGAGGTTTACGTTGCTGTCAGATCATCAGCTACCGCTGAGGATCTCCCAGAGGCCTCATTCGCCGGTCAGCAGGAGACCTACCTTGACGTTCTCGGTGCTGATGATGTTATCGACAAGGTGAAGAAGTGCTGGGCCTCACTCTGGACTGCAAGGGCAACCTTCTACAGGGCCAAGCAGGGCTTCGACCACAGCAAGGTTTACCTTAGTGCAGTAGTTCAGAAGATGGTCAACAGTGAGAAGAGCGGTGTCATGTTCACGGCCAACCCAGTTACCAACAACAGGAACGAGATAATGATCAACGCTTCTTGGGGTCTTGGTGAGGCTGTAGTTAGCGGTGCTGTAACCCCTGATGAGTACATTGTCGAGAAGGGCACCTGGAAGATCAAGGAGAAGGTCATCGCAAAGAAGGAGGTTATGGTCGTCAGGAACCCCGAGACCGGTAAGGGCACTGTGATGGTTAAGGTCGCCGAGTACCTTGGCCCAGAGTGGGTTGAGAAGCAGGTGCTCACCGATGAGCAGATCATTGAGGTTGCAAAGATGGGTCAGAAGATCGAGGAGCACTACGGCTGGCCACAGGACATCGAGTGGGCTTACGACAAGGATGACGGCAAGCTCTACATTGTCCAGAGCAGGCCAATCACAACCCTCAAGGAGACCACAGCCGAGGAGACCGAGGAGGTTGAGGAGGCAGAGGTCATCCTCAAGGGTCTCGGTGCCTCACCAGGAATCGGTGCCGGTAGGGTTGTAGTGATCTTCGACGCAAGCGAGATCGACAAGGTCAAGGAGGGTGACGTCCTCGTAACGACCATGACCAACCCGGACATGGTTCCAGCGATGAAGAGGGCTGCAGCAATCATAACTGACGAGGGTGGAAGAACGAGCCACGCCGCAATAGTTTCAAGAGAGCTCGGAATTCCCGCAGTAGTTGGTACCAAGGAGGCAACCAAGAAGCTCAAGACCGGAATGTACGTTACAGTTGACGGTACAAGAGGTCTCGTTTACAAGGGAATCGTCAAGAGCCTTGTCAAGAAGAAGGAGGAGGCTAAGGCTGAGGCTGGAGCAGCTGGAGCAGTTGCTGCTGCACCATTGGTCACCGGAACGCTCGTTAAGGTCAACGTTTCAATGCCAGAAGTTGCCGAGAGGGCTGCAGCAACTGGAGCTGATGGTGTAGGACTGCTCAGGGCTGAGCACATGATCCTCAGCATTGGACAGCACCCAATTAAGTTCATCAAGGAGGGCAAGTTTGACGAGCTCGTCGAGAAGCTTGCCGAGGGAATTGAGAAGGTTGCAGCAGCGTTCTATCCAAGGCCAGTCTGGTACAGGACCCTTGACGCTCCAACCAACGAGTTCAGGGAGATGCCCGGTGGAGAGGATGAGCCAGAAGAGAGGAACCCAATGCTTGGATGGAGAGGTATCAGGAGAGGGCTTGATCAGCCCGAGCTACTCAAGGCAGAGTTTGCAGCAATTAAGAAGGTCGTTGAGAAGGGCTACAACAACATCGGTGTAATGCTACCACTCGTCAGCCACCCAGAGCAGATAAGGAAGGCTAAGGAGATCGCTAGAGAGGTTGGCCTTGAGCCACACAAGGACGTTGCTTGGGGTGTCATGATCGAGGTTCCAGCTGCGGCAATAATCATCGAGGACCTCATCAAGGAGGGAATCGACTTCGTCAGCTTTGGAACCAACGACCTGACCCAGTACACCCTTGCAATTGACAGGGACAACGAGAGGGTTGCCAAGCTCTATGATGAGACCCACCCAGCAGTTCTTACGCTCATCAAGCACGTCATTAAGGTCTGTAAGAGGTACGGAGTTGAGACCAGCATCTGTGGACAGGCCGGAAGTGATCCAAAGATGGCAAGAATACTTGTTAGGCTTGGCATTGACAGCATCTCAGCCAACCCAGATGCAGTACAGCTAATCAGGCAGGTAGTTGCACAGGAAGAGAGGAAGCTCATGCTTGAGGCAGCAAGGAGGCAGCTCTTCGAGGAAGAGGAAGAAGAGGAGTTCTTCTGAATTCTTTCCCTTTCTTCAAGTAATATTTTTATCCATTCCTCTGGATTAGTTATTGGTGGATGGCATGTTCTTTGATAGGAAGGAAGAACTTAAGGCTTTACTGAGCTTAATCTCTTATGAACCAAACATGATAACTATCTATGGCCCGATAAATTCTGGGAAAACCGTTTTACTGATGGAACTGACTAAGAGGATTTCAAGAGAATTCGCGATCTTTTATATTAACCTCAGAGGGAGATTTATTAACAGTTACGAGGACTTCATGAAGGTTTTGTTTAGTGTCAAAGAAGGCTCTCTAAAGGAGTTATTAGTGGACGTTTTAAAGAGCGGTTTGGCATACCAAGGCATTCCGATCCCTGAAAAAGTCTTCAGAGACTTGATTGAAAATAAGAATGGGGATCCATTTGTGTTTTTAGAGGACTATTTTAGAGAGCTAAGGGATAAAGAGAGAAAACCCATTTTAGTTATAGATGAGCTACAGGTTATAGGGGATCTAAAAGTTGATGGGCCCTTGATATATAAGCTCTTTAACTTCTTCGTTAGGCTCACAAAAGAGACCCATCTAGTCCATGTTTTTGTTGTTACATCTGATAGTCTATTCATAGAGAAAGTCTACAATGAAGCAATGCTTCAAGGGAGGGCGGACTACTTCCTAGTTGATGATCCTAAGGGGGGAATTTTAAGGCCCCAAGGGAAGCTCGAACTTTTGGCCATAAGGAGGGCACTTGAAAAGTTATAGTGGGGGTGGTAGATGTGAAAATCGTTGGCTTATTCTTAGCGAGTGAGCTTCACGGTGAAAGCTACTACAGGAAGGTCATGGAGAGCTTTAAGGGGGAGTTTCCTAAGGATCTCGTGAGCTTTAGCGATGTTAATAATGTTTCTGGAGTAGATAATGCCGACATTGTACTGCTTTTCCTGCTGACTGGAGGAACCAGCAAAAAAGCTAAGGAGGTAATAAAAGCTGGGAAGCCAACGATTCTAATTACCCACGGAAAGCACAACAGCCTTCCAAGCGGTTTGTCCGCTAAGGCTTGGGCTGAGGCCAATGGTTACAGTGTCTACCTGTACCATGTGGAATCCCCGGAGGAGCTAGGAGGTTTAATAAGGGGATTAAAGGCGTATAAAAGGCTGAAGAACCTGAGGATCCTCGAGATAACGAGTGATGGCGAAGTAAGTGAGAACGCTAAGGTATTCTCGGAGGTTTTCGGTTCTAAGGTCTATGCAGTAAGTTATGAAAGGATAAGGGAAGTTGGGTGGAGTGCAGGTGAGAATGAAATAAAGGAGTTTCTTGCCAAGGTTAGGGTTCTCATAAACGCTGAGGGGGAGAAGGTCAAGGATGTTGTGAGGATCTATTATGCGTTAAAGAAGTTAAAGGACGAGTACGGAGCTAACGCCATAGTAATTGACTGCTTTCCCCTCGTGGTTAAGTACAAGCTAACTCCCTGCCTTGCTGTAGCAATGATGAACGCTGAGGGGATCCCAACCGCATGCGAGGATGATTTCCACAGCTTGCTCATGCTTACGATAAGCTATGAGCTAACCGACAGTCCCGGATGGATAGCAAACCCGAGCGGATTCACGAAAAATGGCGAGCTGAAGCTTGCCCACTGTACGATAGCACCTACCCTGGGCAGGAACTGTAGCTTAGTTTCCCACTTCGAGAGCGGTTATCCCTATGCCGTGACGTGCGAAATAAAGTACGATAGGCTCATAATAGGCAGGGTGAGTTTAGACTACTCAAAGCTTTCCTACTTCGTTGCGAGAAAAGTGAGAAGTGGCCTCCTTGAGGAAGGCCTTTGCAGAACCCAGCTGGTGGTGGACATAGGAAGGGAGTTCTTGGAGAAAGCCCTAGGTAACCACCACGTTGTGATGCCTTATACCCCTGAGGCTCTGGAAGGCCTGAAAGTCGTTAGCTGGCTCCTGGGATAACCTTTTTACCCGTTTTATCAGAATTGGCCTTAGGTGGTAGCATGTTCTTCGATAGGGAGAGGGAGCTTAGGAAGTTGTTGATCATGGTTTCCTATGATCAAACATGATAACCTTTATCTACGGCCCAATAAATTCTGGAAAGACCGCATTAATGAATGAATTTATCAAAAGGCTTCCAAACGATTATGTTGTTTTTCAAGTTTAACCTCAGGAGAACTCCTATTACAAGCTATGAAGAGTTCGTTGATATATTGTTTTCACTTGAATTCAGGAATAGTGTGAAAACATTAAAGGAGGCAGTTTCTCTAATATTATCGGCGGGAAAAGAGGCTTTTGGATTTCCTATCCCTGCAGAGCTTCTAAATGAAATAGTTAGAGAGAAGAAACCTAAGAATGCCTTCGCTTATATTGCAACTTTAATGAAGGAGGTTAAGGAGGCGGGTAAGAATCCTATTTTGATTGTTGATGAGTTGCAGGTTATTGAGGACTTAAAGGTTAATGGCTCGTTGATCTATGAGATGTTCAACTTCTTTGTTCACTTGACTAAGGAGGAGCACTTATCCCATGTTTTTGTTGTTACATCTGATAGTCTATTCATAGAGAAAGTCTACAATGAAGCAATGCTTCAAGGGAGGGCGGACTACCTTCTAGTTGATGATTTCGATAAGGAAACTGCCCTAAATTCCTCGTGTCCCAGGGATTCACTAATGATGAGGCTGAGCTAGTCTGGAGCTACTTTGGGGGTAAGCCTGTTTACCTTGTCGAGGCTTTAAAGCACAGGGAAGAGCTTAAGGAATGGTGCGAGGAAGTCCTCGAGGACAAGACGAGCTGGTTAGTCCTATCTCTCAACTCGATAAGGAGAAAGAATTCAGAGTTGTTCAAGGATATTTTGGCGCTTCTCAATGAGTTCATCGACAAGGAGATAGTAAAGTGTAATGAGATAAATGACGCAGTTTTCTGGGCTGTTAAGAACAATATCCTCTTCTTTGATCCGAAAAAAAGGCTCCTGAGGTCTCAGGGCAGGCTTGAGCTCTTGGCGATAAGGAGGACGTTGGATGAGGTTGGATAAGGTTTTTATCCCCTCCTGTGTTCTCGTCTAAGATGATAGTTGCAATAATAGACGGCTACACGGATGAACCCGCGGGGCTTGGCGTTCCTCCCTACATGGGCCTCTACCCAAGGTACGCCTATGGTGCGATAAAGAAGGCTAGGAGAGATGCTAACGTATTCTACCTCACGATTGACGATTTGAGGGCGACATTCGAGGGTGAAGACGGAATTAGAACGAGAAACAAAACTCCGAACTTTCCCAAGGCTAGAGAGATACTTGAGAAGGCCGATGTTATAATTTTCATAGGTGGCCTTCACACTCCGGGAAAGTATCTTTCAGCTGTTCCTGGGAGTGTTGAAGAGGTTGCAAAGTTCATAGGCGGATTTAATGCCGTTAAGATCTTGGGTGGGCCCGCCTTCATGGGTTCGGCAAAGATAGGTGGGGTTAAGATAACGACTAGGGAACTTAAGTTCGCCGAGGAGGTTTTTGATTACGTGGTCTACGGCGACCTTGAGGCCTTCCTCTATGACTACTTCTCCGGTAGGGATCTTGACCCATTCAGGTTTAGAACTTATGAGGAGTTGCAGCCCTACGCTTTACTGGGGGCAGAAGTTGTCAAGCAGTTCCCGGGCTACCCTGAATTCGTATTGGCTGAGATAGAAACCCAGCGTGGCTGTCCCAAGGCGATGGGTATAGGAGGTTGTTCCTTCTGTACGGAGCCAGTTCGCTATCCTATCGTAGAGAACAGGCCCCAGAAATTCGTTGCCCAGGAAGTTGAAGCTCTCTACAGGCTGGAAGTAAGGCACTTCAGGATAGGGAGGCAGAGTTGCATCTTCTCCTACATGGCCGAGCCCAACGGTAGGGTTCCGATTCCAAAGCCTGAGGAAGTTGAAAAGCTGTTTAAAGCAGTTAGAAGTGTTGCGCCAAACGTTAAAACCCTCCACGTGGACAATGCAAATCCAGCGGTGATCGCTAACTACCCAGAAGAGAGCAGGAGGATTGCAAAGGCCATAATTAAGTACGGAACCCCGGGGAACGTGGTTGCCTTTGGATTGGAAACTGCGGATCCAAAGGTGGCCAAGCTGAACAACCTCAACGCTACCCCAGAGGAAACCTACGAGGCCGTAAAGATAATAAACGAGGTTGGAGGAAGGAGAGGCTACAACGGCCTTCCCTGGCTCCTTCCTGGGATAAACATAATCTTTGGACTTCCTGGGGAAACAAAGAGAACGTACGAACTTACATTCCAGTTTTTAAAGAAGATACTCGATGACGGTTTGATGCTCAGGAGGATAAACATCAGGCAGGTCGTTGTGTTCCCCGGGACACCGCTTTGGAACATGAGGGATAAGGTGAAGACTGAGAAGCACAAGAAGCTGATAGAGCACTACAGGCATAAGATAAGGCATGAGATAGACCTCCCAATGCTCAAGAGAGTAGTTCCAGTAGGGACGATTCTGAGGGACGTGAGGATGGAGGTTTATGATAATGGACTAACCTTTGGCAGGCAGTTCGGAAGCTATCCCCTGATAGTTGGCGTGCCCAAGAGGCTTGAGCTCGACAAATATTACGATGTAATGATAGTCGATCATGGACTCAGAAGCGTTACCGGCATTCCGGTTCCCATTGACGTTAACAGGGAGAGCTCCAAGGTTTTGAAGTGGCTTCCTGGGGTGGGGAAGAAGACCCTAGCTAAAATTCTAGCAAAAAGGCCTTTCAAGAGCGAGGATGAGTTCCTTAATTTGCTTCCCCAGGATGCAAGGGGCCTTTATAAGGGTCATGTTAAGTTGTAGAGGAACTCTGGAATTTCCTCTCCACCGATGATCATAACATCCCTGGGATACTTCTTCTTTATTCTTCCAGACTTGACCTCGATTTTAATGCCCTTAGCAACAGCGTCGATCTCGTATCTGTCCGTTCTGAAGTAAAATACCTCTCCAAATTTCCTGTATAAGTGTTTCTGCACGATCCACTCGTACAGCACGTCCTTCCCTATCTCCCTTCCCGCCCACTTCGCTAAAGCTCTTGCAATTAGAGGATCTCTTATTATGAACTTTCTGTCTTTTCTCTCTATTATTCTTCCCCCTTCGTCCCTGAAGGGTATTTGGAGGAGAATGTGAAGGGCTTCAAACACTTCAATGTACTCTCTTACCGTTGGGACTGATACGCCTGACCTTTCAGCGAGCTTTCTGAAGGATACAGGATCGGGAGCAACGTCAATTATGGCTCCTATTACATCCCTAGCGATACTCGTGCTCTTTCCAAGGGTTAGAATGTCTGATTTTACTGTTAAGATTACGTCTTTTGTCGTGAGCATTCCGTTGAGATAGGCCAGGTATCCTCCGGTTTCTAGGTAGTTCTCGAAGACTTCACTGGCCTTCGAGCGAGCAAACTCTTGGTAGAATAAGTGATAGTACTCTCTGAATGAGAGGGGAGTAACCTCTATAATTCTTCCTCTGCCCATTCTACCTCCAAATGCTCCTATAATCCTTTCCCTGGCGAGGGTTATTGATCCAGTTACTGTGAGAACATCATCAATGAATTTTTTCCTGTCAATAAGGTACTTAACTCCCCTCCACCAGTCTGGGAGCAAGGTTACTTCATCAAGGAATATATACGAACTCTTCACTCCTTTGCGTCTTCTTATTTTGAAGTATGCTTCCATTACCTTCACAAGCTCTTTATAACTCTCTAAAATGCTGCAGTCGAAGTAGAATACTGAGTATGGGTTTTTTGAATGCTCCAAGATGTTTTTTATCAATAGCTTCATTCCGAGGGTTTTTCCAACTCTCCTTGGTCCTAGGATGAAATTAAGGGAGAATGGCTGGAGGGAGATTTCTTCTATCCATTTTGGCGTTATCCTGTATCTCAGCTTCTTAAATTCTCTCAATTCTGGATCTTCTTCATGTATCCACCATGGATTCTGATCTTCAAGTAGTCCAATCATGTTAACTTGTACTTTACATATCTTTATAAATATTGTCAACTGTTGCTTTACACAATATTGCAATATCCTGACAAACATGCCTCAGCTTTTCGGTGGATTTTTAAATTCAGGTGTTAACTGGAGAGCAAAGGGGGTGAAAGAATGGACAAGGTCTATCTAACTTGGTGGCAAGTTGACAGGGCGATATTCGCTCTAGCCGATAAGCTGAGGGAGTACAAGCCAGACGTAATCGTTGGCGTCGCAAGGGGAGGGTTAATTCCAGCCGTTAGGTTGAGCCACATCCTTGGCGATCTTCCGCTCAAGGTAATCGACGTTAAGTTCTACAAGGGGATAGATGAGAGGGCAGAGAAGCCTGTGATTACAATCCCGATACATGGAGATCTTAAGGACAAGAAGGTTGTGATAGTGGATGATGTCAGCGATACTGGAAAAACCTTGGAGGTAGTGATAGAGGAAGTAAAGAGGCTTGGTGCGAAGGAGATAAAGGTCGCCTGCTTGGCAATGAAGCCTTGGACTTCCGTAGTTCCGGACTATTATGTCTTCAGGACTGACAAGTGGATAGTCTTTCCATGGGAGGAATTTCCAGTCGTTACCAAAGAGTAGCTTTATATATTTTTAACTACACTCTAAACCATCATGAAGTGGATATCACTATTTGTAATGCTATTAATCCTTCCTTGGGTGGTTGCCGGGAATGAGGTAGTGAAGGAGTGCTCCTGGGTTGTCACCTTTAATTCAACTTCTCCGTGGTTCTGCGTCAACGTCATCGATTACCACGACTTTGGCTCGAATATTTTGGTTATTGGCTCCGCGAAGATGCCTGCTCACCCTAAGGACTCGCTTTGGGTGGCAGTTTTGGACAGGGACGGGAATTTGGTTGTGCAAAAGGTCATCGCCTCAGAATACTATATGGTTCCAGAGGCAGTAGTATTCGTAAAGGACTCGGTGATAGTGGCCGGGATTGCTGGAGGAGGCAGTGATGCTCCTTGGATAGGTTACTACTTTGTGACCAGAGTACTCAGGGATGGAAAAGTATCCTGGGCAAAATACTACACGGCGGGCTTGTCTGGAGAGGATGTTTTCTGGACGCTCAACGTTACGGGTCTGGAGTGCCAAGATACATGCATCGTGAATACGGAATCTACAAGCTTCGTGATAAGATTGGACGGCGAGGTTATAACTCCCGAGAACGTCACGGGCTTCACCCTCAATTATGAGGAGATTCCTACCAATTTCACAGTTTCTAAATCTGAATTGAAGTGCTTCCCGTGGTGGGCCGCTGGGGTTATAGGGGTTGTTGTATTGATATTGATATTGAGGTGGAGGAGATGATCCACAGGATATTCGACAGGTTCGTTAACGTGTATATAATCGAGAGGGAGGATCACCTAATCCTCGTGGATGCTGGCCTTGAGGAGACCTGTGAAAAGATCATTGAGAAAGTTAAGGAGCTCGATAAACCTCTGACAACTGTATTTCTGACTCACCACCACTTTGATCACACGGGCTCCCTGAGGTGCCTGAGAGAGAAGTTCCCAGGGATTAAGGTTGTTGCTCACGAGTTGGATGCTCCCAGGATCGGAGAGGTGGATGTGAAAGTTAAAGGTGGGGAAGTCATTGACGGGTTAAAGATATTCCACATGCCAGGGCACACTCAGGGTAGCATAGTTCTCTTGGACTTGGAATCAAAGTCTTTGTTCCCTGGGGATCTTCTGATGGAGGAAAATGGGAGGTTAAAGGAGATTCCGCAAATGTATTCCTTGAACCCTGAAGAGAATAGGCAGAGAATCAAGGAATTGCTTGAGATAGACTTCGAGAACCTTTATCCAGCTCACGGCGAGCCCATAATAGGGAACGCAAAGGAGAAATTGGAGGAGCTCGTCAGGAAACTATTTCCCTGATTGCGAGTAGATCGAGCCTTGACTGTGGCTTTAGAACTCCTCTTACTGGATCGAAGAACAGGACGTTGTTTTCCACTAGGTTCTCTATTTCCTCATCAAGTTCTTCAATAATGATCTCCTCTTTATCCTTGAACTCCCTGAGTATTTTGAAGTCCCTTTCCTTTATTATCTCCTTTATCTGCCTTTTCCTTAACGAAAGCTGACTTTCACAAAATTCCTTTAAGTTCTCCCTGTTGTTTATAGCCTCAATCAAGAATACGGGTTTACCTCCGAAGTATTTCCGCGTTAGCTCAATTTCCTCACTTGAGAATCCGTGTTTTCTCAGGAACCCTTCAGTGGTTTTATAATCAAAGTCGTCTACAAGGAAGTATCTTGCCCTCCCATAGAGCTTCGTTTCTCTGAACACTTTCTCTATAAATAGTGAATCCGAGGTAATAGCGAATACGTGTGCCGAGTGGTTCTCCTTAGTTAGGCTTATGAAGAGATTGAAGAGCTCGTACAGCAGGTAACCGTTTATCTTAATATCCTTGATCTTCTGGAGCTCGTCCAATACTATTATTGGTGTCCTTCCGCTGTCCTTGAGCTCTTTTGTTAGGGTCACGATGTACTTGAATGCATCTCCGGGCTTATCTCTGCTAAATATCTTCTCAAGTAAATTTCTTGAGATTGGAATTCCCATGAACTTCGTGGTTTCCTCCAGCAGGTCAAGAACTTTAACGTCAAAGGTCTCGAAGAGTTCTTGAATACCTTTATCATTCTCTCCCTGAGGTTGATGTAGAATGTCACGTAATCCTTCGGGAGATCTTCGATTATCTTCTTTATTAAGGCCGTTTTCCCGCTGTTTATTGGCCAATGTAATTAGCGTTGGTTCATTCTTATTCTTTGTTTATTATCTTCCTGCTTCTTAATTCCTTCAATTTCCTTCTCTCTGTTATAGAACTCCATTTAATCACCGTCAGTCATCGCAGGCCTCATCACCGCTCAGAGCTGGATCCTTCATCATCCTTTAATAGCTCTCCCAAAATCTCTTTAACCTTTTCCTCTAACTTTCTCTCGGTGGTATCATGAGGGCGTTTATAGCCATAGACGTCAGCGAGGAGGTTAGGGATGCCATAGTTAAAGCTCAAGACTTCATAGGAACTAAAGAGGCGAAGATAAAGTTCGTTGAGAGGGAAAACCTTCACATAACATTGAAGTTTCTTGGCGAGATTACGCAGGAGCAGGCCGAAGAAATAAAGAAAGTTCTCGCGGAGATAGCTAAGAGGCATAGGAAGCATGAAGTGAGGGTTAAAGGTATAGGGGTCTTCCCGAACCCAAACTACGTTAGGGTCATATGGGCTGGGGTTGAGAACGACGAGGGGATAAAGGCCATAGCCCAGGATATAGAAAGGGAACTCTCAAAGCTAGGCTTCAAGAAGGACAAGGAGTTCGTTGCCCACGTTACAATCGGTAGGGTTAAGTTCGTTAAGGATAAGCTTGGCTTGGCGATGAAGCTCAAGGAATTGGCCAACGAGGACTTTGGAACGTTTAGAGTTGAGGCGATAGAGCTGAAGAAGAGTACTCTAACCCCTAAGGGGCCGATATATGAAACCCTGGCAAGGTTCGAGCTCTCGGAGTGATATCCATGGAGCTTTTATCTCAAGTTCTTGAGAGGATAAAGCCCAGGGAAGAGGATTATAGAGAGCTAAATGAGGTTAGATTGTATCTTCTTGAGCTGGTTAAGTCCTCCTCAGAAGAGCTTGGTCTTGAGGTTAAGCCTTACTTCGTTGGATCCCTTGAGAAGGACACGTTTCTAAGGGGTGACCATGACATAGACTTGTTTTTGGCCTTTCCCTTAGATACTCCCCTTGAGGTGCTCAGGGAGAAGGGGCTTGAGCTGGCAAAGAGAATTGCCGAAGATCTCGACCGTTATGAAGTGGCATATGCTGAGCATCCTTACGTTAGGGCCTACTATAAGGGTTTTCAAGTTGATCTCGTCCCTTGCTATGACGTTAGGGATTGGAGGGACGTAAAAACTGCAGTTGACAGGTCTATACTCCACACGAGGTGGGTTCTTGAGAACCTCAGCGGAAGGAACGATGAGGTTAGGCTCTTTAAGAAATTCTTGAAGGGGATAAACGCTTACGGAAGCGAGATTTATGTTAGAGGATTCTCAGGTTACCTCGCGGAGATACTCGTTATAAAGTTTGGCTCCTTCCTTGAGGTTCTTGAAAAGCACGACTTTATGCTCAGGCAGAAGGTTATCGATCCTGGGAACTGGCTTAAGAGAGAACCCGAGATTGCAATGAAGACTGTGAAGAGGGAGATAGAGGAGGATAAACCATTGGTAGTTATAGATCCTGTAGACCCCAGGAGGAACGTTGCGGCTAACTTAAGCTGGGAGCGCTATGGTCTCTTCTACTTCAACGCTAAGAAGTTCTTAGAGAATCCTTCCCAAGAGTTCTTCTTCCCTAGGGTCACCCCTGGGAACTACTTGAATGAACTCAAGAGAAAGGGGACTCATCTTCTCACGCTCCTGTTTAATCCACCCGATATAGTTGATGACCTCTTGTTACCACAGGTTGAGAAGACGGCTAAGGGCCTAGCTAGGCAGCTCGAGCTGGAGGGCTTTAAGGTTTTAGGCATTGACTATGGGAGGAATTTCATCTTTCTCGAGGTCGATAGACTTGAGAGGCCAATAGTTTCGATAAAGCGAGGTCCCCTCTACTTTTCGTCACATGGCTTGAGGTTCTATGCGAGGAACGAGAGGGTTTGGATCGAGGGAAAGGATCTGTACTCCGAGAAACCTACTGAGGGCTGGATAGTAGATGTTCTCGAGAAGATACTAAAGAGCGGAATGTTTTCTGCTGGAAAGCAGGTTAAAAAGGCCGTGCAGGAGGCCGATATATTGGTTGATTATGTTCCAAGAAGCTTACGGAAGGACGCTTACTTGTTCCTCTCAAGGATGAAGTTTAGAATTAAGTGAAGGTTAAATATTCGAACTTGTTACATTGTCATGGGGTGGGGTATGAGGATAAGGGATATTATAACATCGTTCCGCCCCGGCGAAAACGTGTTGGTCAGATATACTCCCGACTCATCTCCTGAGCTGCTCTTCTATCTTATTGTGACCGCTGGCAGAGAAGTTATTGTAAGCGACATAATGGATACGCTGTCTGAATACTGCAAGAGGCTCTCCCTCCTCCAATTAAACGTGTGTGATAACCTTAAAGTCATCAAGATAGGAGGCTTTAGGAGTGTTGGTGAGATTCTGGAGAAGATGGAGGCTGATAAGTACGCTCTTGATATGGGAAGCTACTCAAAGCTTGTTGGGGAGAACGTTTTCAGCGTTGTTCTTGGTCTCCACAAGTTGGCAAGTATGCTGACTAGGGAAGAACTGTTTAACCTTGTTGGTAACCTCTCCTCCCTCATAGGGGAGAAGGGGAGAGTTACCTTCTACTTCGTTAACAAAGAGTTCATAGATAAGACAGGTCTTGGGGCTATGGAGCTTTGGAATGAAATCGCAACTTCCATAATAGACTGGAGGCGGATTGGCAAGAGGTTACTTCTTCACGTTGTTAAATCTGCGAATCCGGAAATAGAGGATCTAACTCTGGGCACTACTGCCCCTGAGATACTTCGAGGGGATAGGGTTTAGGTTTAAACGTTTCCTTTTCCATATCGACGTCGATCACGTATATCGTTGAGTTTTCTACATCATCCAGCGGTAGGAACGTGTACAACTCGAGTGTCGAGGACATCATTGCAAATAAATCGGCACTGTAAAATGAGAGCAGTCTCATGTAGTTTTTTTCTGCTTCCTTCTCAAGGAACTCCTCTCTCATGTATGCAGTTCCAAAGAGTTTGATATTCTCGGGCTCTAGGATTATCCCGCCGGTGTTTAGGGATGTCCTAACTACTCCCTTGAGAAGGGCCATCCTCTCAACTATGCTATTGTCGTCGGTATCCTTTAGGAATAAGGAGACGTACATTCCTGCTAGATACGAATCTGATGCTTTTTCAAACCTTTCCTTGGGTAGCCTCAGGCCCTCGAGGAGGAGATCTTTTATTAGATCTCCATTGTGCATGAAGAATAGCTGGTAACCGTGAGGGCTTCCGTAGGCAAAAGGTTGAGTGTTAAATAGGTTCACTCCGCCTTGACTTGCTGCCCTTGAGTGGAGTAGTAGAACACCGAACCCTCTTAACTTATCCATCAGTTGTGTGGCTTTTTCGTCCTCAAAAATCGGCTTTGGTGATCTGTAATACTCGATTTTCTCTTTTGTTATGAGAACGTATCCCCATCCATCTCTGTGCTGGTTTCCTCTTCCTCTCGCCGCCTTGTATGGGTCATTTTCTGAGGCCTTTATGAGGGCCTCGACGAGGGGTCTCATTCTGTACCCCTCTCCTGCAGCTAGAAGAATTCGGCACACTCTTATCACCGACAATATAATATTTGTAGTCCCGTATATACCTGTCGTATGCGAGAGATAATTAGGGAAGTTAGGAGAAAGATCATTGGTCATAGGGAAGTTTACCTTAGAAATGAGGAGGCGGTTAAGCAACATTTAATTCTCCCCCTACTTGAGGAGCTCGGTTGGAAAATCGATGATCCCTCTGAGGTCAGGCCCGAAGAGAAGACGGGTGAAGGAAGAGCTGATTACGCGCTGGTGAAGGGCGGTAGGGTAGTTGCCTTCCTCGAGGCCAAAAACCTAAATATTAACATTTCAAAGGCAGTCCCTCAGCTGGCCAAGTACTGCTTTGACATGGGGGTTGAGGTTGGAATAGTTACAAACGGAGCGAGATGGCTTGTTGTGAATGCCTTTGAACCTGGAAGGGATGTCACGGAGAGAGTCGTAGGGAGCATAGATGTACTTTCGGAGCCAATCGAAAGGTTAAGCTTGAAATTCATTGGGCTGTCTAAGGATGTTATTGAGAGTGCAATCAGATTTTATAAGAGCTTGGAGTTGCTTGAGAATTCTGCTAAGGATTTGGTAAAGCTTGGAGCTTCTGAGGTCAAGTTGGCCGAGTACATTCTCTCACTTCCGCTGAGGGGTTATGTGGTTGGCGTTGAGGACGTTGGTCCTTCCGACAGAATTCTTGGTGTTTACGTATTTGATGGTGGATGGAAGTTCATTCCCGTTGAGGGGAGGGAGCTTAAAGATGCTTTAGTTGCGGTTTTGAGGTACTTCCTCGACAAAAGCCCCGAGGAGGACAGAAGGGCTATTGAAGTCGCTATTAATAAGATAAGGGTTTTTGGCATAAAATATGAAAAAGCTGTATCCCTGTTGAGGGGAATTGAGGAAGAGAAAGGTGTGAAGATAAGGCTCGTTTTATAGCCAAGGAACCTCCCCCTTGATCTTCCACATACCAAGGAGCTTTCTGCTTCCCCATGTTGCCTGAACTTCAAAAGCTATGACCATGTCTTTATATACATCAATTAAATTGAAGCTGTTTCCAAAGGGATCCCTGTGGAGCTCCCAGCTTATGCTTCCAGCGTTTATTATTGGCGTTTTTTCAACCTTAACTGCATGAGCATTGCCTCCGTGTCCAGTCAGCGTTAGTTCAGCCTCTTGATCGGTGATGATCTTGAGGACATTTCCTGCATCCTCTAAATAACCGAGCTCTCTAGCCCTCGGAACTGGGACTAGATTGTGGTGCATTACTACAACCCTGAACTTCTCCCTGAAGTCTTCTAATAATCCTTTGAGGATTTTCTGCCCTATCCTCCCAACGACTCCTATCTGAGTTTCGTACTGGGCCGAGAGGATTGGAATGAAGACGAAATCGCCTTTCTCAATTACTTCGGTCTCCCCGAAGTACTCCTTGAAGAGGTCGTAGCCAAGGTAAGTTATGTCGTTATGCCCAGGAACTATTAGCTTCTCAGCCTTGACTTTCTCGTAGAACTCCATTGCCATCTCGTAGAACCTTTCTATGCCCTTTTCTACAACGTCACCGCAGTGAATTACTATGTCCGGCTTGTATCTCTCGTTTATGGCCTTAATTGCATTCTCAAGGACTTTCTTTCTGAAGTACCTCCTGTCCGAGACATTGCTTTCCGCAACTTGAACTATTCTCAGGAGTCTCTTTCCCTTTGGGATGAATATCTTGGGCTTTATTGGCCTATGCTCTTTCTCTTGTTCCTCCCCCGTAACCCTCCTTATCGTAACTTTAACGCCGTCCTTGGTTATCTTTACTATGTTGTAGCTGTTTACATCTCCCTTTCTCGTCTTCCTGCATGATGTACATCCCGCATTATCTACTACGAGATCCTCTACTCGGTACACGTTGGGGACATGCTTGTGGCCGCACATGTACAGGGTTACTTCGTGGCTCAGGAGCAGGTCGAGGATATCTCCGGCGTTAAATAGAACGTTCCTCTCCCTCCCGGTATCAGGAAGAGGAACTAAATGATGGTGGGCCGCGACTATCTTTATCCTCTTGTGACTGTACTCCTCAAGTTTTGCCTTGAGCCACTTGTACTTGTACCCTCCTATCCTCCCGTCGCTTAGGTCTGGTATCGTGGAGTCTACCCATATTACAACTCCGTCCTCAAACTCGTGAACGCCAAACAGGGGCCCGATGTACCTCTCAAAGAGCTCATACCCAACGTTTCTGGCATCGTGGTTTCCTGGGACGACTATTAGGGGTTTCTCTATCTTCCTTATTAGGTAGCTTGCGTGCTCGTACTCTTCCCTCAGCCCGTTGTTGGTGACGTCACCTGTGTGAATGACGAGGTCGAATGGTCTCGTGTTTATCTCGTTCGCTATCAAGTCGAAGGCATAGGACTTGAACGCAACTTCATTCGTTATGTGGGTGTCGCTTATGTGGGCTATGAGCATCTCCCCTCACTCCGTTGAAATTGCTGTTTCCAGCCTTCTCCTGCTTGCCTCTAAGAGATCGCTCAGGGTGAATATTCCCACTATCTTGCCCTCCTCTTCTATGAGAATGTGCTTTATTCTGTGCTCTGCCATCTTCTTCAGGACTTCTCCCAGGGGGGTGTTTGCATCGACCGTGATGAGATTTTTGGTCATTATCTCCTTTACTGGGGTTGTATAGGGTAGCCCAGGAACTATAACTCTTCTCAGGATATCGCTCTTCGTGAAGAACCCCACTACTTTGCCCTCGTCATCTATGACAACTAGAGAGCCAACTTCGAACTCCATCATCATCTTTGATGCTTCTTGAACCGTTGTATCTGGCTTAACGCCGAGAAGCTTTTTGGTCATGTACACCTTGACGGGAGCTCTCATGTCCATAATACCACCTAGTATAGATATAGGGTGGAAAGGGTTATATGTTTCCCGTTGTGATTGTCTAGCGTGAAGCTTAAGAGCTCAGAGAGAAGGGCCATTGGCATCTTGGCTTCCTTCTCTGTAGCATTTCTCCTAGCTTGGAGTAAGCGAGCATTTGAGTTTGGGGCAGTTGCCTTCCTTCTCATGTCTATAGTACTTGCAATGCATGCGGGGTGGAAAATTCGAGGAGAAAGATCCGATAGTCTTCTCACGTTCTTGAGGCTGTTCATACCAAAGTTTCTGGTTGGAGATGTGTTGACGCTCTATGGTATCTCCCTCTTTATTCTGTTCGCCATGACCCTCACCGCATGGCTTCCAGATGGTTTGGAGGAGGGAGATATAGTATTCGCGGTTTCTACTCTGATGTACACTTTTGGCCTGGTATTCCTGAGTGCTTGGGTCTTTGGAGTCCCTAGGAAGAGTACTCAACTCCCTGCGAGGGCCAAGTACCTTGTTGCCTCCCTGAGCATCCCAAACTGGGGGGATGATAGTGTGTTTGAGAGAGCTAAGTGTGAGGACTTCCTTCGGGGGGCAGTTTATGAGGGAAATAGGCCCCTAAACATAATTCCACTCTATGTGGCCTTAGCCTACCACAAAGACAGGCTTGAGGAAGTTTTCCTTTTAGTCTCCGATAGAGTTGCTGGTGAAATTGAACGGAGAGAATACATTGAGAGGTTTTTCTCAATGACGTCTAAATGTCTTAGCTTAAAGTTCGTCATAAACTTTGGAGAGCTGTTTCCTGGGAGAGGGGAGGTGGTCATTGGTGAAGGTAGGGAAGTTCACGTTCACTTCATAAGGATCGGTAGTGGCCAAGATATAAAGGAAGTTAAGAACTCGGTATCTACAGGACTCTCGGATCTCCTTGAAAGGGAAGGGAGTGAAGTCATTTTTGACATTACAAGCGGAACTGCGGTAATAAGTGTTGCAATGATACTCGAAGCCATAAAAGGTGATGCGAGGGCCGAATACCTGCTTCAAAATTGTGAGAAAGAGTACAAAACAGAGTGCATAGAGCTCATAGAGCTAACCTTATTCGACTTTGAAGACCTAGTTAGGGAGTTTAGGGAGTACTTTGAGAGGTTATATGAGAGTCCTTAAGGACGGGTAGAAGTACGCAAGCGTGAGGGAGAGGAGGGCTGTTCCTAAGATCCCATTGACGACATCATACGCCGATAGACCTCCGTAGTCCCTTTTAAGTAAGATAAGGTAGAGCGTAAGGAAAAATGCCTCTAGTATACCCGCATTCTTAAGGATGTCTGGAGATGCAATCCCTTGAAAGTATGGGAAGAGCTGGACCAATCCCCAGATTGCAAGACCTAGGGAAACCCACCTGAGAATGTATGGATTAACGGTGCTGTAGCCGTGGTAGTGCAGTTTTCCGCTGAGGAAGATAAGTTCGATGAAGGTGAGGATCATAAAGACAGCAATTAGTGCTATTATCAGCTTGTTTTCAGAGAGGACGTTGTGCAGGTGCTTGTATGCTAGTCCCTCACCTATGAGGATTAGTGTTAGGTAGTGGACGAACTTCAGCATGCCTTCTGGAGAGAAGACTATGCCGAAAAATATCGCCGCAAAGGCCAACAGCATAGCCCTACCCCAGAAGTTCGGTGATCCAATGATACCAGTCATCCAAACGGGTAGCTCTTTGTAATGAGTGATAACTAAGTAAAACGGGAGGATAAACGCCGTGTATAAGGACGGTGCGACTGGATAGTATATCTTCTCGTTCTCCCTCTTTGCGTACAAAAGATTTCCGAGGCCCTCTTGAAAGGAGTAAGGAATGAAGCCCAGAGGCCCCAATGTGAAGAAGTAGAAGGTTGCCAGGTCAATGTCCCCCTCGGCCATTTCCTCTATTATCGCGTTCTCCGTATATCCGATCATTAAACCAAAAACTCCCCAAATGAAGGCTGCCGCATCCGGATGCATATAGGAATTAAAGAATGCTACTGGAATTCCAAGGAGTGTTAGATAGTAAGCCTCTCTTTCTTTTCCAAACAGCAGGAGGGTAGTGAAGATCCAGAAAACCGTTAAGAATGGAATTGCATTAAAGAGTCCTTCTATGGTTCCGAATATGAACGCCAGCATGAGTCCGGTAAGCCTTGTCGAGAGAATTTCGAAAATGAAGTAGTCCCACCATGAAAAGGCAATGAAAAGCAGGAGCATTATAACCACAAATGGCTCTTTTAGGTATCCTTCTAGGTGTATCTTTCCATCACTAATTTGGGATATTATCTGGAAGCCAGTTATGGTGAGGAATCCCAAGACGAAGAATCCCAGGATCCTCCTCATCCCTTCCTAGCTTGGCTAAAGTAATTAAAAGGTTTCTGATGATATTCGGGCTAGGTGATACCATGACGAGGAAACTCTACTATGAGGATGCATACTTAAAGGAAGCCAAGGCGAAAGTTTTGGAAATAAAGGACAATGCTCTGCTTTTAGATCAGACGATATTCTACCCAACTGGCGGTGGACAGCCCCACGATAGGGGGACTATAAACGGCGTTGAGGTTTTAGATGTGTACAAGGACGAAGATGGAAACGTGTGGCACGTGGTTAAAGAGCCGGAGAAGTTCAAGGTTGGAGATGAAGTTGAGCTCAAGATAGACTGGGACTACCGCTATAAGCTCATGAGGATCCACTCTGCACTCCACCTACTTGAGCACGTTCTGAACGAAGTATTGGGATATGGAAAGTGGGAGCTCGTTGGCTCTGGGATGAGTGTCGAGAAGGGAAGGTACGATATAGCCTACCCTGAGAACATCAACAAGTACAAGGAGAAGATAATTGAGCTCTTCAACAAGTACGTTGACGAGGGCGGCGAGATGAAGATCTGGTGGGAGGGAGAGACGAGGTACACGCAGATAAGAGACTTCGAGGTAATCCCCTGCGGTGGAACCCACGTTAAGGACATCAGGGAAATCGGCCACATAAAGAAGCTTAAGCGCTCCAGCATTGGAAGGGGCAAGCAGAGGATTGAAATCTGGCTTGAGTAACTCTTTTATTCTCTTCTTGAGTTTTTAGTAGCATGATAGAGCTTCATCCAAGCGAGATAGCTAGGTTCTTCGAGCTTGATCACTGCCCCAGGTTCATGATATTCCTTCAAAAGAGGAAAAAAGGCGAGCTAAGGGAATACGAGGGAATTATTAGGAAGAAAGAGACTGAAGATAGGGAGCTGGCTAAGTGGGGTGAGGAGTTCGAGCTCCAGATATTGGGGGCTCTTAAGGGTGAGTTTGAGGCAATTTATGGCTTCTTTAGGAAAGGGGAGGATACAGTAACGAAGAAGTGGTTTGAAAAACACAACCCTGGGGGTATAATTGAATTTGAGAGCGAATATGACGCTGTTAAGACTCTCTTAAAAATCCTGGGGTCGCATGAAAACGTTCTAGTTTATCAGGCCCCCTTGACTGGAGAGATAGGGAAGTTCAAAATAAAGGGGAGGGCCGACTTTATCGCTAAGCGTGGGAGAAAGTATTACCTCCTTGAAACGAAGTTCACCAAGGAGGAAAAGCTACCTCACAGGGTTCAAGCCGTCATATATTCAATGCTCCTCTCAAAGCTTATTGATGGAGAGATAAACCTCTCGGTAGTTACAAGGGATAATGCTCCATGGCCTGCCAACTTTCTCAAGTTCCCTGATGACGTCCTTGAGTTCGTGTTCACGATCGAGGATACGCTATCGAGGGACTTCAGGGAAGTTGAGCCGTGGATAACCGTTAGATGCACCACATGCCAGTTTGAAGCCCTCTGCCTTTCTCAAGCTTTAAGCACCGGGGATCTTGGGCTACTGGGCGTGGCCCCAGGGGAGAAGAGAGTGCTCGTTGAGAACGGTGTTAGGGACATTCAGGACTTAGCTAACCTCTTCTCCTTCCCCTCAAACAGTCCCGTCGATTTTAGGGAGCCCGAGGTGAGGAACAGGGATGCAGTTAAGGAGATAGCGAGGAGGACGGGCCTTAACATCGTCAGGCTCTCAAGGATAGCTCAGGCTGTTCTCATGGAGAGGGGCGGAAGGGTTGAAAGACTGTATATCCCAGGCTCGGGCTACAACCTTCCCAAAGAGAGGGGAGAGTACTACAAAGACCTGGTTAAGGTCTTCATATACGTCCAGAAAAGTCCTATAACTGAAACTCTCATTGGAATTTCGGCCCTTGTTAAGGGTCCTAGAGGGATTAAGGGTCTTAAAGAGGAGAGGATAATATCTGAGATCGTGGAGGAGGCACCTATTGAGGTTCAGACAGGTCTCGAAGAGGAAGCAAAGATGCTGGAAAGGTTCTTCAAGGATTTAATAAACACAATAAAGGATCTTTCTCCCAGCGAGGATATATACCTACACCTCTACTTCTACACGAGGGGTCAGAGGGAGAGCCTAGTTGATGCACTCAGGAGGCATTACAATCTCTGGTGGAGCAAGCCCATAAGGGCAATCCTGAGCTTGAGGAGGGCCATAGACTGGGAGGGCTTTTCTATTCTAACAGATGAGCTCATAGAGAGGCATGCCCTCCCCTTCGCCCAGGGCCTCGGAATAATTCCGGTATCAATACAGTTCGGCTACAGATGGAGGAGTAACAGGCTCTTTGAGGACATTTTTAAGGTATTGGCGTGGAAGAGCAATGGGAGGCTCTTCCTGGGAAAGCTGGAGAGCGTTACCCGACATAACCCGCTCGAGGAGCCCCTCTATCCCGTGATAAATAGGGATGATGCTGAGCTTCCATTCACGCCGTTCTGGAAGGCCCTCGTTGAGATGAGCAATTCCAATAGCGAGGAGATAGCCTTGGGCCTTCACGACATCCTGGGGCAGGTAGTTGAGGCCATGGCAACGATAGAGAAGGGGATAGATGAGAGGTACAAGGATGGATTCGTGAAGAAGGAACCCATTAAGAGGGACGAGCTGGAGAACTTCGACATGGAGGATGGCTCTTTGGCCAAGGTTCTAATGGAGTACCTCCTCCTTGAATTCCACTCGAGAAGGGGAATGCTCGAAAAGTACTACAGGCTTCCCCTCGACGTTAGAGCTTACTCGGAGAAGACGGCCATAGTCAAGGTGACTAAGGTAGAGAAGGGCAGAGAGTGCAGGATATGGGGCCAGCTCGTAATTCCCGGAGAGAATGGATTTGCCAGGTACTCACCTGATGAAGTTTTGGTCGATATAGATGAAGATTCATGGGTGGTTGTAACTCCCCTTGACAGCTTGGGAGAGGATGATCCGGCCAGAATAATAAGGAGGATGCCCCTGGGAATAGTTGAGGCAATAGACCACAAGCATGGAGGCATTGTTATAAAGCTCATCTCACTTCGGAGGATGAAGTTTACCTTCCCCCACTTTGGCTATAAGTGCATGAACGGTGAGGTTGTAATCAACGGCGTGAAGGTCAGGGCCGGTAACTATCTGGTCTTAGATCCAGCAATCGATGACATAGGCATGTCTAGGGCCTTTGAGATCCTCGAAAACATAGATAACCACGTGATCTACGATCTGCTCAGGAACCTATACGAGGACAACCCTGAAGTCGACGTTACCGTTGATCTGTGGGATGAAAGCTCCGTTGAGGAGTTCTTGGCAAGCATTGAGCATTTAAACGAAGAGCAGAGGGCCTTCGCTTCGGACGTGAGGCATAGGCTGGTAACCCTCCAGGGTCCCCCAGGAACCGGGAAAACTTCCGGAGCCTTGGCCCCCGCCATACTCGCTAGGGCCTACGCCACACTCAAGAAGGGAAGAAGTGCCCTCTTCCTTGTTACCGGCCTCTCTCACAGAGCCGTGAACGAGGTTCTCCTGAGGACTTACAGGCTGATCCAGGATATGAAGGGTAAGTTTCCCCTACTGGATAGAGTTCGGCTGCTCAGAGGAGTTTCTGGTGAGGAAGCGATCGAGGTCATAAGGAAGGATCTCGGCGTGGAAGTTGATTACGTGTTCAAGGAGATCAAGTTTTCGTCAGGTCAAATGAGCCTCTTCGGTGGTGGGAAGGTCGAGATACTCTTCGCAACCCCTCAAACGGCCCACAGATTGCTCAAGAACGTTAAGGGTGTTGATTTGGTTGTAGTGGACGAGGCCAGCATGATGGATCTTCCCATGTTCCTCCTTGCCACTTCTAAAGCCAGAGGTCAAGTCCTCCTAGTTGGAGACCACAGGCAGATGCAGCCAATACAGGTTCATGAGTGGGAGCTCGAGGACAGGAAGACCATAGAGAGGCACTTCCCATTCCTCTCGGCCTTAAACTTCGTGAGGTTCCTCAGGGGAGAGTTAGATGGGAGGGAGCTTAAGAGATTCAGGAGAATTCTAGGCAGGGATCCGCCAAAGCTGAACGGGAAGAAGGATGAGCTACTGCCGATGTACAGGCTTAAGGAAACTTATAGGCTACCTCAGACCCTAGCTAGGTTGCACACCGAGCTCTTCTACTCCTTCGATGGGATAGAGCTCAGGAGTGCAAAGAAGCCCAAGAAAGAGGTTTTAGATGCTTTGAGGAGGGCCGGAAAGGATGAGTTCCTGGGCTTCGTGCTTGATCCTGACTACCCGGTGGTGTTGATTGTCCACGAAGAGGGAGAATCTACGAAGGTCAACGAGCTCGAGGCCTCTCTAGTCGAGAGAATAGTCAATGCCTTAGAGAATGTTGGTGTTGGGGTCGTCGTTCCCTACAGGGCCCAGAAGAGGCTGATAAGGTCTAGGATTGACGTGCAGGTTGATACGGTTGAGAGGTTCCAGGGCGGGGAGAAGGATGTTATAATAGTCTCAATGACCTCGAGCGATCCGGCTTACCTCTCGAAGGTCATGGACTTTCTCTACGATCCAAACAGGCTCAACGTTGCCGCGAGCAGGGCTAAAGAAAAGCTGATAATGATAGCCTCACGGAACATCTTCACCCTGACCCCCAGGGATCTTGACACCTTCGAGCTTGTCAGGCCGTGGAAGAGGTTCTACGTGAGGATGAGAGAAGGGGAAAGGTTCGAATGGAAGGTTGGAGATGTAAGAGTTGAGGCCTATCGGATGAAGTAGCGTCATTTTAGCATGGTGAGTATCCTCGAGTATTCAAAGTTCCTGACCTTAACAGTTTCGTCTCTCCAGTCCCTGTGGTTCTTGCCTCTCCAGATCCCCAGGATTGAGTATTTCCCAACCTTTAGCTCACCTAAAAGGACGGCTAGTGTGTATATGCTGTCCCTGAGTTCCTCCCACGTCCCCTCTAACGTTGATCCGAAGGAAAACTCCCACTCAAGCTTAAATGGAATTAGTCCAGTTCCGGAGTACGCCTCCATTTCAGAATACGCCGTGTCATCTGTTGTTACAACTATAACGTTTGCATCCTTTTCTTCAGCGAACACCTTGTA
Source organism: Thermococcus chitonophagus (assembly GCF_002214605.1). Lineage (NCBI taxonomy): Archaea > Methanobacteriati > Methanobacteriota > Thermococci > Thermococcales > Thermococcaceae > Thermococcus > Thermococcus chitonophagus. The sequence continues at coordinate 179,251 of NZ_CP015193.1, read as the reverse complement.
GTCCAGGGCTATTTTCGTATCCCCCTCTGCAATCTCCTTAGATTTCGTTCTCTCGGCACCGAGCATCTTTATCTTTTCCAGCTCAATGCTTCCCAGCATGGCAAGCCTCGCTTTTGGAGTTGGCTGGTTCGAGAACTCTCCGTACTCCCTTCCATAGGGGAGCTTCTGGTTGAGCTTTTTCCCAACTTCCTCGGCAACCTCGTCGGAGTATACGAAGTCCACTATCAGGTTGCCCCTTTCCCTGAACCTTGGATCCTCCAGAATCTTTGAGGGAACCATGAAGTACAGGGCATTCGTATCGAAACCGATGTATATGGGCCTTTTTGAGGCTCTCAAAGTCCTTATGAGGCTTATTAATTCATCCCAGTTTCTGAACTTTGCCAGGCCCCCGGCTATTAGGGCCTCCTTGACGAGGTTGTAATTCCCATGAACATCATCATTTAAGTCTATGAACGAGGGAACCGTGAATTCAACTTTCTTATCGAGCCTTACTCTGCCAACTAATGCGTTCCCAACTTTCACCGTGAAGACGTCCTCACCATCTATGTACATAGAGTTTATCACGGCCATCAGGTCTTCTCTCCTTATTTTGACTTCCTGGGGCTCATCCTTCTTCCTTCCTGGGAACTTAACGTTACCTCTTTTTCCCGTTAGATGCTCCTTGAAGAAGAGCTGTTGCTCTACCATTGGTATTTCAAAGAGTAGCCTGCCCATGTACCTCCTGAAGTCTTGGAGGTGCAGGTAGACTATCTCTTCAACGTTATTTATCATCCCAGCACCTAGCATTAGCGCGCTCATGAATTTCCTTCCTGGGGTTATATCCACTATGACCTCTTCTCTTCTCAGCGACTGCAGAAGCGATGAAACCTTATCCCTGAACTCTATTGGGTTTTCTTCAGAGAACTTCATTGATTCATCCGCGATAATTTCTATGTCAACGTTGTAGGCCTTCTTTAGTCTCTCGATTAGTTCTGTGACTTTGTTTAGCACATCAGTGACTTCGTCATTCCAAAACAGGTAAATCTTGTCGGGAACCCAGGAATAAACTTCAACTAGGAACCATAGGGGGTTAAAGACCGCCTCGGGTGAAGTTCCAACAGAGGTCACATAAACCTTCATCTTGATCCCCTAGAATATTATCTCCCTGCCCTCAATTAAGCCTAACTCGGAGGAGTACTCAATGTCTATCCCGAAAACACCGAAGATTGAATAGACTTTCTCGTCGATTATCTTTGCCTTTTCGAGTATCCATATGGGGACGTTCACGGTGTTCTCTATAACGTAAACTGTGGCCTCTAGCTTTTCCTCGTCACTCATCTTACCCCAGTTTTCCGCGAACTCTACAACTTTATCCCAGAAGTTCCTGGGAACCGCTGGTAGGGATATAAAGGTGTCCCTCGTCGATAGCCACTTCTCTCCAGCTTTAAACCTGTGGATCGTTCTCAGCCCGTGTTTGTGGAGCCACTCCTCTTTAAATGCCCTCTCATACTCGTCCCAGAGCTCCTCGTAATAGCGGTCATTAACTGCTAGGAAGTCTAGTTCACTTTTTGCGCTCTCTAACTCACCAATTAATGTCAGGGAGATGGAAATTGCCCTCTTGGTGTAGGGTAAATACCTCTCGGGCGTGTAGAGGTGTACAATGCCATTCCTTAACCCTCTCCTGTTCACCCTCCCAAACCTCTGTATCAGGGAATCTACGGGCGAAACCTCGGTGAACATTACGTCGTAGTCTATGTCCAGCGAAACCTCCACCACCTGAGTTGCAACTAGAATTCCGGACCTTATCTCCTCAACAAGCCTCATCTTCTCCTGCTTGTCCCTGACCGTGAACCTCGAGTGGAAGAGGTAAACGTCATCCCTGTGCTCCCTCAGGGCCTCGTACAATTCTCGGGCCTTAGTAACGGTATTAACTACCACTAGGACTTTTCCCTTTGCATTAACGATTTCATCTATTGCATCCATTATTCCGTAGTCGTGAAACTTCACGGTAACCCTCTTCCTACTTGCGTACCTCTCCCTGACCTCTTCAAAGGGGATTAACTCTTTTAATCCGATTTCCTTGAGCTTTTCTTGGAGGAGCGAGGGCATCGTTGCCGACATTAAGGTTACCCTAGTCCCCAGGAACTTCATTGCAAACTCAATACCTTCAAGGATCAGGCTCATCGTGAACGGTGAGTAGGAATGTATCTCATCAATTATCAGGTGGGCCCTCCTCAGGGAGAATTCCCTCAGTGGAAATCTGAAGTAGTTGAGGAAAGCCAAAAGCACTTGGTCAATGGTTGAGACGTGGATCTTCTTCATGGCGTACCTGTTTATTAGCCTCTCATCGAGCCTTCCCTCTCTGTAGAGGGAGTAGAAGAGCATACTATGTCCAAAAGATACCTTCTCCTTTCCGAACATCTCCTCAAGCCTTCTCCTGATTCCCTCCACGGTGGTTATTGTCGGGAGGGTGTAGACTACTTTCACTGACTCTGGGGTCGCTAATAGGCTAGTTTCAGTCTTTCCGTCTCCCGTTGGGAGGAGGAAATAGCCGGGGCCTTTTCCGATGACTAGGAGTTGATAACCCCTAGGTTTGAAGCCCCTCCTCCTGAGGTATTCCAGAACCCTCTCATGTACGAATTCCTTATTCGTGTGGTACATCTCCGGGCTTAGCGATGCACTTTCGAGCCAATCTGCTAACCTTAAAACCCCGTTAAATAGAGAGTAGAGGTTCCTGAGCTCCTCTGGAGAGTACTCATTAGTTCCAAACTCGAAAAAATCTGGAAAGACTTCATCCCTTAGCCAGAGTACAGTTTCTGCCGGCTTTGAGATTACCTTGCCGTTAACTATCAGCTTCTCATCTCTCTCTATCTCATCCTGGTAGAGGTTGACGTGGAAGTCGCTGTGGTGGGTTAATATCGAGAGGAGGGCTATCTCCTTATATGGGCTCTCGCAGTCGATGAACCTTGAAGCGAGCTCGATTCCCAAATAAGCGTGAGGAGGGGCCCTTCCACCTCTCTTTAACTTCTCCTGGAATCTGTCATCTATCTTCCCTATGTCGTGCAAGAAGACGTGCTGGAGTATGCAATCTTTGAGTTCCCCACAATTTATCCTATCGAGGAGTTTTTCGGCAATTCTCTTAGCCCTTTCAGAGTGATCATAGAGGGTTTTATCTGGCTTTGCAAGCTTCTTCCTCAGTATCCCTATTAACTCATCCATCCCTCACACCCAACAAAAATCTTTGTAGGAACATTTTTTGCAATAAGGCTTTTTAACTGCCTTTGGTGGTTTGTCCGATGCAATTATCTCTTCTATCTCCTTTATGGCGTCCTCAAGAACCCTAATATCTTCCCTCGTTAGCTTTATTTCCTCCTGCCTCCCCTCCTTTGGATACGAGATAATGCCTACAGCCTCAATTCCGGCCTTTTTGAGATAGTAGAGGTAGTATTTTAGTTGCCACTTCGCGGGCTCTTCAAGCTTCGAGCTCTTCTTTATCTCTATGACCCTGAGTCCTCCTTTCCTCTTTATGGCGTCGATCTTTATGTCTTCAAGCAGTATCTCCTTCCAGTCCCCCTCCCTAGCTTCCTCGTGAATTATCTTTCCTATTATCATGTCGTCGTTCTCGAAGTCGAAGTTTACGCCCCTCGAAAAGAACCAGAGCTCCCTCTTGCACGTGAAGTAGTACTGTATCATAAGCCCAGTTACCCTCATAGTATCGTCTCCACGGGGCTTTTATCAGTTCCAATAACGTGGAGGTTAAAGTTCTTGTAGGGAAGCTCGTAAATTAAGACCGAATCCTCATCCTTTACTATCCTGCTTAACCTTCTCTTGAGCTCGTACAGCTGTGCCTTACTCAACTCCCCCTCGAATACGCTGTTTTGCCTCCAGAAGAGGTAAGTCTTTAGGAGCTTGTGGACCCTGTTAACCCTCTCAACGGAGACATCGTAGACAACTATAACGTACATCACCACCACGCCCTAAGGGCCTTGTACTCCTTATCCCCCAGGACGTGCTTCACGAGGGAATAAGCTTCAAGCCTAATAAGATACCTTATTGAGACCTTTCTCTTGAGCTTTGGGTGCATAACTTTCCTCTCGAGCTCATCATTGAGCTCCTTCAGGAATATCCTTAGGCCCTCTCTGTTTAGTAGGACACCAACGTCCCTTGAGAAGTGCTCCTCCTTTATCTTCCTCCGGTTCACTAACCTTAGTATCACCCTGAAGACTGTTATTGGCTTGAATATGTCCGCCAAATCGAGGGATAGGGAGTACCTCCTTTCTAATGGTTCGTGCAGGAAGCTTATGGCGGGGTGGAGGTAGGTCTTTCTGATTTCGGATAGGGTTACAGTGTAGAGAACTGAGTTCCCATAACTTATCATTGCATTTACCTCATCCCTCGGTGGCCTCCTGTTCCTCTCATCGAAGGAGAAGTACTTTAGCATTCCAGCAAAGTTTTCGTAGAATGCTTTCCATAGCTGACTTTCGATCCCCATGAGTTCCTGGGCGCTCTCTCCTCTTACCTCGATCTCCTCAATGTCCATTGGGTCCACGCTCTGGGATTTGAGTAGCCTTATCATCGAGGCCTTTATTCCGTTCAGGAACTCCCTGGCTATATAGGCTCTCTTCTCTTTGTCGAGGTAGTGGGAGGCTTGGGCTATCACTATAGCTCCGCTAATCTGGCCTTCGGCGGGCATGAAGGAGCCTCGGTAATAGCCATACTTATTGTAGAAGTGCACGGGAACGTCGTTATCTGCAAGTAGCTTTATTACCCCACTGGTTAATGTTGTGGGAGCGAAGCAGTGGATCTCACTTATGTTCTGTATTGGCAAAGCTTTCTTTCCGTTCTCGTTCACGAAGAAAACTGTATTTGCCTTTCTCTCCAATATCCCGGGCTGGGTAATATATATTGGGCTTTTCATAGCCTCCAGCCCACTACTAAGTACTACGGAAAATTATCAAAAGCTAATTAGGAAAATGCATCATTTCTTTCCACACTATTCAGTTCTACGGAAACTATGGCTCCGAATATCAGGAGTAGGATCGCCAAGATCAAATATGGACTTTCCACACTATTCAGTTCTACGGAAACCATAGGGGGAATCAAGGAGAGCGGAATAAAGAGCATCGGCTTTCCACACTATTCAGTTCTACGGAAACGTGTTGAAAACGCAGAGCAGTTGGTACAGAAGATAATCTTTCCACACTATTCAGTTCTACGGAAACTGATTTTGGTGACACATTTGATGGATCAAGAATCCCTCTTTCCACACTATTGAGTTCTACGGAAACCTTCGAGGCCCTCGACAGGGCCCACGCCAAGATCGTCCGCAACTTGACCTTTCCACACTATTGAGTTCTACGGAAACTTATAAAATTGGGATTTGAGGAGCAGGAAGTTAGTGTCTTTCCACACTATTGAGTTCTACGGAAACACAAACAAAGGACAGGCAGAACAGCGGGCCATCACTCCAGAAAGCCTTCTTTCCACACTATTGAGTTCTACGGAAACTTCAGAAGGGCCAGCAGGATGGCCGAATGGCGCTTTAGGAGGATCCACTTTCCACACTATTGAGTTCTACGGAAACATACTACCCCAAGTAACCACCTACGTTAGAACCCACCCAGAAAAACTTTCCACACTATTGAGTTCTACGGAAACACAACTGCTAGGGTAGCAGGCTTAGGGTTCTTGAGATCTTTCCACACTATTTAGTTCTACGGAAACCCAGCCAGCCGTATTTCTTAGCCCCGGTAAACAGGCCCCTTTCCACACTATTTAGTTCTACGGAAACCAAGTGCGGCAGGTACAATTCATACGGACGACTTAGCTTTCCACACTATTTAGTTCTACGGAAACCTGAGATTGCAGGGATAGAGGGGGCAGAGCACTCGATAAAAGTCATTCAAGAAATTTTGTTTCCACACTATTGAGTTCTACGGAAACTGGAGTTGTTGAAAAGGACGAACTGTCGAAAGAGTGGATTTTCGTTTCCACACTATTGAGTTCTACGGAAACGAATTTGCAAGGAGTCATGGATTGAGCAAGTTTGTAGTGTTTCCACACTATTGAGTTCTACGGAAACGCTTTCCCCGCATTGGGGGATATCGTTGTCAAGGCCATGTTTCCACACTATTGAGTTCTACGGAAACGGAAAACTCGTTGGAGGAGCCATAGGCTGGCTTATTGAGTTTCCACACTATTGAGTTCTACGGAAACTCCCAGGATGGATCAAGGAGGGTGCCAAGAAGGCGATGTTTCCACACTATTGAGTTCTACGGAAACTTTGGGGTTTTTGGCTTTGTTCGACTGATACTCTCTTCTGAGGGCTTAAATAATTTACTTTCCTGGGAAACCCGTAGCACTGTCATTCCTTTATAAACTTACCCTGAAAATAACGGGGCCAGAAAATGACAATAATTCACTAACCCACCCTTACAAACCCGTAAAATCAACTTCCAAACAATCGAAACTAAGTAAACTCGAAAAAGTTCGAGGCGTTAAATTAATCCAAAAATGCAAGTTAACTAAAACTCCTAGACTATCCAATTTAAGGTTTCTATGACTTTAAATCAAGAATAGGGCCAGGAGAAGTTATAACCACCTAGTTAGCTAAAACATCCAATAAATTACCACTAACGAGATACTCTCAGAGCAAAAATTTATAATACGACATTAAACCCAGTAGTTCCCAACCTAAACCCTTAATCCAGAATTCCAGACCCGAGCAGGCCTTCAATAGGATAAAACAACGCCAACAAACCCAAAACCAACAAATGAAAAACCCAACATAACAAAAAATAACACAAAAAAGAAAAATAGTAACACTAAAACACGAACACCGGTTCCCCATCGAAGAGCACAACTTTCAGGGGCTCTTCGAGCTCGACGAAGCCTCCAGAGAACGCAACGAACTTCCCATACACCGCTCTCCTACTTTTGCCCTTAACGGTAAAGTCAACTGGAGCCTCGTACATCCTGGGGACTTGGATCCTCTTCCTAAGGGGTTTGAACTCCTTTATCTTTGCATCCCCAGGGAGAACACTCCTTAGCGTTGTTTCTTCCCCTTCCTCAACGTTCAATATCTCAACGAACTTCCTTCCGTTGGGATAAAAGAGGCTCTCGCTGTCGCCCATGTAGGGGACGTACACAGGATCCTGTAAGGCATCATATGCCCTCTCAATTACCTCCTCCTCACCAAGGAAGAACATCCTGAACCTCGGCTTGTACAGGGAAACCCTCGTTATCGGGTAGCTTGGGGAGTAGGGGTTCTTGTATATCGCACTTACCTCCTCAATCCTTTCCCCAGGATCCTCTATTATCACGCCATACTTTACCTCCCTCACCAGTTGGAGGAAGTTTCTCTCACCGAGTCCCATTGCCCCAGCAACCATTCCTATAGCTGTCGTCTTTGGCGGAAAAGGATAGGTCTCTAAAAGTAGGGAGGAGTGGGGGACCCTGAAGTGCGCCTGAAGGGGCCTTGCGTCCACCACAAGTCCAAGCAATTTCACTCACCGAGGCCTATTTTCTCCATCTCCTCCTTCAGGTCTTTCATGCTCATTATCTTCACGTTGTCCCAGTCCTTGAACGCCTCCTTAAGCTCTTCAACGTTGGCGAACCTGCTCTCAAATAGCCCTATGTAGATCTTTTCTATGTTGTCTCTGAAGGCCTCAAGCGTCTCCTTGAGCCTCTCCACGTCTAGAACGAACTTCCCGTCAACGTAACCTTCCTTGACCCGTAATGCATCTCCAACCACTGGTATCTTCCTCCTCAGTAATACCACAACTGCAATCTCAGGGTACACCTTGGTGAAGAAGTTGCTTAGCTTAGCCCCACCGTGGTACTCTAGGATGGCCTTTATTATCGCCCTAAGCCTCTTCTCCCTCTCCTCCTTTGGTAGGACGTAGAGCGTTACCTCATTGCCCGTCGGATCCCTCTCCCTCCTGACTTCAAGGCCCTCAAGCCTTGGAACCTCTAGGCCCTCCTTGAAAACCCCAAGCCTGTCAACCTCTATGAAGAAGTTCCCCCTCATGACGTTTGTAGTTATCTCGGTCTCGTATATGTTGTGCTGATCCCCCGTCGGATCGTAGCGAACTCCAAAGTCCCTGTCCTCCTGGTAGGGGAATATCGACATCATTCCGTTAGTTCTCACGACCGCGGTTCTCCTTAGGGTGGCGTTCTTGCCCTCGACTTTCTTGGCAATCATGTAGCCGAAGAGGTCATCGTCTATGTACCTGTGTGGCTCTCCCTGGGAAACTATGACTTTCTGCCCACCTTCAGCCCTGGGGACTATCTGGCTGAGCTCCCAGCCTAATTCTTTGAGGATCTGCCTTAGGTGGTACTTCACGCTCTGCCCCGAGATCCTAACGTACTCCCTCCCGTCCACTGGATCCCTTACCTTCTTTAAGACCGAGATTACCCCCTCGGTTCCGTTCGAGTTTAGATTTGCCCCCTCAACCTTTGTTAGGGTAACAACTTCAATTGCCTTCATCTTCACCACCGTGGATCGCGTTTAGCATACCGTTCAGGAGGATGGCCTTCAAAACCTTCCAATTCTTCTCGTTCTCGTAGAAGGGCCTAACGTCCATACTAATTTCGAGCTTGGCCTGCAGTTCGACAAGTTTGTTCATGAATTCCTCAAAGCCCCTGGCCCTGAAGAGCTCCCAGAAGTACTTCTCTAGGTTCGTTCCCTTCACTTTCTTCCCCAGGGAGTAGCCCAGCCCGTTTATCCTTTCAAAAACCTCCAGGTTCAAGATATCACCTCCGAAGGCTTCAAAATACGCGCGAGCCCAGGGAAGATAATATCTCGGCACCCTCAACTTTCTCTTCACCCTCTCAATGAATATCTGGTTCAGTAAGATAAAATCGAACTTTCCGTCCAGCAGTTTCGAGAAGAACTTCTCCCTCTCGAGCGTGTTCTTCTTTTTATCCTTACCCCTTGGAATAACGAGGTCGTCAAAAAAGCCCTTCACAACCTTCTTCTCCGCTAAAGTTGCCAGGAACTTCGTGAGCTCTACGAGCCTAGTCCCCTCCACGATAGTTGATCCGTAGAACTGGCCCGAGCCGTAGACTAGGTATGCCCTTATACTCCTCTCGATATCGTAGGCTTCCTGTATCATCCTTCTTCCCCTGAGGAAGTCAACGAAGTCGTAGAGGACTGAGAAGAACGCCTCGTTCCCGTGGTAGGGCTTTAAGCTGAGCTTTGTTACTACCCTGTCCCTGTTTACATTCGATTTCTCCTTCCAGAACTCCCTGAACAGGTAGGAAAATCTTCTAAATGCCCTGCTTTCACCTTCAAAGAAGAACTTGAGCTTATCCTTCCCTCCGATGGGGACTACGTAGAGGTATCCCATTGCCGAATAGAGCTTGAAGGCGTGTTCTAAGCAGAAGGTCAGCCTGTTCTTTTCGTTTACTATAGAATCTATCTTCCTCTCGAAAGGGTATATGAAGGCCCTGTTCTCAACGACTTCTCCCTCCCTACCGCAGATTGAGCATACTCCCTTCCTCCTCTTTAGAAAAGCATCTAGTATGCTCTTACTAGTTACGGCAACTTCGAAGCCGTAGCTCTTTAATAGCTTGAGGGCTTGGGCGTCATCTTCCACCGGAATTAAGTCGAGGGTTAGGGCCTTTATTGGTTCGAGGTACTTCTCCTTAACCACATCTTCACTAACTTCCTTTACTCCAATTCTTTCCAAAAATAGTTCGCCATTCCTCATATATGGGAGGAGCACTTTAACCACCCAAAATCCTCGATATAACCCTCCATGGATCTTCCATCTTCCCTCCGTAGAGAACCCGATCCTTAGTATACCTAAAAAGCACGTCCTTCTCTCTCTTTACCTCCACTAGGTTAGCTTCGAGGCCAGCATGGGCTAAGAAGTTCCTGGGGTCTACCTGGGGGTTTGCATTCGGGAAGAACTCTCTTAGCCTAGTCCACTCCTTCACGTCTCCAACCCTTGTTAGTATCCTGTCTATTTCCTTTCTTGTTGATGCCCCGATTCTGCCTTTGAACACCCTATCCGCTATTTCGAAAAGCTCGTCGGCGGATAATTCTTCCTTGGGCAGGTTCATATCCTCTAGGAGACAGTTGATAACCCTAACCTGAAAGGCGAGCTTTGATAGCGTTGCGAAATCTTTTCCTAATCCAATCCTCCTCTCGAGGGTCTTCCCTTGAACTTCGGTATTTTCCCTAAACTCGCAGAGGGCCTCATCCAGTATTTGAAGTATTTCGGTTAGATTTGGGTGAGTGGTTGCTAGGAGTAGGGGTAGTCCAAGTAATATTGAAGAAGTCCAGAGATTGAGCTTCGCCGAGTTAATCCTGAACTTTGCCATTATTCTGCCAAATTCAGCGTTCTCGAGGGAGTAATTTTTGAGTACCCGTTTCCCTACCTTCTCGCTTACTGGTCTCTCTACAATATTCCTCTCCTCTATCACGTTTACACCTAAGCTTGTGACTCAGGCCGTGGGTTATGTCGAGGTGAACCTCGAGATCTTTCACTGGAATCTCCCGGGAAAGCCTGTAGGTGAGATAGTAATAGGCGTCCGTTGGATGCCCCAGGAACTCTCCGTTGGGGAACTTCCCAGTTCCCGGATCACTATTACCTCTGCCTCAACTCCAAGCTCCCTCAGGAATTCCCTGGCCCCTTCCTCGACTTCTCTCTCCGCCCTTTCTAGATCACTTGCGAGGGTATCCGGCAGGATAACCATGGTTTTGTCCGGTTCAATCGCATCGTGAAGGAGGGGGAGCGGGGATTTCGATTTCATGCGTTTACCTTCGAAGTGGTACTCCACTTCACTCCAGCTCCTGAAGTTCCCCCAGGGGGAAATCAAGACCTTCATAACTCTACCCACCCCATTGGCATTCCGTCTGCAATTCTCCTGGTCTTGGGAAATACTGAGGAAATGCTCTTTCCTTTGGGTTTTTTACCAAGTCCCAGCTTTTTCCTAACCCTCTCCCATTTCTGACCTTTCCTCTTTAGGAGAAGGCCTATGGTGTTAGACACCCAGCCCTTGCCCCAACCTATTCTCAGGAGGTTTGACCCCCTAATTCCGTCAATCCTAGCCAATTCACCATAGAAGTCCTCAACTGCCTTCCAGATGAAATCTTCCAATTCCTCACCTTTACAGTGCCAGAGGAGGCCGTTGAAGTAGCTGGAGTTCCTCTCTGCTAAGTCCTTGTCAAACTTAACCTCAACGTTGAACGTGGTGTTCGGCTCTAGTGCTTCGACCCACACTGGAATGTCAACGTCTGCTCCAATAATCCTGACTTCATAAACTGCTAGATTCTTGAGCTGTACCTTTGAGGAATCCCTAACGATGAGGGCTCTCAGTGGATCCCTCTTGGGTTCGTGCCTTACTCCACCCCTTCCAATATCGAACCCGAAGACTATCGCCTCTAAGAGGTCGTCAATTGTCCTTAAGTTTACCCCCTTCCTCCTTTGGGAGGCCCTCTTGATCTCCATATCGATGTAGTGGATGTAGTAATCGAGGATATCGCTATTCGCGGGATGTCCTATGCCCCTTATAAGCCCCTGCACCGCTATTGGATCTTTCCCTGCTACTTTTGCCCCTTCTTTTAGGGCTTCTATAACCGTGAGCGTGTTTCCACACTCCTTGATGATCTCATACATTACTGCAGTCCTTATTGCCCCCTTTATTGAACTCCCGGGAATGTAGGGCTTTCCATTTTCCTTTATGAACTCCCTTATCCTCGAGCTCATTTTCCCTATCCTGCCCCTCACCTTAAGTTTGTACTTAGCGTACTGCTCCGGATTTATCCTGTACTCGGCGAAAAACTTCTTCCAGACGTAGAGGTCTTCAGTTGGGTTCCTTATCATATCGAGGATCTCTCCTATATCGGCTCCAAGCCTCTGCAGGTCGTGCACTAGCCTTTCGACGTCCAGAACTAGAATCTCATTGTCCCTAGGATAGAAGTCTATTGGCGTTAGCTCGTTCCCGTTTCCTATGTGGAGCGGAGTTAGAACGTTCATAGAGCATCCCTCGGGGCTTCAGCTTTAATTGGGAAGGCCTTTCCGTTCACGTAAATTTTAAACGGGAGGCCTAGATCGAGCTCGATCATCTTTCCTGGATCGTCTCTGATCACGGATCCCTCCAGAACCATTGGCACCTTTGGCTTCCTCCTCCCCCAGCTCCATCCCCCGATCTTCTCGACCTTCCACAGGATCAGCGAGTTCTCATTCCTCGGGTACATCGGGGATAAAGTGACGAAGGCGTTTCCCTGGGGCTCGTCTATGTAGACTTCCGTTATTTCCGGCACGAACAATCCGTAGCCCCAGGTTCCCTTCCCTCCAATCCCATGATCCCCCAGGAAGTTCATTGCGGGCCCTATGTACCTCTCAAAGAAATCTTTTGGCCCGTCATATAGGAAGTAGAGACCACCATTTTCCTTGAACACGACTGCATCCCAGAAGTAAATTGAAGAGTCCTGGGAAACCCTGTCCAGCGAAACCTTTGGTATCTCCACCCTCTTGTAGGGAATATCTTTCACCGTGAACTCTTGGAGCCTTATGGCCTTCTCAAATGCGTCTAAAGGTATGTAAGGCTTCTCTCTTGTCTCCTTGATCTTTGAGATGTCTCCCTTGAAGATCTCATATAGGCTTGCTTCGGCGTTCAGGGGGAAAGGAAGGAAATACTCTTCTCCCAAGTAGGGAAAAGCAGAGGAAATCCTGGCTTTCTCGCTGAACTCCCTTATGAACTTTTCTGTTTCATAACCCCCGTAGATCTCTCTTACGGCGTTGGCTATCGCTCCGAAGAGTGTGGTGGCCTTCGGGATTTCCCTGAAGGGCCCCTTCGGAATCATCTTAATTGCTAAGTACTTGCCCACAACATCTAGCCCCCTTGGGGTTTTATCAGGCTTATAACATCGCTTATGTTGTTCAGTAACTCTTGGACGCTCTTGTACTGTTTAGTGGATTTTATTTTCCCTTCATCGCCGGTCTCGTAGAACTCCCTGGGCTTGAACGCTATCCTCTTGATGTGGAACTTGACCTTACCGTACCCCCTGCTTCCGGAACCTCCAAGGTAGCTGTCCTCTAGGAGAAGCATCGACATAAGGAGATGCTTTAGATCGTCTTCCACCTCATTTAGATCTTCGACCGTGTAGATAATCTCAAAGTTGAACCTTGCTCCAGCGACAACTCTTTCAGTAGTCCTGGGGTTAGCCTGGGATGTTATCCTGTCTATTCCGACTTCAATTTTAGCCTCGGTGATCTCTTCTCCCTTCCTCCACTTCTCCTTCCACTCCTCCGTTAGGAAGGCATCCCTAACTATTACCCTAGAGGGGAAGTTACTCTCCTTTCCGCTCGCCCCGAACAGCCTACAGACTGGACAGTTCCTTGCTTCCTCGTATGTGTTGCAAACGTGGATCCAGATGTTATGCAGTTCTCTGTTGAAAAACCTCCCACAGTTCTCTTTCCCTATTTCCCTGCAACTACCTTTCGTGTAATTCTTTAGCCCTTTGTACTGATCCTTAAGCTCATCGAGTTTCGAGTTGACATAGATCTCGAAGAGGGACCTAAGCCTCCCCTTCAGGGAGGAACCTGGGATGTATGGCAGACCTGTGTGCGGATCCTTTATAACTGGATTGTCAATTCCACCTATCTCGGAGATATCCCTCTGCGCCCCTATGTGAAGACCCGTGAGAGCCTCGATCTCTCCCTCTATAATGACCTTACCATAAAATTCCCTGTTCATTTCTCCTTCCCTCCTAAAAACCTATGATAAGCGACTATTGCTTGGAGGAAATCGAAAAACTTGCCAAAATTATTGACCGCGAAATTGTTGTCTTCACTCATCTTTTTCAGTATTGGTTCCAGAACCATATACAAGTGCTCCAATGCCTCTCTGGTATTTTTCTGCGACTTTCCTACCGTGTACGCCAAAAGAAGCCTTATTCTTGCAACATCGTCTCTTATGTCTTCATCCCTTCCGGTCTTTACTTTCAACTCGACGTTCCTTACCATCTCAAGTATCTTCCTTATCTGGTTAGTTCTCAGATCTTTCGAAACTAGATATGAGGCTATTGTTATCGCATAGTCGAGGGTTTCTCCTGGCTCCCAGTCTTGGAAGTTTTCAGCCTTTCTTGCTATCTCCTTAACCTTCGGCTCCACCTTGCTCCAGTAATTTTTGTCCATCTTCAACTGGTTCTTAACAACAAAAGGATCCACAAAATCACCCCCTAACGGCCATGAGAATAACTTTCAATATCCCATCAACCCAATAAATCGGCTGGGGCTTCTCCTCCTCTAATGTTTTGGAGTCTATACCCAGAATCTTCCTAAACACTTCCTCGACCTCATGCCTAGAAAGGTGATATGCGAGGAGATAAGCCCATCTTACATCCTTAGGATCCCTGACATAGAGTTCCCTGAGCTCGAGTACCTTGTGGAGTAGCCCTTTCTTATCCCTGAACTTTCCGGTTAACCTGCCATCACTGTACACTTTCCTCCCAATCTCTCTCCAAAAGTCCATGTAAATATCCCAGGGATAAGAGATTCTCCATCCTGTTCTCTCGATTACGTAGATGGCGTCTCTTCCCTCCTCTTTAGCCTTCTCTAACCTCTCCGTCATCACATCCGCGATCCTGTATATCGGTGTCTTCGAGTGGAAGTAGCCCAGGGCTATTGAAATTGTAAGGCCTTCTCCCGTGTACTTCCTGAAGGCCTCCCTTATCCTGAAGGCAAGCTCAAAAATCTCGTTCCAGCTCCCCACTATGAGGAAATCATCTCCACCGGCGTACACGACGACTACATTTGGATTCTCCTTCCACTCTCCCAGGGAGGGAACTTCCCCAATAATATCGGAGTAGTACCCCCGAATTACTCCCTTTAGGTAGAACTTGAAGAAGTAGTCCATGAACCTTGAAGCGGTAGCGTACTCTGATATTGACTTTCTATTGGCGAAATACTCTCCCAGTTTATCAACGTCCCCCTTTATAACTCCAATTCTCTTTGCTCCCACTGACTCTTCCGCGAGTTCATTGAAGTTTATTACCCTCCCCTCCTTCTCCCTATAGTAGTCGGCGACTATGTAAGGAACGAAAACCATGTCCGTCCTGGGAGGGCTGAAAGTGTTCTTCATCAGGAGGTACTTCCCTTGCAGTTGCCCCTCATATGGTAGAAACTCCGAGAAGGGCCCCGGAATCCCTTCCCCAGTTATTTTGTCTGTGAGAACGAGGCCTTTCTCCATCTTTATTAGCTTCTCTCCCAGGAACCAGAGAGCGTGACAGGTTTCACAGACTTTTGCTACCTCTCCGTCTTCAAACCCTAATTCCTTTAGCTCCTCCTCTGGAACCTCAACGCCACAGATTTGGCACTCCTCTAACCTGCCTCTGTCTCCAACCGTGAAAACATTGTTTACAAACTCGAACCTCTTTAGTTTTCTTATCGTAACCTTTTTCTTCAGCCTCCCCCTGACTTTGTTGAAATCCTTCATTAACTCTTCTCCCGTGCATTCTTCCCAGTCAATTCCTATGTACAGCCTCCCTTCAAACTTCTTCCATAGCCACTCCGTCACCTTTCTTCTGATATCCTCAAGCTTGTTCCTTGCCCCCTTTGTGTTCTGAGCTATTATCATGAAGTGCCCGCCGGCGTTGAAGACAACATTGGCAAGTGTTAGGTCTAAATCCTCTATTATCTTGAGAACGATGTCCCAGCCTATCAGCTCCAGGTAGGCACTCCTTGCCCTAAGGTACTTGAGCGTCCCCTTCCCACTCACCGAGTATATGAAGTTCTGAATTCCGGAAAAGTCACCCTCTACAAGGAGGAGGTTCTTCTCCCTCATGCACCTTTCAGCTTCTTCGACGCTTCCTGGCCTACAGCCAGCGTTGTACAGGGCTAGCGCGATAGCTGAAGTCATCTTAAGGTGGTCGTAGAGGGATATCACGTTGTTTTCCGTCGTGACAGAACTAACGAAGGTTAAGTGCTTCTCCAGAATAGGCATTACCTTGTCGACTCTTAGCTCTACCTTTTTCAAGTCTTCCTTGAGCGCTTTAACGAGCTTCCTGTACTCTTCGCTCGTTATCCCATCCACTTCTCCCGGGATGGGCAATGTCTCTAGGTTGAGCTCATAAAGGGGATAACCTAAGTTTCTGTTGAAGACCGACTTCAGGGGTCTTCTAATATCATATCCTTTTTCTTCTTCCCTCTCCTTTGAGGAAATGTTGTCTGCTACGTAGACAACATATAGAGCAATCTTTATGTCGTTAGGGATATTAAGCTCTCTCACTTCTTCCATATACTTCTTATGATGGAACCTTGAGAAGAGGGCAAGAATTTCGTATTCCTTGACTCCAGTTTTCTCCGCAAGATCGAGGAGAAAGTTGTGGCCTTGAATTGAATGATCTCCATTATAAAGGCGGGCCCTTTGGACGGGCTTACCTATGTCGTGAAGGAGGCCTCCTAAGGCTATTAAGTCCCTTATATCCACTAGATCACCTCCTTATCGGATTCAAAAACCCAAAACCGAGGGAGTTCTTCTCCCCCAGGCCACAGTCCATGATAAACTCGTAGAGCTTCCTCTCTTCTGGCTTTATCCTCTCCTTCTCGAGCAACTCCCAGTTGCTCCCTATGACTGGAAACGGAATTCCGTTCTTCACAACCTTAACGTACACATCAAGCTTCCCGTTCCTCCTCAGCTTCGGTAGAGTCCTTGTATATTACAACCGGGGAACCGGTCTGAAACGCCCTCTTCAGTTTAAGCCTGAACTTCTTGACCTCAATGAGCCTAAACTCGTCTTTCCCTATGTATATCGTTTCCCTGTCTTTGACGTTCTGGTAGATGGTCTCTATGAACCCCCTGTCCGGGGAAGATATCAGGAGCGTGTAGAGTCCCTTAGAATCCCTAAAGATGTCCGAAAAAGTGAAAAACTTGAACCTCTTCTCGTCATGCCTCAAGCCATACTCCGAGTCTTTGAGCATCGCATAGATGAACCCCTGAACGGCGTGCTTGTTCTCTCTCCACTCTCCCATTTCATTGAGGGGAAGAAAGGACAGCTTGAGCCTCATACTTACCACCACAGAGTACCATAATAGCGTTAACATGGAAAGTTAAAAATCTTACTCAATTACCATTGATAGTTAAATTATCTTCGGAGTACTCAATCTTGGGAAAATCTATAAATTCCTCCGCTGACTATCGGGGATCGTGAAGGACAGGGTTAGAGTCAGCAAGTTGATGGCTTATATCCTAAGGCACGGCCCGTGGGACTTCAACCTTAACCCTGATGAAGAAGGCTTTGTTGAACTTGGGGATCTGGTTAGGGCAATTAGAACTCACTATCCTTGGGTTACCGAGGAAACGATAAGGGAGATCGTTGAAAAGGACGATAAAGGGAGGTATGAGATAAGGGGGAGCAGGATAAGGGCGAGGTACGGGCACAGCTATCCTGTGGCGTTGAACCATGAGGAAGACAAAGAGTCGAAAGTTCTTTTCCACGGCACCCTAAGGAAGAACCTTAAATCGATAATGAGAGAAGGAATTAAGCCAATGAAGAGGCAGTTTGTCCACTTAAGCGTTAACTATGAAGATGCGTACTCTACGGGAAGGAGGCACGGGAGTGACGTCGTTGTTTTAATGATTGACTGCGAATGCCTCAGGAAGAAGGGCCTGAAGATATACAAGGCTGGGAAAAAGGTCAGGATTGTGAGGCACGTTCCTCCTGAGTGCATTTCAGGTGTTCTATGACAGATTTAATCACTACCTCACCCACCTCTCTCAAACTAACCCTTTCTCCGGTTTCGAGCATTAGGCTGGTGGCCTCGGGAGGTACTGGATTGTTCACGTTAATACCAACCCCTAGGACTGCTTTTAGGTTATAATTACTTCCTCTGACCTCGAGGATTATCCCGCCAATCTTCCTTCCGTTTATGTAGAGCTTTCCGCCTTCGTTCTCAACGTCCGCGTACTTCCCGAGAGCATTGGCAATAGCATTCCCCACATCGTTGACATCGATTAAGCATGGAGCCTTTACCGAGAAGTAGAGGCCTCCCTTGGGAGATATCCACCTCCCTCTACTCCCCCTACCTCCGGTCTGCTCCTCGGCTATTGCACCATCATACTTTGACCTCCAGACGACGTCCATAGTTGATTTAACCTTCCTGCAGTACAGGAAATCGAGACCGATCTCCCAGGGAAATGGAAAGTCGGGAGTTTTAATCAGCTGGTATCCCTGAGCCGTGGCCCTGATTACATATCCTACCGAGATCAAGGTCTTAATGTGCTTCCACACTGCAACTCTCGATATTCCTATCTCCCCAGCTATCTTCTCCCCAGAAACGATACCCCCTCTAAGCATCCTGAGGATTTTGGCCTTGAATTCAGGTTTAATGCACCTCACGAATCTCGTTAACCTAACTAATATTAAAAGGTTAACCTAAGTGGAAGCCATGAAGGCTAAAGAAGTAGCTTTAATAGGGCTGTTCGTGGCTTTGACGGCAATAGGTGCTCAAATAAGAATTTCTCTGGGTCCAGTGCCCTTCACGATGCAGGTCTTCTTCGTGATCTTGGCCGGCCTCATACTTGGAGCAAGACTCGGCTTCGTTAGCATAGCCCTCTATGACCTCCTGGGTGTCTTGGGACTTCCAGTATTCGCGGGGATGAAGGGAGGGCTTGGTATAGTTGTGGGTCCAACTGGAGGATATATACTGGCTTTCCCAATAGCATCTGGGATAGCCGGTCTAGGCAAGGGCAAACTAAGAATCCTAACGGCATATTTGGGCCTTGCAATAGTCTATATCATGGGGTGGGCCTGGCTCTCGAGGTTCCTCGGTTCTGAGAAGGCATTGAAGCTCGGTGTCCTCCCCTTCATCCTTCCGGACTTGGGAAAAGTTGCATTGGCACTTGTGGTTGCTAGAAGATATGAACGGCTGAAGCCTTGAAGCTCACGTAGACTTCCTTTCCTTCTCCTATCCCCATCTCCGCTAAGGATGACCTAGTTATGAAAGCCCTAAGCCTGACCCCCTGAACGTTAACCGTTACCCTAACGAGGGCCCCAAGATCCTCAATGCTCTCTACACTCCCTTTGAACTCGTTTCTTGCAGAGGATCTTATCGGGCTTAGGGATAGGATTATGTCTTCTGGCCTTACACCAATCCTTACCCTTCCCTGGGCTTCCCTGGGTAGCTCTATCCTTATTCCGCCGACTTCGAGGAACCTTCCCTTGGCTTCTCCTTCTATTATGTTCTCAAACCCCAGGAACCTAGCTACCTCCTCGCTCTTGGGCCTTGAGAAGACTTCACTCACTTCTCCGACTTGAACCAGCCTTCCGCTGAGCATAACTCCAACCCTGTCCCCTAGGCTCACGGCCTCCTCGAAGGAGTGGGTGACGTGTAAAGCAGTAAACCCAAGCTCCCTCCTCCACCTCTTCATCTCCCTGATAAGCTTACTCCTGGTCTGAACATCAAGGTTCGCGAAGGGCTCGTCCATGAGGATTAGCTCGGGCTCAATAACCAAGGCCCTGGCAATTGCCACCCTCTGCTGCTCTCCACCGCTGAGGGTCTTAGGCTTCCTGTGGAGTAAGTGCTTAATCCCAAGGACTTCCGCTATCTCCCTCACTTTCTTCTCGACCTCGGCCTTCGGAGTTTTCCTTATTTTGAGGCCGAAGGCTATGTTATCGTAAACGGTCATGTTGGGAAATAACGCGTAGTTCTGCGGGATGTAGGCTAAACCCCTCTTCTCTGGCGGATAATCGGTTATATCTTCACCGTTTAGGTAGATTTTACCTTTGTCGGGCTCGATTATTCCGGCTATTATCTCCAGGAGGACGGTCTTTCCGGCTCCGCTGGGGCCCAGGATTATGAAGTGTTCTTTCTCTTTAACGTCAAATGTCACATCTCTCAGCTTAAACTCCTTCCAGTCCTTATTGACACCTTCAACCTTGAGCATGGGATCACCCGGTTATTTTATCTAAAAACTCTCTTAGTCCAGTTTCTTTAAGAAACTCCTCTATGACCTCAGGATTCCTTCTGAGTATGTCTTCAATGAGTTTTCTATAGAGCCCTGACATTGAGTTCCCATCGTATTCCTTTGCAATCGCAAGAACATGCATAATATCTTTAGGCTTGAGCCTTCTTCCAGTGTCTTCTTTAAGTTGATTTAAAGAACGCTGGAACCTTGATAGCGTGCTCTCTTTTTCTGCAAGTAGTGTGAGCAGTAGTTCAAGCTCTCTCTTTTTCTCAATGACTGGGTTCTCAATATCAACATTACCAAGGCCGAAAGGTATAATTTCGGTGTCATTAATCCATAGAGAAGTTCCTTTCACAGTTGGGCTAAATTGTCTAAGGGAACTCTTGGCCCACCCTATTATATCAAGATTTGTGTCTATATCCCTCAACAAGCTAATTCTATGGAGTTTTACTTTGTGGAAATTGGCCCATGAGAGCACATTTCTAAGGACGTCCTTCATTCTGTATTTGTCTTGAGCGTTTATCAGGACTATAACAGTATTGTCTTTCCTGAATGTTACATATGTTAAATTAAACCCCGTTTTTCCGAGCCCCTCAATCTCGACTTTCTCTTTCCTGAAGCCGTAGATCTTTTCTATCAGAGTTTCAAAGACGGCCCTGTCTGTCTGGCCCTCTACCAATAATATGTTAACCTCCATAATTCATCCCCTTAAATCGATTCCGAGGATCTCTCTGATCTCTTTGGCGTTTTCAAATGTCTCTATACTATGCACGAGTTCCCCCTTTTCCTGCTTTATATAAATGATCCTCCCATTGACACTTTCTTCCATTCCGTATTCTAGAATCGTATCAATAAACTCTAGGCTATGAGTTGTTAAAAAAACTTGAACGTTATTTTCTTTCGCTCCTTTTATTAGAGTTTCAGTGGTCACTTCTAGTGATTTGGGATGGTGGAACGCTTCAACGGAGTCTATAAGGAGGTATCCATTTTTTGTTGAAGAAACGAGAAATGCTATCATAGAGAGGAACTTGAATCCATCCCCCATACTATAGTAGGGAATGCTTTTGGGGGCATGTTTTGTGTCTACATACATTAGAACACTTCCATCTTCGGGGACAGGGCTAAGCCCTTCGACTTCCGGATATGCTTCTTGGATAATTTCAAGTGCCTTATAATAAGACTTGGCCTTAAACGCCTTTGAAAAAACCTCTTCAATAAATCCAGGAGTGCTCATGTCATAAGGCGTTACAAACTCAATAGGAAATTCGATTGGATATAATTCGTCGTTAGGGGTAGTTATTACCATTGCTCCATTCTCTGAAATTAAAACCAAGGCTCTACGGCTAAATGAACCTGCTTTAATCTGGACCGGTACAATCTCAACAGATTCTGAAAGCATGTTCTTGAGAGTCTCACTGTCAAACTTGATACCGAATTCTTTTTCAATGGTCTGCGGGAGATAGCTGGGGTACATGAATCTCGCGGAAAAGGGAGTATTGTTGGCAACGAATGTTAGCTCTATTGGGGTCGAAGGGGTATTAAACAAAGAGTGCACCGATGCACGTTTTAACCATCCCCTCCACTTTAACACTCGATTTAGAATTTCCTTTAGTACTGATACATCCTGATTTACGGCTCCTAAGGCAATTGAAATTGCTTTAAGAATAGATGATTTTCCAACATTATTCCTTCCTACGATAACGTTAACTTGGCCTAAATCGGTGAGACGTAACTCTGAGATACCTCTAAAATTCTTAATGTGGAGGGATGTTATCATACCTATCTCTACCTCCTGTGGGAGAACCCCTTAATTATACTTTAATTTTTCTACCAACCAGCCACCTCAGGATGACGAATATCGTAAGGCTCATCGCGATCAGTATCACCGAGATCGGCCTTGAAGCCCTTAATCCGTAGTTGTTGAAGTACTCCATCACCAGAATTTGGGCGGTCTTTGGATAGTAGGCAACTATCAAAACCGCACCGACCTCGCTTATGGCCCTGGCCCACGCCATTATTGCTCCACTGGCTATCGAGGGAAACGCTATTGGGAGCGTCACCGAAAAGAAGGTCCTGAGCTGAGAGGCACCCAAAGTTCTCGCTACCTGCTCGAGCTTCTCGTCCACAGCTAGGAATCCATCCCTAGCGGCATTTATCGCGAAGGGAGCGGAAACAAACAGCATGGCAGCAACTATTCCCTTATAGCTGTCCAAGATTGCAGTTGAGAAGGTCACGAGGAGCATTATACCAACGACGGAGTGGGGGATTACAACGGGAACGTCAACTATGGCCTGCACTAGGCTTTTGCCCCTGAAATCCTTCCTCGCCAACACGTAACCCAGGGGAACTCCAAACAGGACGGACAGGACGGCTGTAGCAGTGGCAGTTAGAACGGAATTCCTTAAGGCCTCTAAAACGAGGGGATCGTGGAGGGTTTTTATGAGCATCTTGTAGTCATAGGCCTGCTTTGCGAATATCACCATTAGCGGGAGGGCTATGAAGACTATGAGGAAGCTCCCGATTGCTGCGAAGAAGTAAATTGTGTAGTCCCTCCTCATCTCTCTTGAAATCTTGACTGATTTAAAAAACGTTATTGTTTAATGATAATGTTTAACTTCGGGAGGAACCTCCCCTCGTCTTCATGAAATCCTCGTATTTCTCTCCCCAGTACTCTAGGAGCTCCTTCTCCTCTAGCTCGGCCAGCTTGTTCCACAGCGGGAGCATCAGCGAGTAACAGAAAAGCCCAGGAATACTTGAAAAGAAGAGGGCTATCCCGAAGCTCATGAAGATAAATGCTGAATAAAACGGATGCCTCACATACCTATAGGGCCCATCCGTCAACAGCTCTTTAAAATCCTCTGGCCTATCGTGCTTCTTCGGGAACAGTGAGTGGATGTAGATGGCTAAAGGAACCGTTATAGCAAGAATAAGAGCTCTTGCTATGTGCATTGCCCGAGACAATCCATCAACTGGCACGTGAAAGATTGCTGATATGGGGATTAAAAGAAAGAACACCGCGAACACTATTCTCCTGAACTTTGAAGACTCCATGTTATCTAATTATCCTGGGATCTTAATAGCACTATGGTAAACCTGACTTTACCGAAATCCGAGGATTTTGGTCAACTCAACTTTACCAAAATTTAGAAGAAAAAGAAAGACCCTAACCCTCAACCTTAACCAATCCCTTTATCTCCTCAGGGACGTTTCCAAAGGCTATCGGCGGTGTTATGAAGTCCTGATAGTTCTCCTTGAATACCCTCTGTCCGTTCTCTCCCAGTAGGTACTTGAGGAACTCTATCGCGAGATCTCTGTTGGGGGCATCCTTTAGAACCGTTACTCCGTAAACTATCGGCTTCGCCTTTATAGTCTTCCCGGTTGAGCCTAAGGTAATGGAAACCTGGCCGTAGAAGTCCGCCTTGCTGAAGTCTTTAAGGTTGATCTCATCTGGAAGTGTAATGTACTTGAGGTTGTGTTGCTCTGCAACGCTCTTGTAAATGAAGAAGTAGTCTAGGCTACCAGACTCAACCAAGGCAACTAAATCAGTTTCTTTTGGCCTTATAACAACCCTCCTGTCCCTGACCTGAATCTCCTTTGGAGCGTAGATGTGGGTTCCGTTCGCGTATATGTTAGTGGTCTTCTCAACTAGAGTTTCAAAGATCGGCTTCTTGTAGTAGAGGTCAGCCAACTTCATCACCATCACTGAACGATAGCCACAGGGATCCTGGTTTGGATCGCTGAAGCCGAACTTCACGTCCTCCCTGGCGAGTATCTCGTACCACTTATCAGGGTTCTTGAGCATCTCATCGGCGTACTTGCTCTTGTCCGTGAACGCTATGACTATCTCGTTAGTCGCAAACAGGACGTAGAAGTTGGTATAGTTTGGAACCATGAGCTGTGGAATTAGGGTGTAGTCGGCAACCGCCACTATATCGGCTTTCCTTCCCAAGTCCGTGACCTTCCTAACGGCCTTAACGCTTCCGCTCGCCTCATCCTGAAACGTCACCTTAACCCCAAGGTTCTTCTCGGCGTACTCGGCGAACTCCTTCTCCAGTTGTTGGAAGGGAACACTCAGGGAACCTGCATGGAATATTATTAGCTTCGCCTCCTTTACCTGTTTGGAGCTTGAAGTTCCCGTTGGGGTTGACGATCCAATGCAACCTAGGATTAGGACACCGAGAACTAGAATGCCTATTATTAGACCTCTCTTCATTTTGCAACCCCACCACTGTGACAAACAAAGGCATTTAAAAATTTCGTTAAATATGCTTAAATGTTAAGCAAAAATGTTTAACTAAAAATTTTCGAAGGAAACGTTTTAATTCCAGCAGAATACTTAAATGGGGGATTCTCATGAGGCTAGCCCTTATAGATGGAGAGCACTATCCCGACGTGAACAGATGGGCCCTTGATAAAATAAGACCCTGCTGTGCGGTCTTCGTGGGAGGAATTGAGAAGATAGGTGGGATAGAGGACGTTGAAAAAGCCCTCGGCGTGAAATTATACCATAACTCGGATATATTTAGGGCGCTGGAGAGAGCCCTATCAGAAAATAACGTTAAAGAAGTTTTTGATTTGAGCGATGATCCCGTTTTAACCCCAGAGCTCAGGTTTAGGGTTGCCTCATTTCTCTTAAGGAGGGGAATAAGCTACATTGGTGCGGACTTCCAATTCAGGCCAAAAGAGTGGCTTAAGATTGATGTTCCCTCAATAAACATCATAGGGACCGGAAAAAGGGTGGGGAAAACTTCCGTTGGGGCCTTTGTAGGCAGAACATTAAAGGATCTGTACAGAGTCGTAATAGTCACAATGGGCAGGGGAGGACCCGAGAGCCCCGAGGTTATAAGGGGGGATCTCATAGAGATAACTCCCGAGTTCCTTCTAAAGGTTGCTGAGGAGGGGAAACATGCTGCCTCCGATCACTTTGAAGATGCCCTAATGGCGGGAGTTGCTACAGTCGGCTGTAGGAGGTGCGGAGGAGGCTTAGCTGGCTTCTCATTCTTTGATGTTGTAAAGGAAGGGATAGAAGTTGCGAAATCCCTAAACCCGGACTTAATAGTATTCGAGGGCTCAGGGGCAACGTTCGCCAACGTCCTCTCTGAAGGTTTCATAACGGTCGTAAGCGCTAGGCAGGGAGTATCCAAGGTTAGGGACTACTTCGGGCCCTTTAGAGTCTCCTTGGCTGACATAGTCGTTGTTACAATGGCCGATTCTGTTGGAGAGAGCGAGCTCAGGGAGATTCTCAGGGTCGTTGAAGAAATCAATCCATCAGCTGACGTTCACGTTACAAGGTTCGCCCCCAGGCTCATAGGTAAGGTAGAGGGCAAGGCAATAGTCGTCACTACATCTCCAGAGTCGGCGAGGAAAGTTGCCGAGGAGTTAAAAAGGGATGGAATTGATGTCGTTGGTTATTCGGGTAGCCTAGCCAACAGGAAAAAGCTGAGGGAAGAGCTTTCGAACTTTGGTTACGACACCGCCATAGTGGAGCTTAAAGCCGGGGCGGTTGATGTTGTGGTTAGGGATGCCCTAGGCAAGGGCAGAAATATCGTATTTCTCGACAACGAGCCAAGGAACATTGACGGCAAAGACCTCGCAAAGGCTGTTAGGGAGCTCGCGAGGAGGGTTGTAAATGATAAGGGTGGTTGAGAAGGGAGGCAAAGTATCGCTTCCCTTTTCGAGGGGGATCCTCACGAGGTCAATAACATCTGTTGGAATAGACGTTGACCTAGCCTACAGCATAGCGATAGAGGTTCAGGAGGAACTTAGAAGGAAAGGAAAAACCCTGGTTACCAAGGACGAGATAAGGAGATTAACCTATCAAAAGCTCGTTGAGAGGGGGTTTAAGGAGGAGGCAAAGAGATACCTCTTCTGGAGGAGATTCCGAAAGATGAAGATTCCCCTAATAATCCTCCTGGGCGGTCCCACCGGGGTTGGAAAGTCCACTATAGCCACAGAGCTCGCCTTTAGACTTGGTATAAGGAGCGTCATAGGGACTGACACTATAAGGGAGGTCCTGAGAAAGATAATTACTCCTGAGTTACTCCCTACAATCCACACATCCACATTTTTGGCTTGGAAGGAGCTTAGGGGGACTATAGAGGGATCGCCAGTAATAGCTGGGTTCGAAAGCCAAGTGAGTGCTGTTTCCGTTGGGATAAACGCCGTGATCCAGAGGGCTAGAAGGGAAGGACTAAACGCGATAATCGAGGGAATTCACGTTGTCCCTGGGTTCGTTGACATGAACCATGAGATGACTTTTATGTACATGATAGTTGCGAGAAGCAGGGAAGAGCTCGAGGCAAGGTTCTACGAGAGAACTAGGTACAGCAAGAGATCCGCCGAGTATTACATAGCTCACCTTGATGCAATACTTGAAATACAGGACTACCTTATAGAGAGGGCTAAGGGCTTTGGGATACCAATAATAGAAAACATAGAGCTCGAGGGGACCGTTGGCAGGATAATGCAGGATATAATGGAAAAAACAGTGGAAATAATGAAGAAGAAAGGACTTGACATGTTAGAGGAACCTTAGGGACACGTCACCGTAGAGTATCTTCCTCACTTCACCGCTGTCAAGCCTAAGGATAAGCCTCCCATCTTCATCTATTCCCTCAGCAACCCCCGTAATTTCTCCATCCCCGATGACCTTGACCGGGACGTTGAGTATCATTAACTCTCTTGCCAATTCTACTATTGTCTCGGGGGATTCTAAATAGATCTCGTACAGCTCGTCGAGGTTCTCTAACAGGGTTTTAAAGGCCTCCACCAAATCTACCTTCCTGTTTAGAACATCCTTTACGGCTATTCCGTTTTCGGGGGCATCGTTGTTTACATTGACTCCAATGCCCAGGATCACCTTCTCCCCGACCTTTTCAGTTAAAATCCCCGATATCTTCTTGAAGTTTACTAAAACATCGTTTGGCCACTTTATTCTCCCTGGAATTGACAGCTCTTCTAGCATTCTAACAACCCCTATGGCTCCCAGGAAAACTATCTTTGGAATGTCCTGGGGTTCAACCTTTGGCTTTAAAACTACCGAAAGCCACAACCCTCCCTCTGGGGAAATCCATTCCCTGTTAAGTCGTCCTCTTCCTCTTGCCTGCCTGTCAGCGATAATGACTGTCCCCTCTTCAACATCGAGGGATTTTGCCACATCATTCGTAGAGGAAATTTCCTGGTAGTATATCACCCTTTTGCCGATTACAGAAGTTTTTAGGCCAAGCATATGTTAAGCTAACCGCAAGGTTTATAAAAATCATACTTCACCATAACTTTCGAGGGTGGGGCGGTAGCTCAGCCTGGGAGAGCACCGGACTGAAGATCCGGGTGTCGGGGGTTCAAATCCCCCCCGCCCCACCAGCGCTTGTGCGGTGGTAGTCTAGCCTGGTCTAGGACGCCGGCCTTCCGAGCCGGCGACCCGGGTTCAAATCCCGGCCACCGCACCATTCTTCTTCTAAGAATTTTAGAAACACCTCCTTGGGTAGCTATTTTTCTTAGTTTCCCTGATCCTTTCTCGAATTTGCTAATTCTCTGCTCTTTAGTCTTTGGAGGGTTTTAGTAACATACTGTGAAAATATCACTAAATGTTTAAATTTTGGTTATACTATGTAACGAATTTTCTTCAAATTTGTCTGTTAAATTATCAGAAATCTTAGTTATATATTGACGCACGATATATCCTGAGCTTTTGGCATGATGGAACATGAGAGAAGAGTGGCATTCGAGAGAAGGCTTCAGGGCATTTTGGAGTCTGCAAGGGTGTTTAACTTTTAGATATTTTGAGGTTGCACCTCCTTTTATACATTGAATACGAGGTTTATAGCCCGAGTTAAGATCCGCGTTATTGGCAGGTATAATGTGGCCCGTCATCGAAAGGCTTATAATATCGGAGCTTTTTTAGAGGATATTGGGAGAATTGCACGAAAAATCGCGCCTGTTCCAATAAGACTAGAAGAGAATTGAAAGTTTGACCCCGAGAAGGTTAGGGCAAAAGTTATCTTTGTTCCAATAAGACTAGAAGAGAATTGAAAGAGCTTCATTCCGGACGGGCCCAGCTCGGCCGGGCGCCAGTTCCAATAAGACTAGAAGAGAATTGAAAGAGTTTCGTGTTGTTCAGCCAGACCTCCACCCTTACGCTGTTCCAATAAGACTAGAAGAGAATTGAAAGACGAGACTGCGGCGACGGCTATTATTGCGGCGAGCACGTTCCAATAAGACTAGAAGAGAATTGAAAGACTTCTATAATCGACACGTCAACATTTCCCATCTCAGTTCCAATAAGACTAGAAGAGAATTGAAAGTGGCAAAACATCCAGCTCCTGCTGCAGTCCCCAAGTTCCAATAAGACTAGAAGAGAATTGAAAGCCTAAGAAGTTGTTCTTCAGGGTATTAACAAAGTTTGGTTCCAATAAGACTAGAAGAGAATTGAAAGACGGTAGCCTGCCTTGAACGCCCTGTCGTCGTTCACCATGTTCCAATAAGACTAGAAGAGAATTGAAAGTTCTCAACGAATGCTTTAACGTCGATCGGAGGTTTGAAGTTCCAATAAGACTAGAAGAGAATTGAAAGAAATGACGGCTTGGGGTAAGTATCGCTGCCCCTACTGCTTGTTCCAATAAGACTAGAAGAGAATTGAAAGTTGATATCTCGATAATTTAGCATACCTCGCATTAAACGTTCCAATATGACTAGAAGAGAATTGAAAGAAAGGGGTATTAAATCCTGCCGTACTTCTTCATTATCTCCACTAGTTTATCCTTTGGGAGCTCGTACCTCACGTGATTATCTCGTCCATCCATAGTCCTTGCGCTCAGTAGTGAGTTTATTATTGCCTCTTCCACGGCTTCCGCCGTTGCCTTAAACAATGGTGAGAGAACTGAGTCGGGCAACGCTTTAATTTCCATAATATCCTTCTCGTAGTGCTTAACCCTGTTTGCAGTTGAGAATGCAACCGCTATGTCTCCGCTTCCGTTGTAGGCGTAGCCTCCAGTTCTAGCTAACCCCACCGTTGCCCTCTTGGCCAGCCTGTTTAGCTGTCTTGAGGTTAAGGGTGCATCGGTGGCAATGACCATTATTATGCTTCCCTTACCCTCTCCTCCTTTACCTGGCCAGTCTTTCAGCTCAATACCCACGGGCACTCCCGCTATCGTTAAATCCTCCCTCCTTCCAAAGTTGCTGAGAACTAATGCTCCGACCGTGTACTTCCTACCTTCTATCTCTACTACCCTTGACGCTGATCCTATACCTCCCTTAAACTCGAATGCACTCATTCCCGTCCCAGCTCCAACCGCTCCCTCCTCAAAATCCTCACTGGCATTCTCAATGGCCTCAACAACGTGCTCTCTCTTCACGTGCCTCCCGCGTATGTCGTTGAGGTAGGAATCATTGCACTCTAGAACTAGAGGATTTACCGATCCAGTTTTCACGCCGATATCATCGTTCTCCCTCAGAACGTAGTCGAGGAGACCATCAACAGCCGTCCCTATGCTGAGGGTGTTTGTTAGTATTATCGGAGTCTCTACGACCCCAAGCTCCCAGAGCTGTATCAGTCCCACTGGCTTGGAGTAACCGTTCATAACGAAGGCTCCGGCTAAAACTTTCTCCTTGTATATATTTCCATCGTGGGGAAGTATTGCTGTGACCCCAGTTCTTACCGGCCCTTTCCCGGGGATCAGCTTTCCATTACCTTTTATCAGGGTCACGTGGCCAATCTTCACTCCCTTAACGTCAGTTATTGAGTCTTTCCTTCCTTTTTTGAAGACACCTATCTCGATTCCCAGCTCATGGGCCTTCATGTTTGAATGTTTGTGCATTGGTTTTTTATTCTTCCTCCCTCGCCTTCATTTTGAGGTTCTCTATGGGTTCAAGCTCCGATGTTAAGAAATTGTAGGCTTTGTCTGATAAGGCCTCCTTTTCTATGCTCACTATTAATATTCCCCTGTTTAGTGTTGCCAAGTCTTTAAGGGTAGTTATGAACTTGAACACGGCATCTTCTCCATTCTCCAAAATTAGATAGTCGACGCAGTCTATTAGAATGACTTTATCAACATCAACGCTCTTCAAGAAATCCGCGAGTCTCTGGATTAGGTACTCTAGCCTTGTGGGGCTTATTGCATCTTCATGCTGGACTTTTGATATCCATATGACGGGGGTCAGCTTTAGTCCTAGTTTTTCCCTAAATATTTCCGGTGGGTTTCTAGTTATGGCTATGCCAGGAAGCCTCATCTTTAAGAGTTCCTTAAACGCCGCATAGCACTCTTCTCGTCTACACCAGTACCCTCCCCAGGCCTCCAGTGTTGGCTCCGTGACAACCTTGAGAACCATGTATTTCCCCCTTCCAAAAGGAACATAGAACATCATTACTGAGAGAAGGAGCAGGAAGGCTGCGACGGTTAGTAGCACTGACCTTACAGCCTGCCAGTACTCTCTTTCAGCGTATAAGACCGTAGTGTTTATTAAGGCACCAATTATTTGGGCCAAAGTTATTACAACGAAGCTTATGAATCCTAAAAAGGATGCTAGTGCGAAGGGCCTGTATCGGAGGGTTGCTCTAGCTCTTCGCCTAAGGATGAAAATTATTACTGTTGCAGTTAAAGTCGTTGCCATGACTATTAAATCTCTGACAAAATAGCCTAAGTGCACTATCTCCATAGTGTAACCCAAGAAATTTTAATTTGCCTTGGACTTTATATCCTTTGTCCTGTGATGAATCTCGCTCGGCTGAGTGGTGATGAGGGGCATACTGGCTGAGGTGGTCTTATGTGGAGGGAGAAGCTCGGTTTAGTCCACATATACACAGGAAACGGGAAGGGCAAAACGACTGCTGCTATAGGGCTGGCAGTTAGAATGCTAGGTTCCGGCGGTAGAGTTATAGTGATACAGTTCATGAAGGCTCCTAAGGTCTATGGGGAGTATCACATGGCTGAGAAGTGCGGTTTTGTGATAGAGTCTTATGGCCTTCCAAAGTTCGTTCATGGAAAGCCCGGGCAGGATGATATAGAAGCTGCAAAAAGGGCCCTTGAGAGGGCTAAAGAGGTAGTGAAGAGCGGGGAGTGGGATCTGGTAATATTGGATGAGATCTGCGTTGCCCTTGGCTTTGGGATGATAAGCGTTGATGAGGTTAAGGAGCTCATAAGGAGTAAAGCCCCAAACACTGAGCTTGTCCTAACGGGCAGGTACTGTCCAGAAGAGCTCTACGAGCTGGCTGACTACGTCACCGAAATGAGGGAGATAAAGCATCCCTACCAGAAAGGGATTCTTGCTAGGAGGGGTGTTGAGTATTAGTCTTCGCCCTTCTTCTCCATCTTAATTATGTAGTCTGCGGCATTTTGAAGTGCCACAGAAAAGCCCGGCTCAATTCCAATTATAACTGTCTCCTTTCCCCTCCTCTTGGCCTCACTTATGAGGGGGAGGAAGTCTGCATCCCTCGTGGCCAAGGCAAGAACGTCTATATCTGCGTTGTATATCAGCTCCATGGCTTCTATTGCAACCCTAACATCCGTGTCTCCAGCCACTATTATGGGTTCGAATCCCTGGTTGACCACGGCCTCAATTAGTCCCTGGGGTGCGTACTGATTGAGAACGACTTTAGCTACCCTTATCTTTCCTATCTTTTCCAAGGCTGCCTTTATGTCCTCAAGCTTTATCCCGAACTCCTTCCTTAGGATGTTGGGTCCATCGATGATCAATCCTATCGTCTTCTCCCCTTCTTCCTCCTCCCTCTTCAGTATCTTCGCTATAACCCTCCTCAACCCCCTCACCCCTTGGCGTGAGGATTATTACGTAGTCTGCTGCATGCTTTAGCGCTGAGCTCAGCCCGGGCTCAACTCCAATAATTGCCGTCTCCTTCCCTTTTTCCTTGGCCTTGAGGATTATTGGGACGAACTCGGTATTCCTCGTTGCTAGGGCTATCATGTCTATGTTTGGGTTGTAGACTTCCCTCATTGCCTCGACTGCCAGCTTTACCCCTATCTCTCCGGCCACTATTACGGGCTCAAACCCCTGATTTGATACTGCTTCAATTAAGCTCTGGGGTGCGTACTGATTTAATATAACCTTAGCAACTCTAATGTTCCCGAGTTTGCTTAGGGCCTCGACTATATCTTCCAGATGTATGCCGAGGTCTTTCCTGAGTATGTTGGGCCCGTCAACTAGGAGGGCTATCCTCTTACCTCGCGTTATAATCTTGCTCTTTATCAGTGCAATACTCTTAACACCCTCAACGATCCTCTCCCATCTTGCCATCGTTGCCACCTGGGCATTGATGTAATCTGCGGTAATCGATGAAGTATGCCAAGTAGTAATGGTCTAACAAGTATTTTTGCTTTTCTATTATACAAGCCCGCTGAGCAGAACTTTCCTGAGATCCTCTGAGGTTTTAACGGTGAAAAAGCTCCACCACACTTTCTCGTTTTTCTTCATAAGCTCCTCTATCTCCAAGAACTCTGCATCTATATACTCTGGGAGTTTCCTTATATCCTTCTCCCCTTCTGCCTTCATGCCTCCGAGGGCATTTCTCAAGGCCCTTACATTGTACACGGCGTGGAAAACTTCTGCTTCACCATTTTTCCACCTTGGGATTAGGGCATCGAGGAATTCCTCTAGGTACAATGACGTCATGTAGTTGATCAAAAAGGGCATCACGAGAGGTTTGTCTCCTTTTATCAGGAATATATCCCCCCCTGGGGGCAGGCCTTCGAGAAGGGCGTCTACCACCGTTTTGCCCTTCACTGGCCTGACGTTACTAACGTGCAGTGAGTACTTCCTTTCCTGTCCCTTCTTGACGAGGGTTATAACGTCTTCTACCCTCTTTGCCTGTCTAAGCCTTTCCTCTATGATCTTCACCATGGGCTCGTCGTTTATCGGGATGAGGTAGTTGTCAGTTTTCCTGAGCTTGACCGCAAATATCACGCCAAGCATTTTAACTCCCTCACCGAATTTTTCGCGATGATAAGGAAGGTCAAGAGGGAGATAAGGGTTGTTGGGTTTGATGATGGTACTTTTAAATTTAAGGCTAAGGGTGAGAAGGTAATCCTAGTTGGAGTTGTCATGAAAGGGTCAATGGACGTCCTTGGGGTTGTTACCAGGTGGATTTCTATTGATGGTCTAGATGCTACCGATGCGATGATAGATGCTATTCTGTCTTCGAGGTTTAAGGATCTCAGAGTTATCCTCCTCAAGGGGATAACATACGCAGGTTTCAACGTTGTCGACGTTTGCAGGCTCTCTGAGGAGACGGGATTGCCTGTTATAGTCGTTATAAGGAAGAAGCCCAACTTTGAGGCAATTGAGAATGCCCTTAGAAAACACTTCCCTGATTACGATGTTAGGCTTTCTCTACTGAAAAGGGGCGGGCCGATAAGAGAGCTGATCCCAGGAAAGTTGTACTACCAAGCGGTTGGCGTAAACGATGAAACTGCCAGGGAGATCTTGACTGTAACGAGAAGGAATTCTTTAATTCCTGAGGCCCTGAGGTTGGCCCACATGATAGCTTCTGCCGTCATGACTGGCGAGAGTAGGAAGGAGTGATTTGAACAAGGATTGCTCCTGTTATTATTAAACCCGCTCCGATTATCTGCAGGACTGTGAGGCGCTCTCCAAAGATAAGAAATGCAAGGGTCATTGCAACTACTGGCTCTATCGTTGCTATAACTGACGCTCTGCTTATCTCTACGGTTTTGAGGGCCGTATTGTAGAGTATGTATCCCAGGAATGTTGGGAAAAAAAGCTAGGGCCACTAGGTAAGGAATTGCTCCCGTTGGGACCCTAAAGTCAGTGAATGGTATCAGGAAAAGCATTCCGATGAGGAGAACATTGAAGAGTGCCTTCTCTGGCTCTTCTTTCCTAACGGCCATCTTTGAAAAGACACCGTAGAGGGAGTATGTAAGGCCACTGGCGAGGCCCGTTGCTATGGCAAGCTTCGAAACGGTGATTGAGTCAGTGTTCAGGAGTACAACTCCGGTAATCACTAGTGCAACGGCTAACAGTTTAGTTGGCGTTATCTTTTCCTTGAATATCAGCCTCCCAAATAGAACCGAGTACGCAGGAGCCGTATAGAGCATGAGGACGGCGAATGAAACTGAAGAAATTTTCACCGTGTAAAAGTACAGAGCATAGAAGAGGAATATACTGAAGAATGCATAAGCAAGGTAAAATCTTATCCTCTCCCTCTCGATGAAGGGGTCAATTCCTTTAACTTTCAGGTAGGCAAAGAGGAATATGACAGCGAAAAACACCCTGTAGAAGATTATCGTGTATGTTGATAGGTTGTACTGGTACAGGAATTTTGCAAATATTCCAAGAGTTCCCCACATTGCAGCTGCAAGGAAAACTAAGATGTACCCCCTCATCGCTCAGCCGTTCTTCCCCTTCCTTATTAACTTTGCGAGAAATCCCTTTAAAGAGGCCCGCGTTTATCCCTATTGGTGTTGAACATGAAGGTGTTGCTTTTAGGATTTGAATACCTCCCCATTAAGGTTGGTGGACTTGCCGAGGCTCTGACTTACATATCGAAGGCTTTAGCTGAGCTTGGTCATGAAGTTATAGTCTTCACCCCTTCTCACGGAAAGTTTCAAGGGGACAGAATTGGAAGGGTTAAGGCCTTTGGCGAGAGCGTTGAGGTTAAGGTTCACCTTGAAAAGGAGGGAAATTTGAGGGTCTACAGGATCGGTGGGGGCCTTTTAGATTCTACTGATGTTTACGGCCCAGGATGGGATGGTCTCCTTAGAAAGTCCGTCTTCTTTGGGAAGGCGAGTGTTCTCGTGTTAAATGAGTTATTGAAGGATGAGGACCTCCCAGGAGTAGTTCACTTTCATGATTGGCACACCGTATTTGCCGGGGCCCTAATAAAGAAGTACTTCCAGATTCCAGCCGTTTTTACTATCCATAGGCTTAACAAAGCTAAGATTCCGGCTTACTACTTCCATGAGGCCAACCTTTCCGAGCTGGCCCCCTATCCTGACCTGGATCCTGAACACACTGGAGGCTACATCGCTGACATCGTAACTACGGTTAGTAGGGGCTACCTCTTGGATGAGTGGAGCTTCTTCAGGAACTTCGATGGAAAGGTCACTTACGTTTTCAACGGCATTGACTGTAGCTTCTGGAGCGAAGAGTTCCTTGAGGGCACGAGGGAAGAGCGGAGGAGAAAGTTGCTATCGAAGTTTGGTATGGATGATGGAGTTACCTTCATGTTCATAGGTAGGTTTGATAGGGGTCAGAAGGGTGTTGACGTTCTGTTAAGGGCTATAGAGATACTGTCCTCTAGGGAGGAGTTCAAAGAAATGAGGTTTATAATAGTGGGAAAGGGTGATCCTGGGCTTGAAGAGTGGGCGAAGAGACTGGCAAACTCCCACAAGAATATAGTTGTCCTTACTCAGATGCTCTCTAGGGAGTTTGTGAGGGAGCTTTATGGTTCCGTGGACTTCGTCGTTATTCCGTCATACTTTGAACCCTTTGGCCTTGTCCAGCTTGAGGCGATGTGTCTTGGGGCTATTCCAATAGCTTCTTCGGTTGGCGGTCTCAGGGACACGATAATAAGCCTTGATAAGGAACCTCATACTGCCACCGGCTTGCTAGTTCAGCCTGGTGATCCCTGGGCATTAGCTAATGCAATGCTAAAGATGTTTCACATGGCTAAAGAGAACTCAAAACTCGTTGAGGAGCTGAGGGAGAACTGCAGGAGAAGGGCAAGAAGTTTTTCTTGGAAAAAAGCGGCTGAAAGGTATGTAAGGGTATATGGGGGGAGTGTAGATAGGTTCTTTGATTTCGCTTTGTGATCAGCACCGGAGTTACTCCCTCACCGCTCGGGTAGCGGCCAAGCTCATCATCTCATTTATTTTTTAGGTATTCCTCTAAATAAGTTGATGCTACTTCACTTTCCTCTTCAATCGTCCAGAGCCTCTCCTCATCAACTATCTTCTTCAGTATTTTAAGAACTTCTTTAGGGGCATCCAGCTTTAAAACTACTGAGGCATCAAACTTTTCGAGGGCTCCGTGAGGCTCTATGTATATCGTGTTTTCAAGTATGTGCATTTTAGTCAAGGCTGCTTTTATAAAGGCTTCGTGCTCGGTTCCATCTTCCCTCCAGAATGCATAAAATGTCATATGCCCGTCACGAAGGAACACCTGAATTGTAGGAGGTATGGTTCCCTCAATAACTGGGTATTCCCTGTCCCCTATTATCATGTATGCTATGCCCTTCAGCGTTGCTATTCTGAGTCCCTCACAGAGATCCCTCACATACGTTCCTATTACGAACTTAACTGTCTCCATACTCAATCATCATAATTTATACGTCCTCAAAACGCTTAAGTAATTCCTCATTAACGCTTTCTGGAGGTGGTATAATGAGGATAGTAGCTGCCGATACTGGTGGAGCAGTCCTTGATGACGCTTTCCAACCTTTGGGATTAATAGCGACGGTAGCCGTTCTCGTCGAAAAGCCGTATAAAACCGCAAGTGAGGTCATGGTTCGCTTTGCGGATCCATATAATTATGATCTTAGTGGAAGACAGGCTATTAGGGATGAGATGGAGCTCGCTATAGAGCTCGCGAAGAAGGTTAAGCCTGATGTTATTCACTTGGACTCTACATTAGGTGGAATTGAAGTCAGAAAGCTTGATGAGCCGACTATAGATGCTCTTGGGATATCCGATAGGGGTAAGGAGGTCTGGAAAGATCTCTCAAAGGATCTTCAACCCTTAGCGAAGAAGTTCTGGGAGGAGACTGGGATAGAGGTAGTGGCAATAGGGAAGAGTAGCGTTCCAATTAGGATTGCTGAGATATATTCTGGGATATACTCGGCTGTGTGGGCCTTCAAGGAGGCCCAAGAGAAAGGTCATGTGATTGTTGGCCTTCCCAGGTATATGGAAGTTAAAGTTGAGGGCAGTAAGCTCGTTGGAAGGAGTCTTGATCCTAGGGAGTACGGCCTCTTCGGCGTAGTTGAGTTCGAAGTTCCTGAGGGGCTTAAGTGGGAGGTATATCCAAATCCTTTAGTCAGAAGGTTCCTTATATTCGAAGTTACATCTAAGCATTGACATTTTGTCAATTTTTCACCCAAATTTTTATAAATAATTTGCCAAAAATCCTAAATTTGGGTTTCTCTAGTAGTTATGGTGATCAAATGAGGTTTCTCATGATCGGAATGGGAGGGACGATAGCAAGCGTGAGGGGGAGCGAAGGTTATGAGAGCGCCCTCTCGGCGGAAGAGATATTGAAGATCTCCGGGATAAAGACTGATCATGAGATTGAGTTCTTGGATCTAATGAACATTGACAGCACGTTAATTCAGCCTTCAGATTGGGTTAAATTAGCTGAGGAGGTTTACAAGAGGGCGGGAGATTTTGATGGTATATTGATAACTCACGGTACTGATACATTAGCCTACACAGCTTCCATGCTCTCTTTTATGGTTAGGGGTGTGAACCTGCCTATAGTTCTTACTGGCTCGATGGTACCCTTAATGGAGAAAAACAGTGATGCTCCATTTAACCTGCTTACCGCTCTCAAGTTTCTTGAGAGTAGAATCCCAGGAATTTTCGTAGCATTTAATGGTAAGGTCATGCTTGGGGTGAGGACTTCGAAGGTAAGAACGATGAGTCTAGATGCCTTCGAGAGCATAAACTATCCCATCATCGCTAAACTAATAGGTGATAGGCTGAGCGTACTTTACAGGCCAAAGCTAGATCCTGGGAAGACAAAGTTAGACACCAGGCACGAACCTAAGGTTCTGGTTCTTAAGCTAATCCCTGGACTTTCTGGTGATATAATCCTCAAGGCTATAGAGGTGGGCTACAGGGGGATAATCTTAGAGGGATATGGGGCTGGTGGTATCCCTTACAGGAACAGCAACCTTTTGCAGGTTATCTCCGAGATTTCCTCGGAAGTACCAGTTGTAATGACGACCCAAGCCGTCTACGATGGGGTAGATCTTATGAGGTATAAGGTAGGAAGAATGGCTCTCAGGGCTGGGATAATTCCGGCTGGAGACATGACAAAAGAGGCTACCGTGACGAAACTTATGTGGATTTTGGGGCACACAAGAAAAGTTGAGGAAATCAGAGAGTTGATGAGAAAGAACATGGTAGGAGAGCTCACTCGAGTTTCTTGATTTCTTCTTCTCCAATCATTAGGGGTCTCTTTGCCTCATAGACATCTGCGAGCTCCCACTTAACCTCTCCCTTATTCATGAGCTCCGCATACTTCTTTGCTAGCTCTACGGCCTTCTCGTAGCTATCTGCCTCAACTATTCTCCTGACGTACCACTTTCTGCTTCCAAACCTTAACTTGAACTCGGCCATGTACATGATCATCACCATCCAGAATTTATTTTATGGAGATAAAACTTTTCCTCCTCAGTCTGGAACGGCTTCCTCATCAACTCGGCAGCTACCCTGTTGCCATCATCGGACATCCTTTTATACTTGGCTGGGCTTAAATAGTTTCAGCCGATGATGATGGATCAACCGGCTGACCTGTGATGAAGTCCGCATCACCTGAAGGCTCTTAAATGGTTTATGAGTATCCTTATATCCGTTTTGAAGGGTTCCGACGCTCTCTCTTCTTCCTCTTCTAGCTTTTTGATAACCTCCTCAATGCTTTGAGCTTCCCTAGCTATTGACTCTGCGAGCTCTTTAAGCTTCTGATAGTACTCAACATAGGGTCTAATCTCGAGTAGGGCATTAGTTATATCTACCATCTCCTACCACCCAAAAG
Source organism: Thermococcus chitonophagus (assembly GCF_002214605.1). Lineage (NCBI taxonomy): Archaea > Methanobacteriati > Methanobacteriota > Thermococci > Thermococcales > Thermococcaceae > Thermococcus > Thermococcus chitonophagus. Next base: position 140,635 of record NZ_CP015193.1, on the reverse strand, counting down.
CCAGTACCACCAGTATCTCTGCATATCTTCAATCTTCCCCAGGGTTATCAATCTCCTAAGTATAAGGAAGTTTAGCAGGAGTAGCAGGTATATCATAATCGAGTACAGAGGAACCACAGTTGACAGGAACGCGAAGTAGTCCCAGAGAAAGTGGAGCAATATGGCCATGGCAAAGTAGGGAGTTACCGTGTGTATCTTTCCTTCCGCCTTAAGTCCGTATCCGACCCCAACTATTGCGCTCCACGTTGCGTGTGCAAATGGAGTCAGAAGGGCTCTGGAGATCGTTGTTCCAAGGCCATATCCTAGACCGTAGAGGAGGTTCTCCGTTGCTGCAAAGCCCAATCCCGCTGCAACACCATAGACAACACCATCCATGATTCCAAAGAGGTTTCCAGTATTATAGGCATACTTTATAGCTACAGCCTTTGCGGGCTCTTCAACGACTCCAGCAACAAGGGCAGTGTAGAAAAACGTGGCTGGGAGCAGGGCTGGAATGCTCTGGAACCACCTTGGCACTAAGATGCTCTCGAGAACTATTGCAACCGCAATAGAAAGGCTACCTCCCATAATGAATGTTCCAATAACAACTTTCTTTGGTTCCGGTTCAAGCTTGTCTTGGTGGTAGAAGTACCACAGCAAAGCTAGGGCAGGGGCGTACGCGAAAAATATGAGATAAGTGATTAGGGACACTATATCACCACCGGTCGGCGAAGCGAAGAGTCATCACCGCTCAGGTGTCCTCGGCTTCATCATCCCGCTTTCTCGAGGTACTTCTCTAGGTTCTTTGCTGGAGGGTCTATTGTTAAGTTTAGCTTTGATAACATAACGTTTACTGCATATCTAACTTCGAGATCACTTCCCTTGAACTCTCTGAACTTTTCAACGAGCTTTGCTATATCCTCTCCCTTCCTAACCTTCTTGAATTCTGAGAAGTGCTCCTCTATTCCGCTCATGTCAATTCTCACGAACTCCTGTATCTTATTTACTGCCGTCTCATTTATGCTCGCGAGTAGCCTTGCTATGTCGAGCATTGGAGTTTTCTCATCGATTATGAGCCTCTTAACAACTATCCACCTTCCATATTTGGCTGTGAAGTTTACGTGCTCCTCTCTGTACCTGGGCTTGGTTTTTAGCTCCTCTATCCTCCCCCCAGGGAACTCCACTGGTAGCTCATCCTTTAGGGCTTCCCTAGTGAGGACAGCCTTTGCGACTTCAACTAATAGTTTCTTCAGCTTCTTATCATCTTCTCTTACATAGTTCCCTATCTTTCTTGATGTTCCTGGGGACCTTAGGAATTTGAGCTTCTCTTCCAAACTTCCGCTTGGGATTAGGGTTAGCAGTCCCTTAACATCAATTTTTTCCTCCAAGTATTCAGGGAACTTAGTGAGGACAGTGTTAGAAACTCTAGCCAAGAATCTTGCAACATTTTCATCTGTCAGCTCATTCACACTCTCTCCCACGGCGAATCCCTTATGTTTCATTGTGAATTCAACTACCTCCACACTTTGTCCCTCCCGTTTATCTTCTGTACCCAAGTTGAAAATCTTTTTGGGTTGCGCATGAATTCAGATGAAACAAATTTTTTATACCTTTGGTTACACACTATACGTTGGTGAAGGTAATGAAAGTCAGGGAGCTTATTGAAAAGCTTAGTGATAGGCAGAGGAAGACAGTAATGGGATGCCTCGAGAGGTGCAACCTCCTCGACCTTGACGAGGAAATAGAGGTGTACCCTAGTGACGATGTAAATAGGTTCCTTAAAATAATCTCAAACCCGATAAGGTATGGAATACTGAAGATGCTTATGGATAGGTGGATGTGCGTGTGCCTGATAGCCGAGGCTTTGGAAGTTGATCAAACCCTTGTTAGTCACCACCTCAGGATTCTCAAGGAGCTTGGAATACTTGAGGAAAAGAAAGAGGGTAAGCTTAGGTTCTACACGACGAATAAGGAGAAGCTCAGGGAGTACCTAGATGCACTCTTGGAGGACCTTGGTTATGAAAGTCCAAAAGGAAGTTGATGAACTGATAAAGAAATTGGGTGGCTATTGGACGCCAGCTCAGATGTTAACAGCCTTGGTTGAGGAAGTAGGCGAGCTTGCTGATGTTATTTTATCTTTTGAGGGTGTTAAAGGCGAAAAGGATCCCTCAAAATTAAAGGAAGAGATAGGGGACGTTCTCTTTGCATTAATCTGCATAGCCAACTATTTCGAAATTGACATGGAAGATGCTCTAAGGGACACAATTAGAAAATATTCAATGAGAGATTTGTGACGCTGTAATAACCTTGGAATATTGGAAATCGTCCGAAACGTTTTTATAGAGCCAATTCTTCATCAGAAAGGGTGGGTGTATGAGGAAACTTGATAAGGTTGATTTGCAATTGATTAAAATATTATCTCAAAATTCTCGCCTTACCTATAGAGAATTAGCGGAAATGTTAGGCACAACAAGGCAGAGAATTGCCAGGAGAATGGAAAAGTTAAAAAAATTAGGAGTTATCAAAAAATTTACAATCCTTCCTGATCTAGAGAAATTAGGTTACATGTATGCAGTAGTACTGATAAAGCTGAAACCGATGGCAGATGTTGATAAGGTTGTTAGTGATATCTCTGATATTGAATACGTCAAGATTATCGAAAAAGGAGTTGGTAGGTACAACCTTATCGTCCATATTCTTGTCCCAAAGGATCTTAGTGGTGCAGAAAATAGGGTTAATGAGTTTTTATCAAATGTTAAAGATATAGAAAACGTCGAAGTGGTGTTTGTGAGCAAAGTTCCAAAATTTGAGATAGTTTAAGACTTAAGTTGCAACCTCAGGTTCCCCAAGAACTTTTATCTTTCTTATCTCTGCCTTCTTTAATGGATAGATCTTCTTTGCCTCCTTGGCGATCTCTGCGGCGATCTTTCCGTTTACAGCTTCGAGAACGAAGTCCTTGAAGTTGAGCTCCTCAGCCTTCTTGTAGATTATTTCCTGCATAATCTTCCTTATTGCCCTCTCTTGGCTCGTCTGAATCCTCCTCATCGCTATGGCCATTGCCATAACCCTAAGCTTGTAGCCATCCTTAGTTGTTATGTTGAATATTCCATCGATCCTTGTGGTTCTCCTCCTTACAAGAGACCTTATGTAGCTCCTAGCGAGCTTCATGCCCTTGAATTTAGTGTATGCGTTCTGCCCCTTAACATCGTAAACCTGGAAGTACAGCTTAACATGCCCCTTGGTGAAGTCTCCTGTCACATCTTTAAGGGTTACTTCAACGACCCTGTTGAGCACCTTTTCAGGATCATCAGACGGAGTAAGTCCAACTTCGACACTTCCGAAAAAGTCTGGAGCGTAAATAATATACCACTGCTTTAGCTTCCACTTATCTCTAGTTGCACTAACTCTCCTCCTAGCTGCCATCATAACACCTCCTCAGCAACTTTGATCGCGAATATCAAATCATCGAGAGCGACTATGAGGGTTTCAATCTCTCCTTCATATTTAACTTTTGTTATTACCTTCGCTCCTTCGGGGAAGGTAATAAGATTTAAACTTTTCTTAAGCCCTTCGGGGATAGAAATGTTGTCAACATTTACGGCGTTGGCTATGGCCTTTGCAACTTCCTCATCCTCATATTCCCATACCATCTCGATGTCAGCCCTGATCTTCATTTCCTTTCACCTGCTCTCCAAGCAATCTATCGATGAGCTTCCTGAACTCCGCAAGCCTTGCCTTAGGAATCCTAATCCCTGCGGCAATGGCATGTCCTCCTCCTTCTCCTCCAACTATTTCTGCTGCCTTCCTAAGGGCCTCTCCAAGGTGGTATCCTTTAGCTAAGGCCTTTTCTGTAGTTCTTGCCGATCCCTTCAGGAGGTTTGGATCCTCTGGGGTATCGGCAAACACTATAACTGGCTTTTCGGGTTTAGCGAGTCCGGCATTTATGGCCATGCTGGCGGCGATCCCAACCAGGGTATCCCTAATGTTGTTACCAACGTAGAGAACGTAGACGTTCTCTCCCTCCCACACCTCACTGCTCCAGTTCTGTATCAGCCATTTCCTAGCCTCTATCTGCTCCCTCTTGTAATCCTCAACCATCTTCATTGCCTTCTTAAATGCCTCTTCATCCCCTAGACACACTGCAACTCCCAAGTTTCCTAGGTTTAGCCTTCCGGTTGCGTTAAGCAGGGTTGCGAATTCTCTGGCTTCGTGCCTTGGATCTCCCTCTGGGTATAATGGACTTATAACAACGTCGCCAATTAGCTTGTCTATATCTTCTTTTCCTGCTCCGTGCTTTATCATGTGGATAACTAGGAGGTCATGGAGCCTCTTCTTTTCCTCTTCACTCAGCTCCCAGTACTTCTTATCAGGATTGAATCCCTTGTTTCTCAACCACTCCATTGCCTTCCTTTCATCACCTGTAATTTCTGGTATCTCTGGATTTGTTGCGTAAGCTAGCATTTGGTAGAGGGGCCTAGTTTCTCTCCCAAAGAGTCTTAGCTCCTTCCTTACCTCCAGAATTCCTAAGGACTTGCCATCCTCTATTATTTCAAGGTTCATCCCATGGAAAACTCCATCGTTCTCTTGCATATCCCCTACGGCACCAACTATCGCTATGTAAGCGAGATCCTTGTTCCTCTCGTTAAGTTCTTTGGCGAAAAAGTACGTAACCCCAGAACCGCTCAGATCTCTGACGCTGTTAGCCCCGAAAGGAACTGGATTTACGAGAATGTGCTTTTCATGGGTCTCCGTTGTTTCTGGGGGATGATGGTCCAGAATAACGACAGTTCTATCACTCAAATGCTCCTTAATCAGGCTTATCGACCCGCTACCTAAGTCAGAGAATATAACAATTCTGTAGTCCTCATCTTTCAGCTGCTTAACTAGCTCCTCGCTGACCTGCTTAACTATTGAAACGTGAACTTTGGCCCCTTCCCTAGAAAGGGCTTTAACGAGAATTGCTCCCGCTGTGATGCCGTCAGCATCCCTATGGGAGATGATCCTTATAGTGTGCCCTAACTCGATGTGAATTCTAACGGTCTCAACAGCTTCCCTAGTCTTGTCCAAGAATCCCTCCTTGTCCATGAAAAACACCAAAGGAAATAATGAAGATCAGCGAACGAGAAGCTTTGCCTGCTCTGGATCGTATCTCCAGTTCTTTGGAAGCTTGCCCTTTCTCTTGTAGTACTTGACAAGTCTCCTGATCTTGCTCTCTATTAGCTGGAGACCGCGCATTGAGTGCAGATCCTTCGGGTGTTGCTCAAGGTGCTTCCTAAGATTGACTGCTCTCCTAATAAGGAACATCAAATCCTCTGGAATCTCTGGGGCGAGACCGTGCTTCTCAAGGATTCTCGTTATCGTTAAGTTCCTGTTGGGGTTGTCAGGATCCTTGAAGAGCTTGACAGTGGGAATTCCGTACTGGTCCCTAAGGATCGTCCCTATCATTGCGGTGCTGTAACCTTCCTTCCTGAGCTTAACCACTAAGTTCTCAATTTCCTCAACGGTTATGTGCTCGAGCCATATTGGGGGAGCAGTCCTTGGAGGCCTCTTTGAACCGCTCTTACCCCTCTTTCTAGCATGCATCCTTGCCATTTACACCACCTCCTATGGTGACGGCCAGCCTAGGCCAGCCGCCCCTTCGCGTCATGCTAAATAGATTGATTTAAAAGGTTTGTGTACATAGCTAAAGCTTTTAAAAATTCCTTTCCGTCCCTAATTAGGTGGTGAGATGAAGATACTGTGGGCTCCGTGGAGGATTGAGTACATAAGATCGCCCAAGCACGAAGGCTGTATCTTCTGCGACTTTCCAAAGGAGAACAGGGATAAGGAAAGGCTCATTCTATATCGTGGGAAGTATGCATTTATAATAATGAACAACTACCCTTACAACCCTGGGCATGTAATGGTTGCTCCGTACAGGCACGTGAAGAGTATAGAAGATCTAACAGACGAGGAGATGCTGGAAATAATGAAGTTAGCGGCACTAGTAATGAAAGCCATAAGGAAGGTAATGAAGCCAGATGGCTTCAACTTAGGATTTAACATAGGTAAGGTTGCTGGAGCTGGAATAGACGGGCACGTTCATCTACATATAGTGCCAAGGTGGAACGGAGACACAAACTTTATGCCGGTAATTGCGGACACTAAAGTAATCCCTGAATCGCTCGAGCAGGCCTACGATGAAATCAAGCAGGCAATAGAGGAGATCGAAAATGTTGAGTGAAAGAGAGCTTGAGCGTTACGACAGACAGATAATGCTTTTCGGCGTTGAGGGGCAAGAGAAGTTAAAGAGGGCTAAAGTTGCAGTAGTTGGGGTTGGTGGCTTGGGCAGTCCTGTAGCTTACTATCTTACTGCAGCCGGCGTTGGAACTATCCTGCTGGTAGATGAGCAAACACCGGAGTTAAGCAACTTGAACAGGCAGATACTTCACTGGGAGGAAGATCTCGGCAAGAATCCAAAACCGATATCAGCCAAGTGGAAGCTTGAGAGGTTTAACTCTGATGTAAGGATAGAAACGTTCGTTGGTAAGCTCACCGGAGAAAACATACATGAGGTGCTTAAGGATGTTGATGTTATAGTTGACTGCCTTGACAACTTTGAGACTAGGTATCTCCTGGACGACTATGCCCACAAGAGAGGGATTCCGTTAGTTCACGGTGCGGTGGAGGGGTTATACGGTCAAGTGACAACAATAATTCCCGGGAAAACCAAAAGGCTAAAGGAGATATTTCCTAAAGTCAGAAAAAAGGGAAAGTTTCCAATTTTGGGGGCTACTGCTGGCGTAATTGCAAGTATTCAGGTCACTGAAGTTGTTAAGCTTATCACGGGCTATGGTAGGCCTTTGGCCAACAAGCTCCTAATAGTTGATTTAGCAAACAATGCTTATGAGGTTATAGAGCTCTAGGCTCGGCCACTCTGGGGTCAATCATCGCCCTAGCTCAGCATTGGATTCAGTCGTCATCGCCTATTTTTCCTAGCTTGCTTACATTTTTAAGCACTTATCCTGTTAGAATTTATGTAGCATATTAGAAGTTCTACATTCGAACCCAGGTTCAGAACATAATTTTGCTAAAATTTGATTTAAGAATGTCTGATTTTAGCATGTGCGTGTAAGTTGATTAAACTGTCCTTACCCCAATAGGTATGAGTCTTTAAAAGTATTTTGCACAAGATTTTGTAAAATTCTCAATTGGCCAAACCTTTATAAAACCTGCCTAGAAAACTTTTATTTGGCGGCGGGCTAGGCCGGGGGGTTCGGCGTCCCCTGTAACCGGAAACCGCCGATATGCCGGGGCCGAAGCCCGGGGGGCGGTTCCCGAAGCCGCTCCCGGAAGCCGGGGCCGAACGATGAGTCCTCGTCCCGCGGGGTGCCCGGTGGGGGAGGCACGGCTGAAGGGCCGTGCTAACCCCCTTTGGGCCCTGAACCCCGCAAGGCCCGGAAGGGAGCAGCGGTAGGGGCCACGGAGCACGCTCGCGGGGGTGCGGGGATGAGGTAGGCCCCGGTGAAAGGGAGCGGTGGAGGGTTCCCACCCTCGGGCGCGCCCGCCGCCGCTAGAATATCCTTCTAATCCACAGCTCAAGAATTGGATTCTCAATGATGTACTTTCCTCCTTCTTTAATGATAATCTCCCTGTCTTTAAGCCCCTTTATAGCTGCTTGAACGGTAGATGATCTCTTGAATTCGTACCTATTCAAAAAGTCTCTAGAGTGAAAATCTTTTTCTCCCCTAGTTATTGCAATTAAGGCCTTTCTCTGATTTGGAGTTAATGAGTCCCAAATTTCTTCAAATAGCTCAGATGCTCAGTTTAAAGCTTCATCAAGTGTTATTTCTAGATCTTTCCTGCTAACCTCCTTTTTTCCTTGGATTACTGGATTGAGCCACAGCTTCTGGCAGAGCATTTGAGTATAGTATGGATGGCCCTTTGTGATGTTCAGTATCCCCTCAATAACTTCTCCCTCAACGCCTAGTCCACTCTCTCCGAACTTCTTTCGGATAAATTTAGCGAATTCATCCCTGGGAATCCTCTTTAAAGTGATGTGCATTCCGAAGTTATAAAAAGGGCTACTCGGAGAATGGAATATTTGCTTCATCATACCCATCTTGCTCCCCAAAAACGTAGGTGACACCTTTGTGTTTTTGAAATTCTGCTCTCATTTTGGGGAGTACATCTTTGCCAAGATTTGCAACTTCTTGAAATTCATCGAACACAACCACGACTCTCTTGTTTACCAATTCGTGTATCCTTTCAGGTAGCTTTAGGGCCTCCTCAAATGCAACATCTTCCTTTTCAGTGGAGAATTGAATTTCGATCTTATCGCCGATTATAATTTTTGGCTTTATAGTTTTGAATAGTCTTTTGATGATCTCTTCTAGTCTTCCCTTCCATGAGGAGATTGTGGCAGAGCTAATTTTCTCTGCTAGTTCTCTCTTTGTGAGTATTCCATAACAATCAAATTTTAATTGGGTAAATTTTGCCTTTAAGTTCTTCTAGTGCAATGTTTACGAGGAGCTCTTTCCATATCGACGGGGGGAGTATATTATAACATTCTGTCCACTGAGCATTGCAAGTTTTAATTTTTCAAGTTCCTCTTCTTGGTCTGCGAAGTGTTCTTTATCAACTTTAGAAAGTTACTTCAAAACCTTTAAATAATCAGACAAGTATCTAAACGTGGTGATGCTTATGCACCCAAAGATTAGGGCACTTCTTGCGAAGTTTCCTCGGGTTGAATTAATTCCCTGGGAAACTCCAATCCAGTACCTTCCCAAGATAAGTGAAATGCTGGGTGTTGAGGTCTACGTGAAGAGGGACGATCTCACGGGCCTAGGGATAGGAGGAAACAAGGTGAGGAAGCTTGAGTTCCTCCTGGGAGATGCACTAGCTAAGGGTGCAGACACAATAATAACTATGGGTGCTGTCCACTCGAATCATGCATTCGTAACGGCTTTGGCAGCTAAGAAACTTGGACTTGACGTCGTCTTAGTGTTGAGAGGAAAAGAGACCATAAAGGGTAACTATCTCTTAGACAAGCTGATGGGAATAGAGACGAGGGTTTATGACGTTGAGAAAACTCCTGATTTGATTCCATATGCCGAAGAAGTAGCTAAAGAGCTTGAGGAGCAGGGCAAAAGACCCTATATAATCCCAATAGGTGGAGCATCTCCGGTTGGAACCCTGGGCTACGTCAGGATGATAGGCGAGCTATCAACTCAGATGATGTCATTAGGCTTGAAGTTTGACACCATAGTTGATGCAGTGGGAAGTGGCGGCACTTTAGCTGGAATACTCCTGGGTCTTGAGTTGACGAAGCTTGAAGTAGATCCAGTTGGCATGGCAGTTGGAATATTCGGTGAGAAGATGACACAAAAGGTAGTTGACTTAGCTAAAGAAACTGCAAAGCTTTTAGGCGTGAGTGTAGAGCTTAAGGAGCCCAGGATTCATGATTACAGCTTTGGCGCCTATGGCAAGATCGTGAGGGAGGTTGCGGAGCTGATAAGACTCGTTGGAACTAAGGAGGGAATTCTCCTCGACCCAGTGTACACAGGTAAAGCATTCTATGGGTTAATGGATCTCGCAAGAAAAGGAGAGCTAGGCGAGAGAATTCTCTTCATACACACGGGTGGAATGCCGGGGATATTCCACTACGGCGAGGACATGCTTAGGCTGTTAAATCTTCAATAGTAAGAGGGCTATCACTCCCGCTATCGCAAATCCTACCCTCATGATTTCTGATTTTTCTTCTCCTATGGCCTCACTCAAAAGGGCAAAGGACAGACCCACGATGCCCATATCATAGATTATGTAGCCCAGCTTTGTTAGGGCCGAGACGGGAAGGGCCAGGACGGAAATTATTGCCCCCAATAGCACCGTGCCCAGCACTCCCGCGACAACACCACTTTCTGCACCCTTCAACGACATGATAACCCCTTTGATTGGTTGAGGAATTGTTAGCCTTAACATTTTTGATCCCTAGGAATTATTCCTCGGATTTTTGTTCTTTTTATGGAACAAAATCTATAAAAAATTATCAACATTTTGGAACTTGATGTCTATCAATTTAGACACAATTGAAGAGAGCATCCTCAAAGGGAAGCCAGTACTCCTAATAGAGGAAGATAGGGAAGGGGAGGCCGATCTAGTTTACCCGGCCGAGCTTGCAAATAAAAACGTGGTTAACTTCATGCTCTCCGCGAAGGGACTTTTGTGTCTGGCCATGGACATGGATAAAGCCCTGAAGAGAGGCTTCTTCAGGCTCCCCTCGAAGGGCGGTGAAACAAACTTCCTGATTCCAGTTGACTATAAGGACACCAAAACTGGAATTACCGCGGAGGAGAGGGCACTGACTGCGAGGAAGATAGCCGAGGGTTTAAGCGTGGAAAGCTTTAGGTATCCAGGTCACCTCCCTTTATTAGGATCCGTAGGGTTCAACAGGAGAAAGGGCCACACTGAGGCCTCACTAGAGCTCATGGAGATGCTGGGTTTTAGAAGGTACGCGTTGATAATTGAGGTTCTAAACGAGGAAGGCAACTCGCACGATCTAGAGTATGCGGTGAGTTTCGCTGAGCAGCATGACATCCCAATTCTAACGGTAAAGGATGTCTGGAAGGAATTTGTAAGGAGGAGACAGCTCGTTCAAATCTATGGCAGGGCAAAACTGCCAACGAGGTTTGGGGAGTTTGAGATCATAAGCTTCAGGAACGAGCTGGACTTTAAGGAGCACGTCGCTATTATCAAAAAGCCTTATGGTGAGGCTCCCCTCGTTAGGGTTCACTCGAAGTGCCTCACCGGGGACACTTTGGCCTCGCTCCGTTGCGACTGTGGCAGTCAGCTGATTAATTCACTAAGGATGATTTCCCAGGAAGGAGGAATTTTGCTGTATCTGGATCAGGAGGGAAGGGGAATAGACCTTACGGAGAAGATCAAAGCGTACGAACTCCAAGATCTGGGTTACGACACGGTTGAAGCTAACAAGACCCTCGGCTTCTCGGAGGATGAGAGGAGCTATGAAGTTGCGTTCCAGATGCTTAAAGCACTAGGCGTTGAAAGGATTAGACTGCTCACGAACAATCCCAGGAAGGTTGGGGAGTTAAAAGAACTCGGCATTGAAATTGTTGAGGTAATTCCATTGCCCGGAGAGGTTACCGAGCACAATAGGTTCTACCTGAAGGTTAAGGTTGAGAAGCTTGGCCACAGGATTCCGGGGGTGCCCTGATGAAGGTTGAAGAATTTGAGGGCGAATTCAAAGGGGAGGGACTTAAGCTTGGCATAGTTGTTTCAAGGTTCAACGACCTCCTTACGGAGGAACTGCTTAGGGGGGCATTGGATTGCTTCAGGAGGCACGGAGTTGAGGAGGTGAAGGTTGTTAGGGTTCCTGGGGCCTTTGAAATCCCTTTGGCAGTGAAAAAACTTATTGAGAAGGGAGTTGATGGGGTTCTTGCCTTGGGAGTCGTGATAAGAGGGGAAACGAGGCATTATGAGCTTGTCTCTTCTCAAGTTGCGAAGGCTCTCTCCCAGATTTCTCTTGACACGGGAGTTCCTGTGGTGTTTGGTGTAGTGACTGCTGAGGACGAGCTACAGGCAATAGGCAGGGCAGGAGTTAAGGTCAACAGGGGTTTTGAGTACGCACTAACGACGCTGGAGATGGTGAATTTAGTTAAAAAATTATATGTCTCCTGACTACATTGCTATCCTCTCTATTGTACATCGATAAAATTACTATAGGTGGAAATATTATCCGTATCTGGTGGTACCAGTAAAGTGGAAGCATGCCGCTTCCATATTCGTTGTGCTTTTAGTGTTGGGTTTAACGGCCAGCTATGCCACAGCTACTGCAGATCTCGTTAGTAGGATCCCAGATAAGAGCAGAGAGGTTCAGCCACAGAATGTCGGGGCAGTAGTTGGAAGAGTTCTCACAATTTTCATTCCGGGCGTTGGTTGGGTAGTAATAATCGGCACCATAGCCACAATAATCGCGACACTCGCTAGATATCTATACGGAAAGCCAGTGGCGGAGTTCATTGAGGGGTTTATAAGCGAAATTCCCGATAAGCAGGGAAACCTTGTTCAGGTGACCAAAACTAACATCTGGGGAAGTGAAGCGGAGATTGGCTATGGTTACGTAAGAGAGAAATGGTGGGGACTCAAAAAGGAAGTCGTCATTGTAAATCTGGTTATAAGAATAACTAGGGATGAAGTCAAGGCTGTCGAAGACTTATTCAGCCCGAAGGAATATGGTAAACTCCTAGCACAAGCGTGGCTCAATGGATGGGACGCTAACAAGGCAAAGGAATTCGCTGAAGAGTTATACAGAGAGCTAGAAATCTACCAAAATTCAAAGGAAGAGATGCACCATGTGGATACTGGCCTCCGGGGAAAGTGAAACTTCTTGAGAGTGATTTAAGACATATTATTAGGAGACATTATGAAGGGAAAGTTTACTACGGAGAACCAGATGCAACAGTCTTCCCGAAGAGTGTAACTGGAAAGTGGCTTGCAGATGTCATTAAAAAGGCAATACTCGAAGGTGAAGTCAACTGTAGCAAAACAGATCCTAGGAAAGGTAAACTTGTACTGGAGGTAGATACAGAAATTGGTGGGGTTAGGGTAATCTTACAGAGAGAACAGGATACAAAAGCTACAAGGTTCTTACGACATACTTGGTAAAGTCCCGCTGAGTTGGTTCCCATACTCTTTACCCTTTTTATGCTTTAGATGTTCTGTCTAATAAAGGTGGTACATAATGACAAGAGTTCACCTCTGGTGCACACTCCCAACTAAAGATTACCTGAAGGAAGCTGTTTTATCGTCCCTCTCAGACACCGTGGGAACCTACACTGAATCCATTGAAGAGGAGGATGAAGAAGATTTTAACGAGCTCCTCAAAGGCATTGTCATGAGAGCATTTGAACACAGCGTTAAGTATGGGTTAGCAGTGAATGGTAAAGAGCTGATAGCACCTGCTTGTGGGAACTTAATTGACTTTTTCGAGGACGTAGCACTTTCGATTGTTTACGCAAGGGGAGGAAAGCATGCAGTTACAGAACTCATGAGTCTCCCAGTAGAAATAAACTCCATCAGGAACAACCCCGTTACCAAGAACATATCTATAGAGGAGGTGTTTTTTCCGGAGGGCCCCCCTTAAACTCTTCTTCGGCACCTTTGACCCCATAAAGTTTGTCCTGTGCCGTAAACATGGCAAAATCCTTGAAATTGGGTCTCCGGACAAGGGAGTAGCTGTCCAGGTAGAGGTTGAAGAGTACGTAGAGGGCATTAAGGGGGACCTCATAAGGGGGATACGTGATGTAGAAAAAATTTTAAAAACGTTCACTCCCCTGCGAGCTTTATACCCCCAGATACAATGGGTGAAGACGATAGCGAGATATGGGCTCAGCACATGGTGAGAAGCATGATGGTTAGGCACAGCACTAACCTGGGTTTTTACTGGTACTTCTACGTGGACAGTCCTTATTCGACCGCCAAAAGCGTGGACGAGCTCTTGGAGTGGACAGAGATACTCTTTGACTTCGATGATGTCCTTAAATATTACCTGCCCGTTAAAGGTCACTGGATTCATAGCTGGAATCTTATACGCGCTCGGAAGAGAGAATGAGTTTGAGAAATTCATCGGAGGGCTAGGGGTTAAAACGCCTGCAGGGGACGGCAGGATGGTTCCTGAAAATATTCTAAAGCCCATCGGAGAGCTTCCTGACTGGGTAAGGAGAACGCGGGCAGAAGTCAAACTCTACGTGGATATGGACTTCGGGGCCTTTGATCCGAACGTTCACGCGGTACTCGTCAGGGAAGGCAAGTCCCTGGCTTGGATTTTCGATAAAGGCCGGATGTACAGAATAAGTGCGAAGGAATTTGTCGATTTTGCTTTGAATATGCTCATTGAAGGCAGAACTTCAATAAAATATCCTCATCGAAACTGCTAAGGATAATTCGTCACTGGCGAAAGCTGTAGTAAGGCATATTGACAAGAGCATTAAGATGCTTGGAGTTGGGAAGGCTTAGAGCCATTCGATTTTGACTTTACCCGCAATGTTCTTGAATTCTTCATCCCCGGTTAAAAGTGTCGCATTGAGGTCTATTGCTGTTGCGGCTGCGAAGCCATCTGCATAGCTTAGTTTGTGGAAGGCTTTTATTCTGCCAGCAATTAGAGAGAGGCGCTCATCCGCGGGGATGAATAGGATTGGACTTTTCAGCAGGTTGGCTATGATGAAGTCAGCAACATCCACACCTTTTCTGCGTGCTATGATGTAGTAGACCTCGCCTAGATTCACAACGTTCATGTAAACCTTTACTTCTCCATTTCTAGCTTTATTTAGCAGTTCCTCAACGCGCTCTGCACCCTTTTCGTTGAGGAGGTAAGTTAGTATGGCGTAACTGTCAAGCACTACTCTCTCCATTTTTTAGCCTCCAGTTCTTCTTCCTTCCTTACCTCCTCCATAATTTCTTTCACAGGTTTTTCAAGCTTTAATATTCCCTTGAGGTTAATGTTCCTTTTTATTGGAACTATCACTATCTCGTTTCCAAAGTCAAGGATTTCGAGCTCGTCCCCTTCCCTAATCCCAAGCTTCTCGCGGATGACCTTTGGTATGACTATCTGACCCTTCGAGGAAACTTTAACAGTTACCATCTTACAATCACCCAGAATAGTCTTACCAACATGGCATAAAAACCTTCTGATAAAGCGACAGAGAAAGACGAGAGGAGGCGGTAATTCAAGCGTAAAGGCTGTTCTCTGGTTGGTGTCTTTTGTTGTTTGTGTGGTCGTTCCGTTCGGCCTTACTTCCCGTCTGAGGTGGCTGGTAGCATGTGGATAGGAGTACAAGGCCAACCGCACCTCTTGCACTGCAACAGGTAGCGGAAACGGATACGACTTAAAAGATCCTCCTCACATCCACCTCATCAAAATCTCTATCATTCGATAGGATTGTCGTTATTCCTTGCGCTTTCATTGTGGCGTAGTGGATGGCATCATCGAAATCAAGCTTTTTGCATTTTTCGGCGTTTCTCAGGATATCTGCGGTTAGTGGGGCTATTTCAATACCCAACTCAGAAAGAATGTTGACGAGACTTAATTTTGTCCCCTGTTTCCTAAACAGGATGTAGAGTTGCCATACTGTGAGAGCTGAGGTAATCATCTTCCCGCTGTATTTCTCAATCAGACTCTTTGCGCGTTCTCCAAACTCCTTGTTGGCAGTGAGAAAATAGTAGATCACGTTCACGTCAACGTAAACCTTCACAGTTCCTCCCTCAGGAGCTTTTCTGTTTCTTCTTCAATTATCTTATCCATCTCTTCTGCACTTAAGTTCTTTCCCCTGAATATTCCATAGTACTTCTCGATTTTTTTGCGAATGGGTATTAGGACTATTTCATTATCTCTCTCCACAATGTAGAAAGGCCCATTTCCAAATTTCTTTCTGAGAGATGCTGGGAGGTAGATCCTTCCATTTTTGTCTACTTTAACAATTTCAACTTTCATGGTAGTTATTGAAATTTTGGAAAATAAATATCTTTTGGTAAAATCGTACTGAACTCGGCTAATTAAGCAAAGACTGCCACGGTTAAGGGGGTCTATGGGATTTCACTTTTCTTCCTGTTTAGGCTTTCAGTGTTAGAGTTACATTTGTCTCATATTAGGAACATATAATTATAAGCATTGGTTCTAATTCTGCAACATGAATGACGAGCACTTCATGAGGCTCGCCCTTGAACTTGCCAGAAAGGGAGAGGGGAAAGTAAACCCAAATCCCATGGTTGGGGCGGTTATAGTTAAGGACGGAAGAATAATCGGCGTCGGGTGGCACGAGTACTATGGGGGTAAGCATGCGGAGGTAAATGCGATAGAGAATGCAAAGCTGAGAGGTCACTCGGTAAGAGGAGCTACGATGTACGTAACCCTTGAACCCTGCGTTCACTGGGGGAAGCAGCCACCCTGCGCTGATAGGATAATAGCTGAGGGTATAAAGAGGGTTGTTATTTCGCTGGAAGATCTGAATCCCCTAGTGGCAGGTAAGGGTATTGAAAAGCTGAGAAAAGCTGGAATTGAAGTTGAAGTAGGCATCCTTGAAGAAGAAGCAAGAAAGCTTAACGAAATCTTCATTAAATACATAACTACGGGAATCCCCTTCGTCTCTATAAAGCTCGCCCTAACCCTCGACGGATACATAGCAACAGAAACGTTCGAATCAAAGTGGATAACTGGTGAAGAGGCAAGAAGGAAAGTGCAGGAGCTCAGGAGGAAGCACATGGCAATAATGGTTGGAGCAAACACGGTCCTTAAAGACAATCCCTCCCTTAACTGCCGGCTCCTAGGATGCCCTGAGAAAATTAAGGTTATCCTCGATCGCTCCGCGAGGATTGCCCGAGAGGTCAGGAGGGGAAGGAAGTTCAAACTGTTTGAAGATGGCAGGGTGATATTCTTTACCGAGAGGCCTGAGGAGTTCGAGGGAATAGCCGAGGCCTACAACATAACCGAGCCCAAGGCAATTCTCGAGTTCCTGGGGAGCATGGGGATTGACAGCGTTCTAATTGAAGGGGGCAAGATAGCCTGTCAATTCCTACCCTTTGCCGATAGGTTATACTTGTTTTACGGTTCAAAGATCCTCGGAAGGGGGATAAAGCCCTTCGAGTGTTTAAATGTCAAATCTTTACGGGAGGCGTTTAAGGTTAGGGTTGAGTCCGTTGAAGTCCTTGGAGGAGACGTACTAGTGGTGGGTGCGGGAGATGTTCACGGGAATCGTTGAGGCCTTTGCTGGGGCCCGCTACTCCAGTGGAAAGCTGTACGTTGAAGTTCCCTTTAGGGTTGAGCCGAGTGAAAGCATAGCCGTTAATGGAGCGTGCCTCACCGTGAGTGAATTTAACGGAAGAGTGGCAGTGTTTGATGTTGGTGAGGAAACTCTAGCTAGGACTAACCTCCGAGAGGCGAGAATCGTGAACTTGGAGAGGGCCCTAAAGTTAGGGGACAGAGTTGGAGGGCACTTCGTAACTGGTCACGTTGATGGGACGCTCCGCTTCCTAACCTCCATAACTAGAGGAAACACGGTTTGGATGGCCTTTGAGCTTCCTAGGGAGAGGTGGGGAGTTGCCGAGAAGGGGTCGATAGCCCTGAACGGGGTTTCACTTACCGTTGCAAGGGTGGAGAGCTCGAGGTTTTGGGTTCAGGTAATCCCCCACACGCTCAAGAATACAAACCTCCAGTTTTTGAGTCCTGGAGACAGAGTCAACTACGAAATCGATATTCTTGCGCGATACGTTAGGGCAGTTCTCAACCGCTAAGCTTTTCTATTTCAATCTCAAGTCTTTTATACCATAAACCAAAGCTCCATTTGGTGAGGATGATGAAGGCGTTCATAGCTGAAAACGTTCGAGGCATCTATGCCTTTGATGAAAACGGCAAGCTCATAGCTAAGAGGTACTACACGGATAAGCCCGAGAGAGTTCTTGACAAGCTCCTTAAGGGAGAGTTCGTTGAGGATCTTGAGGTTCTCTTGAAGGAGCTTAAGGAGAAAGGATACAGCGAATTCGTCTTTGAGCACCCGGAGCTCAGCAGGAAGGCAAAGGAGCTCGGCTACAATGCTACAACCGAGTTTCCCAACCTTGCAGGTGAGAGGCTTAGGAGCAACCCTGAGGAGTTCCTGGGGGAGAACTGGTTCGAGGACTACTACAGGATTGGCGTTGACTTGACGAGGCTTAGAATTCAGGAGCAGAGCGGTGCGAGGGACAAGATGGTCATTCAGGCCATCGAGGCTTTGGATGATATTGACAAGGTCATAAACCTCCTCGTTTCCCGCTTGAGGGAGTGGTACTCGCTCCACTTCCCTGAGCTAGATGAGATCCTGCCCAGGCACCCGCAGTATGTTGCCTTCGTGAAGACGATAGGCCACAGGGACAACGTTGATGAGGAGAAGCTTAGGGAGCTCGGCCTAAGCGAGGAGAAGATAAAGAAGATTCTCGAGGCTAAGGAGAAGACGATGGGTGCCTGGATGGATGAGACCGACATAAAGGTTGTTCAGGACTTTGCCGAGGAGATAGACAGGCTCTACAAGCTCAGGAGGGAGCTTGAGGACTACATCGACAGGGCGATGGATGACGTTGCTCCCAACCTCAAGGCATTGGTTGGTGCTAAGCTCGCTGCTCGTCTGATAAGCTTGGCTGGCGGATTGAAAGAGTTAGCAATGATGCCATCCTCAACGATACAAGTCTTGGGTGCTGAGAAAGCTCTGTTCAGGCACTTGAGGACCGGAGCCAAGCCTCCAAAGCACGGTGTCATCTATCAGTACCCGGCGATAAACCGCTCTCCGTGGTGGCAGAGGGGTAAGATAGCAAGAGCCTTAGCAGGAAAGCTGGCAATAGCAGCTAGAGTTGACTACTTCTCAGGTGAGTACATAGCTGAAGAGCTTAAGAAAGAACTGGAGGCCAGGATAAGGGAGATCAAGGAGAAGTACCCGAAGCCGCCAAAGAGGAAGAAGGAGGAGAGAAAAGGCAAGAGGCCATGGAAGGACAAGAAAAAGAAGAAGAAAAAGAAGAAAGAGAAACCTAGGAGGAGGTGATTTAAATGGTTGAGGTTAAGAAGCACAAATTCCCTGGAGTCTACATTGTCATTGACGATGATGGTAGCGAGAAGATAGCGACTAAAAATCTGGTCCCAGGACAGAGGGTCTACGGTGAGAGAGTCATCAAGTGGGAGGGAGAAGAGTACAGGATATGGAACCCCCACCGCTCAAAGCTTGGTGCTGCGATAATGAACGGTCTTAAGAACTTCCCGATAAAGCCCGGGAAGACTGTGCTTTACCTTGGAATAGCTAGTGGAACCACAGCATCTCACGTGAGTGATATAATAGGCTGGGAAGGGAAAATCTACGGAATTGAGTTCTCCCCAAGGGTTCTCAGAGAGCTCGTTCCCATAGTTGAGGAGAGGAGGAACATAGTTCCAATATTAGGTGATGCAACTAAACCCGAAGAGTACAGGGCCTTGGTTACGAAGGTTGACGTTATCTTTGAAGACGTTGCCCAGCCGACGCAGGCCAAGATCCTCATAGACAACGCCGAGGCTTACCTCAAGAGGGGTGGCTATGGGATGATAGCTGTTAAGAGCAGGAGTATAGACGTTACCAAGGAGCCGGAGCAGGTGTTCAGGGAAGTTGAGAGGGAATTGGGTGAGTACTTTGAAGTCATTGAGAGGCTGAACCTTGAGCCCTACGAAAAGGATCATGCGTTATTCGTAGTTAGGAAGCCCTAGTCTTTTTGAATTTTTAAGTTTTAGAAAAATTCCTAGGGGTTCAGAAAGCCTTAAATTTTCTTCCCTCTATTCCTTTTGGGGCTCTAATAATGAAGGTATCAATAATAGTGCCTACATATAATGAGAGGGAAAACCTTGAGGAGCTGTTTTCTAGGATCGATAACGCCCTCGAAGGTTATGATTACGAGATAATAATAGTTGATGATGACTCCCCAGATAGAACATGGGAAAAGGCCCAGGAACTTTCTTCTAAATACCCTGTAAAAGTCATTAGGAGATTAAATGAGAGAGGCCTCTCTTCTGCAGTGATAAGGGGATTCGAAAATGCTAGTGGGGACGTATTCGTTGTTATGGACGCTGACCTTCAGCACCCTCCAGAGGTTATTCCCGAGCTCTTGAAGAGAATAGAAGAGGGGGCTGACATAGCCATAGCAAGCAGGTACGTTAAAGGAGGGAGAGTTGAGAACTGGCCTTTCTATCGTAAGATGATCTCTAAGAGCGCGATAATGATTGGCAGAGTTGGCCTTCCGAAGATAAGGAATATAAAAGATCCCGTTAGTGGTTTCTTCGCTCTCAAACGGAAAGTTGTAGAGGGGGTGGAGCTAAACCCCGTAGGTTTTAAGATACTCATGGAGATCCTGATCAAGGGAAAATACTCAAGAGTTGTAGAGGTTCCCTTTGCCTTTGGAACTAGGCTGGCGGGGAAGAGCAAGCTTAGAGGCAAAACGATGATCAATTATCTGAGGCACGTTTACCGGCTAATGAAATGGGAGGGTGAAATCGACAGGCTCGTCAAGTTCTCCGTCGTTGGACTCTCGGGGATCCTCGTTAACGAATTCTTTCTATGGCTCTTCGTTCACCTTGGCATTAGTAAGGAGATCGCAGTTATTCCTTCGACCGAGCTTTCTATTATAAACAACTTCATATGGAACGATCTCTGGACGTTCAAAGATGTAAGAAAAGGAAAAAAGCTGTGGGAAAGGCTTTTAAAGTTCCACATGGCAGCGCTTACCGGAGCTATAGTTCAGTTCATAATCTACTGGATTCTGGTGTTCCTAGGTCTCCATTACCTCCTCGCTAATCTAATAGGGATAGGATTCTCCTTCATAGTGAGGTACATAGTAAACAGGCACGTCACTTGGGGCTAACAATCTTGAATTCCTTGAGTATTTCAACAGCTTTTCTGATTTTCTCCTCCTTTACCTCTCCGTACTCATCCTTTAAAGCTTTCCAAACTTTTTCCTCGCTGAGCTTTTCGCTCAGCATAAGGAACTCGTACGTGTGGACAACTAACATTCTCTCTTCTTCCATGATCTCCTTGAACTTCCTTCCTAGATCCTCGTTCATGTTTATGAGCCTCTTGTTGCTTATTATTCCCTTCTCCTTCCACTCGAGCCATCCCTCTTCCTCTATTTTATTACCCATGCTAAGCCCAAGGAATTCGGAATCCCTTGCGAGCCCATCCATAACGAGCGATTCTGCAATCTCAACTTTCCTCTGCATGCTGAGCTCTCCGAGGTACTTCATGGCGTAGCCCCTTGCGACCCTCTCTAATTTGGATTTTTCGGCAGTAGCTATGAACACCGCGGTAGATAGAACTGCCCTTCCGATTATTGACAGGCTCTCCAAGCTCAGCTTTTCTGGTGTGTCAGCTGAGGTGTGGTAGTAGCTGTCGGGCCATGTTATTGGCATCGTCCCAGGAATGCCAAAGAAGTTGAATATATCATGATCACTTCCCATTTCGTATGGATAGGCCTTTAGCTTCATCTTAGGTAGAGTTGATCCTGAGAAGCTCTTTCCTCCAGAGTTGTACTTATCAAGATAGAGCTCAAGGATTCCTGGGACTAGTGAAAATCTCGAGAGTGGTGATCTTACAAGCATTATCGTTGACTTCGCTCTGTCTTCGCTCCCGCCAACCATATCTAGGTTTATGTTGGCGTAGAAATCCTCCACCTTAACCTTGGGAATGAATGCCTGAGTCCCGTGGTACTCCGGGATCCACACGAACGCAAAGCCAACTCTACTTTTCACCTTGTTCAGAATCCTTGCGAGCTCTATAAGCATCGCGCTTCCGCTCGCGTTGTCGTTTGCTCCCGGCTTTGGATGGCATATGTGGGCTGAGAAAACTAGGTAGGGTGGCTCTCCGACTTTAGCGTACACTATTGGTAGTGTTTCCCTGTTCTTTATTTCGGTTTCAACCCTTATCTCTACTTCTACTCCTCCCTTCTTTGCTTTCTCTATCAAATCGTTGGCGATCGTTTCTGGAACAGCAACCGCGGGAATTTTGGCCCATTCAAGATCCTTCTTTGTTAAGAAGAGACCAATATAGGGAAATGCACTTCCCGTTCTCTTCCTGTAGGCTATGAAAGCTTTTGCCCCGACTTTATTGGCCTCCTCGTAGGCATCCCTCCACTTCTCGCCGACGAGAACTATCTTCCCCTCGGCCTTCTCCCAGTCCTCCTCCCTCAGGATCGGGATAACCTCGCCCTTCACTTCCCCCGATGGGGAGTGGGCCATCACAAGCAGTGGAGAATCTTTAGTTGTTAGTGTCTTGTCCTTAAGTTTAAGCTCCCCATAGATGACATCCCATGCTATCGGCGAGGGCAAAGTTAAGTGCTCTCTTACACCATCGTACTCATCCTTTAGCATTTCCGCCTCGACTCCCTCTTCCTCAAGTCTCTTGAGAACATACTCAGCTGCGTCCACTATACCCTTTGATCCTTGTATTCTGTGGTATCTAGCTATGTTGACTACATCCCTAAACACGTTTTCCACATTGAAGTCCCCAATGTATTTTTCCATGTACATCACCATGTTAAGACTATTATCAAAATAATAGAAAAGAATTGCGAAGCATTTAAATACATTCATCCGAAAGCATGCACTGGTGATAGAGGTATGTACATTGGACATGTTAAGGACACTCCTGAAAAAGATACGGGATTTGAAGGAGTGACGATAAGGTGGCTTATAAGCCCTAAAGTTGGGGCAAAGAACTTTGCCATGAGGTACTTCGTTATGAAGAAAGGAAGTGAAATACCTGTTCACCAGCACGATTGGGAGCACGAGATCTTCGTCGTGAAGGGCGAAGGCTACTTAACCAAGGATGGAAAGAATTGGTTTAAGGTCGTTCCCGGAAGCTACATCTACATCCCTCCAAACGAGCCTCACGGCTACAAGAATGAGGATTCTGAGACTTTTGAGTTTGTCTGCCTAATTCCTGCTAAGAAGGAGGCTATCCCAGAGGATGAGTGGGCTGAGTGACCTTAACCTTTATTAATTCTTTACACGTATCTGTGTATGTAAGTTGGATTTCGTAGGTGAGAAACTAATGGATTCGAGGGATGCAATAGAAAAGTTAGAGTCCCTGCTGAGGATTATAGGTCTGAAAAGGAATGAGATTAGGATATATAAGCTTCTTGTTGAGAAGAGGAAAGGAATGAGAATAAGGGAAATCCAGAAGGAGCTAGGCATTAGTGAGAGGAGCGTTAGGGAGCACGTTCTGAATCTGTACAGAAAGGGTCTCCTGAAAAGGGAGCTAATTCAGAGAGGCTGGTTAGGCTACATATACACTCCCGTGCCACCCGGTGAAATACTTCAGAGGATCAAGTCAAGTATAATACAGAAAATAGAGGAACTTGAGAGGGAATTTATGGAGTGAGATAACTTTTTTAAAGCCCAATTTAGTGGGTTTTAGCTATGCCTGGTGTAGATGAAATAGACGAGATAATAGCGAGAGAGCTCAGAAAAAATGGTAGGGCTACCCTCACCGAGTTAGGAAAGAAAGTTGGCCTAACTCCCTCTGCCATAAAGAATAGGATTGAAAAGCTTGAGAAGCTTGGTGTAATAAAAGGATATTCCGCAATAATTGATCCTTCTTTCTTTGGCGAGTTCATAACTGCTGTAATTGAAATTGAGCTTATAGAGCCAGATTCCCATGAACTTGAATCCCTCCTAAGACCAATTTTAAAGATGAGGAACATAGTTGATGTCTACAAAAAAACTGGGGAGTTTCAACTTGTAATTAGGGGCACATTTAGGGACGTTGAAGCTTTGAATGGCTTTATACGCGACATAAGGAGAACTTACCTCAAAAACCTCGCTAGAAGGACGAGGGTTTCAATAGTCTTGGAGAACTTTAAAGAGAGTGGGGTCATCTTAAAGTAGGTGGTGAGATGCTGTTCGTAATAAGGAAGGGGAGGAAAAAGGGTGAGCTTGAGGCTTTTGTCATTGAAAATCCCCCGGAAAAGATATCTCAAATAAGGAACGTTAAGGCTGATCGTGTTTTAAGGCTAATAATGCGAGACAACAGGCTATTCAAGGTCCTCGAGGGCAGTCAGTACAGGAATCCTAAAGAGATTGAGAAGATGCTGAGGAGTTCCAGGATAATCCTGGCGGATGCCCAGGAATGGGAAGAATACTTCAAAAGGAAGCTCATGAACAAGAACGTTGAGAAGGCAAGTTTATGCAGGCTGTGCTTAATAAGAGGGGAGATAACAGTCCTCACAGAGGGCAACAGGATAAAGTACAGGGATGAGTACATCTGCGAGCGTTGCGCCGAGGAGGAGCTTAAGGCGGAACTCAGAATGAGATTCAACTCAATAGGGATGTTTGAGCAGGCCAAAAAGCTTCTTGAGAAGTTCAGGGATCTGGATAAAGTACTTTACGCCTTCGATCCAAGATTTGACCCGACAAAGCATCCAGAGGTTACCAAGTGGGACGAGCTTAAGGCCAAGCACATTAAAGTTGAAAGGATGAGCATTGATGACTTGAACGTTCCTGAGAAGTTAAAGGACGTTCTAAAGCTTGAGGGCATAAGGGAACTCCTGCCCGTTCAAGTTCTTGCGGTAAAGAAGGGCCTCCTTGAGGGAGAAAACCTCCTTGTTGTTTCAGCCACGGCAAGCGGCAAAACGCTCATAGGTGAGCTGGCCGGAGTTCCCAAGGCCCTTGAAGGCAAGAAGATGCTGTTCTTGGTTCCCTTAGTTGCTCTGGCCAACCAGAAGTACGAGGACTTCAAGAGGAGGTATTCCAAGCTTGGCCTTAGGGTGGCGATAAGGGTTGGAATGAGCAGGATAAAGACAAAGGAGGAACCTGTGGTTGTTGATACTGGGATTGAGGCGGATATAATAGTGGGAACCTACGAGGGAATTGACTACCTCCTGAGGGCTGGAAAGAGGATAGGCAACGTTGGAACCGTTGTTATAGACGAGATTCACATGATAGATGACGAGGAGAGGGGGCCTCGTTTGGATGGTCTAATTGCGAGGCTCAGGAGGCTCTATCCAAAGGCCCAGTTCATAGGGCTGTCCGCTACAATAGGAAACCCCGAGGAGCTTGCAGAGTCCCTGGGGATGAAGCTGGTTCTTTACGATGAGAGGCCCGTCGATCTGGAGAGGCACATAATAATAGCTAGGAACGAGAGCGAGAAGTGGAGGTATATAGCAAAGCTGTGCAAGGCTGAAGCGATGAGGAAGAGCGAGAAGGGCTTTAAAGGGCAGACGATAGTTTTCACGTTCTCACGGAAGAGGTGTCATGAACTGGCCTCTTTCCTAACCGGCAAGGGATTAAAAGCTAAGCCCTACCACTCAGGGTTGCCCTACAAGCAGAGGAAGATAACGGAGATGGAGTTTCAGGCCCAGATGATAGATGTTGTCGTTACAACCGCGGCCTTGGGGGCCGGGGTTGACTTTCCCGCGAGTCAAGTGATATTTGAAAGCCTCGCGATGGGTAACAAGTGGCTTACCGTCAGGGAGTTCCACCAGATGCTTGGGCGAGCGGGAAGACCTATGTACCATGAGAAGGGCAAAGTTTACTTAATAGTAGAGCCCGGGAGAAAGTATTCGGCTCAGATGGAAGGTACTGAAGATGAAGTAGCATTAAAGTTGCTCACCTCTCCTATAGAGCCTGTATTTGTTGAGTGGGGAGAGGAGCTTGAGGAAGATAACGTTCTGGCCCACGCCTGTGTTTTCAACAACCTTAAGGTCATAGAGGAAGTTCACTCACTAATGTTGGGGGCCAGCGAAAGCGCTTCTGAAGTGCTTAAGAGGCTCGAGGAGAAGGAGATGGTTCGGGTTAGGGGTTCGAGGGTTGAGGTTACGCCCTACGGAAGGGCCGTAAGCATGAGCTTCCTCCTCCCAAGTGAGGCGGAGTTCATAAGGGAGAACCTTAGAAAGATTGATCCTTTAGGCATCGCGATAAAGCTATTCCCTTTCGAGAACGTCTACCTTCCCGGCTTTCTTCAGAGGGAGATAGAGTCTGCGGTGAG
The DNA here is from genome assembly GCF_002214605.1 of Thermococcus chitonophagus. Classification (NCBI taxonomy): domain Archaea; kingdom Methanobacteriati; phylum Methanobacteriota; class Thermococci; order Thermococcales; family Thermococcaceae; genus Thermococcus; species Thermococcus chitonophagus. The sequence continues at coordinate 115,145 of NZ_CP015193.1, read as the reverse complement.
GGGCAGGATAAGCTCCAACCTATTCTCCAGCTCATTTGCAGCCGTCCTTGAGGAGCTCGACAAGATAATTCCCGAGATAAGTCCTAATGCGGCGGATAGGCTGTTCTTGATTTATCAGGACTTCTTCAACTGTCCAGAGCAGGACTGCACTGAATTCGCGATGGAGAGGATAGCTAGGAAGATCGTGGATCTGAGGGTTGAGGGCAGGGAGCCCTCAAAGATATCGGAGTACTTCAGGAAGATCTACGGTCTGATAGTCTACCCAGGGGATGTCTTTACGTGGCTGGATGGGATAATAAGAAAACTCGAAGCAATCGAAAGAATTGCGAGAGTTTTCAATGCGAGAGATGCCTTCAATGAGGCTTCGGTGATTAGGAGGGAGATTGAGGAGGGAAGAAGGTTTAAAGTTAGTGGTAGAGATAAAATGGTGGGAGGGAGAGGAAGTTGGATGAGGAGCAAAAGAGGAGGACAGTGAAGGAAGGGGATTTCGTTCTTCCTGGGGACTACCTCGGTGTGATAGAGGAGTACCTTCCTGGGGATGGGGTCATAGTCGAGGATGGCAACCTCTATTCGGCAAGGGCTGGCTGGGTGAAGATAGACAAGGACAAGATAGAGATAAGCCTCAAGCCTGCATCCTCCACACCACCAATCCCGAAAGTGGGGGACATAGTGTACGCTAGGGTTATAGATGTTAAGCAGCAGGCCGTTCTCCTGAGGATGATAAAGATTGAAGGCAGGGACAACAGAGAGATAGCCACATCAAAGCTCGCCGGAATACATATCTCTCAGGTCAAGGACGGCTTCGTTGAGGATTTGAAAAACGAGTTTAAGATAGGAGACATAGTAAGGGCGAGAGTTATAACAGATGAGAAAAGCCCGATCCAGCTGACGACAAAGGATCCTGACCTTGGGGTTGTCTACGCTCTCTGCTCCAAGTGCAGGACTCCCCTAGTTAGAAAGGGCAACCAGCTCGTCTGCCCGAAGTGCGGGAACGTTGAGACGAGAAAACTTTCCACACTCTACAGGAAGGTGAAACTATGAGGGCCAAGAAGGTCATAGTCATCCACGTGAGGGATGACGTCGAGAAAGAGGAGTTCATGAAGGAGGTTCAAAGATTAAATCTCTCTGCATTCGTCTACATCCACGGCAAGCTAAACTCCCTTAAGGTTAACGTTCAGGGAACCAAGGATGAGATAAGGGAGGCCCTAAGGGCCATTAGGGAGGCCCACAAGAGGGTTAGGGGGAGACTCCATCCTGACAGACAGGGGCTCTTCACGTACTCTCCGGATGACATATTCAGGGAAGCTAGTGCCAACGTTTCCCTTCCTATTCTGATAAGGGCTTTAGAGCTGATGGGAGAGAGGGTCGAAGTAAAGGATGAGTACATAAAGACTTCAATGCCTTGGAGGGAGATCGTCGAGCTCGTGAAGAAGCTCAACGAGGTCGTAAACCAGATAGCCCTACAGACCACGAGACAGATCAGGGAGGTAGTTGCTCCGGTCTCAGTGGTTTACGACATCGACCCCGAAGAGCTCCTTGACCTTCTCGTCGATTTGAGGTTGGCCGAGTACAAGGAGGATAAGTTTAAATACGAACTAATAAAGAACAAGGAGCAGGCCTTAGAGGAACTCTTAAGGTATCTTGAGGGTGAGGATGATGAAGATAGAGGTCATAAAGAAGGAGGAGAACCTGCTTGAATTTTACTTGGAAGGTGAAGATCACACGTTCGCCAACTTGCTGGTGGAGACTCTCAGAGAGAATCCTCACGTCAAGTTCACGGCTTACACGATAGAGCACCCAGTAACAATGGCGAGGAAGCCTAGATTCAGGGTAGTTACTGACGGGAAAGTTACCCCCGAGCAGGCCCTAGAGGAGGCGGCGAAGAAGATATTCGAGAGGGCCAAGGAAGTCCTTGATGCTTGGGAAAAGGCGATAAAGAAATGAGAGTTTTGGATTTATTTGCTGGAGCTGGGGGCTTTTCTCTCGGCTTTAAACTTTCTGGGTTCGAGATCGTTGGTGCGGTAGAGAACTTCAAGCCCAAGGCCAAGACCTACTCCTATAACTTCCCTGGGGTCAAAGTTGTAGCCCAGGATATAAAGCTGGTAGATCCCAGGGAGTTTGGGGAGGTAGACGTTGTAATTGGAGGGCCTCCATGCGAGCCCTTTACTGCTATAAGTCAGAGGAGAATGGAAGAGCCCGGGGACAGGTTGTACAGGGATCCCATTGGAAGGCTAGTTTTGGAGTTCATAAGGTTCGTTAAAGTTCTAAAGCCTAAGGTCTTCGTCATGGAGAACGTTCCTCAGATTATGGAAGTCGAGAAGTACTTAAGGAAGGAGTTTGAGAAAGCTGGGTACGATGTTTACTTCAATGTACTAAATGCTTTAGACTATGGTGTTCCCCAGATCAGGAGGAGAGTATTTATATCAAACATAGAGCTCAAGCCCAGGAAGGTTAAGGGCCCTAGGAAAGTTTGGGACGTTCTCAAGGACGTTCCCATAAATGCTCCAAACAACGAGCTCTGGAGCCCTCCGGGAAAGGTTGGAAGGAAGATACCCTACCTGAGATGGGGCCAGGCTGCACAGAGGTTTGGAAGGTTCCAGAACTGGGTGAGGCTCCATCCCTACAAGCCCGCTCCAACCGTTAGGGGAAACAGCAGGTTCATTCATCCCTTCGAGGACAGGCCGTTAACTGTTAGGGAGCAGGCGAGGCTGATGGGCTTTTCCGATGACTTCGTTTTCCTGGGAGGGAGAAAGGTTCAGTTCGACAGCATCGGTGAGGCCGTCCCTCCTCCCCTTGCGAAGGCTATAGCTGAATTCATTCTTCGGGAATTCAGCTTATAATCTATAGCAGGAGTTTGCCACTACGAACGTTGAAAGGAATATTAAGGTCAAAATCAGCGGGAAGTTGCGGTTAAACACTTTCTCTTCCCCCACGCATCAGCTCTTCTATATCGCTTAGGTCAAAGGCTAGTTTAAAATCCTCTTTCGTTCACAAATTTTATAATCGCGGTTATTATAATCATAATTATAGTTCTGGACTTCGAAGGGTTAATAAGCTAGATGCTACATCCACCCTTGGTGATAAACGTGCAGAGGAAGGGAATTCTTATAATTATAGACGGCCTTGGGGACAGGCCCATAAAGGAATTCAACGGCAAAACGCCCCTTGAATACGCCAACACCCCAAACATGGATAAACTTGCTAAAATCGGAATTCTCGGCCAGCAGGATCCAATAAAGCCCGGCCAGCCGGCTGGAAGTGATACCGCCCACTTGAGCATCTTCGGCTACGATCCCTACAAGACGTATAGGGGAAGGGGCTTCTTTGAGGCATTGGGTGTTGGCCTCGACTTGGATGAAGACGATCTCGCTTTCAGAGTAAACTTCGCGACCATGGAGAACGGCATAATAGTTGACAGGAGGGCAGGCAGGATTAGCACTGAGGAGGCCCATGAGCTCGCCAAGGCTATTCAGGAGCAGGTCGATATAGGTGTTGACTTCATATTCAAGGGTGCAACAGGCCACAGGGCCGTCCTCGTCTTAAAGGGAATGGCCAAGGGCTACAAGGTTGGAGAGAACGATCCCCACGTTGAAGGAAAGCCTCCTCACAAGTTTGACTGGGAAGACGAGGAGAGCAGGAAGGTTGCCGAAATCCTTGAGGAGTTCGTAAAGAAGGCTCACGAGGTCTTGGAGAAGCACCCGATAAACGAGAAGAGAAGGAAGGAAGGGAAGCCAGTCGCAAACTACCTCCTGATTAGGGGAGCTGGAACTTATCCCGATATTCCTATGAAGTTCACGGAGCAGTGGAAGGTTAAGGCTGGGGCAGTTGTTGCAGTAGCGTTAGTGAAGGGAGTTGCAAGGGCCATAGGCTTCGATGTGTACACTCCTGAGGGTGCAACAGGAGAGTATAACACCAATGAGATGGCGAAGGCCAAGAAAGCTGTAGAGCTGTTGAAGGACTATGACTTCGTGTTCGTCCACTTCAAGCCTACTGATGCAGCTGGTCACGACAACAATCCAAAGCTTAAGGCTGAGATGATAGAGAAGGCCGATAGGATGATAGGTTACATAGTTGACCACGTTAACTTTGATGAGGTCGTTATAGCAATAACTGGAGACCACTCAACGCCATGTGAGGTTAAGAATCACAGCGGTGATCCGGTGCCCCTCCTGATTGCGGGAGGAGGAGTTAGGCCAGACTACACGGAGAGCTTTGGTGAAAGGGAGGCAATGCGTGGAGGGCTTGGAAGGATAAGGGGTCACGACATAGTGCCCATAATGATGGATCTCATGAACAGGAGTGAGAAGTTTGGGGCTTGACCTTTTTGCTTCTTCTTATATTCACCTCCACTTACTCTAGCCCTGGGAAAAAGGATATTCCGCGTTCAATTCCTCGCCAATTGTAGGTGTTTGGATGAAAGAGCATCAATTACAGTTCAACCTGTAGCAAATAGATCTGTAATTTTTATTACAGTTTTTACTGTAATCATTGGGAATTTAGACTTCCTCAAGCTTCTTTCTGGTTTCCTCTGTATCCTTCTTTACGTCTTCAAGCATTTTCTTGAGGTTATTAAGTTCAAGCTTAAGCTCGTTTAACGTTTTATTAGCTTGATAAACTGCGAATATCAAGATGACGAGAATTATCAACTCGATAGCTACAGAAATCCAACCACTTGGAGTTGAACCTCCCCAAGGCATGTTCACACCTCCAATCCTTTTATCGTTTCATTATCTATAACTATCCTAAACTTCTTTGCCCTATAATACTTCTTCGCTCTGGGATCTCCCTCTTCCAACCTAAGCTCGCTCTCCACTAATCCCGCTTTTTCAAGCTTCCTTAAGTGGAGGTACAGGAGTTGCCTAGAAATGCCGAGAACCTTGGCTAGCTCATAAACGTACCACTCCTTCTCGCAGAGAAGCTTGAGAATTTTAAGTCTGACGGGGTTTGCCAGTGCATCCGCGATCGTCACTAGCTCCTCCGCTTTTACCATGGTTATCATTCCCCACTATACTGCCCTCCTTATTATTTTTTAGGAAAAGAAGAAAAGGTTTATCCACGAAGTTCATTGATAATCTCTTCAAGCATTGCCTTCAGCTCTTCCCTGTCGAGTCCATATTCGTACTCTATCTCTGCAAGCTTAGTTTCTGGTGTGCACTCAATGCCCTTTTCCCTTAGCTTTTCTATTAATGCGTCAACTGAAACGTTGAAGTAGTCGGCGAGCTCTTGAACGGTATAGTACTTCAGCATTTGGCCCGTTATCGGGCTTTCTTCCTCGTATGACTCTGAGGTATCTTCGCTTTCTTCAGCTGTATAGTTGGCAAAGGCTATGTATCCAGCGGACAGCACAATCAGGGATAGGAATATCCCAGCTATTCCCCTTATCTTTGACTTTTTCAGGCCCATCCTGAGCATCGTTATCATGCTGTTGAATCCTATGAGCAGGTGAAGGGCTACTAAACCTATCATCACGAATCCAAGGTAGGTATGTATGGTTTCCCATGAGTCCTTATTTAATCCTAGGAAAGTCCAGCCTATGGATTCTGCAATTCTACCGCTTGGGGCTAAATGAAGGGCTATTCCAGAGATTGCAATTATGATGAACGTTATGGTGAGCAAAAGATCGATTATACCTCTAATTAATGCAGAAGCTTTCATAATACCTCACCTCAAAAATATAATCAGTGGAAGGGGCTCCTACCCATTCCGGGCCCTCTCCCTCTCTTCATTCCGAACATCTTCCCATGGCCGTGCCCATGTCCTTCACTTGAAAGGATCTCATTTACCTGGTCTTCATTTAGTACTTGGGGCTCATAGCTCACTCCTCTAATCTCGAGGTTCCTGACGAAGGCTCTCAGGTGGTTCTCGCTGCCCCTCATGAGGTTCTCGAACACCTGAATTATATCTTGGTTGTCGACCTTGGTGAGCCACTCCTCCAAATCCTTAATGTCCGTCTCCTCTATTAACGCTCCAACCTCTAGTGCTTCAACTTCGTTTGTTGCCATGCTTGTGAGCTTGTTGTAGAGTTCTTGGAGCTCTTGGTTCTCAAATACACCGACTTCATCCAGCGTTGAGGGTGCGGTTAGGTTGTACTTCTCTATCAGCATTAGTACGGCATCCATGTGCCTCTGCTCACTCTGAGCTATCATCTCAAATATCGTGAGGTTGTACTCCTCGTACAATGTTAAGTAGACGTCCCTCGCGAGCTTCTCCTCTTCAATCATGTAAAGCAGGGCTTCCTTTTCTTCTTCGCTCAGCTCGCCGGTGTAGGCGAGGTTCAGCTGAGGGGCTCCTGGGTAGGGCCCAGGCTCTCCCCTGTACGCTGCTACGCTACCAACTATAAACCCAAGGAGTGCCAGCAGGAGCACCCCAATACCCACCAACTTCTTCCTCATGTTCATCGACCTCCTTCATATGTAAGCTTCATGTTACATATGCATGCTGAAGTTTATAAAGCTTTCGGTCTTAGGTTGGGTGATGATAGTAGTAATGGCGGGCGGAAGGTCAAGCAGAATGGGGAAGGAAAAGCCCGTTCTGAAAGTCGGTAGGGTGCCGATGGTGCTGAGGGTTTACGAAGAGGTTAGCAAAGTTGATGAGAGCATTGTGGCCGTTTCTAGGCATACCCCTAAAACTAGGGAGCTGTGCATAAAGGAAAGGATTGAGTTCATTGAAACTCCTGGGGCCGGGTACGTTGAAGATATTAATTACCTGTTGAGGGAGCTTGGTCCTTTCATAAGCGTTTCCTCTGATTTGCCTTTTATTAAGGCCTCAGACGTTTATGAAATTAAGAAGGAGTTTAATGGAAGGATAAGCTTAACTGGTGTTTTGCCCTTGAGTTTAGTCCCCAGGGATCTGAATCCCGTCGTGTACAGGGGATACGCTATAGTTGGTGTGAACGCGGTGGGAGTTGAGGGTGAAGAATTCTTCATCCTACATAATCCGCTACTCGCTTTGAACGTTAATACACCCTGGGATCTTGAGCTCGCCAACAGGATAGCGGGTCTTGTGCGTTAGTTTTCACTATCTGTATAAAATCCGACTTCCGAATGGTTCTCTCCTTTAAGTAGGTAGCTCACTCCCCATACATAGTCTATCATTTTCCTAGTGGCGTACCTATCGAGTCCTGCAACCACCATCACATACTTCTCTCTATCCCACGGATTTCTTATTGTTTCAATAACGCCATAAACATCTTTTGGGGCCTGTGAGTTTGGTGAAATGAGCTCTAGGTTGTCCTGCCTAATTAGGAATGCTGTTGCATTAATACTGGGGCAGGGATTTATCTACTAGAGTTTGGACAAACTTAACGGCCTCATGACTTTTGTACGGGCCAAAGTACGTTAGAACATCTTTGACGTATTCGGGGGGAGCAACTATAAAGGGATCGCTTCCGTTGAACGCGAGAATGTACAAAACCCCAAAGAGCTCGAGGTTTGGGTTTGTCTCAACGACTACTGTGCCATTACTCGCTGAACACGCCCATGGTATCTGAGCCATAAGAAGTAGTAGGAGAAGCATGATAATGATAGTCCCGCGGGCCTTCATGTTATGAAAATAGCTTCATGCTTTAATGAGTTAAGGAACAAAAGCAGAACTTACTCAGCCATAAAATAAAAGCCGACCTCAATATAGCTATCACTCTCTATGGCATAGCTCTGCCTCCATGGGAAGTAACTGACGTTCTTTGTTCCGTACCTATCGACGCCCGCAATTACGAGAATGTAGTTGTTCCTGTTCCAGGGGTTCTTTAAAATCTCCATGAACCCATATGCATCCTTTAGTGCATTAAGACCTGGATAAACCTTGGTTATGTTGCCTGAAGCTATTCGGAAGGACTTAATAGTTCCGACGGCTGTGGAGTTCCTGACGATTGTCCACGAACCATTGAACGTGAATTTTATCGGTAGGTTATCATTTAGCTGGGCCGTAATTTTGTTTGCAACCGGCCCGCCTATCAGGATTAGGTTCTGCTTGAGGTCATCCTCGGTAAGATCTTTGTCGGCCTTAACCTCAATCCTGGGTGAGTATCCGTACATCATCTTTAATTCCCTTTCAAAGCGCCTCTTCACAGCATAGGCAGTCTCCTTATCGGCTTCAGTACCGCTTTTGTCAGGGTTCTGGGTTCCGTAGACAATTATTATAGTTCCCGTATACAGGGATCTGGATACAAAATGGAATCCAACCACTGGAACGGATCGTTCATAGAGCCTGCTAATGTTTTTCGGAGTTGCCCATCTTTTCATGTCTTCCGTTATCTTTTGAATATGCAGGTAAAGCGTTCCATTTCCAAGCTCCTGAATCCCCTCGAATATGTTTTCCAGCGGGAACATCATGTATGAGAAGGATAGCCTCCTCATTTCTATGTAGTCATCAGGTATGCCACACTTTAGGGCAACGTGCTCGGAAACGGCTTCGGCGAACACCTGTTTGAAGTATGAAGAGGCCGTGTATGAGGGAAGGGGGAGCTTATTTCTAACGGCGCCTAGATAGTAACTCAGGTTCTCAAAGTTTTCATGGTTTTTATTGACTAAATCTTCAACGAATGGCCATGCAAAGAGGTGTGTCATTGCCAAGGCTCTCTCATAGAAGGAGAAGTTGCTGTGGTAGTATGCCTCCCCGATGTAGTATATGGTCTGATTGCGAATGAGCCTGTGGGGATGTATCTTGAGAGAATACGAAACCTCTGCCCTGAAGCTGTATGTACGCCCGAACAGCTTCTCGTATTCGTTTGATGCACACTCCAGAATCCGCTCCAGTTTAGAGCTCATCTTCACGTATTCATTCTTGTGGGCGTTGTAGAACGCCATGAAGTTGCTCTTTCTTGCGAAGTCCGCGAGCTTCTCAAGCTCTCCTAGCTCCGTCTCATTCGGGAGATAATTAAGGAAGACAAGCCTGTCGCTGAACTTCATTATTAAATACTCTCGAACGTTAGCTGGTAACGATTTATCGGCGACTCTGCGAATGAATTCAACGGCTTCATGGTCTTTATAGGGAGCGAAGTACGTCAGAACATCCTGAATGTATTCCTGGGGAGCATAAATGAAAGGATCACTGCCGTTAAAGGCCAGAATGTAGAGGACTGCGAAAAGCTCTAGGTTTGGGTTCACATTCACTTCAACTTCTGGTAGTAATGCCTGCGCAGGGAGCGTGGCGATGGCCATCATTACTATCAGGATCACCACCCTCAGGCGCAACATGGGCTTATATATGAGGAATTATTCATAAATATTGTTATTTGCACCCTGGGAGAGTAATCAGTGGGTGGTTTCCATGAAGGATCTCAAGGTCATAGGTAACGACAAGGTTACCGCGATAGGAATGGGAACCTGGGGAATTGGAGGTAAAGAAATCCCGGACTATTCTCGTGACAAGGAGGCAGTTGAAGCATTGAGATTTGGGATAGAGCTGGGCATTAACCTTATCGACACGGCAGAGTTTTATGGGGCCGGCCACAGCGAGGAGTTGGTTGGAGAGGCCATAAAGCCCTACGACAGGGACGAGCTTTTCATAGTTAGCAAGGTATGGCCTACTCACTTCGGCTATGAATCGGCTAAAAAAGCTGCAAGGGCAAGCGCAAAGAGGCTCGGGACTTACATAGATCTCTATCTACTTCACTGGCCTGTTAGCGATTTCAGGAAAATAGAGGAAACCCTTCACGCGCTGGAGGATCTCGTGGATGAGGGACTCATAAGGTACATTGGGGTAAGCAACTTCGACTTGGAACTCCTTAAGCGCTCCCAGGAAGCTATGAGGAAGTACGAGATAGTCGTGAACCAAGTGAAGTACTCGCTTATGGACAGGACCGCCGAGGAAACTGGCCTGCTTGATTACATGAAGAGGGAAAAGATAACGCTTATGGCCTATACCCCTCTCGAGAAGGGTATTTTGGCGAGAAATAAGTGCCTAGCGGAGATAGGGAAGAAGTACAACAAGACCGCAGCCCAGGTTGCTCTGAACTATTTGATATGGGAGGAGAACGTTGTCGCCATTCCAAAGGCCCTGAAGAAGGAGCACATAGGGGAAAACTTTGGTGCGATGGGCTGGAGATTGAGTAAAGAGGACAGGAAGAAGGCTAGGATGTGCGTTTAAGAAGTGGGTGGTGATTTCGTGGCTTATTTGGTTGAATTCAGCTACATCTGTCCCCACTGCGGTAAAGCAGTAGAGGAAGATCCACTATAGTTCTTGGAAAGCGAAAAATGTGAGGTTGAAGTCTTTAAATGCCCTCACTGTGGAGGGAAGTTCAAAGTCGTGGCCGTGGGGATTAAGGACATAAATCCTAAACGGGGGAGATAGAAACCTTCGAGTGCGATATTGACGTTGAGTACGAACATGGAGATTTTGGGCCTTATTGTTCCAAGTGCCTCAACTTCATTCCCTGGAATGCCCTTCCGGACGAGGGACTTTTTAAGTGCCCGCACTATGGTGCTGAGTTGAAAGTTGAGTGGATAAGCCTTGAGGAGTTCAAAGAGATTCTTGATTCTCAAGATTGAGAAAGTGTTTAAATAAATCATTTGCGGAGGTTTTAATGTGAGGGTTTATGGGTATTGAAGTCCAGAACAATAAAATAGTAATTAGACGTGAACTCAGCGAACTTGATAAGTTCGTGCTTGACGTGGTGAATTTGGTGGGAAGGTATGCTCGATACGTTATAGTTAGTGGATACGTCATGATATTGCTTGGTCGTTCCCGAGGTACCGAGGACGTTGACTTCATAATTGAAGAACTACCGAGAGAGAAATTCCTTAAAATGTGTGGGGAGGCAGAAAGACATGGCTTTGAATTTCTGAACCCTGAGGACTGTGACGGGCTTTATGAAATGCTTAGGGAAAAATTGGGAATAAGATTGGCCAGAAAAGGAGAAATAATACCAAATGCAGAGATAAAGTTTCCTAAGGATGAGTTCCATAGGGAGGCCCTTGAGAATAGGCTTCTAGCTGAGCTCAATGGCAGGGCAATCTACATATCCCCGATAGAGCTTCAAATAGCCTACAAGCTTTACTTGGGCACGGACAAAGATTTGGAGGATGCTTTTTTCTTATATGAGCTTTTCAAAGAGAAAATTAACAGGAGGGCCCTCGATGAATATGCAAGAAGGCTCGGAGTTAAAATCAAATTCTAAGCGGGATATGGAGGAAAGACTGGCCTTCATAAAGCTTTACGTTAAAAAGCTGAAGGAAAATCCTGACGAGGTTTTTAAGCAACAGGTAAAGCTGGTAAATTCCTTTTTAGTATCGGCCAAAAACTTTCCGCTGAGCAAGGAAGAGTACTTGAGGATGAAGGGAGAATTACGGGATTAAACCATTCTAACAGCTTCGTTCAGAGGGAGTATCTTTACCCTATCCTCAATTTTCCTAATTAACTTTTTATCACCCGTCAGAATCGGCGTTGCTGTGGCCATGGCTAGGGCAACATAAGGAACGTCCTTGGGATCGGACATATCCTTTTTGCTTCCTCTAAAAATTCCTCGTAAACATCTCTATCAATTGTAATTATCTGTTCTCCGATTTTCTCTAAGAGGAATTCAACTTCTTCGTGACTGAGACGAGTGATCTTGACTAATTTAGTATGGAGCCTCTTCAATTCTTCCCAAAAGTAATCTGGTACAAGGAATTCGAAAGTCCTTAATATGTGATTTTTCACAAAAAGTTCTTGAGCGGCTCCTCTGTTGTAGAGGGCCGAGAAAACGACGTTATAGTCAAGAACTACCTTCATCACAACACTCCATGCCTCCTCGCAACGGCCTCTGCTAGCTCCTCTGCTAGTTTTCTCCCATCTTCCTCAGACAGCTGAGACTTCTGAAAAATCTCCATGAGCTTCTCAGCTTCCCTTATCCTCTCCTCTATTTTCTTGGCAACTTCTACAGCTATCATGCGCCTGACAATTTCCTCGAAATCTTTTCCGAGACCTTCTGGAACTTTCACCTTAATCACAACCTCAACCTCTCCCATGCCGTTACCCCCAATAAGAAGTGTGCATCCTTATTCGAATACCTTTCTTCCTAGAAATCATCCAATTCCAAAGCTAGATAACCTCTTTCCCTTAACGTTTCCTTTTTCTCGATCTTTTTAGCAACTAAGCCGTAGAGTTTGTCCCACTCCTTCAACTCAACAAGTTCGGCTTTCCTTTCCAGTTTTTCCAGTATCCTTTTTGCATCCCTCTCACTTAGCTCTCTCCACTTCACTTCAACGAAGAGAGCTTTCTTCTCCCTCTCATTCAGGGCAACAATGTCAATTTCCTCGTTTTTGTGCCACCATCTTCCGATTTTGGTGAATCTAAAGGGCAACTCTCCGGCCTCATTCAGCTCGATCAATAGTTGTCTCGCAATCTTTTCGAAGATCCATCCAAGATATCTGTTGAAATTTCTTTCAAAGTTTCCAATGGCTTCATCAGGAAGTCCAATCTCTATCTCTTCCTTAAAGGGATGTACAAAGGTGTAGTAAAAGGCGAAATAGTTGTCGCTGATATAGTAGCGGGAGTTCCTAAATTTTCTCTTTGGCTTTTCCGTTACTGGTGCTTCCCTACCAACTATTCCGAGGTTTAGGAGTATGCTAAGGTATCGGGTTAGTTTTGAGCTTTCGAGTCCTGTTGCGTTCTTCAGCTCGTTGAACGAGCGATAGCCGTAGCTTATCGCCTCGAGTATTGTATTGTAAGTGCTAAGGTCGCGAAGCTCATAGCGGAGCAGATACTCGGCTTCCTCGTAGAGAAATCCCCTATTGAAGAACTCCTCTTTTGCATTCTCCTCTGGCGATAATGAAGGATCTAAGCGAAGTAGGTACTCTGGAATTCCATCGACCATTCCGTAAACTTTCACAAGATCTTCAAGGCTGTAGCCTGGGAAGAACTCGTAGATGTTGTGGAACTTAAGCGGTTCTACCTTCAGGGAGAGAGTTCTCCTTCCGTAGAGTGGACTGCCGTATGATATCAAATCCTCCATCATTGAGATGCTGGAACCACAGAGGACTATGCTTCCTTTTCCTCTGAAGTCTAGATGTTCCTGTATTATACCAAGGATGCGAGGATAGTTCTTGGCCAAAATCTGGAATTCATCAAATATTATAACTACATCTTCAGGAAGTCGCTCAAAGAACTCATCAAATGACTTAATTGGATGCTTCAGCAGGGAAATGTCGTTTGTAAGTGAGAAGAGCTTCGCGTTGAGTGTCTCTAAAGTTTCGTGGATTTCTTCCTCCTTGCAGAGGTGATAAAGAGTCCTAAAGTCCTTTGATACCTCGATTAGGAGCCTTGTCTTTCCGACTCTCCTCCTTCCGTATACTATAACGAGGGATCCTCTCCTGAATGCTTTCCTAAGTATCCTTAGCTCTTCCTCCCTGTCGACGAACTTTTGTGTAATCATGATTATATAATCAAGGTTATATATTTAAAACTCTTCCGATAAACACATCTGTCGAACAATTTTCTTAAACGTCCTAACTTAACCTAGGTTAAGGTGGGACTAATGAAAGGTTACAAGGGGAAAATTCTCAGGGTCGATCTGACAAGCGGTGAGATTTCAATAGAGCCCCTTAAGGATAATGTTATAGAGAAGTTCGTCGGCGGGAAGGGGCTCGGCTATTATCTCATGTACAAGGAGGTTCCCCCAGGAACAGACCCTTTCAGTCCGGGAAATAAGTTGCTCTTTGTCCCCGGGGCCCTAACCGGTCTAATCCCAGGATCCAGTAAGGTCATAGCCGTGAGCAAAAGTCCCGAGACTAGGCTGATAAGTGATTCGAGCGGTGGAGATGCCTTCGGGCCAAAGCTCAAGGGCCACTTTGATGCCGTGATAATAGAGGGAAGTGCTGAAGAGCCAGTTTACATCCACATCTACGAGGGCCAGGCCGAGATCAGAGATGGTGGGGAGCTGTGGGGGAAGGGAGTTTACGAGGCAACTAACGAGCTCTGGAGGAAGTATCCAAAGGCCAGCATAGCGATGATAGGGAGGGCCGGAGAAAACAGGGTGAGGATAGCGAACATAGTTTACGACTCAGAGAGGGCCAGTGGAAGGGGAGGCCTTGGGGCAGTGATGGGTAGCAAGAATCTTAAAGCCGTGGTGGTTGAGCCCGGCGAGAAGCCTGAGGTAGCTAATAAAGAGGAGTACGAGAAGCTCTGGAAGGAGTACTACGATTCCTATGCCACCGATCCCAAGTACGAGCACACTCGCAATTACGGAACCACGGATGGCCTTAGGAGCTCTGCTTCCTTGGGAATGAGCCCTGCTTACAACTTCTCGAGGCCCTACATTCCCGACGAACTGGCGAGCAAATTGGCTGGGGATGAGGTTAAGAAGTATGAGATAGAGCCGGAATGGTTCATCCACGGAAAGAGCTGTCCGATTAAGTGCGCCCGTTATGTAGAGGTTGAGTATAAGGGCAGGAGGATAAGGGTGAAGCCGGAGTACGAGAGCATAGCCATGCTTGGTGCCGCAACGGGTGTATTCAACTTTCCGGCGGTGGCGTACTTCAACCGCCTTGCCAATGACCTAGGTCTCGACAGCATAGCCGCTGGAAACGTCATAGGCTGGTTCTTTGAGCTTGTTGAGAGGGGATTAATAACGGAGGAAGAGATAGGATTTAAGGTCAGGGGATTTGGGGATGAGGAGGCCGAGGAAAAACTGCTCATGCTAATAGCCGAGAGGAAGGGTATTGGAGCGGTCTTGGCGGAGGGAGTTAAGGGGGCCTGCGAGATCCTCGGGAGGGGTTGCGAGTTTGCGGTTCACGTTAAGGGCCTAGAAGCTCCAGCGTGGGATCCAAGGGGCAGGAGGACTTACGCCTTAAGCTATGCAACGGCCGACGTTGGGGCCTCCCACATGAGGGGCTGGCCGAGGCCCCATCAGCTGCCAAACCAAGGGCCCGCCAAAGAGCTGGTTCCCTCGTTAATAGAGGCCAGGGACGAGAGCTACATCTTCGACATGCTTGGTGTTTGTAAGTTCGTTCCCTACAAGCTTGATGATCTCGCTAAGTTCTACTCCATAGTCACGGGAAGGGAGTGGAGCATTGAAAAGCTAAGGAGAGTCGCTTGGGCAGTAGAGAGCATAGCGAGGATTCATAATGCTTTGGACTGGGTAACTCCGCCTTTAGATGACGTCATACCACCAAGGTGGTGGGAGCCAGAGCCCGATGGACCCGCCAAGGGTAATAAAGCATTCATAGACTACAATGACTTCCTTGAGGCGAGGAGGGAGTTCTACAGGCTCAGGGGATGGCATGAGGAGCTCGGCGTTCCACTGCCTGAAACAATGAAGAAGCTTGGCTATTCAGAATTCAGGGAAGATGCTGAGAGGGCTTTGGAGGTCGTGAGGGGGAGGCTTTAATCAATTTTTTAAAGTATCATCCTCAGGGCCACAACTACCAAAAACCCAGCGAAAACCTTTTTGAGGGTCTCTGGGTGCGCTCTGTGGGCAGTAGTGGCCCCAAGGTAACCTCCCACTATCAGTCCTGGGGCTAAGGTTAAGATCATCCTGGGGTCAACATGGCCCAACCTGTAGTGCTCTATGCTCCCGGCGAGCGCCGTAAAGAAAAGGGCGAGGCTTGAAGTTCCTATGGCGTACCTCATTGGTATTCCCGCCAGAGAGTGGAACAGCGGAACGTTTAGAACTCCACCACTTATCCCCAGGAGACCGCTCATAGTTCCGGACACAATACCTATTATTGGGATTGCCCTATAGTTCACACTTCTATTCTCCTCGCTATTTTCGCTCTTCTTCAGGAGGGTGTAGGAGAGGTACAAGAGTAGAATCCCAAACGCTATCCTGAGGACTTTCTCAGGCAACAGGGACGAGGCGTAAGAGCCTATAATGGCTGAAGGAACGGAAAATACCTCCTTTAACAAAACAACCTTGGGCAACACAGAGTCCCTTCTTAGATGAGTTACGGCCGAGGAGAAAGAGCTTACCGTTATGCATGCCAAGCTCGTCCCTATTGCGAGGTGAATGGGCTTCCCCAGGATAACTAGGGCCGGAACTATCAGGAAACCTCCTCCTATCCCGAGGAGCCCAGCAAGGAAACCTATCCCTAACCCAAGGATTACAAACTCGAGCATCAGTACTGCTCCCTCATCGTTCTTATTACGGGGTCATGAATTAGGGTTGAGGTTATACTGTCAACCATCCTGAAGAACTCCTCTTTCCCCTCCTCCAAGCCTAGATTTTGAGCTTTCATTATCTTTAGTTCTCTACCCAGGATCCACTTCCCTAGGATTATCTTTTCCCTCCCCTCTTTCCTGGCATCTATCCTAACTAAACCATAGGGAATGTCCGCCGTCCACCAGTTCGCCTTGAAAGTTACCTCCCATCCGGCTTTTTTCACGGCTTCTTCCAACTTTTCCATGGTGTCTAGAGGGCCGTATGGGGTTTTAAAAGTAATAACAAGCCACAGCCCTTCCTTATCTATGTTCTCCCTAACTACATTCTCTAACATTTTTCATACCCCCTTGGTTAATGCTCCAAGCAAGAAACTTATAACTGCTATGAATGTAGCCATCTTCAAACTCTTCTGTGCTTTGCTGGCCTTCCTGGGATCCTTTAGGACATCAATGCTTGCTTTAAGTATCATTGCATCAACTATAACCATTGGAGCGTATCCCAGCCCTATCCCGACCTTAATCGGAAGGAATGAAGTTATGACTGTGGCGAAGCCAAAGACTGAGGCTATTATTCCGGCCTTCTTTTCTCCTAGGATTATTGGCAGGGTTTTTGCCCCCATCTCCCTGTCCCCTTCAACGTCCTCAATGTCCTTCATGATCTCCCTCGCAACGTTAACGAGGAACGCGCATACAGCAAGATATCCGGCAAGCCCTATCCTTCCTACTCCAACAGCTCCATAAATTGGAGTAACTCCAGTTAGCGTAGCCACGGCTAAATTCCCCACGAAAGGAAGGGGCTTGAGCTTCCACGCGTACAGGAACGTTAGAGCGTAAGCCCCTAACGCGAAGAGGAACGCTCTAATCCCTAGAAAGTACGCCAAGATTAGCCCAATTAGGTACTGGAGTAACGCATAATACAATGCTATCTTTCTGGGAATTGCTCCCCTGGGTATCGGCCTCTCCGGCCTGTTTATCCTGTCTATCTCGTAGTCAAAGTAGTCATTAATTGTGTTCCCTGCAGAACAGCCGAAGTACACAACCAAAAATATCAAGGCCAGCTGGTTAATCCCAGGGATTCCTTCGTAGGCAACTAAGGCACCCAAAATGCCAACTATTCCAGCTAGGATGCAGTTGTGGGGTCTCATGATCTCGATGAAAGCTTTGCTCTCCACTTTTCCTCCCATCTTAACATTGGAAAAGTGTAAATAAGGTTAATGGGAAACCTTTTCCGGTGGTAAAATGAAGGTTCTAGTAACAGGAGGTGCGGGGTTCATAGGCTCTCACCTAGTGGATGCACTGATGGAGAAGGGATATGAGGTAAGGGCTCTCGATGACTTGAGCGCTGGAACCCTCGAGAACGTAAAGAGATGGCTCGATCACGAGAGGTTTGAGTTCATAAAGGGGGATATGAGGGATCCTGGGGTTGTGAAAAAAGCCGTTGAGGACGTCGATATTGTATTCCACCTTGCTGCGAATCCAGAGGTTAGGATAGGCTCCCAAAGTCCCGAGCTCCTTTATGAAACGAACGTGCTGATAACTTATAACCTCCTTCAAGCCATGAGGAATTCCAATGTTAAGTACCTGATCTTTACCTCTTCCTCGACGGTTTACGGTGATGCGGAGAAGCTTCCAACTCCAGAAGACTATGCTCCTCTCGAACCAATAAGCGTTTATGGGGGAGCTAAGCTGGCAGCTGAGGCCTTGATAAGTGGCTACGCTCACACCTTTGACTTCAACGCTCTGATAATTAGGCTCGCAAACATAATAGGGAAGAGATCCAACCATGGGGTTATATATGACTTCATAAACAAGCTGAAGAGGAATCCGAAGGAGCTTGAGATTTTAGGGGACGGAACGCAGAGGAAGAGCTACCTCCATGTGAGCGACACGATTGAGGGGATGCTCACGATATTTGAGCACTTCAAGAGAGAGGGCAAGAGGGTCGACTTTTACAACTTGGGTAACGAGGACTGGATAACCGTTAGGGAGATAGCCCAGATAGTCAGTGAAGAGATGGGCCTTAGTCCTGAGTTCAAATTCACGGGCGGTATTGATGGAGGAAGGGGCTGGAAGGGCGACGTTAAGCTGATGCTCCTCGATATAAGCAAGGCTAAGAGGACTGGCTGGAGGCCGAGGCTGAACAGCTACGAAGCCGTGAGGAGAACCGTTCGGGAGTTGCTAGGGAAAGATTTATAAGTGGCCTCTTTAACCCGATGACAGTTAAAAAGAAAAACCTTCCCTTCTGGAGGTGTGGGAGTTGGCACAGGCGGTTGATATGAAGTTCGAGATACCCGTATGTACTTCATGCGGAAGGGAGATCACGCCTAGGGAGCATGCCACTCACTTCGTCTGCCCCAACTGCGGTGAAGTGATAATCTGGAGATGTGAAACCTGCAGGCTTCTAGCGAAGCCTTACAAGTGCCCGAAGTGCGGATGGGAGGGACCCTGAATGAGCGATTTCAACCTTGTTGGGGTTATTAGGGTAATGCCAAGCGACCCCGAGGTAAACCTTGATGAGCTTGAGGAGAAGCTTAAGGCAGTGATCCCAGAGAAGTACGGCCTTGCAAAGGTCGAAAGGGAGCCAATAGCATTCGGTTTAGTGGCTCTAAAGTTCTACGTTCTTGGAAAGGATGAAGAGGGCTACTCATTTGATGAAGTTGCGGAGAAGTTCAAAGAAGTGGAGAACGTAGAGAGCGCTGAGGTTGAGACGGTATCGAGGATTTAAAGGCTCAGGCCTAAACTCAGCTTGGGCCTCTTCCACTCGTCGAGCATCGCCTTTAGATCCTCGTTCTCTATTTTTCCATAAAGCTCCTCGAACTCTTCTCTTGCCTCTTCATTTCCAAGCCTCCACTCTGCAAGCTTCTCTATCGCATGGAAGAAGTGTCTCGTATCGTCCTCAAAGAGCTCGGCGAATAGTGGGGCTACTTCCTTTAGGGCCTGATAGTTTGATTCGTTGAAGAGCCCCTCAATGAATTCGAGGACTGACTCGAATGCAACTCCATAGAGATCCTCATCACTCTCCGCCCTCTGGAGGGCCTTTCTTAAGCTTAGTGCTGCCTTTTTATTCTCTCCTCTTCCCGCGTATATCTCGCTCTCGACGAGCCTTGAGTGAACCTCTATCTCCTCATCTATGGGGTTCCTTAGGACTTCTTGTATAAGCTCCATAGCCTTCTCATAATTTCCCAGCTCATAGTGGAAATGAGCTAAGTCAATCAGGCTTATAAGGTAGTTTTTCTCATCGTTCAATTTCGCAAATATGTCTCTGGCTTTTTCCATTATCCTTATTGCCTCTTCCGTTTCTTCAAGCTCATCCCTAACAATCGCGATGTTTGCGAGTGTTAGTGCCTTCTCCTTCTCATTCCCTAGCTCTTCCTCTACTTTGAGGAGTTCCTCATAAGTTTTGAGAGCTTCCTCGGGCATTCCAAAGTGCTCATATGCATCAGCTAGATAATAGAGCGCTTCTGCATATTCCTCCCTATCTCTGTCTTTTCTTTTTTCAACGACACTCTTGTATAACTCTATTCCCTTTTCTATTTCCCCTAAGTGCTCATATGTGTGTGCGATTTCGTGGATTAAGTCGAAATCCTCGCAGTCTATTGCAACCTGTCCTGCTCTCTCTAACTCCCTTTTCAGCTGTTCTTCATCTTCTATTGTGTCTAGGTAATCGTCAAGGATTTCGAGGAGCTTTTCACAGTTCTTTTCCTCTATCGCATTCTCCCACTCTTTTGCAATATCTTTCATCTTTATCCCCACTTAGGCTAGCCTAACTGATATTAAAAATGTTAGGATTTATGTCAAAAATCTAAGATAAATCTTTTCAGATTGAAATTGACATGTCTAAAGCCTATTTTGCAAAAATGAAGTTTCAGAGGGGAAAAATAAATAAAGGTGTGTACATTTTATATACTTTGGTGAGTAAACATGAAGAAGGCCGTGGGGATTTTAGGAGCTCTTCTTTTAGTTGCGGCCGTATTTGCCAGTGGATGCATTAGCGGAGGAGGACCAACGAAGATTGTGTGGGCTTCTACCCAGTTGAATCCGCCAGAAGAAAGGGCCTTTGTTCTGAATGAGCTTATTCCACCCTTCAAGGATAAGACTGGCATCGATGTTGAGTTCGTACCGATAAGCTATTCTGACCTAGCAACGAGACTTGAAGGTGAGGAGCAGTCTGGAAAAGTCACTATTGATGTCGTTGCAGACCTTCACGGTGGCCTTGACTACTTCAACGCTAAGGGATGGCTCACTGACTTAAGCAGTAAGATAAAGACCCTGCAGGGAAGGACGTTTATAGAGAGCTATATGAAGTATGCCACTGACAAGAATGGCAAGGTGTTTTACGTTCCATGGATGAGTGCTACCTACGTTATGGTAGTCAATAAGGAGGCATTCAAGTACCTCCCATCTGGACTCACCGAACAGGATGTTATCCAGGGTACTGACAAGTGGACTTACGATGCCCTCCTTGCATGGCTTAAGAACATCTATGAGAAGACTGGAAAGAAAGCCTTTGGACTTCCAGCTGGGCCAAAGGGATTATTACACAGGTTCATACACGGTTATCTCTACCCAAGCTTTACAGGATATGAGGCTAAGAAGTTCGATAGCCCTGAGGCCATAGAGATGTGGAATTACTTTAAGGAGCTTTGGAAGTACACTAACCCAGCATCAACGACGTGGGATGCAATGTCTGATCCACTTCTACAGGGCGAGGTATGGATAGCTTGGGATCACACAGCCAGAATAAAGAATGCTATCGTTACTAAGCCTGACAAGTTCGTTGTAGTCCCAGTCCCAAGGGGACCAAAGGGCAGGGGGTTCATTGTAGTGCTTGCTGGGCTTGCGATTCCAAAGAACGCTCCACATCCAGATGAGGCTTGGAAGCTCATTGATTATCTAACTCAGCCAGAGACCCAAGTTAAGGTTCTAGAGAAGGTAGGATTCTTCCCAACAGTAAAGGAGGCTGCCGATGCCGTTCCAGAGGGACCGCTTAAGATCCTCGTTAAGGGCGTCACTGCACAGTCATCAACGAAGGATGCCCTAGTTGTTATGATTCCCAACCTTGGTGAGAAGGGTGGTGAGTTCAGTGGAATATACAGGGAGGCTTTCAAGAGGATTGTTCTCCAGGGTGAGGATCCACAAAAGGTTCTCAGCGAACTAGGTCCGAAGCTTCACAGCCTCTTCAAGGAGAA
Organism: Thermococcus chitonophagus; assembly: GCF_002214605.1. Taxonomy (NCBI): domain Archaea; kingdom Methanobacteriati; phylum Methanobacteriota; class Thermococci; order Thermococcales; family Thermococcaceae; genus Thermococcus; species Thermococcus chitonophagus. Next base: position 93,882 of record NZ_CP015193.1, on the reverse strand, counting down.
AGGCATTCCTGAGCCGTGATTTTCTTCTTTTTCTTCTTTTTAATTTGGAGGGATTAACATGAAGACAAAGTACATACCCTACTTGCTTCTCTTGCCAGCGATAGCATATCTCTTGTTCTTCATTGGTTATCCCTTAGTTCAGGCTCTATACTTGGCCTTCACGAAAAATGGAGCTTTCTCTCTTGATACGGTCAGAAGAGCGACATCAGATCCTACTTTCTGGCAAGCTCTCAAGTACACTATACTGCTCGCGATAGCTATCGTGCCGGTTCAGCTAATTCTTGCGTTAATATTGGCATTAGCGGTTAATAGAGCATTTAAAGGTAAGGATCTCACGATATACGCTTTAATAATCCCACTCACGATCAGCGATGTTGCCGCGGGCTTAATCTGGTATACGATGCTCTCTGATTATGGTTTTATGAACAAGCTACTTCTGAACTTAGGCCTTATCTCTCAGCCGATCCACTTCTTTGGATATGAATACAGGATGATGGAGTTCCTGGCTATAGTTATAGCTGAAGTCTGGAGGGCCACGGCGATAGTCTTCGTTATAATCCTTGCTGGTTTGCAGATGATCAGCAAGGAGTACCTTGAGGCAGCCGAAGTGTTCGGTGCCGGTTACTGGACGAGGCTCAGGAAGATCGTGATTCCAATGCTAAAGCCGAGCATCCAGAGCGCCCTGATCATTAGAACGCTGTTCGCAATGCAGGTCTTTGGTGTCGTCTGGATATTGGCTGGAAGAGACATTCCCGTTCTGGCTGGAGAGGGATTCTATCAGCTGACGGAGATTAAAGACTACGGGGTTGCGTCAATCTATGCATTAACCATCGCATTGCTCTCGATAATCCTGGGGGCCCTGTACGTTAAGTTCCTGAAAGCTGAGTACTTGGAGGTGAGGACATGAACGACAAAACTAAGTTCATGCTAAAGAAAATAGCATTTTACGCGTTCATTTTTACTGTCGTTGCGTGGATACTTGTACCGATAATAGTTTCAGCTCTTTATGCTTTCTCGACTAAGCAGGACTACTATGACCCCCATAAGGTGATCCCAACGCACTTCACGACAGAATGGGTCAAGACTATACTCTTCACCCTGGGGGCTTGGGACGGAATAAAGAACAGCGTTATCGTTGCGGTACTTACGATCATAATAAGCTTTGCTCTTGGTATTCCGGCGGGATACGCAATTGCAAGGTACGCATTTAAGGGTAAAGACACTATAAAGCTCTCGATAATAGCCCTGAGGATGTTCCCCATTCCCGTCATGGCAATTCCGTTGGTTGTGCTGTACATAAAGCTCAACCTGATTGACACGCTGTTGGGAGTTGCTTTGGCTCACACGGCAATGGCCCTCCCCTTTGTAGTCCTGATAACCTCAAGCATCTTTGCTGGGGTTGATAAGGAGCTAGAGGAGGCGGCAATGGTTTTCGGCCTGACGAGGTTTGGTGCCTTCAAGAGCATTACCCTGCCATTGGCGCTCCCAGGTTTGGCGGCTGCCGCAATGTTCACTTTCGTTATGAGCTGGAACGAAGTGTTTGTAGCATCAATCTTAACCCTGAAGAACAGAACGTTACCCGCTCAAATACTCTCCATAGTTGCTGGGGCAGCGGGAGGTGCTGCTCCAGCTTACTACAAATTCGCTGCTGCATTCATAATGATACTACCAGCGATGCTGTTCATATTCTTCGCGAGGAGGTACCTCGTGACGATGTGGGGAATAACCTTGAGGTGATAAAGATGGTTGAGGTTAGGCTTGAAAACCTAACGAAGAAGTTTGGAGACTTCACCGCGGTAAATAAGCTCAACCTAACGATCAAGGATGGAGAATTCCTGGTTTTGCTGGGGCCGAGCGGTTGTGGGAAGACTACAACATTAAGGATGATAGCTGGTCTAGAGGAGCCAACTGAGGGGAAGATCTACTTTGGCGATAGGGATGTGACTTACCTCCCACCCAAGGACAGGAACATAAGCATGGTCTTCCAGAGCTATGCGGTCTGGCCTCACATGACAGTCTACGATAACATAGCCTTCCCATTAAAGATAAAGAAGGTTCCTAAGGAGGAGATTGACAAAAAAGTTAGATGGGCCGCTGAGCTTCTCCAGATAGAGAACCTTCTCGATAGATATCCTGCCCAGCTCTCTGGAGGCCAGAGGCAGAGGGTTGCAGTTGCTAGAGCAATCGTAGTTGAGCCTGACGTGCTCCTAATGGATGAGCCCTTGAGCAACTTGGATGCGAAGCTGAGAGTTGCTATGAGGGCCGAGATAAAGAAGCTCCAGCAGAGGCTCAAGGTTACCACGATCTACGTGACCCATGACCAAGTTGAGGCAATGACTATGGGAGACAGGATTGCGGTAATGAATCAGGGAAAGTTGCTCCAAGTTGGCCCACCAACTGAGGTTTACCTGAATCCAAAGTCGGTGTTCGTGGCGACGTTCATTGGTGCTCCTGAGATGAACATCTTGGAGGTCTCCGTTAGGGAGAACCACCTGGAGGGGAGAGGGTTCAAGATTGAGTTGCCCCAGGATATAATGGATCTTCTGAAGGACTACATGGGCAAAGATGTTCTCTTTGGAATAAGGCCAGAGCACATGATAATCGAGGGAATCGGTGAGATGGCCCATATGAAGAGAACAACCAAGGTTAAAGGCAGGGTTGATTTCGTTGAGGCTTTAGGTACCGATACTATAGTTCACGTGGTTATCGGTGACGAGCTAATCAAGGTTAAGCTCCCAGGACACATTCCACTAGAGGTCGGAAAGGAAGTAAACGTGGTCATGGATGTTGACAGGATCCATATATTTGACAAATCTACAGAGGAAGCTATAGTATAATTGTCAAAATGACATTACATAATTCTTTAGACCTTTGCTTTCTTTATTTAATCTCTTTCATGTTGTCAGGTTGACAGTTATATTTTCTGGACTTGGACATGCTGATATATTTTTATTCTAATACTTGGTGATTTGCTGGCTATTATATCCACAATAGCTATAACCTGAAGACTCAATAACCCAGACTTGGACAAAATATCCAAGGAGGGTAAAATATGGAAAAAGTTTCAGACATGATTCACGAATACGCAAGGTGGGGGAGCTTAGACGTCTTGGAGAACGCAAATAGATACCCTGGGCCGAGCGGTTTCTTTGCCTATGTAATGGAGGAATCACTGAAGGACAGCATAAATCTGATTCCCGAGGTTGGGAGAAAGGCTCACTTTAATGGAGATATATACATTCACAAGCTCCCATACAGTCTCTACATCCCGTACTGTACGGGGCACAGCATATCTCGGTTGCTTAAGAAGGGCCTGAAGACGCCAACTATAATCTCAAGGCCCGCAAGACACTTCGACACCTTCGTTGATCACGTAGCGAATTACCTGATAACCCTTCAGCACTACTTCTCCGGGGCCCAGGCCTTCAGTAGCGTTGAGTGGTATGCCGGACCATTCATAAGGAAGGAGAACCTCGATAGGAGGAAGATAAGGCAGAACATTCAAAGGTTAGTCTACAACCTAAACTATCCCACGAGAATAGGACTCCAAACACCTTTCACGAACTTCACGGTAACGCTCGATGCCCCAAAGAAGATGCTTGATGGTGATCATGCGGTTTACGACGGGAAGGAAATTGAACCCTTGGGAGAGTACGAGAAGGAAGCTAAGGAATTCTTCATAGCATTGACGGAAGTTCTTAGGGAGGGAGACGCTATAGGTCAGCCCTTTACGTTTCCTATCCCAACGCTCATGGTTACCGCGGATATGATATGGAATGACCCAGAGGTGTTTGAGGCTGTCTTTACAACCGCAGCGAAAAGGGGAAGCTTCTATTGGCTGAATACGAACGTTGTAGATCCTGATGCGAGCTACTCGATGTGCTGCAGGTTGAATATCAACAAAAACGAACTCTTATACGCTTTTAGCCTAAGTGGGAAGAGTGCTGAGGAGGAGGCCCTTGAAAAACTTGAGAGACAGCGTTTTGGCGGATTATGGGCCATGCCAGACGTCACTGGCTCAGTAAACGTCACCACCATTAACCTTCCAAGGATAGCCCTTAAGGCTAAGGACGACGATAAGTTCTGGGAGGAGTACGAGAGGGTTCTTGAAGTGGTTAGGATAACCACGGACTGGTTCAGGGAGAGGTATCTGGCCCTTATAAGGAACTACCCCCACATGTACAGCATGATAATCAACTACCTCGAGGAGTTCCCCTCAAGCCACTTCAACACGATTGGGATCCTTGGACTTCCTGAGGCTGCAGCAATCTACCTTAACGATCCAAAGCTCTGGACAGAAGGTTCGAGAAGGGACTGGCTCAAGGCGGCTGAACTCATGAAGGAAATGGTTGAGTTTGCAACTTCAAAGGCTAGGGAATGGATGAGAAAAACTGGGACTCCTTGGAACGTTGAGGAGGTTCCTGGGGAAAGCGCTGCCGCTAAACTTGCTATAAAGGACTTAAGGGAGTTTCCAGAGCTTAAGGAGTACCTCAGCGACCCGGAGAATCCAATTTATTCAACGAGCATCGCTCCATACTACGGCTCCCTTGAGCTTGGCGACAGGATAAGGATAGAGGAGAAGGTTCAGAAGAGCTTCACCGGGGGAGTAATGATGCACATATTCCTGGGGGAGGAGCCTGATCCCGAGGCTCTAGCGAAGCTGACCAAGAGGCTCATGAGGACTGAGCTCGTTTACTGGAGCTACACTCCAGCGATAACCGTCTGCAACAAGTGCGGCTATTCAACCACAGGCCTGCACACGCACTGCCCCAGGTGTGGAAGCGAGGACGTTGAGATTTGGAGCAGGATCATCGGCTACTACAGGCCCTTGAAGAACTGGAATCCCTTCAGAAAGAAGGAGTTCTGGACGAGGAGGCACTACAGGGGTGGTTGAATGCTTACCAGCGGATGGAAAGCGGTAAGCATGGTCGACGTTCACGGAAAGGTGACTTTCACCCTGTGGCTCTGCGGGTGTAACCTCAAGTGCCCATTCTGTCACAACTGGAGGATAGCCGAGAGGGAGGAGTGCTTTGAACTGCCCAGGGATGCAATGCTCGAGGAGCTCTCCTCCCACTCTTTCCTAATTGATTACTTTCACATTACGGGCGGGGAGCCCTTAATGCAGTGGAGGGAACTGAAGGGTCTTTTAGAAGACGTGAAACCTTTAGCGGATGTCAGTTTGAACACTAACCTGACGATAGTAGGGCCTTTGGACGAGCTACTAAAGTCTGGGCTTGTGGATCATATAGCCACAGACATAAAGGCCCCTCCCCATGAGCTTTATGGCCTCCCAAAAAATGCTAGTAGGAAGCTTTGGGAGCTATTCCTCAGAGGTCTTAGAGTGGTTTCTGAATACAGCATCCCGATAGAGCTCAGAATTCCAGTCCCTAAAGGATTTAACGTTATTTCGTGGGTTGAAGAGGCCCTTAAACACGTGAACACGGACTTCTACGTTGTCCTGAATCCCCTAGTTGGCAGACCTCTAACAAACCCCAGGGATGAGGAATGGTGCTCTCGGCATTGCTGGCCGGTGGAGGAGGTGCTCAAGCTAAAAGAATTCCTTGAAAATTCCGGAGTGAGGGTGTACGTATCTGAATATCTCCTAAAAAATAGTGAAGAGAGAAGTCGGTTATCCGGAGAACTTTCTGCTTCCGAACTCTAAGTATTTCTCTTCTAACTCTTTTTCTAACTCCGCTAGATTTTCCCTTATGAAGGAACACTTGAGTATCTCCCTATCCCCTCTACTAGTTTCAAGGTAAATGCTTGCTTCTTTGATTTTCTTCGTGTTGGGGTCGTACGTTATGTTGGCCTCAATATACTTTATCGTCCATGGTCCCGTAGTTATGTCTCCCATCTCATCATATCCAAACTTTCTGAGTACATGCAGTATGCACTCTCCGTTGCACTTGACTTCCTGTTTGGTTTCGTTGAACTTCAGCTTGTCAGAGAGGGCGAACATTATCTCCCCATAGGGGTAGGCTATCCTCTTTGCCACTGTAAAGTTAAACTCTTTAGTGCTCTTATAGGGCTGTGTTGTGTTTCCAATCCTCATTTCAACGAAGAGAGTTCCAGTACCGTTTTCCCATATGATTATTGACTTTGAGGACCAGTTGGTATCTCCCATACTCTTGGACTCCCTATAAGTCAGTACCCTCTTGGGAGTTACGACTGCTTTTCCAGTAGAGAGTGCGAGATATGAGGTTTTGTTAAACAGCTTTATCTCCCATGTTGCTCCAAAGTTGGTTTCATTATCAAGAACTGACAGGAGCTCCGCTCTTATGTTCTTGGGGTTTTCTGATTTAGTTGCTGTCGTTGAACTTTTTTCTTCTATGCACCCACTTAACACAACTATCGAAGCAAGTACAAAAATCAACAGCCACTTAACTTTCACCTTTGTTCCCCATCTCACGACTTCTTATTAATATATAACAATTTGCATTGATGTTGCCAGCATCGAAAAGTTTATAAGCAACACTAAGGAACCTATGGGTGGAAGATACAACTAGTAACTAAAACCCCTAAGGGGGCCAAAATAAAAAATAAGGGAGGTGGGCGGAAATGGCCCAGTTAGCAGGTCAACCGATTCTAATTCTACCTGAAGGAACCCAGAGGTATGTTGGTAGGGATGCTCAGAGAATGAACATCCTTGCCGCTAGAATTGTTGCCGAGACAATAAGGACGACCCTTGGTCCAAAGGGTATGGACAAGATGCTCGTTGACAGCCTCGGTGACATCGTCATCACCAACGACGGTGCCACCATACTCGACGAGATGGACATCCAGCACCCAGCTGCAAAGATGATGGTTGAGGTTGCAAAGACCCAGGACAAGGAGGCCGGTGATGGAACAACTACGGCAGTAGTTATTGCCGGTGAGCTCCTGAAGAAGGCCGAGGAGTTACTCGACCAGAACATACACCCAAGTATAATCATCAAGGGTTACACCCTCGCAGCCCAGAAGGCTCAGGAGATCCTCGACAGCATAGCTAAGGATGTCAAGCCTGACGACGAGGAGATACTCCTTAAGGCTGCAATGACATCAATAACCGGTAAGGCTGCCGAGGAGGAGAGGGAGTACCTCGCCAAGCTCGCCGTTGAGGCTGTCAAGCTCGTTGCCGAGGAGAAGGACGGCAAGTACAAGGTAGACATTGACAACATTAAGTTCGAGAAGAAGGAGGGTGGCTCAGTAAGTGACACCAAGCTCATCAGAGGTGTCGTCATTGACAAGGAGGTTGTCCACCCAGGAATGCCCAAGAGGGTTGAGAAGGCCAAGATCGCACTCATAAACGACGCCCTCGAGGTCAAGGAGACTGAGACCGATGCAGAGATAAGGATCACCAGCCCAGAGCAGCTCCAGGCCTTCCTCGAGCAGGAGGAGAGGATGCTCAAGGAGATGGTCGACAAGATCAAGGAAGTCGGAGCTAACGTAGTCTTCGTCCAGAAGGGTATTGACGACCTCGCACAGCACTACCTAGCCAAGTACGGAATCCTTGCGGTCAGGAGAGTCAAGAAGAGCGACATGGAGAAGCTCGCCAAGGCTACCGGAGCTAAGATCGTCACCAACATAAGAGACCTCACGCCAGAGGACCTCGGTGAGGCTGAGCTCGTCGAGGAGAGGAAGGTTGCCGGAGAGAACATGATCTTCGTCGAGGGTTGCAAGAACCCCAAGGCTGTAACAATACTTATCAGGGGTGGAACCGAGCACGTCGTTGACGAGGTCGAGAGGGCCCTTGAGGATGCCGTCAAGGTCGTCAAGGACATCCTCGAGGACGGTAAGATCATCGCCGGTGGAGGTGCAGCCGAGATCGAGCTCAGCATCAAGCTCGATGAGTACGCCAAGGAAGTCGGTGGCAAGGAGCAGCTCGCCATCGAGGCCTTCGCCGAGGCCCTCAAGGTTATACCGAGGACCCTTGCAGAGAACGCCGGTCTTGACCCAATTGAGACCCTCGTGAAGGTCATAGCTGCCCACAAGGAGAAGGGACCAACCATCGGAATTGACGTCTACGAGGGCGAGCCAGCTGACATGATGGAGAGGGGTGTCATCGAGCCAGTGAGGGTCAAGAAGCAGGCAATTAAGAGCGCCAGTGAGGCAGCAATAATGATCCTCAGGATCGACGACGTCATTGCGGCCCAGAAGCTCGAGAAGGAGAAGGAAGGAGAGAAGGGCGGAAGCTCAGGAAGTGACATGGACAGTGAATTCTGAAGCCTCTTCCTAATTCTTTCAAACTTTTCTAGCTTTACATTTGCAAATTCTCCCGAAGATTTTCGTCATATGTTCATAAAATTCTCCGATAATTTTTAGAGTGACGTATTCTTTGGGTGTTGGGTGGGCGTAGTGATACCGAGGATTATGAGTACTCAACACCCAGACAACTATTCAATACCCTTCTTTTCGCACTCACCAGTTTTAGGGGGAGAGGATGAAATAACGGAGGCATTCTACGCTTATAGTGTTCTCGGCGCCGATGAGCAGATGTGGGACTTTGAGGGAAAGGAAGTTGATGAGTTCGTGGTTAAGAAGTTGCTCGAGAGGTACCCAATGTTCTTCAGAAAGAACATCCTGGGAAAGGACTTGAGGCTAACTCCTAGGGTTCCTAACCCAACCGTTGAAAAGGCTGAGGCAAAGCTTCTCCTTGAAACCTTACAGGGCATCACAAGGGCTGCCGACTATGCTAGGCTATTCTATAATGATTCTATAGCCCCAATATTTGAAGTAATCCTACCAATGACAACGAGTTCAGCTGAACTTGAGAGGGTTTATTCCCTGTACAAGAGGATAGTGAGTATAAGCGATGAGTTAATACATGATGTGACTGTTAGGGAATGGATAGGGGAATTTTATCCCAAAGAAATTAGAGTCATTCCGCTCTTTGAAACCAAATCTGCCCTTCTAAAGTCTTCAAGGATCGTAAAGGAGTATTTGGATGGAAAGGACTTCGAGTATCAGAGGGTGTTCTTTGCAAGGAGCGATCCTGCAATGAACTATGGTCTCATAACGGCTGTAACATACGTGAAGAAAGCATTATATGAGCTCTCGAAGTTAGAAGAGGAACTTTCAATTCCCCTTTATCCGATAGTTGGTGTTGGAGGGCCACCCTTCAGGGGAGGAATGAGGCCTGACAACGTTGATGCCGTGCTTAGAGAATATCCAAGCGTTCAAACTTACACGATTCAGAGCTCATTCAAATTTGATAATCCCGCTAGAGAGGTAGTTAAGGCCGTTGATAAGATAAAAGCCACTAAAAGGGGAAAACCAATTCCAGTAGAGATACCAGACTTCCTTATGGAGTATGAAGTTGAATATCAAAGTCAGATAAAAATTCTAGCTCCTCACATAAGAAGAATGGCATCAAAGATACCAGACAGAAGGAGGAGGAAGCTTCATATTGGCCTCTTTGGATATGCTAGGAAGGTCAACGGACAAGCCCTACCCAGGGCCATTAAGTTTACGGCTTCCCTATATTCAATAGGTCTTCCACCCGAGCTTCTAGCATTGAACGCTATTAGTGATAAGCAGCTTGAAAAGATCTCAGAATACTATCTCAATGTTTACGAGGATCTCGAGTTTGCAATGCAGTTCTTCTCCTACAAAGTGGCTGAGGAAGTCGGGTTGAAGAAGTTGGCTGATAGAATTAGGGAGTTCAAACCTGATATCCATGAGGAGTACGTGAGGGAAGCTGAGTCAGTGTTCAAGGGTGAAGGTGATGTCATGAAGTTAGCTCAAATGAGGGGCTTCCTGGGATGACGAAAGTTGTATAAATTCCTTTCAAACTTTTATTTGGGACGGGGAATGAGAGTCGCTGTAATCGGCGGGGGTTTAGCTGGATTGACTGCTTCAATATCCTTGGCGAGGAGAGGCGTTGATGTAACAATTATAGGTCCAAAATCAAAGGATTCAAATTCCTATTTAGCTCAGGCTGGTATAGCCTTTCCAATACTCGATGGTGATTCTCCATATTCTCACTTTATCGATACTATAAGAGCGGGCAAGTACCTAAACGATGAAGCTGCAGTCTGGAGTATTATCTCTAAGGCTCCAGAGGCTTACGACTTCTTGATTTCCTTGGGAGTTACATTTACAGGGAATGAACTTGAGGGAGGACATTCTTATCCGAGGGTGTTTACGATAAAAAGTGAGACTGGAAAGCATATGATTCCGGTTCTCGAAAAGCACGCTAAGGAGCTTGGAGTGAATTTCATGAGGAAGTTCGCCGAGGAAGTTGGAATTAAGGGAAAGAAGCTGGCAGGGGTATTTGTGGGGGGAGAGTTACTGAAGTTTGATGCAGTTGTTATAGCAACTGGAGGATTTTCGGGCCTCTATAGATTCACCGCTGGGGTTCAATCTAATTTAGGCCTTCTGATAGGGGACGTTGCAATGAAAGGCGTTCCTTTGAGGGATATTGAGTTTATACAGTTCCATCCTACGGGCTTCGTTGGCAGGAGGACTTACCTGATAAGCGAGGCAGTGAGGGGAGCTGGGGCCAAGCTTGTTACTGGAGACGGTGAGAGGTTCGTTAATGAGCTTGAAACTAGGGACATAGTTGCGAGGGCGATCTATCTAAAAATGTTGGAGGGGAAGGGTGTTTTCTTGGATGCGAGGGGAATAGAAGACTTTAGGGAGAGGTTTCCATACATCTACTCATTTTTGAGGAAGGAAGGGATAGACCCCAGGAAAGATCCGATACCAATAACACCTGTCGCCCATTATACTATGGGTGGAATAAGTGTTGACCTATTTTACAGAACGAGGATAAAGGGACTATACGCGATAGGGGAAGCTGCATGCAATGGGTTCCATGGGGCCAATAGGTTAGCCAGTAACTCACTCCTCGAGTGCGTAGTTTCTGGACTGGAAGTTTCTAGAACCATATTGAGGGAGAAGCCTGCAAGGGAGGTTAGTGATGCTCCCTATAGAGGTTATGAACTTGGAGACGTTGATTCTTTGAGAGCCTTGATGTGGGATCATGCTGGGATAGTTAGGGATTCCGATAGCTTAAAAGAAGGCATCAAGAAGCTTGATAATATTGAGGTTGATCCAAGACTAAAGTTACTTGCTGAAGCAGTTCTAAAATGTGCATTAAAAAGGGAGGAAAGCAGGGGAGCTCACTACAGGAAGGATTATCCAATGATGAGGGAAGAGTTCAGGAGATCAAGCTTTTTTCTCGGTAAGTGCTTCCCTTAACTTACTTTAAACCTTTTAATTATCGGAATTAGACTAAGCACTGTACCTTTTATCTCTTGGGCCAGCTCCTTTATTTCTTCCATTATCCTTTCTTGCTCCTGTATTGTTGAGGTTACTTCTTCTGTTGATGCAGTGGTTTCTTCAGCACTCGCTGCTAGATTCTCCATAGCTTTTAAGGCTTTTTCAGCTTCTTCTCTGGTCTTAATTATACTCTCCTTTACATCATTTAACTTTGGCGCGATCTCGTTGATGAGCATTGATATATTACTGAGATATTCTATAGTGTCCCTTAGACTTTCAGAACTTTGTGTAACGGTTTCAACACTTCTTTCCGTTAGTTCTACAGCATCTTCAATTTTCTTAGCAATTTTATTAATAATCACCCTTATATTTTCTGCAGCACCCTTGCTTTCCTCTGCAAGACCTCTAATCTCCTGAGCTACTACAGCAAAACCTTTCCCAGCTTCTCCTGCTCTCGCAGCCTCTATGGCGGCATTTAAAGCCAGGAGGTTTGTCTGTTCTGCTATGTTGGTTATAACGTCTGTTATGCTTGCTATGTTCCTGCTCATTTCCCTTATCCCATCTACGGCCTCTTTTACTAACTCGATAGTTTCCTGGATACTCTTAATCTGCTTTGCCGATACTTCGCTCTTTTCTTTTCCCTCCCCTGCTATTTCGACTATCTCTCTCATAGATGCTTCAAACTCCTCAACAGATTGAACACTTGTGTTACTCAGCTCTTCGACGATTCTCATTCCCTCAACGACTTCGTTGATGCTTTCTTGTTGTCTCTGGGCTTCAATTGCTATTTGATTTATAGCGTCATTTATTTGGGCCATTGAACTGACTCCCTGCTCTGAAATATCTAGAAGCTTCTTGGAACTTTCATTTAGAACATCTATAAGGCCTTTCACGGTCTTGATCATATCTACTAAGTTAGACTTCAGCTTTTCAAGGGCTTCATGCACTTTCGAGAATTCGCCTTCCCTACTAGAAAGTGAAGCTGTTAAATCACCCTGGCTTAGCTTTGTAATATACTCGACTAACAGTCTCAGTTCACTTTCCAAACTCTTCTTTCTCTTAATATTCTCTTCATACGTGGCTACGAATTTCCTAGTTATCCCTGAAGTATATCTGAATAAGGCAAATGCAATTCCAACACTAGCTATTGATATTATAATCAGGAACATTTCGAGTATCTTCACTTTCTTATTGTATGTGCTACTGTACAGTCCGACTGCAGTATTCATCTCTGTTAAAAGTTCGAGATTATGTTCTATAATATAATCAAGGGCCTCTTTGAACTCTTTTGAATCTCTGGGAGAAGTGATTATTATTTGGATGTTCTTGTAGAAAGGATCCCATAGGTTTTTAACTTTCTCAAGTTGTGTCTTTACATTAGGAGGAGCCGGGGGAATAACATAATATCTATCATGGATATAGACCTTTCCTCCATTTAACAATGCATTTAGTGACTCGTCAAACAATTTCGCTGTCTCTCCTAGGGTTTTTCGATACTCGTCTCGGCCGAGGGCTACTATCAACGCTTCTTTACTCATCTTCTGAGTTAACATCCTTTGTCTTCCTGCGACATCTATAACTATTCCATCTGATTTTGATTTCTCAATATACATGAAAACGCCAGATACAGAGGCGATGTTTAAAAGTAACATTATGACTATTCCAATCTTTACGGCCTTCTCAACGTTCATAGCCTTTCCCCATTTCTTAATTATCGAAGCTAGGACATATAATCGCTTTGTGTAGCCCTCTATGTAGGTGATAGTCCTATAATTCTTTTTTCAGTTAAATATTATCCATACAGTTCGAAGTTCAAAATTTCAAGACCTCTAAATATCCCTGAGGGTTACTATTCATTAATGTCCAGCAAGGTTTTAATTTGGAACATTGATAATGTCTTCAGGTGAGCTCATGGATTTGAAGGAGCTAATGGAAGAAGTTGAGAAGTTAAAAAAAGAGAGAAACGCCGTAATTCTTGCTCACAACTATCAACTGCCAGAAGTTCAGGATGTTGCGGATTTCGTTGGGGACAGCTTGGAGCTGGCAAGGAAGGCAACAAAGGTTGATGCTGATGTAATAGTGTTCGCTGGAGTGGACTTCATGGCGGAAACTGCGAAGATACTGAATCCGGACAAGACAGTTCTAATTCCAACTAGAAAGGCGACATGTGCCATGGCAAACATGCTCAAGGTTAGGCACATACTTGAGGCCAAAAAGAAGTATCCCAATGCCCCAGTAGTTTTGTACGTTAATAGCACCGCCGAGACCAAAGCTTATGCCGACGTCACGGTTACATCAGCAAACGCTGTGGAGATCGTGAGAAAGCTCGATTCAGACGTTGTTATATTTGGACCCGATAAAAACTTGGCTCATTACGTTGCAAAAGTCACGGGGAAGAAGGTTATACCTGTCCCTCCGAACGGTCACTGCTACGTTCACCAGAAGTTTACCGTTGAAGACGTTGAGAGGGCCAAGAAACTTCACCCAAATGCTAAGCTGATGGTTCATCCCGAGTGCATTCCTGATGTTCAGGAGAGGGCTGACATAATAGTCTCAACTGGTGGAATGATAAAGAGGGCCTGCGAGCACGACGAGTGGGTTGTCTTCACCGAGAGGGAGATGGTCTACAGGCTGAAGAAGCTTTATCCAGAGAAGAAGTTCTATCCCGCGAGAGCAGATGCGGTCTGCATTGGAATGAAGGCTATAACCCTAAGGCACGTCTATGAATCATTGAGGGATATGAAGTTTGAAGTCATAGTTCCAGAGGACATAGCTGAGAAGGCGAGAAGGGCCATAGAGAGAATGCTTGAAATGAGCTAGTCAAGCCAGTATAAAAACTCTGGAATTTCCGATCCTTTTAGAACCTTAACATCCTTTGGATAACGCCCTCTTTTTTCTCCAGACTTAACTTCTACTTTCAAATTCCTGGCTATTGCATCTATCTCATATGAGTTCCTATAGTAGAAAATTTCCCCGAATTTTCTGTAGAGATGCTCCTGAACTAACCATTCATAGAGTGTGGCCCTCTCAACCTCTCGTCTGGACCACATTTCTAACGCCTTTGCTATTAGCGGGTCCCTTATCACTATCTTTCTCTCCTTTCGCGGGTATATCTTTCCATCAAGGCCCAGGTACTGTACTTGAAGTATTAAGCGGAAGGCTTCAAGTATCTCGATGTAGTCCCTTACGGTGTGAGGAGAAATGCCCACGGCTTTTGCTATCGTGTTGAAAGAAATTGGAGAGGGTGCTCTTTCTATTATCTCCCCTATTATATCCCTGGCTAGCTCTGTAGAGCGGTTGAGGGTTTTCAAATCAGCTTTTAAAAAGCCTATGAGATCCTCGAGTTTTAGTGTCCCGTTAAGGTACGCTAGATAACCTCCAGTTTCAAGGTACTGGTGAAATATGTCTTCTCCTTTTGAGGGAAAGAACTCCTCGTAGAATATCCGATAGTAGTCATGGAAGCTTAGAGGCATGACTTCAATAGTCTTTCCATGACCTCTTCTCCCTCCAAACGTCTCAAAGTGTCGTCCGAGAGTTATCCCCACTGAGCCCGTTACCGTGATGACATCAGTAGCAACTTCCCCCCTATCTATGAGGAACTTTATCGCTCTCCACCAGTCTTCGACGAGAGTCACCTCGTCAAGGAAAATGAAAGCGGTCTTTACTCTTTTCTTTTTCTTCAGCTTTAAATAGGATGTTAGGATATCAAGGAGGTCTTTGTAGTCCTCCAGAACATCGCAACTAAAGTAAAAGATTGCATAGCGATTTTCAACCCTTTTCACTAGTTCCTTAATTAGGAGCTTTACCCCAAGTGTTTTTCCAACTCTCCTTGGGCCGATGACGAAATTTAGGGAAAAGGGTTTCAGAGATATTTCATTAAGCCATTTCGGTTTAATTCTATATGTAAGATTCTCAAAGAACTCCCAGTCCCTGTCCGGTTCGTTAAACCACCATGGGTTTTGCAACTCGAGCATGTGCAGTTATACTGAAAATATATTTATAAAAATTGTGCAGTACTACTGCAAAGGTATTTATAAATACATTTGCAGTCACGATGCAAAAATATTTGGAAAGCATGATAAAGCTCCCAGCTTGTAAATGGTTCGGGTGGTGCGATGATTCCCCTTCAGTACCTCCTAAGGTTCCTTGAAGAGGACACCCCCTATGGGGACGTTACAAGTGAAGCGGTAATTCCGGAGAATGTAAACGCTAAGGCGGTAATTATCGCAAAGCAGGACGGGATTATTGCTGGAGTTGAGGAGGCTAAAGCCCTGTTCGAGCACTTTGGCGTTAGGGTTTCAGTTAAAAAGAAGGATGGTGAGGAAGTAAGGAAGGGTGACGTCATTCTAGAGCTTGAGGGCAATGCTAGGGCCATACTTTTGGTTGAGAGGACGGCCCTAAACATAATGGGCAGGATGAGTGGCATAGCTACAGAGACCAGGAAGTTAGTTGAGAAAGTTAGAAAAGTGAATCCCAATGTGAAGGTTGCCGGAACGAGGAAAAGCCTCCTAAGGCTCTTGGATAAGAAGGCCATAATGATCGGTGGGGGAGAGCCTCATAGGTTTTCCCTCAGCGATGCAATACTAATAAAGGATAACCACTTGGCCTTAGTCCCGCTGGAAGAAGCAATAAAGCGGGCCAAGGCGTTCAGCGTTTACAAAATAGTGGAGGTAGAGGTTGAGAACCTGGGGGATGCTATTAGAGCGGCAGAGCTGGGGGCAGATGTTGTGATGCTCGACAACATGAAGCCCCAGGAAATAGAGAAGGTAGTAGAAGAGCTGAAGAGGAGGGGGCTGAGAGATAAAGTGAGGATAGAGGTTTCCGGTGGCATTACTCCCGAAAATATAGAGGAGTATGCTAAGCTCGATATTGACGTGATAAGCTTGGGGTACCTAACTCACTCTGTCAAGAACTTTGATGTTAGTTTGGAGATTCTTGGAGTCTTGTGAGCCTTTAATTTTAACTTAGTTGGATGATCAAATTATCAACACTTTAAGGCGTTATATTATGTAACCTAATTAAACAATTGACAACACTTTCATCAAAAAATTTATCTGCCAACGCTATATCATTAATATTGTCTTAATATTGGGGGATGAAACAATGAAAAAGTTTTATGGGATAGCCCCTGGGGCTCTATTGATACTAGTCCTTTTTGTTGCTGTGGTGGCAGGCCATATCCATGCAAGATTAGCAGAAAAGGATTGTATAGAACGCCATTGTCCTCGCTGTCCTTCAGAGTGCGGACATCGTGGCGGCTATATGTACTCCTGTGGTCCTTACACTTACGTTTCGTGGGCAACCCTCGAAGTATCCTGCTACTGCAAATGTGCTACTAATCGTCATGGCCCTCCAGTCCCTTCATAATTGGGGGGTGATTAAATGAATAAATTTGAGAGACTCTTTCTCCCCATATTTTTCTTCACAGTTGCAATTTTGACACCTGTGTTCCATATATTATTGCTTCATCTGGCCTTCTTCTTACACGTTGAGTGGGGAATTAACTTAGAGCCTATATTTCGAGTGTATGAAGGATATTTTAGCTTGAGAATTTCTGGTACTCCTATTTCATGGCTTATTGCAGTAGGATTGGCCTTAGTTTTTACGCATAAGGCACTTTGGAGGGCTGAATAATGCTTAAGGCACTTGCTGAAATCTTAAAGTACCATGGGAAAGTCCTCATATTTAATCCAAAGTACCTTATATCAGCTGTTGGGTTTCTGATAGTGGCGCTCTATTCAAAAAAAGAGTATAGGATCGCTTTGGAGCCTTCCCCTCTTTTGCTGTTTCTGCTTTCCCTTATTCTCATTATGGTGACGATAACCGTGAACGTGATTAAATCTGGGGCCATCTTCATGGTTCATCCCATGACGTTCAGTACTGATATACTGAAAATTGTGGCGACGATAATTAGCCAGATGCCCTTTTTAGTCTCTCTCCTCCTGCTTATAAAAATCCCCGTTGTTGCTTTAATTTGTATAATATCACTGCTCGTTATTGAAATCAGTTCGATAGCAAAAATATTCCTGGTCTTGGTAGGTTTGGCAGTTGTGGTGACCGAAAACTCTTTTGGATTTCTCATTTCATATTTGACGGTTCTACTTATCGTATTTGCTGGGAAGTTCTTCTATGAGAAGCTCGTTGATGTGTACTTTATTGCGAGAACATACATAACAACCCTCGGCATAGTCCATCGCGGAATTATAATCCTTTTTGCAATAACCCTTTTCCTTATTGTAAGGTACCTGAATTCTGTTGGCTGTCTGGTTGAACATTCTCCAACAAGTTTTGTTGTTCAGTGCTCTCCGAGGTTCTACGAGAGTGGAATGTACTTGAGATATTCCCAGCTGATTGGGTGGGCAGGTACTGTTGGTAGGATTTTTGCTTCACTAGTCTGGATGCTTTTCATGGTTCCCGATACATACCTCGACTCTCATTTAAGAGTCTTGCACTCACTTAATCCAGAGAGACTCGTAAAAAGGTTGTTCAAAGATTTGATTCA
The DNA here is from genome assembly GCF_002214605.1 of Thermococcus chitonophagus. Taxonomy (NCBI): domain Archaea; kingdom Methanobacteriati; phylum Methanobacteriota; class Thermococci; order Thermococcales; family Thermococcaceae; genus Thermococcus; species Thermococcus chitonophagus. The sequence continues at coordinate 76,178 of NZ_CP015193.1, read as the reverse complement.
ATATTTGCTGGCACTTATCACAGTAGTTGGCTTTTATGTAATAAGCGGCACCTTGGATCTTTGGAATTTCGCATATCTGGTGGTCAGCTTGGCGTTTTTTAAGGTATTGCTATCTCTGCTTCTGCCCAGTATCGAGGGAAATTTGGAGTTTTTGTGGTACTTTGGTTCCCTTTATCTTCTGCAGATGATTCCTTTAGATCTAAATGCCTTTAGGAATACTAGAATGGCCTTTGTTCTTTTAATAGCTTCTCCATTTGCTTATAGACTCCATATAATGGTTTTTAGGAGGTGTAGCCGATGGTAATAAGTGTGAGAGTGAACTCGGTACTGGGCTTCTTTGGAGTGCTGGCTCTCTATCTCGGTTATTTGGTTGTCATTATAGCTCTACTATTTTTGTCTCTCTTTCTTGGACTAGGAAAATTGAGTGGAGTAACATGGGAAATGGACATTAAATGTCTCCTCGGGTTTCTATGTGAAAAGTTGTTGGTCCCAATTGAGCTTTCTGTACTTCTTCATGAAGTCTTTCAATACATGATTATTAGAAAACCTGTTCTGGTAGAACTTAGATTATGGGAACCAGCTTTTATGTGGACTCCCATTGGGGATGTTTCAAAAAGGAAGGCTGTAGTCGCAGTAGTTTCAGGATCATTAGTTCCGCTTTTTATTGGAGTGTACTTGATAATGATTGGCATGGGCTTAGAAGCGCTCCCCTTCCTTGTAATATCCCTATCCCCAGTGATTGGAGGTGCTAGAGATGTTAAGGCTTATTGACCTGTGGGTTGGGTACTCTAGCGATCTTCCCGTACTGAGGAACATCAATTTGGAAGTTGAGAATGGAGAGGTAGCCAACTTTTATGGTGTAAACGGGATAGGAAAAACTACCCTTTTAAAGACGGTGGCAACATTTCTGAAGCCCCTAAAAGGAAGTATAACATATAATGGCAATCCAATTCAAAAAATCAGGGATAGGATATTCTTTCTTCCAGAAACTGTGAACGTTCCGTCTCTAGTCACGGGGATGGATTATGTAAGGGCTGTAACATCACTTTATGGTAGGATAGCTAGAAAAGAAGAAGTTTTGGAGGCTCTTAAAATTGTGAATGTTCCTGATCCTACACTTAGGCTTGGAAGGATGTCTCAAGGCATGAAGAGAAGAATCCAGCTCTCGGCGGCGCTCCTTGTTGATGCGGAATTGTTTATCCTTGATGATCCAGCGGTTGCCATTGATAGTGAATCCAAGTATGAGTTAATGGGCGAGATTTTGGAAATACTAAAGGAAAAAGGAGTTGTGCTCATGTCTTCTAGGGAGCCCTTGAATTTCTGTGATTATAATATAGACCTGAAAATGTTCTCTCCAAAATATGTTGTAAATAGCATGGGCGTTATCTAAACAAGAGGCTTCCTCCTCACGGGCCCTCTTGGATATTCCTCCTCAAATATCTCTGCGGTGAACTTGTACACCTTCGTATCTGGATCGAGCCAGCAGTCTGGAGGTAGTCCTGCCTTCCAACAAGTCTCCGCGAGAAACTCCTCCTCATCCCAGCCCCACTCTACTGGAACCTGGGGTAATAGTAAGCCGGAGTATATGCCCTTCTCCACTATTAGTCCGTCCCTTCCAACCTTGATCTTCTTTGGCCTTTCCTGAGGTGGGCCTTCTATAAGCTCTGGGGGTGTTAGAACGCTGACCTCCACGGTTAAGTTGTCCATCTCCTCCAGCTTTACTGGAGGGAACCTGGGGTCATCCACTGCTGCATATATTGCGGCTTTTATCGTTGCCTTAACCAAAGGATATATTGGTAGGGGAAAGCCTATGCATCCTCTCAGGGCCGCTTGGGGCGGAACTCCGTGCCTGTTCAGGGTAACGAAGACCCCCATCTTCTCCCATAGCTCAGGTGGCGTATCTTCTGGTGGCTTTATTTCCCTTCCGGTTCTGAGGTACTCCTCTATTGCTCTTCGGGCGAGCTTGACGAGGAATTCACCCCACTCATCTTTAATCCTGTACATCGCAACACCTCATTAGTTCTATTACTTCCTCCACTTTATTAACTTCCTTGCCCAGGATTTTCTTGATTTCGTCCTTATTCGTGCCAAGATCCTCTGATTTGAAGGTGTACAGGAAGATGTTTGTTATGTCTATCGCCAAGATACCCTCACCCTGGGGGAGTGAATCTAGGGTAGGGGATGGAAAGACTGGAATTATAGGAAGTTCCTCCCCCTTGACGTTCTTTATGTACTCGTATAGCTTCCTGAGCTCCTTTTCATGTTCTTCCCAAGCATCTATAGCCTCGAGTATGACCTCTGGGTCTCCAAGGTTTATCGCTATGTCAAAGTCCACTAGAATTAATCTGGGCAAGTTTTTGGCGAGCTCATATAGCTTTCTGCATCCTCCTTCCTTAGCTTTGTTGCACTGGCTGAGCATGTAGTTATGTAGTATGTTGAAGTACTTGGAATTCCATAGTAGAAGTTTTGGTAGGATTCCTCATACATTAGTCTCATTGTTCTTCCTTTAATTTCTTCGAGTATACTTTCTCCGGCAACTTTCCTTAAAAATAACTTCGACCATGTGGATGTCCGCAAGGTCTTCCAGAATTTCCCCAGGATCGTAGCCCATCTTTAGAAGTTTGTTCATTCCGCTTATCTCGGCATAATAGTAGAATTTCTGCCATGACGTTCTATATTTGGCTTCGATTCTGTTGAGTATCTTCTCCTTTAATAAAAGGGCTTCTTTTCTGTTTCTTACTTTAATTCTTCCTCTCATCGGAGTCTTTTGGGTGGTATTCATAATATATCATTATTTCTAGTGTGTGCCTCCCAGATTGCAGAGAGTCCGAAGAAGTAGGGTGAGCCAGGGTGCAATGATGTGGCTCCAGAAGAGCTATTCTGGTGGGGCCGCCGGGATTTGAACCCGGGTCACGGGCTCCCGAAGCCCGCAGGATAGGCCAAGCTACCCTACGGCCCCGCTCGGGAGGAACATTTTTCGTGAGGATTATAAACTTTTCTCATAAGCTCTCCCTAACCCTCCTCCTTATGTTGGGATCCCTGTCCGCAAGCTCCTTCAAGAACTCCTCAAAGCTCTTCCAGTCCGGTACTTCTTCATCGAGGTAAATTCCAGTCCTTCCAATTCTATCCCTCCTCGTGAGAACCTTAACCCTCTCCTCTACAATATCTATGCTAACCCCCAGGATTTTAGCGACCTCTGGCTCTCTTCCAACGACTTCCCTCTCTATGTGACCCTTTTCAGTAGGAATTATTAGGATAAGCTTTTTGTTCACCCCAGGAACTCTCTGCTTGGTTTTCACTCCCCATAGATCTAGCATTCCTCCCCATTTATAAAATTCAAGTTCCCTATCGGTTGGATCAACTAGGAAGAACGTGACCGTTGTCTCTTCATCTATTTCTATGTGGCCCTTTATTAGATGCCACGGAGTTGCCATCACTATTCTTCTTCTTTGGATCAAATCCCCCAAGGCCAGCTCTATCATGTAGCTTGGCACCCTGTAGGGGATTACTATGTCTATGTCACTATCCTTCCTCACGTCTCCCCTCGCAACGCTACCGTAGACGTGAGGGTCGAAGTCTTTCAAGAGCTCCATTATCTTGAGGGCTTTTTCCCTCTTCTCCCAAAGAATCCTCCACCTCTTTGGAGAATAAATTATCTCTCTTTCGTCCCAGACCCTAACTACTTTCTCCCTGGGCATCGAGAGGGTATATTGGTGAGACAATTAAAAAGCTAAGGGAAATTCTGCAGGTCATTGTGGATATTCTCTATTATTACGTCAATTGGACTTTCCCTCTTCAGTTTGCCAACCTTAACTTTAAGTTTCCAGCATACTATATGCAGGCTTCCCGAGTCTGAAAACGTTTGCAGGTACAGCTCCTTAATTTCCTGGGTGTTTTCGCAGAGATTCTCCTTGTGTCTCTCAATAAACTGGAGCATTGGCTTTGCGTTTCCATAGGCGGAGTAGTATATGACTCCCTCCACTTCGGCAATGTTTTTCAGCATCGTCGAGTTGAACTTGAGCACTGGAAAGTATGCGACTATGAGGGATCCGTTTACCTTCTCTACTTTGTTCTCGAGAAGCACTGCATTGGGGAATTTCTCTTTGAGCAACTTTTCTAGTTCTCCTTTAATTGGCTCCTCAGCTACAACCATTATGTAAATGCTGTTCGGAGGTGTCTCGTTAAACATTCTGGTGTCCATATCTTGGAAGAAGTATTCGGTTGTTGTCCCGAGGGCATTAAAGAGAACAACTATCCCTCCAAGTCCACCTATTATCATTAGGAAGACTATACTTTTAGCTTTTGCATTCATTCTAATACAATTTAAAGTAATTTATAAAAAGATTTCGAACTTCAATGGAAGCGTATTTAAAGGTTAAACGATGGGAAAGACCGGTGGTTCTGATGAAGGTCATAATGACTACAAAGATAGACAAGGCTTCAATGAACATAAAGGAAAAACTAATTGAGAATTTTGGATTTAAGGAGAGTGAAGGCTCTTTTGATGGCAATCCCCTGTACAAGAGAGGTGATATGATTATACTAACAACGAATGATGAGATGATATACTATGACAACCTCGATAGGGAAATTGAGAGGCAACTTGACTTTAAGCCTGAGGTCATAGCCTTTGCCTCGAGGCATTCAAGCAAGCAGAAGCTTCCGGCCCTAACTACTCACGTCACGGGCAACTGGGGTAAGGCAATGTACGGAGGAAAGGATGAGAGCTTTGCAGTGGCCTTGCCTACGGCAATGAAGCTCGCTTTACTTAAGATGAACGAGCTTAACGGTCTGGGTTGGACGGTTTGCTATGAGGCAACCCATCATGGGCCGAGCGAGCTAGAAGTCCCGAGCTTTTTCATCGAGATAGGGTCTAGTGAGGAAGAGTGGGTAAATGATAGGGCTGGCGAGATAATAGCAGAAACTATAATGTACGTTTTGAATGAGTATGAAAGACACCTTGGAAAGTTTAAAGTTGCTCTTGGGATTGGCGGAGGGCATTACGCTCCCAAGCAAACCAAGAGAGCGCTTGAGGGGGATATCGCATTTGGCCACATCCTCCCAAAGTACGCTCAACCTGTCTCAAAGGATATCATTTTGAAGGCCCTTAATAGATTTGCTGAGAATGTTGATGCAATATACGTTGATTGGAAGGGGAGTAGAGGAGAAACTAGACAGCTGGCGAAGACTCTTGCCCAAGAACTTGGCTTGGAGTTCATTAAAGATTAACGCAAAGTTAATTTACTTTGAATTCCAACTTATCATGATGCATCATGACGGACATAATGTTGATGATAAATGATAGAAAAGTCATGGTTGCGAAGAGCGAACTGTCTGATGTCTTGGCGGAATTTGAAGTTGATGAGCTTGCGGAGTTGCTTCAGTATAGGTATGCTACTCCTTGGAATCATGGGAAGGACATCCTAGAAAAGTTACTCTATATCCTTGAGGATATCCTCTATATTTACTCTAAAGATCCTGATCTTCCAAAGGAGGAAGTTGTTAGGGATGTCAAACTCAGGATAAATGCAAAGGTTAATAAGTGATTGCAGTTTCCTAAGTTCGGTGACAGAAAGTGCCGATACTAGGGCACAATATCGTCAAGATAGAGGTTGAGAAATTTTCAGCTACTGGAGGGAAAGTTGAAGTCTCAATTAATCCAAAGATAGAAAACCTTAGGCTTGGTGAGCTTCAGCTTCCTACGGGTAGGGTCAAGGGGATAGAGGTTGAAGTAAGCTACATGGTAAATTATACTCCAGAGGTCGCAAAATCTGTGGTAAGGCTAATTCTCTTCTATGTGCCAAGGGCGAAGGAAGAGATAGATAAAATTCTCGATGAGTGGGAGGACAAGAAACAGTTGCCTGGGGAGCTGGTTGCTGAGGTAGTGAACTTTACGACATCTGAGTTAATGCCACTGATGATGATGCTCTCAAAGGAAATGAGGATACCCTATCCTATTCCAATTCCGAGAGTTGTCGTTAAGCAGGAGTGAAGTTTATATATTTCTTTCCTTCAAATCCTCTCTTAGACTTTAGCCACCGCCAGGGAGGGTTGAGACATGCTGAAGCTTGTAGAGAACGTTGTTGAAAGGGTCGCTAATGAGGAGAATAAGGTCCAGGAAGTTCAAGTTCCTCAGTCAAGTATTGATGAGGAGCTTAAAAAGATAGTGGAGCAGATTAAGGCTAGAATTTATGTTGTGGGTGTTGGTGGGGCTGGAGGCAATACCGTTAACAGAATGATGGAGGTTGGCGTTACCGGAGCAAAAATAATAGCCGTAAACACCGATGCCCAAGATCTCCTTAAGATTAAGGCTCATCAAAAGATACTCATTGGTAAAGAGCTTACTAGGGGATTAGGAGCAGGTAATGATCCAAAGGTTGGTGAGGAGGCAGCTAAAGAGAGCGAGAGGGAGATCCGGGAGGCCTTAGAAGGGGCGGACATGGTATTCATTACCTGTGGTCTTGGTGGAGGAACTGGAACTGGTGCTGCTCCAGTGATAGCTGAGATAGCGAAGAAGATGGGTGCTCTGACGGTTTCAGTCGTTACACTGCCCTTCACAATGGAGGGAATTAGAAGGGCAAAGAACGCTGAGTATGGTCTCAAAAGGCTAGCAAAGAACTCAGATACGGTCATTGTAATTCCAAACGACAAGCTACTTGAAGTAGCCCCTAAGCTACCGATTCAAATGGCGTTCAAAGTTGCTGATGAAATCCTCGTGCAGGCCGTTAAGGGAATCACCGAGCTGATAACTAAGCCCGGTCTTGTGAACCTTGACTTCAACGATGTAAGGGCAGTAATGAAGGACGGAGGAGTTGCAATGATTGGCATTGGTGAGAGCGACAGCGAGAAGAGAGCGTTAGAGGCCGCTGAACAAGCACTTAACAGCCCACTCCTTGATGTTGATATAAGCGGTGCTAAGGGAGCATTGATCAGCATAAGCGGTGCTGATGTCAAGCTCGAAGAGGCTCAGCAGATAATCGAGTATGTTACTAGGAATGTCGATCCAAAGGCGCAAGTTATCTGGGGAATTCAGCTTGAGCCAGAGCTTGAGAAGACGATTAGGGTCATGATAATAGTTACTGGCGTTACCTCTAGGTACGTAACAATGCAAGAGGAAACCCCGGTAACTTCAGAGGAGGAGGAAACTAGGAAGGTTACAATTAGCATCCCTGAACTTTAAGCCTTTTCTTAAAATTTTTAAATTATTCACCTATCAAGTGGTGGGGGTTAGAGGATGGCAACGTTTCAAGAGAAGATCAGAGAGTTCTGGAAGGAGTCAAAGAGGGTCTTCCTCGTGACCAAAAAGCCAAGGTGGGACGAATACAAAAAGGCCGCAAAGATAACTGGCCTTGGAATTATCATAATAGGGCTAATTGGCATGCTCATAAGAATCATGGGAATCCTCGCCCTTGGAGGTTGAGGGAATGGGTGGGAAGATATTCGCGGTTAGAGTTACCCAGGGACAGGAAGAAAATACTGCGAGGCTAATCTATAGTAAGGTTAGGACATATAACCTTCCAATCTATGCTATTCTCTCTCCGTCTAAGGTTAAAGGTTATATATTTGTTGAAGCTCCCAATAAAAGCGCTGTTGATGAGGCTATTAGAGGGATAAGGCACGCTAGAGGTGTTCTCCCTGGGGAGATTCCCTTTAGTGAGATTGAGCACTTCCTCGAGGAGAAGCCTGCCGTTAGTGGTCTTGAGCCAGGGGACATCGTTGAGCTAATATCAGGCCCATTCAAGGGTGAAAAGGCTAAGGTCGTCAGGGTCGATGAGGCAAAAGATGAAATTGTCGTTGAGCTTATAGGAGCAATAGTTCCCATTCCCGTTACCGTTAGGGGAGAATACGTTAGGCTTATAAGCAAGCGTCAGAAGGAGGAGTGAGGTGAGAAGAGATGCCAAAGCAGGTTGTTGAAGTCCTCGTCGAGGGAGGTAAGGCAACTCCCGGTCCTCCACTTGGTCCTGCCATAGGTCCTCTTGGCTTAAACGTTAAGCAAGTAGTTGACAAGATCAACGAGGCAACCAAGGACTTCGCGGGGATGCAGGTTCCAGTGAAGATCATAGTTGACCCAGTAACCAAGCAGTTCGAGATTGAGGTTGGTGTTCCGCCAACGAGCCAGCTCATAAAGAAGGAGCTTGGCCTCGAGAAGGGGAGCGGTGAACCCAAGCACAACATCGTTGGTAACCTAACCATGGAGCAGGTAATCAAGATCGCAAAGATGAAGAGGGATCAAATGCTGGCCCTAACTTTAAAGGCAGCAGCTAAGGAAGTAATTGGAACGGCATTAAGCATGGGAGTTACAGTTGAGGGTAAAGATCCCAGGGTAGTTCAGAAGGAGATTGATGAGGGTGTTTACGACGAGCTTTTTGAGAAGGCCGAAAAAGAGTGAGGATAAAAAAATTTAAAAATATCTCTTTTTACCCCCACTTGATTTTTAATTAAAAACCTAAAGGAGGGAGGGCTCTAATGCCCTTTGACAGGCAGAAAATCGTGGAAGCGGTGAAGGAGGCTAAAGCCCGGGCCAAGCCGCGTAACTTCACACAGAGTGTCGAGGTGGCAGTGAACCTCAAGGATATAGACCTTAAACGTCCTGAGAATAGGTTTAAGCTTGAGGTAGTCCTTCCCCACGGGAGAGGGAAGGATGTGAAGATCGCGGTCATCGCTGACGGTGCAGTTGCTGAGGCGGCGAGGAGGCTCGGGCTTGATGTTATTAGTAGTGCCGAGTTAGAGGAGATAGCCCAAAGCCCGAGGCAGGCGAGAAAGTTAGCTAAGAAGTACGACTTTTTCATTGCTGAAGCACCGTTAATGCCCAAGATCGGTAGGTACCTCGGTAGATACCTCGGTCCCAGGAACAAGATGCCTGTAGTTGTCCCACCAACAATGACTAACTTAGAACCGATAGTGAACAAGCTAAAGAAGACAGTTAGAATCCAGCTCAAGAACAATCCTGTAGTTCACGCTCCAGTGGGAACTGAAAAGATGAGCGATGAAGAATTGGCAGAGAACATTGAGGCAGTGCTCAACGCCATAATTGGAAAGCTTGAGAGGGGAGAGAACCAGATAAAGTCAGTGTACGTTAAGACAACGATGGGCCCAGCTGTGAGGATTGAGGGGTGAGGTAAATGGCCCACGTCGCTGAGTGGAAGAAGAAGGAAGTAGAGGAGCTCGCTAACCTAATCAAGAGCTATCCAGTAGTTGCCCTAGTTGACGTTTCCTCAATGCCAGCTTATCCCCTCTCACAGATGAGAAGGCTTATCAGAGAGAACGAGGGTTTGCTCAGGGTTTCGAGGAATACGCTCATTGAATTGGCTATAAAGAAGGCCGCCCAGGAGCTTGGAAAGCCAGAGCTTGAAAAGCTAATTGACTACATTCAGGGTGGGGCTGGAATTCTAGTTACAAAGATGAACCCATTCAAGCTCTACAAGTTCCTCCAGCAGAACAGGCAGCCTGCTCCGGCAAAACCAGGGGCCAAGGTTCCTAAGGACGTAGTTATTCCAGCAGGTCCAACTTCATTAACCCCTGGTCCCCTCGTGGGTCAGATGCAGGCTATGGGAATTCCGGCGAGGATTGAGAGGGGTAAGGTGACTATCCAGAAGGATACTACAGTCCTAAAGGCTGGAGAAGTTATAACCCCCGAACTTGCTACTATACTCAACGCCCTTGGAATCCAGCCCCTTGAGGTAGGTCTCGACCTTCTAGTTGCGTACGAGGATGGAATAGTTTATACACCAGAAGTTCTGGCTATTGACGAGCAAGAATACATCAACATGATACAGCAGGCTTATATGCACGCATTCAACCTAGCAGTTAACGTTGCATATCCAACACCTGAGACAATTGAAGCAATCATTCAGAAGGCATTCCTTAACGCCAAGGCCGTTGCCGTTGAGGCCGGTTACATTACGAAGGAGACAATCGATGATATACTTGGCAGAGCTTTCAGGGCTATGCTGTTGCTTGCCCAGCAGTTGCCTGAGGATCTACTAGATGAGAAGACCAAAGAACTTTTAAGTGCCCAGGCTCAAGTTGCCGTTGCACAACAGGTAGAGGAAAAGAAGGAAGAAGAAAAAGTTGAAGAGAAGGAAGAAGAGGAAGAGGAGTCCTCCGAGGAGGAGGCCCTCGCTGGATTGGGTGCTCTGTTTGGATGATTTCACGCGTATTTAATGAATAAAGCTGATCGGGAGGTGTGAAGAGATGGAGTACGTGTATGCTGCTCTGCTCCTCCACAGCGTTGGAAAAGAGATAAATGAGGAGAACCTTAAGGCTGTCCTTCAGGCTGCTGGAGTTACCCCAGATGAGGCTAGGATAAAGGCTCTCGTCGCTGCTCTCGAGGGAGTTAACATCGATGAGGTCATTGAGAAGGCCGCAATGCCCGTTGCAGTTGCAGCTGCCCCAGTAGCGGCTCCAGCAGAGGCTGGCGAAGAGAAGAAGGAAGAGGAGAAGAAGGAAGAAGAGGAGAAAGAGGAAGAGGTTTCAGAAGAAGAGGCCCTTGCCGGCCTCAGCGCTCTCTTCGGATGAATTCTCTTCTTTCCAAATTTTTCTATTCCAATTCCGCAATTCTTAAGTATAGGGGGGTCATCCTAATATATTTGGGGGATAAAATTGACGAGTCTTAGAATTGAGGAGTTCCTCGCTCTATTAAAGGAAAATTTGGGTATGTATCTCTCCCAGGAAGAGCGAGATATACTTGAAAATGCGAGAAAGAAGAATAACCTCATAATTGAGGAATTAAAGTCAGCAGACAAGTTTGATGTCTATCTTACTGGTCACATAGATTTTGAAACAGTTGGAATGTTCTATGAGATAACCAAAAGATTGGAAGATCTTGGAGTTAAGGTTTATCATCCAGCAATGGTTATACTCGATCCAAAGGAGAAGGGTGTTTTTGATTTCGAAATTGAAAATAAGTCTAGGATTCTTTTGGTCATAACTCACACTATCTCCTTTGGAACATCAGTTGATGTAGGGTTCTTCACTCATAGGAAGCTCACTGGTGAAGACGTGAAGATAGTCTACTGCTACGTGGGTCCGAGCTATGAATTTGAAGAAATAAAGAAACACCCATCCTCCGTTTACGTTGACTACTTTACCCGAGATATAGAAGATGCGATACAGAAAGTGTTAGAGCTACTTGGCAGATCTTCTCTTTGAGAGCATGATTCTTCTGCTTCCCTGGTAGTTGCCCCTGTATGGATTCTTAGCTGGCCCTTCTAGCCTAATGAACGCTATCTGCACGAACCTTTCTCCGTACTTGAGCTCTACTGGCTCATTTGAGGTGTTGTATAGCATTAGGGTTAAGTTGCCGTCCCATCCAGGATCAACCCAAGCAAACGAGCCGAGAACTCCCTCTCTAGCGAGGCTACTCCTGATCTTCATGTCTCCCATTATATCGTCTGGAAGTTTAATCCTCTCTAGAGTAAGGATTAAGGCGTATTCCTTTGGAGGAATTACCACCTTCCCCTCTTCCTCCACGTTAATGATCTTCCCCTTGACATAGGCTTCTCTACCTACCCTGAGATCATAGCCAGCTGGTTGAAGAGATTCTTCTGAGAAAGGCTCAATGAGTATTTCTTTCCTTATCTTCCAGTCTGGGAGTAGCATTTTATCACCGCAAGCTTTATTACCCGAGCATTTTTAAAGCCTTCCGGGGGCCGGTGGCCTAGCCTGGAGAGGGCGTCGGCCTTCGGAGCCGAAGGTCGCGGGTTCAAATCCCGCCCGGCCCGCCATTCCTAGTATGTACTAGAGGGGAAGTCCAATGATAATAGCCTTTGACTTCGACGGGACACTAGTTGACAGCTACTCCTGCATTGAGGAGGCATTCTATAGAGCGTTAAAGAGAACTTATCCTTGGCTCCCAGGTAAAAGACAATTGGCCAAGATACTCACAAAAATAGAGGAACAATTTGAACGACCCAAATTCGGAAAGAGTGCTCGAAGGATTAAAGCTCCGAATATCTTCAAGGGGAAGTTTGCTAGGGCGTGGTTTGAGGAGAGGGCGAAGCTTACAAAGCCTTTAGACGGGGCTAGGGAAGTCCTTCAGGAGTTAAAAGAGAGAGGGCATATAGTTATCTCTTTCTCAGCTGAGGACTTCATCCCTGGGATTAAGGAGTACAGGCTCAAGCAGAGCGGTCTCTACGATCTCTTTGACGATGTTATAATTTTCGGCCATAAGTACAGTTTGTGTGAAGCTTTCTTAATGGTCAGGGAAAAATATGGCGATGAATTATTTGTATGGGTTGATGATAAGCCTTGGCGCTTCATAGGAAGAGGAGATGAGAAAACTGAGTACGTTTGGATGTACTTTCCATATACCGCAAAGTTCGTGAGTAATGACATTTTGGCATTAATTCCTCACCTTCATGTAATTAGGGATCTTTGGAGTTTGCTTGATGTCGTTGAAAGGCTGGAAAAAGAGTTGAACCTCCGCTAAGGAATTTTGAGAAAGGTATATATTTCATAGACGTTAAATTCTTTGAGGGGATTACAATGGCAAAGCACTATATCCCCAATTCTGCCCATAAAGAGGAGATGCTCAAGGAAATTGGCTTTTCATCCATAGAAGAACTTTTTGCAGACGTCCCTAAGGGCTTCATAAAAGAGTTGAACCTCCCAGAGGGCAAGAGTGAATACGAAGTATTCTTAGAGATGAACGAAATCCTGGAGAGGAATAAAACCGTCCTGGAGATGCCCTCCTTCTTGGGGGCAGGAACTTACTTCCACTACATTCCGGCTCATGTGAAATACCTAATTGAGAGAAGCGAGTTCCTAACATCTTATACACCCTATCAGGCGGAGATAAGCCAAGGAATGCTTCAGGCCCTGTTTGAGTATCAAAGCTTAATAGCCGAGCTCGTAGGGCTTCCAGTAGTTAATGCCTCGATGTACGATTGGGGAAGTGCAATGGCTGAAGCCGCCTTAATGACGGTGAGGCTCCATAGGGGCAAGAGGAAGAAGTTCGTTGTCCCAAAGCACACCCACCCGGAGAGGATGCAAGTCCTAAAAACATACGGTAAGGGCCCAGGGGTTGAAATTGTGACAGTTAATTGGAATGAGAGGGGACAGATCGACTTGGAGGACTTAAAGGAGAAAGTTAAGGATGCTGCAGGTGTTTACATTGAGATGCCGAACTTCTTTGGCCTCCTCGAGGAGGAGATACAAGCCGTTGGTGAGATAGCTCACGATGCAGGGGCTTACTTTGTAGTTGGTGTTGATCCAACCCTACTCGGAATAGTCGAGGCCCCTGGAGAGCTTGGGGCAGATATTGTTGTTGGTGAAGCCTCTTACTTTGGAAATCCAATGAACTTTGGCGGACCCAGGGCGGGAATATTTGCAGTTAGGAATGATCCTAAGTTAATTAGGCAGATGCCCGGCAGGCTGATAGGAATGACCAAAGATGCCGAAGGAAAGAGGGCATTTGTCATGACATTACAAACGAGAGAACAGCACATAAGGAGGGCTAAAGCTACGTCGAACATCTGCTCCAATGAAGCATTGGTTGCCGTTGCAGCTGCAATCCACATAGCCACTCTTGGGCCGAGAGGGATTAGGGAGCTCGGCGAGGTTATACTGAAGAACACTACCTACTTGAAGAAGAGGCTTAAGGAAGTCGCTGAGTTGCCCTTCGACGGTGTGAACTTCAAGGATGTTCTGGTTCGCTTCGAGAAGCCCTACAAAGAGATCCACGAGCACTTATTAAGCAAGAACATCCACGGAGGCTACTACGTAAAGCCTCACTTCCCGGAGCTTGGGGAAGCAGCTCTCTTCGCGGCCACTGAAACGACGAGGAAGGAATGGGTAGATGCTCTAATCGAGGCTCTCAGGGAGGTGGTTTGAATGTTCCGCCAAGCAAAGTGGGATGAGCCCCTCATCTTTGAGCTATCTCATCCTGGGAGAGTTGGCTACACTCTGCCAAAGCCAATTGAAGACGTTGAGGTTGAAATTCCCGAGAAACTCAAGAGGAAGAGCCCTCTAAACCTACCCGAGGTTAGCGAGCCTGAGGTAGTTAAGCACTATACAAGGTTGAGCGAGATGAATTACGGTGTTGACTCTGGCATCTATCCCTTGGGTTCGTGTACCATGAAGTACAATCCAAAGATAAATGAAGAATTAGCGAATCATCCGAAGGTCAGCTTCATCCATCCATATCAGGACGAAAGGACCGTCCAGGGGGCCCTTAAGATAATATGGGAGCTTGAGCAGTGGTTGAAGGAAATAACGGGAATGGATCGCTTCACCCTCCAGCCAGCTGCGGGTGCAAATGGAGAGTTCACCGGTGTGATGATTATTAAGGCCTATCACTTGGACAGGGGAGAGACTCAGAGGACTGAAATGCTTGTTCCAGATTCAGCCCATGGAACTAATCCCGCATCAGCAGCAATGGCCGGATTTAAGGTCATTGAGATCCCCTCCAATGAAAGCGGAACAGTTGATCTTGAGGCGCTAGAGAATGCCGTTAGTGAGAGAACCGCTGGTTTAATGCTCACTAACCCCAACACCCTGGGAATATTCGAGGATGAGATACTGGAGATTGCAAAGATAGTCCACAAGGCTGGGGGCCTGCTTTATTACGATGGAGCTAACTTAAACGCAGTCCTTGGTAAGATAAGGCCCGGTGACATGGGCTTTGATATAGTCCACTTGAACCTCCACAAGACGTTTTCAACGCCTCACGGCGGTGGCGGTCCTGGGGCAGGGCCAGTGGGAGTTAAGGATTTCCTAAAAGACTACCTGCCAGTGCCCCTCGTTAGCTATGACGAGGAGAAGGACATGTATTACCTTGACTACAACGTTCCAAAGAGCATAGGGAAGGTAAAGGAGCTGTTCGGGAACTTTGCAGTGTTAGTTAGGGCTTTAACGTACCTCAAGATAATGGGCAGGGATGGACTTAAGGAGGTAAGCGAAGTTGCCGTGCTTAACGCGAACTACCTCACCCAGAAGCTTAAGGGAACTAGGGGCTATGAGCTGCCTCACAAGGAGCTGAGGAAGCACGAAGTTGTATTCTCGGCTGAGCCCATGAGGAAAGAGACGGGAGTTAAAGCCTTGGACGTAGCTAAGAGGTTGCTGGACTTTGGAATGCACGCTCCGACGATATACTTCCCGCTTATAGTGCATGAAGCATTGATGATAGAGCCCACGGAGACCGCAACCAAGGAAGAGCTCGATGCATATGTTGAGGCGCTTAAGAAGATTAGCGAAGAGGCTTACACCAACCCCGAAATAGTGAAGTCAGCTCCACACAACACCGCTGTAAGAAGGGTTGACGATGTCCTAGCTGCAAAGAAGCCGATAATTACCTGGAGAATGTACAGGGAGCTGAAGGAGAAAGGGGAAGTTGACTATTGAGTCAGACAGTGCCGATATCATCACGGCTCAGACCGGTAAACGCTCATCATCCTCAACCTTTTTAACTCTCCCATTTTATTTAGCTTTGGCCCATGATGACCGTTAGCCACTCTGACCGGTGATGAGAAGAGGGTTAGCTGAGCTCAAAAACATTTTTATTTCTTCATGCATCCTTACGTCCATGAGGAAAATCTTGGCAAGCTCATTTCTCCTTGCCTTAATTTTCATACTCCAGGTTCTTGGCCTATTAAGGGGGATTAACGAGAGAATTGACTTCCTCTTGCCTTCTCCAAGTCCTAGGGTGCTCACGATCTTAACTGCCCTTGGCGGTAATCTATTCTTTTCTGCTTTTGCCCTCTTTGCTATCTATTTGGACGTTAAGGAGCATGGAAAACTCTCTAGGGAGACCCTTGTCTTTCTTCTCTCCGCATTTTTGGGCTTGGCAATTGTTGGAATCCTAAAGGTTGCACTAAATGAGCCAAGGCCCAGGGGACATGGAGGGTTTTCCTTCCCTTCTGGACACGCGTTCAGGGGGGGAATTATAGCTGTATATTCCTCTAACCGCTGGAAGAAAATTGGGATAATTGCATGGGCGTATGCAATTGGCGTTGCCCTTACGAGGCTTCTCCTCCACGTCCACTGGTTTAGTGACGTTATCTTTAGCTTATTATTAGCCCAATGGATCTATAACGTGGTAAAGGTAACCCAAGACACCTGGCTTCCACTCTATAGGAGAATAGTGGGGAAGTTAGGAATTAGCTTTCTGGACGTTGAGCTTTAGCCATTTGAGGAATTTTCTCAAAAATTCCATTCCGCATCCATAGTTCACGGCCTTGGGATGGATCGATAGGACGAAGTTACTCGAGTGGAGCCTGTAGTCCAGTTTTGCAATAAAAAGCCTAATTCCAAGGCTCCAGTTGCTCGCGTACCATGTGTACTCCCTGTTTGCAATTTTGGCACAGCTTCCGTTCGGATAGTAAATTTTATCCTTCAGGATGACCGTGAAGTTGTTCTTGAGGAGAACCTTTAGGGCGTCTTGGGATATAGAATACTCTGGCGGGATAAACACTTTCTCGAAGGATATGTTGGCTTTATGCATTTCTCCAATCGCCTCCTCTATTTTGGCCTCTGCAACAGAGGAGTTGCAGTTGAACTCATCCCTTGAATGTGTGTAGCCGTGAATTCCGACCTTAAAGCCCTCCTTTTCAAGCTCGCGTATTAACTTGGCGAAGTTTTTATCCCTGCTTATCGGGTGGTTTCCAGCGTGGTTCGGTATTATAAAAAGCATAGTTGAGTTTTGGTAGCCGAGATCTTTCAATACATCTACTATCTTTCGAATATCTGAAGTATACACAGGGCTAACGTCGTGGACGATGATCATGAAGCTTCCCGTGTATCTGCTTTGGCAAGGAGAATAGGTGAGCCTAATGAGGGATGCAATTAAGAGTCCGATAAGTATTAGCGGGATAACCTTCTTCATGCTCCCACTCTGTACTCCAGAAATTCATCACTCCTTTTAAGCCTCGGGTTTAACTAACTAACATGTACGCTCTAGAGGTTATCAATTTGCTAAAAAGATATGGAGACTTTGAAGCTCTCAGGGGAGTAACACTCAGGATCAGGGAAAATGAGATTTTTGCCCTTCTAGGCCCTAACGGTGCTGGGAAAACTACACTCCTCAGGATAATTGCCGAGGGTCTTTCCTACGATTCTGGCGAAGTCAAAGTATTTGGGAGGAAGCTTTCGCGAAAAGTTTTGAGGTTCATCGGCTACGTTCCCCAGGAGGATATACTGTACAATCTTCTAACGGTTGAAGAGAACCTCAAGTTTTACGCTGATTTATTCGACGCACCAGTTGGGAGAGTTAATGAAGTAATTGAAAGATTTGATCTGCCGAGGAAGAAGAAGGTTAAGGAGCTGAGCGGGGGATTTAGGAAGAGGCTTAGCATTGCGGTGATGCTCCTCCATGATCCGAGGATAATAATACTCGACGAGCCTTCCACAGGTTTGGATGTTCCCTCGAGGAGGGAGCTTTGGAGGATAATAAGGGAGCTGAAGGAGGAAGGCAAGACAATAATTCTTGCAACTCACTACATGGAGGAAGCCGAGACCCTCGCTGATAGGGTCGCCATAATGAATGAAGGCAGAGTAATTGCTGTTGGCACTGTTGATGAGCTCAAAAAACTAGCGGGTCAGTCCAGCGTAATCCACATCGAAGGAACCATAGTAGGGGCTGAGAGCCTCGGTGGTAACGTTCTTGTGAGGGAAAATTACGTTAGAGTACCTGTGGAGGATCCCAGGAAGGAGTTACCCAGGATTGTAGATGCTCTCCTAAAGAGTGGGAGTGAGATTAGGCTTGTGAGGGTAGAGGAGCCTACATTGGAGGACGTTTTCCTGAAGCTCACTGGGAGGGGGTTGGAATGAAGTTCAGGGCGATAAAAGGTATATTCATCAAGGAGATAAAGGAGTTCTCCCGGGAAAAGATGGCAATATTCTGGGTCTTTATATTCCCAATTCTCTGGCTACTGATCCTTGGGGAGATATGGGGAAATGAAAATCCAACGCTGAACGTTAAGGTTGGCTACTACTCTCAGGAAAATGTCTCTTGGATTATTCACGCTATGGAGAGCGTTGAGATAAATGGGGAGAGGATGTTCACGATTTACCATTATCCGGGCTGGGAAGATGGGATTAACGCTTTGAAGAAGGGAAAGGTAGATGCTTTTTTGGTGTTTCCTAAAGGCTTCACCGTAAACTTGACGAAGGGTTATCCTGCTTATATCGAGGTGTACTACGATAAAAGCGACCCTCAAACTTATCAGATTGTTAAGGGGGCCATAACTGGCTTCTTCACGGAGTTGAGCTCAAAGCTTCAGGAGGAGAGGCTGAGTATAGTAGGAAAGTACGTTCCCAGGAACGCCCTCCCATATATCCTTGGCTTCGCTAAGCCAATAACCGTGGAAGAGAAGACAGTTGAGGGGACAAAGGTAACTCCAATGGAATTCTACGTTACAAGCTTCATAGGAATTCAGTTCCTCTTCGCCACGATGCTCATGATATCCTCCTCAGTCTTGGAGGAAATCGAGAAGGGAACCCTCAGGAGGATAGCCTCTTCTCCAGCATCGCCCTGGGACTTTTTGATTGGTAAGATGAGTGCAACGTTCGTGATAATCTTGGTTAGCATATTCACGGGCCTTGCGTTTGCCTTTTTGGCCTTCCATGTCAAGTTCTTTCCGTCTCCGTTAGGTTGGATTGTAGTAATCCTTGCCTCGATATTTTCAATGTCCTTGGGATTGGCTATAGGCATGCTCACGGGTAGCATAAAGACCACTAATGCCGTTGTGAATTTAATATCAATGCCCCTCCTGTTCTTCGCTGCCGTCGTTGTTCCAGACTCTTTACTCCCTTCCTGGGCAAGACCTATAGCTAAGTACTTCCCCCTGGGGGCAGCTTTAAAGGCGCTGAGGAAGCTTGAGATCTATCACTTAAGTTTGAGCGAGGTTAGGGTAGAGGTGTTGATAGTTGCCTTGGGGGCATTAATGATGCTCGCGATTGCGCTTGCTAGCTACAGGTGGAGGATAGGGAGACTTGCCTAATATTTCTGCGGTTGGGAGTGGCTAACTTTGTTAGCCATGGGGGTAGTAAAATTAGATCAGATTGAACAGAGACAAAAATGGACAATAGGGCTTATATATATGAACATGAATAGGAGGCAATGGGTGATGTTGCATGGAAGGTATAACTAAACATGTACAAACAGAAGTAGATGAAAATCTTTATAACATGTTAAGAATAATTGCATTGAGAAAGAGAATGTCATTAAAAGAAGTTATGAGAGAGGCTCTAAAAAGATATGTTGAGTTAGAAAGCGAGAAGCTCGAGGATGACATAAAAAAGGATCCGATCTGGAAAATTATTGGTAAAGGGAAGTTAGATCCACATGCAAGTCAAGATGAGACTTGGGGGCTTGTTGAATGGCCAGAATAAAGCCAGACATTGTTTATCTAGACACAAGTGCCATAATAGCCCTTTTCAATAGCAGGGATGAAAATCACGAGAAGGCCATTAATTACTTTGAAAATGCAGTAAGAAGTGGAAGCATCTTTGTTCTATCAAGACCTGTTCTTGCTGAATATCTTAATGGTTTGTCCAAACATTATAATAAGACTGTTGCGATGGAGCATTATCAAGCTTTGATCTCGAGCAAGTTTATACATTTCGAGAAGGAAACTGAAGAAGACTGGGAAAGGGCTTGGGAGATATTCTTTAGGTATCTTGATCAGAAAGGTATTGACATTGTTGACTCACTAAGTTTTGCCATTATGGAACGTTTAAAGCTCAGGAAAGCATTTACGTTTGATAATGACTTTAGAATACATGGATTTGATGTTGTCCCTTAAAAATTGAAAAATTTAAAAATGCCTGTTTAAGAAGTCCATAACTCTCTCCTTCCACCCCTCTGGATTTTCTACTATAGTCCTCACGTGTGGAGCTTCCGTGATCCACAGTTCAACCCTTTCGTTAATCCTCTTGTTTCTCTCGTAAAACTCCTTGACTTCCTCGACTTTCACGAGCGGATCCTTTTTGCCCGCTATTAGCAGAAGTGGCTTCCTGATCCTATCTGCGTACTCTATGACGTTCACAACCCTACCTCCACTGAAAATGAGGGTGAATGGCTTTACCAGGGGATAAAGGAATTCGGGTAGGTTTGCAAAGTACTTCAATCCTCTGGCTCCCGTCTTATCCATGTATATTGGTGGACTGTCTGCAACACCGCACGCTATCCTCTCATCTTCACCAAGTCCCCTTATCGTAACTATTGCACCCATTGAAAATCCAACGACTCCAACCCTCTTTACCCCCTTCCTCTCAAGCCAATCAACGGCTGAAATTAAGTCTATGAGCTCCTTATCTCCAACGGTTGTTCTGTTACCTTCGCTCTCTCCGTGCGCCCTGAAATCGAAGAGGAGAACGTTGAAGCCGGCATCAAGGAGGAACTTTAGGGCGGGTTTTATGTAAGTTTCATTCCACTTGCTTGCCGTATAGCCGTGGAGCAGGATTACCGTTCTATCCCCTTCCTGATTGATCCACCAGCCCTTGAGCTTAAGTCCATCTCTCGTCTCTATAGTCACCTCATCGTACTCGTAGCCGAAATCTTTGGGTGTCCACTGGCCTTTCTGCCTCGGAGGGGTGACCATCTTATAGCCCACGAACGCTGAAAATGCCAAAAGTGCGAAGATGATAAACAGAATTATTGCAACTATCATTTTTCCACCTCCAAGTTCTTCATCATCCAGATCATAGGCATTGCCATTAACACTAGTAAGGCTCCAATTGGGAACAGTATTCTGTAGTTCTCTCCTGCTAAGTCAACTATAGCCCCTCCAATGACTCCGGCAAGGAGAACTGGTAGTGACCTTGTGGCCTCGAAGAAGCCATAATATCTCCCTGTGAAAGCCTCCCTTTCGAACTTAGTCAATAGATCTCCTATGACGGGGTAGGATGCTGCCATTAAAATGCCCCATCCAATTCCAGCAATGGCTAGGGCTATTATTATCTCAGTCCTCGAGCTTATGAACCAGCCCCACAGCTGGGGTAGAGCAAAGATGATTCCTCCTAAGATTATGCTAAGCCTCCTCCCAAGCTTGTCGTAGATTATTCCCCCTGGGAGCGCTCCTATTAGGACTGTTACGTTGAAGAGGGCCATTAACATTAACCCAAGGGACGTTACCGCCTTGACGTTTGCCTCGCTCGCTGAGCCGTAGAGGATGTACGCAAGTATTCCGTAGAGGAATATAGCTATGAACTCGAAGCTCATCCACCACAGCGTTTGGGCCGCGTAGAACTTAAGGAAGTCCCTGTTCTCAACTATGCTTTTGAGATACTCGAATAATCCCTCGTTTTCTTCAATTTCAGGGGCTTTTGGTTCTCTAATGATGAAGTACACGAATAACGCGGCGCCTATTAAGAATATCGCGGTTATTATGAACGGTATCTTGAGGTATGGGGTTTGGGCTAGCGCCTTTATCCCTTCTCCTCCTGTTACTGCTACTGCTTTGGCAATTAGGTAACCCGCGAGGCCGAAGAGGAATAAATTCCCTGCCCACTCAAAGAGCGTTATTACACCACTTGCCTTTCCTCTCTGCCCGCTTTCAATTGTATCGGGCATTAATGCCCTGAACTGTGCCGTGTAGAGGTGCATTGAGAGGTAGAAGAAGGCGAGGGTTAGGGCGAATCCTGCAAGTGGGACACCAAAAGAGTACGCTGTGTAGATCATCAAGGCAGCTATGCCCGCCAATAGGCCTCCTGCCATGATGAATGGCCTTCTCCTTCCGTATCTTGATTTCAGAGTGTCGCTATAGTACCCAAGGAGTGGCGGAATAATTAAGCCGATTATTCCCTCGCTTGCGAGTATCGTTCCTTTGATGAATGCAGATCTTGAGTAGCTTGTGAGGAGCGGGAATGAAAGTCCTTTGTTGAGGGCCCATCCAACGCTCCTGCTGAACCCCAATAGAGCCAATCCCAAGACTACCTTCCAGCTGAACTTCTTCATTCTTACCACCTCAGTCTAAATCGGGAATGTATTCGTGAGCCTCAAGCTTGGTCTTCACGATGTCACCCCTTCTCACGAACCTCATCGTTATCAAGGCCAGCAAGAAGAATACCGCGGCAAATGGTAGTAAAGTCTTGTAGCCTGCGATGTCTATGAATGCTCCTGAAAGCGGGGGAGCAACTAAGTTTGCAGCTTGGCTGAAGAAGTAGTATAACCCAGTATAACCACCGAGCTTCTCTTCCGTTGTCATGTCAACGACCATGGGGAGGGAGTTGACGTTTATCATAGCCCATCCAATCCCCCCAACAAAGAAGAGGCCCATGAAGCTCATAACTACTGGATCGCTCAGGGAGCTACTTGCAGGCTTTGAAGTTTCTCCTATGTAAAAGGCCACCAAGACTATTGCGGTGGTTATCAGGAGGCCCAGGCTTATTGTTCTCCTCCTCCCCAACCTTGCTCCAATGAATCCTGCCGGAATCGCGAAGAGCATAAAGCTCAGGCTGAACACTCCGAGCATGAACGCTCCAGTGCTCTCCTCTATGCCTAGATGGTACTTAGCGTAGCTTGTGAAGAAAGTTTCTAGGGAGTTAAAGGCTATGAACCAGAAAAATATCGCAAGCAGTATCGCTAGGAGGCTCTTCTCTTTACTCGCGAAGACATCCTTTAGGTTCTCCTTGAGCTCCCCGAAGCTCTTCTTTGTCGTTTCTCTTAGTATCTTCCTGATATCAAGCTTTGCCCCAGGAACTCTGTATTGTTCCGGCTCGGGGACGAATATCACAACCAAAAGATTTGCTATCAGCATTATCAATGCTCCGAAATAGAAGGGATAGGCGTAATTCATATCATACAAGACTTTACCACCAAAATACGCGAGAAGTGCCCCTAAACCGCCCATGAAGTTTATTATTCCATTTGCCTGACTTCTCTTCTCGCTGGGCGTTATGTCTGGCATGAAGGCAATTACTGGTGACCTGAAGAGGGCCATGAAGAAGTTCATGAAGATTATCGTTCCCATGAAGAGAGCTAAGTTCTCGTATCTTCTAGCGACGGGTATTAGGGCGAACATTAAGGCAGCTGAGGGAGCTCCCAAGAGAATGTAGGGTTTTCTCCTTCCAAGTCTCGTTCGCGTCATGTCACTTAAGGCTCCAAGGAACGGCAGGAGTAGGACTGCGAAGAGGTTGTCTATGGTCATTATAAAGCCTGTAACAGTTTTGCTAAGGTGGAACGTGTCCTGAAGGAATATTGGAACATACGCGTTGTATAAGGCCCATATTATGCTTATTCCGAAGAATCCGAAGCCGAGGAGAAATATCATTGAGTACTTGAACTTTCCTTGACTCATCTCTCCACCTCCAGAGAATTTGTCAGGGTGACTAAATATGTTCATCAATGTTTATAAAAATTGTCTCGAAAATTGTTGGACAATCGTCAACATCTAAGCTCTTTCAAAGAAATAGGTTTAACCTTTGGGTGCAGTCGTTATATTAGGGAAGTATTATGTGGGAGAGGGAGAAGGTTATAGTCCTAGGCCATAGGGGCTGGATTGGTAAGTACCCAGAGAACACCCTACTAGCCTTCCAGAAGGCAATAGAGAGTGGGGCGGATGGTGTAGAATTTGACGTGTGGCTAACCAAGGACGGTGAAGCAATAATCATGCATGATGAAACCATAGACAGGACGAGCAATATGAGGGGAAGACAGAAGGACATGACGATTGAAGAGCTGAAGAAGGCAGATTTGGGGATGGGGCAGAGAATTCCAACGCTGGAAGAGGCCGTTAAAGCCCTGCCAAAAGATGCCTTAATTAACGTGGAAATTAAGGATGTTGATGCCGTTGAGAAGGTTTATGAGGTAATACGAAAAAACAATCCTGAAAGGTTTATGGTGTCCTCATTTGAGGTAGAGGCCCTAAAGAGGTACAGAGAGCTGGATAGTGAAACTACAATGGGGTTACTCATAGACAATGAGGAGATAGTCCCAAAGATACCTCAGCTAAAAGAGGAGCTCAATCTATGGTCTGTAAACGTTCCTATGGAGGCGATTCCAATAATAGGCTTCAAGAGAACGGTAGAAGCAATAAAGTGGGCCCGCTCGTTAGGCCTTAAAGTTGTCTTGTGGACTGAAAACGATGAGCTATTCTACCAGAACGATAACCTTGCCAAGATGAAAGGCCTCTTTGAGGTCGTCATAGCTAACGATGTTGAGAATATGATTAATTACCTCAAGAAATTGGGATTAAGATAATTTTATAAAGTTCCTCTGCAATTTAATTTCATGAAGTTTGAAGATGTATTAGTTTGGTTTGCATTGTTGCTCCTTATCTTTGGAATCTTCTTCCCGGCTACAGCTCCCTCTCGCCTTCCGGAGTACATTGAAAGCAAAGGAACAAGGCCAAGCACCTCAATAGATGGTGGGGCGGGGGTATGCCTTTTCTCCGATTTTGAATACTTTGTTAAGGAACTAAACAAGCTTGAAAGCTATGACGTTAGTTCTCAGGGTAACTTTCTTTTTTGGAATCGTATATACAAGATATCCAGAAGATTTAGAACAGCTTAGAGGATGTATGGTCTACTTCACTAAGCCTGGAATTGAAGAATATAGAAAGTTTTTGATGGAGATTAGAGGCTGTAAGAATTGTTCTAATCTTGTCGAAAACCCAACGTACGTATTTTGGTTATATGCAATCCCCAGGGAAGTCCCAGTTAAAGACCTAAATCTGCCTATACGGTATTCTGGAGTCTCTCCTTGGCGTTAATTGCCTTGTCTATAAAGTATGAGAAAAAGATGGTAATAGTTTTTGTGGTACTCCTCCTGATATCGGTGCACTTCCTCTATCCCTACTGGAAGGCTAGGAGTGAATATAGGGAGGGTAAAGAACTGATAAATAATCTTGTTTCTCTTGGAGGGAAGGGGAATGTTCACAGGACTTGCAATGCTTTACCTGCTGATATTGCCATAACAAAAGAAAACTACAGGGCACTAATATCTGTCATAAATTCCTCCTTAGTGAACTTTACAATATCTGGGGGACCTCCTGGGCCAGTAGTTGTTGAGGGGATAATTAATAATGATGAGGATATAAGTAAGTTGAAAGATCTCAATGTAGGCTTTGAGTTTGATAGACTTGGGTGTGAGGAGATCAACTACACTAAGGAGATTAAGCTCCTAGAAGAGCACCTTTCAGAGGTTCCTGGGTGCTGTAGGTATTATTACGAGAGGGATCTCAATTCCCTTAAGTCGCTTCAAGCTAAGAAAGAAGCTTGCGAGAGATTGTGCGAAAACTACACCTATGTGCGGCTATTTGTCAGCCCTAAGGTGTACTATTGGCCTGAGATGTGGAGGGATACAGCTAAAGATTCGTTCATACTTGGAGCTGTAGTTCTCTCGCTGACGCTGTTAATTAAGAGAAAG
Source organism: Thermococcus chitonophagus (assembly GCF_002214605.1). Classification (NCBI taxonomy): domain Archaea; kingdom Methanobacteriati; phylum Methanobacteriota; class Thermococci; order Thermococcales; family Thermococcaceae; genus Thermococcus; species Thermococcus chitonophagus. The sequence continues at coordinate 50,872 of NZ_CP015193.1, read as the reverse complement.
TTATAAAGGAGTTATACCGGAATAAAATAGGTGGTGTCATGAAGGCGGTTCTCGCCTTAGACGAGGGAACAACATCAGCTAGGGCTATTCTGTTCGATAGGGAGAGTAATATTCTGGGCTTAGGTCAGTTTGAGTTTTCCCAATATTACCCAAAGCCTGGTTGGGTCGAACATAATCCAGAAGAGATATGGGAAGCTCAGGTTAGGGCCATTAAGGTTGCGATAGAAAAGGCCAAGCTTTCCCCTCAGGATATCGTTGCAATAGGAATCACAAATCAAAGGGAAACCACAATAATCTGGGATAAGAATGGAAAACCCGTTTATAACGCCATAGTTTGGCAGTGCAGAAGAACAGCTGAAATGATTGAAGAAATAAAGAGGGAGTACGGAGATCTGATAAAAGAAAAGACAGGTTTAGTTCCCGATGCATACTTTTCCGCGAGTAAAATAAGGTGGTTGCTTGATAACGTTCCTGGTCTTAGAGAGAAGGCTGAAAGGGGAGAGGTGTACTTTGGAACCGTCGATACGTTCCTCATATACAAGCTGACTGGTGAGCATGTAACGGATTACTCCAACGCTTCAAGAACCATGCTCTTCAATATTAAGAAGCTGGAGTGGGACGAGGAGTTGCTTGAGATATTTAAAATTCCCCAGGATATTCTGCCCAAAGTTAAAGATTCTAGTGAAGTTTATGGCTACACCAAGCTCCTGGGGCGTGAAATTCCGGTTAGCGGGGATGCTGGGGATCAGCAGGCTGCTTTATTTGGGCAGGCTGCATTCGAAGAAGGAATGGTGAAAGCAACTTACGGAACTGGGAATTTCATACTCGTAAACACTGGGAAAAAGTTACTCTACTCTAAAAACCTTCTAACGACTATAGCCTGGGGCCTTAAGGGGGAGGTAACCTACGCCTTGGAGGGAAGCATATTCATAACAGGGGCAGCCGTTCAGTGGCTGAGAGATGGAATAAAAATAATTGAGCATGCCTCGGAGACTGAGGAGTTAGCTAAAAAGCTTGATAGCAATGAGGGAGTTTACTTCGTTCCAGCCTTTGTAGGGCTTGGTGCCCCCTACTGGGATCAGTTTGCTAGAGGCCTGATAATTGGGATAACGAGAGGGACTGGAAGGGAACACCTTGCGAGGGCAACACTTGAAGCTATAGCCTACTTAACGAGGGACGTCATAGAGGAAATGGAAAAGCTTGTTGAAGTTAGGGAGTTAAGAGTAGATGGAGGAGCTACGGCTAACAACTTCTTGATGCAGTTCCAGGCAGATATTCTAGGGAGGAGGGTTGTGAGGCCGGTAGTTAAGGAAACTACCGCCTTAGGTGCAGCGTACCTTGCCGGTTTGGCTGTGGACTTCTGGAACGATTTGAAGGAGATAGCTGAACTTTGGAAAGTTGAGAGGGTTTTTGAGCCCAAACTAGACGAAAAAACTAGGGAAAAGCTCTATAGAGGATGGAAAGAGGCCGTAAAGAGGGCTTTAGGATGGGCAAAGATAGTTGATGAGGTGTTGTGAATGGACAAGGTAAAGGTCGCAATTATTGGGGCCGGAATTACCGGAGCGAGCATTGCTAGAGTTCTGAGCAAGTACGAGAACCTCGAGGTTCATCTAATAGACAAGAACCCAGATGTGGGTTGGGGAGTTAGCAAGGCCAACACTGCAATAATCCATGGAGGCTACGATGATGATCCCGACAAATACCCAATGAGAGCCAAGCTTTGCATTAGGGGGAATAGGCTTTGGCATCAGTGGGTTAAAGAACTTGAGATCCCTCATGTCTGGAATGGGGCATTGATAGTTGCCTTAAAGGATGAAGATTTCAAGGAGCTCGAAGTTCTCTTGGAGAGGGGAATCAGAAATGGAGTTCCGGAAATGAGAATTGTTGACAAGGATGAGCTCTTTAAACTTGAGCCTGGGTTAACTAGGGAGGCCCTTGGCGCCTTGTGGGTTCCGATAGTTGGACAGATAGGTCCAATTCCTGCTGTAATAGCGATCGTGGAGAATGCTGTAGCTAACGGTGTTAAGACTCATTTAGAAACTGAAGTTAGGGGAATAAAGGTTGAGAACGGAGAGGTTAGGGGTGTAGAGACCAATAATGGCTTCGTAGAGGCTGATATAATAATCAATGCTGCCGGCCTTTATGCCGATGAAATCGCGAGGATGGCTGGCGTAGACTACTTTGAAATTCACCCCAGGAAGGGTGAATACTGGATATTTGACGAAGGAATTCCTGGGCCGAAAAGAGTTCTCTTTCCGACGCCGACCCCAATAAGCAAGGGGATCGTTGTCACGACAGAAATTTCTGGACATCTAATGATAGGGCCGAATGCCCAGGATTTGCCCCCCGAAGAGAAGGAGAATACCGCAACGACGAGAGAAGGCCTTGAAGAGGTCTGGAAGGGAGCGAAGAAGCTCTGGCCTCAGCTACCTCCTAGGAGCAAGGTAATAAGAACCTTCGCAGGTCTAAGACCAGAGCCTACGGGTGGAGATTTCATAATAAAGGCTGAAGGGGAAGTCTGGGGCTTCATAAACGTCGCTGGAATTCGCTCTCCTGGCCTAACGAGCGCCCCTGCAATAGCTTACGAAGTTGCTGAGATAATTCAGAGAGATCTTGGGATTGAGCTAGTTGAGAAGAAAAAGTGGAACCCCTACAGAAGGGAGATTACCCACTTCTTTGCCTTAAGCTATGAGAAAGTGAACGAGCTCGTGAAGAGGAATCCTGCTTACGGAAAGATCGTGTGTAGGTGTAACAAGGTCAGTGAGGGAGACATCCTTGAGGCCGTAGAGAGGATGAAGTTCATAGGGGTCAAAACTCCAAGCATAGATTCAGTAAAGTTTAGAACCAAAGCAACGACTGGAACCTGCCAGGGTTCGTTCTGTAGGCCTAGGATAATTCAGATACTTGCCAGAGAGTATGGGGTTTCCCCATGGGAAGTCACTCTGAAAGGTAAGGGGAGTGAGATAGGAATTGGGGATGTTAAGGTTCTCGTAAGGGGTGAGTGAAGTGTATGATGTAGTTGTTATCGGTGGAGGCCCCGCTGGAATGGCCGCTACAATAAGGGCGAAGGAACTCGGGTTGAAGGTTCTCCTACTCGATGACAATGATTACCTTGGTGGAATACTTCTGCAGTGTATTCATCCTGGCTTTGGAATTCACTACTTCAAAGAGGAACTTACAGGGCCTGAATTCGCTTACAGGTTAATGAATAAGCTGGATGGAGTTGAAGTAAAGACATCTGCGAGGGTTCTTGAGATAATAAACTACTCTGACTTAGAGAAGTTTGTCGTCTTTACATCCCCGGAAGGAGTTCAAAAAGTTTCAACGAAAACGATAATATACACTGCAGGAGCTAGAGAGAGGCACGCTTTTGAGATAGGAATCGTTGGGGACAGGGTTGCTGGGATTTACACGGCCGGAGAGGCTCAGACTTTAATGGACATCTACGGCATAATGCCGGGTAAGGAGATAGTGATAGTTGGGTCTGGCGATGTCGGATTGATAATGGCGAGGAGGTTTTCGCTAGAAGGGGCGAAGGTAAAGGCCGTTATAGAGCTGATGCCTTATCCTGGGGGTTTGGCCAGAAACATAATGATCCTAAAAGACTTCAACATACCTCTCTATTTAAGTCACAAGGTCGTTGAAGTCAGGGGAAGGGGTAGGGTTGAAAAGATCAAGGTTGTTAAGGTCGATGAAAACTTAAGGGAAATCTCAGGAACGGAATTTTGGATAGAGGCCGACACACTGGTAATTTCTGCCGGGTTAATACCGAACGTCAAGCTTCTAACTGAAATTGGTGTTGTAATTGATCCCTCGACTGGCGGGCCTATCGTCAATGACAGGCTGGAGACTTCAGTTCCTGGGATCTTCGTGGCTGGAAATGCTCTCCTCATAAACGATCTAGTGGATTACGTTGCGGAGCAAGGAGAGTTGGCCGCTGAAGGTGCTAAGGAGTTCATAGAAAACGGGGGAATCCCAAGTAAAAGGTGGATAAGGCTTGTGAAAGGAGAGAACATTAGGCTACTTGCCCCCCACTATCTAAGCGGTGAGAGGGATGTATGGATATACGCTAGGGTTGCAAGGCCGATGGAGGATGTAGTAGTTGAATTTGTTGAAATAGGCAAAAAGATCAAGCTTCCAGTAGTAAAACCTGCGGAGATGCTTAGAATTAAGCTAAGGGCTAAAGAAATATCGAAGGCTGAGGATAAGATAACTATGAAGGTGGTAAAGCATGAGTAAGGTTTACCGTTTCACGTGTATAGTCTGTCCCTTAAGTTGTACGATTGAGGTTGAAGTTGAAAATGGTGAGGTCAAGAATGTAAAAGGCTATACCTGCCCCAGGGGAAAAGAATGGGCCATTGAAGAAGTTACTAACCCCAAAAGGATTGTGATGAGCGTTATTCCTGTGGAAGGAGGAAGACTGCCTACGGTCAGCGTTAAAACAGAGAAGCCAGTACCAAAGGACAAGATTCCTGAGCTCATGAAATTCTTGGCAGGGATTAAGGTGAAGGCACCGGTTAGGGTTGGTGACGTGATTGCAGAATTCGAAGGAGTGAAGATAGTGGTCACGAGGGATGCTTAAACTTTATAAAGCCTACTCCCCCTACACCCTTCAGCTCACGATAATGGGGTGATGCTCATGAGCGGCACCAAAAAGGTAGGTTCAGCTGGAAGGTTCGGGCCTAGGTATGGTCTCAAGATCAGGAGAAGGGTTGCGGCAGTAGAGGCAAAGATGAGGCAGAAACATGTCTGTCCAGTCTGTGGAAGAAGGGCAGTGAAGAGAATTAGCACTGGAATATGGCAGTGCAAGAAGTGTGGAGCTATCTTTGCCGGAGGAGCTTACCTTCCGGTTACCCCAGCTGGTAAGGTTGCGAAGAGAGTAACAGAGTGATGCCTCATGGTTGAGGCTATATACAGGTGTGCTAAGTGTGGAAAGGAGGTAAAGCTCGATCTATCCATCACTAGGGACCTTCGTTGCCCTTACTGCGGTAGCAAGATACTTTACAAGCCAAGGCCCAAGGTTCCGAGAAGGGTAAAGGCTATCTAGCTAAGCTTTTTAACCTCTTCTCTTTAACTTCGAAGGGATTAGCTATGATGCTTATCACCACATCACACAGACCTACGAGGAGAACCAGGAGCTTTGGTCATGACCTGGAGAGAGTTTTCCCTAATTCTCTATACATAACTAGAGGGAAAAAGACAATCCAGGAGCTTTTAATGGAGGCTTACGATAGGGGTTATGAGAGGTTGCTAATTCTCAACGTTTGGAAGGGCAATCCATTGAAGATGACGTTCATTAAGGTTGATCCTGAAGACTGGGGTTATCTTGGCTATCTATACCTCCATGGCATAAAGCTTCAGAGGGAGATGGGGTTTAAGGGTTTGAATCCGATAAGGGAGGACATGCCACTCATCGTTACAACGGCTAAGAGAGTTGGTTTAGATCATTTGGCCTTTGCCCAAGTTTTTGCTGAGCTCACAACTGGAAAGTTCGTCCCTAGAGGAGATAAAAGTTTAATCTCGATAGCCGACCGCTACAACACGGATGTTCTCGCCGTTATAGAGAGGCATCCAAGGGGAATGTCGATAAACTTCTACAGGCTTGACGTTACGAAGGACAGGCCGGTCGGCCCATTAATCAACGTTAAGATATGGATAATGGAGGACGGGAGAAGATGGGATTATAAGGAGGCTCTTGGGATTAAAGTTCCTAGGAGGAGGGAAAGTGAAGGCAAAGAGGGTAAGAGGAAGGATCGTGATTGAGTTTTCTTCTGAAGAGGTTGCAAAGGTTGTTTATGAAGCCGTTCTTTACGAGCATTTGAGCGTCCCCTACAGGAGAAGCGAGATAAAGTTTGAGCTTGAGGGAAAAAAGATCGTTATTGACATAAAAGCAACTGACTCTTCTGCCATGCGCGGAACCGTAAACTCTTACTTGCGGTGGATTAAAGTTGCGATGGATGCCATAGACATTTGATCCAGCCTATGGCATGGCGTCGGCATAAAACTAAAAAGCTTTTAACAGTTGGGAAAAGCTTTATAACCCTACCTTTTAAGTAAACCCGAGCAAGCTCATCGAGGGTGGTGGAAATGGGTAGGAGAGAGGAAATGATCGCAAAGATTAAGGAGCTCATGCTCCAGCCTGAAAGGATTAGAAATATTGGTATAGCCGCTCACATTGACCATGGTAAAACCACACTGAGCGATAACCTCCTGGCTGGAGCTGGAATGATCAGTGAGGAGCTCGCAGGAAAGCAGCTCGTTCTCGACTTCGACGAGCAGGAGCAGGCTAGGGGTATTACCATTAACGCGGCAAACGTCTCAATGGTTCACAACTATGAGGGCAAGGATTATCTGATTAACCTCATTGATACCCCAGGACACGTTGACTTCGGTGGTGACGTTACGAGAGCAATGAGAGCAATCGACGGAGTTATCATTGTAGTTGATGCGGTTGAAGGGGTCATGCCTCAGACTGAAACCGTTGTAAGGCAAGCATTGAGGGAGTACGTCAAGCCAGTTCTATTCATTAACAAGGTTGACAGGTTGATCAAGGAGCTTAAGCTCACTCCACAGCAGATGATGGAGAGGTTTTCAAAGATAATCATGGACGTTAACAGGCTTATCCAGAGATACGCTCCTGAAGAATACAAGAAGAAGTGGATGGTTAAGGTTGAGGATGGTAGCGTTGCCTTTGGTTCAGCATACTATAACTGGGCTCTGAGCGTTCCATTCATGCAGAGGACTGGGGTTAAGTTCAACGAGATAATTGACCTCACGCTAAAGGGAGATAACAAGACCCTGAGGCAGAAGGCCCCGCTCCACGTTGTGGTTCTCGATATGGTCGTTAGGCACTTGCCAAACCCAATTGAGGCCCAGAAGTACAGAATTCCGCACCTCTGGCAGGGAGACATTAACAGCGAAATTGGTCAAGCGATGCTCAACTGTGATCCGAAGGGTAAGATGGTCATGGTTGTTACCAAGATTATCATTGACAAGCATGCTGGAGAGGTTGCAACGGGTAGAGTCTGGAGCGGAACCGTGAAGAGCGGTATGGAGGTTTACCTAATCAACAGCAAGAGGAAGGCTAGGATCCAGCAGGTCGGTATCTACATGGGTCCAGAGAGGATCAACATGGATGCAGTTCCTGCAGGGAACATCGTTGCGGTTACAGGTTTGAGGGATGCAATGGCCGGTGAGACTGTAGCTCAGGAGCCAATTGAACCATTCGAGGCACTTCACTACGTCAGCGAACCTGTAGTTACCGTTGCAATTGAGGCTAAGAACGTTAAGGATCTTCCAAGGCTCATTGAAGCTTTGAGGCAGTTGGCTAAGGAAGACCCAACGCTCCACGTTAAGATCGACGAGGAGACTGGCCAGCACCTCCTCAGCGGTATGGGTGAGCTCCACCTCGAGGTCAAGCTCCACAAGCTCAAGAGGGACTGGGGAATTGACATAGAGGTCTCAGAGCCAATTGTAGTTTACAGGGAGAGCATAACTAAGCCAAGTCCAATGGTTGAAGGTAAGTCACCAAACAAGCACAACAGGTTCTACATCGTGGTTGAACCAATGCCCGATGAGATCTACAATGCAATCAAGGAGGGAATCATCCCGGAGGGCAGGATCAAGAACCCGAAGGAAGTTGCCAAGAAGTTGGCTGAGCTCGGTATGGACTATGAGATCGCGAGGGGTATCGTTGACGTTTACAACGGTAACATGTTCCTCGACAACACCAAGGGTATCCAGTACCTTAACGAGGTTATGGATCTCCTAATAGATGGATTCCACCAGGCCATGGATGAGGGCCCACTCGCTAGGGAGCCAGTAATGAAGGTCATCGTTAGGCTGCTCGATGCCCAGGTTCACGAGGACAACGTCCACAGAGGTCCGGCCCAGATCTACCCGGCTATAAGGACAGCAATTCACTGTGCAATGATGAAGGCCGGTCCAGTCCTCTACGAGCCCTACCAGAAAGTCATCATAAACATTCCATATGAGTACATGGGTGCCGTTAGCAGGGAGATCAGCCAGAGGAGAGGTCAGCTCGTTGACATGAGGCAGGAAGGAGAGGTCATGACGATCATCGCAGAGGCCCCAGTAGCTGAGATGTTTGGATTTGCTGGCGCAATAAGGAGCGCAACGAGCGGTAGAGCATTATGGAGCACTGAGCATGCTGGATTCAAGAAGGTGCCTAACGAGCTTGCCCAGCAGATCATAAGACAGATCAGGCAGAGGAAGGGCCTCAATCCAGAGCCTCCAACAGAGAAGGATGTCTGTCCAATGTTCTGATTCCTTCATAAATCTTTTTAATTCTCTTATCTCCTTCCTATTGGTGGTCGAATGCTAAAAGAGTTCTTTGAAAAATACTTCGTAAATCCGATAAAATATAATACCGGTTATAACCCTGTTAACACTCTCGTTTATGCAATAATCCTGGGAATAGCAACGCTCATTGTGTACAAGGTTCTCAAAAAGATGAAAATAAAAATAGACAAGGCTTTCTTTAGGGCTTTAATCCCCTACATGGTGTTTGGGGCATTCACGAGGGCTTTAACTGATGCTGGCGTTTATCCCAGGACTTACATAACGGTCTCCCCAGGGATATACTTTTTGGTGTTCTCCATAGCATTCCCTGCCCTGATAATATCCAAGAAGTTCTTTAAGGACTGGAGAGGCGTGTTTCTTTGGTTTGGCTGGGGCCTCGTTATGGTAGATTTTGCGGCTATGGGGGCGAATCTTGAAAAGATGCACTTCAACTTTACCGTTTTGAAGTATTTCATTCCCTTCTTGATACTGGCCGAGCTTGCAATTTACCTGATGACAAAGAAACTGTCGATAGTCAGGGAGAACTCTTACCTCTTTTACGTTCACTTCTACGATGCAACGACAACCTTCGTTGGAGTAGACTTCATGGGTTATTGGGAGCAGCATGTTTTGCCTAGGCTTTTGATAGGCCTAACCGGAACGGCCGCCGTGATGTACCTGCTTAAATTCACAGTCCTATATCTTGCCCTTTGGATAATGAAAAAACTTGAAGAGGAAGGAGAAGATAGAGAACTGTTAGATTTCATTAGGATGGTGATATTCATCCTGGGCTTTGCTCCAGGAACTAGGAATCTGTTGAGAATGCTCTTGGGGGCTTAGTTATGAACGTGAAGTGGTGGAGAAAAGTTGCTATTGATATAATTCATGAAGTTGAAGCTAATGTAATGCCCCTGTTTGGAGATCCTAGGGCATCTAAGACCATTGCAATAAGTCCTAGTGGGGATGAGACTAAGTTGATAGACAAGGTTGCTGAAGACTCAATACTCGCGAAGCTCAGAAAGTTAGGAGTTAATATAGTTAGTGAAGAGATAGGCGTTATTGATCAAGGAAGTGAATATACTGTTTTAGTTGATCCACTTGATGGATCTTATAACTTTATAGCAGGGATACCCTTCTTTGCAGTAAGCGTTGCGATATTCAAGGGAAAAGAACCAATATATGCCTTCATATATGAGCCCGTAATGGACAGGTTATTTGAGGGCATCCCTGGGGAAGGTGCATATCTAAACGGCAGAAAAATTAGGGTTAGGGAACCAAAGGAAAAGCCCGCAATAAGCTTCTACACTAGAGGTAGAGGAATAGAACTCGTGAACAAGGTGAAGAGAACGAGAACTTTAGGGGCTATAGCCCTTGAGCTAGCATACTTAGCGATGGGGGCTTTAGATGGGGTTATAGACATAAGGAAATACGTCAGGCCAACCGATATAGCTGCTGGGGCCATAATAGCAAGGGAAGCTGGAGCGTTAGTTAAGGACTCTGAGGGTAGGGACATAGAGGTTTCTTTCAGCGCAACGGAAAAGCTTGAGGTGATAGCGGTCAATAGTGAGGACTTATTAAACACCGTTCTTACAGTACTGAAGAAGTGATAGGATGTACCTGAAAAAGGAACTACTCCAACCGAGGCTCTATCAGGAGGTCATATACGCAAAATGTAAGGAGCGGAACTGCCTAATAGTCCTTCCCACGGGTTTAGGTAAGACCATAATAGCGATGATGATCGCCGACTACAGGCTAAGCAAGTACGGTGGCAAGGTTCTAATGCTGGCTCCAACTAAGCCACTCGTCCTTCAGCATGCTGAAACGTTCAGGAAGTTCTTCAACCTGCCCCATGATAAGATAGTTGCCCTTACGGGTGAGATAAGTCCAAGCGAGAGGCAGAGGGCTTGGGCTAGGGCCAAAGTAATAGTGGCAACTCCGCAAACTATTGAAAACGACCTCCTCGTTGGAAGGATAAGTCTGGAGGATGTAGTTCTGTTGGTATTCGATGAAGCCCACAGGGCAGTGGGCAACTATGCCTATGTTTATATAGCCAAGGAATACAGGGAGCAGGCTAGAAATCCTCTTGTTATAGGGTTAACTGCTTCCCCTGGGAGCACTCCTGAGAAAATTATGGAAGTCCTGAACAATCTAGGAATAGAGCATGTTGAGTACCGTTCGGAAAGCTCTCCCGATGTTAAGCCTTACGTCCAGGGGATAAAGTTTGAGTGGATTAGGGTTGATCTCCCTGAGCTATATAAGGAAGTTAGGAAGCTGTTAAGAGAAATGCTTAAGGATGCTCTAAAACCCTTGGCTGAGGCTGCCCTTATAGATTCATCCTCTCCCGATATACCTAAAAAGGAGATTCTGAGGGCTGGGCAGATAATAAACGAGGAAATGGCCAAGGGCAATCACGATTTAAGGAAGTACCTTCTGTTCCATGCAATGGCCTTAAAGCTCCATCATGCCATAGAGCTGTTGGAAACCCAGGGTTTATCGGCACTAAGGGCTTACCTTAAGAAGCTCTATGAAGAGGCGAGGTCGGGATCGACGAAAGCTAGCAAAGAGCTGTTTTCCGATAAAAGAATGAAGAAAGCAATAAGCCTGCTCGTCCAAGCTAGGGAGCTTGGACTCGATCATCCAAAAATTGACAAGCTTAAAGAGCTAATAAATGAGCAGATTGAGAAAAAGTTAAATTCAAAGATAATAGTCTTCACGAACTACAGGGAGACAGCAAAGAAGCTTGTGGAGGAGTTAAGCAGGGAAGGCCTTAAAGTGAAGAGGTTTGTGGGCCAAGCAAGCAAGGAAAACGATAGGGGAATGAGCCAGAGGGAGCAAAAGCTAGTTCTTGACGCCTTTGCAAGGGGGGAGTTCAACGTTTTAGTTGCAACGAGCGTGGGTGAGGAAGGACTTGATGTTCCTGAGGTTGACCTTGTGGTGTTTTACGAGCCCGTTCCTTCTGCAATAAGGAGCATACAGAGAAGAGGAAGGACTGGAAGGCACAGGCCAGGTAGGGTAGTAATCTTAATGGCCAAAGGGACGAGGGATGAAGCCTACTACTGGAGCTCAAGGCAGAAGGAGAAGGTTATGCAGGAGACTATAAAGAAGGTAAGCCAGATGATAAAGAGGCAGAAGCAAACCTCCCTCGAAACGTTCGTCCAGAGGAGCGAAAAGAAAGGGCTTGAAGCATGGCTCTCTCGCGGAGAGACCAGAGGGGAGAAAGTTAAGGAAGAGAGGAGAGGGATTAAGGTCGTGGTTGATAGTAGAGAGTTGAGGAGTGAGGTAGTGAAGAGGCTGAAAACTTTAGGGGTGAAGCTTGAGTTCAAAACTCTGGATGTTGGGGATTATATAGTTAGTGAGGACGTCGCGATAGAGAGGAAGTCGGCTAATGATTTTATTCAGTCTATCATAGACGGCAGGCTATTCGATCAAGTTAAGAGGCTTAAAGAGGCCTACCCCAGACCCATAGTGATTGTTGAGGGCCAGCTCTATGGGATAAGGAACGTTCATCCAAATGCGATAAGGGGTGCAATTGCTGCTGTAACAGTTGACTTTGGGGTTCCGGTAATATTCTCCTCTAATCCGGAGGAAACAGCTCAATACATATTCCTGATAGCAAAGAGAGAGCAGGAGGAGAAAGAGAAGGAGGTAAGGATAAGGAGCGAGAAAAAGGCATTAACGTTGGCCGAGAGGCAGAGGCTCATAGTTGAAGGGCTACCCCATGTTTCAGCCACACTAGCGAAAAGGTTGCTTAGGCATTTTGGTACCGTTGAGAGAGTTTTTACTGCGAGTGAGGCTGAATTGATGAAAGTCGATGGAATAGGAGAAAAGATAGCGAGGGAAATTAGAAAAGTTATTACGGCACCATACAGGGAAGAGGGCTAGCATTTTATTTAAAACTGCTCAGCTAACCATTTTTCAAGTGATAATGGCTCAATTGACAATATTCTTTTACCTTGGGAGATAAGCCTGTTTATCTCTCCTATGTTATTTATGACAACTGTTCCATCTTCAAATACTACTCTAAACCCACTTATGTTTTTCAATTCTTTTTTCATCAAGTTTTTTATCACTTTGCCATTGTGTAAAACTACAATGCTGTCGACTTTGTCTATGCTAGTGAAAACGTGAGATACAATGATTATGTTAATTTTCTTCTTTAGTTCGAGAAATGTTTCCATCATTTTCTTCTTTGCGATTATATCTATATTGCTGAAAGGTTCGTCAAGAAAAACCACTTTCGGAAAGCCAACAAAGGCACTAGCTACTAGAAATCTCCTTTTGTATCCTTGAGAAAGTTCTCTAAATTTCTTTGTTTTGACGCCTTCTAAGTCAAATAGTGAGAGAATTTCATCTGTGTTATCATTTCCCCGAAATTCTCCAATCGTGCGGAGGTAGTCAATGATCCTGACTGAAGATGGGAACACAGTTTTTTCATAAGAAAAAGATATATCGTTGGGCTTGAGATTAAGATAGTGTTTTTTAAGTATCTTTATCTCTCCTGAGTCAGGAGGTACTATATTGCTGACTATCTTGATAAAAGTTGTTTTTCCACTTCCGTTGGGGCCAAGTATATATGAAAGGCCTTTCTCGAGGGTAAAACTGACGTTGTCAAGGGCTTTGATTTTTCCATATGATTTACTCAAGTTTGAACACTCTAAGAGCATATGTCGTCCCCCCTCCTGCAATTAATACTAATATCACGTAGAACAGCGGAAACTCTATTTCAGGTTTCAGCATGATGGCGGTTTTTCCCTTATTCTTTATGACTGCTACTACTCCGACGGCACGAATACTTGTGCTGAAATTCTTATTAAATCTGCCTTCTGCGGTAAAGACTGTAACATTAGTCCCCTCTATTCTGTACTTTCCGGCGAAAGGAAGAATAACTTCTTCCATGCAAACGGAGTAAAGATTTTGATTTTCGTCGTTAAAAGTAAGAAATTGTACTTCCACGATTTTGTTAGATGCATGGTAAAAGAGACTTGATAGCGCCAGTATGAAGAGTATAGTTGATATCAAGAAAGCTTTTTTAATGCTCATTTTCAATAGTAATCCCCCCTTTCAAATGCTTTTAAGGACAAAGCTGGAGACACTGCAAACAAAGTCGTCCCAATTAATCCCCATTTTCCGAGGGGTATTTGTCCTGAGGTTGATGACCAAGCGAGTAGTCTGAAGAAGGGGAAAACAAGGTCACCAACGTTCTCTGACGTAAGGAAGATACTAGCTACTAAAAAAGACACTAGAATCGAATACGCATACTCCCTAGATGTAGCACTCAATGTTGCAGAAAGGAAAACTCCCCAAAGAGAGGAGAGGGCCATTACCAAAAGCAAGAGCACAAGATTAGACTTCAGGGCTTTAACTCCCGTAAGGGGAAATATCGCTGCGAGCCCTATGGTCAGTATAGAGGATAGAAAGAAAGAGTACAATATAAGTGGAGCTATCCTATGAAAGAACACCTTCTTCTTGTCTCTTACTAGCCCTATATCGTAAATTATTGTGCCCGTTGACAATGCTTTCCCGAAAGTTAGTGCAGTCAAAACAGATGTTACAAGGAAAGCTCCTATGAGAGACGTTCTAACTCCTCTGTTAAATGCTTTCACTTGCTCTGTGGAGACATCCTGAATAAATGGAGCTAGAGAAGTCTCGAATTGAGCAAGGGTTTCTTCAACGTCAGCTAGAGGGACAGTTTTCAAAAGTTTAGCTCCACCAATTCCTGTTCCTGAAAGATTAAGGTCAATAAACGCAGTCCAAGAGAGATACAGGAGTAAGGAAGGAGCTAAAATTATTAGGACAATTATTCCAGTGCTTGAACTAATTTCTAGACTTACATGCTTCATATTTATCACCTCGACTTGGCTACTATAAAGAGCCCTACCCCAAGTAACACAATAAGACCTAACAACACACTTTCATTTTCCGAAGTATCACTTTCCAGAAATTTCAAGATTTCATCTGAAGGCTGGATTTCGAACCCAAGTAAAACTGGCCCTTCATATATCCCAAACGGGTCTTTAGGATAAAGCAACTCACTACCCACGACATATGGTGGCTTTGTTAGAAGGTTTGCATATTTTATCTTGACTGGACTATCACAGGTTGTGTTACTTGATGGGAGGAGAGTTCCGTAACAGAAAATATATGTAAACTCTCTAGTTGACATAATGTCAATTGGTTTGGGAATTGCTATCTTGGTGGTATTTGTTAGGTATACATCTGCTCTTTCCATTCTCTCAACCTTAAGGAACTCAAAAATGTGGAAGGGCCTGAATTCTAACTTTCCATTCCCAAATATATAGAATGGAAATAGGACCCTTGTATTGTTAAGCTTGAAGGTATTAGTCTCCCTGTCCACAATAAAGTTAATTATAAACTTTTTCTGTGTTAAGTTAAATCCAGAAAAATCCCTTATGAAGAGCTCTACAGAAACGTTTACGGACTTTCCTAGGTCTTGGCAGTTTAATATTTTAATATCTCCTACATATCTCGTGTTTCCAGCTCCTCTGGGAGTTATATATGGAACAGTCTCATAGGTATCCAAGTCAACTTGGCGTAATGGAATTATTGAAACAGATCCAGTTATTCTGCAGTCCTCATTAGCGATTACACTATCCATGATCAGGATTGAGAAAAAGAATAATAAGACGAGCGCAGCTCTTTTCAATAATATCCCCCCTATTCATGAATATAAACTCTGCCACCAACATCCACATTGGGGTTGTAGATTACCACTTCTGTGTAGTCTTTCCAGATGCTGTGTATAATTTTTCTGACGACTTTTACATATGCTACAGCATTGACTCTGTATCCATAGTCAGTTTTTTCCATGACCTTTTTCTTCCAGTAGTATGTCTTGTAGTATCTGACATCCTTTTCAAGTCCATCAAGTTCTTTGGCTTTTACTTGGAGGAGATACTTTGGACTAACGGCTACTTTTCCATTGGAAAGGTGAGCTATACTGTACCCTGATGCTGCTCCAGCGGTGACTCCATATTTTCCAGATATGACCACCTTGAAAGTAAGGTACGCACTCCCGTACCTGGCTGTAAGCTCTATATTGGCAGAGGTTACACCATCTGCCGTATCGATCCATTTTCCTAGAATGGCAACTGATACAGGTGCATATCCCATGACGAAATTCATTGGGACTATACTTCCAAACACAAGTATTATTATGAGTAGTAATTTGGTTTTAGTATTCATTTTTTAGTCACCTTAATATTATACAACCTAACTACTTATAACTTTTTATTTTCTACATATGTAGTTCTAGTATGATAAAATATTTTAAAAGTTAAAGTTAAATAAATGTCCTTGAGAGTGGCCCAATCATGTTGATAATTGATACACTGTTTCTTACTAATTTGGAAAGAAAAATTTTTGAAAAAAGAAAAGTGATTTCATGTGCCCGGGGGGAGCGAAGGGGAGTCATCGCTCGGTTAATCCTTCAGCTCCTCCCCCGCGGTTGCCCCGGGCGGAATAAAATTAGCAAGATTTTTATATAACTTTGACTAGCTTGAGGCTAGGTGAGAGCATGGCCAAGGAGAAGACAACTCTGCCACCAACGGGAGCAGGTTTAATGAGGTTCTTTGACGAGGACACAAGGGCAGTAAAAATAAGTCCAAAGGGCGCAATAGTTCTAGTGCTAGTGTTCATCATGATCGAAATCCTTCTTCACGTGGTTGGTCCCAGGATATTCGGTTAGATTGGCGTCTTCTTTAACCCTCTTGCATTCAACTCATCATTGACTATTCTCCTCATTACATCCTCTAGATATCCTGAGATCAAAGTTTCAACGTTGGCCTTTATATTGTCTATGTCATGCCTTATTCCCTCAAGTAGTTTGATATACTCCCTAGCCATCTCTAGTTGTCCTTCCTGCTTGAGTAATTGCTCTTTAAGGTGATCAAAGTCATCTTCGAGAACTTCAAGTCTTCTGAGCTTCCTCTTAAGCTCCTCTAGTTCTCTCTCAAGTTGTTCTTTTTCTGATTTTAGTTTCCTAATTTCCTCTTCCTTCTTTTCAAGCTCCTTGACAATATTATTATATTCTTCGGCTATCTGGGCCAATCTCTCTATTTCCCTTAAGGGAGGAACCTTGCCATCTCCAAGGATTATCACGTCAGGGCCAACATTGACTATATCGGAAGGCTTGACCTTTATCTTCTTCTCTGATGAGAACATCCCTGAATGGAACTCTCCCCTCGATATATTTTCGAGGGCTTTCATCTTAAATATGAAGACGTATTGATCCCCAGTTACTTCAACGTTTATATCGGTGACGTACCCGAGGATTTTCCCCTCGGGAAGGGAGATAACGAACTTATTGACAAGTTGCATTCCTTGGCTCTCCTCCATTACATTCACCCTTTATCTTTCGTGCTTCCTTCTACTTAACGTTTTCTAAAGCAACTTGTAGTACCCTGTTTCTGGTTCGTATATCTCTCCATCGATCAGCAATTCCGCTATCGCGTCCTCTATGACCTCCTCGTCGTACTTGCTTCCAAGTTTCTTCATCAAATACTTCCGTGATACTGCAATTTTCTTCTGTCTTAGTATCTTGAGTATCTCTTCCTTGACTTCTTCTAAGAGCTCATTGTCCTCTTTTATCTCCTCTTCGGTAACTTCCTCCTCGAGTAGCTCTTCAACTGGCTCCTCCATTGCTCTCTGCTCCATCATTATGCCGTAAAGCTCGTCTATTGTCTCAAGTAGCTCCTCATCTATTCCCTTGTTCTTGGCTATTACCTTTGACTTTGCAGTGATCCCATACTGGTTGTATATCTCTAGGGCTATCTTGGCCTTCTTTATGTGCTCGACCTTTTCCTTGAGCGTTTCGTAGCGGTGAAGTATCCACATGTTCGGGTGGACTTTGGCCACCCCCTCGACAAGTATCTGCTTGTCATCTCTCCACTCCGCTATCTTTCCTATCACCTGCACTAGGTCACCCTTCTTCACGAGCTTGGCGAACTTTGTATCATCTCTGAATCCAAGAACCCAGATTACCCCAGTTCCGTCATCTATCTGGAACTTGCCGTAGGTCTCGTCTTCAGCTATAAGGGGCTCCCTAACCACTGTTCCCACGATTTTTGCCCTGTATATTTTTCTTGCATCCTTGGTTATCAGGTAGTTTGGTTCAAAGTCACCCTCGCTCTTAACGAAGTATCCCTCCAGGATGTCCTTAATATAAACGCGAGTAGCAGGCATTCTCTTCTTCATTCTGACCACCACATAAGCTCTCTTTCTAACTTCGGCAGAACTTTCCTCTCTAACTCCATAATCTCTTCTAAGGCCTCTAAGTCTGCATCGCTAAAGTCTTGAATTATCTCACCGTAGATGTGCATGCCCTCTTCGTTCCTTATTATCCTCCCTATAACTCTGACAACTTGGCCTACCCTTGGCAGCTCTCCTTCGCTCTCAATTATAGCAACCCCAGTCCCATCGTCAAGCCAGAACATGTACTCCATCTTGTCGACCTTAATTACCCTGCCGATGAGCGAAACTCTAGTGTCATCTTCTCGAATCTCGCTTATCCTTCTCTCTACAGCAGGTTTTCTCCTTCTCACTGGCTGCTCCATTTTACATCACCCCCAGCTCTTCAAGCTCTCTCTTAACCCTCTCTATTTCCCTCCTGTAGTCAACGTCCTCCCAGGAGGATGCCCTCAGAATTAAGCCCAGAAACCTGTCCTCTATCACATTCCCTCTGACCACTATCTCCTTTCCTATTATCCTGTAGAACTCTTCCTCAGCTAACTTTCTCGCTGCCTCTTTTATCGTCATTCCCATGCTTTCCATTTCCCTTATCTTCTCGCTAATTTCCTCTGGGCTGACACCCAGTAGCTCTTCGGCATCGTCACCGAAGAGAGTGACCCTTATGTAGCCAGTTCCATCATCGAGACCAAAGTCAAGAATCGTGATCTTTATTGGCTCAACTTCTCCGTGCTCTGGGCATATCCACGTTTCTGTTCCTGGATCGTAGTCGACTTTTCTCTTGCACTCGGGGCATGCATCATAAACTAGAACCCTGTAGACTTTGGCTATTGTCCCTCTAAGCTCTATGAACCTGTCTCCTGCTTCCACATCTTTGATCTTCTTTCTCGTGTACGTGGCAATTCTCACTTCCTCGAGTGGCGGGATTGAATCAACTCTGGGGTCCTCTGGATTGAGGATAACCCTTGCCCTAAAGTTTATGTGTAGCTCTGGAAGTCCAGAGAGGCTTTCTCTTACCTGAGCATCGAGAACCTTTATTATGTCTCCGACCTCTATCTTGTTGTAGTACTCTAGGACTTTTGAATCCCACAGGACTACTCTTGCTCTTCCGCTGTCGTCGTATATTATCAAACTGGCAACCCTTCCAACTGAGCCGTCCTTCTTGGTGTACTCCCTGGGGGGATACTTCTTTAGGACTCTCCCTACTACGTTTACCTCCCTGGGATCCATTCCTGGGTAAAGATCTGATATCTTCATGAGGCTCTCCTCTTCTTTTTCTATTAGCTCAACCCCCAATCTTTCCGCTAGCAGTGCTGCAGCTCCCTGTTCGCTTAATAGAGGATCCTCTTCCATGATCTTCCTGATCTCTTCTTCAATTTCCTCTCTACTCATTCCGGTTTTCCTCTCGATGATCTCGACGATCTTCTCTTTCGTCAGCACCACCATAATAACCACCTTTCCAATAATTTAATTAAGTGGGGTTTTTAATACTTTCGCCTGTGGTACTAGAATTGGTAGTAGAATCCTTCTCTCGGCCCTCAGTTTCTTCCAGCTTCTTAACGAGATCCTCGTATTCCGCGTGAATAACCTTCTTGAAGGCTTCTCGGATTATTTTGGGGTCGTTTTCTGGGAATCCATAGAGTTCGGCGAATTTTTCTGTAGTCCCAAGAAGCTTTGTCCTCTCGTAGGGTTCGGCGTATATTAGGCCCATTTCGAGGAGCTTTCTTATGTGTTCATAAGCCTGACTTCCCCTCAGCTTGATTATCTTGCTCTGCTCTACTGGTTGAAGATATGCAATTAGTGCGAGGGTTTTCAGCTCTCCAGCCCTGAGTTCTGGCTTGGGCATTAAGTGTATGACCCTCTGCGAATACTCCTGCTTTACCTGCATGACCCACTTATCTCCTGCAACCTTAACGACTTCTATTGCGCTCTTTCTTTCCGCGTATTCACTCGCTATAAGTTCAATGAGCTTTTCAAGGTAGTCTAGGGATTTAATGCCGAGGGCTTTTGATAGCTCCTTAACGCTTAGAGGCCTCCCGGCAACGAAAAGTGCAGCTTCGACTAGTGCCTTATCCTCAAGCAATCCCATGATTTGCACCTAAGGATAAATAGAAAAGGGAAACTTAAAAGTTCACTCCGAAATTTCCGTTGGATATATTGGAACCCTTCCGTGGGGAATGCCGTACTTCTTGCCGTACCACTCGCTGAGGAAGTACCAGGCTAGGACAAGGAGGACAAAGCCTATTGGAAGGAGTATTACTGGACTTCTAATGCCTGCAGCAAAGAGAATGTAGAGTACTAGACCAACTGAAGAGGCCGTCACTGCATATGGTATTTGCGTTGTGACGTGGTCAATATGATCCGAGCCCGAGAACATTGAGCTCATGATTGTCGTATCGCTTATCGGTGAGCAGTGGTCTCGCAATAGGCATTAGTATTCCAAAGGTTCCCCAACTAGTTCCTGTTGTAAATGAGATGAACATCGCTGTCAAGAATATTATCATTGGAATTAACCCTGCGGGAACTTTTGCACTTTCTGCTAGACCAACAACATAATCTGCAGTACCGACAGCGTCAGTTGCGCTCTTGATGCTCCATGCAAGAATCAGGATGACATTAGCCATCATCATTTGCTTCATTCCCTGTATTATTGCACTCTCAGCTTGTTCAACTGTCATGGTCTTTGTGAAGAGAACTAATGCCAGTGCGACGAGAACCATCGCTGCAGAACCCCATAGCAGGGAGGTTGCTGAATCAGCGTTTCCCAGTATGTCCATCACTCCACAGGTGCCTTCACATGCAGATTTGCCCGTGTAGTAAAGGCCAAATAGCGTTACAAACACAAGGCTCAAAATAGGCCATACGAAGAAGTGAACACTTCCTCTCTCCGTTATGGGCTGACCAAGATCAGTTTCAGTGGCCATTAGAGGTTTTGCTCCATCCCTAACTACTTTTCCTGTTGTTCTAGCTCTCATTTCGGCCTTTAACATTGCTCCATAGTGTCTCTGGGTGTAAGCTACGATAAACACAAGGATTATTGCGAAGATTGAATAGAATCTATATGGGACACTGTGGAGCCATGCATAATATGGTCCCATATCAATGTTAAGCTTCTTGAATGCGTCTCCTATCAGTCCAAGTTCATATCCAATCCATGTTGAGACAATGGCTATTCCTGCAACTGGTGCTGCAGTTGAATCGTCGATGTAAGCGAGCATTTCTCTTGAAACTCTCATCTTGTCAGTTATTGGTCTCATAGTGTTTCCGACTATTATTGTGTTTGTGTAGTCATCAAAGAACACTAGTACTCCAAGGAGCCATCCAAGGAGTGTTGCATCTCTGCTAGTCTTTATTCTCTTAGTTAGGGCATTTGCTACTGCATGGACTCCGCCCGACTTGTATATTAATCCAACGCCCGCACCAATTAGGAAATCAAATATCAGTATTGTAGCATTCCAGCTATCAGTTGCGTTCTTAACAATCCAATCAAATGTTTGTACGAGACCTCCTATGGGATTCCAATTAGATACCATCCATCCCCCTGTCCAAACACCTGCAAACAGAGCAAACACGACTCTCTTCGTCCATATTGCCAGTCCTATAGCAACTAATGGGGGCAATAGAGATAAAATCCCAAAGTCACCCATCAATGCCACCTCCTAAAAATTTTCGGCAAGGTATTTTAACTTCGGGTTCTTTTCCTGGGATCCCTCCTCCAGTTGTTAAAAAATGTAAAGACATCGTTGCTTTTACTGTTCCAGTAAAAGTTCTTACTCGTACGTCAATCATCAAAAAAGTTCTTCAGCGCTTTTGTTTAAAACCTTTGCTTACACTTAGCATGTCAATAATGCTTTTAAGATCGGGTGTTTATGACAGGTTCATGTACTGGATTGGAGAAGACAACGTTGCAGGAGAACCTGGGAAGGTGCTCTACGTTATACTTCCCACAATTGGGTGTTACAGATACAGAATTGGGAAAGCATGTTACATGTGCTCCTACCCTGCTCAATCCCCCAGGAACACGTCTCAAGAAAAAATTTTGAACTATTTCCTTGAGGCTCTCTCTAAGATAAAGGGTAGGGAGGGAAGGTTTGCTGTTAGGATTTTCACTTCAGGCTCATTCTTTGATTCAGCTGAGGTTAGGAGGGAAACCAGGCGTAGGATATTCGAGGAGATAGCAAAGCTTGAGAACGTTTACGAAGTAGTTGTCGAAACAAGGAGCGAGATAATAAAAAAGGAATGGGTTGAAGAGCTTGCAGAGATTGTTAAGGGGAAATGGTTTGAAGTTGCCCTGGGGCTTGAAACTGCTAACGATGATATAGCGGAGGTATCGATAAACAAGGGGAACACATTTGAGCAGTTCGTGAGGGCTAGTGAGATAATCCACGATGCCGGAGCTAGGGTTAAGACATACCTACTTTTGAAGCCCATCTTCCTTTCTGAGAGGGATGCAATTGAGGATGCAAAGTACAGCATAGAGAGGGCCGAGCCTTACACGGACACGTTCTCGATAAACATAACGAACATTCAACGGGGAACGCTTTATGAACTGATATGGGAAAAAGGGGAATACAGGCCTCCCTGGCTTTGGAGCGTTGTTGAAGTTCTCAAGTGGGCAAAAAAGAGATTCCCCAGGAAGAGATTCTTGTCGGACCCTGTAGGGGCTGGATCAACTAGAGGTCCTCATAACGGTTGTGGTAACGATAGAACCTTTGACAGGGCGATAAGGAAGTTTTCGGCGACTCAAGACCTTAAACACCTAGAAGACCTTCCCACCGATTGTCTGGAAAAATGGAGGTACATAGTAAATGAAGGAATACTTGACTGGCAACTGGTTAAGGCTAAGACTTCCCAATACTCAGATTTTTGAAGAGTGGATCCTCTCCCAGCTCCTCTTTCAACCTTTCAAAGTTCTTGTAAAGCCTGGGGAGCCTTGACTTACTCCTTTCCAACATTTGATTTCCAATGTCTATTGCAAACTTCAAGTATTCATCAGTAACGAGAACCTTTCCATCCTTCCCCAGGGGAACGGTAAGGTATTCAGTCCCATTAATTTCAACGAGGTACCTAGAGGATATGGCCTTGAAAGTTGTGTACTTAAAACCGCTCGAAAGGCCGACCTCGTGGACTAGTTTAGCTTTCTCTTCATCTTCCGCAACCACATGAAATATTGGAGGCTGGCTCTTCAGGAATATTATCCCACTTTTGGCCTTCTTTAAAGCTTCTTTGGCCTCTTCAAACTTCAAGGGCCTGTGAACTTTTATAAGCCATCTAGAAAGGGGTTTCGCTCCGAGCGCTGGCTCCTCTAATATGCCGATTCTTCCCGAACAGGAGGATGTTGTGTAAATCCCCTTTATTGAATTAATTAGAAGAAGTAAGTCAATAATGTCTCCATCAACTTCTCTTTTCTCCATTGCCTGAAATAGGCTTATTAACGCCTCGCGTTTGGCTTTCATAGAATAATCACCCTTCTTTAATTAATTCTGGCGAAAACTTTATAAATCTATTCCAAAAGCTCTCGATTGAGTGGCCGGGGTGGTGTAGCCTGGTTAGCACAGGGGACTGTGGATCCCCTAGCCCGGGTTCAAATCCCGGCCCCGGCCCCAGAAGGCCTTCTTTGGGAGGTTAGAGCTTCATTGAACGAACTCGCCGAGTGTTTTCATGACTACTTCTCCCAACCGAGGCATAATACTATAAACCCTTCACAAGAACAATTTTTCGATGGACGAGCTTTACGAGAAGTGGAAAAGAACCGTCGAAATGCTCGAGTGGGAAGGGATTATAAAGAGCAAAGAGGTTAGGGAGGCTTTTCTCAGGTACCCAAGGTACCTTTTCGTTGAGGACAGGTATAAAAAGTACGCTCACCTTGATGAGCCCCTTCCAATACCCGCGGGTCAGACCATTAGTGCCCCTCACATGGTTGCAATTATGTTGGAGTTAGCCAAGCTAAAGCCTGGGATGAACGTCCTTGAAATAGGGACTGGGAGTGGATGGAATGCTGCCCTAATCTCATACCTCGTAAAGAGGGACGTATACACCATCGAAAGAATTCCAGAGCTGGTGGAGTTCGCAAAGAGGAACCTCGAGAGGGCTGGCGTTAAAAACGTCCACGTAATCCTGGGGGATGGAACCAAGGGGTTCCCTCCAAAGGCTCCTTATGACGTCATAATAGTCACGGCTGGAGCTCCCAGAGTGCCAGATCCCCTCGTTGAACAGCTAAAACCTGGGGGCAGGCTCATAATCCCCGTAGGGAGCTATCACATGTGGCAGGAGCTCCTTGAAGTCATTAAGAAAAAGGATGGAAGTGTAGAAATAAAGAGCCACGGTGGAGTGGCTTTTGTTCCGCTAATAGGCGAATACGGGTGGAAAGAATGAAGTTGATAGCCTTTGACCTCGAAGGGACTTTAACCGATATGATAAGCTGGGAACTTCTTCACAGGAAGTTCAAGACATGTGACAAAGCCAAAGAACACATGGAACTCTTCTTCTCTGGAAAGATAGACTATTACGAGTGGGCAAGGCTTGATGCCTCCCTTTGGAAGGGCAAGAGTAGAGAGGAAGTTGAAGATGCCTTTAAGAAGATCACCCTTAAAGACTACGCCCAGGAACTTCTTTCTTGGCTCAAGCGGAACGACTTCAAAACGGCCATAATCAGCGGTGGGCTGATGTGCTTAGCTAGGAGGGTCGCTGAAATTCTGGGCGTTGATTACGTGTTCGCAAACGAGCTCGTGTTTGATGAGGAGGGTAGGATAACGGGGGATGTTATAGTTAGGGTTACATTTGACAATAAGGGTGAGATCCTTAGGTCTCTGAAAGAAAAACTCAAACCAGAACTTACAATAGCGGTTGGCGACTGGGAGAATGACATACCAATGTTCAGGGAGGCTGATATAAGCATTTCCCTTAAGGGGGATGGGGCAACTTACAGGGCGAGGGATCTTAGGGAGGTCAAGGATATTATTGAGAAAATTCTTCGTGGACAAAAAGGTTGAGGCGAAAAGTTTAATGGGCACAATCTATATCCACCCTTGGTGATAACCATGGCGAAGCTTAAGGAGCCTATTATCGCAATTAACTTCAAGACGTACATTGAGGCTACTGGGAAGAGGGCTTTGGAAATAGCTAAGGCTGCTGAGAAGGTTTACAAGGAGACTGGTGTAACGATAGTGGTTGCTCCTCAGCTTGCCGATCTAAGAATGATTGCTGAGGCAGTAGAAATTCCGGTTTTTGCCCAGCATATAGACCCTATAAAACCTGGAAGCCACACCGGTCACGTTCTTCCCGAGGCGGTTAAGGAAGCTGGGGCAGTTGGTACTTTACTCAACCACTCAGAGAACAGGATGATTTTAGCTGACTTAGAGGCCGCAATAAGGAGGGCTGAGGAAGTTGGCCTAATAACAATGGTCTGTTCAAACAATCCAGCTGTAAGTGCTGCCGTGGCAGCATTAAACCCAGATTACGTCGCAGTTGAGCCTCCAGAGCTTATAGGAACCGGGATTCCGGTGAGCAAGGCTAAGCCTGAGGTAATAACTAACACCGTCGAGCTCGTGAAGAAGGTTAACCCCGATGTCAAGGTTCTCTGTGGCGCTGGAATAAGCACTGGCGAAGATGTGAAAAAGGCAATAGAGCTTGGAACAGTCGGAGTTCTCTTGGCGAGTGGAGTTACAAAGGCAAAAGATCCAGAAAAGGCAATAAGAGATTTAGTATCGGGAATAATAGGAAAGGATTAGAGCCCTATCTTTACCGCTTTCCCTGTTTTTGTTGATTCATATGCCGCCAAAACTACTGCAAGGTTCTTAAGGGCGTCTTCTCCCGTAATCGGTGGTTCCTTGTCCTGCTGGATTGCATCTATGAAGGCGTTTATTATTCCCTCAACGTCTGGCCTCTCCCAGTATATCTTCTCGGTTCTCTCTTGGTAAACGGTAAAGTCTGGATAGGCGGTTCTGATGTCGAGGAATCCGTCATCCCCGACTATGTAGTATTTCATCTCCAATCCATAGGGATATCCTCTTGGATTTGCCCATCCTGCCGTTAGCAGTGCAACGACGTTGTTCTTGAACTCTATCAATGCCGTCCCTATGTCATCAACCTTGAACCCCCAGATCTTTGATCCTATGTCAGCGTAAACTCTAACGGGCTCGCTCTCAGTCAGCCAGAACAGTGAGTCTATTCCATGGGGTGCTGTATCCATGAAGCCGCCTCCGCCACTCTTCTTTGGGTCGAAGAACCAGCTCGTATCTATGCCCTCAAGGAACATTGGGGGCTTGACATACTCGGAGATGGCATATATGTACTCAAGCTTCCCTATCTCTCCACTTTCGACCATCTCCTTGGCCTTTCTCAGCGGGTGAGTGAATCTTGGGTTGAATGGCACCATCAGCTTTACTCCGGCCTTCTTCGCAGCTTTTATGATCTCCTTACCATCCTCTACTGTGAGGGCTATTGGCTTCTCTAGGAGGATGTGCTTTCCTTCTTCGGCCGCTCTTATTGCAACTTCTTTGTGTCTGTAAGTCTCTATAGCTATGTAAACAGCCTCCACAGTCTTGTCCTTAAGGAGTTCCTCATAACTGGGATAGAACTTTGCCCCATACTTTCTGGCCTCAATTTTTGCGACGTTTGCGTTAGCTCCATCCCCTGAAATTGCAACGAGCTTCGCTCTCCTGCTGGCTCTTATCGTAGATGCGTACCTCAAAGCGTGGGGGTGAGCATAGCTTATAACACCAAACCTCACCATATCACATCACCTCCAGCTTGACGGGCTCTCCCTTTCTAATGCTCTCCCTAGCCTTTTCTGCTATATATAGGGCTATTAAAGCATCTCTAGCGGTAACAACAGGCTCACAGTCGCTCTTGATGCACTCAAAGAAGTGTCTGAGTTCGGCTTCAAATGCCTCTGGGAATGTAGACAGCATTGGAGAGAATCTTGGCATCTCAAAGGTGCTCTTCACTACTCCCACTACTGGAGTGTCCAGTGGGGTGTACCTTATCCTTCCATTCTTTCCTATTATGTCGAGGTGGTGGTAGAAGACGCCATATTTGGCCGGTAGTGGATAGCTCCAGCTTACCTCAGCTATTCCCGTTTTGTCTCCTTCGAACTTTATGAACATGACAACGTGGTCATAAGTCTTGTTAACCCTTGCCTCTCCCCTTATCGCTTTTCCTATTGCAAACACTTCAACGGGCTCGCTCTCGAAGAACCACCTCAAGAAGTCTGTCACGTGAACACCGAGGTCTATAACAACTCCGCCGCTCTTGCTCTCGTCCCAGTACCAATAGTCGGCTGGGAATGGTAAATGTTGTACCTCTGTCTTTCTAATCTGCATCGGGAGAATGTTCCTAGACTTTATTACTTCTTTAATCTGTCTCCATCTCTTGTCGAACCTCCTTACGTGGCCGACGAAGAGCTTAAGTCCCTGTTGCTCTGCCTCTTTTATCATCTTTCCTGCCTCTTCGATGGTAAGGGCTATTGGCTTCTCAACTATCACGTGTTTGCCCGCCTTCAGAGCTTTTATTGTAAGCTCTGCGTGAGTGTAGGTTGGGGTTAGTATTTCGACGACATCCATATCCTGCTCTAGGAACTCATCTAGGTTTGTGAAGACTTTAGCGTTAAGCTCTTTTCCTGCTTTCTTTGCTGCCTCCTCATTTATATCCATTACCGCTACTACCTTTATCGTTTTTCTCATGGCTTTCAGCGCTGGCTTGTGGGCTAAATTGAAGATGTTTCCACAGCCTATTACGCCAACTTTGAGTCTCTCTGGCATGTTCACTCACCTATAACTATTTAGGAAAGTTTGGGACTAAAAAAGTGACGGTGATTTCTAAATGTTAATTAGGGAGGTATTTCACTCTTAAATGGTCATAATAAGCTCAACTAGTTTTAGCTTATCCTAACGGCCGGTTTAGTTACTAAAAGTTTTAAAAATTGGGGAGTTTTAAATCTCATGGAGGTGAGAAGTCATGAAAGTCGTCGTTGGAATTCCAAGCTACAACAACGCTGACACGATAGGATTTGTGGTAAGACAGGCTGCCGAAGGTCTCAAGAAGTACTTTGGAGGAGGAATTATAGTCAATGCCGATGGTGGTAGTACTGATGGAACGAGAGATGTTGTTCTCTCAACTAAGGTTCCGGAGGGGGTTGAGGTTCACAGCTTCGTGTACAAGTGGCCAATCCCAGGGAAGGGTAGTGCAATGAAAGAGATCATGGAGTTTGCCAGGGAAAGGGACGCTGATGCTGTAGTGTTTGTAGACAGTGACTTGAGGAGCATAACCCCTGAATGGATATACAAGTTCGCCGAGCCAATTGAAAAGGGCTACGACTTCGTCGCACCTCTGTATTTGAGGCACAAATGGGATGGTACAATAACCAATAACATCGCTTATCCAATGACTACCTCTCTGTATGGGTATGACATAAGGCAGCCCATTGGTGGGGACTTCGGTATAAGTGCCAAGATGATAGATCTGTACCTCGAGGATGAAGAGGTATGGATGACTGATGTTGCTAGGTTTGGAGTTGACATCTTCCTCACGACGACGGCTATCGCTAACAAGAGGAAGGTCGTTCAGGTAAGCCTTGGAATGAAGATACACAACCCGAAAGATCCGGCGGCATCTCTTGGTCCAATGTTTAATCAGGTTGTTGGCACGCTATTTATGCTGATGAAGAAGTATGAAGATGTGTGGAAGGACGTTAAAGAAATAAGGCCTGTGGAAACCTGGGGGGAGGAAGTTAAAGGGGAGCCTGAGGAAGTCAAAGTAACACTTGAACTGCTAAAGGAGAGAGCAAGAGAGCTGTTTGAAAAGGAAAAGCAGGTGCTTTCAAAAGCTCTGGCTCGTGACACCTTTGAGGCCGTGGTGAAGGCCCTTGAGACATTTGAATTCCCCGATGATTTATGGGCGAGGGTGCTGTTTGATGGGGCTGTGGCCTACAAGAAGGGTATTATAAAGAATGCTGAACCCCTGATACCGCTTTACTTTGCGAAGACAGCTGACTTCGTGATAAGGACTAGAGATATGACAACTATGGAAGCTGAAAGGCTGATTAGAGAGAGGGCTAAGGTATTCCTAAAGGAGAAAGAGTATCTTATCGAGAAGTGGTTTACCTGACACCTTCTGCCTGATACATAAACTTTAGAATCTTTTCACCCTCTTCATATTTTCTTATTGCTTCCTCGGCTAATTCCATAGCATCGAGGAATTTTGCATGTTTCATCAGGAAGTCTATTGCGTCTAGTACTCTCAATAAGTCTAAGCTCATTTCCTTCGCAGCTATGTATTTTATCGTGCTTATCCTTATTCTTGCTCTTATATCTATCCTTCCACCCGTCTCCTCTAGGGCTTCTCTGTAAATCTTCATAGCATTTTCAAATTTTCCCAATCCTACTAAGGCTTCGGCGAGCTCTATTAGCTTGTCTCCAACAACATCAAATCTTCCCGAGCTCCTGTAGTTCTCGATTACTTGGTTCAGCATTTTTATTAGGTTAACACCGATTAGATTAGCCCTGTTAAAGTTTCTCGCGAGAAGGTATGCATATTGTGCCTTTAGCAGTAACCTTGTCATGGTTTCTAGGTCTCCTTCAGCATACGCTAACTTGCTAGCCTTCTCATAGTGTTTCCCTGCAGTTTCCATGAGCTCTCTGTATCTCTCATCATATCCAAATATCGTCTTTATGTAGTTTGCAACTCTCTCAAAAGCTTCTGCGCTCTCTTCATACATCTCATTTTCTATGGCATCTTCTGCGATTTTTCCGTAGATTTCTACTAATCTGCCAGCTATTCTCTCTACGCCCTCTTTGTTGTTGAGTAAATCGTAGTATCTATAAGCGGACTCATAAGCTACTATAGCAGACTCAATCTCACCTGCTTCTTCGTAGTTCGAACCTAAATCTTCGTACATTTTGGCAAATTCTTCAGCATACTTTCTCACATGTTCCTGATCACCGAGAAATGTAAATGCCTCTATAACATTTAGACAAGAATTCGTTAACCTTTCTAAATTTACTTCAGGCTTATCTATTTCTCCCTCTATAACTTTTAAGTATAAATAAGCTGCCCTTAACATCAAAGGTTTTGCCTGCTCATATAATCCTAATTTGTCCCTTAGTAAAGCCCCTGCCTCTTTGTATAAGCTTGCAGCTTTCTGAATATCTCTTTTCTCTTCATATCCCTTTGCTGCTCTTACGAGCATTTTAACGCCGTCTTTAATTTTACCTTCCTTTATCCTTTGATATCCTTCCCTTTCGAGCTCTTCTGGAGTTGACATAAGGAGGTCTATGTCCAACCCTCCACCCTCCCTTACTTTAGCTTGAATTGTATTACCCTAATCTTATTTAAGCCTTTTTAGAAGAAGTTCGGGATAAGCAGAAAGGCATGCTTTCGCTTGGGGCATTTCCATACCGAGGATAACCCCCAAACTCATGAGATCTTTTGGTTCTCTAACTTCCCATTTGGTTTTTGCTGAGGAGGTTATAAATCTCATAATCTTATATTTTTCAGCAAGCTCCCAAGCTTTTCTCATAAATCTCAGTAAGTTTGCCCTTGTATATGGGTCTGCATATAATAGGGGTCTTAGCGAGAACCCCAGGGCAACATTTTTTCTGGCCATCAATCTTGCGAGCACATGATCTATACCCTGATCTTTCCTTCCTGCCCAGGGACTTATAATGGCGTCAACTCCTCTCTCAATGGAATATCTAACAACTCTTAGGTCGCTGGATTCAACGTAGATTAAGTAGCTCTGTCTGAACCTTTGTAGAACTTCTTTAACCATGCTTGGCTTTGGGTTTATTAAGGCTATTGCGACTTTCCCATACCTCTCTCTATTTTCCCTTAATACATGCTTGTCAAGACTTCCTGGTGGGATCTCGTACGAGTACACAACTTTATCAAACCATTCGCTCGCTAGCTTAAACGCCTCCTCACTCCTAACATCCATCTCGATCCAATTCACTCCTCACCCTCCAGCCACTCTCTAACTGCTTTAACGACGCTTTCCTTTTTCATTGGGAATGCCTTGACCTTAATTCTCACGTGGATAACATCTTCTCCCTCACTTACCTTAGCCTCTCCTAAGTAAGCTTTCTGCTTATCGAACCTTATATAGAATGTCCCAGTGTCGTCGACTTTCTCCTCTGCATGCTCCCAGAGGTATCTTCTGTCTTCCTCACTGAGCATTTTCCTTAGGTTTTCAAGGAACTTTCTTATGTTCCTCGAGTGCCTCAACTCTGCATCAACAACCAAGATCGGATTGCCGAAATAGCCCTCAGTCTCAATTACCTCAAAGTCAATATCCTTAGCGGATATATCTTCTGGGAACAGCGTTTCAAGGGCCTCGAGCACTTTTTCTGGATCCTCAGTCGCGTGGATAAACGTTCTTATCCTGATGTTGTGAGCTTGAAGCCTCTTACCCATTCTCACCACCAGAATAAACTTGGAATAAGTTATTAAAAATCTTAGCTTACTATCTCGCCAAGAAGATAAGTTGATGTGGCTCCTTTGACTTTAGCCTCTGCAAATTCGCCTTCTTCTCCCTGGGGAAGGATGA
Organism: Thermococcus chitonophagus; assembly: GCF_002214605.1. NCBI lineage: Archaea > Methanobacteriati > Methanobacteriota > Thermococci > Thermococcales > Thermococcaceae > Thermococcus > Thermococcus chitonophagus. The sequence goes on along the minus strand of NZ_CP015193.1, from coordinate 19,824 downwards.
TGTGCTTATAGTTCATGGTTACGGCATCGACGTTGCCTTTCTTCCCCTCCCCGTGGACTAAGACCTTGACTCTCTTTCCAATATATTCTCTGTTGATTTCATAGCTTATCTGTAGCCTTATCCTATGCATAATCCTCGACCTTTCTTTGACGAGCCATCCTGGGAGTTGCTTCCATCTTGCGGCTATCGTGCCGGGCCTGGGGGAGTATCTAGAGACATTAACCTTGTCGGGCCTTATTCTCTTTATTAACTCAACGCTTCTCTGAAAGGCCTCATCGCTTTCACCTGGGAAGCCCACTATTATGTCTGTGTGGAGGTTCAAATCTGGAAATGCTCTTCTGAAGGTCTTCACTATCTCTTCGAACTCTTCAACGGTATATGTTCTTCCCATTCTCCTGAGAATCTCATTATCACCACTTTGCACTGGTAGGTGAAGGAACTTGTACACCTTCTCATCACTGTAGGAATCTATAAGTTCGTCTAGGAACTTTATCACATGGTTCGGGTTCATCATTCCAACTCTTATCCTGAACTCTCCCTCTATTGCCGTTATCTCGTCCAAAAGTTTGGCTAAGTTAATTCCTATGTCGAAACCGTAACATCCGGTGTCCTCTGCCGAAAGCCAAATCTCCTTGTACCCCTGTCTGAGGGCCCATTTGACCCACTCCACTACCTTTTCTGGAGCATAGCTCTTCAGAACTCCTCTAGCGAGCCTAGTGGCGCAGTAAGTACAGGCGTTCAAGCATCCTTCAGCTATGGGAACTATGAAGTGGACTCCTCTTGGGGATAGCCTTGGAAAATCGAGCTTGTCTAAGTTTCTTTTCCTCCAGTCGGGCACACTTATTAGCTTTTCTCCCCTTAAAGCGTACTCAACTGCCTGCGTAATTCTGTCTATGCTTTTTACCCCTAAAATTGCGGACACCCTTTCGTCGATTACATCTGGATTAACGTGGGGAAGGCATCCAGTTACTATGACTTTTTTTCCTGCATCTATAAGCTCCTTAATTTTCCTTGCTATCTTCCTCTCTGTTGGATCCTTAACGGCGCAGCTATTTACCACAACTATCTCGGCATCTTCAGGAGTGTTAACTAACTCGTGACCCGCTAGGTACAGTAAAGCCGCCATCATCTCTCCATCTGCTCTATTCCTCGCGCACCCATAGTTTTCAATATAAACTCTAGCCATCGCCCTTACTCTAAATGCACTATTTAAGTCTCTTTTGGATCATTGTTGCCCAATTATTGTTAAGCATTTTTACTTAATATTCATTAGCATGGTTAACTAAACCTTAAGCATTGTGGGGAAATTTAAAGGGGATATAACTTTTGGTTCACAATAATTTTATAAACACAAAATGTACAGAACCTAATGTAATGTTCAAAAATGTTCATCTGAACGGAGGTGTTCATGGTGTACAAGATCCTTGAAAAGAGAGAGATCGCGATGAGGAATACTTGGTATAAGATATATGCACCTCACGTTGCTAAGAAAGTTCAGCCTGGGCAGTTCGTTATTGTTAGGGCTTTTCAAAACGGTGAGAGAATTCCACTAACTCCCGTAATGTGGGACAGGGATGAGGGCTGGATAGTTTTAGTCGTTTTCACGAGAGGAAAAACCACTATGAGAATGGCTCTTGAGCTCAGCGAAGGTGATTCTCTGCTCAATGTCGCTGGACCCCTTGGCAATCCTGCTCCTATGGAAAAGTTTGGGAAAGTTTTAGCTATAGGAGCTTATACAGGGATAGTTGAAGTGTATCCAATCGCAAAGGCTTGGCAGGAAATTGGGAACGACGTTACGACACTCCACGTAACCTTTGAGCCTATGGTCATGCTCCAGGATTACCTTGAGAAGGCCGTTTCGAGACACATAGTTGAACCTGTTAAACTCGATCCAAGGTTTGACTTTAAGGTGAACATGAGATATTTGACCAAGAGATTAGTTGAGAAAGTCAGAGAGTTATTAGAGAACGAAGACTGGGATCTAGTCTTTATGGTTGGCCCTCCGGGAGATCAAAAAGCCGTATTTGGAGTCGTTAGGGAGTTTGGAATTCCAATGAGGGTTGATCTGCATCCGATAATGGTTGATGGAACTGGGATGTGCGGTGCCTGTAGGGTGAGGGTTGGGGGAGAAGTTAAGTTTGCCTGTGTTGATGGGCCCGAGTTCGATGCCTACCAGGTTGATTGGGATGAGCTGATACACAGAGTTGGTTTCTACTCTAGAATGGAGCAGATTGCTCTGGAGAGATATCTAGAAGAGCTTAAAGCTAAGGGGGTGATGTGATTGCCCAGGCTCATTAAGGAGAGGGTTTCTACTCCTGAGAGACCTGTTGAAGAGAGAATTAAAGACTTTTATGAAGTTAATCTTGGCTTACGTGGGAGTTGGCTTTAAGGGAGGCTGAGCGTTGCCTCCAATGTCCAAAGGATTATGCCCCCTGTATTAAGGGATGCCCAGTCCACATAGACATTCCTGGATTTATAGCTAAGTTGAGAGAGAATAAAGATAATCCATACAGGGCAGTTAAAGAGGCTTTGAGAGTTATTTGGGCTTGTAATTCTCTTCCTGCGATTACGGGTAGGGTTTGTCCTCAGGAGGAGCAGTGTGAGGGGGTCTGTGTTGTTGGAAAGGTTGGTGACCCGATTAACATAGGAAAACTCGAAAGGTTCGTCGCAGACTACGCAAGAGAACACGGAATTGACGATGAACTGCTAATGGAAGAAGTTCCGAAGATTCAGAAAAACGGTAAGAAGGTTGCTGTTATTGGTGCTGGGCCTGCTGGCTTGACATGTGCGGCTGAGCTAGCAAAGATGGGTTATGATGTAACAATATTTGAAGCACTTCACGAGCCCGGGGGAGTTCTAGCGTATGGAATTCCAGAATTTAGGTTACCAAAGGAGATACTCAGGAAAGAGCTCAAGAAGCTAAGTATCCTTGGCGTGAAGATAAAAACTGACCATGTAGTCGGGAGAACAGTTACGATCCCCGAGCTACTGGAGGAGTACGATGCAGTGTTCATTGGAACTGGCGCTGGAACTCCAAAGCTCCTTAACATCCCTGGGATAAACCTTAACGGGATATACTCTGCAAACGAGTTCTTAACTAGGATAAACCTCATGAAGGCCTACAAGTTCCCCGAATATGACACTCCAATAATAGTTGGGAAGAAAGTTGTCGTTATTGGGGCCGGTAACACTGCAATGGATGCTGCTAGGTCAGCGTTAAGGTTAGGTGCCGAGGTAACTATCGCGTACAGGCGTGGAGAGGAGGACATGACTGCTAGAATTGAGGAGGTGGAGCACGCCAAAGAGGAAGGAGTTAAGTTCATGTTCTTCGTTAATCCAGTGGAGTTCATTGGAGACGAGGAAGGAAGGGTTAAAGCTGTAAAGTTTGAGAAAATGAAGCCTTTGGATGAGAAGGACTCTAGGGGCAAGAGGAAGATCATTGGAACGGGAGAGTACATTACAGTTGAAGCAGACACCGTAGTTATTGCAATTGGCCAGGTGCCAAACAAGATTCTATGGAAGACCACCCCAGGACTTAAAGTCAGCGAGAAGGGGACTATAATTGTAGATGAAAACCTCATGACATCTATCCCTGGGGTTTTCGCCGGTGGAGATGCCATTAGGGGAGAGGCTACCGTTATCTTGGCCATGGGAGATGGGAGAAAAGCTGCAAAGGCAATACATGAGTACCTATCTTCTAAGTCTTCCTGATTCTTCTTCTTCAATTTAGCTATCTTAGGCTTTCCTAATTTCCAACTTGCGGATTTTAACTTTTTGTTTTAGATAAAAATTGGCAGGAAAATTCGAAAAGCTTACGAAAGGTTTATATTTACCTGGGCTTACGTTAGTTCGGTGATGGTCCGATGGCGTGGAAGGTAACCGTTGACCAGGACACCTGTATCGGAGACGCAATCTGTGCAAGCCTCTGTCCAGACGTTTTCGAGATGAACGACGAGGGTAAGGCTCAGCCAAAGGTTGACGTTATTGAGGACGAGAACCTCTACAACTGCGCTAAGGAAGCAATGGAAGCCTGTCCAGTTAGCGCTATCAGCATTGAGGAGGTCTGATTTTCTTTTCTCTATTCTATTGTTAGGTTGAACTTTTTGGCCTGTTCTAGCACGTATTCCCTAATTTCTCTAGCCTTTGGAAATTCTGCTACAATTTCACCGTTCTCAATTATCGGTTTAAGTAAAGGTTCAACTTCTGCCCCACATACAGGGCACTTCTCAAGCTTCTTGTTTGCCGGAACAACGTGATAGTGGCCGTTCTCACAGCGGTAAACCTGCTTTCTTCCGCTCAGCTTGCCTCTCTTTGTCATTGGTTTTCCTTCGACCTCCACTATATCCAAGGCAAAGTCGATTGGCTTTGCGCTTGCAATTGCCCCTCCAACCCCAAATGCGTCAGCGACATCAACTATCTCCTTTATCTTCTCTTCATCGAGTCCGCCCGAGATGAATATCTTGACCCAATCGTAGCCCCTAACATTGAGCTCCCATCTTACCTCCTCTATTATCTTCCTGAAGTTGCCTCTTCTTGAGCTTGGGGTGTCGAGCCTTACTGCAAACAACCTTTTCCCTAGAGCTTCAGCGGCCATTACAGCTTCAACCTTCTCATCGTAGAAGGTATCGACTAGGGCTATCCTGGGGACTTCCTCCTCTATAACCTCGTCAAAGTATTTCCACGCTTTCACTTGATCTCCTACCGTGATTATGAGGGCATGAGGCATAGTTCCAACTGCCTTTTCCCCAATCATTTCAGCTCCTAAAACGCCAGAGACACCATCGCAACCGCCTATGAACGCTGCCCTATCTATCATTGGGGCTATTGCTGGGTGCATATGCCTAATCCCGAAGGAGTAGACGGGCTTGAACTTTGCGGCAATCTTAATCCTTAAAGCAGCAGTCGCAATGCCGCTTGCCTGACTCAGCATCCCCAATAATGCCGTCTCGTAAATTCCGAAGTCCTCATAGTAGCCCTCGATCTGGAGAACGGGCTCATATGGATGGAATATCGTCCCTTCGGGCATAGCATAGACGTTTACGGGCAACCCTTCAAGGAGCTTTGCAACCTCCTCAACTCCAACGAGAACTCCCCACTTCCAGTTCTTCGGAAGGGAAGTGGTTGTTACATCAGCCAAAACTTTCTTGTGGATGTTCTTTGCCTCCAGGATTTTTTTGGTTCTTATGAAGTACACATCTGTGGTTTTCCCAGCCTTTATATCCTCCTCGCTGGCTATGTAGAACTTCATGACCACCACCACAATAAGTATCTTCAGGAACCTTTAAGACTTCCCACGCACATCTATGGTCAATGATAGTGTATTCAACTAGAAGGGGATCCACTAAGAAGATAGCTGAGGCCATTGCCGAAGGCCTGGGGGATGAGGCTTTCAACCTCAGGGAGGAATGGCCGGAGGAGATAGAGGATTTTATAGTCCTTGGAACTCCAATATACTACGAAAAGCCTCTGCCTGAAGTCTTAGAGTTCGTTCGGAGGAACGATGGGCTGAAGGGAAAAGTCATTGCCGTGTTCGTGGTTTGTATGGCCGATCTCTTTGGAATTTTGGGGAAGAGGTACGCGGAGCTTAGGTACCTCAATCTCGTTAAGAGAGGGATTAAGGGCGATGTCATTGATGAGAGGATCTTTAGGGGATGGGTAAGAAAGGAAAACCCCAGGACGATTAAGGAAGCTTATTCCTGGGGCCTTGAGCTTGCTGAAATATTTGGAGGGAAGAGAAGCTAATACCTACGCTTCATGTTGAGGATAGCTAAGCTGAGGAAGAGGACACCAAAACCAAGCAGGGCGATTACATCATTAAGCACCTTGGACAGGCCCCAACCGCGGATCATGATCGACCTCAGAGCTTTTACTGCATACGTTGGGGGCAGAAGATAGGAAAGCGGTCTGATGTACTTTGGAATTGCTTCTATTGGCCAGAATATGCCTGAAAGGAGGAATGTAGGAACGACTATCATTGGAACAAATTGTATCGCTTGTGCTTCACTCTGGGCTAAGTTCGAGAGCAGTATCCCCAAGTTTACGCCAACGACCGCTAGGAGTGAGATTAGTATGAAGGCCAAAGCGAGGCTGCCCTCTATGTGCACTTCAAAACCGAAGACCGCTATTGCGAGCATTATCACGGCCTGCACTATTCCAATGACTCCAGATGCGAGGGAGTAGCCAATGACAATCTCTTCCTCCCTTAGTGGAGTGGCTAAAGCCCTGTCAAGAGTTCCAACATTTCTTTCGCTTATAAATGACAGAAGGGAGAGTACAGTGGAAATTAGGAATATTGCCAGCGACATCACCCCAGGAAGGAAAGTATCCATGAACTTCGCGTTTTTACCGTACACGGGTATGTAGTTAACTTGGATTGGAGCTTTAAACCCTTCTTCCCGGAGGGCTTTCAAGAGAGCCTGGTTTATTCCCGAAATTATCGCATCTGCTATGTTCGTATTACTTCTGTCTAAATATACCTGTTTGCATGTCCTTTGGGAAGTATAGAACTGCCCAGCACTCTCCATTTTTCAGCTTATCTAATGCCTCCTCGAGGCTAGTTCCCTGGGAGATTGAGAACGTATCCTTATCTAGGTTCGCTATAACCTTGGAAGCAAAGGTACCATCTTCGTTCACGATTATTACCTTAACATCATGCACATGGCCACCAAATGCTATGCCAAATAAAATCATGAGCACCATGGGCGTAACTAATGCGTACATAAGGGTTCTCTTGTCATGCTTTAACTCCAGCAGGCTTCTCTTTGATACAGCAAGAATCCTGCTCCAATCCATAAAATCACCACCTAGTGAGCTTTAGAATTGCCTCCTCAAGTGTTCTTGATTCTGTTTTTTCCATGATCTCCTGGGGACTTGCTATTGTGACGATTTTGCCTTTCATCATGACCGCGATGCGGTCGCAGTTCACTGCTTCGTCCATGTAGTGTGTGGTTATGAGGATAGAGGCCCCGCTTTCGGTCAGCTGGCGGAAGTACCCCCAGAAATTAGCCCTTAGATTTGGATCAACTCCCACCGTTGGTTCGTCTAATATTAGGAATTCTGGCTCATGTATCAGGGCACACGCTAGAGATACCCTCCTCTGCATTCCCCCGCTGAGCTCTCTAACTATTCTATCCTTGAATTTATCGAGACCAACAAACTTTAGCGTCCAGTCTTTTCTTTGATTAAACTCCCTTTTTGAAAGGCCATAAAGTCGGGAATAGAATTCGAGGTTCTCCTCTACGGTCAAGTTCATGTAGAGGGCCAACTCCTGTGGCATGTATCCAACTCTCCTGAGAACGTCTTTATTGGGCATTTCTCTCCCAAGTAACTTAACTTCACCTCCATCCGGCCTTAGCAGGCCCACAATAAGCTTGATAGTTGTTGTTTTACCAGCACCATTGGGTCCAATGAGGCCGAATATTTCGCCTTTTTCTACCTTGAAAGATATCCCTCTGACGGCTTCAAAGCTTCCGTACCTCTTTCTGAGCCCTTTAACAGCAAGGGCGGTCATTGGGATCACCTGGGAAATTCTCGCTGGGAAATTAATATAAGTATGTTGTAACTTAGCGAGTTACAGATTTTAAAATGGGGTGGCTGAGTATGGAGGACATAATTGCGAAGTTGATTAGGCTTGGGCTTAAGGAGTATGAAGCGAGAGTTTATGCGACTTTAGTAATCATCGGGCCAGCAAAGGCGAGCGACATTGCGAAGGAGAGCGGAGTTCCGAGGCCTAGGGTCTATGACGTCCTTAAGGAGTTGCACAGAAAGGGATTCGTTGAAATTAGCGAGGGAAGTCCAACGTATTTTAGGGCAGTTGATCCCGAGAAAGTTATAGCAACACTAAGGGATGAATACATTCGATCGGCGGAAGAGGTCATAATAATGCTCAAGAGTTACCAGAGGGAGAGACAAGAGGAATGGTTGCCGGTATGGTACCTTCAGGGAGAATGGAGCGTTAAAAATCGTGTTGAGGAGCTTGCAAGTAGGGCTGAGAGGGAGTTCGTGGCGGCGTTTATGGATCTAAAGCTGGCTTTGAAGTTTAGGAAGGCCTTTGAAAATGCAAAAAGCAGAGGGATAACCCCGATTATTCTGTTCATCACTAAGACTAGGTGTTATGAAAGTCATCTAAATGAGCTGGGGAAGGTGTACTTCATCCCTCTATCGAAGATCCTCGAAGGTGAACCCAGGGACTTTATGGAAGCCGTTGCAAGGGCTTTGTTCTCCACAAAGGAGAGGTACATAGTAAAGGGTCTGTTTATTAGGGATTCCCAAGAGTCGATTCTTGTTTATGAGGAGGGAGGCTTGAAAGGCCTCATGGTGAAGATATCCTTTATTCCAGTGATTCAGAGGGAAGTAATAGAATACTACCTGAGGAAAACTTAGGTAGCGATAGCTCCCGGTTCTTAGCTCATCCATAGTAAGACTTATTTACTTATCTTTGGAGCCTAAGGTTTTTATATTTCTGAACTTTAAGTAACACAGAGTGGGAATTAGAATAAGCGAAGAGATTAAGGTTATTAGAGAAAGTTTAGCGAGAATTGAGCGAAGATTAGAAGTTGTTGAGAAAATGCTTGAAGAGCTACTAGAGCAAGAGGAAATTTACTCACTAATGAAGCTATCGGAGGACTCCTTAGAAGAGTTTTTTAGTGATGAGCCGGACATATACTCTGAAAAAGATTTGAAGGTTAGATACTATGAAGGGAAAAATAGTTCTCGTTAGATTCCCGTTTACGAGTTTAAAGGGAACCAAACTTCGCCCAGCACTTGTGTTATTTGAAGATGCAAATGAGATGTGATGGTTGCGTTTATCTCCTCCCGAATAGAAAAGTACAATCCTAAAACTGATGTTTTAATTTCAAGATCTCACCCTGAATTTAGTTTAACTGGCTTAAAAGTTCCATCATTTGTTCGCCTCACCAAAATAGCTACGCTTCATAAGGATATAGTTCTTGGAGAACTTGGTGAAATTGGCCCTATGCCTAACCCTTTAGCTCAACCGATAATATTTAGATGATTCACGCCCTATTATATATTGAGGTTAGGTGATCCTATGAAGCCACTGCATGAGCTCATCTCACTCTCCGGAAAGACGGCCCTAATAACAGGTGCAGCCTCGGGAATAGGTAAAGCAGCTGCCTTCAGGTTTGCCGAGGCTGGGGCTGACCTATACCTTGTTGATATAAACGAAGAGGGCCTTAACCTCGTCAGGGAGAGAATTCGGGAGAAATTTAACGTCAATGTTGAAACATTCAGGGTCGACCTCTCAAAGAAACCTGAGATAGACTTACTCTGGGAGCAGCTTAAAGGCAGGGAGCCAGATGTCCTCGTGAATAACGCGGGAGTTTACTGGTTCAAGGACTTCCTCGAGGTTGATGAAGCTTTTTACAGGAAAGTAATGGCAATAAACCTTGACTCAGTCTTCTGGATGTGTCAGCACTTCGTGAAAAGGAGGAAGGAGCGCGGAGGAGTGATAATAAACGTCAGCTCCATAGAGGCGTTCCTCCCGTTTGCCAAGGGTTTGGTTCACTACGATGCCTCAAAGCTCGGCGTTGTGGCACTAACAAGGGCAATAGCTCGAGAATATGGAAAGAAGATAAGGGCGAACGTCGTTGTCCCGGGAGGAATCGAAACCGAGGGAGTAAAAAGACTGAAGAAAGAGGCGATAATGAAGTTTGACATGGAGAAGATCGCGATCTCCTTCAACTTCAATGCGAGACTTCCAATGGGGAGGTTTGGTGATCCCGATGAGGTAGCTAGGGTTATCCTGTTCCTCGCGAGCGATTTAGCTAGCTACGTCAATGGGGCAATAATTCCAGTTGACGGTGGGTTCCTATCCACGTGAATAGTATATTCCCCCGACGGTTTCGTTGTTCCACACTGCGAATATCTTCCACTCATTCTCCCCTGTTTTCTCAACGAAGACTTCAATTGTAATCCCTAACGTGAAAATAGTCCCTAGCCTTGTCCTGTTCTTTATTTCGCTAAATTTAATTTGATAATCTGCTTTAGTTATCCTTAATGGCTTTTTTATCGTAATATTTCCGGAGTAAACTTTTCCGCTGTAAACAATGCTAATCGAAGAGATAGTGTTTGATGTTACAATTGTACCATTGAGTACTGGGCTGAAATCTACTCGTAACTTTATAGACTCGGGAACCTCGGGGAATTTCAATATATACACTCTGAATCCAGCTCCACTACCTTCCTCCTTTGCGGAGATGTCTATCTGTTCAATCGTTATATTGTCTAGTAGTTCTTCAACTTCTTTTGCAATATTTACCGGAACCAGAATAGTTGCATTATATTCGGATTTATTCACATACACCCAGACTTTCTCGAGCTTGGTAGTCGTTGGCTGCTGTGTAGTAGTGTTTTCAGGTGAATGATGTGTTACAGTTAAAGTTCCGGTTGAGATGCACCCACCAACCCCTACAACTAACATAAATAATATAACGAGTATCTTCATCTTCATTGATATCCCTCAGAGTCTGATAAGTTATTCTACTTTAAACTTTTTGTTGTAAGACAAACACTTTAAAGCTAATGCTTAACTTGGGCTGAGAGGTGTTCCAATGGGTGAGTTTGAGAAGGCTGTAGAGGAGATCGTGAGGGCTCTCCTTAATGGCGAGATTAAGGATAGGGAGGAGTTGAACAAGCTCAAGATAGAGGTCTCTAGGAAGTATCATCTTCCACGCTTACCCAGGAACTCTGAAATCTGGAGAGCGCTTCCTAAAGATAGAAGGGAGGAGTTTAGAGATCTTTTAAAGAAGAAGCCCACTAGAACTATCAGCGGGGTTGCCGTAGTTGCCATGATGACGAAGCCTTTCCCATGTCCTCATGGTCGGTGTATCTACTGCCCTGGGGGTCCTTCCATTGGTTCTCCCCAGAGCTACACTGGAAAGGAGCCTTCTGCCTTGAGGGCCGCTCAGTACGGGTATCATCCATACATAATAATGATGGCGAGGCTAAAGCAGCTCCACGATATTGGTCATCCAATTGATAAGGTTGAGGTGATAATCCAGGGAGGCACTTTCCCTGCCGTTGATTTGGATTATCAGGAATGGTTCATTAAGTGCGCCTTTAAGGCGATGAACGACTTTACCTACTTTAAGGACATAGAGAACCTTGAGGAGAAGCTTGTAAGGCTCATCCTTCAAAACGATAAGTCCGTATTTGAGGAGGATCCAAAGTTTAAGAAGGCCTGGGAGAGGACTCACAGGAAGCCTTACTACTATCTTGAAGATGAACAGAGAAAGAATGAGAAGGCTAAGGTTAGGATGGTTGGCTTGACTATTGAAACTAGGCCGGATTGGGCCTTCGAGAGGCAGATAGACAGAATGCTGTCCTTTGGAACGACGAGGGTTGAGCTTGGAGTGCAGACTATATTCAACTTCATTCACGAGAGGACGAGGAGGGGTCATGGGGTCGATGAGATAGTTAAGGCCACGCAGCTGTTGAGGGATGCCGGGCTGAAGATTAACTACCACATAATGCCCGGCCTTCCTGGGAGCAACTTCGAGAGGGATCTGTATACCTTCAAAACTATCTTTGAGGATCCAAGGTTCAGGCCTGATATGCTCAAAATATATCCCACCCTAGTGACTAGGGATGCCCCCTTATACGCTTGGTACAAAGCTGGCCTCTACAGGCCATACACAACCCAGGAAGCCCTTGAGCTATTGGTTGAGGCCTATAAGATCTTCCCGAAGTGGGTCAGGGTTATGAGGATCCAGAGGGACATTCCCGCTCACCTGATAGTTGCGGGGGTTAAGCACTCCAACCTTGGGCAACTCGTCTTTGAGGAACTAATCAGGAGGGGAATAAGGCCGAGGGAGATAAGGTTCAGGGAGGTTGGGCATCAGATGCAGAAGTTCGGTAAGATTCCTGAAGTCGAACATATCAAGCTGCTGAGGGAAGATTACGAGGCTGCAGGCGGAACGGAGATATTCCTCAGCTTTGAGGACGTAAAGAACGACATCCTCATTGGCTTCCTCCGTTTGAGGATTCCAAGCGAAAAAGCTCACAGGAAGGAGATAAACTGCTGTCCTTCAGCTATAGTAAGGGAGCTCCATGTTTATGGTCCTTTGGTCCCAATCGGGGAGAAGCCTAAGTACGAGTGGCAGCACAGGGGCTACGGCAGGGAGCTGTTGGCTGAGGCTGAAAGGATAGCGAGGGAGGAGTTCGATGCGAAGAAGATTCTCGTGATAAGCGGAGTTGGGGTTAGGGAGTACTACCGTAGATTCGGCTACAGGAAGGATGGGCCTTACGTAAGCAAGAGGCTCGACAGGGCTTACGCAGACTACGGAAAGAGCGATAAGTTTGATGCCCACCTTAACACTTGACTAGAAAAGGTGATAAACCCAGGAACGAACCTCAAGTGGTGCTCGGTATGGAGTTCAAGCATGATAGTGAAACGGTTAATGAAGCCATTGGAATCCCAGAATGGAAGGCTAAAGAAATAAAGATGTTCGTAACAAAGCAGATTCTCCTTCTCTTGGAGGGAAAGCTTGACAGCGTTAGCAGGATAATGGAGATGATAGATTCGAAGTACAAGGAGAGAAATGAGTTCGGCTATGCGATGTTTCTCCTGGGGCAGGGATTGATAATAGTTGCTCAAGAAAAGGCTAAGGAGGACAGAGCTTGAGGTTCAAGCCTAAGCCATTCCTTAAGCCTGTTAAGTTCAAGTGTCTTTTCTGCCTTGAATGTTGCAGGGGTAGGCATGTCTACCTAACGTACAAAGACATCGAAAGGCTAGTTAAAGCCGGCTACGATCCCCAGGAATTCTTAACATTCTCAATAGAGAACGGGAAGGTGAAGTTTGTCCTTTCGGTTAGGGAGTGGGATCTTGGCTGTATCTTCCACGATCCCGAGACGGGTAAGTGCAAAGTTCACCCACACAGACCTCTCATCTGCAGGATCTATCCATTTATGGTGTCTAGGAGGCCCCTTGGTGTTGAAGGTGAAAAACCAATAGAGTTCAACGGTGTTAAGTACTGGCTCTATTACGACGAGAATTGCCCAGGAATAAATGTTGAGGATGGGGATGGAATAATAACTCCTGAAGAGATTCTTAAACTGGGCATAAAATTTGAGGAAGAGCTAGAGTGCACTAATTTCGATACCGTCTTGTCCCTGCTCTAGCTTGAACCCTGGGTTAACTGTGTACAACCTCTTTCTGGCGTCTTCAAGAAGGTATATTTCTCTGATAATGCCTGAATCCTTCAAAACCTTTAGAGCATATCGAACCGTCCTTTCAGAAAGATTAGTTGCTTTTGCTAATTCCTTAGAAGACATAGGTTTCTCTAATGCTTGCAACACTAGAATAGCAGATCTTGGAAGTTTAGCAAAGTCGATCCCTCCTCATGGCGAAACCCCTTCGGGGGTATGTCAATGGCCTTAAAATGTTTTCGAATCTGGCATTGTCATTAGCACGATTAATCAGGAGATCAAAATTTTCTCTTTCTTTGCTTCTTCTCTTGCTAAGGTACTAACTTCTTCTAGGAATTTTTCAAATCCTATTATATCTAGTCCATATTTTCGTAATGGATAAAATTTTGCTGGCTCCATACTTACAACTAGGAGTGAATTAGTGACTATGGCAGAAACACCAACCAAAAGGTCATCAAATTTCATGAAAATGCCTTCTTTAATTAATGCGGCATCAAGTTCAGCAAGTTGTTCAATTATTTTGTCATCTATATCTATAATGTGAAAGACTTCCCTTAATTCCTCTATCTCCCTTTTTAGTTCCGTTTCTTTAAAGGCCTTGGCCAGTAAGTATGCGTGGAGAGTGGGGATTGGAATATAAACATCAAATTCTGCTAAGATGAATTCTAACAATTCTTTATTTTGCTTTTTTGTTATTTGGATAAAGGAAGGAGGGTCAAATGCTATTCTTTGAGGTAGTCTTTTCATTATATGTTCCTCCTTTTGTTTTGAGCGAATAGTACTTCTCTCTGTCTTTGAGGATAGAAAGAACTAAGTCTGCTTCATCTTCGTCTAATGCTACTTTTTCTGCTTTCATATCCAATTCTACCAAATGCCATACTTCAATTAGCTTCTTTAAAACTTCACTGTATGATTTTGCGTCGAGTTTTGCTTTTAGTTTTTTTATTGCTTCCCATGTTTCTTCATCAACGGCAATTGTTTTCACTTATTTACACCTCCCTACCCCTCCTCTAAGATCTCTTTCCTGATGTTGCTTGTTAGCCCATTATTAATAACTATCTCTCTGAATACTCTTACACTCTTTTTCCTGGGTTTTCTCTCTTTGGTTATCAAGTTTACTTCGTACAAGCCAAACCTCATTCTGAACCCTAAGGCCCATTCGTAATTATCGGTTAATGCCCAGTGTAAGTATCCTCTCACGTCATAACCATTTTCGTAAGCCTCTTCCATGGCTTCAATGTGAGATGCGATGTAATAGGGCCTTAATACATCTTTTGAATCTGCTATTCCGTTTTCTGTTACGTATACAGGAACTCCATATTCATTGGCAGCTACTATAGAGTCGTACATGCCTTTGGGATATACCTCCCATCCAATGTCACTAACAGGATTACCGTCCTTTGACGTCGTTCCTGGTCTACATCCGTATCCATAATCTGGAACGCCCTTGAAGCTTATGAGAGGGATACTTGGAAACATGGGATCTTGGTATTTAACGACTTCTCTTGTATAATAATTCACTCCCAGCCAATCATTGCCCTTTAAATATGGAAGGTAAACAAATGTCTCTCCGTCAAATTCGATATTTAATTTTCCCCTGTGGATAGCCGTTAAGAATAGCCCACTGTGGAAGAAATTGGCATTATCGGATGCTTGTAGATCCTTTGAGTCTTTCGGATTAAACGGATATGTGACGCCGATGTTATTGTATATAATTCCTATTTCAGCTGGTTCTTTTGATTCTGGATCAGCTTTTTTTCTGTCAAATTTCTTTATCATCCTATATGCTAAAGCATGGGCGTTTATCATATGTAGCATAACTAACTTTGCTGCTTCTGGATTCATGACTCCCGGGGGGAATCCTGAGTATGGGGCTAAATACCCCAACTCGACGACCACCATAGGTTCATTAAATGTGCTCCACATGTCTACTATGTCTCCGAATTTATATGCTAAATACGCGGCAAATTTTGCAAACTCTATAACACTCCTTTCGCTTACCCATCCGTTTCTCTTATTGGTCAGGGCTTTTTCTCTAGATTCGATAGGATCATGAAGCCATATTGGGAGGGTAAAATGATTTAGGTTTAGTATTACCTTAAAACCCCTCTTTCTTAGGGAATTTATTAGGTTCCTATAATATATTATTTCCCTTTGGTTAGCGATTTCATCAAGTTTTTCTAATGCGTCTTTAGAAATCTTCACATCCTTTACCAACCCGTAAGACTCATCAATTTCATACTCCACGTCGACAAAAGTCGTTGGCCATGGAAATACTCTGCTCCATTCAATTCCGATCCTATATGTGTTGAGCCCTAAATCCTTTGCAATTTCTTGGTCTCTCTCATATAATTCATATGAATTTATACCGTCTTCGGGAAGATCCCCACTTACTAGTCCTTTTTTGATATTATATTCATCTCTTACCCAGTACCACCAATCTGTGTTTGGATCAATGTGCCTCCTCAGTCTGTCCCCCATTTCAAACTGGAATCCGGACTGTGAAACTCCCCAGAGAAAGTTCTCTGGAAGCAACTCTAAATCCCTCCTTGGTTTTTCTCTACTTTATAATTCGTATCCATATTTTATAAAACTTCCGGAAATTTATAATTAATTTCCCAACTTTATAATCTAGGACAAAGCTTATAAGTAGGAGGGGCTATTTTATAATTGGTGACTCTGTTTATATTATTGGGTGTGTGGAATGTGGAGGTGGCAATGCATGAAGAGAACCCTGTCTATAGTCCTGGGTTTAGTCGTCTTGATTAGCCTATTGGGGCCTGTTATGGCCCAAGAGGAACTTCCTAGAACGGAGACTCTATATGTGGGAGGAGGACTTTGGAGCCAGCCAAATAACTTCAATCCACTTGTAAGTTGGGCCGCAGTTACAGGTACAATAGGATTGATTTATGAAACGCTGTTCATATATGATCCATTAAGGGACAAACTTGAACCTTGGCTAGCTGAGAGTGGAAAGTGGGTAAATGATACAGTTTACGAGATAAAGCTTAGAGAAGGCCTAACTTGGCAAGATGGAAAGCCCCTAACAGCTGAGGACGTTAAATTTACCTTTGAACTCGCTAAAAAATATCCAGGAATTAGCTTTTCTCCAATATGGAGCTGGCTTGGCGAAGTGAAGGTAATTGACAATAGAACTGTGCAATTTATATTCAAGGAACCCCACTATGAAGAGTGGAAGTACTGGTTATATAACATTCCTATAGTGCCGGAACACATCTGGAAGAATATAAAAGACCCGGTAAACTATGCGAATACCGATAATCCAGTTGGATCGGGAATGTATAAGCTTTACAAGAGAGATCAGATGAGGGCAATTTTCATTAGGAATGACAAGTGGTGGGGTATAAAGTACTTTGGAAAACCTGCTCCCAAGTATATAGTCTATGTAATAGTTTACAGTAATAACCTAGCACTATCAATGCTTGTGAAAGGAGATTTGGACTGGAGCAACTTCTTCATTCCGGGAGTTCCTGATGTTAAGAGTAAGTATGGAATTGTGACATGGTTTGACAAAGCCCCCTACCACTTGCCTGCTAATACAGCGTTTCTATTCCTTAATAATCAAAAACCCCCACTTAACAACCCAGAGTTTAGAAGAGCTATAGCTTATGCAATTAACCCAAAGGAGATAGCGGCCAGAGCTTCCCAAAATCAGGTGACGCCTGCAGACCCTACAGGGTTGTTAATCCAATATCCTGCATTCAAGAAGATCTACTACAAGGAAGCAGTTGAGAAATACGGTTTCACTTATGATCCCAAGAAGGCCAATGAGATTCTTGATAAGTTGAGATTCAAGGATGTGAATGGAGATGGATACAGGGAGTTCCCAGACGGAAAGCCCCTTAAGTTGACTATCATCGTGCCGTATGGATGGACTGACTGGATGGAGATGGCGAGGATAATAAGTGAGCAACTAGGATTAGTTGGAATTAGGGTTGAGCCCAAGTTCCCGGACTTTAGCAAGTACTATGAGGATCTAACTAAGGGAACGTTTGAGATGGCAATAAACAACTTCGGAAGCCAAGTCTATGCAACACCATGGCAATGGTTCAACTGGCTCCTGTATCCAGGAGTTACCCCAATTGGAAAGCCAACTTATTCAGGAAACTGGGGTAGGTACAAGAATGAGAAAGTCGCTGAGTTACTACACCTGATTAACATAGAGAAAGACGAGAACAAGAAGCTCCAATACTATCATGAACTCCAGGAGATATTCCTCAAGGATCTACCCTATATCCCGCTCGTCTACAACGGTGCATGGTTCGAGGCTAGCACTCAATACTGGACCAACTGGCCAACCGAGCACAATCCATATGCATTCCCAATAACCTGGCAGGGCTACTGGCAGATGGGTGGATTAAAGACCTTGCTCGGAATCAAGCCAGCGCAGAAGTCTACTGAGACCGTTAAGGAGAAGACCCAGACGGTAGTTGTTACGGAAACCGTGGTCAAGACTGAGACAGAGAAGATAACTGAAACCCCAACAACCACACAATCACAATCGTCACCAACTACGACAGCAACTGAAGGAGGCATCTGTGGTCCAGCAGCTATAATAGGGCTTGCTGCTATTCCACTCTTCCTGAGAAGGCGGAAATAATTTTCTTTTCTTTTAATTCTACTAACTTCAAGGAGGACTTAAGGATGAGTGGGATCAGGAGATATTTAGTAAGGAAAATCATAATATACATATTAACTTTCATATTCGCGGTAACGATAGATTTCATAATCCCCCGTCTAATGCCCGGTGATCCGATAGCAGTTCTTCTCTCCAGGTTTGCCACGTTACCTGATGTAACTAAATACTTACACAGCTATTTTATGCAGGCTTTTGGACTGGATAAGCCCTTATGGGTTCAGTACATAACCTTCTGGAAGGCCGTTCTTCATGGTGATTTGGGAATAAGCATTTACTATTATCCAAAGCCTGTGGCTCAAATAATTAAGGAAGCGTTACCCTATGACTTGGCCCTCTTAGTTCCATCCATCGTAGCGAGTTGGATAGTTGGTAATTGGCTTGGAGCTTTGGCAGGTAAAAATAGAAAGCTTGACTCTTATCTGATGCCCATATTTTACTTCCTTCAAGCATCTCCCTACTTCTGGTTTGCTATCCTATTGGCATATCTATTCTCCGTCAAGTTAGGTTGGTTCCCCATAGCCGGTGCTTACAGCTATGGAATAATTCCCTCCCTTAGTTGGACTTTCATTAAAGACTACCTACACCACTGGTTCCTCCCGTTTCTCAGCCTATTCCTTGTTCAGCTTGGAGGTTGGGCTATTGGAATGAGAAACATGATAATATATGAAATAGAGGCTGACTACGCTAGATACTTGGAGAGCTTGGGAGCCTCGGAAAGGCTGATAATGAAGCACGCATTCAAGAACGCAATGTTGCCCCAAATTACCGGTCTGGCACTGCAGTTGGGCCTTATAGTGGCTGGGAACGTTACAGTTCAGGTTGTCTTCTCTTATCCTGGGATTGGTTACGTACTGATGCAGGGCATACTTAACCAAGACTACTTCCTGATTCAGGGGTGCTTTTTGGTGATAATATTGAACGTCCTAGTTGCCAACTTCCTAATTGATCTCCTGTACGCGGTTGTGGATCCCAGAGTAAGATCTGCTTACATGGAGGGAGCTTGAATGAAGTTCACGGGTGAAACCTTGAGAATCGCGTGGAGGAATAGGAAATTTAAGGTTGGCATTTTCATAGTTTTGTTCTTTGTAGTTTTCGCTATTGTTGGTCCCTACTTGACACCATTCGATAACCTTGGCTATTATCCCGTGAAGTTTGGGAATAAAATAGCTCCAAAGCCCTCACTGCCTGCCCTAAAGCCTGGGGAGATTGGGGAGATATACACACCGGACGGCGTTGTTAAGGTTAAACATTACCTGGGAACTGACAGTTTTGGAAGAGATATATTCGCCCAGTTGGTCTACGGTTTGAGATCCTCCCTTTTTATAGGGTTATTCGCGGGTGGTTTAGCTACCATAATTGGACTGTTAATGGGTTTCATTGCGGGTTACAAGGGAGGATGGATAGATGAGCTCTTGATGATGATAACCAACATAATGCTTGTAATTCCCACAATGGCCCTCTTAATAATTATAGCCGCTTACCTTCCGTACAGAGGAGTTGGGATTGAGAGCGTAATCATAGGCCTAACAGCATGGCCCTGGACCGCGAGAGCTGTAAGAGCTCAAACACTCTCCCTCAAAAGAAGAGAATTCGTTGATCTAGCTAAATTGGCAGGCTTATCTGACTTTAAGATAATCTTTGAGGAAATAATGCCAAACATGATCTCATACATCTTTATGGTTTTTATCCTCCAATTCGGTGGGGCTATTCTAGCTGCAGTTGGCCTTGACTTCATAGGTCTGGGGCCAACTAGGGGAATGTCTTTGGGAATTATGCTACAACAGGCCGTGCTTTGGAATGCAATAAACCTCGGTTACTGGTGGTGGGCGATACCTCCAGGATTGGTCATAGCTATCTTGATCACTGGGCTTTACCTCATCAATACGGGGTTGGATGAGGTGTTTAATCCTCGTTTGAGGAGGGAGTGAGGATGAGTATGCTTAGGGTTGAGGATCTTCGTGTTTATTACTCTACCCCAGTGGGTTATGTTAAGGCTG